>JBEKMG010000003.1:0-190017 GCA_050008635.1 Rhizomicrobium sp.
CTAGAATACGGTCGGACCGCAACAGTGCGTCTTGTGATCTTTGATTCATCGGGATTGACTCCCTTCGGATTTCGTTTCGTACAAGTGCGGCGTTAATTCCGAATGGCCCCCGTTCCATTCCCCTCTCTAAAGGACTTCGTTCGCATGTGAGTGCAGGCAGTGTTTCGAATTTCGTGGTGCCGCGCTACTCGGGAGGCTCCTACTTCAGCGGGAGTGATTCTTCGCGATGGAGGAAATTCGCGCGCCACTGGAGGGACTCCCTACTTGTCAATTCGTTACTGTCTCGATTTGAACCACTTGCGGTCTGCGCCTGCGCGATCAGCGCGTCGTTGCCGATGAATGATGCCGTACTCCCGCCTGCACCAAAAGTGAGTCAGAGCCAGTTTTGCCCGCCGATTGACAATTCGCTCAGGGACATCACTTGGATTGTATCGGGAAGCATCGCAGTCGCTCGATGCAGTGCCCCGAGAAATAGAATGCCCGTCTCACCGGCCTGCAATGTCCGGTCTATACGCTGCGCAATGAAATGATCCCTGCGATCCAACAGGTCGCGGAAGACCTCGGCAATTCCGTCCTTGTCCGTGTTCGCGCCAAGGCTGCCCGCGTCGGCGTGCACGCCTGCCATGATCAACTCGTATTCTTTCCGCAGCAGGTCCGGGTCTTCCGTCCCCTCGAGTTTTGCGCCGCGTCCCGTAAGTTTCAGAAGGATGCGGTAGTTCGCTCCGCCTTGCTGCGCGAGGTCGCGAACGATTTTTTCCTCCAGTCCGCAGACGGGCAGGCCATCCTGGTAGAGCCGTAGTTTCGTATAATCGAGGCGGATGCGGTCCATGGCGTTTTCGATTGCATTCCAGAATTCGGCGACAGCCTCTCTGCTCGCTTTCCACGCCTGCTCTCCGCCTTTTTCGATATAGGCCTGCCGCACGCGATCCTGGATCGGCCCCATATCAGCCTGGCTGTGGACGATCGGCACATGAATGAGCCGTCTCAAGGTCCTGCTCCTGTTAGGCCCTCACGCCGCCTAACGGCCAACACCGGATCCGCGAATGGCGGTCCGAAAGTGCTCCAAGCGAATGACAAGATGCTCGCCAGTTTCGGCTTTTCCCTTGTGAACGGCCAAGTACTCGCGGATCGCAGCCAAGCTGGCATTGCGGCAGGCCAGTTCGATGTCGGCTCCACTCTGGCCCTCGCTCGCAGCGCCTGCAAGTTCGGCGAGGTCCACATCGCGGGCGAGCGGCCGTCCGCGGGTATGGACCTTGAAGATCGCAAGCCTTGCAGCTGGGTCAGGCCGCGGCAGCTCGATCAGGAAATCGAAGCGTCCGGCCCGGAGCAGCGCAGGGTCGACAAGGTCCTTGCGGTTGGTGGCGGCCAAGACGACGACGCCAGTGAGTTCCTGGATGCCGTCCATCTCCGTCAGGAGCTGGGCGATGGTGCGATCGGTCACCGAGTTGCCTTCGCTGCCGCCGCCGCGGCGCGGTGCGATGCTGTCGATCTCGTCGAGAAACACGATGCAGGGCGAAGCGAGTTTCGCCTTGTGGAACAGCTCGCGCACCGCCCGCTCGGTTTCGCCCACCCACCGGCTCATCAAAGCGGGCCCCTTGACCGAGATGAAGTTTGCCCCGCTTTCTGTCGCGACCGCCTTGGCAAGGAGGGTCTTGCCCACGCCCGGCGGCCCGAACAGCAGGATGCCCCTGGGTGGAGCGACGCCGGCCTTCTTGAACAGATCGGGATATAGTGCCGGCCACTCGATCGATTCCTTGAGGATGCGCTTGGCTTCGTCCAGGCCGCCGACATCGGCCCATCTGACGTCGGCCACCTCGGTGAACACCTCGCGGATGGCCGAGGGCTCGATCAGCGCCAGAGCCTCCCGGAAATCGTCCATGCCCACCGTCAGCTTCTCCAGATCCTCGATGGGAACGTCGTCGAGGCCGAGATCGAAGCCGGAAAAAAGCTTGCGCAACCGCGCCATCGCCGCTTCGCGGCAAAGCGACTGCAAATCCGCGCCGACGAACCCGTGCGTGACCTGCGCCAGATGGTCTAGGCTGACATCCTCCGCCAAGGGCATGCCGCGCGAATGCACCTGCAGAATCTGCAGACGGCCCGGCTTGTCGGGAACGCCGATGGCGATTTCACGGTCAAAGCGGCCGGGACGGCGCAAGGCGGGATCGATGGCGTCCGGGATGTTGGTGGCGCCGATGACGATCACTTGGCCCCTGGATTTGAGCCCGTCCATGAGCGTCAGAAGCTGGGAAACGACCCTGCGCTCGACTTGCTGCTCGCTGCCGAGCGAGGTGCGCTTGGGGGCGATCGCGTCGATCTCATCGAGAAATATGATGCTGGGGCCGCTCGCGGCGTCCTCGAACACCTTGCGCAGATGCGCTTCGCTCTCGCCGTAAAACTTATGCATGATCTCCGGGCCGCTGAGCCCGAAGAACTTGGCGTCGGTCTCGTTGGCCACAGCGCGTGCGATCAGCGTCTTGCCGCAACCCGGCGGACCGCAGAGCAGAACGCCTTTTGGCGGATCGATACCGAGCTGCTCGAATATCTCGGGATGCCGCAAAGGCAGTTCTATCATCTCGCGGATCGACGCAAGCTCACGCTGCAAGCCGCCGATGTCCTCATAGGCGATGCGCTGCTGCTGGGGGCCGCCGGCCTGCTGGCCGCTGACCTCGATGGCCGTCGTCGGATGGATCACAACGGCGCCCTGCGGTACCGTCTTCAGCACAGTGAAATCGCGGGTACGAGTTCCCATCAAGGTGGCACGGACCCGATCGCCTTCAGTGATGACGAGCCCTTCAAGCAGCCTGGCGACATAATCGTCGCGCCCTTTGGCACGGGATGTGTCGTCCGCCGGAGCAAGCTTGACCCTCACGGCGGGGGCGTATTGCGTCGCCAGCAGTCGGACTTTGCCACCCAGGCCCACCTTCGCGTTGTCGCGCGTCAGCCCGTCGATCTGCACGATCCCCTTACCCCGATCGCCCGGAAAAGCGGACATGGCCTTGGCGGCGGTTTCCCGCTCGCCGATAAGCCGAATGACATCGCCGGGCTCGATTCCCATGCTGGCCATGTCGGCGGGATCGAGACGGGCCAGACCGCGGCCCACGTCCTTAGGCAGTGCCTCGGCGATTTTCCTGGTGATTTCCTGTGGCTGGGCGCCGCGTTCTTTCACGGCAACGTTCTTCTCATCCATGGCGTGTCTCATTGGCCAAATCTTGAAAACCGCCGAGCCTGAGAGCGAGGTCGTCGTCGGTCAAACCGAAATGCTCCTTCAGTTCCATCATGCGTTCTTCAAGCCGGAGCAGGGCGAGTCCCAGGCGTTCGATTTCCTCCTCGTTCAACGTACCGCTGTCGACGCGGCGGATCGCCTGTTTTTCGACGAGCTGACGGACGGTGTCCACCACGACCAGAACGAGCCTGGCGAGATCGTCGCCTGTTCTGTCGGGATCCGCGCTGCCGTCCGAGGTGGCAGGACGAAAAAGTCCTTGGCGCGGCGAGGCCGCGGCGGCGGGCCGTTGCACGGCGTCGCTCGGAACCTCGTCGGAGGAGGGGTCGACCATCTGCTCTTGCATCGGCATTATTGTCCTCCGGACAGGGGCGCCGCGGCCACGAAGGAATAAGGCGGCCAGGGGCCGGTACAGGTCACATCGAATTGCGGATGGTCCGCGCGAAAGCGGATGAGCGCGTCGGCAAACGCCGGGACCCGGTCGCGCTCCACCAGGCACGAGATTCGATAGCCCGCCGATGCATCCGCCGGAGGCGCGCAAACGACGTCCTTCAAGACCGCATCAAGGTTCTGTCGCAGCAGCTGCCCCAACCGCTTTGCGCTGTCTTCCCGCGCCATCTCGCTGTGGTGATGCTGCAATCTGGCGCGCAGATAGGCCGCGCCGCGGCCGGACGGCTCGTCGTCGTTCGACGCAACCAATATTGCTCGAACCGCTTCTGCAGGTTGCCGGCTTGGAACATGGTCGCGTTCCAGGGTTTTGTCCGGCAATTCGGCGCTTCGATCACCGTCCGCGATCCGCAAGGCGATCTCGACCTTGCCGCGCACACGCTCTAGATCGTTCAAAAGTTCGTTCGTCGAGAGCAGAAGAATCTCTCTCAGCGCATCCGCATCGGGACAAATCGTGCCGAAGCGCAGCGGCAACACGGTGTGATCCTGCATGAGGCGCTCGAGGATTCGTTCGTGGCGCCAAACATTTTGTGGCGTTGCCGCGATGATGCGGGAGGACAAGCGGCTTACGGCCGCCGCGAACGCGCCGCACGATACCGGCACGATATCGCCCGCTTCGTGCCCTTCGCCGGGAATGGTCTCGAAGCGCTGCGAGTCCACGATGCCGTAGACATAGAGCATCGTCAGAGTCCTTCGTTCTTGGTCAGCCTGGCGCTGGTTCTGGATGCGCCGAGGTATCGCTCCGCCGTCCCATAGGACGCCACGAGCACTTTCAAGCCGACATAGACCAGATCGACGCCGGCGAGCGAAATAATCGCTTCGCCCCACAGAACCACGCCCTTGTTCAGCGCGCGATCGAGAAGATCGGCCAGCGACAATTCATCGTCATTCCCGATTTGAATTGCCATTCTTCTGTTCTCCCAGCCGGTAGTTGGCGAAGCTGAACGGTGGCCAAGGCCCGTTAGTCTCGTAGTGAAAGCCTAAGGGTTCGTGGACCATCTGCAATTCGTCGATCAGACCGAAGAAACGCTCTTCGTCTGGTTTGGCCACCAGGTACGCGTCGTTCAACACCATATCGTCGGCACGCATGTGGACGGCCGCGGGCTGAAGCTTCATGGCCGCGTCCGCACGGGCAATCTCGCACAGGCGCTGGCGGCACTCGTTCATGCCTTGCGTGATGGAGCGCTCGACTTCCTCTTCGCCGAGGCGCTCGATCCGCCGCTGCAGGAAGAAGGCGCGGCCTTGCGCTGCCGCGGCAAGTTCGCCCCGTGCCGCGAGCACGGCCGGGGACTTCTCGCCGAGATGGCGGCGCAGAACCGAGCAATCGCAAAATATCTTTACGCCCCACTCCTGCGCGCCTTCCACCTGCTCAAGTGCTTTGAGAAGGCCCTGGCGATGCTCATGCAGCATATCGGACACTTTTTCGCCGTCTGTGAACAGCGCGCCGAACCGCATGGGCAGCACGGTTCGAGTGTCGAGCAGACACTGAAGAACGCGGTGATGATCCAGGATCAAGCTCTTGGCTAGCTCGGGATCCTTGAGTTCTTCCTCGAACGGCGTGCCGTCCGCCGGCGTTGCCACCATGCTGACGAGCGCGGCTAGGCCATCGCTGACGATCGTACGGACAGGACCGCCTGCGAGTCCCCTAAGAGGCGGCACATCGGGTCTCTTTCCGCCTTCCTCCAGGCGGATGATCCCGTAGACGTAAACGTGCCGTGCTTCGGAGGGCACGGGGCGGATGTCTTCTCTTTCAAGCTGCGGCATGGAATACGATCTCCTGGCGCTGCACCGAAACAAGCACCGAGTGATCTGCGAGGTGCGCGGCGTCGGCGGATCGGACCCCCTTTGCGGCGCGCTGTATGCCGTCGGCTTCGGCATGGAGCGAAAGGAGGCGGCAAGCTTCTGTCAGCGCCGCCATGCTCGCGCTGCCGCCGGCGCCTGCACCCGCCGCATCGGGGTGGACACTCTTAGCGGCGCGGCGGTAGGCCGCCCGTACTTCTGTAGCGGTTGCGTCGGGGCCGACGTCGAGCAGACGCATGGCCTCTGTCAACGCCGTCGCCTCGACGACCTCGATCTCGACGGTGGCAAAACTGTAAGGCGCAAGCGGACCGACGCAACGGAACGCCAATCGCCCGCCATGGGTAGCATCGAGATCTTCCAGGCGATCGTCGAGCGCGGTCATCTCGTCAGCCTTCATGAGCAGCACCAAGTGCAGAGCAACCTGATCCGCCGTAACCGGATAGGTGATCGCATCCACGGCGGCCGCCCGCAGCGTTCCGAACAAAGCCGCCGCGAGAGCCGCGCGCCGGCGCTCCAGCGATTGCTTGACAAGCCCACCCAGTACGACGCGCAAAGCCTCGTCCGACGGGCCGATGTGGAGTTCCCACTTCTTCTTGAGTCCGGCGATGGCCTCCTCTTTCGCAATCTCGGCGAAGACGGCCTCGACATCCCATTTGACGAGAATTTCCACCTGCACGCAGCCTTCGAGCCGGTCGAAGGCGGCCGCGAAGGCCGCACTTCCCCGTTCGAGCAGGACGCGAACGCTTGCCTCGTCGGGCACGAAGGTTCCGAACTTCACCGGCAGCAGCGGCGTCGCTTGCATGATCCGCTCGATGGTTTTCTGGTGGGCGAGAAGCTGGTGCACCAAATCTTCTCGGCTGCGGCCTCCCATTTCGGGTCCGTCGCCGACCACTGCGGCAAACGGCCCTGCCGCAAACGTCCAAAGCCGTTCCGCAGTAATCGCCGCATCGGTGCCAGGGCGCGCCGGAACGATCGCGTAGACGTAAATCGGCGCGATGGGCAGCGTATTCATTGCTGGTGCACCGCGGCCGGAGCATCTGCAAGCTGCGCCTCGAGACGATCGAGCCGCTCCTGCAGCAGGCGATTTTGTTCCGTCGTGACTTTTGCCTGAGACGAGAGGTAGGGGTCCGTCTCCCACCAGTTGATGCCCATCTCGATCGCCTTGTCGACGGACGCGATCAGCAGGCGCAAGCGGATGTTGAGCAGCTCCACGCCGACGAGCGAGATCGTGATGTCGCCGGCGATGACGACGCCCTTGTCCAGAATCCGGTCGAGAATGTCCGCCAGCGAGGCGCCCTGTGTTGAATGCTCCATACGTCCGCTTATAGTCGTCATTTTTCGGCTCCCGTGCCCGGATGACGGCCCAACGCTGTGGCCTTGTCGATCACGGCCGCCGTCTTGTGACGCAACGTCGAGAGTTCGCGGCAGAGTCGGCAGTTGAAGTCGTCCCGATCGTACGCATTGCAGTCGAGCAGCGTGGCGACGTTCTCCAGCAGCTCTCTCGCCAGGCGACCCTTCTCCTCCGGCGCAGACGCATGATTGATGGCCTCCGTGAGCCGCCCGATCTCTTTTTCGCAGCCGTCGAACAGGCCGCTCGGGCACGCGATGCGCGGCGAGGAGGACTGGGGTGTCATCAGATTTCCCCCGTCTGGTTACGGCTATATCTGGAACCTCTATGATAATTGATGATGTCGCCCGCTTCGTTGAGGGTGGCTTCATAGGTGGCGAGGATGTCCGTCGACGCCGGAATGCGGCGCAGTTCGACGACGGTAACGGTGAGCCGCCAGCCGTCGTCCGTCCTTTCGAACCCCGAAACGCTGTCGACTTTGTAGCCGGTCAGGGCCGACAATTCGTCGCGCGCCCGGGTGATGACGGCCGCGGACGTCAACAACGTCTGCGGATTGCGATGTCGTACGGCCGATCTTTCGCTCTTCCCGGGAGACTGGGGACCGAGACCGGACGAAAGAGGGCTATTTGCGTTATTACTCATTCTTGGCCTCTCGAATTTCCTTCAACTGCTCCAGCAACGCGGCTTCGCGCGCTTCATATTCTTCTAGGTCGATCTTTCCAAGATCGAGATCGAGCTCGAGTTCCGCGAGCCCTCCGGTAATTTTGCTCTCGTCCCACCGCTCGGCGTTGGCCTGTTCCTCGATCGTGCGTGCGAGCCATAGGAGACCCTTGATGGGCCCGAGGACTGGCGACGTCAGGAGGCTGCCGAGAATGCCCATGATCCCTCATGCCTCCCAATTGACGACGATGTTGACGAAATTGTACGGCGGCACCGGGCCCACATATTTGAACATGAGCCGGTCGCTGAAATCCTCGTCCAGGCGCTTCACCGCTTCGTCCATCGCCGCACCGTTTTCGCGATCGATCAGAAAGGCGGCATTCAGGACCATACGGTCGCTGATGATCTTGTTGGTCCTGGTCTTGTGCGAAAACGGTCTTAGCCGCGACAGGATCGCTTCTTCGTCGCGGGCGCGGATGTCGTTCATTGCCTTTTCCACTTCCTCGCCGAGCCGAATCCGCTCGTAATAGGTCTCCTCCAGGGGTTTGCCTTGGAGTGCGGCCCGCAGCTTGCGGACCTTCTCGTTCTCCCGCACGACCTCTTCGAATGCCGCGCCCTCATGCCAGAAGGCCTTAAGGCCAAGCTCGATCCGCCCGTGCATCTCTTCGAGCAGTGCGGTGAATTCCTCGTAACGCGGCGCGAGCAGATGGTTCTCGATCGCATCGGCGCTTGTTGCCACTGTTCCGAACCGCACCGGAAGAATGTCGCACTCCGTCATTATCTCTTCGAGCACCACGGTGTGCGCCATCATGTTGCGGCGGCTGTTTTCGTAGTCGACGATCGGAGATGTGCTCACGGCCGCCGCAAGACGGCGATAATTGATCGTGTGCACGACATCGCCGCGCTCACCGATCCCGCGGGTCTTGAATTCCCGCGGCTCGGGGCAGGCGATGATGGCGTAGAGATACTGGCCTTCCGCCTGCTCCTTGTCCTTCATCTTTCTGTCCGAGGAAGGCCTCTGAACGACCCGCGCTGCGGTATTCGCGGATGGCGCGTTCATGACTTTGCCTTTTTCCGTACCCGGATCTCGAGCACGCCATTGTTGTATTTCTTCCGCAAGCTTGCGGCGTCGACCTCGACGGGAAGCACGATCTCCTTGGCGTAATGCCGCTCGCCCTTGGACTCGATGGTCAACATGTCGCCCTTGAGCTCCACCGTGATTTCGGCTTCCTTCGCGCCGGGAAGTTCCGCGGTGACCACGACTTCGTCGCGCTCGTCGAACACGTCGGCCAGCGGTTCGCGGACCTCGTCGACGACAAAGCCTTCGCGGCTCGGGCGGACGTTGCCGAAGCGTTCCACCGTTGCGGCGGACTCGCCGCCCAGCCCGGTCCGGATGCTGAATCCGTAGACGCCGCGGGCCTTGTCGCCCAATCCCTTGACGCGAAACTCGCCCTGGCGCGTTTGCGTGCCGCCGGCTTCGACCAGCTTTCCCAGCAGATCGACCGCTTCGCCCAGACCGCGGAAAAGTCCGCCGAGTTCGATCTCAGGCTTGTCCCGGCTGCCGCCGGCCTTGGTTCTCTTCGTCATCGTGTATCTCCTGTCCTCATTTTTTGTCGGAACCTAATATCCAAGCTGCATTGTCCGGTTCGGCGCGGGCGAACGCTCCTGCGTGTCCGTCAAGCCGGTGCCGCGGCGTTGCCCGCGTCCAGTCCGGCACACCGCGCTCTTGGCCGGCACTTCGTCCAGTAGCGGCCGCAATAAGTCGATCTCGTCGCGAACCTTCGCTAACGTTTTTGTTGTCGCCCGAAGCCGGGTTTCCCAAATGCCGATTTCGCGTTCCAATCGCGCGCGCTCGTTCTCCAGGCGCGCAAAACGGTTGGCGATCTGGTGGCGCTCCCGCGGCTTGGCGTCCCGCGCGAGCGTCTGCAGCGTAGCGACGCACCGAAGGCCGCTCAGTGATTTCCTCTTCTCTTTCGTCATCGCAGTCTCTCCTGTGCGGCCCCGGCTAGGCTCGTTTCCTGCCGGCGACGGCCGGGGTCAGGCGGCTGGGGCAATGGTGTTCGATCAGGCTGAGCAGCATTTTGTGCTGTTGTGCATGCTTGCCGTCCGCTTTGCCTGGGAGTGCGGACTTCGAACCCAAGATGTCGATACAGACTTGCACGAATTGGCTGTCGTCGATCGTGGACCTCAGCTTTTCCTGGGCCATGATGCGGCAGATCATGATGCTGGCTCTCAGCGTGGGCGTCTGGTCGTATTCGCCCGTCTCGCGGAACTCGCGCACGATGTCGACGATGGGCGCAACGCGCGCCGGCGCCAGCCCGGAGCGGGCTGCCGCAATGGCGACCTCAAGGTCGCGGTCCGCATACCCGACGTCGATCGTCACGATGCGGTCGCCCAGCGCATCCTGCGCATCATGGACACCGGCATATTCCTGGGGGTTGCTGGTGAAGATCACACGAAAGTCCGGATGGACTTTGATATAGGGCTCGTCCTGGTTCTGCGCCGGCAGGACGAGCAGCCCTTCCTCCAGAACGCTGAGAAGTACGTTGTTCGCCTCGGGGCGGGAACGCGTGAACTCGTCGTAGATGAGGGTATAGCCCTCGCGGCAAGCCGTCGTCAGGCGGTGATCCGCCCAACGTTTGTCGGCCGTCTCCTCCATTTTTGTCACGGTATGAATGAAGCGATCGACGACCTTGCGATAATGGTAGCCTTGCTGCATGCCCACGAGCGTCGACGTGGCCATGTCCTCGTCGCCGGCGATCATGACCGTCGGTCTGCCGAGCAGAGCGGCCACATGCAAGGCCAGGGTCGTCTTTCCTGTACCGGCAGGTCCGCGGAAGTGAACCGAGAAGCCCGCCTTCAGATAGGCGAGCGCCCGCTTGGTTATCGCTTCGACGCTCTGCGTGTGTACGAAGCCGGCGCGAGGCTGGAGCTCGAGCGTCGTCACCACGCCAACTTCTTCCGAATGGGTGAAGTTCAACATCCTGTTTAGATCTCCTGGTTCGCGCCAGCGGCGCCTTGGCTCATGCTTGTGTGGGACTCGAAGCGGCGGGCCCGGTACCAAAGCTCACGCTCCTTGGTGAAAGCGGCGGGGTCGTTGTCCCAGGATCTGAATTGGTCGTACACGCCCATCAGAGCGCTCTGCGCGCGGCGCCAATTGTCCGTGCTTAAGGGCGCATTCCGGCACCAGCCGACATCGTGCGGCGCGCCCGAAGATTGCGATGCGAGGCTGCGGGCGAAGGCATCGCGCGCACCAATCATTTCGCCGCTCACGAGGGTGGCCACCTGGTTGCCGAACGAGGCTACGAATTCGTTCGACAGGCCCAATCGGCTCCCGGCAACCGCTGCCATGCTTTCGATGATGCGGGCGAAAGCCTCAAGCATATGCGGCGTCGCTTCGACAGCGGTGCCGAGGCTGCGATGGATCAGGAGCGCATCCGTATAGGCCAGCGAAGGCATCGTGCCCAATTTGGAGGCCCGAAAGAGACCGAAACCGTAGTCTGCCTCGGCAAAATCTCCGATCTCGTCGATTTCCTCCAGGCCGAGGCGCAGCAAGTCCCACAGTTTCTCGAACACCGGCATTATGGCCTGCAAATCGGGTTGAAGGACGATTTCCGGAGCGAGGCCGTCGCGCAGATAGAGGCGGCAGGCGATGCCTTCCAGGACCGCGAGTTCAACGGGCAACGTCACTTCGACACTGCCGCTGCTGCGCCCCGCCGAGCGGATGTTGCGTTTCCCGAAATGCATCACGTGCCTCGCTCGCTCATCGAGGGCCGCCCCTCATCGTGGTCGGGACGGCCCTTGCCGATGCAGTTGGAGCAACAGATTGCGCTCCATTTTTCCTAGCAGAACATTCGTCCATGCTTCTCACGTGCCGCCTCGCCTGGCGCCGGAGACCGGCACCAAGCTTGGCGCTTCCATCCTTAGGTGCGCGTATGCTTTCGCTTCTGCGCGGTCTGCTTACGCGGAGTGGTTTTGTCCTTGACGGCAACCCGTGTTGCCGCCCGCCGCTGCCGCGGGGCATTGCGCATATGTTGTTCCCAGACTCGACCGGCGTGCGCGCGGTCCTTGTTGAAGTCCTCGATCAACTTGACGGAATTGGCCAGCAGGGCTTCGACGCGCCGGCGCAAGTCCTTCAGCTGGACGCGTCGCGCATTATTTTCACGGCGTGCCATCTTCGCCCGTGTCGCGGTCAGGTGCGCGAGTTCTTCGCCAACCGTTTCCCGCAGATCGGCGACGTAGGAATCCAACTGTTTCCTCAGATCGTTCGCGCATTCTTCACGTTCATTCTTGAAGCGCTCGACCATTTCTACCGCGGCGCCACGCGTGAATGCCGCGATGCCGAAAATGTCGCGTAGGTTGCTTTTGGTGGCGGCGCGATGGGCGGCCATCGTGTGCGCGAGGGAAACCTTATTCCTGCGGCTGTCGCGCCTCATACTCGATCCGATCTTGGCGATCGCGGCTAGGCGCTCGCCTTGAGCCGCCTCGAATTCCGTCGTTATGCGGGACATCTCGCTCGTCAAAGTCATTTTGCTAACTCCTTGTCAGAGGCCCGGCTACGCGGTGGGTGGCTTCGGCGCCCAGGGGAGGACTGTGGGTGCTCCCCTGGGCACCGGACCGTTAAGCGGCTGCGGCGCCCGCGGTGAGACCGACGGCTTCCGCATATTTCAGGTAGGTGTCGACGCCGGCGACCACGATACGGGCTTCGATAGAAAGCAACTCGATACCGACGAGCGACACGCGCGCCCAAGCATCGACCACGATGCCCTTGTCGAGGATACGATCGACGACTTCGGCAAGGCTACTCGACGCATTCATTTTCTCGATTGCCATGTTGGCTCTCCTGTTCAGGACACTTCGGACGAAGGATTTCGTTCGCACGTGAGAGTAGGCAGTGTTTCAAATTTCACATCGCTGCACTACTCGGGACACCCCGAACTAAGCGAGAGTGATTCCTCACGACGGAGGAAACGTGCACATCTGCGGGAGGACTTCCTACTTAGCAAATCGTTAGCGTCTCGATTTGCTACACTTGCGCCCGCGCGATCAGCTCGTCGCTTGAAATTCGCTCAAGCGCGCCGCAGCGCATCGAGTCCTAGAATTGCGAGGCAGCACTCTTGTCAGAAAAATCCATGCGCTCGTCTCGGCCGACCGATTACATTTTCAATGCAACGGCACTGGACGCGTGTGGACATGTACTCGAGATGAAGCTGAACGCGCGCTGCATTGGTGGTTCACTTCCATTAAAGGAATCTTCACCATTGTGCGCGCTATGGTAGCGGATCGACTGCACATCAACTAAGCTCCTGGGTTAGTGGAGCGATGAGTAGTTCGTTGGTACCTCATCGTTTCAATTGCTGCGGACGTGTTTATGCCGTCGCAGATAAAGTCGAACTGAGCGTCGTTGAATGAACGGGCCCAGGGAAAACGCGCCTATGCTCGAAGCTGTCGGAAGCGATCTGGGCCGGCAATGGGAACGCGAAACGACCGTGCGCGTAATGACCGCCTATGTAGCGCACGAACTCAATCATCCGTTGGGAACCATCGTCAATCTCGTCAATACGCTCTCCAGGCATCTCGCGAAACCTGTGGTCAGGCCTCAAGATATCGACGAGTATCTCAAGGGCATCAAGGCGGAAGCCTTACGTGCGTCCACAACCATCAAGCATCTACGATTGCTGACCGAGCGCAGGCCGACGACGCGATCCAGCGTTGACCTCACCGAGGTGTGCAAGGAGGCGATCGACCGGCTCAGGCCCCTGGCGGATGCCAAGCAGATCCGGGTCCGTCTGGAAATTCACACCGAACAGACGCGGGTGAATGGCGTCAAGGAGTTACTGGGAACGGCGCTCTACAATTTCTTGATCAACAGCATCGCGGCGCTCGACGTCCCGGAGATCGTCGCCCGGAAGCTGATGGTCCGCGTCGTCGCGAAGACTCCGGAGACGACGGCGGTTCAGGTCTTCGACAATGGCTGCGGACTTCCCGAGGACATTCGCGACAAGATATTCGAACCCTTTGTCACGACACGTGCAGACGGCAGCGGACTCGGTCTTGCCATCGCGGGCGATATCGTGCGCTGGCACCGGGGGCGCGTTTCCTGCCGCTCGAAACGGTGTGGGACATGCGTGGAGATGATTCTGCCGAACGAATAGGCGCTCAGGGGGTGGAGGAAGGTACGTGAATCGATTATGACCGGCCATGTCTATGTCGTCGATGACGACGATCGGTTTCGGGATTCGTTATGCGCCCTGATCGGATCCGTTGGCCTGCAAGTCGTAGGATGGAGCGATCCCGAAATTCTTTTGAAGAGGGAGAGCCTCGATCGGCCGGGCTGTGTCGTCCTCGATTACCGCCTGCCGTCGCTTTCGGGTCTGGACGTGCTGAGGCTGCTGCGACAAAAAAGTTCGGTGCCCACCATCCTGATCAGCGCTTATGCCGACGTTCAAACCACGGTGGCGGCCATGGAGCTGGGCGCCGCGACCGTGTTCGAAAAACCCATCGACGACAATTCTTTTCTCAACAGGCTGGAGCGTTTCTGCTTCGAAGACGACCAATGGGTCCTCAAGCGCCGGAGTTGCGAAGCGATACAGAAGAAGATCGCCCGGCTGACCGAAACCGAACGAGCCGTCCTCGACCAGTTGAGACTGGGTCTTTCCAACAAGGCGATGGCCCGGAACCTGTCGAAGAGCGTAAAGGCCATTGAACGCCAGCGGCAGAACGTGGTGCACAAGCTCGACTGCAAATGTGCGATGGAGGTCATGCAGAAGGTGCAGGCGTGCCCGTTGCAGGTCGCCATGCCGTTGACCTGCTCACGGGACAGTTGCCCGGCGTGCTTCGGCTAGGGCAAGACTGCATGTTCAATCGAGTTTGGTCTGCCGCATATCCGTCACACCGAAGCGCATCCCGAGCTTTCGCTCGACATATCCACGCGCGCCGGCACATTCCTGCTCATTGACGCACAAGAAATTGTTGGTGCATTCGTTGGTAAGAAATAATCGTGTTTTCAGAAGTGCTTTCCCGCCAATCGGTTATCGAACCAAAATAGTTCCGCCCCGGGCACCATTTCTTGCTTGAAATTCAATTGGTTGTGAACAGACATATTCCGCACACGGACGAGTTGTCCATTTTGGTCCGATTGTTTGTCCATCTTTCGGGGCTGTCTCGTTCACCGCTGCCGCGGCAGCGCTAGGGCTCGAAAACGCAACATCTTCTTCAAATCTCAGCACGCCAGGCGTTCCGGACGGAACGAGCCTGCTTGCCTGTCGCAATTGTTGGCGGAATACCCAAACACCTCCGACTGAATGATACGGCACACCAGCACGGCATGGGTCTTTCTAAGCCATTCTCTCACACGGCCTGGTTCAAAAAAGCTAGAGCATTTTCAGCCGAAGTGGGAACCGGTTCGGCGTAGAAAATTCGACAAATCAAAAACCTAGAGCGATTTTCCGATTCAACTTGATCGGAAATCGCTCTAGGGCAGGTCAACTGGCTGGCGCGCTAGCGTGCTTCGGCAAATCGCCACACTTAGTGACCGCGCGGAGGCCTGTTCAACTGTTCGAGCAGCGGGCGCAAAGCATCCAGCTCGGCGCCGAAGCCGCTCCAGTCTCCCGCCTTTAGCTTCGCGATCGCGCGGTCGTAGTGGGCAAGGGCCTCGCGCGCCCGATCGGAAAGTGGGCCGGTCGCCAAATTCGCAGCAGAGGCGGCGGCCGGCGCGGGCGCAGCAGGAGCTGGCGGCGCCTTGAAAAGCGCGGCCAGCGCGCCGGCGAGTGTTTCTTCCATCACCACGCGATCGCCATAGATCGCGATCACGCGCTTGAGTTCGGGCAGTTGGCCCGACTGCGCGCGCAGATAAAGCGGCGTGACATACAGAATCGAATTCCCGATCGGAACGACGAGAAGGTTTCCGCGGATAACGCGCGATCCACTTTGATTCCACAGCGTGATCTGCTGGGAGACCTCGGTGTTCTGATTGATCAGCGCTTCGATCTGAAATGGCCCGTAGACGAGCTTGTCTTTCGGAAACTCATAGACGATCAGCTTGCCATAATCGGGCTGATCGCAGCGCGCTGCGAGCCAGGCGATCATGTTCTCGCGCTGGCTCGGCACCATGGGAAGCATGATGGCGAATTCGGTGTGCGCCTCCCCGGGCAGGCGCATATTGATGTAATACGGCGCCATCTTGCTGTCCGACGTGTCGTCGGTGCCGTTCGGCTGGCGCGGAAACTGCCAGAGGTCTTCGCGGTTGTAGAACACTTCCGGCGCGTCCATGTGATAGGCGCGATAGAGCTGCGCCTGGATGAAGAAGAGGTCCTCCGGATAGCGGGTGTGTTTCTGCAGATCAGCGGGCATCGCCGCAAACGGCTTGAACAGCGCCGGGAAGATGCGCCGGTAGGTCGCAACGATCGGATCGGCGGGATCGGTCACATAGAAATCTACGCTGCCATTGTACGCGTCGATAATGATCTTGACGGAATTTCGGATGTAGTTGGTCGTGTCGTCCTGGAGCGGCTGGGCGTAAGGAAACCAGCTGCTGGTGGTGTAGGCATCCTGGATCCAGAACAGCCGCCCGCGGCTGATGACGATGTACGGATCCTTGTCGAGGCGCAGGAAGGGCGCGATCTCGTGCACGCGCTCCTGAATGTTGCGGCGGAACATGACCCGGCTCTCGGCCGTGATGTACTGGCTGAGCAGGATGTTGATGTCGCCGAAATACCAGGCGAAGAGCGCGCGCCGCGCAATGCCGCCGATGGGAACGCCGTCTGCGCCGTCGTACGCGCGGTAGACATTATCGTTGCCCCTTGGATAGTCGAACTCCGGCGTGCTGCCTTTGACGATCACATAAGGCGCGTCGCCTTCGCCGAAATAGATGCGCGGCTCGCTGACCGCCGGCCCGCCGGAGGCGGTGGGCGGAATGTCCTGCAGATAGAAGATCGGCAGGCCTTCGGGCGACGTGCGGGTGACGGGCGACATCACGAGCCCGTTGCCATGCGTGAAGAGCACGTGGAGGTTGACCCAGGTCTGCGCGTTGGCGGGAAGGAGCGCCGGCTCGAGCTCGCGCGCCGACAGCATCACCTGCTGATAGGTGCCGCCGAGCATGTAGCGATCGATGTCCGCATCGTGGAATTTGTAGTAGGTGCGGATTTCCTGGAGCTGCGCGTAGGTGTCGAGCAGCGGCTGCCAGTCCCACAGCCTGATGTTGTCGATTGTCGCGCGATTGTCCTGAAGCGACTGGTATGAGAGCGACTGGTCCGCGGTGAACGGTTTGACGACGATGTTCCGGAGCTTATAGGCCTCGCGCGTCAGCGCGATGTTTCGAGCGATGTAGGTCGATTCCAGCTGCAGCTCGTTGGGCTTCACATAGACGCGCTGAAACAGCGCCGTGGCGACGGGCAAGAGCACGAACGATGTGCCGAAAACCAACGCCGCCGAGGCCAATGGAATCCTCACCGAGCGCAGCCGCACATTCGCGAACGAGGCGATGGCGGCGGCGCAGCAGAGCGCGATGAGTGCCCATAGGATCGGCAATCCGACATGGATGTCGGTGTAGCTCGCTCCCACGACAACGCCGTTGTCACCATAGAGAAGCAGATAGCGGCCAAGATAGAAGGACCATGCCTCGACCGCGAAGAAGAGCCCGAGCAGAACGGAGCCGTGCGCGGCGGCCGCGACCGAGACGAAGCGGCGGCGCGCATCGAATGCGATCTCGCCGCACGCCCAATAAACGAGAGCGGCCAGGAGCGCGCTCAGCACCAGCACGAGCAGCATCCAGCCCTTGAGCGCAACGAAAGCGGGAAGCGAGAACAGATAGAAGCTGAAATCGTTGCCGTAGAGCGGATCGCTTCGTCCGTACGGCACCTGGTCGATGTAGTTGAGCGCCAGATTCCAGTTGGCGGTCCAGCCGAGTGCGACGAGCGTCGCGACGACCACGGAAATTCCCGCGACGAGCGGACGCCAGGGCAGGCGCCGCAGCAAGCGCTCGATCACCGCAGGCAATTGCTCGCTGCCGAGCGATTCCCACGGTGTGTCGACCGGACGCAGATAGGCGCGAGAGCCCGCGAAGCGGGATGCAAGCGCGCCGTTCACCCAAACAACAATCGCGGTTGCCACGAAGACGGCGACAAAGAGTGCGCTCTTCGCGCCGATGATCGTCCAAAAGATCCCGAGAAAGCCGACAGAGGAGAACCAGGTCCAGTCGACGAGGAAACCGCTCGTGACCCCCAGCGCGATCAAGCACGCGACAATGATCGCAATCGCCAGCACAATTCGTCTGGATCGAATCATGTCTTTATCCTTTGGGTGGCATCGCCTGCGTACTCTGACCTTCTGCGGAATATGGCGAAGCAGTATATACCAGTTTTGCGCACCGCTATGAGTACTGCGTATTGGTCGTTTACGCCACCGCCTCGCGCATGGCGCGGACGAACAGCGTCAAGGTCACCACGGACAGGCCGACGAAGACGCCGAAAGCAAGTGGAACCGAGGGATCGCCGATCGCGCCGTCGATGAGCGCCCTTGCCGCGTTGACCGCATAAAAGAACGGGTCGAGCCTGGCCAGGGCTTGAATGATCGGCGGCCCGAAGCTGATCGGAAGCATGACCCCCGACAGGATGAGGAGCGGCACGATGAAGGTGTTGGTGATGCCGGCCAGAATCCCGCCCTCGCGGGTGAGCAAGGCCAGGCAATAGGAGGCCGACGCCATGGTGATGCCGATCAAGACGAGGAGCACCGCCAGCGCGATGGCGCCCCAGGGATCGATCCGGAGGCCGAAGAACAGCGAGCAGACGACCAGGACGACGCTCTGGAACAGGAGCGTGAGCGAGGATTGCAGAAGAAACCCGAGCGCCAGCGACAATCGGCTGATGGGCGTGACTCTGAGTCGCTCGAGGAAGCCGCAATCGACCTTGTCCTGCAAGGTGAAACCTTCGAAGCCGGAGCTGAAAAGGGCGTTCATGATGAGAAGGCCGGGCGCGAAGAACTGAATCGCGCTGCCGCCCGGAAACCCGCGTGTGCCGGACACCCCGTTCAACAGCGGCCCGAACAGCAGCAGGTAGATGATCGGCTGGAACAAGCCGTAGAAGATCCAGAAGCGGTTCCGAACCGTCACCAAAAGCTCGTTCTTCGTGATGAGATAGATGTCGTGCATGATCTTGCCCGCTAGCTATGCGTGGTTTCCGCTTCGCGGAGGCTGCGCCCGGTGAGCTTCAAGAACACGTCGTCGAGCGACGGCCGGGAGAGATGCACGGTTTTTGGAGGCACATGGCCTTGGCCGAACAGCCTGAATAGGACCGGAAGCGCCTCTTCGCCCTTGTCGACAGTGACTTGCAGCATGGCGTCGGTCGCGTGCATTTCCAGGATCAGCGGATTGGCTTTCAGCATGCCGCAAGCGGCTTCGACCTCGCGCGCGGTCTCGAAACCGAGAGTGATGATGTCGCCGGCGATCTGCTTCTTGAGCTCGGCAGGACTGTCCAGCGCGACGATCTTGCCGAAATCGACGATCGCGACGCGGTCGCACAGCGCGTCGGCCTCTTCGAGATAATGCGTGGTAAGAAAAATCGTCGTTCCCTGCTCGTGCAGCGCCTTCACCTCCTCCCACACGCGCGCGCGGCTTTGCGGATCGAGGCCGGTGGTCGGCTCATCGAGGAACAGCAGTTCCGGCGCGTTGATGATGCCCGAAGCGAGATCGAAGATCCGCCTTTGGCCGCCCGAATAAGTTTCGGCCTTGCGGTCGGCAAAATGCGAGAGCTGGAGCCGGTCGATCAGCGCGTTGATGCGCCGCGTCGCGTCGGCCTTGCTCATGCGATAGAGCCGGGCGTGGAGCATCAGGTTCTCGCGGCCCGTCGCGACCGGCTCCATGCCGCCCTTCTGCCCGACATAGCCGATGCGCTGGCGGATTTCGGCTGCCTCGGTCGTGAGATCGAAGCCGGCGATCGTGGCCTTTCCGCTCGTCGGCAGCAGCAGCGTGCACAGAATCCGCATGGCCGTCGTCTTGCCGGCGCCGTTCGGGCCGAGCAGCCCGAAAACTTCATCTTTTCCGATGTCGAGATCGATCCCGCGCACCGCCTCCACCGGTTCCTTGCCGCGCGCCTTGAACACCTTGGTCAGCTTCTCGGTGTGAATGATCGCAGGCGCCACGGAAAATCTCGCTCGCTGGTCACCGGGTCGGGTCGCCAAACCGCAGCGGCGGATTGCGCGCCGCATTGCCGCGCGCAGCTGCCAATCGCCCGCTGCCACGTGCCGCAACCGGGAAGGAGCCTGCCCGTAACTGCCCCTGCTCGTCAACATTAAGTCAGGGTGCCGCAAAAATCCCGATCGGCCGGCAAGCTTCCTCGGGCTCGTTTGACTATTCTGTATTGTTCGACGGACCGCCTCGGTCGTCGTTGCGCTGCCGTGAAGAATCTGTCCCATAGTTCGCCCCTTCGCAGATCGCGGCACAATGCTCCACGCTTCCCTGGGACCAGACAGCTGGCCAAATGCAGAAGATTGGAATGCGGCTCGGCGGTAGCGGAAGCTTCGATCACTTGTTTCCGCCAAAGCCCAAGGGAATGCACTGGCAAACTTGATGGCGGCTGGAAGCCAGGGCAGACGCCGCCGGGGAATTTTTCGACGCAACGACGATGCAGCACCTTCGGCGGCGTTAACTATGCGTCCCGCAAGGCGTGCAAATTCACCTTAAATGCACATGGTAACCCTCGCGTCTATTTTGCTTCTGGCCGCCGGGGCGGATCGAACTTATAAGTTCCGTCAAGCTGTTGGCGGCGCTAGGCATGAAAGCCCGATCCTGTTTCGTGTTCGCGGTTGTGGGCGCAGCTCACGTTGAAACCGCCTCGGTGGCCTTGAGGTTCCTCAAGCGCTTCACGCGACGGAATATCGTCGTCGTCCAAGCCAGGAGCGAGCGCCGCGCGTCGCATGATCAGGTGATCGAGGCCGAACTCCCTGAAGAGCTGGACGATCATCAGGCCAGCATTTTCCTCAAGACCGATCTGCTTTCCTATGTGAAGGGCTCCGCGGAGCGCTTCTGCTATCTCGACAGCGACGTGATCGCGGCAGGCGAGGGCGTCGACGCGATCTTTGACTACCGCGCGGGAGCGGTCACGTTCGCGCCCGATCATGCCGACGTCGATGCGTTCAGCCGCTGGGCCGTCCAATGCGGATGCCGTGATCTCTGTCCTCATTTGCGTGAGGCACTGGCCCGCACTTTCGGCATTGATATCGCCCGGCCCGACTGGCGTTTGTGGAACGGCGGGGTTTTTTTGTTCGACGGGGAATCGGAAGAATTCCTGGCGGCGTGGCATGGAATGAGCTGCGAGGTCATGGACGATCCTTATTGGCGAACACGTGACCAGGGCACGCTCGCAGGGGCGGCGTGGAAATTCGGCCTGCAGGATCAGCCGGTCCTGCCGCAGCGCTTCAACTTCATCGTCGATTGCATGCGCGGCGTGTCGCCGCAAGCGCGTCCCGCGCTGAAGCCTGAGCAATCGTTCGTACGCACCGATTACGTGCTGGGCGCCCCGGGGGCGCCGCAACTCCTTCATTTCATCAATGGCGGAGTTGGGCGCCGCGGATGGAGCAATTGGGACGATGCCGAGGCGCTACTGGCCGTGTCGTAAATGGTTTGAGAGAGATCATGGTGGCGGGGGACAGCAACAAGATCATCCACGGGCTATGGATAGGCCAAACGCTCTCGCGGCTGGAGCAATTGACGCTGCGGTCTTTCACGCGCTTCGGGCACGAGTTTCATTTGTGGGTATATGACGCGTTGGAAACGCCATTGCCGGTCGGCGTTTTCTTGCGCGATGCCAACGAAATCCTCCCGCGGGAACGGATTTTCAAGACCGCGCGCCAGGATGCGGAAACCGGGGTCGGCAAAGACGCCTATCCGCCGTTCTCCGATCTTTTCCGCTACAAGCTGCTTTACGACCAGGGCGGCATCTGGGTGGATATGGACGTCACCTGCCTCAGGCGGTTCAGTTTTGCCGAGGATTATATGTTTCGCGCCCATCGGATCGGCGTCATCGGCAATATCATGAAATGCCCCAAGCACAGCGAGCTGATGCGCGCGACCTTCGAGGAGGTGGACGCGATCGCCGGTGAGGACGTGGCATGGCTTACCCCCACACGCATTCTGAACAAGAATATCGAACGGTTGGGGCTGACTTCATTTGTCCGGCAGAACATTTGGAACGAAGATAGCTGGCTCGGCGTAATCCGGCCCTTCCTCGAAGAAGCGGCGCCGATTCCCGACCACTGGGTCGCGATCCATTGGGTCAATGAATTCCTGCGCACGCTCAGCAGCAATGACGGGTATTATCGCGGCCGAAAGGTGCTGGACGAGGTGCCGGACAAGGATAATCCCCGCGTCGGTTCGACCTTATACGAGCTGTACCGCTTCTATGGCTTGATCGATCCCTGGACCCAGCCCTCTTCACCGCCGCCGCGTCCGCCCTGCGAAAGACGCTTCTACACATCGCGCAATAGCTGGCCTCTTCCATCGAGCCTGAATGTTTTAGTGCCGACTTTGGTACGCGGCGGAGCGGAGCGGATCGTGGTGGAGACGGTCAAGGCGCTGCGCTGGCGTAAGGAGGTGGACGTCTCGCTAGCGGTGAGCACTAGAACCCAGCAGCAATATGCCGTGCAGGTTGGGGATCGGGGACGGCTTGCTTTCCTTTCCGACGACAATGTAGGCGATCCGCTGCGGCGTTTGGCCTTCGACGTACTGGCCAGCAAGACGCCGTTGCTGTTCACCCATTTGATAAGCGTGCGACAGCTCGAGCGGCTGTGGCAGCTCGGCATACGCACGGTGCCGGTGGTGCATAATGCGCGGCCCGGTTGGCTCGATCCGCCCACCGCCTATAATCATCCGTCTGTGCCGTTCGTCGTGGCCTGCGCCGATGCCGTCGCCGAACAGCTCCGCCAATCGGGATGTACGCGGCCCGTCATCACGCTGCGCCATGAGTTGCAGCGCTGGTTCACGCCTGACGAACTTGCCAATGCGCGGCGCAAGATTCGTGACCAGTATGAAATCGGCGACGACACGCTCCTCGTCGGCATGGTGGGACAGTTCAAAGCGCAGAAAGCTTATACCCGCGCCATCCGTGTCCTGGCGAAGCTCGGGTCGTTCTGCAAAGCCAAGCTGATCATTCTGGGAAGCTGGGATCACTCCTATGGCTCGGGGCGCGCCGCGCACGAGGCGGCCTGCCGCGAGGCGCTGGAGCTGGGCGTCATCAACGATGTGATCATGCCGGGCAATGTGGAATCGGTAGAACCCTATCTTGGAGCCTTCGACATATTCCTCAACACCAGCGTCTATGAGGGTCTCAGCATTTCGCTGTTGGAAGCGATCAACGCGTCTTGCCCGATTGTGACGGCCGATGCAGGCGGTAATCGCGAAGTCCTTCCGGAAAGCGCGGTACTGGTGGAAGATTCCTCGGATATCGAAGCTTATGTGGATGGCATCGTCAGGCAGGTGAACCAGCCGCAGCGTTTTCTGCCGCCGCCGCCCGCTGATCCCGATTTTGTGCCGCGGATTTGGACTTTGCTTGCCAGGCACGGCGCCTCATCCAGTGTGCCGCAAAGCGGGCCGCCGTCTGGGACTTTGTTCATTACGGCCAATCTGCATGTCGGTGGCCCGGCCAAGTCCATTGTCAATCTTTTGTCGCATATAGGTACGGACACGAAGAATTTTCTCTGCGTGCTCGGCGGAATTTCAGTCGATGCATATTTTAAGGGGCTCTCCGCGGCGCAGGTGCCGGTATTATCTGTCGAGGGCATCTCTAACTTGCTGGATCGCGTGGCGAAGATTCTCCACTGGATCGATCACCTAAATGTGCGCCACGTCTGTTTCTGGAATGCGCCGCCGGAACTGAAATTGTCGATCGCCAAGATTCTGATGGCGCGCGACATTTCGCTGATTGATGTCAGTCCGGGTCCCATGCTCTTCGACGAGCTTGCGGCGTCGGACGCTTTCCAGCGGCGCATCAGCCTGACCGCGAAAGGTTATATCGAACGTCTCGACTGCTTCGTTGCACTGTACCGGGAGGGTACGCCGGAAAAATCTGTCATCGGCGCATCGGCCCGCTCGACGCGCATTATTCCCCTAGGTGCGCCGGCGCCGCCGCGCTTCGTGCCCTTGCCGCCGCCGGAAGCGCTGCTGTCGAGACGTTTTGATCCCAATTTTGCGATCGGCACCTGCTGCCGTGTCGTGCCGGACAAGCGCGTCGAATTCCTGTTCGACATGATGAGCCATTTGCGTGCGCGCATTCCGCAGGCGACGTTGACCATTGTCGGCGGGCCCGACAGCAAGAGCATGGACTATTGGGAGAACCTGCTGAGGCGGGTGCGGGATGAAAGGCTGGACCATATTCGCTTTGTGGGCCTCACCGAGGACGTCAATCCATTCCTTTCCCAGTTCAAGGTGTTCGCGATGGTTTCGGACCGGCAAGGCTGTCCAAATGCCTCGCTGGAAGCCATGGCTATGAGACTGCCGGTTGTCGCCAATCCTTCCGGAGGGACAGCCGAGCAGATTGTCGACGGCGTGAATGGCTTTTTGGTCGAAACCCCCGAGCAAATGGCTGAAAAGATTGGCACTTTGCTGGTTGATGTGCCGATGCGCCGGGCTTTTGGTGCAGCCGCCCAGGCGCTGGTGCGCGAATATTTTTCGCTTGAGTCGATGATTCGCGATTTTCGCGAGCTTCTTGCAGACCGGCTGTAATCGCAGCCCGGTGGAGCTATATTGCCATGGACTCTTGCTGGGGCGGGATATGGAAAGAATCATCGTCGAATTGCCGGCCGATCGGGATTTTTGCGGCACCCTGACTTATGTTGACGAGCAGGGGCAGGTACGGGCAGGTCCCTTCCCGGTTGCGGCACGTGGCAGCGAACGACTGGCAGCTGCGCGCGGCAACGCGACGCGTAATCCGCTGCTGCGGTTTGGCGACACGCCGCTGGGCACCTACCGAGTGCGCCAGATTCTTCCCAGCGGAAACGGCACGATTTACGAGGCCTCGCTGTTCGGACCGTCGGGCGTCATCGTGATCGAGGCGATGGAGGGCGATGCGGCTTTGGCCGACGCCAACGGCCGTACGCGCTTCTTCATTGCTGGCGGCGCTCTTGCTCCTGATGGATGCCTTAGGTCGGGCAGTGGAAATCTCCGCCTGTCCAACGCGCACCAATGTGAGCTTCTAGACGCGCTGGGCGAAACTGAAGGCCTGCGCTGCGAGGTGATTGCGAAAGATTTCGTCGATGTGCCGGGCACGGTCTATGACGATCTGGAATGCCGCGAAGAAGATCCGCCGCCTCTGCCGGAACAGTCGACCTTGCGCGCCTTGTTCACGGATGATTTCTCCCGGCGCGATGCGTTGCGTGCCGGTGCGGCGGGTGCCGGCGGCATGCTGGCGCTCAGCCTTTCTGTGTCTTTCGTGGCGCTCGACGGCGTCACGCGCTCGGCCAGCGCCGCCGGAGTGGACATGGCCTATGGTGCGCCGCCGCCGCCTCCTGCTCCCACCAACCCCGGCCAGCCCGAGGGCGGTCAGCTGCAGCCCTTCCCGCAAGGTGCTCCGGCGCAGAATCTTCCTCCCGCAAATCCCCAAGGCGCCGCGCCGGCCAACAGCGCCATGCAACAGCTGCAAAACGCAACCAGCGGTCATCAGACGACGGGGCAGACATTCGACAACGGCCCGGGCCCAAGCGATGCGACGCCGACGGGAAATACGTCCGTGCCTTCGGTGCCGCAGCCTACGCCGGCGACAGAACCGGCGCTTACGGAGCAACAACAGCAAATTCTGAACCAGGATACGCAATACCAGCAATACCAGGCTCAGCAGTCGCAGGCACAGAAAGACGCCGCGGACGCCGCCGCCAGGCAGCAGCAAATCCAGCAACAGTTGAACTCCACCACGGACAGCGCTCAGAAAGGGCAGCTGCAGGTGGATCTGGTGAAGGCCCGGCAGGACGAAAGCAACGCCAATAGCGCCGCCGCCGCCGCGAAGATCAACGCCGAGGAACGGAAAAAAACCGATATCCAAGGCGCGCCGATCCTCAGGAACTAGGGGTGTGCGATGCGAATTGTCTTCCCCGGTTTCATCTTCCTGTCCGCGCTCGCGCTTTCCTGCGGCGCGGCGATGGCGCAAGGCGGCGGGGGCTGTCCGGCCGGCTACCACAAGACCGGCGAACAGGTCGAGGAAACGCCGGATGCGAGAATCACCCATGCGATCTGCGATCGCAACATCAAACCCAAACCCTTAAAACCTGCAGATAAATGCGCCGCTCTAAGAGAGCGGGCCGAGCGTGATCTGGAAATATCCAAGCGCAACCAGGAGCAGGCAGAGGCCGGGCAAGAGGAGATGAAGGCCTGGGGCGAGATGAACAAGGAAGCCCAGCTCGAAACCATCAAGGACGCAATTTCCTATCTGGGCGGCGAATATGCCGAAAGCGCCGAGCCGGCCGAGGCCGCGCTCGAAAAGCTCGTGGCGAAGGCCGACAAACTGGCCAAAAGGGCCACCGATGCGAAGAAAGCCGCCGCGCGCGCGAAATACGTCGCCCGCCTCGAAGCCACCCTGACGAAGATGAAACCGGCGCTCGGAGATGTATTGTTGCGAAAAGGTGTCGGCACGGCGGTCGACGTCGAAGAGAAATGGGACGTTGCAAGCAGCGAGATGCACCTCATCTTCAACCATGCCGTCGAAGGTAATAACGAACTCAAGCAGATTGTCGGCGATCCGCGTTTCAAGAGCACATTTTACGATCCGGAGGACACCGCCCCCGGAGCGGACCTGATCAAGACGCTCGGCGACAAGGCCGTCGAAAAGGGCGCGAAGCTCGCGCTGAAAGCCAAGAAATTCGCGACCTTTACCGGGCCCGGCGTTCGCGCGCTGTCGTTCGTGACCGATCTGGCCTATGACCTGACGAAGAATTACCTGAGTGCGCAGCGCGCGGTGCAGTGGAGCGACGTTGCGGGCCAGTTCGCGCGGGCTTCCGCTTCGCTCCAGCGCCAGTACAAGAGAAGCTTCGACGCTTATCGCGCTTGCCGGGCTGGCGGCGGTTGAGGAGTTCGGGAAAAGCTTGGCGTGTCTTTACTATCCGAACGGGGCCACAGCCGGCCGGGTGAAGATAGGCAGAAGCGGCGTGCCTGATTGCTCGTCCTGGAAGCGCTAAGAAAGGGCGTAGAAGATGTTCGGCGGTGAGTGGTTCAGGGGGGTGCTCGAACATCCGGGCCGTGGCATTGGCGCCTTTCACAAGGGCCTCGAAGAGGGCGGCGAGCCAACCAGCCGGAAGGATGGCTGACATGGATCAGGCCGCGCTCGCCGCCTACGACCAGTCGCGCGATTTCTCGACGAAGGAAGTCCGCTCGCTCTGCTATGCGCCGTTCACCAACCTGTTCTTCGACCGACAGGGCGATGCGCGTGTGTGCTGCTGGAACTGGTCGGTACCGGTCGGCAACGTTCTCAGAGACAGCATGGACGACATTTGGCACGGGCCAAAGATCCGCAGCCTCCGCACGGCGCTGGCCGAGTACGAATTTGCCAAAGGTTGCGATTTCTGCCGCATTCAGACTGCAGAGGGCGTTTTCGCGGGCGCGAGCATGGCCCAGTTCGATCGCTTCGCGGTCACGGGCGTCGATCCCGAATGGCCGAAGCAGATGGAATTTTCGATCAGCAACGCCTGCAATCTCGAATGCGTCATGTGCAGCGGCGATAACTCCTCGGCCATTCGCGCCCATCGCGAAAAGCGCGAGCCCATGCCGCGCCTTTACTCGGACGCCTTCCTTGATTCGATGCGCAAATATTTGCCGCACCTGACTCAGGCAAAGTTTCTCGGCGGTGAACCGTTCCTGGTCACGGAGCATTTCCGACTGTGGGACATGATGATTGCCGACGGATGCCAGACGCGCTGCCACGTCACGACCAACGGCACGCAATACTCAGACCGCATCGAGCGCATCATGGACCGCATTCCGATGGGCTTTTCGGTGTCCCTCGATGCCGCAAGGAAGGAGACCTTCGAGAGCATCCGCATCAACGCCGTGTTCGAAGAGGTGATGGAAAACGCGCGGCGCTTTCACGAATATGCGCGCCAGCGCAAGACCTCCTTCTCGTTCACCTATTGCCTGATGCGCCAGAACTGGCGCGAGTTCGGCGATTTCTGCCTGATGGCTGATGCCTGGGACGTAGCCGTCGCAATCAACACTGTGCGCAACCCGCCTCAGATGGCTATCTACTCGCTTGCGCCCGCGGGCCTGCGGGTCGTGGTCGACGAGATGGAGCGTCAGGCCATCGATCTTCAATCGCGGCTCAAGCGCAACAAGGCCGTATGGTTCAACGAATTCGCGCGCATCCGCGCCAGGATGCACGCAAGCGAAAAGAGCCTCGTGCATGCTTCCTAGCGTGCGCGATGCTCACACGAGAGAGACTTGCGGCGAGCCCGATTGCTCGCCGTAGAAGCGCCAGGAAAGGACGTAGAAGATGTTTGGCTTGAGTTTTACCCATATTCTGATCCTTGTCTTGGTGCTGGTCGTGATCTTTGGCCGCGGCCGTCTGGTCGCCATGATGAGCGATTTGGGACGGGGCGTGAAAGCTTTCCGCAAGAATTTGGCTGAGTCTGACAAGGACCCGCCGCACGGCCAGGACAAGTAGCGTTGAACGAGATCGCGCGCGCTCTCCACGACTCGACGCGGGATTTCTCCGGCAAGGCGGTTCGTGCGCTTTGCTATGCTCCCTACGCCTCGCTCTATTTCGATTTCCAAGGCCGCGTGCGGGTGTGTTGTCACAACTTCGCATACCCGGCCGGTAACATACTGGAAGATTCCATCGACGAAATCTGGCAGGGTGCGCGCATCGGCGTATTGCGCAAAACACTTGCGCGCGGCGAATTCGGGCCGGGTTGCGATTTTTGTCAGTTCCAGACGGCGGAGGGCAATTTTGCCAATGCGGCGATGCGGCGATTTGATGCCTTCGATGTTTCCGGCGAGGCGCCGCTGTGGCCTCAGCAGATGGAGTTTTCCATCAGCAATTCCTGCAATCTCGAATGCGTGATGTGCCGCGGCCAATGGTCGAGCGCCATTCGCGCCCACCGCGAAAAGCTCCCGCCGCTGCCGCATCTTTATGACGATGCCTTCATTGAATCCTTGCGCAAATATTTGCCGCACCTGAAACGAATGAAATTCCTGGGCGGCGAACCTTTCCTGATCGCGGAGTATTACCGCCTTTGGGACATGATGATCGAGGGCGATTTGGTCATTCCCTGTCACGTAACGACAAACGGCACGCAATATAACCGCAAGGTCGAGCGGGTCCTTGAACGTATCCCGATGAGCTTTGCCGTCTCGATGGACGGGGCAACGAAGCAGACGGTTGAAAGCATTCGCGTAGGGGCAATCTATGAGGAGCTGATGGCGAATGCGCAGCGGTTCCGCGATTATGCGCGGGTTCGAAAAACCAACTTTTCCTTCACCTTTTGCCTTATGCGTCTCAATTGGCAGGAGTTCGGCGCCTATTGCCTGATGGGAGACGCGTGGGATTGCGGGGTCGCCGTGAATACGGTCGTGAGCCCGCCACAATTTGGTATCTACAGCCTGCCTCTGGCGGATTTGCAAGAGATCCTACACGGTCTGGAGCGTCAGGCGCCCACGCTCGAGTCACAGTTGAAGCGGAACAAGACCGTGTGGTTCGGGGAGCTCGAACGCATACGAGCCAAAGTCGCGGCCATGGCGCGCGGCGCGGCCGTCGGACCCGACGGATTCGATTGATCGTCATGTTCGATAGGGAATGTGATCAGTTGAAGGCGTTCGCCTGCAAGCTTTCGCTGGCCAGAAACTCGGCCACGAAGGGCGATTTCGGGGCGCGCCGCACGTCTTCGGGCGTGCCGTATTGTTCGATCTTGCCGGCGTTCATGATCGCAACCAGATCGGCAACCGCGAAGGCTTCTTCCTGATCGTGGGTGACGAAGATCGTGGTCAGCCCCAGGCGTTCGTGCAGCGCGCGCAACCAGCCGCGCAACTCCTTTCGCACTTTCGCGTCCAGCGCGCCGAAAGGCTCGTCCAGCAGCAGCATGCGCGGCTCGATGGCAAGCGCGCGCGCCAGGGCCACGCGCTGGCGCTGTCCGCCGGAAAGCTGGCTGGGATAGCGTTTGCCCAGGCCGTCGAGCTGCACCAGCGCCAGCAGTTCCTCCACCCGACGGGCGATTTCGCGTCGCGACGGCCGTTCGCGGCGCGGGCGGACGTTGAGACCGAAGGCGATGTTCTGCGCCACCGTCATATGGCGGAACAAGGCATAGTTCTGAAACACGAATCCCGCCCGGCGATGGCGCGCCGGCACGCCCAGCCAGTTCAGATCGGCGAAGTGGATGGTTCCCGTGTCGGGGAATTCCAGTCCGCCCAGAATGCGCAACAGCGTCGTCTTGCCGGAGCCGGACGGTCCCAGCAGCGCCACGAAAGCCCCTTGCGGCGCGGTGAAACTCACGCCGTTCAGCGCCGGGAAGCGTTCGAAGCGTTTGGCAATGGAATCGACGACAAGGGACATACTTTGCTCCGTCAATGGCGATGGGCGGCGGCGATCTCGTCCGCATAATGCCATTCGAGAAAGGATTTGAACGCCAGGGTTACGATGGCGAGCAAGGCCAGCAGCGAGGCCACCGCGAATGCGCCCACGAATTGATAGTCGTTGTAGAGTACCTCCACATGCAGCGGCATGGTATTGGTGAGACCGCGGATATGGCCGCTGACGACGGAAACGGCGCCGAATTCGCCCATCGCGCGCGCATTGCATAGCAGCACGCCATACAGCAGGCCCCATTTGATGTTGGGCAGCGTCACGCGGAAGAAGGTCTGCAAGCCGGAAGCTCCCAGCGTGGCGGCGGCTTCCTCTTCTTCGCGGCCCTGGTCGGTCATCAACGGGATCAGCTCGCGCGCGACAAACGGGAAGGTCACGAACATCGTCGCCAACACGATGCCGGGAAGCGCAAAGATGATTCTGATGTTCCAATCGCGCAATGCCGGCCCCAGCCAGCCTTGCAGCCCGAAAATTAGGACGTAGATCAATCCCGAGACCACCGGCGAAACGGAAAACGGCAGGTCGATCAAGCTTGTCAAAATGCCTTTGCCCCAAAAATCAAATTTGGTAATCGCCCAGGAGGCGGAAATGCCGAAGATGGCGTTGAGCGGCACCGCAATGGCGGCGACGAGCAGCGTGAGGCGAATAGCGTCAAGCGCGTCGGGTTCTGTGATGGCCGCCAGCGCCACGCCGTAGCCCTGTTTCAAGGCCTGCAAAAACACGGTCGCCAATGGCAGGAGCAGGAACAGTCCGATGAAACCGATGGCAATGGCGCACAGGGCCACGCGCATCAGCGGATGGTCCTGCGTCGCGCTTCGCGTGTGCTTGGTTTTGTTCATCGGCGCGACAGAGCCCAATTCTGCAGGACATTCAGCGCCAAAATGAAAACGAATGACGCCGCCAGCATGATGACGCCGATCGTCGCCGCGCCCGCGTAATCATACTGCTCCAGCTTGATGATGATGAGCAGTGGCGCGATCTCTGAAATCGCCGGCAGGTTTCCGGCTATGAAAATCACGGAACCGTATTCGCCGACCGCGCGCGCGAAAGCCAGTGCCGTGCCTGTTATCAGCGACGGCAGGAGCATCGGCAGAACCACGCGGCTTATGGTCTGCAGGCGCGTGGCGCCCAGCGTCGCCGCGGCCTCTTCGGCGTCCCTGCTCATATCCACCATCACCGGCTGCAAAGTGCGCACGACGAATGGAAGGCCGATGAAGGTCAGGGCCACCACCACGCCCAGAGGCGTATAGGCAACTTTGATTCCGAGGTGGCTCAACGGTTCGCCGAGCCAGCCTTGCGGCGCATAGAGCGTCGAAAGCGCGATGCCCGCAACCGCGGTGGGCAGCGCGAAAGGCAGGTCGACAAGCGCGTCCAGCAGGCGTTTGCCCGGAAAGCGATAGCGTATCAGAACCCAGGCGACGATAGGGCCGAAGACTGCGTTGATCCCCGCCGCGATGGCCGCACCCCCGAACGAAAGGCGCAACGCCGCCAAAACGCGATGGTCGGTCAGGATATGCCATAACCCGTCAAACCCCAGCGACCACGGCCGAATGATCAGCGCCGCAAGCGGGATCAGAACAATCGCCGACAGATAGAACAGCGTGAACCCGAGCGACAGCCCGAAGCCGGGCAGAACGCTCGGGTTACGCCAGCGCACAGGGGGAGAGACTGCCGCTGCGTTCATTGGCCAGGTTTATAGATCTGATCGAACACGCCGCCATCCGAGAAATGGACCTGCTGCGCATTTTGCCATCCGCCGAAGACGTCGTCGATAGTGTACAGCGGGATTTTCGGGAAATTGGCTGCGTGCGCCGCCAAAATCGCCGGATCGCGCGGGCGATAGAAATCTTTTGCTTCGATTTCCTGCGCCTCTTTGCTGTAGAGGAATTGCAGATAGGCTTCGGCCACTTTGCGGGTGCCGTGACGGTCGACATTCTTGTCGACCAGCGCAACCGGCGGTTCCGCCAGAATCGAGTTCGACGGATAGACGATCTGGAACTTGTCGCCGCCGGATTCTTTCAATGCGAGATACGCTTCGTTTTCCCATGTGAGTTGTACGTCGCCGATGCCGCGCTGCACGAAAGTCGTGGTCGATCCGCGCGCACCGGTGTCGAGCACCGGAACGTGTTTGTAAAGCGCAGCGACGAACGCCTTTGCTTTGTCGGCGTTGCCTCCGGGCGCCCTAAGCGCATAGGCCCAGGCCGCCAGATAGGCCCAGCGCGCGCCACCCGAGGTTTTCGGGTTGGGCGTGATCACCTGGATGCCCGGCTTCACCAGATCGGGCCAATCCTTGACGTGCCACGGGTTGCCTTTGCGCACCAGGAATACGTAGGTGGAAGTATAAGGCGTGCTGTTTTCGGGCAGGCGCTTCTGCCAATTGGCGGGTAGAAGCCCTGCCTTCTGCGAGATCGCATCGATGTCGTAGGCCAGCGCCAGCGTCACGACGTCGGCGTCCAGCCCGTCGATCACCGCGCGCGACTGCGCGCCCGATCCGCCGTGCGACTGGTTGATCGTCACATCGTCGCCGGTCCTGGCCTTCCACTGTGCGGCGAAGGCGGCGTTGATGTCCTTGTAAAGTTCGCGCGTCGGATCGTAACTGACGTTCAGCAGCGTGAGGCCGGCGGCCTGGGCACTTGTCGCGAACAGCATAGAAGCCGCGACAAACAGGGAAGTTGCGAGACGTTTCATGTGGGAATCTCCGCGTGTCGTTCAAAACGAGACTTGCGCGCGCAGCGCGATTGCCTGGACCGTTTGGCCGCCGTTGACGGTCGGTAGCGTCGGCGTACCCGTGGTCGTCACCGCCGCCGGCGCTTGCAGACGGCTGGCGTCGATCCACTGGTAATCCAGCGCGAAACGGAGGGCGTTGTTCGGGTACCAGTTCAACCCCACCGTCGCGATCTTCTGATCGCCGCCGCGTACCGTGTTGTAGTAAGTATACGTCTTCGTCGATGCACCGGTCCAGTTCGTGACGACGTTCGCCGTGTCATAAACGTGATCGTTTAGATTCAAGTCGCTGTAGCGCGCGGCCAATTCCCAGGCGCCCCATCCTCCATCGGTCAGCGAGAAAGGTTGTGCCGGTTTGGGGGGCGTGAAGGCGCCGTTGGCGGCGTTGTAGCCCTTGCTCTCGCCGGTCAAAATCCAGCTGGCCTGGACGTACCACGCGCTGAAGTTGTTGCCGCTCGGCTGGACAATGGTCGTCGCCGTCGCGCTCGCGCTCGTATAGGTCTTGTACGCGACCGGCGCGCGGTCCACCTGGAAATCGTAATAACCGGCCTGGCCGTAGAAGTTCTCGAAATTGCCGGCCGTTTCCACGCCCCATTGCGAGATATGGTTCGCGGGCAGCGATCCGGTCGTTGCCAGCAGCGTACCGTTCGAGTCGACCGTCAGTTCCGGAGGATCGGACAGCGTGACGCTGTTCTTCGCGGTCGCGCCCGGTGTTGTCGCCAGCGTGGCCGTGCCGTTCGCAACCGCATCCGGCGGCTTGATCACATATGTACCGTTCACACCGATAAGCCAGTGAGCATCGGCCGTCGAAATGGGAAGATAAGACAGCCTGCCCAGCACGCCGAGCTGCTCGTCATAATTGGGCACGGCGGTGGCACCGGCCGCGGCCAACGCTTTGGCGCCGTCCTGAATCTTGTTGCCGGTAAAGGACGCGGCTCCGAACACGGTGTCGCCGGCATACAGGATTGTTACCGCGTCGCGGCCGTCGCCGCCGGCAATGTTGCGCTGCAGATCGGAAGGCGAATTGCGCTCGAGGAAGATGGTGTCGCTGGAGCTGGTGCCGTCTTCGATGTTGGCGGGTGGGGGATAGGCGCCGACGCGGAACGCCCACGGCGCCCAGCCGTCATATTGCAGGTAGACCGATTGGATATGTCCCGGCGTTTCCGTGCCGCCGCTGCCGCCGAAATCGTAGTTGAAATTGTACGACCAGTCGCCGAACAACTTGCCCTGGATGCCCAGATAAACGCGGCGGAAATTGGCGCCGCTCGAAAGATCGGGACCGTAAGCCGCCGGCAGGCTCTTCGCCGCGGCGCCTTGGCTGTAATAGCCCCAGTCGGCTTGTGCCAGCGTGCGGATTGCGGCGGTGAAATTTCCATCGGCCGAGGAAATCGTCGGACGGCCGTTGGCGATCGTCACTTTGACCGCAGCCGTCTGTTGGTTCTGAACATCGGTATACTGATCGCTCGTGCTGCGTTTCAGGTCCTGTACCTGGTTCGACAGATCTTGGATTTCGTTTTCGAGCGCCTGGATTTTGGCGTTGTTGTCGCTGCTGGCGCTTTGCGCCGCCGATGTCCCGTCGCTGTTGTATTTGCCTGCGGCCAGCGCGCTGGAGGCAAGCGCGAGGCTCGCTGCTCCGGCCAACAGTGCGGCTGCAAATGTTTTCGACACGGTCTGCATGGTTTTTCCTCCGAGGCTGGCATCGGGACAAATCGGGGGTGGGAGGGGCCCCGATCTGTCCCGCTGCGTGGCTCGAACCCCTCGGCCACAAGCCTATCATCACTATAAACTAGACCTAGTCAATATAGATTAAACACGTGCGACGAAAGTTTTTGGTAAAATATTATTTTAGCGGAAGTGGTTTGTAGATTTATGCGCCGCGGCCACGGCGGCGGCGGTTCTTTTTCGACGCCATTTCGTCGGCGAGCGCTTTCGCGAGCGTGTGATGTTCGAGGATGTCGGCTGTCGCGGCGCGCACGGCGAGCAGGACCTTGCGGATCGCACACGTCGTTTCGTCTTCGCAATCGTCGCATTTGCGATAGGCCGTGACGCTGGCGCAGGGACTTAACGCGAGCGGGCCGTCGATTGCGCGCAGCACTTCGGCAAAGGTGATGTTTTCCGGCGTCCGGCCCAGCGTGTAGCCGCCGAACTTGCCGCGCTGGCTATGCACGATGCCGCTCTTTTTCATCTCTAGCAGGATCTGCTCGAGGAACTTGCGCGGCACGTTGGCCTGCTCGGCGATGTCCGCGATCATGACCGGCTCGTCACGCTTGTGCGTGCCAAGAACGAACAAAGCGCGTAGCGCGTAACGGGCTTTTTGAGACAGCATGGCAAGTGCACCGACTAATTCTACAGACAATATCGTGAATTAGGCGGCGGATTTCAATGGCGACGATCAAAGGCGCGCTGAAAGAAAGAGCGGGCGGACGGTCTTTCCGCCGATTTATCGGGCGGGGACTTTCGCTGTGCGGCCGGCGGCATTACGTTGGGGAAGGTTTCGCTGCTCGGCTCGGCGAGCGCCGAAGCCTGCGACGGCTGGGTTCGCCCGCGGTGCCTGCCGGACGACTTACGACGCTCGGTGCGTTCTGCGCGCCGGCCTGTCGTTCAGGATGCCACCGTGAATGGCGTGAGCGTTCGTCTGCCACAGCGCCGCCCCGCCTTTTAGGCCGGCGATGTTCGGGACGATGGAGGATTTGTGCGGCAGCTCGATGGTGAGCCTCCTGGCGTTGCCGCCTCCGATGTAGAGGTGATCGTAATGGAGCAGCGTATAGAGGTACGGCAGCACTCGCCCCACGCGCCTGTTCCATCTTTGCAGACCGATCTTCTTGCGCACTTTGTCGCCGATATATTCGTCGAAGTCCTTGCCGTTGCGCGCGGGCATGTGCGCGATTTCCATGTGCGGCATCAATTCGCCGTCGTGGAACAGGGCGGTGCCGAAACCGGTTCCCAGGGTGACGACGAGCTCCAGGCCTTTGCCTTTGACCACAGCCAGGCCCTGCATGTCGGCGTCGTTGACAATCCGCGCCGGCTTGCCGAGCTTTTTCGACAAGTTGCCGGCGAGATCGTAACCGGCCCATAGCTCGGTCCCAAGATTTGGCGCGGTGAGCACATGCGTGCCGCGCACCACGCCTGGAAAGCCGATGGAGATGCAGTCGAAGTTCTTGAGCGGCTTCACCAGCTCGACGAACATCTTGACCATAAGCGCGGGCGGACAAGGGTGCGGCGTAGGCACGCGCAGATGCTCGCTCAAGAGCTTGCCCTTCGGGTCGATGATGGCGGCCTTGAGCCCGGTTGCTCCGACGTCGAAGGCCAGGATTCGTTTGGGTGGTTTCACGCGCATTTCACTCCCGATATAATTATCATATTAATCTGGCGGCGGTGCGATCCAAAAGCCAGACCAGTTCGCCTTGTGGTCGCAGACGCGCCCCGGGCAAGGCCGAATCGCCCGCACGAACGGCGCGAACGGCTTCCGCCTTTTTTCCGCCGACAACCAGGAAGGCCGTCACGCGGCTGGATTGGATTGAAGGGTAAGTGAGTGTGATTCTCGTCTCCGGCCTACCCTGGATGACGGGGACGCTCCAGCGCCGCCGTTCCTCCAAGGCAGGGGCGCCCGGCAGCAGCGAACAAATATGTCCGTCGTCCCCCAGTCCCAGCAGCACCAGGTCGAACAGGGGCCGCACGGGATCGAGCGAATCCGCGCCATAGGCTCGCTTGAGCGTCGCTTCGTAGGCCCATGCGGCGTCTTCCGGATCGCCGCTGGTCGGGATCGGATGGATGTTTTCTTCGGGTGCCGGAATTTGCGCCAGCAAAGTCTCGCGCGCCAGGCGGTAATTGCTCGCCGGGCTTTCGGGCGGTACGAAGCGCTCGTCACCCCAGAAGAATTCCACATCCGTCCAATCCACGCTGTCGCGGAAGCGGGCGCCGAGTTCCCGGTAAAGCGCGCGCGGCGTCTCTCCGCCGGTCAGGGCGATACGGAACCGGCCGTTTTTGGCGGCGATCAAACCGGCGATCCAAGCCGCCGCTCGCGACGCAAATTGCCCCGCATCGTCGAAGATTTCGGTGCGGGGTGCGCTCACGGTTTGTTGCCTGAATCGCTGGCGGACGGATGGCCCTCCACATGACCGCCGAATTCGTTGCGCATCGCCGACAACAGCCGGTCGGCGAAATCGCGTTCGATGCGCGAGCGAAAGCGTTCGTACAGCGCTGCCGACAGCACGTTCGCTGGGATCGCTTCTTCGATGGCGGCTTGAACGGTCCAGCGGCCTTCGCCCGAATCCTCGACATAGCCGGTGAAATTCTCGAGGTTCTTGTGCTTGGCCAAGGCCATCGCCGTCAGGTCCAGCAGCCACGACGAGATCACGCTGCCGCGCCGCCAAACTTCAGCGATGTCGGCCAGGTCGAAATCGTAGTGCTCGGGCAGGGACGCGGCCCCGCGGGCGCGCAGGATGTCGAAGCCTTCGGCATAGGCCTGCATCAAGCCGTACTCGATGCCGTTATGGATCATTTTCACGAAATGCCCGGCGCCCACCGGGCCGGCGTGCAGATAACCGCTTTCGACGCGTGGATCACGTCCCTCGCGGTTCGCCGTCTTGGGGATTGTGCCCGGGCCCGGCGCGAGAGTCGCGAAAATCGGGTCCAGGCGGTCGACGACGTCCTTTTCGCCACCGATCATCATGCAATAGCCGCGTTCCAGCCCCCAGACGCCGCCGGAAGTGCCGACATCGACATAATGAATGGCTTTGGCCCGCAGCTCCGCGGCGCGTCGCACATCATCCTTGTAGAAGCTGTTGCCGCCGTCGATCAACGTGTCTCCGGCGTCGAGATGGCGTGCCAGTTCCAAGACGGCGTCCTCGGTCACTTTGCCCGCCGGCAGCATCAGCCAGACGGCGCGCGGCGGTTTGAGCGCGGCGACAAGGGCCGCCGGGGAGCCCGCGCCCCTGGCGTTCTCGCGCGTCAGGGCCGCCACGGCGTCCGCATTGACGTCGAATACGACGACGTCGTGTCCGCTTCGCATCAGCCGCCGGGCTATGTTGGCGCCCATACGGCCCAGGCCGACTATGCCGATTTCCATTCCGGTGTCCTTCACCGCAAAGCTGTTTCGACGGCGCGGCGAAGTGCGCGCAATCCTTCCGGGACATCGTGCAGATGCACGCGTATGGCGCGCCTGCCTCGTTCGGCCAGCACGGCGAGATCGCCCGCCGCTTGCGCATCTACGACGGCGCCGAAGCTGTAACCCCGTCCTGGCACGGCGATGTCGTGCGCGTGATCGCAGGTAATCTGCAGGAATACGCCGGTGTCCGGTCCGCCTTTATAGGCTTGTCCGGTCGAATGCAGGAAGCGCGGCCCAAAGCCCAGGCACGTGGTCGCTCCGGTCCTGTCGCGGATGACGGCGCGGATGGCATCGAGTTCCGCCGTGTTTGCGGCGTCGCGCTCGATAAAGGCCAAAAGCGCCGCGTAATCGCCCTTTTTCACGCGGGCGAAATGCGCCTTCAAACAGGCTTCCAGTGTCGTCGCGCCGGCCAGCGCCTTGGCATTCGCCGCGTCGGCGTACAGCGAAACACCGCCGCTCGACACCAGCGGGTTCTCGCTTTGCTTGACGCCGCCGGCTTCCATCAAGGCGCGCGTCTTGATCTTCGCCGCTTCCACGTCGGGCTGGTCGAAGGGATTGATGCGGAGGACCGCGCCGGCAACCGCCGTGGCGATCTCCCAAAGGAAGAACAGCCGGGCGAGGCGGTACGGCTCGTCGACGTCGATCCGGATGACCGGGTGGCCTTTTGCGGTCAGCGCCGCCAGCAGCCCGTCATGCCCGTCTTCGCCGCCCTGGCGCAGCGACACGAAAACCCTGTCGGAGCCATAGCTGTCGGCCGTGCCGAGCGGTTCGCCGTCGACCGGAATCAGGCCTATACCTTTCTTGCCGGTGGACTCCGCGATCAGCTGCTCCAGCCAGGCGCCGAAACTTGCCAGCCCCCTCGAGGCCATCACGGTGATCTTGTCGCGCCCGTGCCTGGTCGCCAGCACGCCCAGCGCAAGCCCGAGCCGCACGCCCGGATTGTTCGCAGGCGGACTGAGCGGCCCGCAAGCGGCCTGCATCCAGCAGGCTTCGGCGATGAAGCGCTTGAGATCGATCCCCATGGCGGCGGCGGGAACCAGTCCGAAATTCGATAGCACGGAATAACGCCCGCCGATCGTCGGATCGCCGTGAAAGACGTCGGCGAAGCCGTCCTGCGCCGCCGTCTTTTCCAGCGAGGAGCCGGGATCGGTGACGGCGACGAAGTGCCCGCCCGCGCGGTCGCGGCCGATCGCCTTCGCCACGCGCTCGAAATAATAGTCCTTGAAGATATTGGGTTCGAGTGTGCTTCCTGATTTGGAGGCGACGATGAAAAGCGTGGTCGCCAGGGGGATCGCTTCGTCGAGCGTGCCGATCTCGTCGGGGTCCGTGGAATCGAGGAAATGGAGACGCGGACCGGCGGCCTGCCGCATAATGGTTTCGCGGATGACTTCCGCGCCCAGGCTCGATCCGCCCATACCGAGCAGGACGACGTCGCTCCAGGCCTCGCGCTTGACGCGGTCGGCGAAATCCTCGAGCGCGGCGAGGCCGGCCTTCTCGCGCTTGGCGACGTCGAGCCAGCCCAGCCATTTGTTCTCGTCGGCCCCGCTCCACAGCTGTGTGTCCTTCGCCCACAGGCGGCGGACATTACCCTTCTTGGTCCATGATTTCAGTTCGGCGTTGACGCTCTCCGCCAGGCCCGCGAGCTCGTAGCCGATCTTCACAGCGCGGCCGGACAGCGCGTCGCATTTTTCCGCGATGGCGCCGTAAAGCAGATCGGCGGCGTCGGCGAACTTGTCAACGCCGTCTTGGGCCAGCCAATCCGTCACCTCGTCCAGCGAAATGCCCATCGTCTTCAGGTCGGCGATCGTCTTTTCCGCTTCCGCGACTCCTGATTGCAGCGAGGCCTGCGGGCGGCCGTGATCGCGGAACGCGTCCATGGTCTCGGGCGGCATGGTGTTGACCGTATGGGGTCCGATCAGCGAGTCGATGTAAAGCACGTCGGAATAGGCTTTGTTCTTGGTCCCGGTGGAGGCCCATAACAGCCGCTGCGGCCGCGCGCCGCGCTTTGCCAGCGCTTCCCAGCGCGGTCCCGAGAAAATCCGCTCATAGTCGCGATAGGCGAGTTTCGCATTGGCGATCGCCACCTTTCCGCGCAGGCTTTCCAGGCGCGCCCACTCGGACACCGCAGCCGTCTTGAGCAGATCTTCGATCTTCGCGTCGATCCTCGAGTCGATGCGGCTGACGAAGAAGCTCGCCACGCTGGCGATGCGGGACAGATCGTGCGTCTGCGGCAGCGCTTCCAGCCCGGCGATATAGGCCTCAGCCACCTCGATATAGACCGCCTTGGAGAACAGCAGCGTGACGTTGATGTTCAAGCCTTCCGCCGTGAGCTGGCGGATGGCGGGAAGGCCTTCGGGCGTTCCCGGCACTTTCACCATCAGATTGTCGCGGGCGACCTCGGCCCAGATTTCGCGCGCCTCGGCGATCGTGGCGCCAGTGTCATGGGCGATGTAGGGCGAGACCTCCATGCTGACATAGCTGTCCGCGGCCTTGGTGGCCTCGTAGACCGGGGCCAGTGCGTCCGCGGCCGCGCGGATGTCGGCAACAGCCAGCTGGCGAAAGATCGCACCGACATCGGCGCAGCCGCGCTGCAGCAGCCTGCTGATCTCCTCGTCATATTCGCCCGAGTGGCCGATGGCTTTTTCGAAGATGGAAGGATTGGAGGTGACGCCCTTGATCCCATCCTGTTCCACCAGCCGCGCCAGTTCGCCATCCCGAAGCAAGCCCCGGCTGACATAATCGAGCCAAGGCGCCTGTCCGAATCGTTCGAGGTCTTTCAGCGGGTTCATGTTCGGTTCGCAGTCCTATGTTTTGTGCGTGGGCAGGGAATAGCAGGATCGGCCGGCTTATGCAGCCTTTGGCCAGTCTAGTCACCGCCGCAGCGGAACGGAATATGAGCGGGGCGTGCTCCTCCGTCGCAATTTCCCCCGGTCCGGCGGGTTTTGCGGTCGCTTTGGCGCGGTAGTAAGGTCGCGAAATTCGCTTGAAAAGGCCGTCGATCATGAAACTCGTGACCTTCACCCGCGGTGCGGACGCCGAAGTCGGCGTGGTGGAGGGTGACGAGGTCGTATCGCTGTCCAGGGCCGCTCCGCGCCTTGCCTCCGGCATGATCGAGCTGATCGCCCATTGGAGCGAGCTCGAGGGCGAGGTCCGGCGCATGGCCAAGTCCGGCCCGCGGTTTGCCCTGAAGTCCGTGCGGCTGCTGCCGCCGGTTCCGCGTCCGGGCAAGATCCTCGCCATCGGTCTCAATTATGCCGACCATATTCTCGAAACGGGTCACGAGATGCCGACCAAGCAGGTCTGGTTCTGCAAGCAGCCGACGGCCGCGAACGGGCCCTACGATCCGATCCGCCTGCCGAAGGTCTCCGAACAGGTGGATTACGAAGTGGAGCTGGTGGCGGTGATCGGCAAAGGCGGGCGCATCATCCCGAAAGATCGCGCCAAGGAGGCCGTGTTCGGTTTTTGTTGCGGCAACGATGTCAGCGCGCGGGATTGGCAGATGGCCACGTCGCAATGGATGCTCGGCAAATCCTTCGATACGCATGCGCCGTTCGGGCCGTGGATCACCACGGCGGATGAGGTCGGCGATCCGCACACGCTCGGCGTGCGCTGCTTCGTCAATGGCCAGAAGCGTCAGGATTCGAACACGCGCCATTTCGTCTTCAATGTCTGGGACCAGGTCGAGCATGTCTCCAAGGTGATGACGCTCGAACCGGGCGATCTTCTCTTTACCGGCACGCCGGGCGGCGTCGGCATGGCGATGAGCCCACCCGTCTACCTCAAGGCGGGCGACCGTGTCCGCGTCGAGATCGACAGGCTTGGCGTCCTCGATGCGGTCTGCCGGCCGGAGGAATAAAGTTCATATATTTCAATGGGATGATTAAAGATGTTCGTTGTGGCGGCACGGCCACAGCGCCGCCGTTCTTCTTCCTTAATATGATCCCCATATATAGGGGAACGAGGACGGCGTGCGCCGCCCCCGAGACGAAGGATCGATTATATGATCGCTTTTCTGCGCTGGGCCGGTTCGATCGTGGCCGGCACGCTGAACGGGCTCCTCAAATTCGCTCTGGCCATAGTCGTGATCCTGGTGGCGATCGTGGTGATCGGCCTGGCGCATGGTGATGGCCTTCTGGGCAACATGGTCCTGTCGCTGGATCTGCGCAAACCATTGGCGGATTCGGCGCCGGCGGAATTCTCTCTCGGGGCACGGCCCGTCACCGTGATGGACATCGTGCTCGGTCTGGACGCCGCCCAACGCGACAAGCGCGTCAAGGGCGTGTTCGTGCGGGTGGGCGGTGCGAATCTCCCCATCGCGCAAGCCGAAGAGATCGAGACCGCGCTCAAGCGCTTTCGCGCCTCCGGCAAGTTCGTGATCGCGCACGCGCAGGATTTCGAGGACGCCGGGCTGGGCGATTATCTGACCGCCGCGGCCGCCAACCAGATCTGGATGCAGCCCAAGAGCACGTTCGGGGCGGCCGGCGAGGGCGGCGGCGAGCTTTTCCTGCGCGGCCTCTTCGACAAGATCCAGGCTGAACCGCAGATCGCCAAGCGCGCCGAGTATAAGAGCGCCGCCGACATGTATATGGAAAAGGGCATGACGGCGGCGGACCGCGAACAGCTCACGGCGCTCATGCAGTCCTGGTACGACAACGCGGTTGCCGGCGCGGCGGCGGACCGCAAGCTCTCTCCCACAGCGTTGATCGCCGCTCTCGAGGCCAGCCCGCAATTCACGGAAGACGTGAAAAAAGCGGGTTTGATCGACAAGGTCGGCTATGACGACGATGCTCTCAAGGCCGCGCTCGGCTTGGCCGGCCCGCAGGCGCAGAGCGTTCCGATGGGTCAATATGCCCGCGCCAAGAACGAGATGTCGCACTACGGCCGAGGCCCGCACGTCGCGTTGGTCGAAGCGGCCGGCGAAATCGTCGAAGGAACCGCCGGCGGCGGCCTGTTCGGCGCCGATTCCCTGATCGCGGGCGACGACATGGCCCGCGCCATCCGCCAAGCCACCAACGACAAGGACATCAAGGCGATCATTTTGCGCGTGGATTCTCCCGGCGGTTCGGTGACGGCTTCCGATCAAATCCTCGATGCGGTGAAGAAAGCGCAGACCGCCGGCAAACCGGTGATCGTCAGCATGGGCGGCATCGCGGCCTCGGGTGGCTATTACATCGCCACCTCGGCGGACAAGATCGTTGCCGAGCCGGGAACGATCACCGGTTCGATCGGCGTTCTGACCGGCAAGGTTGCCATCGGCAAGTCGCTCGGCATGATCGGTGTGGGCACCGATCTGGTCGGCGTCGGCAAGAACGCGTTGATGAATTCCGACGTCACGCCTTACACGCTGGAGCAGTGGGCCGCGGTGAACGCCCAGGCCGATACGATCTATGCGGACTTTACCCAGAAGGTGGCGGACGGGCGCAAGCTGCCGCTCGCCAAGGTTCAGCAGATCGCGCGCGGGCGCGTGTGGTCAGGCGCGGACGCCAATGCGCGCGGCCTGGTCGACCAGCTCGGCGGTTTCTGGACGGCGGTCGATCTTGCCAAGAAGCGGGCAGGCATCGCCGCTTCGGAGCGCGTGGTGTTCGAACGCTATCCCCGCCACAAGAGCTTTTTCGACGCGCTGGACAATTTCTTCGGCGGCCCGTCGGAAGAGGTCAGCGCCATAGAGCGGTTCACGACGCTGATGAATACGCCGATCATGCGCGAAGCGGTGACGGCGGTGAAGTCGGCGCCGCGAGCGGATGTGGAACTGAGGGCCGCCAACCTGCCGCGCTAGCCATGACTTGGCGTCATTCGCGGAAGTTGTGAAACAATGCCGCCAATCCGCTTGAGGGATGGGTCGCGTATGAGCAAAAAAGTGCTTCCGGCCGCGTCGATCTGCAGCTTGCTGGTTCTCGCGGGACCTGCGTTTGCCGGCGCCGATCAGACGGGCGCGCCGGCGCCCGCAACGAGCAATACGAATGCGCCGGTGACGGCAGATAATCCGAACGAGGTTATTTGCCATATGGAAGAACCGATAACGGGTTCACGTCTCGGTTCTCGCCGCAGGTGCCTCACGCGCCAGCAATGGGACCAGCTGCAGACGGATTCGCAGAAGACGATCAGCGATGTCCAGCAGCGTGGACTGCAAGGCGCACCGCCGGGCAACTGATCGCTGGGGTGCGACAAGATACCGAAGGTGGATCCGGCAGCTCAGGCCAGGCCGCCGCCAGGATGGATCAATCCGGCGGATAGCCGAACTGCTCTATCCACGGCTTGAGGAACGGCAGCGCGGGCTCCAGCTCTTTCGCATAATTGCGCCATTGTCCGACGCCCTCGCGATTGAGTCCCCGAGCCACCTGTACGGCGCTAGGCGTCGCAATCGGCCGCGCCTTGGCGCGCTGCGTAAATTGGCGCATCTCCTCCGTCCATTCGACGCCAAGGAAATCGCATACCTTACCCGTTTCCGCCTCGAAATCGTCGACGACGGACTCATGTCGCACGACATGCCAGGCAAGCCCGAATTTCTCGCGGTAGAGGGCCGACAGATGCATCACCGCCGCATAGAACCGGGCCGCTCCTTCAATGGTCAGGAATTCATACATCGACGGGTTCAGCATGAATTGCCGGCGGAAGCAGCTTAGGACGACATCCCGCGGATCGCGGATCGCAAACAGGATCTTGGCGCCCGGAAAAAGTTTCACGATGACCGGCAATTTGATCGACGTCAGCGGCTGCTTATCGACGAAGACCTTTCCCGCCACGTTCACGCCGTGCTGTTCGACGCGCGTCCAGTAAAGGCGCCGGTATTTTTCAAGTTCCTCTCCGCCAAGCGTCTCAAGCCGGTCGCGGCCGCGTTCATTAGCCAGGAAAGCCCGCACGGAGTCGACGAGCACTTCTTTCTCCTCCAGGCTGACGATCGCCGGGTTGCTGGCAAGGACGTTTTCCAGGAGAGTGGTTCCCGATCTGGGAAAACCCACGAGGAAAGCATGCGTTGCTGTCCCGCCGCCGGCTGCGGCGCTTATGCCGCCGGCTGCCGTCCATTTTTCCGCCGCCGCCGTCTCGAAATACTCGATCAGCCATTGCACATAGGAATATGCGCTTTCCGTGCCGGGCGCTTCGTAGCGCGGAGCGAAGATTTTTCGCCGCTCCTGGTTGCTTTGGGAATAGGCCTCCAAGGCTTCCGAATACCGGCCCTGTGCATGCCTTAGATCGCCCAGCAAGCTGAGCGTAACCGTGCGTTCGTACGGCGGTGTGGCCTGATCGCCCAGCAGCCGTTCGATCAGGCTCAGCGCCTGATCGTAATCGCGCCGTGCAATCCTCACATTGATCTGCGCCGTCGCCGCCAGGGCTTGCTTGGGATCGATCGCAAGGGCACGGTTCGCTGTCTCATCCGCTTCATCCCAATCGGCGCGGCGCGCGGCCAGCGCCGCAAGACGGGCGATCGGCTCGGCACTTCCTGGATCGATCTCATTGGCCCGTGCAAAGCACTGCCGCGCGAGTTCGAGTTCGCCGACGCGTTCCAGCGCCCAGCCGAGGTTGAAATGGGCATGCGGAAAGTCGGGCTTCAGCCGCACGGCCGCCTGGAAAGCGGCGATGGCCTCCTGCCATCTATCCAGCTTGGTCAGGCATAGCCCATACGAATTTTGGATGAGCGGGTCGTCGGGCGCGAGGGCAACCGCATTGCCGAGATCCGCAAGCGCCTCGTCGTTGCGGCCTTGTTCCTCGAACCAGTATGCCCGCAGGTTGAAGAGCAGAGAATGGCCCAACCCGCCCGCAAGCGCATCGCGGGCCAAGGCGACTGCTTTCGGAATTTCGCCCGCGTTCACGGCCGCCTCAACCGTCTGCAGAATCTGCGCGTCGCGCCTGGGGTCACGGATGCGCCCTGTCGTTCCGCCGCTCATCTTCGATCCTTGTAGTCCTTGGGCAGCTGCACTCTGCGCTTCGGCGATCATAGCGTCAGGGCAGGATAGGCGCCAACCGGAACAAGATGTCGCCGCGGCGCGCCTGGGCAAAAGAAAACGGCGGCCTGAAAGGCCGCCGTTTCCATGGATGAACGATCCAGTATCAGAACTTAACCGTAGCGGCCAGGAATATCGTCCGGCCAAGAGAATCGTAAACAGCCGGGTAGGTGTTGCCGTTGCCGTACGGAGCCCCGGAGATGCCGAAGTTGCCCGAGTCGATGACCGGCGGATCCTTGTCGAACAGGTTTTGGACGCCGCCCCGCAAGGTCAAGCCTTTCATGACCTGCCATTCGCCTGCGAGGTCAAAATAGTCGTAGGCCGGGATATGCGCATCGATAACGTCGAATGGATGACCGTCGTTCAGCGAAGGATCGCTGCTGTTTCCGTCGAACTTCACGCTGCTGAAATGCCGCCAGGCGACCGAGAAGTTGAAGTCCCACGGCGAATTCCAGGTCACACGCATCTGATGACGCCACTCCGGACTTGGCGTGCCGCAAACCAGGCCGAAGGATCCGGCGCAGTTATAGACATGACCCGCAGGATAATACTGGGTCGCGCTATACGGCTGGGTTTTGTATGTGGGCTGGTACGTGCCGATCAGATTGGCCGAGAGCGAACCGTAACCCGACAAACCGAACGTATCCAGATCGGTCTGATAGTTCGTTGTGACATCGACGCCTTCCGACTGCAGGAAACCGGTGTTGACGTTCGGGCTGTCGATATAGCCGGCAGCCGGGCCTTGGCCGAATATGATGCCGGTCCCCGGAGCGCGGTGGATCAAACTGCAGAACTGTGCCAGGTTGTCTTCCGCACATTTCTGAATGATGATCGACTGCGGAATGTTGCCGACAAGGCCGTTCACTTTGATGTTGTAGTAGTCGATCGTTGCCGAGAAGCCTTCCACGAAGGTCGGCGTAAACACCACACCGATGGACCAGGTATTGGCCGCTTCGGGCTTGAGCGCCACAGAACCGCTGAACAGCGCGGTGCACTGCGCAGCGCTGCAGTTGTCGATGCCGCCGTATTGCCCTGGCGTGACGCCAGTCCGTTCGCACTGCGTCAGCGAGTATTGCGGCGAGAGGCCGGAGCATGGGTCGGTGCCGTTCCACAGGCCCTGGGAGGGCGGGTAGAACAGCTCATTGACGTTCGGGGCACGTACCGCGCGTTGATAGGAACCGCGGAGTTTGATGTCGTCTATGGACTGCCATTCGAAGCCATACTTGTAGGAACTGGCGTTGCCCTGAACGTTGTAGCTCGAATAGCGATAGCCCGCGTTCAAGGTGAGGTCCTCGACGAAGGGCCGGTTGCTTACGACCGGAATGCGCGCTTCGCCGAAGCCTTCCGTGACATAATACGCACCGCTCACGTTTGGCGTCGGTCCGCCCTGCCCGGCCAGATCGCCGGTCTTGTATTCGTCGTCGACCCTCAAGGTCAGTTCTTCGCGGCGATATTCGGTGCCCACGTTGACCTGCACGCCCGAATCCGCCCACGGCAACTGAACGCCCCACTTTCCAAGATCGGCGGTGACGTTCGCGTTGAGCACGCGTTCGTTGGTGTTGCCTTCCTTGAAGCCGGCGCCCTGGACGTAATCGAAGGCGGCCGGCGAAACTGAACTTTGAGTGAAGATATTGAGTGGCACGCAGTTTGGATCGCTGCTGTCGAGAACCGACTTACACGTCGGCACGCCGCCGACATCGACAACCTGCATCGCCTTCTGCATGCGGGAGATCGACATGTCGTGCAGATAGTTCTCGGCGTAGATCGCCGTGCTGTACTGTGCGGACACTTCGTACGTCACGCCATCGACGATTTCGCCTTTGGCACCGATGACGATGCGGTAATCCGTATGGCGCAGATCGTCCTGCCGCCCGCCCAGTTCGGAAAAGCGGCGCCCGATGTTGGTTGTGGCGCTGTCCGTCGAAGACAAGGGGACGAGAGGGATTGTTGGGTCATTCTGATGGGCAGCTACACTAGCAGCCGTATATGTGCCGGCGCCGCACAGGAAATCTTGGAGCGAGGTATTGGTGGCCAGCAACGGGTTATCGCAGTTGACGCTGTACGGTGTTCCGTAGAAAAGGCCGGACGGCGCGATCTGGGCGATCGTGTGATCGTCCATGAACATGAAGGACGAAAACACCTGCAGGTGTTGGTTGTAGTCGTAATGCGCGAACGCGCCGCCCGTATAGCGCGTGTCGGGACGCTGCAGATAGTTATACGGCGCATAGTTGAAATAGTCGTTGGCGCCGGTGCCGAACAGGTGCATCGAGGCGCCGTCGACGTTATACGAGTTCAGCGCATATAGCTCGTTCCCAGAGCTGTCTTGTTGGAGACTGTCCGTGCGGTATATGTCGTTTACGATCGAGTTTGCTGGGCGGGTGAGGGTTTTGAAGCGGCCGAGCGGATTTGTACTCGAACCGCCGCAGTAATAGCTGGTGTTTGGGGGAGACGTATACCAGTTGACCGTAGCAGCGCAGGCGGAAAAGTCGCGCTGGGTCTGCAGCAACGCGCGTTCCGCGCGGTATCCGAAATAGGCGGTCACATTGCCTTTGCCGTCGGGCGAATTGGCACCGATCACAAACGTCGTGTTGACGTTTCCGCCGTCCCACACTTCCGATTTGGGCAGCGCATAGCCGGCAGCGTTGACGATGCCCTGCATCATCTTGTCGCCGTTGGTGTGATTGGCGATGCCGCCCTGCACATCCATTTCGACGCCTTCGAAATCCTTGCGCATGATGAAGTTCACCACGCCGGCCACGGCATCGGAGCCGTACACTGTCGACGCGCCGCCGGTCACGACTTCCACATGTTCAACCAGGGCCGAAGGGATGACGTTCAAGTCGGCAACTTCGCCGCCTTGGCCAACGTCGGGATCGCCGGGCATCAGACGCTTGCCGTCGATAAGGACCAACGTGCGGCTCGATCCCAGGTCGCGCAGGTTTACCGTAGCGACACCCAAGGCTCCGTTGGAAACCTCAGACGCCTGCTCGGCGAAAACCGACGGCAAATTGTTGAGCAGGGTTTCTACGCTGGACGTACCCTGGAGCTGCAACTCCTGTTGACCGATTGAGGTCACAGGGGTCGCGCTGATGATACCCTGCTGGGGAATGCGCGAGCCGGTGACGATCACCGTTTCAACGGTTTCTTGCGCGAATGCGGCTCCGGAAACGCTGATCACCGCTGCCGTCGCTGCTCCGAGGAGCAAAGCTGACCGCAGACTGCTGTTGATTTTATACACTGGAACCCCCTTGGTTTTATCGCAACGACGTTCGCTCGCGGGCATCGGCCGGCTATCAAAAAACCGAACTTCACGCACGTATTGACGCACGTGTCCCTCGCCCGTTTGAAAAAAATGCTAGGAGCGTTGGGGGGGATCGTCAAAAGGCGAATTGAATTACCTATCGTTTAGCAAAAGACATGTTGCATTTTAGTGTCAAAATAGTATGGCACACTAATATGCCATTAATTCGCAGCATATTTTAGCAATAATATTACCACGACTACATGTTTTTTAGGCGAAAGTTGCCGTAGGCGTCGCTTTAGAAAAACCTTTTATTTTCAATATGTTACCATGAATTCCACCTGCCGGCCGAGAAAATGACAGCTTTGGTGAGAAATTAATCAATCCTTTTAATTGGTAAACGCGCATGAGTATAAAATCCGCAACGATTCTTTAGCAATTCTATTGCGCATTACGTGACGGAAAGGCCGTCGATCGTCGACAGGGTGAAGCGATATTGTCTGAAGCCGCGCCCGCGATTATGACCTCACTTTGACTTCTTCACGCGTGGATCGCCCTTTTTGCGCGCTTATGAGGAACCTAGACCGATGTCCGCCAAAGGAAAACCGGAAGCCTCTGCCGTAGGCACGCTCAGCTTCGAGGCAGCTCTCAAGGAGCTTGAAGGCATTGTCGCGCGGTTGGAACAGGGACAGGTCGACCTGGAGGATTCCATCGTGCTTTACGAACGCGGGCAGGCGTTGAAGGCTCATTGCGAGAGCAAACTCAAGGCCGCCGAGAGCCGCCTTGAGAAGATCGTCCAGGGCGACGGCGGGCCGACCGGCGCCGAGCCCGTCGAACTCGGTTAAACAAACTTTCATGTGTCGCGAGCGGCCGGCCACTTTCCCTTGGGCGCGGCGAATATAATTACGTTCCAGCAGTGTTTCCTCGTCGTCTTGATTTATTCGTTCAAAAGGCTGACCTTTTGGCTGCGGCCGCGAAATAATAAGGGGACAACGCGCCTCAAGAGCGCGGCGACCGGAGTTAATTCATGAGTATTCCTACCAAAACGCCTTTGTTGGACGGCGTCAACGCGCCGAGCGATTTACGCGCGCTGCCGCGTTCCGATCTTCATCAGCTCGCGGACGAGTTGCGCAAGGAATTGATCGATGTCGTATCGGTGACCGGCGGTCATCTGGGGTCCAACCTCGGCGTCGTCGAGTTGACGGTCGCCTTGCACTATGTCTTCGACACGCCGAACGACAAACTGATCTGGGACGTCGGCCACCAGGCCTATCCGCACAAGATCCTCACCGGCCGGCGTTCGCGCATGCGCTCGCTGCGCCAGGGCGGTGGGCTTTCCGGGTTCACCAAGCGCGCCGAGAGCGAGTACGATCCGTTCGGGGCGGCACATTCCTCCACGTCCATTTCGGCGGGCCTCGGCTTTGCCGTCGCACGCGACTTGCAAAGCGGAAACCACAATGTCGTCTGCGTGATCGGCGACGGTTCGATGAGCGCCGGCATGGCCTACGAGGCGATGAACAACGCGGGCGCCGCGGACGCGCGCCTGATCGTTGTGCTCAACGACAACGACATGTCGATCGCCCCGCCGGTCGGCGCGATGAGCGCCTATCTGGCGCGTCTGGTGTCGAGCAGGCCTTATCGCGGCATTCGCAAGCTCGCCAAGCGCATCGCCCATCATCTGCCGCGGCCGATGGAGGTCGGCGCGCGCCGGGCGGAACATTATGCGCGCGGCATGGTCACCGGCGGCACGCTGTTCGAGGAGTTGGGCTTCTATTACGTCGGTCCAATCGACGGCCATAATCTCGACCATCTGATCCCGGTGCTTGAAAACGTCCGCGACACGAAGAATGGCCCAATCCTGGTTCACGTGGTGACGAAGAAGGGCAAAGGCTACGCGCCCGCCGAAGCCAGCATCGACAAATATCACGGCGTCACCAAGTTCAATGTCCTCACCGGCGAGATGAAGAAGTCGAATTCCAAGGCGCCGTCCTACACCCAGGTCTTCTCCGATGCGCTGATCGCTGAAGCGCGCAAGGACAAACGCATCGTCGCCATCACCGCTGCGATGCCGACGGGTACCGGTCTCGATTATTTCGCCAAGGAATTTCCCGACCGCTGCTTCGACGTCGGCATCGCCGAGCAGCACGCCGTGACGTTCGCCGCCGGCCTCGCCGCCGAAGGGTTGAAGCCCTTCTGCGCGATCTATTCGACCTTCCTGCAGCGCGCCTACGATCAGGTCGTACACGATGTGGCGCTGCAGTCGCTGCCGGTGCGCTTCGCGATGGACAGGGCCGGACTGGTCGGTGCCGACGGCGCCACTCATGCCGGAGCGTTCGACGTGGCCTATCTCGCGACGTTGCCCGGTTTCGTGGTGATGGCGGCGGCCGACGAGGTCGAGCTGATGCATATGGTGGCCACCTGCGCCGCCATCGACGACGGCCCGAGCGCGGTGCGCTATCCGCGCGGTGAGGGCATCGGCCTGGAGCGGCCGCTGGCCGGCACGCCGCTCGAGATCGGCAAGGGTCGCATCGTGCGCGAGGGCAACTCCATCGCCATCCTCAGCCTGGGTACGCGGCTCGCCGACTCCCTTCTGGCCGCCGAGAAACTCTCCGCCTACGGACTTTCCGCGACGGTGGCCGACGCCCGTTTCGCCAAGCCGCTCGACCGCGATCTCATCCGCCGGCTGGCGCGCGAGCACGAAGTGCTGCTCACGGTGGAAGAGGGCGCCGTCGGCGGCTTCGGCAGCCACGTAATGCAGTTCCTGGCTTGGGAAGGCTGTCTCGACAAGGGGCTGAAAATCCGCCCGATGGTCCTGCCGGACCGCTTCCAGAACCAGGACACGCTGGAGCGGATGTACTCGGAAGCGGGCCTCGATGCGAATTCCATTGCGGCGGCGGCGCTCTCCGCGCTCGGCCGCGAAGAAGAAGCCGCGGCCGTCAGCCAAATCGCGTGACTCTCATTTTCGTCATGGCCGGGCTTGACCCGGCCATCCAGCCGGCGAGCGTCCGCAAGCCGCAAAGACTCTGGATGGCCGCCTCAAGGGCAGCCATGACGAATATAGAATAATTCAACGCACCCAGAAATCACGCTAGAACGTATCTCATGACACCCCGCGCCGACGTTTTCCTGGTCGAACAGGGCTATGCCGCCAGCCGTGCGCAAGCCCAGGCCGCCATCCGTGCGGGCAAGGTGTACGCCGACGGCCAGCCCGTTCTCAAATCCTCGCAGACGATCGCTCAGAACGCGTCCATCGAATATGAGAAAGCGCATCCCTATGTCTCGCGCGGCGCCTTGAAGCTCGCCGCCGCTTTGGATCGTTTCGCTCTGTCGCCGGCGGGGCTCGTCTGCATCGACGTCGGCGCGTCGACGGGGGGCTTCACGGACGTCCTGCTCCGACGTAGCGCGCGGAAAGTCTATGCCGTCGATGTCGGTCACGGCCAGTTGCATCCCAAGCTCGCCGCCGATCCGCGCGTGATCCTGCTCGAGGGCGTCAATGCACGCGATCTGGGGCAAGCGCAGGTGCCGGAGCAGGTGGACGCCATCGTCGCCGACGTCAGTTTTGTCGGCCTCAAGCTGGTGCTTCCCGCCGCGTTGAAGCTGGCGCACAAAGGGGCTTGGCTGATCGCTCTGATCAAGCCGCAGTTCGAAGCCGGCGTCGGCAAGGTCGGCAAGGGCGGCATCGTGAAGGACAAGTCGGTGCAGGAGGAAGCGCTGCAAGGCATCGTCGATTGGCTCGGCGCGCAACCCGGCTGGTCGGTGATCGGAACGATGGACAGCCCGATTACCGGCGGCGACGGCAATCGTGAATTCCTGATCGCGGCCGGAAAACCGTGACCGCGCTCTGCCGTCATTTCGGCGTCTGCGGCGGCTGCGCCCATCAGGGCATGACCGATTATCGCGCCTTCAAACGCGCTCTGGTGGTCGATGCTTTGGCGCGGCACGGGATCGAGACGCCCGTCGAAGAGGTTGTGGAGGTTCCGCCCGCCACGCGGCGGCGCGCGACGCTCAAGGCCTTGAAAGGCGAGAGCGGCGTGGCGCTCGGCTTTCACGCCGCGGGCACTCACGACATCGCCGATCTGTACGAGTGCCTTGTGTTGACGCCGGGCCTCGTCGCGCTGGTTCCGCGCCTGCGCGAGATGCTGGAGGCGCTGCTACGCGCGGGCGAATTCGCCGAGTTGCGTCTTGCGGACACCGATACCGGCATCGACCTTTCGCTTCGCTGGCATAAGACCAATGATGCGGCCACCATCGCCGAACTGGCGCGCTGGGCGGCGAAGCTGAAGCTGGCGCGCGTGGCGCGGCACGGTGAAACGCTGATCGAACGGACGCGGCCGATGGTGCACCTCGGCAAGGCGGAGGTGTTCGTTCCTTCCGAAGCTTTTCTTCAGTCCACGCGCGAAGGCGAGGCAGCGTTGCAGGCCTTCGTGCTTGCCGCGCTTTCGGGCGTCAAAAGCGTCGCCGATCTGTTCGCCGGTTGTGGAACCTTTGCCCTGCCGCTGGCCGAACGCGCGCGCGTGCATGCGGTGGAACTCGAAGGGGCCATGCTCGACGCGCTTGCCGCCGCCGCCCGCGCCACCTCCGGTCTCAAGCCCATCACGGTCGAGAAGCGCAATCTCTTCCACCGTCCGCTGAACGAGAGGGAATTGTCCGCCTTCGACGCGGTTGCGCTCGATCCGCCGCGCGCCGGCGCTTTGGCGCAAGTGCAGGCGCTGGCCCGTTCCAAGGTGAAGCGCATTGCTTATGTCTCCTGCGACGCCGAGACTTTCGCGCGCGACGCCCGCATTCTGATCGACGGCGGCACTCGCTTGACACGCGTTCTGCCCGTGGACCAGTTTCTCTGGTCGTCGCATATCGAGCTTGCGGCGTCGTTCGAGCGGGTTTGAGGGAGCACGATGCGTCCGGCATATTTCATCGCGGTAATTCTGGTCGTGCTGTGTTCGGCATCGCCCGCGGTTGCCAAAGGCTTCTCGGACTGGGCCGCCATCGTCGTGGCGGGCGACTGGCATGCCGATTCCGGCGCGCCCAGCGCCGTGTTCGACAATGCGCGGCGCGACATCGCCGGCGAACTGGTTGCCATCGGCTTCTCGCCGGCGAACATTGTGCAGTTCTCGGTGCGGCCGAAACGTTATCCCGCCGCCGCGCTGCGCACGGCGACGGCGCAGCACATCTCCGGCGAGTTGTGGGACTTGACGAACCGAACGAGCGCGGGCTGCCTCGCCTATTTCACCTCGCACGGCTCTCCCGACGGTATCGTCGTGGGCGACGCCGGGCTTTCGCCCGATCAGATGGCGCGGATCGTCGGCAATTCCTGCGGCACGCGGCCGACGGTGGTGATCGTGTCGGCGTGCTATTCGGGAGTCTTCGTTCCGGCGCTGAAGGCGCCCAATCGCATCGTTCTGACCGCGGCGGCGGCCGACCGCAGCTCGTTCGGCTGCGGCGAAACCGACAAGTACACCTACTTCGATTCCTGCGCGGTGCGATGGCTGACCAAGGCCGGTGATTTTCCCGATTTCGGCAAGGACGTGATCGCCTGCATTGGCGCGCGGGAGAAGAAGGAGAAGGTCGACCTGCCGTCGAAGCCTCAGCTGTTCGTCGGCGCTGAGGCGGCAAACGCGGTCCCGCGGTGGAAATGAAGCCGCAGCCTATTTCTTCGCCGCCACCGCTTCGCTGCCCTGGATGATCGCCGCGCGCAGCTGTTCGGTCATGTCGGTCATGCCGCCCGGCGCGTGCGGCGTCAGGATCACCTTGCTGCCCGCCGAGACGCCGATCTCCTTCAGCGTGTCGAAATATTGCGTCATCAGCACAAGGTTCAGCACTTCGTGCTCGTTGACGCTGCCGATCTTGTCGGTGAAGGCGGCGATGGATTCGCGCAAGCCGTCGACGATGGCGCGGCGCTGCTTGGCGATGCCTTCGCCCTGTAGCCGCTTGGATTCCGCTTCGGCCTCGGCGTTCTTCACCACCAGGATCTTGTTGGCCTCGCCCTTGGCGGCGGCGGCGACCTGCAGGCGCTGCTGCGTTTGGATTTCGTTCATCGCCGATTTGACGTTGTCGGCGGGATTGACGTCGGTCACCAGGGCGTTGGGAATCTCGAAGCCGTAGATCTTCATCGACACGTCGAGTTCGCTTTTCACCGCGGCGCCGACGTCGTCCTTTTTCTCGAACACTTCGTCGAGGTTCATCCTGGGAACCTTGGCGCGCACCACGTCGAGCACATAGGATTTGATCTGCTCCACATGATCCTGGAGCTTGTAATAGGAATCCGCCTCGCTGCCCTCCACCACGCGGTACTGCACGGCGACGAACAGCTTCACGAAGACGTTATCGAGGGTCTTGGTTTCCACCTCCACGAGCAGTTGCTGCACGCGCAGCGAGACGCGTTGCACGACACCCTCGATGTAAGGAATCTTGAAATTCAGGCCCGGCTTGGCAGTGCGGACATATTTGCCGAAGCATTCGATGATGGCGCGGCTCTGCTGCTGGACGGTGAAGTAGCTCCCAAGCACGACGGTCAGTGCGAAAAATGCCAATACCATCAGCAGAACGGTGATGATAACGTCCATGGACAGTTCCTTTTCTGAAACGGATTAGCGGCCCATTTGCCCGCGGTGTCTCAGCGCGTGATCGGCCAGCACCAGCGCCATCATCGCTTCGCCCACGGGCACCGCGCGGATGCCGACGCAGGGATCGTGGCGGCCTTTGGTGACGATCTCGGTTTCGTTGCCCTCCACGTCGATGGTCTTGCGCGGAGAGAGGATCGACGACGTTGGTTTCACCGCGAAGCGCGCTACGATAGGCTGGCCGGTGGAAATCCCGCCCAGAATCCCGCCCGCGCGATTGGAAAGGAATTTCGGCTTGCCGCGCCCGGCCCGCATCTCGTCGGCGTTTTCCTCGCCCGACAGCGCCGCTGTGGCGAAGCCGTCGCCGATCTCCACGCCTTTCACCGCGTTGATGCCCATCATTGCCGAGGCGAGATCGGCGTCCAGCTTTCCGTAGATCGGCGCGCCGAGGCCCACCGGAATGCCTTCCGCCACCACTTCGACGATCGCCCCGCAGGATGAGCCGGCTTTGCGCACGGCCTCCAGATACTCAGTCCACGGAGCAACAGCCTTGGCGTCCGGGCAGAGGAACGGATTGCGTCTGACCTCGTCCCAGCTCCAGCGCTTGCGCTCTATCGTCTGCGTTCCCATCTGGATCAGGGCGCCGCGCACGCGCACGTTTCTGTACAGGCTGTCCAGAACCTTGCGCGCGACGGCGCCCGCCGCCACCCGCGCCGCGGTCTCGCGCGCGCTCGCCCTGCCGCCGCCGCGATAGTCGCGCACGCCGTATTTGGCCCAGTAGGTGTAGTCCGCGTGGCCGGGACGGAACTTGTCGCGAATGTCGGAATAATCCTTCGAACGCGCATCGACGTTCTCGATCAGAAGCGCGATGGGCGTGCCTGTCGTCACTTGTTCCTTCATCCGCTCGTCCATGAAGACGCCGGAAAGGATGCGCACGCGGTCGGGCTCCTTGCGCTGGGTGACGAATTTCGATTGTCCCGGACGTCGGCGGTCGAGGTCCGCCTGGATGTCGGCCTCGGTCAGCGGAATGCCGGGCGGACAGCCATCTACGACACAGCCCAGCGCCGGGCCATGGCTCTCGCCGAACGTCGTGACCCGGAACAAATGGCCGAACGTGTTGTGAGACATCAGTCCCCGTTCTTCCCAACCACGATATCGGGGGCGTCTGGCGCCTTCATGCCGACGATATGATAGCCCGCGTCGACGTGCAGGCACTCGCCGGTCACCGCCTTGCCCAGATCGGATAACAGAAATAATGCCGCACTTCCCACTTCTGTCGTGGTCACCGTGCGCCGGAGCGGCGCGTTGTACTCACACCATTTGAGAATGTAGCGAAAGTCGCCGACGCCCGAAGCGGCCAGCGTCTTGATCGGCCCCGCCGAGATCGCGTTCACGCGGATGGAATGCTTGCCGAGGTCCTCGGCCAGATAGCGCACGCTCGCTTCCAATGCGGCCTTGGCCACGCCCATCACATTATAATGCGGCATCACCTTCTCGGCGCCGTAATAGGTGAGGGTGAGCATGCTGCCGCCATGCTTCATCAGCTTCTCGGCGCGGCGCGCTACCGCGGTGAACGAATAGCAGGAGATGTTCATCGTCGTCGCGAAGTTTTCCTGCGTCGTGTCGACGTAGCAGCCCTTGAGCTGCTCCTTGTCGGAAAAGGCGACGGCATGGACCACGAAATCGAGTCCGCCCCACACCTTGCCGATTTCGGCGAAGGCGGCGTCAAGCGAGCCTTGGTCGGTGACGTCGCAGTCCAGAACGGCGGCCGGGTTCAGCGGCGCGACCAGGGGTACGACCCGCTTGCGGAAGGTCTCGCCCTGATAGGTGAAGGCCAGCTCAGCGCCGGCTTCGGCAAGGCTTTGGGCGATGCCCCAGGCGATGGAGCGGTCGTTGGCGACGCCCATGACAAGGCCGCGTTTGCCCTTCATCAGGCCTTCGAACGCCATTCGTGTGCTCCCATCGGTTTGCATGCACCCAATGCGCGAAAAGGTCAGCAAAATCAAGAAAGCAGATGGCGGACCTTCCGCCGCGTAAGCGCCGAATTCAATTACAGGTTGACTCCTCTGCCTACGCCGATATGGTAAGGGTCGGATAAGCAAAGGCTTAAGCCTCATTGCTGATGCTTGCGGGTATCAGTCTGCAAAGCGTTTTCCATGGAACACACGGCAGCGTCACGGCTTGCGGCTTTGTTCAGGCGTGGACATCTGCGCGAGATGGGGATGCCCATGTTGGTCGTGGCCGTCGCGCTGCTGTTGTCGGCTGTGATTCTGCTTGGCGTCAACGTCTCCACCATGCGCAAGAACTTTGCTTGGGTTCAGCAGGCCGACGATGTGCTGCTGCAGCTATCGGCGCTGGAATCGGGCCTTATCGGTGATGAGTTGACGGTTCGCGGTTATGCCCTGACGGACGATCCGCAGTTCCTGCTCTATCAGCGGAATAATCGGCGCACCGTTACGGATTCGATGAACAAGCTCGGGGCGCTGGTCGCGGGCGATGTGTCGCAAACGGCGCGTTTTGTGCAATTGCGCCGGATCGTCGCCAAGCACTCGGATATCTTCGGGGCGCTCACCCGTCTTGGACCCGGTCATGCGCGGGAAGTGGCATCGGCCATCCTCGATAAGCAAAACAGAGCCGTCACGGACGACACGCGTGCGCAAATGGCCTCTTTTCGGGCTGATGAAATGACGCTTTTGGCGGAACGTCAGGCCGCGGCGGCGCAGCAGGCCTCGCGCGCCTATAACACCGCCGTCGTTATTGTCTTGACTGCTTTTCTGCTCGGCACGCTGGGCATTGCCGTGGGCCAATTCGGGCGCAAGGGCGCCTAGCGCAGCTTGGCCCGCGGGTCGTAATTCGTCTTCCAGCCTTCGGCGAATTTCTTGAGTTCGGCATCCTCGCTGTCGGGCAGCGTCACCACCAGACGGGCATAAAGATCGCCCGCCGGTTCGCCGCCATGGGCGGGAATGCCTTTGCCCTTGAGCCTGAGCACCGTGCCGGTGTTGGCGTTCGCCGGCACGCTCAGCGACACCGTTCCCGTCAGCGTCCGCACCGGCACTTTGCCGCCGAGTACGGCCTCTTTGAGGCTGATGGGAAGGTCGATTTTCAGGTCTTGGCCGTCGCGCACGAAATAGGGGTGCGGCGCCACCGCAACGTGAATCATCACGTCGCCCGACGGGCCGCCGCTCTTGCCCGCGCCGCCGCGGCCCTTCAGCCTGATCTGCTGTCCGTCCTTGAGGCCTGGCGGGATCTTGACGTCGATCTGTTCGCCGTTGGGCAGCACCACGCGCCGCGTGCCGCCATGCGCGGCTTCTTCGAAGCTGACCGTAGTCTGCACGGTGAAATCCTGTCCGCCACGCGGCCCGGCGCGTCCGCGGCCGCGCTTGCCCAGGCCGCCGAGCAGGTCGGCAAACAGGTCTTCGGGGCGGAAGCCTTCGGCGGCATCGCCGTCATGCCCATGATCCTGATTGGTCCAGGTGAAATGGAAATCGCCCGGTCCGCTGCCTTGGCCGCCGCCCTGGCCGAACGGTGCGCCTTGGAAGCCGTGGGCGCGCGGATCGAAGCCGCGCGGATTGCCGCCCGCGTCGATCTGGCCGGCGTCGAATTTGGCGCGTTTTTCCTTGTCGCCCAGGATGTCGTAGGCGGCGCTGATCTCCTGGAAGCGCTTTTGCGCGGCCACGTCGCCTCCCTTGGTGTCGGGGTGATGCTTCTTGGCGAGCGTCCGGAACGCCTTCTTGATCTCTGCTTCGCTGGCGCCTTTGGCGACTCCCAGCACTTCGTAAGGGTCTCGCATGCCTTCTCCAGCCGCCGGAACCGGAATCGGTGGCTCCGCCTACAATATAGGGACTGCCTTCCGCCGGCGTTAATAGCTGTGGGCCGGCGCCGGTTCGGGCGGCAGCGCCGCCAGCCGCTTGGCGGCATCCGCGACGCCGCCGGCGGCGGCGGCCTTGTAAAGGGTCCGGGCTGCTTCGATGTTCTTTGGGACCGCGACCCCCTGTTCGCAGAGCTCGCCGAGTTCGTACTGCGCCATGGGATGGCCGGCCTCAGCGGCCATCGCCAGCCAGGGCGCGGCGGCCTTGGGATCGGGCGGGCCGGCCTCGCCTTTGAGCAGCATATCGCCGAGATCGGCCTGAGCCGTGAACAGGCCCGCCTCGGCGGCCTGCTTCAGCATCGCTTCGGCGGCCTTGGGGTCCTTTTGCACGCCTTTTCCGGTGCGCAGCATGATCCCCACATTGCGCATGGCGGCCAGATCCACTTTGTCGATCGTCAACCATTTCTTGTAGGCCGCTTCGTAGTTGCCCGAATCGTAGTCCTTCAGCCCCTCGTCGAAGGTCGTCTTGATGGTGGCCGAGGAAAGCTCCCGATCGCCGGCGCACCCGCCCAGCAGAGCGGCGAGGGACAAGGCGATCAGGGCGACGGTTTTGCGCATCTTGCTGATATGTTAGCAGACCGGCGCTTCCGCCCGCAAAACTTAGGTGATATGCGAGTTCGCATGAGCGAAATCGGCGGACCTCTGGACGACGGCGGCATTGCGCCCGCCAGGGACCCATTCGAGCTGTTCGCCGAGTGGATGAAAAAGGCGGAGAAGACCGAGCCGAACGAGGCCAACGCCATGGCGCTGGCGACCGTGGACGCGGACGGCCGGCCCAATATCCGCATGGTGCTGCTGAAGGGCGTGGATGAGCGCGGCTTCGTCTTCTACACCAACACCCAGAGCGCCAAGGGCGAGGAGCTTGCCGTCCTTCCTTACGCGGCGCTCAATTTCCATTGGAAGACGCAGCGCCGCCAGGTGCGGGTGCGCGGCCCGGTGACGTCCGTCAGTGACGCAGAGGCCGACGCCTATTTCGCCTCGCGCGCCAAGGACAGCCAGATCGGCGCCTGGGCGTCGGCGCAGTCGCGGCCGATGGAAGGGCGCTGGGTATTCGAAAAGATAATCGCGAAATTCGCGATGAAATACGCGCTGTCGAAGGTTCCGCGGCCGCCGCACTGGTCGGGCTATCGCGTCAGCCCGCTCGAGATCGAGTTCTGGCGCGACCGTCCGTTCCGCCTGCACGACCGGCTGGTCTATCGCCGCGACAGCGCGGACAAACCCTGGCGCACGGAGCGCCTGTTCCCATGATGCCGACCGCGTCCCAGTTCGACCGGACGGTCGCCGAGCACGGCCCGCTGATGCGCCGCGTGGCGCTGGCCGCGGTCGTCACCGCGGCCTTCCTGGTGGCGATAAAGACGCTCGCCTTCATCCTCACCGACTCGATGGCGATGATGGCTTCGCTGGCCGATTCCGCGCTCGACGTGTTCGCCTCCTTCGTCAATCTTCTGGCGGTACGCACGGCGCTGACCCCCGCCGACCGCGAGCACCGCTTCGGCCACGGCAAGGCCGAACCGCTGGCGGGGCTGGCGCAGAGCGCCTTCATCGCCGGCTCGTCGGCGTTCCTGGTGATCGAGTCCACCGAACGGTTGCTTGAGCCGCGCCCGATCGAGCACGGCACCGCCGGCCTGGTGGTGATGGGTATTTCGATTGCGGCGACCGTCGTTCTGGTGACTGCGCAGCAGGTCGTGGTGCGGCGCACGAAGTCGATCGCTATCGGCGCCGACCGCATGCATTATCTCAGCGACATCCTGGTCAATGTCGGCGTGGTGATCGGCATCGTCTTGGCGACGAACTTCGGCATCCTGATCGCCGATCCGATCGTCGGGCTGTTGGTCGCCGCCGTGCTGGCGGTGGGCGTCTGGCACGTCTTCCGCCAGAGCTACAACCAGTTGATGGACCGCGAGCTGCCCGACGCCGACCGCGAGCGCATCAAGCAGATCGTCATGGGCCACCCCGCGGTGCGCGACATGCACGATCTGCGCACCCGCGCGGCGGGCGTGCACGCCTTCATCCAGGTTCACATCGAACTCGACCCGGCGCTCAGCCTGATGTCGGCGCATGCGGTGGCCGACGAGGTGGAGGCCGCCCTGGGCGAAGCCTTCCCCAACGCCGAGGTGATCATCCACGAGGACCCGGAAGGTTACGAGGCCGTCGCCGGCCTGGCGAAGTCGTGATTTCCTCCCCCTGAAAGGGGGAGGTGGTCGCGACTTGTCCGCCGTAGCCCGAAGGGCGAAGGCGGAAGCGACCGGAGGGGGTCCTCCAGACTCTGCCCTATCATCCTGCTAATCTCCTCCCATGACCCCGTCCAAAGCGAAGCCCAAACCCAAGCCCGCGCCGCCGCCCGCGACCGAAGAAGGCCGCACCTTGATCCTCACCGGCGCCAGCCGCGGCATCGGCCACGCCACCGTCAAGCGCTTTTCCAGCGCCGGCTGGCGCGTCATCACCTGTTCGCGCCATCCGTTTCCGGAGGATTGCCCGTGGCTGGCCGGCCCCGAGGATCACATCCAGGTCGATCTCGCGAATGCCGCCGACACGCTGCGCGCCGTGGCCGAGATGCGCGCGCGGCTGACGCACGGCAAGCTGGACGCGCTGGTCAACAACGCCGGCATCTCGCCCAAGGGCAAGACCGGCGCGCGGCTGACCACGCTGACCACGCCGCTCGACGTCTGGCAGCAGGTGTTCGAGGTCAATTTCTTCGCGCCCATCCGGCTGGCGCGCGGCCTGATCGACGAGCTGACCGCCGCGCACGGCGCCATCGTCAACGTCACTTCCATCGCGGGCAGCCGCGTGCATCCCTTCGCGGGCTCGGCTTATGCGGCGTCGAAGGCGGCGCTGGCCGCGCTGACGCGCGAGATGGCGGCGGATTTCGGGCCGCTGGGCGTCAGGGTGAACGCCATCGCGCCCGGCGAGATCGACACCGCGATCCTCTCGCCCGGCACGGAGAAGATCGTGCAGGGCATCCCCCTGCGCCGCCTCGGCCACCCCGAGGAAGTCGCCAAGGCGATCTATTATCTGTGCACGGAGCAATCGAGCTACGTGACTGGAGCCGAACTGCACATTAATGGGGGACAGCACGTATGATCTTCAACCCTCCCCTTGAGGGAGGGTCCAAGCGCGGAACGCGCTTGGGGGAGGGGTCGAGCAAAGCGAGCCGGGTGGGGGCAATACGTGCCGCGCCGGTTCCTATCTGCCTTTTGGACTGACGAAGGATTTGAGCTGCCCCTCGACAAAGTGACTTGGCTTCCAACCCCGAAGTAGTTTGTCGAGAATAAACATATCAATTGCAGAAAGACCTAGCCCAACAGCAGTACCAACTCCGCCTGCCCCAAAAGCATCGAGCAATGCACCACCGCCTGCGAACAAGGAAAATCTCGCAGCCTTAGATGGGACACGGTCGAAAAAATCTGACTTTGTAACTGCTTGCGTATATTCAGAAATCAAGTTCTGGTCGGGATTTGCGTTTGATATCCACGCTTTGAATTTTTCTGCTTGGCCTAGCACTTTTAGGAAGTCCGCGAACGACCGTTCGCCACTGTTTATAGCTTCGCGCACAGATTTTAGATTCGGCAGAAGGAACTCTTGAAATGATTCGACCTCTCTAGACGAACGCATCGCATTGCGTACCAAGTGATCAGTGCGAGCTTCAATTAATCTCGCATGGCCATCTACCGTCACGAGGCCGCTCTGATAACTTGCGGCCAGAGCAAGGTCGAGTTGTGTTTCGAATAGGTAGGCAAGTATGTTTTCTTCGGTGAGCGTCCATTTTGTGCGGTCGGTTTGGTTCTGATTCAGTCGCGAGAAATCGATGTTCGTATCGAATACGAATCCCCTATCGAGTTTGATCGGTCTGAAATAGGTTCGATTGTCGGCGATGCCAAATTTGTCCTCGATCTGAATGCGTGCCGCATAGTCGCAAATTTGGGGGCTCTTCGTAATCGCCGCTTCACAAGCGTTGTAAACATCCTCGCGAATGTCTACTCGGCGATTTAGGCTCGTGAGTGGTATTCGGTCGAGTAACCTATTTTGATCGCGGCGAGATATTCCTTCCCGCCTCATGCACTCTTCAAAATGAACATGGGCAGCCTTCTTAGGTGATTTGATTAACTTGTCTTTGTGGCCAGAGAATTGAAAAAGTACAAAACTGTATAACGGCAAATTGTTTTCTATTGACCTTTGAACAGCCGTGTACTGATGGAATATCGTAATCCCGAGAGTGCCGCAATCAATCAGCTCTAGAACGGTTTCCAGACCGATTGCTGTGACTAATTGACCGAGAGATCCGGCATTCAATGTAAGTTGGGTTTTTCGAAAGAAAAGGAGTGTATCCGCTAAGCGCCCCAAGTCGATTTTGCCACTTTCATCGTCGATTCGTCGTATTAGTGCAGCATCAAACATCACGGCCTAGCATTTGTTTGGTGTATCCGAGACCAATGCTCGTCCAAGAACGGTGGGTCTCCTAGACTGTATATCAGCAAAAATGTCGTCCGTGCAGCCATCCCTCACACCGCCCGCTTAATCGCCTCTATCGGCAAGAACATCGTCCGCGCGTCGCCCGCGAACGACCGGAATCCGAACGCCGCGTAGAACGGCACGGCTTCGTCGTCGATGGCGTGGACGATCAGCGCCCGCGCGCCGACCACCCGCGACGCCTGCAACACGCGCACGAGCGCGTCTCTCAGCATATCCTTTCCGATGCCGCGTCCCTGAAATTCCTTATCGACCGCGAGACGACCTAGCACCATCACGGGCGTCGGGTCCGGCAAGTTCGCTCGCAAGGCACGCGGCGCTCCGCTATGCATCACCGCGCCGGTCGCAAGGCAGTAATAGCCGACCACAACGCGCCCGGCGCACACCACATAGCAGCGCGCGGAGCGGCCCTCGCTCTTCGCTGCCCTGGAGCGGAGCCAATCGTTCAGCGCGTCCTTGCCGCAATCGAAGCGGTCGGTCTCGTGCGTGTCGGAAATCGGCTCCGGCGCGGAAAGTGGGTTTACTTTTCCCACTGAGGTTTGCTCGCCATCAACCGCTTCAAGCGCGCGTTCGGCGGCGCGGGTTTATCCAGCGCTTTCAGGAACGCGTTATGCTGCACGGTATCCAGCGAGAACAGCCGCCGGTCCAGCAACACGTCGGTAGCGTGCTTGCGCGCGCTTTCCACGATGAAATCGGTGCGGGTCTTGCCGAGCAGGCTTGCCGCGCTGTCGATCTCGTCGCGCGCCATGCGCGAGACGCGCAGGTTGATCGTCGTGTCGGGACGCGGGCGCGTGATCGCGCGCGGCTTCGCCGCCTTCCGCGGTGCTCTCATATCCATGGCTTTGGGTCCCTTGCGTGTCATGCGGCAAATATACACACTGTGTATACAACACATCAACAAGACTTGCAAGAACAAACCATGCACATTATTGTCGCAGCAAACGCGGGAGGCCCCTAATGTCCACCTATTCCGGTTCCTGTTTCTGCGGCGCGGTGAAGTACCGGCTCGAGAGCGCGCCGATGTTCGTGAATTGCTGCCACTGCACCGAGTGCCGGCGTCAGACAAGCAGCGCCTTCGCCATCAACGCGGTGATCGAGGCCGCCCGCATCACCTTGCTCCCCGGATCGACCAAACCGGTTCCCATCACCGTACCCAGCGAAAGCGGCCGCCCGCACGACATCTATCGCTGCCCCGTTTGCCAGACCGCGCTGTGGAGCGATTACGGCCGCCGCCCCGCGCTGCGCTTCGTGCGCGTGGCCACGCTCGACGATCCGTCCGCGCTGCCGCCGCAGGCGCACATCTTCACGCGCTCGAAGCTGCGCTGGGTGCACTTGCCCAAAGGCGTGCCCGCGTTCGAGGCCTATTACGACATGGCGAAGCTCTGGCCGGCCGAGAGCCTGGCGCGGCGCTACGCGGCCTTGGGGAACGGGTAGCGCCCCGGCTGTCCCATTTCGTCATGGCCGGGCTAGACCCGGCCATCCAGCGAAAATATCACTTCGCCGTGCGGACGCGCGGCGACTGGATGGCCGCCTCAAGGGCGGCCATGACGAATAAGAAAGTGTCGCGCCCCCTTGACCTTGCTGTTTTTATTCCTATTTGGAACCTGTGGTGCGCGCGGTGCGGCCGGGAGGAATTGAGTTCAAAAAAGGAGAAAAAAAGAGAGAGGGGGAAGGGGGTCCCTGGGACTCGTGAAAATAACTATCAATGGGAGGTGTAAATTAGCCTGACTGCCCACAAGATATGGTAGCCCAGCCTCAGCGTTTCGCCGCCGGTCCCGCTTTGGCCGGCGCCGGCTTGTGGGCCGCAAACAGCTCGGCGATGGCTTCCTTGCCCTCGTCGCTGTGCATCCAGCCTTCGGCGGCCTGCAGGTTGGGGAATTGCTGGGCGATGCGGTGCGGCTTCACGCGGTCCGGCAGGGGCACGAGAACCTCGAACGTGCCGGCGTAGCGGTGGTCCTTGGTTTCGGCGGCATAGGCCTGAGGCTTGACGTATTTCTTCATGGCTGGGCCTCCGGGTACGATGCGGGGCCGCTGCATACCAGCTTGCGCCGGGCTTGCAACCTCAAAGATCGTAGGCCTGCCAGAAATCGAGCGCAGAGGTGTCTTCGCGGTAGCCCTTGGCCTTCATACAGGCGGCATAGGCCCGGTTGAAGATGCGGTGCTTGTCGGCGTTTTCGGCCGCGATCCCGCGCAGCTCCCAGGAGCGCATTTGCTCCGCTTCGGCGCTGCAGGCCTTGCTGTCGTTGATGAACCGCTCGTGCGAGGCGTTGCCTGGGGCGAAGGCGTCGGAGTCCATGTCCTGCAGGCGGGCGCAGCCGGCCGCCGCCAGGACGCAAAGAAGGATCGCTACTGGCCGTTTCATGGCTGCTCCTTGCGCTTCTTCCGCCCGATGCCGAGCTGCTCGCGCCACAGCTTGGCGGGAATTTCCTCCACCGCGCCCTCGGGCAGTTGGCCCAGGTGGAACGGGCCGAATTGCACGCGGATCAGGCGGGCGACACGCAGGCCTAGGCTTTCCATGACGCGTTTGACCTCGCGGTTCTTGCCTTCCTTGAGCGTCACGCTGGCCCAGGAATGCACGCCTTTGGAGCGCTCCAGGTCGGCGACGATGGGGCTGTATTTCACCCCGCCGATAGTGACGCCTTCGGCGAGTTTGTCGAGGTCGCCTTGGCTGACCTTGCCGAACAGCCGGGCGCGGTATTTGCGGGGCCAGCCGCCGGCGGGTAGTTCCAGGCGCCGCGCGATCTCGCCGTCGTTGGTGAGCAGCAGAAGCCCTTCGGAGTTGAAGTCCAGCCGTCCGATGGAAACAACGCGCGGCAGGGTTTTGGGCAGGTTGGCGAACACGGTCGGGCGGCCTTGCGGATCGCGGTGGGTCGTCACCATGCCCGCCGGCTTGTGGTAGCGCCACAGTCGCGCCGGGTCCGGCTCGCCCAGCGGCTTGCCGTCGACCGAGACGACCTGGTACTCGCCGACCTTGGTGGCGGGGGTCGTTACTTTCTCGCCGTCCAGCGCGACGCGGCCTTCGGCGATCAGCTTCTCGGCGTCGCGGCGCGAGCAGATGCCCGCGCGCGCGATCAGCTTTGCTATGCGTTCGCCCTGTGGGGCGTTATCTTCGGCCAATGACGGAATCCATGAACGACGGGAAAGCCATAGCACTCGCGCTCGCCGAAGCCCAAGCGGCCGGTGCGCGCGGCGAGGTGCCCGTCGGTGCGGTGCTGGTCTCGGCCGACGGCGAGTTGCTGGCCCGCGACGGCAATCGCATCCTGGAGCGCCGCGATCCGACGGCCCATGCCGAAATGCTGGTCCTGCGTGCCACCGCCCAAAGCCTGGGGAACGAGCGGTTGGCCGGAACCACGCTCTACGTCTCGCTGGAACCCTGCGCCATGTGCGCGGGCGCCATTTCCATGGCGCGGGTGGCGCGTCTGGTGTTCGCCGCCGAAGACCCGAAGGGCGGCGCGGTCCTGCACGGCCCGCGCTTCTTCGAGCAGCCCACTTGCCATCATCGCCCCGTCATCGCCCGGGCAGGCGACGCGGAGGAAGCCGGGCAGCTGCTCAAGTCCTTCTTCCAAGCCCGCCGAACTTAACGCTTGATCCCGACCGAACGCGCCCTAAATCTATCGCAACAACCTTGGTCGGAAAGGATTCCATGATCGACCTCTACACGGCGGCGACGCCCAACGGCTACAAGGCCTCGATTGCGCTCGAAGAGCTGGGTTTGCCCTACGAGCTTCACCATCTGCAGCTCGGCAAGCTGGAGCAGAAGGCGGAGTGGTTTCTGAAGATCAATCCGAACGGGCGCATTCCGGCCATCGTTGACCGCGAGGCGGACAATTTTGCCGTCTTCGAATCCGGCGCGATCTTGCTCTATCTGGCGGAAAAAGCCGGCAAGCTGATGCCCGCGGACGCCAAAGGGCGCTCGCGCGTCATCCAATGGCTGATGTTCCAGATGGGCGGCATAGGCCCGATGATGGGCCAGGCGAATGTGTTCTACCGCTATTGGCCCGAGAAATATCAGCCGGCCATCGACCGTTACCAGAATGAATCGCGCCGGCTGTTCGAGGTGCTGAACGGGCAGCTCAAGGATCACCAATATCTGGCCGGCGATTACTCCATCGCCGACATCGCCAACTGGTGCTGGGTGCGCACCCATCCCTGGTCCGGTGTTTCGGTGGATGGCCTCGAACATCTGCAGCGCTGGCTGACGGCTGTCGGCGACCGTCCGGCGGTGCAGCGCGGCGTGCAGGTCCCAAAGCAGCCAGATTTGGCCGATAACGAAGATCCCCAGAAACGCATCGCGCAAGTGCAGATTATTCTACAGCGCTAGAACCAGGGTGGCGTCAGCTGGGGAAAGAAAATCACCAGCATCTCGCGCGCGCTGACGAGGCCGATGCCGGCTCCGACGAACACGTCGCTGAGGAAATGCGTAGTGAGCAGGGCTCGCGTCAGTCCCAGCCAGAGGGCTACGACGAACCACAGAACCGCCAGTTGCGGCCATAGCGCGGTGGCGATCGTGGCCACGCACATGATCGTCAGCGCATGACCTGAGGGAAACGAGTTCCAATCGAGGTTGAAGCCGAACAGGATGAAGCCGTACCGGTTCATCTCCAGTTCGTCGCGCGGACGCCTGCGGCCGAGCACCAGCTTGATCCCGTGCAGGACGGCACTGCCAAGCGCCAGGCTGACGAGAAAGGCGAGCGCGATCTGCGAGGCCAGCCTGACGTCGGCATTCTCTCCGATCCAGTGCAGCCATGCCCAGGTGACGGCATAGACGAGACAGGCTGCGGCAAGCCAATGCGCCGCCTTGGCCAGATGCGTCGTTGCCATGAGGAAATTGTGAAACCGCACGCCGACATGGTCGTAGATGACGTGCACGGCGCGCCGGTCGATGGCCACGCACGCCACACCCAGAACAATCAAGAAGATACCTGCCCAAAGCAGCATGGGCACTGCTTGCCGCGATGGAAGTCTGCTGTCAAATCGCCCCTTCGTCGGGCGGTTGATTGGGATCAGGCGGCCGCGCGCTTGCTGGCGACCAGCGGGAAGGTGACGCGGACGGTCGTGCCGACGCCTTCCTCGCTTTCGATGGACAGCGTGCCGCCGTGCTTTTCCATCAACGCGCGCACCAGCGCCAAGCCGAGACCCGACCCGCCTTTAGCGAGCATCGGATCGCTGTTGACCTGTTCGAAGGGATTGCCGAGCCGCGGCAATTGGCTTTCGGGGATGCCGACGCCGGTGTCGCGCACGGTGATGGTCGCGAGACCATCACCGTAGCGCACACTGACGCCGACGTGACCTCCGGCCGGCGTGAACTTGATGGCATTTGTCAGCAGATTGAGCAGAACCTGTTTTACCGCACGTTTGTCGGCGATCAGGAACAGAGGCTCTTCGGGAAGCGAAAGCGTGAACTCCAGGCCGTTATTTTCGGCGCGGTCGCGCAACATGCGAACGCAATCCTCGACGGTGCCGTTCACGTCCACGCGTTCGTAATTGAGTTCGAGCTTGCCGGCTTCGATCTTCGCCATGTCCAGCATGTCGGAGATGAGGTCGAGCAGCAGTTGGCCGGAATCGTAGATCAGTGTCGCGTATTCCTCGTAACGCTCGTTGCCGAGCGGGCCGAAGGTGCGTTGGCGCATCAGATCGGTGAAGCCGATGACGGCGTTGAGCGGCGTGCGCAATTCGTGGCTCATGTTCGCGAGGAACCGCGATTTCGCCTTGTTGGCGGATTCGGCGCGTTCCTGCGCGGCCTTGACTTCCAGTTCGTGGTTCATGCGCTGGGTGACGTCGCGCGAAACGCTGATCAGATTGCGCAGGGCGCCGGTTTGCGGGTCGTAGATGCCGCGCGTCGTCGTTTCGATCCAAACGTAATGGCCGTCGCCGTGAAGGGCACGATAGGTGGCCGTGAGCATTTGACCCGGCAGCGGCACCGCGTTGATCTTGACGGCTTCATCGACATCGTCGGGATGGATCAGATCGAGAAATCTACGACGTTCGACGTCCGCCGCGGTGCGCTTGAGAATCCGTTCCAGTGCGGAGGAAGCGAAGAAGATGCGTCCGTCGGGCTCGTGCAGGATCACGATGTCCGAGGCTTCCTCGGCCATCAGGCGATAGGCGTGATATGCTTTCTCGCGATCCTGGTCGGAAGTGCTCCGAGAGTCTTCGACCGACATGACATTCCTCGCTCTGAGCCTATGTTGCTCGCTTAAGCACAAGCCTAGCCCCATCGCGTTAATCAACGATTTCGCAACTCAGAGGCGTGACGATTGCGTTAAGCATTGCTTAATCGCGGGGTTGAGAAGCAACGGTTCGTTCAGTTTTCCGCGCCGGATCTGGCGTAACGCTGCCGGACGGATGTAAAACGAACCGCAGAACGATTTGTGAAACAGAGGGGTTCTTCGAAATGCGTCCGACCTTGATCGCCATGCTTGCCGCGGCTCTGCTGACCTCGTCGGCTCTCGCCGGGGATGCTCCTTTGAGTGCGGAGGCGAACGCCGCTTATCTGGCGGCCAACGCCAAAAAGACCGGTGTCGTGTCCGTGCCGGGAATCCAGTATGAGATCATCAAGCGCGGACAGGGCGTCCAGCCCGGCCATCACGATTGCGTCACGGTCAATTACAAGGGCTCCCTGATCAACGGTAAAGTGTTCGACGAAACGAAACCGGGCCAACCCGCCTCGTTTCCTGCCGGGGCGCTGATCCCGGGCTGGGTCGAGGCGCTGCAGATGATGCATGCCGGCGACAAATGGAAGCTCGTCATCCCGTCGGGTCTGGCCTACGGCAAGACCGGCGTTGGCAACGGCGTCATTCCTCCCAATCAGACTCTCGTCTTCGAGATCGAATTGTTGAAGGTCTTTCCGGCCACGGCAACCGGCTGCCAATAGCGATTCACGAATTGCGCGCGATCGCCCGCCAACCAATATCGCGGCGGCAGAACCCTTGCGGCCAGTCGATCAGGTCGACGGCCGCGTAGGCGCGCTTCTGCGCTACGGCGACCGTTTTGCCGGTGGCGGTGACGCTCAGCACGCGCCCGCCGGCGGCTACGATCTTGCCGTCGTGGCGCGCCGTGCCCGCGTGGAAGATCTGCACGGCGCCCTGTTTCGCCGCTTCGTCCAGGCCGCGGATTTCCGAACCTTTCGCGTAATCGCCGGGATAGCCTTTCGCCGCCATGACCACGGTGAGCGCCGCATCGTCGTGCCAGCGCAGGTCGATCGCGTTCAGCACGCGGTCGCGCGCCGCGAGCAGCGCGGTCGCCAGGTCCGATTTGAGCCGGGTCACCAGCACCTGGCATTCGGGGTCGCCGAAGCGGCAATTATATTCGATCAGCTTAGGTTCGCCGTCTTTGATCATCAACCCGGCGTAGAGAACGCCCATATAGGGCGTGCCGCGCTCGGCCATTGCCGCGATCGTCGGCTTCACGATGCGGTTCATCGTCTTGTCGATGACGTCTTGCGTCAGCACCGGCGCCGGGCTGTAGGCGCCCATGCCGCCTGTGTTCGGTCCGCGGTCGCCGTCGAAGGCCCGCTTGTGGTCCTGTGCGCCGGTGAGCGGCAGCACATGCTCGCCGTCGGTCAGAGCGAAAAAGCTCGCTTCCTCGCCGTCGAGGAATTCTTCCACCACGATTTGGGCGCCGGCCGCACCGAATGCGCCGTCGAACATGAAATCGATGGCGCGGATTGCATCCTCCGTGGTCTCGGCGATGACGACGCCTTTGCCGGCGGCCAGCCCGTCCGCTTTGATGACGACCGGCAGTCCCAGCGTCTTGGCGAACGACTTGGCCGGCAGCGGCTCGCGGAAGCGGCGATAGCGGGCGGTCGGGATGCCGTGATCGTCGCACAGATCCTTCACGAAGCCCTTGGAGCCTTCCAAGATCGCGCCCTTGGCGCTGGGGCCGAGCGCCTTGATGCCGGCGGCCTCGAAGCGGTCGGCCAGGCCGGCAACGAGGGGCGCTTCCGGCCCGATCACGGCAAAGCCGATCTTTTTCTCCTTGGCGAAGGCGACCAGTCCGTCCAAGTCGGTGGCGGCAATCGGCACGCAGGTCGCGACGGCCTCTATGCCGGGGTTTCCCGGCGCGCAGTACAATTTGGCGACGATGGGGCTCGCCGAAAGCGACCAGGCCAGCGCATGCTCGCGGCCGCCGGAACCGATGAGAAGGACGTTCAAAGCAAAGCTCCGCTGTGCTCCCTCTCCCCTGCTGGGGGAGAGGGCAGGGGTGAGGGGGGTAGCCCTGGATCAGACATGGAACGTAAAAATATCGATACTTCCGGCATCGCGCACCCTGACATACCCTCTCACCCTAACCCTCTCCCCCGAAAGGGGAGAGGGAAAATGCGCGCAGTTCCTATATCATCTGTGAATCATGTCCGAGCTAGCCAATTTGCCCGAACTCAGCGTCTCCGAACTCTCGGCCGCCTTGAAACGCACGGTCGAGGACGCCTTTCCCTACGTGCGCGTGCGCGGCGAGATCAGCGGCCTGAAAGTCCATTCCTCCGGCCATGTCTATTTCGACCTCAAGGACGACAAGGCCGTGCTCAACGCCGTCATCTGGAAGGGTACTGCCAGGAGCCTGAAGGTCCGCCCCGAGGCGGGGCTGGAGGTCGTCTGCACTGGGCGCGTTTCCACCTATGCCGGTCAGTCGCGCTATCAGCTCATCGTCGAGCAAGTGGAGCTGGCTGGCCTCGGCGCGCTGATGGCGATGCTGGAGGAGCGCAAGAAGAAGCTCGCCGCCGAAGGCCTGTTCGAGGCCTCGCGCAAGAAGAAGCTGCCGTTCCTGCCCGAGGTGATCGGCGTCGTTACCTCGCCGACGGGAGCGGTGATCCGCGACATCATGCACCGGCTGGACGCGCGCTTTCCGCGCCGCGTGCTGTTGTGGCCGGTGGCCGTGCAAGGCGAGCGCGCAGCCGGCGAGATCGTCGCGGCCATTCGCGGTTTCGCGGAATTCCCGCAGGCTGGCTTGCCGCGTCCCGACGTGCTGATCGTGGCGCGCGGCGGCGGCTCTGTGGAAGATTTGATGGCCTTCAACGAGGAAGCCGTCGTCCGCGCCGTCGCCGAGTGCGACATTCCCGTGATCTCGGCCGTAGGGCATGAAACCGACACCACGCTGATCGACTTCGCGGCAGACATGCGCGCGCCCACGCCCACGGCGGCCGCCGAGTTGGCCGTTCCGGTGCGCACCGAGCTGATCGCTCAGACCTTGGATTTCGAGCGCCGCCTTTTTCGCGCCTTTGTCAGGGGTATGGAGGATCGCCGCCAAGCAATACGGCAATTGGCCCGCGTCCTGCCTCGCGCCGACCAACTGTTCGCCCAGCCGCGCCAACGCCTCGATGGGACGGCCGAGCGTCTCGGCCACGCGTTGCGCCGCAACCTCGAGGTCCGCCGCCGCGCGTTCATCGCTGCTTCGTCCCTGCTCAGGCCGGTGGGCCTCAAGAACCGTCTTTCGCTTGGCGCCGAGCGGACGCGGGCGCTGGCGCTGCGGCTGTCGCGCAGCCACCGCACGCGGCTGGCCGAGTTCGGAGCCCGCCTTGACGGTCTGTCGCGCGTGCTGGACGGAGTCAGCCACCATGCCGTGCTGGCGCGCGGATTTGCGCTGGTGCGCGGAGCGGACGGCACATTGCGGCCCCGCGCCGCCGCCATCATTCCGGGCGAACATCTGTCGCTGACCTTCGGCGACGGCACCGCTCCGGCCGTCGCGGGCGACGGTCAAACGGCCACGCCGAAACCAAAGCCCCGGACTAAGCCACCCGGCGGCAAGCAAGAGAGTTTGTTTTAGGGAGGTTTGGGATCAATAGAATCGACCCTCCCCTTGAGGGAGGGTCGAAAAACTCTAAGGTGCGTGAGCGACAGCGAACGGACGCGATGGATTTTTCGGGGAGGGGTAATTGCTGCGATAGACCCCTCCCCGAAATTTGCTCGCGAAAAAAGTGCTCGCAAATTTCGACCCTCCCTCAAGGGGAGGGTGAAGGGCATTGCGTCGATCCAAGCCAATCTCTGTTGCCGAGTTCCAATTCCGCTATAATAATCGCCTGAACGCCGATATTTTCGGGGAAGCAATTAGGGGTTGCTGATGAAGGTATTTGGTTGGCTGAGGGCCCGCAACTGGTCGCTGCTTGTGATACCTGTGTTCTTGCTCTTGTTCGGAGCACTTGTCTGGGTTGGGTCACTTTCGCCCTCGTACAGCCAATGTGCAGACGATAATAACAAGGCAACTAGCCAGCAGGAAAAAAAAGATCCCCAACACCGTATCGCGGTCTTTTTTAATTGTGAGATTAGTGTTCTCAATACCAATAGCGGCGCTGTCACTGGCGCTGCAACAGCTCTGTTGGTTTGGATTACGTACCTTCTTGTTCGCCTTGGGCATGAACAATCCAAAACTACTCGTGCCCAATTGCGGTCTTATGTGGATTTTGAGCGCATTCACTTTACCAAGGACAAGAATAACCCCACTAGCCCTTGGACTATTCACATTGTAGTCAAAAACTTCGGCCAAACTCCTTGCCGCTTGTTGGGTGCAAAAGTTGAGTACAGTATCGGCGCAAATCGTGATGACACCATCGCGTTCCCATTTAGCGAGCGGGCAGAAGCACATCCCACCACGCGCATTCCTCCGGACCACTTTCAAACGATCCAAATCCAGTGCGCTGAGGTTGGCCTCGGTGTCGAAGGCTGGCAGCAAGCTCGCCGAGAAGGAAAGCTGGCATTTGTCTGGGGCCGCATAGAGTACATCGACGTTTTCGACGCGGGCTGGTATCTCGCATTTCAGGCTTACTGTCCGTTTGGTGAGATCACGGCCTTTGGCTATTGCGCCGCAGGAAACGATTTTGGACCACTCAAACTGACTGCTTGATGCCTGAGCACGCCCCGCCGTCGCCCAAAGCACCCCCACCGTAAGCAATAAAATGAGCGCGGCCTATCGTGCCCACCGATGAGTCTTTGGCCTTGCCCAGTCACGTTCGGCAAAATCGCCCGAATTAGGTCAGCACCTCTTATTGAAATTGCCATTCCACCGACCACATAAACTCATCGCCACTCGGGCGGTCGGTTGAGGAAGAAGCGGTCGGAGGACGCCTTGAAAGATGCAGGTTCGGACGGGCTCAATGCGCGATAATGCGGGCTCCCGTAGCAGATCATGCAGCCGGTTATTGTCGCCGCTTCAAGGGCTTGACCGCGTTTTTGGCGGTTTGAATTCGAGTTTATTTCTTTTCATAGGAACCGGGCTGTGGAAAACGCGAGCAAATCACCTAAAGTGCCGAAATGAACAAGATGGAACGCGATCTGAGGCCCGAAGGTCTGGCCGAATTGGAATATCTCGACGGCGAATACCGCGTGGCGAAAGCGGGTTCTTTCGTCGTCTGCGCGGTCACTGGCGTGCAGATCCCGCTCGAGGCACTGCGCTATTGGAGCGTCGATCTGCAGGAAGCCTACGCCACCGCGGCGGCGGCCCTCAAACGCTTTCAGGAAACGGGAAAGACGCCTTGAGGTTCGCGCGTCGCACGTTCCTGGCGTCGGGCGCGGCGACCATCGTGATGCCGCGTCTGGCGCGCGCCGATGCCGATACGCTTTTGTCTTTCGGCGGCTCGACCGAGCAGGGCGGTCTGGTGATCGGCAAAGCGCCCCCGGGAGCGAAGGTTAATGTTGACGCCGCGCCGGTGCGGTTGTCGCCGCAAGGCAATTTCGCTTTCGGATTTTCCTACGATCGCACCAAGCCGGCGCATGTCGTTGCGCTTTATGCCGACGGCGGCGGCGAAACGCGAGACATCGCGCCCATCGTCCGCCATTACGAAACCCAGAGCATCGAAGGATTGCCGCAGGAATTCGTCACGCCGTCGGCGGAAGATCTCATCCGCATCAAGCGCGAGAATGCGTTGATCGCCGAAGCCCGCACGCGTGACACCGACGGCGACGGTTTTGCCGAACCCTTCGATTGGCCGTTCCCCGGCATCGTCACCAGCGTCTATGGCAGCCTGCGCATCGAAAATGGCACGCCGATGGCGCCGCATCTGGGCATCGACATTGCCGCGCCGGAGGGGACGCCCATCCGCGCGCCGGCCGATGCCGTCGTGTCGATTGCCGACGATTATTTTCTCGACGGCGGTTTCACGCTGCTCGATCACGGCCACGGCGTGTCCACCTGCTATCTGCATCAAAGCAAACGCATGGCGAAGGTGGGCGACAAGGTCGCACGGGGAGACGTCATCGGTTTGGTCGGACAGACCGGCCGCGCCACCGGCCCGCACACCCATTGGGGGCTCTGCTGGTTTCAGCTCAAGCTCGACCCTTCGCGCTCCACGCGCACATCCGAACCGCCTAAGGCCTGACCGTTGCGTTTATTGTTTTTCTTTATCTTGTCGCGTCGGCCGGGCCAGCGGCGATGAATCCAAAGCCATTGCGAGGGACGTGCGCGCACGATGGCCTCGATGGCTTGGTTGATCTTTGCGGTCAACGCCAGGACATCGCGATCGTGATCGCCGCTCGGCTTAAATTCGATCGGCGGATAAACTTTCATCCGGAAATACGCGCCGCCGACGCGCGTCGCCGAAGCCGGCAGCAGCGCAGCGCCGAGTTTGAGCGCCAGCGAAGCGGGCGCCGGCGTCGTCATCGCGTCTCGGCCGAAGAACGGGGCGGGCACGCCTTCCCAGGTCTTTTGATCGACGAGCATCAAGATCGCTTTGCCTCTGCGGAGCAGCGTGAAGATTCGCCGCGTTCCTTGCGCACCCTTGCTGATGTGTTCCTTGGGGCCGAGCTTCGCACGCTGGCGCGAAATCCAGCGGTCGACAAATGGATTGTTGGGCGGACGATAGACGAGCGCGCCTTCGTATCCGAACAGACTGGCGGCAATCGGCATCGTTTCCCAGTTGGCGAAATGGCCGGAGATGAACATCACGCCCTTGCCGCTGGCGATGGCCGCATCGCTGTGCTCGATGCCTTCCGCAACGATGCGGGCGCCGGGGACGCCGTAAGTGAATTTGTCCAGGTGCGGATACTCGCCGACGACGCGTCCGAGGTTGTCGCACATGTCGCGTACGGTTCTTTCGATGTCCGCCTCGCTCATGTCGGGATACGCCGAACGAAGATTGGCGCGCGCGGTGTTGGTGACGGGAAGGCGATAGAAGATGTGCCGGCCGATGAAGCCGCCCACAGCCGACGCTGCGTCGATCCCGAGCAGCCTGAAGAACGCCATAAAGGGAAAGAACGCCGCAGACTCTGCGCCATAGCGCAGGTTTTTCCAAAAGCTCAGGGCCGCCGGTTTGCTCATGTGAGTGGGGCGCTATCGCGATGCGCACAGCCTGTCAAGCAGAAGCTCCAGGGCCTTGGCATTGTCGATGGCGGCGCGAACCGGCAAAGTTGCGATTCCTTCGCGTTCGACCTCGGTCATGCGCACATAATCCTTTTCGGTGGTGACGAGCAGGGCGTTTGCCGCCCGCGCCGTCGCTTTCAGGCGGGCGATTTCCGACGACGTATAGATATGGTGGTCTGCGAAGCGCTTGGTGGCGACGATTTCGGCGCCAAAGGCGCGCAGAGAGCGGAAGAATTTCTCCGGCCGGCCTATCCCCGCGAAACCGACGACACGCCGACCGGACAGTTCCGGCACGTCGACATGGGTCAAATGGGCGCGCAAAATCGGCCCGCTGTAGCCTGCCAACGCCGGCCCGCCGTCGCCGACGATGACAACGGCGTCGGCGCGCGCCAGACCTTGGTTCACGAATTCGCGCAGAGGTCCCGCGGGCAGAATGAACCCATTGCCGAACTGCTGTTCGGCATCGACGACGACAAGAGACAGATCCTTGGCGAGCGTAAAATTCTGGTGGCCGTCGTCCATCACGATGACGTCGGCGCCGTGCTCCACGGCCAGCCGTGCACCTTCGCCGCGGTTGCGCGAAACCACGGCGGGCGCGGCGGCGGCCAGCAGCAGCGGCTCGTCGCCGACGTCAGCGGCGCTGTGTTCGGGCCCGACGAGGATCGGTCCGTGCAGTTTCCCGCCATAGCCGCGCGACAGGAAGAACGGGTGTCTACTGCGGGCGATCAGGGCGCGCGCGACGGCGATCGCGATCGGCGTCTTGCCGGTGCCGCCGACGGTCAGATTGCCGACGCAGACCACGGGAACGCCGGGGCGATAGGGCGTCGCGTTGCGTGCCTTCCACGCCACGCTGGCGCTGTATATCCAGCCGATCGGGGCCAACGCCGCGACCGCAAGCCGCGACCATCGGTCCTGTCGGTCCCAGAACTCAGGCGCGCGCATCAGCGAGCATCTTCTCAACGATTTCGATTGTCTTGGCGACGGCTCCGCCCAGGCTTTGGGCGCCGGCATGAGCCGCTTGGCCAAGCACACGCGCCTTCGTCGGGTCCGCAAGCAAGCTGCCCGCAAGTGCGGTGATCTCGCCGGTCGTGGTCACGCGGCCCGCGCCCTGGGCCTGAAAGATCGCCCCGTAAGCGCTAGTGAAGTTGAAGGTGTGCGGGCCGGCAAGGACCGCGCAGTCGAGTTTGGCGGGTTCCAGCGGGTTCTGGCCGCCATGACGGATCAAGCTGCCGCCCACGAACGCGAACGAAGCGAGGCGGTAGAATAGGCCCAGCTCGTTCATCGTATCGGCAATGTAGACGGCCGTGTCAGGGGCCGGGTTCCGTCCACTCGAGCGCAAGAGGCAATTGCGCGTCCCGCAAAGCATGGCGATGTCCTTTCCGCGCGCGGGATGGCGCGGCACGATGATCGTGAGCAGGTCGGCAAAGGTGCGGCGCAACGCGTCGTGCGCCGGCAGGATCGTCTCTTCTTCGCCGGGATGAGTCTGCGCGGCGAGAAAGATCGGGCGAATGCCGATCGACTGCCGCAGCGCTTCGAGTTTTCCCGCATCGGCGGGAAGGATCGGCGCATCCGCCTTCAGGCTGCCGATCATACGCACATCATGCGCGCCCAGGCCGCGAAACCGCGCGGCGATCTCGTCGTCCTGGGCGAGACAGGTCTCGAAGGCCGCAAGCAGGGCGCCCGCCGTGGCCGGCACCAAGCGCCAACTATCGAACGAACGCCGCGACAAGCGCGCATTGACCAAAGCCAAGCGGACGCCGCGCTCCCTCGCGCCCAGCACAAGGTTCGGCCAGATGTCAGAATCGACGAACAGCCCAACCTGCGGCCGCCAATGATCCAGGAACCGCGCGGTCGCCGCGGGCGTGTCGATGGGAACGAATTGGTGCAGTGCGCGCTCTGGCAATCTCTCGCTCATGACTTTGGCGGAGGTTACGGTGCCGCTCGTGACAATCACGTCACAGCCTTCGCGGGCGAGAAGCGCGTCGATCAGAGGAAGCGCGGCCACGCATTCGCCGACGCTCGCCCCGTGCACCCAGACGAGCGCGCCCGGCGGCCTGGGTTGCGAGGCGATGCCGAGGCGTTCGTCGGTTCGTTCGCTGTGTTCCTTGCCGCGCAGGATTCGGCGGCGCAGCAGGAGCGGAACCAGCGGCGCCAGCGCCCCCGTCGCGAGCCGGTAAGCTATGATACCGAACGGCATTCGTTCCATAGGTTACGCCTGCTCCGCAACAGCGCGCGGCGCCGTGGTTTCGTCGTCGAGATCGTGCTGCTGGTATAGCCGCGCGTAGAGGCCGCCCATCGCCATCAGTTCCGCATGCGTGCCGGATTCCACCACACGTCCGTGATCGAGCACATAAAGCTTGTCCGCGTCGACCACCGTGCTCAACCGGTGGGCGACCACGATGGTGGTGCGGTCCTTCATCAGGCGCGCTAGCGCCTCCTGCACATGCCGTTCGCTTTCGGTATCGAGCGCGGAGGTCGCCTCGTCTAGAAGCAGGATCGGCGCGTCGCGCAGCATGGCGCGGGCAATGGCGATACGCTGACGCTGGCCACCCGACAGTTTCAATCCGCCTTCGCCGACGCGCGTGTCATAACCCTCGGGCAGTTGCATGATAAACTCGTGCGCAGCGGCGTTGCGCGCGGCGCGTTCTATGTCCGCACGGCTGGCACCCGGTTTGCCGAGCGCGATGTTGTCGGCGACGCTCTCGTCGAACAGGATCGGATCCTGGGTCACCAGGGCGATGTTGCGGCGAAGCGATTGCAGCGTGACCGAGCGGATGTCGTGGCCGTCAATCTCTATCACGCCGGAATCGATGTCGTAGAAGCGCAAGAGCAGGTTGAAGACGGTCGTCTTGCCCGCTCCGGATGGACCAACCAGCGCGATCTTCTTGCCCGGCGCGATTTCTATGTTCACATCCTGGATCGCCGGGATGCTGTCGTCGGCGGCATAGGCGAAGGACACATTCTTGAATTTTACGGCGCCGCCTTTCGGCGCGGGCTGAACGCTAAGCGTCTCGGCATCGTGCGCGTCCACGATCTCGGGCTTGGCGTCGATCATGGCGAAAACTCGGTTCGCCGCTGCTATGCCGGAAGAGGCAATAGGCCACAGTTGGCTCAAGTTCCGCACCGGTTGCTGCGCTAGAAGCATTGCACCCATGAAGGTGACGAACTGGTCGGCTTTCAGCGCGCCGTGCGCGGCCTGATATGAAGCGTAGAAAACCGTGGCCGCGATCACGAGCCCCGCGAATATGTCCGTTACGGGCACGGCTGCGGCACGCGTGCGCGCCAGCTTGACGAGTTGCTTCAGCCGCGTTGACAGCCGCTCGTCCGCATGTTTCGCGGAGTGCGCCTCCAAACCGTAGGCTTTGATCACGCGCCGCCCGTCCAGGGCTTCCGAAACGACGGTCGAGAGCGAGCCGGTTTCCTCCATGTTGCGCGTGGTGGTGCGGCGGATGGAGCTGCCGATGCGCTCCATCGCCCAGGCGACGCCAGGCACTGCAATCGCGACAAAGATGGTGAGTCTCCAATCCGCGTAGACCATCACGCTCACCAAGGCGACCAGCGACACGAACTCGAGTGCCACGCCGGCGACTCCTCTGGTGATCGCATCGCGCATCAGCGTAGCGTCATAAAGAAAATTGGAAACAAACGATCCGGAATGAACCGCGTTGAGCGAGGCGAGGTCGCGGCGCACCAGGGAATGAAACATGTCGCGCTGGGCCGCGGTCACGACGCGCTCGCCCACCGTGTCGATCCGCGACTGCTGGATAAAGAACGACAGCGCGCGCAGCCACAAAACGCCCAGCACCTCCAAGGGAAGGATCCAGATCGCTTCGCTGCGCTGGCCATGGAGTGCCGTCTGACCAGCTTGTCCGATCAGATTGAATGCGGGGCCGAGCAGCTTGGCGAGAAAGGCGGTGGTCACTGCCGTCACGATCATGGCGATGACCGCGATTGCCAGCGTCGCTTTCTGCTGGCGCAGATATTCGCGCACAATCCTTCGTGCGACGACGAGACTGCTGGCCTTTGGAAGAGGGTTGGCCTCGGAGCCTTTTGGGACAATCGTCATGACGCGCGGGTTTAGCATGCGGCAAGTCCCCGTACGAGAGCGGCAAAGCGCGCGCCTCAGCTTTTTACGCGCGATAGAATCGCTTCATGCAGGGCGCGGCCGGCGGCCACGACCGACGGTTGGATGGAACTAGCCTGATTGTAGCGGAAAGGCTTTCCTTGGTGCGACGAAATGAGCCCGCCGGCCTCTCGGACGATGAGGTCCGCGGCCGCCAGATCCCAGTCATGCGTTGCCGACAAACTGACCGACGCGTCGAACGCCGCGCACGCCACCAGCGCGATACGATAGGCCATGGAGTTGGGCGTCTCGACCGTCATCGGCGGCCAAGGCACGCCTCCCCAACAAGGGCTTTGGAGCGTCGTCTTGCTGGCCAACATGCGGCAGCCTTCCAGCCGTTCGCGGCCGCTCACCCGGATCGGCGCGCCGTTCAGCCGCGCGCCACGACCTTTGACGGCCGTAAAGCATTCCTCCGTAAGCGGATTATAAACGGCCGCGGCGACGGGAATTTCGCCCTCGACCACGGCGGCACTGATCGTGAAGTGAGGCCGGCCTTTCAAGAAGGCAACCGTGCCGTCGATCGGGTCGACGATGAAGACGCGCCGCGCCGAGAGCCGCGCGGGGTCGTCTTCGGTTTCTTCCGACAGCCAGGCGTATTCGGGACGCGCGGGCCGCAGGCGTGCGGTCAGGAATCGGTCGACGGCCAGATCGGCGTCGGAAACCGGGCTTCCGTCCGGCTTTCTCCGGGTCTTGTTTTGGCCTGTAAGAAATGTTCTTGCGATTGCTCCCGCTTGGCGCACCGCCGCTTCGAGCAGCGCGGTGTCGGCGGCATCATCAGGCTCCGGCAACGGTCATACCCTCGATGCGGCAGGTCGGCGCGTTGGTGCCATAGCGGAAGACGAGATTGTTCGCCGGCGTTAGGGCGCGGTACATGTCCTTCAAATTTCCTGCGATTGTGACCTCCGAGACCGGGTAGGCGATTTTTCCCTTCTCGATCCAGAAACCTGTCGCGCCGCGGCTGTAGTCGCCGGTGACGCCGTTGACGCCCATGCCCATCAACTCGGTGACATAGAAGCCCTCTTCGATATCCGCCATCAGCTCGTCGGGCGTCATCGCGCCGGGCAACATGTGGAAATTGGTGGAAGAGGGATGAGGCGGCCCGCCGGTGCCGCGTGCGGCGTGCCCGGTCGTCTGGAGGCCCAGCTGTTTGGCGCTGGCGCATTCGAGCAGCCAGGTTTTCAGTACGCCGTTTTCGACGATAGCCATGCGGGCGTTGGCGACGCCTTCGCCGTCGAACGGTTTGGAGCGCAGGCCGCGCAAGCGGTGGGGATCGTCGACGATGGTGACGTCCGGCGCGAAGACTTCCTGGCCAAGGCGGTCTTTGAGGAAACTCACGCCGCGCGCGATGGCGGCGCCGGAAATCGCCCCCGTGAGATGTCCCAGAAGCCCGGCGGATTCGCGCGGATCGAAAACCACCGGAACGGCCTGCGATCTTATCTTCCGCGGGCCCAGCCGGGCGACCGTACGTTCGCCGGCGCGCTTGCCTACGGCCTCCGCTGCTTCGAGATCACCTGCATGGCGCGCGCTGACGCTTTCGTAATCGCGCTCCATAGTGGTGCCGTCGCCGGCCAGTACCGCGACGCCGATCGAATGATGAGTGCCCGCGTAGCGTCCGTAGAAGCCCTCGCTGGTTGCCAAAGCGACCGCCGCGCGCCCGAAACTCGCTCCGCCGCCTTCAGAGTTGGTGATGCCTTTCACCGCCATCGCCGCTCCTTCCACGGCGCGGGCGCGCTCGACCAGCGTGTCGGCTGACGGCTCGGCCGGGTCATCGATGTCGAGATTTGGAATCGATTTTGCCAGTCTTTCGCGCGGCGCCAAGCAGGCGAACTTGTCCTCGGGCGCCAGCTTGGCCATCGCCACCGCGCGGTCGGGCAAGGCGGCAATCCCGTCTTTGGAGAAATCGGTCGAGGAGACGAAGGCGATGCGCTGGCCGACGAAGACGCGCAGGCCCAAATCGCTGGATTCGGCGCGTTCTACCTCCTCCAATTTGCCCAACCGGTAGGACACGCTCGCCGAGACATTGTCGACGAACAAGGCGTCGGCCGCGTCGGCGCCGGCCGCCTTGGCGGCGCGGATCAGGCTATGGAGCAAATCGTGGGGATCGGGTTTGGAGGTCATGGCAGGTATTTGAACCGCTGCCGGTCCGAACGCAAGACGGTTGCGGAGGTCTACTTCCACACCGGCTTGCCGTCGCCGGGAAGGCCGAGCCTCGGCCACTTCTCGCTGACCGTGCGCACAATCTCGTCGTCCATGCGGATCAGCCGGCCCCATTCGCGTTTGGTTTCCGGCGGCCATTTGTTGGTGGCGTCCAGCCCGATCTTGGAGCCCAGCCCGCTCTCGGGCGAAGCGAAATCCAAATAATCGATCGGCGTGTTCTCGATCACCGTGATGTCGCGCGCCGGGTCCATGCGGGTGGAGATCGCCCACATCACATCCTTCCAATCGCGCGCGTCGATGTCGTCGTCCACCACGATCACCCACTTGGTGTACATGAACTGGCGCAGATAGGACCACACCGCCATCATCACGCGCTTGGCATGGCCGGGATAGGCCTTCTTCATGCTGACGACCGCGATGCGGTAGCTGCAGCCTTCCGGCGGCAGCCAGAAATCGACGATCTCGGGAAACTGCTGGCGGATCAGCGGCACGAACACTTCGTTCAGCGCTTCGCCGAGGATCGAAGGTTCGTCGGGCGGCCGGCCCGTATACGTCGATAAATAAATCGGATCGCGCCGCATCGTCATCGCGGTGATGGTGAAGACGGGGAACCGCTCGACCGAATTGTAATAGCCGGTGTGGTCACCATACGGGCCTTCGTCGCGATAATCGGTGAGCGAGACTTCGCCCTCCAGAACGATCTCGGCTTCGGCTGGAACCTTCAACGGCTGCGTGAGGCAATCGGCGAGCTCCACGCGGTCGCCGCGCAGCAGCCCCGCGAATTGGTATTCGGACAGCGTATCGGGGATCGGCGTCACCGCCGCCAGGATGGTTCCCGGGTCGGCGCCGAGCACGACGGCGACCGGCAGCGGTACCGTCTTCTCTTTCGCCCAGCGGGCATGATGCTGCGCGCCGCCGCGATGACGCAGCCATCGCATGATCGTCTGCCTGCGGTTCAGCACCTGATTGCGATAGATGCCGAGATTGTAATTGTCCTCGCGCGCCTCGCCCGGTCCTTTGGTGACGACCAGCGGCCAGGTGATGAGCGGCGCGGGCTCGCCCGGCCAGCAGGTCTGGATCGGCAGGCGGCCCAAATCGATGTCGCCCGCCTTGAGCACGACGTCCTGGCAGGGCGGGTTGGAGGTGTCCTTGGGCCGCATCGCCATGACGGTCTTGGCGAGGGGCAGGAAATCGAACGCCTCGCCGAGGCTGCGTGGCGGCTCCGGCTGGCGCAGCGTGGCCAGCAGCTCGCCCACCTCGCGCAACGCCGCCGCCGTGGTGCGTTCCGTGCCGCCCAGCGTCACGCCCATGGCCACGCGCTTCACGGTGCCGAAGAGGTTGACCAGGACCGGAATGTCGCTCGGCGTGCCGTCGGCTTTGACCGGTTTCTCGAACAGCACCGCCGGTCCGCCCTGGGCGATCAGCCGTGTTTGGATTTCCGTCATTTCGAGGACGGTGGAAACCGGCTCGCGCACGCGGACCAGTTCGCCCGCGGTTTCGAGCTTGGCGATAAAGTCACGCAACGAGCGGTAGCTCATCGCACCTTCAGCTTTCGTTCGAGACCTTCCACTTCGACGGCGCGGCGTGCCAATAGCCGTAGACGAAGTAGATCACGATGCCAATGGCCGTCCACAATACCAATCGAATCCAGGTTCCTTCCGACAGGCTGAACATCATCAGCCCGCAGGTCGCGATGCCCGCGGGCGCGACGAGCCAGACCCAGGGCGTCTTGAACTGGCGGGATGCTTTCGGCGCCTGCACCCGCAGGATCATGATCCCGGCGCACACCGCCACGAAAGCGAGCAGCGTGCCGATGGAGACAAGATCGGCCAGGATATCGAGCGGGAACAGCGCCGCCAGAAGCGTCGCAAACAATCCCGTGATGATCGTGCCGCGATGGGGCGTATGGAAGCGCTTGTGGACGGCACTAAAGGTTGGCGGCAGGAAACCGTCGCGCGCCATCGAATAGAACACGCGCGATTGCCCGTACAGCGACACGAATGTGACGGAAGCGAGACCCGCCATGGCGCCCACGTCGATCGGGATGACCAGCCAGTGGAGCGCGGCGATCTTGCCGACCGCGAAGGAGACCGGATTGGGCACGTCGAGCGTGCGCCAGTTCGTGATGCCGATCATTACCACGGCCATCAATATGTAGAGTATGGTGCAGACGAAGAGCGATCCCAGGATGCCGATGGGCAGGTCGCGCTTGGGATTTTTGGCTTCCTGGGCGGCGACCGATACCGCTTCGAATCCGATATAGGCGAAGAAAATCATCCCCGATGCGGCGAGGATGCCGGAAATGCCGAACTTCCCCCAGGTGCCTTCGTTCGGCGGGACGAACGGATGCAGGTTCGCCTGTTGCACGTAGGGAAGGCCGAACAGGATGACGAGCAGCACGATCCCAACCTTGATAAGCACCATCAGCCCGTTGAACTTCGCCGATTCGCGCACGCCGACGACCAGGAATGCGGTCAACGCCAGCATCAGCACGACGGCGGGCAGGTTGATGATCGCGCCGGTAAAATGCAGTTCGTGAAACCCGGTGCCGGCGAGCGGCGCATTCGTGAACGCTACCGGAAATGCGATCCCGAAATTCTGCAGGAAGCTGACGAAATAGCCGGACCATCCAGCGGCCACCGTCGACGCCGAGACGAGATACTCCAGCACCATGTTCCAGCCGATGAACCACGCCATGAACCGTCCCATCGTGGCGTAGGCGTAGGTGTAGGAGCTGCCCGACTCCGGAATCATCGCGGCGAATTCGGCGTAGCACAGGCCGGAGAACAGGCAGCCGAGCCCCGCGACGCCGAAGGAGATCAGCACGGCCGGCCCGGCGTGTTCCGCGGCCGCCGTGCCGGTGATGACGAAAATGCCGGCCCCGATGATGCAGCCGACGCCGATCATGATCAGGCTGAATGGACCCAGCGCGCGGTGAAGATGGATTTCGCTGGCGACGACGGGATCCGGTTGCTCCAGTTCCGCTGCTTCGTCGGCATCGGTCATGCGTCAGCCCTCTCTCGGTCGCGTGATGCGGATCACTCGGCGGGATGTTCCTTGATGTGCCAGCGCGGCGGTTTGGCGTGCCTCATGCCGTAGGCGAAATAGATGATCAGGCCGATGATCGTCCACCCCACCAAACGAAGCCAGGTGTCGATCGGCAGCCACGACATCATGGCGCCGCACATGACGATGCCCAGGGGCGCGGCGATCCATACGGCCGGCGTACGGAACGGGCGCACCGCTCTCGGCTTGGTAATGCGCAGCACCATGACGCCGGCGCACACGATCACGAAGGCGAGCAGCGTGCCGATGGAAACGAGTTCGCCGAGGATATCCAGCGGCAACATGCCGGCAAGAATCGCGCAGAAGATTCCGGTGATGATGGAGCCGCGCCATGGTGTCTTGAATTTTGGGTGAATACTGCTGAACAGCGGCGGGACCATGCCGTCCTTCGACATGGCGTAGAAAATGCGCGATTGGCCCAGCAGCAGCACCAGCACCACCGAGGCGAGGCCGACGATGGCGCCGACATTGACGATGGGCCCAAGCCACGCCGTCGCCGGAAGTGCTTCCACCGCCATCGACACCGGATGCGTCACATTCAGCGTCTTATAGGAGGCGAGGCCCGTCAGGACGTACGACATCAGCATGTAGAGCACGGTGCAGATCAAAAGCGAACCGAGAATGCCGATGGGAACGTCGCGCTTCGGGTTTCGCGCCTCCTGTGCCGCCACCGACACCGCATCGAATCCGATATAAGCGAAAAAGATCACTCCGGTCGCGCGTAGAACGCCGCTAAAGCCGAAATGGCCCCAATGCCCGACGTTAGCCGGGATAAAGGGTGTGTGGTTGGCGGCCACGACATGGGGCAGCCCTACAACAATCACCAGGACGACGATGCACAGCTTGATCGCCACCATCAGGTTGTTGAAGCTCGCCGACAAATGCACGCCGACAATCAGCACGACGGTTACGAGCGCGACCAGGGCGACGGCCGGCAGATTGACATAGGTGCCGGTCAAGCCGATGTGCGAGAGCGCGTCGAGGGCGGAGTATGCGGCGTTGTAGGTCGCGCAATGAACGTCCGTCGCCACGCACAGCGGCGCCGAAGCGAACAACGTTGGCACGGGGTGGCCCAGGTATTTCATGAAATCGTTGAAGTAGCCGGACCAGCTCGCCGCCACCGTCGAACCGGCCGCCAGATATTCCAGCACCAGGTTCCAGCCGATGAACCAGGCCATGAACCGTCCCATGGTGGCGTAGGTATAGGTGTAGGCGCTGCCCGCCACCGGGATCATCGAGGCGTATTCGGCGTAGCACAGCCCTGCGAACAGGCAGCCCACGCCGGCGATGGCGAAGGAGATCACCACGCCGGGACCGGCGTAACTCGCCGCCGCGTGGCCGGTGATGACGAAGATGCCCGCGCCGATGATGGCGCCGATGCCGAGCGCGATCAGGTGGATCTGCCCCAGCGTGGGGTTCAGATCATGGACCTCATGTTGTTCGGCAATAGGGTCTTCGGTGATATTCGCCATTCTTGTGCCCCCATTTGTTGCCGGCCTGCTGAGCAGGCCTCAAAAGTGGGCACTGCACGAGCCTTGCGCCCGTGCCTACCGTAACGGGCCGCTAATCCTTGGTCCAGACGGCGATTTCGTTGCCGTTGGGATCGCGGAAGTGGAAGCGGCGGCCGCCTTCGAAACTTTCGCGACTTATGATCTCCGCACCTGCTGAGCGAACCTTTGCTTCCATGGCGTCAAGATCGGTGGCGTAGAGCACGACCAGCGGCCCGCCGTTCGCGACGACCTTGCGCCCGGCGCTGAAGCCCCCTTGCCGTCCCGCGCTGTCGAAGGCGACATACTCCGGCCCGTAATCGACGAAGCTCCAGCCGAAGACCGTCCCGTAAAACACCTTGGTCGCCGGGATGTCCGATCCAGGCAGCTCGATGTAATCCAGAAATCCGTCGTTTGTCATTGGAAGGTTCCCCATTTGTTCTAATTTTGTACTGCACCGCAAATGGCGGGTCAAGACCGGCGCAGCGCGTACACACTTGTCTCCCGGATCTCGCGGTCTTCCAGTTCACGCGTGGTCTCGACGCGATAGGTGGCGAGCTTCTCGACCCCGGATGCGGGGAAATAGCTGCGCCCTGGATCGCCCAGCAGCACCGTCGCGCCGGCGCGCCTGCGTTCGGCAAGCCAGATCAGCAACCGCTCCGCCAATGGCCGCTCGTAACACATGTCGCCGAGCAGGATCGTTGCCCAGTCGCCCGTGCGCCCGATCAGGTCTTCTTGAGTTACGGCAAGGTTTGCGCCGTTCGCTTCCGCATTCAGTTGAATGGCGGCCGCCGCGAAACTGTCGATGTCGGCTGCAAGCACCTGCGTGGCACCTGCCTTCGCTGCCGCGATGGCCACCAGCCCCGACCCCGATCCGAAATCGAGAACCGATTTTCCGCGCACGACCTCGGGATGATCCAGCACATAGCGCGCCAACGCCTGTCCACCGGCCCAGGCGAAGGCCCAATAGGGCGGGGGAACGCCTTGTTCTTCAAGCTTTTCTTCGGTCTTGCGCCACAGCGGCACCACTTCGGTTGCCAGGTGCAGCCGCACCTCCGGCACCAAAGGCGGGGCGATCAGGGCGGTGTTGTCGCGGACGAACGCGGCGGGAGTTGTCATGCGCAGGACGCACCTTTCGTGTATCATGTTTAACATAACAAGCGTGGGGGAGTGGGCATGCAGAAACACTTTACGGGCATCAGGATTTTGCTGATTTTCGTTGGCATCAACCTGGTGATGTTTCTCATGCTCGTCACGAGCATGACGAGCGCTCACCCCTGGCTGGCGCGCCTGTTGCCGGGACATTTCGAGGCCGGCGTGAATTCTTCCGGCTATTGGGTGTTCTTCGCGCTGGTGCTGCTGGTCGATGCGATCACCGTTCTGATCGCTGGTTTGGCGCTTCTGTTGCCCGCCATGCTGGACAGCTCTGCGGTTGAGGAGCGCCGGCTGGCGCGCCATCTGGTCGACCGCGGCGGCGTTTCGGAGGAAGCGAAGGAATCAATTTTCGTGGCGCTGCGCGAGGAAGTGCTTGCGGCCCATTACCAGATCGTCGTCGGGCGGACGATTCTGTTCGCGGGCGCGATCTTCCTGGTGTTCGCGTTCTTTGCCGTATCGCTCAGCTTCGCCCGCGCGCTGCCCGACGGCACGATATACGCGAACCTTGCAGGCCCGGTGCAGAACCACATGGTGACGGCTTGGGACATCGAACGCTTCACCGACGACCAGATCGCCGGCGCCGTCCTGCTCAACGCGCCGGATATTTACGGCTGGCATTTCGGCGCGCTCAAGAACGACAGCGCCAACGAGCTGTATACGAATTTCGTCTTCACCTTCCGCGCGATCACGGGCTTCGTTCTGCTCTTGATCGTGCTCAGCCTGCTGCGCCGCGGCCAAAGGCCGAGCCGGGAAAAGAAGACCATCGAAAGCGTAGAAGCCGCGGCGGAAGACGAGAAGGCCTGAATCTTCTCAGCCGACCCAGGTCGCGATCACTAGCGCGGCTGCGATCAGCGCGCCGGTTTCGCGGTTGGCGCGGAAAAGCTTCAGGCAGCGGTCGGAATCGTCGATGTCCAGCGTGTGGACCTGCCACAGCATATGTCCGCCGGCCAGCAGCATCAGCAGGACAAACGGCCAGCCTTCGTGCTCGGCGAAGCCGGACGCCAGGATCAACGTGAAGGCGACCGCGTAGAATCCGAGGATCCACTCGCGCGAGCGCGCGCCCAAGAGCCGCGCGGTGGATTTCACGCCGATCAGTGCGTCGTCGTCCTTGTCCTGATGGGCATAGATCGTGTCGTAGCCGAGCGTCCAGAAGAACAGCCCCGCGTAGAGCATGCCGTCGGCCAGATCGATCCCGCCCGTCTGCGCGGCGAAGCCGAGCAGCGCGCCCCAATTGAAGGTGAGGCCCAGCCAGGCTTGCGGCCACCAGGTGATCCGTTTCATAAAGGGATAGGCGGCGACCAACAGCAGCGACGCCGCTCCCAGCACGACGGCGAACCGGTCGAGCTGCAAAAGGATCAGCAGTCCGGTCAGGCACAGCGCCGCCGCGAAGGCCCAGGCCTGTTTGACGCTGACCGCGCCGGAGGGGATCGGCCGTCCGCGGGTGCGCGCGACCTTGGCGTCGAAGTCGCGGTCGACGATGTCGTTGTAGGTGCAGCCCGCCCCGCGCATGACGATGGCGCCGACGCCCAGCAGGGCCACCAGTCCCCAATCGTGCCAGGTGCCGAAGGGGCGGCTGTCGGCCACCGCGCCCAGCGCCAAGCCGAACACGCAAGGCCAATAAAGCAGCCAGGTGCCGATGGGCCGGTCCAGCCGCATCAGCCTGAGATAGGGCTGCACCTTGGGCGGAGCGCGGTCCACCAGGCGGGTGGCGATGGCGTCGGCGGGTTTGGACGAGCCACCATCGTTCATGCTTCGGTTATAGGTCACGGAATGCGATTTCGTCTTGCGGTTTGTTCCATTCCTCGAAAGCAGCTTCGGCAAGTCTGAGGAATGCTCGATCAAGTGCTTCGGCGCGGCGCGGAACGGCTTTGCCCTTCGGAGTTGGGTGGCTTCTGGGAGGCTTGTTCATGTCGCCTTATGATCAGTGCTACACATCACAATCTACCGCAAAACCCTGTGCGGGTGTCGAGATATGGCAACGGACCTCATTTATCCCGGTGGCAAAGTGCGCCTTTATGTTGAAGCGGCGCTGGGGGAGGGCGTGCGCGTTATCCCGGACGACGGCCAGGCGCATTACCTCCTGCATGTCATGCGCGCCAAAGTCGGAGACCACGTAAGCCTCTTCAACGGCCGCGATGGCGAGTGGCTGGCGCGGATCGCACAGGCGGGCAAGCGCGGCTGCACGTTGGAATGCCAACGCCTCGCCGCAAAGCAAACGGGCGTGCCCGATCTTTGGCTGGTCTTCGCGCCGATCAAGAAAACGCCGGCCGATTATCTGACCCAGAAGGCGACGGAGCTCGGCGTGCGCGCGCTGCAGCCGGTCATCACGCGGCGCACCATCGTCACGCGGGTCAACGTCGAACGCATGCGCGCAAACGCCGTGGAAGCGGCCGAGCAGTCGGGCCGCCTCGACGTGCCGGAAATCCGCGAGCCGCTCGGTTTCGAAAAGTTGCTGGCCGCTTGGCCGCGGGAGCGTCGCATTCTCTTCTGTGATGAGGCCGGGGAAGCGCCACCGGTCGCTGAAGCGTTGCGCGCCGCGCCCGATGGCCCTTGGGCCGTCTTCACCGGCCCGGAAGGCGGCTTCGATCCGGCGGAACGCGCGGCATTGCGCGCCTTGCCTTTTGTCACGCCCGTTTCGCTGGGCGCACGCATCCTGCGCGCCGACACTGCCGCGCTGGCGGCGCTGTCCGTCTGGCAGGCAATCCGCGGCGATTGGCGCTGACTTGTCGCCGCCGCAAGCTATGCCTACATAACGCACGGGTGAGCGCGCGTGCTGCAATTCACACAAGGGTTCAGGGGCATCCGCCCGGAAAAGGCATGAAATGTCCATTCCCCAGACTGCCGGTGGGCCGATTGAATCGCGCGACGATCTTGTGCGCTACTTGGCGGAAGGCTCGAAACCCAAGTCCGAATGGCGCATCGGCACCGAGCACGAAAAGTTCGTCTACGACCTCAGAACCCAAAAACCGCTTCCGTATGAAGGCGTCCCGGGCATCCGCGTCCTGCTGGAGGGCATGCGCCGCTTCGGCTGGGAGCCCCTGACGGAAGACGAGAACATCATCGGCCTCAGCCAGAACGGCGCTGCGATCAGCCTGGAACCGGGCGGCCAGTTCGAGCTTTCCGGCGCGCCGCTCAAATCCGTCCACCAGACCTGCGCCGAGTTGAACACCCATCAGCAGCAGGTGCGCGAGGTGGCCGCCGAGATCGGCGCCGGCGCCATCGGCCTCGGCTTCGCGCCGAACTGGTCGATGGACGAAACCCATCAGATGCCCAAAAAGCGCTATGCGATCATGCGGCGCTACATGCCCAAAGTCGGCGGATACGGCTTGGAGATGATGCTGCGCACCTGCACGGTCCAGGTGAATCTCGATTTCTCCTCCGAAGCCGACATGGTCAAGAAATTCCGCGTCGGTTTGGCGCTGCAACCCGTGGCGACGGCTTTGTTCGCCAACTCGCCGTTCCGCGAGGGCAAACCGAACGGCTTTCTGTCATACCGCAGCCATATCTGGACCGATGTCGACAACGACCGGACCGGCATGCTGCCTTGGGTTTTCGAGGACGGCATGGGCTTCGAGCGCTACGTCGATTACGCGCTCGACGTGCCGATGTACTTCGTCTACCGCGACGGAAAATATATCGACGTGGCCGGCAGGAGTTTCCGCGATTTTCTCGCGCGCAAGATTCCCGAAGTCAAAGACATCGAGCCACAAATGTCCGACTGGGCGGATCATCTGACCACGATCTTTCCCGAAGTGCGGCTGAAGCGCTTTCTCGAAATGCGCGGCGCCGACGGTGGAAGCTGGCGGCGCATCTGCGGCTTGCCGGCGCTCTGGGTCGGCCTCTTGTACGATCAGGCTTCGCTCGATGCGGCGTGGGACCTCGTCAAGGATTGGACGGCGGAAGAACGCCAAGCCATGCGTGACGCCGTCCCTCATCTCGCCTTCAAGACGCCGTTCCGCAAGACCAGAGTGTGGGAACTCGCCCACCGCATGCTCGAGATCTCCGCCGAAGGCCTCAAGCGCCGCGCCTCGGAAGATGGCGGCGGCATGACGGAGGAGGGGTTTATCATGCCGCTGCGCGAGCTGGTCGCGCGCGGCTACACGCGCGCCGAGGAGTTGCTCCAGCTGTACCGTACGGACTGGGGCCGCGACTTTGCGCCGCTGTTTCGCGATTTCAATTTCCTGTGAGGCTTGGCGGCCCGGCGGGACGCCCTCGCCGCCGGCATTGTATCTTCAAACGCATGTGACCGTCCGAAAGGCAAGACCGGTTCACTCCCTCCCAATCGAAGAGCGGAGACACTTGATGATGCGTTCTTTTGTTAAAACCATTGCGCTCGCGCTTCTGTTCATGGCGACGGGCACGGCTGCCGCCCGGGCGCAAACGCCGCAACCCGCCAGCGAGCAATTTCGCACCTCCATCGTCGAGGAAATCGCGCTTTGGCCCGGTACGGCACCGGGATCGCAGAACGCACCCGCGTCCGAAAAGGACACCGGGAGCGTCGGGGATCGGTTTATCTCGGCCATCGCCCATCCGACGATCACGGCTTTTTACGCCTCCAATCCGAACGGCGCGGCGATCGTCGTGATGCCGGGTGGCGGATATGTGGGACTGGCTTTCGACAAGCAAGGCACGGAGATCGCGCGCTGGCTGAACACGCTTGGCGTCGATGCATTTGTGCTGAAGTACCGGCTCCCGGGCGAAGGTCACAATCCGGGCCGCGACGTGGCATTGCAGGACGCTCAGCGTGCTCTTCGTCTGGTTCGCGCGGGCGACATTGCAGAGCGCGTCGGGCATCATATCGATCCCAAGCGTGTGGGCGTGATCGGCTTTTCGGCAGGCGGCAATCTCGCGGCGATGCTGAGCACCTATCACGACAGCAAGGTCTACGATCCGATCGATGCGGCCGACGCGCTAAGCGCGCGGCCCGATTTCATGATCCTCGGCTATGCCTGGGTGCCGATAAACGGCGAGATACCCGCGTCCATGGAATTTCCCGCGGCCCACCTATTCGCTGACAAGGCATCGGCCCAAACTCCGCCGGCCTTCGTGTTCGCCGGCGATAAGGATGAGGAGGTCTCGTACACGCAATCCGAGCGAGTTGCCCAAATCTTGCAGAAGGCCGGTGTGCCGGTCGAACTGCGCATCTTCCACGGTGCGCCGCACGGCTTCGGATTGCGCGGCAAGGGAGAGGAAAAAGCATGGCCCGAGCTTTGCGCCGCCTGGCTCGAACGGCAAGGCGTGATACCGTCCACAATAAAATAGCCCGACGAAACTCTTTTTGAATTGGTCTTACCTAATTCCGCGAAACAGCTCTGTCAGTGGGCCGTCACGACCACCATGCGGAAGGGCGCCGAAACGTCGATGGCAAACCTCCGCAGGATCGCGCTGTTCAGTGCGCAAAAAAAAGAGCGGCTGCGCGCCGCTCTTGCAAGTTCTCAAAATCTTGACGCCCGTCACTGTATCGTCACCGTGGCCGAGCAGAACGTTCCTGCATCCTGAACAGAGCTGCCGGGCTTTGTCGGGTCTTGGTACCTCAAATTGATGATCTTGTGCACTTTGTTGGCGCACACTTGCGTGATGGGTTCGGCGCCGGCAGGCGCATTGCCGTAGACCGTGCCGCAGACCACCGCTGCGTTGGAAAAGGTTTGGGCAAGGCGGGCGGTTTGATAGATGCCCTTGTTCGTCTTCAGATAAAGAAAACCCACGCCGCCGATCGTCTGATTGTATTGAACGTTCTTGCCGTCGGTGCAGACGGCTACCCATGTCGCGGCGTTCGCTGCGGCAGGCGTCAATGCGGCCAATGCCGCAATGAGAAGATATTTGCGCATCCTGAACTCCCCGAGTCCCGGCGAATGCGGACGCACGAGGACCGTGCCGAGGGACGGTCCTTCGACCGTATGGCTGAATATTACGCCCTCGACCGCCGGCCGTACCAGCGGCAGTCCGCAGCAGCCGCTACCCGCGCAGATCGCGCCGGCGGCGCGAAAGAAGGATCAGCACAAGCCCAGCGGCAGCAATTCCCGCGCCGTAATAGACCCAGCGCATTTCGCCGATCATGAAGCTGGTGTGCGGCCAAGGAATGTAGCCCGAGCCTTGACCGGCAACGAGAAGCCCGGCCAGCAGCGCAACCACGCCAATGGTACGAAACAGTGCCCTCATAGTGCCCCCCACATTCTTGTGGGGTGACTATAGCACTATTTCCCGTCGGGGCGACGTCCGTCGTTCTGCCGCGCCACCATGAAGCCCGGGTATTCGGTTTCGAGCGCGCTGAGCTCGTCCAGCTGCTTGATTTCGCCCGGCGACAGCGTCAGCTCCGAAGCCGCTAGATTGTCTTCGAGCTGTTCGACTGTCTTCGCGCCGACGATGACGCTGGTGACGAACGGCTTCGAGAGAACCCAGCTCAGCGCCACGCGTGCGGGGCTGGCGCCCTTTGGCTTGCCGATCTCGCGCAGCGCGTCGACGATCTTCCAGACTTGCACTTTGTCGACCGGCGGGAAATCGAACGTCGTGCGGCGCGCGCCTTCCGGCCCGCTGGCGCCGGGCCCGAACTTGCCCGACAGGATGCCGCCCGCCAGCGGGCTCCACACCAACAGGCCCATCTTCTGGTCTTCCATCAGGGGGACGATTTCGCGCTCCAGGCCGCGCCCGGCGAGGGAGTAATAGGCCTGCACCGTCTCGAACCGCGCCCAGCCGCGTTTGTCGGCGATGCCTTGCGCCTGCATGATCTTCCACGCCTGCCAGTTGGAGCAGCCGACATAACGCACCAGGCCGCGGCTCACCAGATCGCCGAGCGCACGCATCACTTCCTCGACCTGCGTCGCCAGATCCTGGGCATGGACCTGGTAAAGATCGATGTGATCGGTCTGCAGGCGCTCCAGGCTTTTCTCCACTGAATCCATGATGTGGCCGCGGGCCAACCCGGTGTCATTCGGTCCTGGCCCCATGCGGCCGAAGACTTTGGTGGCGATGACGACCTCCGAACGCTTGACGCCGATCTCCTTCAGCGCCTGTCCCAGCAGGGTTTCCGACAAGCCGATCGAATAGACGTCGGCCGTGTCGATGAAATTGACGCCGGCTTCGAGCGCGCGTGCGACCAGGTTCGTCGCCTCCTTCTGGCTGAGGTTTCCGATCGCGCCCCACGGCGCCCCGCTGCCGCCGAAGGTCATCGTGCCGAGGCAGATTTCCGACACGAACATACCGGTATTGCCGAGTTGCCTGTAACGCATGGACACGTCTCCGAATGAAGAGGGCCGGGATTACTTTAGCGATTGGCCGGCGCGCTTGCCAACCCGTAGCGCGCTTTATTGTCTCGGCGCCGGCCGCGTTACAGCCGTGTGAATTCCCGCGGCAGCAGGAAGGCGCCGTCGGCGCGGCGGCGGATGGGCCTTACCCACCTCACGAAAGTCAGCGGCAAGGTTCCGTAAAGATGAGGGAACAGCGCGCCGCCGCGCGAGGGCTCGTATTTCAACATGGGGCCGAGCGTTTTCGGATCGACGGCCACCAGCACCAGATGACCCGCGCCGACGTAATGGCGCTCCAGCGTGCCCCTTACCTGCTGCGCGGTCGAGAAATGCATGAAGTGGTCTTCGCGGTCTTTCGCCGAGCCCGCATAGATGCCTTCGCGTTCAGCCAGCGCCCATTCCGCCGCATGGCAGATCTTGAAGATGAGGGACAAAGTCTCTCCTGCGGCCACTGATGTCGCAGCTAAAATGAAGCCACTGGTGGGCTAGTTGAGCAACTCAATTCTGGCCCGATGTCCATGGGCCCGGCTCAGTTTAGCGTCACAGGTGAGCAGTGGCGCGTCGAGCGACTCTGCCAATGCGACATAGGCCGCATCGTACGCGGAAACGGAATCACGCAATTGCCAAATCCGCTGAAGCAGCTTGCCGTGGTCGTGACGCACAAGCGTCCAATCCCCGAAATTGTCGAGGGCGCGCCGCGCGGCGGCCTCGTTCAGTCCACCGAACCGCGTGAGACGGCGCAATGCGCTCGCGAATTCCACGTCGATGAGATGCGGCACATGCCGCTCCTCGTCGAAGACACGATCGACGATGCGTACGCCCAACGGCGTGGGTAGGAGCAGCTCGACTGCAAGAGAACTATCGACGACGATCATGGGCGCGCTCGCGCCGGTCGCGTTCCTGGCGAATAGCTTCGGCGGGCGACATCGTCAGATGCTGCACGGGCAGGGCGGCAAGGCGCTTGCGGATTTCTTCGTTCGTCGGTCGCTCCGCGATCTTGCGCGCCTCGCGCGTCAAGAAATCGGAGAGCGAAAGGCCGGCGATAGCCGCCCGCGCTTTCAGTTTGCGGTGCAAATCGTCAGGCACGTTCCGCAATTGGATCATCTTGGACATGTGGAAATGATATTCACATGTGGAGCACATGTCAATGCCACACTATAATGACAATCGCAATTGGCGACGAGAGTAATCACATGTCCGTTCAGTTATTGAGAGATACGCGGCGCATCGGCCGTCTGGGGGAACTTGGTGAAGCGCTGGCCGAGGACGCGCTTAGGCGCAATGGATTCCAGAATATCTGCAACTTGAATCGGGAGCGGAGACACAACTACGAATTTGCCGATCTAATTGCGGAAAGAAAAGGCGAGCGGTTCTTTATCGGCGTGAAGGCCAGGAACGAGATGCGCTCGAACGGCGTTGGGCTAAACGAATCCTATAATTTCGTGCTGATCAACGACGTGGCGAACAGTGCAATGAAACTCGCCGGCAAGAGCCGAGCCGAGATCACCGAATTGCTTTTGCAGCATGTCCATCGTCTGGCAGCGGCGCACGAGGCGACAGCCGCTTGGATCACTATTCCGGTCCGTCCCAGAGAAGGAACGTTTTCAGTCTATTTTGGCGAAGTCAGGACCCTGGGCATGAAGCGATGCGTGCCAATGACGCCGAAGGCACTCGCAAGTTACGAATGCCTCGTGCCCTGGGAATATGATTCCCGAATTGTGGAGGACCTGCTGAACTGAGGGCTTCCTTACGCCGCCGTTCCGCCCACCGTCAGCCCGTCCAGCCTCAGCGTCGGCTGGCCGACGCCCACCGGCACGCTTTGCCCGTTCTTGCCGCAGGTGCCGATGCCGTTGTCCAGTTTCAAATCGTTGCCGATCATGCCCACCCGCGTCAGCGCTTCGGGTCCGCTGCCGATCAGCGTCGCGCCTTTGATCGGCGCGCCGACCTTGCCGTCTTCCAGCAGATATGCCTCGGTACAGGAGAACACGAACTTGCCGTTGGTGATGTCCACCTGTCCGCCGCCGAAATCGGTGGCGTAGATTCCCTTCTTCACGCTGGCGAGGATTTCCTCCGGCGTCTTGTCGCCGCCCAGCATGAAGGTGTTGGTCATGCGCGGCATGACCATGCTTGAGTAGGATTGCCGCCGTCCATTGCCGGTGGACGCCATGCCCATCAGCCGGGCGTTCTGGCGGTCCTGCATATAGCCCTTCAGGATTCCGTCCTCGATCAGCACCGTGCGCGAGGTCGGCGTGCCTTCGTCGTCGATGGAGAGCGAGCCGCGCCGTCCGCCGATGGTGCCGTCGTCGACCACTGTTACGCCGGGCGCCGCCACGCGCTGTCCGAGCAGACCCGAAAACGCGCTGGTTTTCTTGCGGTTGAAATCGCCCTCCAGCCCATGGCCGATGGCCTCATGCAAAAGAATACCCGGCCAGCCGGGGCCGAGCACAACCGTCATCTCGCCGGCTGGCGCGGGCACGGACGAAAGATTCACCAGAGCTTGGCGCAGCGCCTCGTCTATCGCCGCCTGCCAGTAATCGGCCGTGATATACGTTTCATAACCGCCGCGTCCGCCGCCGCCGAAACTGCCGGATTCCTGGCGACCGTTTTCTTCCGCGACCACGGACACATACAGCCGCACCAGCGGACGGATGTCGCGATAGGTCTCGCCGCCGGCGCGGATGATCTCGACGTTCTGCCACTCGCCGGCGAGGCTGCACGACACCTGCCGCACCCGCGAATCCTTGTTTCTCGCATAGGCGTTCATGTCTTCGAGCAGTTTCACCTTCTTCTCGAAGGCTGCGGTCTGGAGCGGATCGATGTCCGTATACAGCTTCACATTCGTGCGGGCAGGGGCAGCTGCGGCCATGCCCGAATGTCCGCGCGCCACCGCGCGTACCGTCTCGGCAGCGCGGCCGATGGCTTCTTCGGACAATTCGTTGGCGTGGGCGTAGCCGGTCGCTTCCCCAGATACGGAGCGCAGCCCAAAACCCTGGGTTGTGTCGAAATTAGCTGCTTTCAACCGTCCGTCGTCGAAAGAAAATGATTCGCTTTGGCAGAATTCCAGGAACAATTCGCCGTCGTCGGCGCCGTTCAACGCCTCGTCGACCTTGGCCTGAACGCGGGCGCGGTCCATTCCCGTACGGGAGAAAAAGAGATCGGCAGTCAAGAAAAACCTCCGTTTTCTGCCGCCTCGGGCGCGATTCTCAACGCAATCGGCGACGTCTCACCATATCGGCGTTCCGGGGCGCCGGCACAAGGGCATATTGCGGGCCAAAGCTCGTCAAGGCTACCCGTGCCATAAGGTCGCAATGACATTGTCGCCGCAACACCTCTAAATCGCATATGGAATCTTTCTAAATCGGGTCCAGCGGGAGCGGCACAGATCGCGCGCATACCCACTTTTCGCGAGGTGCTTATGTTCCTCAGGAAGATCGCCTTCGCTGCAGCCGCATCGGTGGCCCTTGCCGGCTCGGCAGTCGCTGCGCCGCAGAATTGGCAGATCGGGATGCAGCCTGCAGTGTCCCCGGTCATGGTGCGGATCGAGGATTTCCACAACGAGCTGCTCACCATCATCACGGCGGTCTGCCTGTTCGTGCTGGCGCTGCTGATCTGGGTAATGATCCGCTACAACCAGCGCGCCAATCCGGTGCCCAGCAAGACGCACCACAACACGCTGCTCGAAGTGGCGTGGACGTTGATCCCGGTCATCATTCTGGTGGCCATCGCAATTCCTTCATTCCGTCTGCTTTATTTCGAGGCGGAGATCCCCAAGGTCGACGTCACGATCAAGGCCATCGGCAAGCAATGGTTCTGGACCTACGAATATCCCAAGGACGGCGACTTCCAGTTCGATTCCACCATGCTGAGCGATGCCGCGGCGGCGAAAGCCGGTGAGCCGCGTCTGCTGGGCGTGGACAATCCCGCCGTCGTGCCGGTGAACAAGGTCGTCGAAATCGACACCACCGGCGCCGACGTGATCCATTCCTGGTCGGTGCCGGCGTTCGGCGTGAAGATGGACGCTATTCCCGGCCGCATCAACCGCACCTGGTTCAAGGCGACCGAGGTCGGCACCTATTATGGCGAATGCTCGCAACTCTGCGGCGCCAATCATGCCTTCATGCCCATCGAGGTGAAGGTGGTCGGCCAGGCCGAGTATGAAGCCTGGCTCAAGGCGGCGAAGAAGAAATACGCGGCAACCGACAATCCCGACGCGACCCGCGTCGCGGCGGACAACTAAGGACGGCGATATGGCGAACACGGCCCACGCAGACCACCCGCACGGCTGGCGGCGCTACGTCTATTCGACGAACCACAAGGACATCGGCACGATGTACCTGGTGTTCGCCATCTGCGCCGGCATCGTCGGCGGCTTCCTGTCGATGATGATCCGCGCGAACTTGATGTTCCCCGGCATGCACGTTTTTCCCAATCCGCACATGTACAACGTGTTCGTCACCGGCCACGGCCTGATCATGATCTTCTTTATGATTATGCCGGCGATGATCGGCGGCTTCGGCAACTGGCTGGTGCCGATGATGATTGGCGCGCCGGACATGGCGTTCCCGCGCATGAACAACATCTCGTTCTGGCTGTTGCCGTTCTCGTTCACGCTGCTGATCGCCTCCATGTTCGTCGAAGGCGATTCCGGCGGCACTGGCGTCGGCGGTGCCTGGACGCTCTATGCGCCGTTGTCAACCTACGGCTCGCCCGGCCCGGCGATGGATTTCGCCATCTTCTCAATTCACATCGCGGGCGCTTCCTCGATCATGGGGGCGATCAATTTCATCACCACGATCCTCAACATGCGCGCGCCCGGCATGACGCTGCACAAGATGCCGCTGTTCGTCTGGTCGATCCTGGTGACGGCGTTCCTGCTGCTCTTGTCGCTGCCGGTTCTGGCGGGCGCCATCACCATGCTGCTGACCGACCGTCACTTCGGCACCAGCTTTTTCAATGCGGCGGGTGGCGGCGATCCGGTCCTCTACCAGCATCTGTTCTGGTTCTTCGGCCATCCTGAAGTCTACATTCTGATCCTGCCTGGCTTCGGCATGATCAGCCACATCGTCTCGGCCTTCGCGAAGAAACCGGTGTTCGGTTATCTCGGCATGGCCTATGCGATGGTGTCGATAGGCTTCATCGGCTTTCTGGTGTGGGCGCACCACATGTACACGGTCGGCCTTTCGGTCGATACCAGAGCCTATTTCGTCTTCGCGACCATGGTCATCGCGGTGCCGACGGGCATCAAGGTGTTCTCCTGGATCGCCACCATGTGGGGCGGCTCCATCGAGTTCAAAACGCCGATGCTGTTCGCGATCGGCTTCATCTTCTTGTTCACCATCGGCGGCGTGACGGGCGTGGTGCTGGCGAATGCTGCCGTCGACGTGTCGCTGCATGACACATACTACGTGGTGGCGCATTTCCACTATGTGCTGAGCCTCGGTGCCGTGTTCGCGATTTTCGCGGGCTGGTATTTCTGGTTCCCGAAATTCACCGGCTACACCTACAATGAGACGTTGGCCAAGCTGCACTTCTGGGTCACCTTCGTGGGCGTCAATCTGGCCTTCTTCCCGATGCATTTCCTGGGGCTGGCCGGCATGCCGCGCCGCATCGCGGACTATCCCAATGCCTTCGCGGGCTGGAATTTCGTCTCCTCCATCGGTGCATTTATCGCCGGTGCGGGTGCACTCATCTTCCTGGCGACGATGGTCGAGGCTTTCGTGAGGAAGCGTAGGGCAGGCGACAATCCCTGGGGCGTGGGCGCGACGACGCTGGAATGGACCTTGTCCTCGCCGCCGCCGTTCCACACCTTCAACGAGCTGCCGAAGATCAACTGATGGCGAACGCCGCGACATTCGTCCTCTCCCATCCCGTCGCCAGGGTCGAGGATTTCTTCGCGCTGCTCAAGCCGCGCGTGATGTCACTCGTGGTATTCACCGGGCTTGCGGGCATGATCGTGGCGCCCGGCCACGTCCATCCGCTGACGGCGTTCAGCGCGCTGTTATGCATTGCGGTCGGGGCGGGCGCTTCCGGCGCGCTCAACATGGCGTACGACAGTGACATCGATGCGCTGATGGCGCGCACCGCATCGCGGCCCATTCCCATGGGCCGCATCGCGCGCGAGGACGCGCTGGCCTTCGGTTGGACGTTGGCGGTCGGCGCGGTGGCGTTGATGGCGCTTTTCGTCAACGAATTCGCGGCGGCGCTGCTGGCCTTCACGATCTTCTTCTATGTCGGCGTCTATACGCTATGGCTCAAGCGGCGCACGCCCCAGAACATCGTGATCGGCGGCCTCGCGGGAGCGCTGCCGCCGGCCATCGGCTGGGCCTCCGTGACCGGCACGCTGTCGTTTGCGCCGCTGCTGCTGGTGGCGATCATCTTTATGTGGACGCCGCCGCATTTCTGGTCGCTGGCGCTGCTGCGCTCCGACGATTACGCCCGCGCCGGCGTGCCGATGATGCCCGTGGTCCGCGGCAAGCGCTCGACGCGCCGGCAAATCCTGCTCTACGCGCTAGTGCTGGTGCCGCTTGGGCTTCTCCCGGCCGGCATCGGGATCGGCGGACCGCTATATCTGGCGGCTTCGGCGGGGCTGGGCGGGTTTCTCCTCTGGAATGCGCTTGCCGTCTTGCGCGAGAGCGACGAGGTGCGCGAGCCTGCGGCGCGGCGCCTGTTCGCGGTTTCGATCTTCTATCTGTTTTCGCTGTTCGCGGCGTTGATCGCCGAACATCTCCTCGGCCTGGCGCCCATGCAGACTTGGATGTGATGCGATGGTTGACGACGAGCGCGATGCACGCGAACGCAAGAGGCGTAATGTCGCTCTGGCGCTCGTTCTGCTCGGTTTGGTGGTTCTGTTCTATCTGATGACGATGTTGCGGGTTCACCCGTAACCCGCAAGGAAGAGGTTGGTCATGGCGCACGGCGGAGTGAAGCACGACTATCATCTGGTCGACCCCAGCCCGTGGCCGGTGGTGGGTTCGATCGGTGCCTTCACCATGCTGATCGGCGCCGTGTTCTGGATGAACAAGACTTACACCGGCTTCTTCGGTCTGCCGGTGAACGGCCAGCCCTGGATTTTCGCGACCGGGCTCGTGCTGGTGCTCTACACTATGGCGGGCTGGTGGCGCGACGTCATCTCCGAGTCCGTCGAGCGCGGCGATCACAAGCCGGTGGTGAAGCTGGGCCTGCGCTTCGGCATGGTCCTGTTCATCGCATCCGAAGTGATGTTCTTCGTCGCCTGGTTCTGGGCCTATTTCAACACCGCGCTGTTCCACAACGATGTCGGCGTATCGAGCTGGCCGCCGTCCGGCATCGTCACGCTCGACCCCTGGCATTTCCCCTTGCTCAACACGCTGATTCTGCTCACCTCGGCCACTACCGTAACTTGGGCGCATCACGCGATCCAAAATGGCGACAGGAAGGGCGCGGTGCATGGCCTTCTGCTGACCGTTCTATTGGGCGCCTCCTTCACCTGCATCCAGGCCTATGAGTATGCCCACGCGCCCTTCACCTTCGGCTTCAACGGCGCGGCGCTTGCGCCCTTCACCGATCCGGCCCATGCGAACCTTTCGGCGGGTGTGGGCAACCTCGGTGCCATCTACGGTTCGACCTTCTTCATGGCGACGGGCTTTCACGGCTTCCACGTCATTATCGGGACGATCTTCCTGACCGTCTGCCTGTTCCGTGCCATCGCCGGGCAATTTACGCCGACGCGCCATTTCGGCTTCGAGGCCGCCGCTTGGTACTGGCATTTCGTCGACGTAGTCTGGCTGTTCCTGTTCACCTGCATCTATGTCCTTGGGCAGGGACCGCTTACCTCGTGAGCGAACCGTCCACCGCGCATGCCGCGCTTCTGGGGCGCTGTCCGCGCTGCGGCGAGGGCAAGCTGTTCGACAGCTATCTGAATCTCGCCGCGCGCTGCGCCCATTGCGGCCTCGATTATGCGATGTTCGACGCGGGCGACGGCCCGGCGGTGTTCGTCGTCCTGATCGTAGGCGCCATCGTCTGCGCTGCCGCGCTGTACGTCGAATTCACCTACCAACCGCCCTATTGGGTACATGCGGTGCTGTGGATTCCGACCATTACCATCCTGACCTTCGTTCTGCTGCGCCTGGCGAAATCGCTGCTGTTGGTGCTGCAATACAAACACCACGCGGGCGAGGGTAGGTTGACCAAATAAAGGTGTCATCCCCGGCGAGCCGCGCACTTCGCGCGGCGAGGGAAGGGGACCCAGGTATCGACGCTTCTCGTTGCTGGGAATAGTGTGAACACCATGCCCCACTTCCGCCCTCTCCCCATCTTCACCATCGTCTGCACCGTGATGTTCGCGGCGTTGATTGCGCTCGGCGTCTGGCAGCTCCAGCGCCTGCATTGGAAGCTCGGCCTGATCGCGGAGGTGAACCGCAGCCTCACGCTGCCGCCCGTCTCGCTCGACAAGGCTTTGGCGATGGGCGCCGCCGCGCAATATCACCGCGTCCTGCTCGACGGCTGGTTCCTCAACGAGAAGGAATCCTATGTTTACGCCAGCGGCCCCGGCGGCGCGCCGGTCTACCACGTGCTGACGCCGTTCGAGACGCGCGAGGGGCCCGTGCTGATGGTGGATCGCGGCATTGTGCCGACCGAACTTGTCGATCCGCACAAACGCGCGCGCGGACAGCTTGACGAGCGTGTGATGATCGGCGTTTGGCACATCCCCGACGCGCCGGGTTTCTTCACGCCGCCGCCCGACACGGCGCATCGCATCTGGTATTCGCGCGACGTGGCCGCGATGGCCGCCGCCGGTCATGTGAAGCTCGCCGCGCCGGTGGTGGTGGAAGCCGATGCTGCGCCCAATCCCGGAGGGTGGCCGCTGGGCGGACAGACGCAAGTCGCCTTCCGCAACGAGCATCTGCAATATGCCATCACCTGGTTCGCGCTCGCCGCCGCCCTGCTGGGCGTCTATCTCGCCTACCATATCAGCCGAGGACGCTTGGGGTGGAGGTGATAATATGAACGCCGTGGACCCGCTTCCCCCCGACGATTACGACGAAAAGCAGCGGACCAATCTGCTTGTGATCGGTGTTGCCGTTTTCATCGTCGTCGTGACGGTGCTCCTGATGCTCATGCTCAAGCATGGCATAGAATTGCAAGATTGCTTCGCCGCCGGGCATCACAATTGCGCGCCGGTCGAGACGACGGAACAACATTAGCTGTGCCGTGACGGAAGAACCGCAGGAGCGTAAAGTAGACCGGTTCAGGGTAATCAACGGCGGAGCATCTTAGCGTGCTGTGATAATGCACATACTTCTTGGAGCTGCCATCAAGGCATCTTAGGATTATTGCTCTAGTACCAAAATGTTAAGTGTGGCGCTTCACCAACTCTTAAATTTTTTGAAACTCGAAAAATTCTTTCGCTGCAAATGAAGGCCGCATCAACAATGTAATCGCCGGGAGCAATAGTTTCGAGATCGTCGCGGCGAGCGTCCACAATATGCGCCGTATCATCATACATGTGTATGACGGTCAACCCAATTGTGCGCCCTGGGAATGCCCTGACCATCAAACCAGATTCTCTCAGTGCTGCATTATGCAATGAGCCGGAGACAAGGGTTGCTACAGGCTGATTTGTGCCTAACTGCCGTATATTAAACGAGGCGTCTATATCTCCAGTTTCGCGCACTACACCTATCTTCTTAAGGAACCAACTTTTGGTCGTCTTATTTCGCAGCGTAATAAACAGCGACTTGCCATCTGGCCCAGTAAATTCGTCCACTCCAAAATCAAAGTCGGGGCGACCAAAGAACATTTGAAAGACAGTGGGGAGCGCCATCAGGCCCAGCCCCAGCGCAAGGACGCTGATGACTATACCGATGATTCCGAGAATGACCCCCACGTCCATGTTATCTCCGTCACAGGAAGCAATAATGCTGCCTCCCCAAGAGGACGATAGCCGAGTCATCTGATTCTGGGGACTCTTACAGGAATTATCGAGTGGCCTAGTTTGAGTTTCTGGTGGCCTAATTCGGCCAGCATCCCCCCTTGAACCTTCCCGGTCGGATTGCCATTTTCTCTATATCCAACCAGTTGCGCCCTCCCACTTCGTCATGGCCGCCCTTGAGGCGGCCATCCAGTCGGCGCGCGTCCGCGCGACGAAGTGGCTCTTTTGGCTGGGTGGCCGGGTCAAGCCCGGCCATGGACGTAATTTTCAAAAACCCCGTTATGGTGAGCGGGTGGACTCTGTCTAGAATGGCTCTCTAAAAACGATTTTTCCGGCGACTTATCCCCGATGCGGCCCCCATGCGTTACCTGAGCACCCGCGGCCAATCCCCGCTGCAATCCTTCGCCGACATTCTGTTGGCCGGACTGGCGCCCGACGGCGGGCTTTATCTGCCCGAAACCTGGCCGCGCTTTTCACCCGCCGAGATCGCCGGCTTTGCAAAGCAGCCTTATGGCGACGTCGCGCTCGCCATCATCGGCCGCTTGACGGGGGATTCGTTTTCGCAAAGCGAACTTGCCGCCGACATCGCCGCCGCTTACGCCCGCTTCGACGACCCGCGCATCGCGCCGCTCGCCGAGATCGGTCCCAATCTTTATCTGCTGGAGCTGTTCCACGGCCCCACGTTCGCCTTCAAGGACATCGCGCTGCAGGTGCTGGGGCGGCTGTTCGAGCGCGCGCTGAAAAAGCGCGGCGGGCGCGCCACCGTTCTCGCGGCCACGTCCGGCGACACCGGATCGGCGGCCATCGCGGCGCTGGGCGGCCTCGCCAACGTCGAAGTGTTTGTGCTGCACCCCAAAGGCCGCGTCAGCGAAGTGCAGCGCCGTCAGATGACCACGGCGCCGTTCGAAAACGTCCATAACATCGCGCTGGAAGGCAGTTTCGACGACGCCCAGGCCATCGTGAAGGCGTTGTTCGCGGAGAGTGAATTCGCCCACTCGGTAAGCCTGACAGCGGTGAATTCCATCAACTTCGCGCGCATTGCGGCGCAGAGCGTCTATTACTTCACGGCGGCCGCTGAGCTCGGCGTGCCGCCCGTCTTCGTCGTGCCGACCGGCAATTTCGGCGACGTCTTCGCCGGCGAGGCGGCGATGCGCATGGGGCTTGCGATCGAAAAACTCGTCGTCGCCACCAACGCCAACGACATCATGGCGCGCGCGCTCAACGAAGGCGTCTATGCCAGCGGCAACGCGCAACCCACCCTCAGCCCCTCGATGGACATCCAGGTCGCCAGCAATTTCGAGCGCGCGCTGTTCGAGGCCTCGTGCCGCAACGTCGCGTGGCTGCGCGAGGCGATGTCATGCTTCGCAGAGTCGAAGAGCATCGTGCTTCCGGACGGCGTTCATACGGCCTTGCGCGCGCGCTACGCCGCGAGGCGTTGCGACGATGAACAAACGCTTGCCGCCATCGCCCGCGTCTATGCCGAAACCGGCCGCCTGATCGATCCGCATACGGCCGTCGGCGTGGCGGCCGCGTACAACTTGGGCGAGCATCGGAAAGTACCGATTGTTGTCCTATCGACTGCCCATCCGGCCAAGTTCCCGGACGCAGTCCGGCGCGCCACGGGCCAGATTCCCCCGGCGCCCCCGAGGCTTAGCGAGGTGTTCAAGGCGCCCGAAAAAATAGTCGTTTTGTCGCCGGACAAGGGCTTGGTTCGGGCCTTCATCGAGGCTAGATTGCCTCCACCATGAAAGCAGAAATTACTCGTCTTTCCAATGGGTTGGTCGTTATCACCGATCCAATGCCCCAGCTTGAGAGCGCGGCCGTCGGCGTGTGGGTGAATTGCGGCGCGCGCAACGAATCCGCGCCGCTGATGGGCGTCTCGCACATGCTCGAACACATGGCGTTCAAGGGCACGCGCCGGCGCAGCGCGCGCGACATCTCCGTTGAGATCGAATCGGTTGGCGGATTCCTCAATGCCTACACCAGTCGCGAGCAAACGGCGTTTCACGCCCGCACGCTGAAGGCCGACGTGCCGCTGGCGCTCGACATCCTCGCCGACATCCTCACCGAGCCCACCTTCGATCCCGTCGAACTCGACCGCGAGCGCCAGGTGGTGCTGCAGGAGATCGGCCAGGCCCGCGACACGCCCGACGACATCATCTTCGATTACCTGCAAACCGTCGCTTATCCCGATCAGCCGATGGGCTGGCCCATCCTGGGCGAGGAGAGAACCGTCTCCGCTTTCGGGCGCGACGATCTGTTCGCTTACATGGGCACCAATTACCGTGCGCACGGCATGACGCTGGTCGCTTCCGGTGCCGTCGTTCACGACGACATGGTGCGCTTGGCAGAAGAGAAGTTTGCCCGGCTGGTTCCCGGCGAGCCGCAGGCACCGCCGCCCGCGCACTATGTCGGCGGCGAAGGACACTTCGAAGGCGATCTGGAACAAGCGCACATCGCATTTGCCTTTCCTGGCGTCTCCGCGCTGGATCCCGATTATTACGTCGCGCAGGTCTATGTCACTGCGCTCGGCGGCGGCATGTCCTCGCGGCTGTTCCAGGAAGCGCGCGAGAAGCGCGGGCTTTGCTATTCGATCTACGCCTTCGCGCACAGCGCCAAGGACAGCGGCGTGATCGGCGTTTATGCCGGCACGGGCGAAACTGAGGCGGCGGAGATCGGCGCCGTAGTGGCGGGCGAGATGGCCGCGCTCGCCGATACCGCGAGCGAAGACGAAATCGCGCGCGCCAAGGCGCAGTTGCGGTCCGGTCTGTTAATGGGTCTGGAGCGTCCCAGCACGCGCGCCGAGATGATTGCCGGCCACATCTTCAACTACGGCAGCGTGCCATCGGTCGAGGAACTGGCGGCCAAGCTCGAAGCGGTTGACGCCGCCGCCGTGCGCCGCTATGGCGCACGGACAATGACAGCGACAGAGGCTCCTGTGATCGTCACCGTCGGTCCCGCGGGCAAGCTCGAACGATACGAAGTTTTTGCGGGGCGTTTCGGGTCGCGGCAGACCATGCGCGCAGCGGAATGAAACCTGGCGCCATCGCCTTTATGCGCGGGCTGACGTTTCCAGGCGGGCAGCACCCGGTGATACGCGGCAAGGAGGTCTATCTTCGTTACCCGCGCATCGCCGATCACAAAGTCTGGGCGCGGTTGCGCGGCGAGAGCAGGGAGTTCCTCACGCCCTGGGAACCTTCCTGGGCCAGCGACGAGTTGACCAAAGGAGCGTTTCGCCGGCGCATCAAGCGTTACCAGAAAGAGACTCGTCTGGATTCGGCCTATGCCTTTTTCGTCTTCCGCAGCGAGGACAATACGCTGATGGGCGGCTGCACGCTGTCCAATGTGCGACGCGGCGTCACCCAATGCTGCGCCCTGGGTTACTGGATCGGCGAACGTTTCGCGCGTCAAGGTTACATGTTCGACGCGGTGCGGGCGCTGATCCCGTTCATTTTCGCGACTCTGGGTCTGCATCGAATCGAGGCCGCCTGCGTGCCCTCGAACGAACCTTCCAAGAACCTTTTGGTCAAAGCCGGGTTCCGCCAAGAGGGAATCGCGCGGCGCTATCTGCAGATCAACGGCGAATGGCGCGATCACGTCCTATTTGCTTTGCTCGCGGACGAGGCGCAGGTAGGTTAGCGGCCCCGTAACAGGGACGATCATTGACGCCTGTGATGAGACGATTGACCCTCGCCGCCTTGGCGGCCGCATCCCTGGTCGGCGCGCAAGCGGCATCCGTTCCGGCGCCGCACAGCGTAAGCTTCGGCGGGCCGGAGGGCGTCATCGAGCTCAAGGAGACGCTTGGCCCTTATAAACCTCCGCCGGGCGCCAAGTCCTCGACGTCCGACTGGTACACCTTTACGGCGGTCAACGAGTCGAACAGGCCGGCGATCCGGGTTCTGCATGCGGGCCAACCTCCGGACAGCGGCCTCGGCGTCCTGCCGCGCGCGACCAGGCCAACCATCCTGCAAGTGGTAAGCACGAATCCAAGCGTCATCATCGAAGGCGCCAGCGCTTACGGCCGCCATGCCTACCGGGTGACGATTCCGGCGGAGACCTCCGCGCCGTTGGCCGTTCGCATCGTCGGGGGGCAATCGCCGCCGTCTCTGCTGGCTTGGACCGAGCCTGCGCTTGCCGCCCACAACCGCCAGCTTGCGATTTTTGTGGCCGCGGTCGCCGCCTTGATCGGCGCCGCCGCGGCGATCGCCGCCGGTCTGGCGGTGATGACTCATCACGGCCCGCCGCGCTGGGCGGCGTTGCTTTTGTTCCTGATGTTGCTGGCTCGGCTCTCCGTCATCGGCATGTTCGACGGCAGTCTGGTCACCAGTGTGGGTGGGCCATATGGCCTGATCGCCTTGTTTGCCGGATTGACGCTGGCGGCGGGCGCACGGTTCGTCGATTTGATCGTCCCGCTCAAGGAAGCGTGGCCTGGGGCGCAACGCTGGTTCGACCGTTTCCTGCTCGGCTTGGTCGCGTTGTCCGTGCTGGCCTATCTGGGCGTGCCGGGCGCGACCTTGCTGACGGACATCGTCCTGGTCTGCGGAACGCTGGCGATTGCGCTTTATCTGATTTACCGCGGACGCAACGGTTCCAGGACCGCCCGCGTGATCACGCCCAGCGCGGTGTTGTTCGCGCTGGTCGCCGTGGCCGCGACGTTCACTGCGTTGGGCGCTTTTGGCAGCGCGCCATTGACGCCGGACGTAGCGGGCGGATTCGCCGCGGCGGGCGCAGTGCTGCTGGTGTTGGCTGTGGCCACGGGCGAGGGGATCGCGGTCTTGCCGTTCGCGCGTCCCGTACACACCGCCGCGACGGTGGCGCAGGCGCCTCCACCGCCGCCACCCGATCCCGCGCCTGCGTCGGTCCGGCATCCGGCGATCGAAGCCATCGGCGCTTCTCAGCAAGGCGTCTTCGAACTGGATTTCGCGGACGAAGCCGTCGTCCTGTCGGGCGAGGCCGCCGCGCTGATCGGGCTCGATGCGGGTCGCATGGCGCATGTGCTTTGGGTGGCGCGCGTGCATCCCGAAGACCGCGCCGTTTATGAACAGGCGGTCGCCGATTTCAGCGGCCAGTCAGGGCTCGCGTTCCGCATCGAGTTCCGGGTGCGCTCCGAAGACGGCAGCTATCTCTGGTTCGAACTGCGCGCGACGATGAAGGGCCCCGAAAACCAGCCCGCCGAACGTTGCGTAGGCCTGCTTGCCGACATCACCGTCCGCAAGGAAGCCGAGGCGGCGATGATGGATCGCACGTTGCGCGATCCGTTGACGGGGCTGGGCAACCGCGTAGCGCTGATGGAGGAACTTGAGCACCTCGGCGAGAGCCTGCGCGATGCGACCTTCGCCTTGCTCGATGTCGACCGCTTCAAGACCATTCATGCCAGCCTTGGCGACGCTGGCGGCGATCACGTCCTCTCGAATCTGGCGCAAAGGCTGGCGAAGCAGTTCTTCGGTTTCGCGCAGATCTTTCGTGTCGGCGGCGACGCCTTTGCCGTACTGTTCAAGAAGCCGCGCGGCAAGCCGGCGGAACTCGGTGCCGAGTTGGTGGAGGTTTGCGGCGCGGCGCATCAGCTCGACGGCCGCAATGTCTTCGCGCCGGCCAGCGTCGGGATCACGGAAGGCCGCGAGGCCCGCGATCCCATCGATCTGTTGAAGAACGCCGAGCTGGCGCTGATGCAGGCCAAGCGGCAAGGCGGCGACTGCGCCAGGGTGTACACGCGTGAGCTGGAGGCTCTGGCCCCCGCCGACGCCGTGGCGCTCGAAGCCGAGCTTCGCCGCGCCATCGAGAACGACGAGATCGAGGTCTTCTATCAGCCCATCGTCAGGCTGAGGGACCGCACGGTGGCGGGCTTCGAGGCGTTGCTGCGTTGGCGCCATCCGGTCAAGGGATTGGTGGCGCCCGCCGATTTTATCGCTCATTCCGAGGAGACGGGGCTCATCGTCGCGCTCGGACGGCTGGCGCTGAAATGCGCCGCCAAGGACCTCGCGCAATTGCAGCGCTTTTTCCCGCTGCCCGAGGCGTTGTTCGTCAGCGTCAATCTTTCGCGGCGCCAGCTTCTCGATCTCGACCTGGAGACGTTCCTCGTCGAGCTTCTATCCGGTGCGTCGATCGAGCCGGGCTCGCTGACGCTGGAAGTGACGGAAAGCGCCGTCGCCGCCGACGCCGATGCGGGCCCGCTGATGGAGCGGCTACGCGCTCTGGGCGCGGGCTTGTCGATCGACGATTTCGGCACAGGCCTGTCGAGCCTCAGCCAGCTGCGCGATCTGCCCTTCGATACGGTGAAGATCGACAAGAGCTTCCTTTCGCGCCATGGCGGCACGGACTCCGATTGCGACGCCGATGTCGTGCTGTCCTCGATCGTCTCGCTGGCCCACGATCTGAGGCGCAGCGTCATCGTCGAAGGCGTGGAAACCGAACGCGACGCGGAGCGCATGCTGGAACTCGGCTGCGAATTCGCCCAAGGATTCCTGTTTTCCGAACCGCTCGCCACAAAAGACGCGCTCGCCTATGTCGCGCGCCATTACCGCGTAGCGTCCGACGCTTTGGGATCAGGCGCGGCCGGCCTCAGCGGACAGGCCTGAGATATCTGCGCCTAGTTTAGCCAGGGCGGTTTGCCATCTGGATTCGTAATCCGTGTCGAACACGAGCCGCGCGTCGGCATCGCAATGGATCCAGCCGTTCGCCAGGATTTCGGTTTCGATCTGTCCCATGTCCCAGCCGGCATAGCCGAGCGCGAGGATGGCCTTCTCGGGGCCGCGCCCTTCGGAAATCGCCCGCAGAATGTCGACGGTCGCGGTCAGCGAGATTTCAGGCGTGATCGGCAGCGTGGCTTCCGCGCTGGCATATTCGGCGCTGTGCAGGACGAAGCCGCGGCCCATTTGCATGGGGCCGCCGAACAGGATCGGCGCGTTGGCGCGATCCACCGTCATGCCGATGCCCAGCTTGAGCACCAGCTCGTGGAACGAGAGCCCGTCGATCGGCTTGTTGATGATCAGGCCCATGGCGCCTTTGGCCGAATGCGCGCACATGAAGATGACGCTCTTTTCGAAACGCGGATCTGGCATTCCGGGCATCGCGATAAGAAGCTTTCCCTCGAGGAAGCTCTCGCTGCTTTGCGGCGGCTGTGGTGCCGAACGAGCCATGCGCAACGATAGCATAATGGCTTCACCGGCGCACGACATTAGGTTAGAACGCTTCGAACCAGCAAGGAGATGTTCATGACCATCAAAGTCGGCGACAAGATTCCATCGGCCACGCTGATGCAGATGAAAGGTGGCTCCCCCAAACCGGTGAAGACGGACGAACTATTCGCGGGAAAGAAAGTGGTGGTGTTTGCGCTGCCCGGCGCCTTCACCCCGACCTGTTCGGCCAAGCACCTGCCGGGTTTCGTCCAGCACGCCGACGAGATCAGGAAGAAGGGGATCGACGCCATCGCCTGCGTCTCGGTGAATGACGCCTTCGTCATGGGCGCCTGGGGCACGCAGCAGGGCGCCGGCGACAAGGTGATGATGCTGGCCGACGGCAACGGCGAGCTGACGGCGGCTCTCGGTTTGGAGATGGACGCCACCAAGTACGGCATGGGCAAGCGCAGCCAGCGCTTTTCGATGCTGGTCGACAACGGCGTGGTGAAACGGCTCAACGTCGAAGAGCCCGGCGCCTTCGCGGTTTCGAGCGCCGAGCACATTCTGACGCAGATTTAGGTAGCGACTGCCTTTCTGCCCCCGCTTTAGCGGGGGAAGTGGCCGCGAAGCGGCCGAAGGGGGTTTCTGCCCCCGCGCAGCGGGGGAAGTCCGCCCGGAGGGCGGGAAGGGGGCTTTCCATGCGCGATAGCAAACCTAAGACGGTGTGCCGCGCCCGCGTCCTGCGAAAGCGCATGACCGATGCGGAAGTCATTCTGTGGTCGCGCTTAAGGCGGGGCGCGGCGAAAGGGCTTCACTTCCGCAAGCAACATCCCATCGGCCCATACATTGCCGATTTTGCCTGCACGCAAACGCATCTTGTCATCGAGGTTGACGGAGGCACGCACTCCACCGATGCCGAACTGGAACATGATCGCAAGCGCGAGTTTTATTTGACATCGCACGGCTGGCGCGTGTTCCGGGTGACGAACGAGGATGTCTATAAACGCCTCGATAGCGTGATTGAGGGAATCTTTCTGCACATGCCAGAGGTTTCTACCCCCGCGAAGTGGGGGAAGTGCCGAGCGTAGCGAGGCGAAGGGGGGTATACTGAACCTGTAAAGACCTGACAAAGGACAAGCGCGTGTTGATTCGTGTGGTCGCATTCGTTGTGTGCTGGGTAACGATTTTCGCGTTCGGCAGCCTCGCGCGGCGGATCGTCAGAAAGAACGCGCCATTCTACGCACCGACAAACATCCTGATTGTCGGAAGTGTCTACGGTACTGCGCTCGCGCTTGTTGTCGGCCTGATTCCTCACTTCTTCATTGGTTCGTGGTGGGCCACTGTCGTGCTGTGGGTAATCGGGTTTCTCGCCGCCAACTACATCGGATATCAGTTCGACAAAATCGATTGGGCGGAAAAGAGTGGACAAACCGCGATGATCGCGGCGGCTACATATATTATCCTTACTGTAGGGCTGTTTCTCCTATTGTAGGAAAAGCCGTATGAGCACGATCCTGGAAGTATCCAAGCTGGAAATTGCAGCCGAATATCTAGATGCCGCCATGCAGATGTATCTAGAGCGGCGCAACTATTTCTGCGCAATCCACTTAGCAGCAGCGGCGGCTGAGTTGTTTGATCGACATTTGCCACCAGAGAAGAGCGGTCATGAGATTTCCTGGCGCGCCCAAGAGATCTTGCACGAGCGCGAGAAGCGAGTGAAGCCTCAAAGGGAAGAAGTCAAAAACGTCCTCTACGGGACAAAAAACGCCATCAAGCATATGGACGATGGCGTTCAGACAGTGACCGTCGACCCGATCTTTGAGGCGAGATGGTACATCGATCAAGCCTTGAATAGCGCTGAGAAGCTTAGCCTTCGGAAATCGCCGATGATGTGGCAATACCGGGATCGCAGAAGCGCCGAAATGGCCGCGCCGTAACAGAATAAGCGCCTGCCCCCTTCGCCTCGCTGCGCTCGGCACTTCCCCCGCTTCGCGGGGGCAGAAAACGCTATTCGCTATTCGCTTTCTCCGGTATCGCCGCCCTCGCAAGCACATCGGCGCGCTCGTTCTCGGCGTGTCCGGCATGGCCTGCCACCCAGCGCCAGGAGACCGCATGGCGCGCCGAGGCATCTTCCAGCGCCCGCCATAATTCCTCGTTCTTGACGGGCTTCTTGTCGGCGGTGCGCCAGCCATTGGCTTTCCAGCGCTCCAGCCATTTGGTCGCGCCGTCCATCACATAGCGGGAATCCGTATGAACGACGGCGGCGGAAGGCTGTTTCAATGCTTCCAGCGCCCGGATGACGGCGGTCAGTTCCATGCGGTTGTTGGTGGTTGCCGGATCGCCGCCCGACAATTCCTTTTCGTGCTTGCCCGAACGCAGGATCGCCGCCCAGCCGCCGGGTCCGGGGTTTCCCGAACAGGCGCCGTCGGTAAAAATGTTCACGCGCGGCCGGCTCACAACCCGTACTCCGCCGCGCTCTTCACCTTTTGATGGAAGCGCAGGCGCCTGGCGAAATCGCGCGGGTCTTTGGGCCTCACCAGCGCGGTCGGATCGTGGTTCAGCCAATCGTAGAGGCGCGTCAGCAGGAAGCGCAGCGCCGCGCCTCCGGCGAGCACGGGAAGTGCGTCGATCTCGGCATCGCTGAGGTTGCGTTCCCGGCGATAGGCTGCGATCAGGCTCTTGCTTTTTGTGATGTTGTAGGCGCCGTCGGCTTCGAAGCACCACGCGTTGAGCATCACGGCCAGGTCGTAGGCGTAGGCATCGTTGCAGGCGAAATAGAAATCGATCAGGCCGGACACTTTTCCGTTCATGAACAGCACATTGTCGGGAAACAAATCGGCATGGATGACACCGGCGGGCAGGTTGCGCGGCCATCTTGCCACAAGCTCGCTGTGTGCTGTTTCGATGAGGGCGCCCAGGCCGTCCTGTACGCTGTCGGCGCGCGGGATGCACGCCTGTGCAAGCTCGCGCCAGCCGTCCACGCCTAGCGCATTGGGGCGCGTCAAGGAAAAATTCTTGCCCGCTTCGTGCAACGCCGCCAGGGCTGCGCCCGCCGCGGCGCAATGGGCGGCCTCCGGCCGGCGCAGCGACAGCCCGTTCAGGAACGTCAATAATGCGGCCGGGCGGCCGTTGAGGCGGGCGGAATGCGCGCCATTCTTGCTGCGCACGGGCAGCGGACAGGCGATGCCGCGCGCGGCCAGATGCTCCAGCAATCCCAGGAAGAAGGGCAGATCGTCCGCGTGCACGCGCTTTTCGTAGAGCGTGAGGATGAACGAGCCGTGCTCGGTCTGCAGGAAATAGTTGGAGTTTTCGACGCCCTCGGCGATGCCTTTGAAGCTCAGCGGTGCTCCCAGATCGTAATCCGCCAGAAAGACTTCAAGGTCTTCGAACGAAACCTCGGTATAGACGGCCATCAGCTAAGACTTTCAGGAGGCGAGCGCGCGGGGCAGGTTGAATTCCACATGTTCTTTGGTGACCGTGGTTTCCTCGACCGTAACGTCGTAGCGGGCGCGGATTGCGTCGATCACGTCCCGCACCAGCGTTTCGGGCGCCGAGGCGCCGGCCGAGAGCGCCACCGTCCCCGCGCCCTCAAGCAGCGACCAGTCGATCTTGCCGGCATTTTCGATGAGGACGGCGCGTTTGGCGCCCGCGCGTTCGGCCACTTCCACGAGCCTGACCGAATTCGACGAGTTCGGCGCGCCGATGATCAGCACCAGGTCGGCGCGTGGAGCGATCTGCTTGATGGCTTGCTGGCGGTTGGTGGTGGCGTAGCAGATGTCCTCCTTGCGGGGACCGGCGATCTCGGGAAAACGGCGGCGCAAAGCGGCGACCAGTTCGTGGGTGTCGTCCACCGACAAGGTGGTTTGGGTGATGAAGGCAAGGTGCGCGGGATCGGCAGGCTTGAGCGCGGCGACATCGGCCAGCGTTTCGACCAGCGTAATGGCGCCCTCGGGCAACTGGCCCATCGTGCCTTCCACCTCGGGATGGCCCCCATGACCGATCAGGATGACATGCCGGCCGGCGGCGTAGTGCCGTTCGGCCTCCACATGTACCTTCGAGACCAGCGGGCAGGTCGCGTTCAGATAGAAAAGCTGCCGCCTTTTGGCTTCTGCGGGCACGGATTTGGCGACGCCGTGCGCCGAAAAGATCACCCGCGCCCCGTCCGGGGCCTGGTCCAACTCGTCGATGAAGATGGCCCCCATCCCCTCCAGCCGCTCGACCACGGCGCGGTTATGGACGATTTCGTGGCGGATATAGACCGGCGCACCAAACTTGCCGAGCGCCAGTTCGACGATGCGAATCGCCCGCTCCACGCCCGCGCAGAAGCCGCGCGGGGCGGCGAGCAGCAGCTTGAGCTGCGGCTTAGCCCCTTTCTGCTCAGTGCTTCCCATGGAGAGCCCGCTTGGCTACAGTCCGGCGCCCTTCGGCGCTGACCCAGAAGTCGTCGGCCGCGGGATACGAAAAGTCAAGCGTAAGGCGCAAATGCGGCCGGTCCGCGGATGTTGCCGCCACGGTATCAACAAGGCATTGTGATCGATCCATGAAATACCGAATTATCTGCATTGCAACGGCGTCTGCGCTGGCCAGCCTGCTGGCCGGCTGCTCTACCTATCATTCGGCTCTCAGCTACATCCATAGCGACAAGGCTTCCGATTGTCCCGACGCGGCCATCCTGGCGAACACGTCGAGCCTGCCCGCGTTCAATCCCGCCACGGAGGGCGATCCCTCGGGCGTGATCTACTCGATCGCCATGACCAACGTGAAGACCCGGTGCGACTACGACAAGAGCGAGAAAACCGCCGACGCACGGCTGAACGTCTATTTCCAGGCAAAGCGTCCGCCCGGCGGCCGCGAAGTGAGCTATCGTGTCCCCTATTACGTCGCAGTGACGTCGGGCGGCGAGATCATCGACAAGAAAATCTATTGGCTGGAATTCGCGTTTCCCGCAAGCGCCGTGTCCAGCGAATCCGAAGCGGCGGTCGACTCCACGATCGTAAAATACGCGAAGGACAAGACGGGCTACGATTACCACTTTGTGGTCGGCTTCCAGTTGACCAAGGCGCAGCTCGACTACAACAACAAGATCGGGCCTTACGAGCCATGACGGCGCTGGCTGCGGAGCTGAGCGCGATCGCGGAGCGCGCGTTCGCGGCCGAAGGGTTGCCTGCCTCCTTCGGGCAGGTGCAGCAGTCCGACCGGCCAGATCTGGCCCAGTTCCAATGCAACGGCGCGCTGGCGGCGGCAAAAGCAGTGCGGGCCAATCCGCGGCAGATCGCGCAGAAGATCGCCGCCCGCCTCAAAGCCGATCCGGTTTTTGCCAAGGTCGAGATCGCCGGACCCGGTTTCATCAACCTGGACGTCAGCGATGCGGCGCTTGCCGACCGCGCCGGAGCGATGGCGAATGACGGGCGTCTGGGCGCGCCCGAAACCGGCAAAGGCAAGACGCTGGTCATCGATTTCGGCGGGCCCAACGTCGCCAAGCCCATGCATGTCGGCCATTTACGCTCTGCGATCATCGGCGATTGCCTGCAGCGCCTGTTCCGCGCCAATGCCTGGAACGTAGTGAGCGACGTGCATCTGGGCGATTGGGGGCTGCAGATGGGGCAACTCATCAGCGAGATCGGCCGGCGCGGCATCGCCCCCATTTATTTCAAGGCAGATTTTGAAGGTCCGTACCCGGATGAATCTCCGGTGACGATGGATGATCTTGAGGAAATCTATCCGGCGGCGGCTGCCGCCTGCAAGACCGATCCGGCGCGGCTGGAAGAGGCGCGGCGCGCCACCGCCGAGCTGCAAGTGGGCCGTCCCGGCTACGTCGCGCTGTGGCGCCATTTCGTGAAAGTCTCCGAGCGCGGGCTCATGCGCGAATATGCGAGCCTCGGCGTCAGCTTCGATCTGTGGAACGGCGAGGCCAGCGCCGATCCGCTGATCGCGCCGATGATCGAGGATTTGAAGCGCCGCGGCCTGGCGGAGGAAAGCGAAGGCGCGCTCGTCGTTCAGATTGCCGAGCCGGACGACAAGAAGGAAATGCCGCCGCTCCTCCTGCTCAAATCCGATGGCGCGGTTCTCTACGGCACGACGGACCTGGCGACCATCGTCGATCGCGTGAAAAGCCACGATCCCGATCTCATCCTCTATGTGGTCGATCAGCGCCAGCACGGCCATTTCGAGCAGGTGTTCCGCGCCGCGCGCAAGGCGCATTTGGCCGGAAAGGCCGAACTCGAACATGCCGGCTTCGGCACCATGAACGGGCCGGACGGCAAGCCCTTCAAGACCCGCGCCGGCGGGGTGATGAAGCTCTACGATCTCATCGCCATGACCACCGAGGAAGCGCAGAAGCGGCTCGCCGAAGCCGGGCTGGCGAACGAATATCCTGAGGAGGAGCGCGACGACATCGCCCGCAAAGTGGGGATCGCCGCGCTCAAATTCGCCGACCTGTCGAATTACCGGCTCACCGACTATGTCTTCGACCTGGCGCGCTTCACCCGCTTCGAAGGCAAGACCGGTCCTTATCTGCAATATGCGGCGGTTCGCACCCGCTCGATTCTGCGCAAGGCCGAGGACGAGGGCTTCGCCGTGGCCGCGCCCGTCGTGCGTTCGCCCGAGGAACGCACGCTGGTCCTGCAGTTGTTGGGTCTTGCCGACGCGATGGCGGCGGCCGAGGACAAGCGCGCGCCGAATATCCTGTGCGATTACGCCTTCACTCTGGCTCAGTATTTCAGCCGGTTCTATGCCGAGCACCACATCCTGTCGGAAAAGGACTCGGAGCTGCGCGCCGCCCGTCTCGGGTTGTGCCGGTTGACGGTCGATGCTTTGACCAAAGTCCTGGGCCTTCTGGGAATCGAAGTGCCGTCAAGGATGTAGCCCAAGGCGGCCCGGTTTCGGCGAGGCCGTCAATACAACTTATTCTTATAATTAAGTTGTGTTTGTGCTATATATATAGTCGCGCAAATTGGCTCCAGGAGCTGCTTCTCTGCGTCGCTGCTTTTCTGCGTGTTGGTGGATAGCACAAGGTCAAGATCCGCGGAGCGACGTCGATGGACTTTACCGCAGTCTATAAGGTATCGGCGCGCGCCGATATATTGCGCCTTGCGAGGTATTGCGATGCGCTGGCTGGCACGCGCAAAATGCCGCTCCGGCGGGACTTCCGCCCGACCGATGTGACTTGGCTGCTCGGGCGCATCTATTTGATCGACGTGATGAACGGTGGGGCCGACTATAGTTTCAGGCTGTTCGGCATCTTCTGGGAGAAGATGTACGGCACCGATCTTACGGGGCAGCGACTGAGCGAAATAGAGGCCACCGGCCGCCTCACCGTCTTGCGCGGCGATTACGACACAGTGGTGGCGGCACGCGCGCCGCTTTTCCACCCCGGCAAGTTGGTTTGGCCGAACCAAAAATCCATCCATTACGAACGGCTCTTGATCCCGTTCTCGGATGATAACGGGCAGGTGTCAGTTATTCTGGCGGCGGCAGGCTGCGACGTGTCACTCGACGATCTGGTCCTTTATAGGGGAAAGGGGGGACTGCCTCGTCTTGTTTTGGACTAGCTGGCCGGCCAGGGCCCATGCCGTCGCAGGCTGAGGTCTCCAATCACGGCCGCGTTGACTCCCCATAGCCCCACCCTATGATGCTCCTGACGCACGGACCCGCCGCGAGGCGCGCCAGTTGCGGCGAGCAAACGATCCCTCGCGGGAGACGTTTGTCTTCGTCGAAGGCCGACCTGTCGGCCGAAGCCGAAGGCGAAGGCCGAAGGAGCAACCGCCCCGGAAACTCTCAGGCAAAAGGACCGCGAAGGTGATGAACTTCTGGAAAGCGGGACCGCGAGGTTTGCGGTCCTCACCGAAGGGGTAATCTCGGGATAGGTCCCGAGTGAAATCTCTCAGGTTCGACGACAGAGGGGCGCGGGTTCCGTCCAACGGATTGGCGGATCGCGCCATATCAACCTCTTGGCCGGGCCGTCATGACCACGACAGAGACCCTTCGCAAGACGCCGCTCCATGCTCTGCACGTCGAGTTGGGCGGCAAAATGGTGCCGTTCGCGGGCTACGAGATGCCCGTGCAGTATCCCACCGGCATCCTCAAGGAACATCTGCACACCCGCGCGAAGGCCGGCCTGTTCGACACCTCGCATATGGGCCAGGCGTTCCTCTCGGGCGGCGATCCGGCGCGCGCGTTGGAGCGGGTCACGCCGGCCGATCTCGTTGGCCTGAAGGAAGGCGTGCAGCGCTACAGCCTGCTGCTCAACGATGCCGGCGGCATCAAGGACGATTTCATGACGACGCGGCTCAAGGGCGAAGTTGCCCTTTACCTGGTCGTCAACGCTTCGATGAAGGAATCCGATTTTGCCTATATCGCCGAGCGGCTGAAAGGCCTGGCGACGCTCGCGCCCCAGCCGGAACGCGCCTTGCTGGCGCTGCAAGGACCGGACGCCGCGGCCGTTCTGGCGCGTCACGCGCCGGGCATCGAGGCGCTCACTTTCATGCAGGCGGTCCGCGCCGAAGTCGCCGGGGCGCCGGCCATCGTCAGCCGCACCGGCTATACCGGCGAAGACGGCTTCGAGATTTCCGTCGCGGCCAAAGATGCCGAGGCCGTGGCGCGCAAATTGTTGAGAGAGCCGGAGGTTCTGCCCATCGGGCTTGGCGCGCGCGATTCGCTGCGCCTCGAAGCTGGACTTTGCCTTTACGGCCACGACATCGACGAAACCACCGATCCGGTGGAAGCCAACCTCGTCTGGGCCATCGGCAAGCGCCGCAAGCTGGACAAGGATTTCCCCGCCGCCGAGAAGATCATGGACAAGATCTTCAGCGGCACGGCGCGCAAGCGCGTGGGCATCCTCCCCGACGGTAGAGCTCCGGCGCGCGACGGAACCGAAATCGCCGACAAATCCGGCCGCGTCATCGGGCGCGTCACCAGCGGCGGCTTCGGGCCGAGCCTGAATGCCCCCGTCGCGATGGGGTATGTCGAAACCGCCTTTGCGCCGGATGGAACCGAGATCGATCTTCTGGTACGTGGCCGGCGGCTAGCGGCGCGCGTGGCGCCGATGCCGTTCGTGCCGCATCGCTACAAACGCGCGAATTGAATTTTTGGGAGTGAGGATATGAGCGAGACACGGTTTACCGATCAGCATGAATGGGTTCGCGTGGAAGGAACCGCAGGCACGGTCGGCATCACCCGCTATGCGACCGAACAATTGGGCGATGTCGTTTATGTTGAGTTGCCGAAGCTCGGGCGCAGCCTGATCAAGGGCGCCGAAGCCGCCGTGGTCGAAAGCGTGAAGGCGGCTAGCGAAGTCTATACGCCGGTCGGCGGCGTCGTGACGGAGGTGAACGAGGCATTGAACGACGATCCCGCCAAGGTCAATGCCGATCCGGAGGGCGAGGGCTGGTTCTTCAAGCTGAAGCTGGCGAACGCGGAGGAACTCTCTACCCTGATGACGACCGATCAGTATGCGGACTATGTGAAGGGTTTGTAGAACCGGATTGTCATGGCCCGCAAAAGCGGGCCTTCCAGATGACGCCTGCGAGGCGTGGGAGTGGTGATGCGCTATCTACCTTTAACCGCGGACGACCGCGCGGCGATGCTGACCAGGATCGGCGCGCGCGACATCGATGCGCTGTTCCGCGATGTGCCGAAATCGGCGGTGGTGCCGCTGTCCGCCTTCGAGCTGCCCGACACCCAGGGCGAGCTCGAAGTTGAGCGGGCGCTGGCGAAACTGGCCGCGCGCAACGTGGCGGCGGGGGCAGGGCCGTTCTTCTGCGGGGCGGGGGCCTACAAGCATCACGTTCCGGCCGCGGTCGATCATCTGATCCAGCGTTCCGAGTTCCTCACCTCCTACACGCCTTATCAGCCGGAAATCTCGCAAGGCACGCTGCAATATCTCTTTGAGTTCCAGACCCAGGTGGCGCTGCTCACCGGCATGGAGGTGGCCAACGCCTCGCTCTATGACGGTTCCACGGCGACCGCCGAAGCGGTGCTGATGGCCCAGCGCCTGACGAGGCGCTCCAAGGCGATCCTATCCGGCGGCCTGCATCCTCATTATGCCGAAACGGTAGAGACCGTGGCCAACCTGTCCGGCCAGGTCGTGCGCGCGCCCGTCCGTCCCGGCCGCGCCGAAGACATCGCCGCTTTGATCGACGAGGAGACGGCCTGTGTCGTGGTGCAAAGCCCGGACGTGTTCGGCCTGATCCGCGATTTGAAGCCCGTCGCCAAAGCCGCCCACGCCAAAGGCGCGCTCTTGATCGCCGTGGTGACGGAAATCGTTTCCCTCGGCCTGATCGAGCCGCCGGGCCACCAAGGTGCCGACATCGTCGCGGCCGAAGGCCAATCCATCGGCAACGGCCTCAATTTCGGCGGGCCCTATGTCGGCCTGTTTGCGACGCGCGAGAAGTTCATCCGCCAGATGCCGGGGCGCCTCTGTGGCGAAACGGTCGATGCGGAAGGACGACGCGGCTACGTGCTGACGCTCTCCACGCGCGAGCAGCATATCCGCCGCGAAAAGGCGACCAGCAACATCTGCACCAATTCCGGGCTTTGCGCGCTGGCCTTCACCATTCATCTGTCGCTGCTCGGCGAAGAAGGATTCACGCGCTTGGCGCGCGTCAACCACGCGAAGGCGTCGGCGCTGGCCGATCTGCTGGCGAAGGTGAAAGGCGTATTGCTCATCACGCCGTCCTTCTTCAACGAGTTCACGCTTCGGCTGCAGAGGCCGGCTGCCGAGGTCGTTGAGGCACTGGCGGCGAAAGGCATCCTTGCCGGCGTGCCCGCTTCGCGCCTCTTGCCGCACGAAGAGGCCGCGCGCGATCTTCTGATCGTCGCCGCCACCGAAACCAACACCAGCGAGGACTTTGCCGCCTTCGTTCAGGCGCTCGCGGAGGTCCTGTCATGACTCTTCCCACCATCTCGGGCGACCGCGGCCTGGACCACGAAGAAAAGCTGATCTTCGAACTGGGCCGTCCCGGTGTGTCAGGTGTGGACATGCCGAACGTCCGAATCGGTGAATCCCGTCTCGCGGGACAACGCCGTAAAGGCCCCATTGGCTTGCCGGGACTTTCCGAGCCTGAAGTCGTGCGCCATTATGTGCGCCTGTCGCGGATGAACTACGCCATCGACGCCGGCCTTTATCCGCTCGGCTCCTGCACCATGAAGCACAATCCGCGCCTGGGCGAGAAGCTGGCGCGGCTGCCCGGCTTCGGCAATCTGCATCCGTTGGTTCCGCAATCGGCCGCGCAAGGCGCGCTGGCGCTGATCGCGGAATTGATGCGCTGGCTCACCACGCTCACCGGCATGCCGGCGGTGGCCATGTCGCCCAAGGCGGGCGCCCACGGCGAGCTCTGCGGCATGCTGACGATCCGCGCGGCCATCGCGGCGCGCGGCGAGAAGCGGCATCGCGTGCTGGTTCCGGAATCGGCGCACGGCACCAATCCGGCGACGGCCGCGTTCGCTGGCTTCACGGTGGATGAGGTCAAGGCCACGCCGGAAGGCCGCGTCGACGTTGCCGCGCTCCAGGCCAAGCTCGGCCCCGACGTCGGCGCGCTGATGCTCACCAATCCCAACACCTGCGGCCTGTTCGAACGCGACATCCTGCGTATCGCTGATCTGGTGCACAAGGCCGGCGCCTACTTCTATTGCGACGGAGCGAACTTCAACGCCATCGCGGGCCGCGTGCGCCCCGGCGACCTCGGCGTCGATGCGATGCACATCAACCTGCACAAGACCTTTTCCACTCCGCATGGCGGGGGTGGGCCGGGCGCGGGCCCCGTCGTGCTGTCCGCGGCGCTGGCGCCTTTCGCGCCTTTGCCTCTGCTGGTGCACGACGCGAACGGTTTTCGCCTGATCGAGGACTGCGCCGGCGCGCCCGCCGGAGCCAAGCCGTTCGGCCGGATGTGCGCTTTCCACGGCCAGATGGGCATGTTCGTGCGCGCGCTGGCCACCATGCTGAGCCACGGACGCGACGGCGTGCGCCAGGCGAGCGAGGACGCGGTGCTGTCGGCCAACTATATCCTGGCCTCGCTGAAAGACGTGATGAGCGCGCCGTTCGAAGGGCCTTGCATGCACGAGGCGTTGTTCGACGACCGTTTCCTGCACGACACGGGCGTCACCACGCTCGATTTCGCCAAGGTGATGATCGACGAGGGCTATCACCCGATGACCGTGTACTTCCCGCTGGTCGTGCACGGGGCGATGCTGATCGAGCCGACGGAATCCGAATCCAAGGAAAGCCTCGACCGCTTCATCCACGTGCTGCGCACGATGGCGCTGGAAGCCAAGGCCGGCAAGCGCGAGTGCTTCGACGGCGCGCCGCGTCTGGTTCCGCGCCGCCGCCTCGACGAAACCGCTGCTTCGCGCAAGCCTGTGCTGCGCTGGAAGCCGAAGGACATGCCGCAGGCCGCCGAGTAAGAAACTACCTCCCCCTTTGTGGGGAGGTCGCCACGGCGTAGCCGAAGGCGAAGCCGGGCGGGTGGGGGGCGATCTTGACGAAGGGCGCGAAAAAAAACCCCGGCTAAAACGCAGCCGGGGCCAAGGTCGTGTCCATAGGAGGCTAAAGAGAATTGGTTACGGGCAGGTTTGCACCCGCAAACCTGGCGGTACTTTCGTGTCGGCGTCGCCGCAAGCGGCGTCGAGTTGCTTCTGGGTGAGACCTCGCACATGCGTCAGGTCCGTTCCCTTGATCGAGGTGATGGTCAGGTTGGCGCCGGTCAGGTCCGCGCCGTATAGATCGGCATGCGCCAGATTTGCGCCCGACAGGTCGGTGCCGCGAAAGGTGGCGTGCTTGAAATTGGCGTCGCTCATGCACATCAGAACGAGGCGCGCATGGTCGAAATCGGCGCCGGCCAAATTTCCCCCTTTGACGCACTGATTGGTCAGATCGGCGCCCGCCAGGACGCAGTGTGGGCAGTTGTGATTGCCCGCCTTGATGGAAGCGACGGCGTCCAGATAGGCGGCCTCTTCGCCTTGGCCGTAGGAGGCTGTGGCGGCGAAGGTGGCGAGGGCGAAAGCGGCGGCGGTAAAGCGGATCATGGGGGCCTGTCTCGTTTTGATACGCGTACCCCTGAAGTCGCAAGCCGCGTGCCGGACGGAGCGCAATCCCCTGCTTTCGTCATGGCCGGGCTTGACCCGGCCATCCAGTCTTCGAGACTTTGCGAATGCGCCGGGGGTTCGTTTACATCATGGCGAGCAAACGCAACGGCACGCTGTATCTCGGCGTGACGAGCGATTTGATGGAGCGCGTCACCCAGCATCGCGAAGGGCGCGGCTCGGACTTCGTCAAGCGCTACGACGTAACGATGCTGGTCTGGTACGAGGAGTGGGCGCTCATCACCGACGCGATCCAACGCGAAACAAGCCTCAAACGCTGGCCGCGAAAGTGGAAACTGGCGCTGATTGAGAAAATGAACCCCGACTGGCGGGACTTGTACGGAGATTTATTTTGATCCGCCGCCACTCCCCACTTTCGTCCCGTCGCGCTTACCGCGCGCACTCGACCACGATATCTCCACCGGCTCCGCGCTCATTTGTATACTTGATTGTGATGTTGTTGGGATTGCGCAGATCGATCCGCGCCATTGCACTTCCTAGCTGTTGTGGCGGGTTTTCCTGATTGGACGCTGCCGTTGGCTGGGTTTCAAAGAAGTAGCGGAATTGGAGTTCGTTGGCACTATGGTCATAAAACGGAGTCGCCGGGGAACTGCGCGAGTGCATTTTATCGGTGTCCATGATGAACACCACATCCTGCCAAGTTTGACGGAGACTCAACCGAACCGGGATCGGCGGATCGGTCGGCACCTTTTTCCATTGCGAGTGAATGTATCCCTGCCATTCGCCAGACAGATCGACCTTCATCCAGGCGGGTAGGAACGGAACATAGGGGGCCACTCGCCTCAGCCAGTGCCAGGACCGCAGCATCAGAACAATGACAACGAGTTCGACGAAGCCAACGACACTTCCAAGCGAGTAGATGCTCTGCCCGGCCCATTTGTGGGCGGCCGCCGACACGAGTACGCCGAGCCCCACGATAAGCCATAGCTTTATCTTGAGGGGTACAAGCTGGTGCATCAAAGGCCCATATAAGATCGCGCCGCCGCGACGAATTCCTGCGCCTCTGCCAAGGTCCACGCTTGATCCATCCAGAGCGGCTTGATCCCATTGACTTCGTACCAAAACGCCCAAACGGGGAGCGTGAGCAGGGTGGTTCCGTTTCGCGTGTCGTTGAGCCCAACCGAAAGGTAATTCAGGACCGCCGCAACATCGTCATAGATGTAGGTGTGGCCAAAGGCTGTATCGGGGCAGTTATAGACGAGCGACTCAATAAGGTACGACGCCGTGCTTTTCGCCCGCTGCCGGGTTTTTACGGCAAGAGTAATGTTTTCCGCCATGTGAATGCGGAGCCGCTTTAGGATACGGACAACGCGCTTATAGCGCCGCCCAGTCAGGTCATTTTTGGCGCAGCCATTCAGGTAATGCTGTTTCGGAAAATTGGTAATCCGCTTGTTCTCGGTCGTGAGAAGCGCGATGCCGTTGTCCGGCACCGGCCGAGGAAGATATGCGGCGCCGCGTGACCCAAACTTCTGGAGTGTGTAAGCCGGAACGATATCTGCATTGATCTTTTCGTTATCGTTTTTGTGCAGGTGGAGGGCCTTCTTGCCGCGCGTGACGGCGCTCGCACCAAACTCCTGCTCAAGGCACCACGCGATGATGTTCCTATAATAATCGAATTGGAAGGGAACCGGCACGCATCCGAGCTCTGCATTGGTCGGCCAATCACTCTGGGGCGCGTCCACAAAAAATGCATCAGTCAGGCAGACGCAGAGGTCAACATCGCTCTCCGACCTGACATTCGTGTTGTTGTGGTAGCTGCCCTGCTTGATGATCTCCCAGCTACGTGTCGAAAGGAACTTGCTTCGCGCCAGCGCGGTTCGGATGCGCTTGGCAACCGCCTCGATTTTCAGCTCCTCGGTCTCGCTTGCCGGTTTCTGCCAGTGCGCAAAACGCGCTTCCCACTCTGACCTGTTTCGCGGCTTCTCCCGAGCAATCCCGGCGAGCACGTTCAGATAATTGTAGGACGGCTGCGTCGGCGTCAGCGGATGCGGCGGAGTTTCCCAAGGATAGCGACTGATACCTAAAGCCATAGAGATTACGAACACCCACTCGTTGACCCGCACGTGTCGCATTTCATGCAGGTGCCGTTGCGGACCAGGGTGAAGTTCCCGCAGGTACCGCAGGCGTCGCCGTCATAGCCTTTCATGCGGGCTTCGGCGGCGCGTTTGGCGCGGGTGTCGTGCGCACCGGCAGCCAGCCGCGTCTCGATGGCGGCAACCTGCACGCCCACCGGGTTCACCGTTGAAACGCCGGCGGAGGCCAGGGTCGCTTCGACGCTCGAGGCGATGTCGCTCAAATCCACGGTGTCGTCGTGGCCGAGGAAATCACGAACGTCGTCGTTATAATCGTGCGTGTGGTCATGCCCGAGATCGTGCTCGTGCAGTTCTACCATCTTGGGTGCCGCCCCGCCGCGCACCACGCCGATATGATGGAAATTGGCGCGCACATAGCCTACCGAAGTCGTGCGGTTCACCACCTGCAAGTCGCCTTTGGCCGCGCGCTGGCCTTCCGCCACGCCGCCGCCGAGGTCTTCGTCGTGGGTCGGCGGCACATGCGCCAGATCGTTGCGGCCGAGATAGGATACCGCCAGTTCGCGGAAGATATAGTCGAGCACGCTGGTTGCGTTCTTGATCGAATCGTTGCCGATCACCATGCCTGCCGGTTCGAAGCGCGTGAAGGTGAAAGCGTCGACGAATTCCTCCATCGGCACGCCATATTGCAGGCCGATCGAAATCGCGATTGCGAAATTGTTCATCAGCGAGCGGAAGGCGGCGCCTTCCTTGTGCATGTCGATGAAGATCTCGCCCGGACGCCCGTCCTCGTATTCGCCGGTGCGCAGATAGACCTTGTGGCCGCCGACGATCGCCTTCTGGGTGTAGCCCTTGCGGCGTTGCGGCAGTTTCTCGCGCTCGCGCGACACGCGCTCGATGATTCTTTCCACCACGCGCTCGGCGACGACCGCGGTGCGCGCCGCGGCCGGAGCCGCCAGCGTTTCCTCCAGCTCGTCTTCTTCGTCGTCGAAGGCGAAGATCTGGCTGGCCAGCGGTTGCGACAGCTTGGAGCCGTCGCGATAGAGGGCGTTCGCCTTGAGGCCAAGCTTCCAGGAAAGTAGATAGCTCTCGCCGCATTCCTTTACGGTCGCCGCGTTCGGCATGTTGATGGTCTTGGAAATCGCGCCCGAGATGAACGGCTGCACCGCGGCCATCATGTGGATGTGGCTCTCCACGGGAAGCGAGCGTGTGCCGATGCGTCCGCACGGGTTGGCGCAATCGAAGACGGGGAGATGTTCCGCCTTCAGCTGCGGTGCGCCTTCCAGCGTCATCGCTCCGCAGACGAACAGGTTCGCCGCCTCGACTTCGGCCTTGGCGAAGCCCAGCGCCTTCAGCATGTCGAAATCGGCCGCGTCCATCGCCGCAGCGTCGAGCTTCAGCGTTTCGCTGCAGAACGGCTCGCCGAGCGTCCATTTGTTGAAGACGAAGCGGATGTCGAAGGCCGATTCCAGCGCCGCCTCGATCTTGCCGAGTTCTTCCTCGCCGAAGCCTTTGGCGCGCAGCGCCTCGCTGGTGAGCGCGCCGCTGGTGCCGTCCAGCGTGCCGTGGCCGACCGCATAGGCGACGATGTCGTCGATCTGCTTCTGGCCGTAGCCGAGCGTCGCGAGCGCTTCGGGCACGCAGCGGTTGATGATCTTGAAATAGCCGCCGCCTGCCAGCTTCTTGAATTTCACCAGCGCGAAGTCCGGCTCGACGCCGGTGGTGTCGCAATCCATGACCAGGCCGATGGTGCCGGTGGGCGCGATCACGGTGGCCTGGGCGTTGCGATAGCCGAACTCTTCGCCGACCACCAGCGCATCGTCCCATGCGGTCCTGGCGGCGCGCGCCAGCTCCGACTGCTTGATGGCCGCCACGTCGAGCGGAACGGGCAGGGCGGACAAGCCCTCGTAACCTTTGCTCTCGCCATAGGCCGCGCGGCGATGATTGCGGATCACGCGCAGCATGTGTTCGCGGTTGGCGGCGAATTCGGGGAACGGACCGAGCTCGCTGGCCATCTCCGCGCTGGTGGCGTAGGCGACGCCGGTCATCAAGGCCGAAATGGCGCCGGCGATGGCGCGGCCCTCGCGGCTGTCATAAGGAATGCCGGCGGCCATCAAGAGGCCGCCGATATTGGCGAAGCCCAATCCGAGCGTGCGGTACTCGTAGGAAAGCTGCGCGATCTCCTTCGACGGGAACTGCGCCATCAGCACCGAGATTTCGAGAACGATGGTCCACAGCCTCACTGCGTGCTGGAAGGCGGCGACGTCGAAGATCTTCTTGCCGTCCGCCTCTTTGCGGAAGGCCATCAGGTTCAGCGAGGCGAGGTTGCAGGCCGTGTCGTCCAGGAACATGTATTCCGAACACGGATTGGAGGCGCGGATTTCGCCGCCTTCCGGGCAGGTGTGCCAGTCGTTGATCGTGGTGTGGAACTGGATGCCGGGATCGGCGCAGGCCCAGGCGGCGTAAGAGATCTTCTCCCACAGCTCGCGCGCCTTCATGGTCTTGACGATCTTTCCGCCTTTGCGCGCCGTCAGGTTCCAATCGGCGTCGTCCAGCACGGCCTGCAGGAACTCGTCGGTCACGCGCACGGTATTGTTGGAGTTCTGGCCCGAGACGGAAAGATAGGCTTCCGAATCCCAATCGGTGTCGTAGGTGCGGAAATCGATGTCCGTGTAGCCTTGCTTGGCGAAGGAGATCACCCGTTCGATGAGATTGTCGGGGATCATCGACTTGCGCGCGGCCTTCACCTCGCGGCGCAGCGCCGGGTTCTTTTTCGGATCGAAGCAGTCGTCGCCCGAGCCCTGGCAGTTGACGCAGGCCTTCAGCACCGCCTTCAGATGCTTTTCGGCAAGCTTGGAGCCCGCCACCATGGCGGCGACCTTCTGCTCCTCGATCACCTTCCAATCGATGAAATCCTCGATGTCGGGATGGTCGATGTCGACGATCACCATCTTGGCGGCGCGCCGCGTGGTGCCGCCCGATTTGATGGCGCTCGCCGCGCGGTCGCCGATCTTGAGGAAGCTCATCAAGCCGGAAGATCTACCGCCGCCGGAAAGCTCCTCGTTCTCGCCGCGCAGGGCCGAGAAGTTCGTGCCCGTGCCCGAGCCGTATTTGAACAGCCGCGCCTCGCGGGTCCACAAATCCATGATCCCGCCTTCGTTGACGAGATCGTCGGCGACGGACTGGATGAAGCAGGCGTGCGGCTGGGGATGCTCGTAAGCGGAGCTGGCTTTGGTCAGCCGGCCGCTGATGGGGTCGACGTAGAAATGGCCCTGGCTCGGCCCGTCGATTCCATAGGCCCAGTAGAGGCCGGTGTTGAACCATTGCGGCGAGTTGGGCGCCGCTTTCTGAGTCGCCAGCATGTGGCAGAGTTCGTCGTGGAAGGCGCGTGCATCGGCTTCGTTGTCGAAATAGCCGCCTTTCCAACCCCAATAGGTCCAGGTCCCTGCCATGCGGCCGAACACCTGCTTGGCGGAGGTCTCCTCGCCCGTGGTTTTGCCGCCATCTGCCGTCTTGCGCCACAGCCATTCGGGCACGCCTTCTTCGCGGACCGCTGTCAGCGAAACGGGCACGCCGGCCTTGCGGAAATACTTTTGAGCCAGCACGTCGCAGGCGACTTGGCTCCAGTCCTCGGGGACTTCTATGTCGGTCTGCCGGAAGACGACCGAACCGTCGGGATTTCTGATCTCGCTCGTGCCTTGACGGAATGCGATTCCGTCGTAGGGCGAACGGCCTTCCACGGTGAATTGACGCCGAATACGCATGAAAAATCCCCCAGCAAATCCTAAAAATCGTGCCCTTGACCGCTCTTTCGGCACCGTTTTGGGGACAGCTTTCCGGTCCGCGGAGTTTTGCCTGTGCGGCAGGAACTCCGGCGGCTAGAGGTAGTTGGGTCCGCCAGATTTGGTGTCGCGAGAAGCGACTGGTCCAAAGTATTGGCCCCAACGACAGGGGTACGCAAGCGATAAGTGGTAAACGAAACCTTACCCCCCAGATGTTGTGGATTAACGGGTTGGAGAAAAGCCGCGAGTCAAGCGGGGTTTCAGAATCGCGCAGAAATTTTTTTCGCTTTGATGACGCACAGGGGCGCGCGACCTTGTGGACGGGCTGTGGATGAGGCGTGGCGAGGCGCGAGTGGGGCCATTCGCGCCGGCAGGAATGGCCCCCGCACCGGGCGCGCTATTTGGCCAGATAGGGAAGCGTGTCCGTATGGTGGCCGACCATCTTCCAGGTGCCGCCTTCCTTGCGGAAGCTGTTGGTGGCCCTGAGCTTCACGCGCTCGACCTTGCCTTTCGCGTTGGTGTTCTCGCCCTCTTCGTAGTCGGTCACCACCGCGAGATCGCGTCCGACGATCACCTGCATCTCGGCGGGCTCGACCCGGCCGCCAAGCTTCATGGCGGCCTGATCCTGCCAAGTCTTGAGCACGGCGCTCCAGCCGCGGTCGAACAGTCCGTTGGGGCCCATATAGGTCACGTCGCCGGCGTGGGACCACACCGCTTCCATCGGGGCAAGCTTCCCCACGAACATCTGGTTGAGCGCCGCGTAGAATTGCGTGTTCGCCGCCAACACCGCTTGCCTGTCGTTTCCGGCTGCCGGTGCCGCTGTGCTGAAGAGCGCGAAAGCGATCGCCAAAATCGCGCCGCGCAGGATCGCCGTGTTCCATTGTCTTGTCTGCAAGATCGTCTCCTCCGAGGTTTGTGCCGCAGTTTAAGTCTATTCTAACTCGCAAGTATACGCTGCCGAGGGTTCGTTTCGACCCGCGAATCCCTTAAATATTCCGTCCGACGGCCCGCAAAAGAAACTTCCCAAGCGCTTGGGTTTCTGATAAGGTGGATCGTGCCAACCGTTCTGAGACTGGAAGGCCTGCGCGTCGCGATTTACCCGAATGACCATCGGCCCGCGCATGTGCACGTTATAGGGGCCGGAAAGGAAGCGGTCTTCGTGCTCAACTGCCCGAACGGTCCCGTCAGTCTCCGGGAAAGTTACGAATTCGATGGCGGGACGCTGCGAGGGATCGCGGCTTCGCTCGAAAAGATGTTGGAGAAATTGTGTGAAAGCTGGAAAACGATCCACGGCGATTTCCGATGACGATGTCAGGCAGGCGGAGGAGGCCATGCAGGCCCGGATTGCGTCCGGCCCGCGCGCGGTCGCTGCACGCTATGACCGGCGCCTATCGCGCGTGGTCGTGAGTTTGAGCAACGGACTGGACCTTGCGTTTCCTCCCGAGTTCGCCGAAGGCCTCGACAAGGCGGTACCGGCGGAGCTTGCCGCCATCGAGATCAGCCCCACCGGTCTTGGGCTTCATTGGCCGAAACTCGATGCCGATCTCTATCTCCCCGCGCTGCTCAATGGCGTGTTCGGTTCGCCGAAATGGATGGCGGCACTGATGGGACGCAGGGGCGGGCTCTCGCGCACGGCGGCGAAGGTCTCGGCGTCCCGCATCAACGGCCAGCGCGGCGGCCGTCCGCGAAAGGTGGCGGGCGGGTAGGGGAATTCGGCCAAATTTATTCTGACCCCAATTCTTTTAACGCGGCGTCAGCGCGACGCTCGGTTTCGACGGCGCTATATTTTTCATCCTTCATTGGGCGGTTATCTGGGACTTGACTGGACCGGATTATGGTCCTGTCTAGTCATTTTATTGCTTACGGTGGCGGTGCTTTGGGCGACGGTGGGTCGTATTCAGGCGGCGACCTCAGGTGGCTTCATTTCCGTCTGGCATGTGAACCAACTGTGTCGTGCGGAAGCCGTAACGGCCGCCCTGCGCTCTTCTGAAAGAAGTAAAACGCGGTTTCCCAAAAACATCGACGTAATCAACGCGACCCCAAACATAAATCGCCTTTGTTCCAGCCTTCATTTCTTCCAAGTCGCCGGCCGAGAGGGCGGGGAATTCGGCAAACATATTCAACGTGGAGTCCCGAGCCAGGGTCACAAACTTTGGCGGCTCACCTTTGATCGTCTTGGGCCGTTCAAAGGTGAGGGTCGGGGGAGGTGGATAAGTAAAGCAGGTAACGGCCATCCAGTTGACTACATTGTAAGCCGGAGTTTGCCCGGTGTTTTTGATGTACCCAGTTACCTTCCTTGGACCTGGATCATTGATGTCCGTAATTTCAACCGTCACATCGATATAAGCGCGCAACTGGCTGACGACAGCGTCGGCAGAAGCCTTGGCGGCCTCGGCAGTTTTTTCACCAGCATCAACCGAGGCCTTGAGAAATATCGCCTGGAAGGCCCCAACAACCACCAAACCACCAGTAAAAATCACCAGCAAGAAATTGAACCACCACCCAGAATTATCTGGTGGCCTCGGATTCTGGCTAGCCTCTGCCTTGTGGGCGGCTGCATCTATTGCACGAGACACAGCGTCAGTAATTTCCTTCGGCGGCGGAGGCTGTACGGCCTGGCCTACTTGGCTGTGGCCGTCTTGTTTGGCGAGGGCTCCGCTTTCGCTTTGAGTTGGGGGATGTTGTGGTCGTAATACCGATGGCTTCGGAATCGGGGCGGCTGCGGCGAGAAAGACCGCGAGGATTATTAGCGCCCCTCGTTTCAACATCTCCTTATCGTCCTCCTTTAGTGGGAGTGCGTTAAATGGACGGGTGCGCTGATGTGTTTTTCTTGGGTGGAATGTTGGTTTGTTTGATCGGCGCGATGGGCGTCGGCATAAGCGCCATAAAACTCTTTCGCGACTAATAGAAACGTAAAGGCGAGTAGTAAGATGGTGAGGTATAGTAGTCGCTTGGTTAGGTCTTCCATCCTCTTTGCAGTTTTTTCTGCATCGCGACTCAAATGGACGAGGAGCGCCGCGAAGGGAGATAATATTTCCCCGACAAAATTGAAATGCTGTTGGCCCATTGTACTGACGGACCCCGCCTGTATCGCGGCTAGGAGTTCATCAACTGAACGTTCAGGATTAGTGTCAAACACAATAATTTCCTCCTTAGCATCCCCTAATCGCTTCCCCGAAAATGTCCGCGTTCAGGCGGTTATTATACTGGAATTTGGACGTTTGGGGTCGGAGTAGATTTCCTAATGCTAATTCGTGGACTACAAGGAGCACGGCATCGATCTGCTGGGGCGCGTCACGCGCGTCAGCGTCGAGACCCAGGCGATTGTCGAAGCCATGATGGCCGACGCGAAGGCGCGTTGAACTTTTCGCCGCACCCTCTTGAACTTGTGGAATTTGTTCCTAGATGAGCGTACGGGCGAAGCCGTGGGAACGAATGCGGAGGAATTGCGCTGCAACGGTTAGCATGCCGAAGAAGCCGGTGTGAGTATGGAAACTGCGCGGAGAATGGTCCTCGGAAGGAACGGTTTTGTTTCTCCATATCAAGGCGTTAATACGAAAAATGCCGATTTGAATTCAAAAAAAAGAGAGTCAGGGGGAGGGGGAGGGGCACCCCAGAAACTCGAAAACAACCTCGGCCGCAACATGCAGCGATTACAAGGGGTTGTCGGAATCCCGGTCCGCCGCCGTTCGTCTCCGCCATTCCCTTGGCTAAGAAGCCGCCGCGCCTCTATATTCCGCGCGAATCCGAGCGGCATGTTCATGCGTTTCTTCTGGATGCTCTTTGCCTGGTGGCGCGGCGCCACGTACGGCACGCTGCTGACGACCTGGCTCAAGGGCGTGCGGGTCGGCGCGGACGAGTACGGCAACCGCTATTACCGCAGCAAGGACGGCAAGCGCCGCTGGGTGCTTTACAACGGCACCGTGGAGGCTTCGCGCGTGCCCGCGGATTGGCACGGCTGGCTGCATCACACGTTCAAGGAGCCGCCGAGCGGCCCCGCCACGGTCAAGCCCTGGGAAAAGGACCATTTGCCTAACCTGAGTGGCACGAAAGGCGCTTATTATCCACCCGGCAGCTTGGCGCGCGGCGGCGTACGCGCACCGGCGACCGGAGACTATGAACCCTGGAGACCGGCTTAGACAACGATGCACAACAACACGGTTGAAACGCTGATCGGTGCCGCCGTCGTGGCGGTGGCGGTATTCTTTCTCGTCTTCGCTTATCGCAGCACGGGCTCGACGGCCGCTGCGGGTTATGAATTGACGGCCAAGATGGCGCGCGTGGACGGTATCGCCATAGGCACCGACGTGCGGCTTTCCGGGATCAAGGTTGGCGAGGTTTCCGCGCTCACCCTCGATCCGAAGGACTATCTCGTCATCGTGCATATGAACATCCATAGCGATGTGAAAGTTCCCGACGATTCGTCGCTGGTGGTGACGATGTCCGGCCTGCTGGGCAGCTCCTATTTGTCGATTTCGCCCGGCGGCAGCGACAAGATGCTGGCGGTCGGCGGCGTGATCCGCAACACGCAGGGCTCCATCGATTTGATGGGTCTGCTGTCGCGCTTCGCGGGGAGCGCGGCGGGCGGCAACGGCAATAGCGACGGAACCAAGCCATGAAATTGCGTTCGGCCATCGTGACCATGGCGGTGCTTGTGGCGGCCGCTCAGGCGCAGTCTCCGCCGGGGGATTCGGTGGGCCTCACGCCGCCCCCCGCCCCGGCAGTGCGTACGGCTTCCGTGGCGCATCCGGTTCTTGAGTTGCGCGCCCTCGATAAGATCACCGGGCGGGCGAGCGTGGTGCTGGCGCCGCTCAATGTGCCGGTGACCTTCAAGACGCTGACCATCGTCGCGCACAGCTGCTATTCGACGCCGGCGAGCGAGACTCCGGAAACTTCGGCTTTCCTGCAAATCGACGATCACCGCGCGGACCAGCCGGATCGCCGCGTGTTCTCGGGTTGGATGTACGCATCCAGCCCGGGTCTGAACGGGATGCAGCATCCGCTCTATGATGTCTGGGCGATCAGTTGCAGGACCAATGCGCCGGGCCAGGCACCGTCCGTGACGGCCACCGCGCCGGTCAAAGTCGTTTCGCCCAATGCGGGCGCCGACGAAGGCATGCCGGAATTGCCAGAGGGCGCAGGCCAGTAGGGGGGCGCCGGCCAATAGGCCGGGGCCGCGATCGCATCGCCTAATTTGGCGAGATACGCCTTGCGCGGGATTTCCACCGCACCGAAACGCGCCAGATGTTCGGTCAGGAACTGGGCGTCGAGCAGCTTGAATCCGCCCAGTTTCAACCGTGCCACCAGATGGACGAGCGCCACTTTGCTGGCGTCGGTCTCGCGCGCGAACATGCTTTCGCCGAAGAACGCGCCGCCCAGTTGCACGCCATAAAGCCCGCCCACCAGCCGGCCTTCGCGCCGGCATTCGAGCGAATGCGCGTGGCCGCTGGCGTGCAGCGCCGTGTAGAGGCGCAGGATCTCGTCGTTGATCCAGGTCTCTTCACGGTCCGGCGCGGGCTCGGCGCATGCCCGCATGACCTCGGTGAAAGCGGTATCGGCGGTGACGGAGAATCTATCGCTGCGCACGGTGCGCGCCAGCCGCTTGGAGACATGGAATGCGTCGAGCGGAAAGATGCCGCGCTTCTCCGGCGACACCCAATAGAGCGTGGGATCGTCGCGCCGCTCCGCCATCGGAAACAGCCCCTGGGCATAGGCGCGAAGCAGGATGTCAGGCGTGAGCCGCGGCGCGTGCATGGCGGAAGCCTAACACAATCCCAATTCGTCATGGCCGGCCCCCGAGCCGGCCATGACGAACTAAAGAGGAAAGCTCACGCCCCCTTCGTCACCAGATATTTCTCCAGCCAGTGGATGTTGTAGTCGCCGTTCAGGATATCGTTCTCGCGCACCAGCTGCCGGAACAGGGGAATAGTGGTTTCGATTCCACCGACCACGACGAGTTCGTCGAGCGCGCGGCGCAGGCGCATCAGGCATTCGTTGCGGCTCCTGCCGTGGACGATGAGCTTGCCCGCCAGGCTGTCGTAATAGGGCGGGATGCGATAGCCGGCATAGATCGCGGAATCGAAGCGCACGCCCAGACCGCCCGGCGTGCGGAACTGCGTGATCAAGCGGCTGGAAGGTGAAAGGATTCTCCGCATTGATGCGGCGTATTGGCCCAGGCACGTCTGTAGGACGAGCGGCATTTTTCCCATATCGCGAATAAACACATCAAGCAGTAAGCATTGAAATATAAGGATTTTCCCACACCGACGGAGACATCCGCTCTCATAGTTTGCTCAAAATTATACAACACTATTTCTTGCGTTAAATATATATTTCTACTTTCTATACCTAATTGGTAGAGTTATACCTTCGCATATCGTTGTTGAATATGGAGGTGTACACTATGAAACTGTATAATATCATCCCCGCTGTCCTAACCGTGGCGGCTCTTGCTGCCCCAGCCATCGGCGATGCCCAACCTTATGAGGCCGGCACCGTTCTGCTGCGCCTGCGCGCGGTCGAGATCGTGCCGGACGTCTCCTCGACCGTCAGCATCGGCGGCAAGGTGAGCATTACCGACACCGCGATCCCGGAAGCCGATATAACCTATTTCCTGACGGATCATTGGGCGGTGGAAGCCATCGCCGGCAGCGACAAGCACGCCATCTATTACAACGGGACCACCAAGCTCGCGAATGTCTGGCTGCTGCCGCCGACTGTGACAGTGCAGTACCACTTCGACCAGATCGGTCCCTTCAAGCCCTATATCGGCGCCGGCCCGAACTTCACGATCTTTTACGACCGGTCGGTGGGCCCGCTGGGCAAGCTGCGCACGACGGACAATTGGGGCTTCGCGTTGCAGGTCGGCACCGACATTCCGCTGACGGAAGACGGCTCGTATTTCCTGAACGTCGACGTGAAGCGTCTCTTCTTGTCGACGCAAGCCTCATTCAGCGCGTCGCCGGTGACGGCCTCCGTAAACATCAATCCCTGGCTGATCGGCACGGGTGTCGGCATCCGGTTCTAATAGGCGGTTCTGAACCGCCAGCTTACGGGAAAAGACAATGTTTAAGTGGCTAACCAAAAAATCCTCGCGCAAGCGCGGCGCCGAAGCGAAGGGTTTCGCGGCTTCGTCGGTTTCAGAACCGGCGCCATCGTCATCTCATCAAGGAGCATCCGTCGTGGCCGAACCAGGTTTCGCAACACGCAGCATCCACGCGGGCGCCAAGCCCGATCCCACCACGCACGCCCGTGCGACGCCGATCTATCAGACGACGTCCTACGTGTTCGACAATACCGATCACGCCGCCAACCTGTTCGGCCTCAAGGAATTCGGCAACATCTATTCGCGCATCATGAACCCAACCAACGACGTGCTGGAGCAGCGCGTTGCTGCGCTGGAAGGCGGGGTTGCGGCGCTCGCGGTGGGCTCGGGACATGCGGCGCAGCATCTGGCGCTCTACACGCTGCTTTCGCCCGGGGACGAGGTCTTGGCGGCGCGCCAGCTCTACGGCGGCACGGTCAACCAGTTCAACCACGCCTTCAAGAAATACGGCTGGGGCGTCAAATGGGCCGATGGCACCAAGCCGGAAAGCTTCAAACCCCAAATCACATCGAAAACCAAAGCAATCTTCGTCGAGAGCATCGCCAATCCGGGCGGCATCGTCACCGATCTCACACCGATCGCCGTCATTGCACATAACGCCGGTATACCGCTGATCGTCGACAACACGCTGGCCACGCCGTATCTGATCCGGCCGATCGAATGGGGCGCCGACATCGTGCTGCATTCGGCGACGAAGTTCCTCGGCGGCCACGGCAACTCGATCGCCGGCGTCATCGTGGATTCAGGCAAGTTCAATTGGAACAACGGCAAGTTCCCCACGCTCACCGAACCCAACGGCTCCTATCATGGGCTCAAGATTTGGGACACCTTCGGCGCCATCTCCTTCATCCTGGCCACGCGCGTGCTGGGCCTGCGCGACCTCGGTCCCGCGTTGTCGCCGTTCAACGCCTTCCTGGTTTTGACCGGCATCGAAACGCTTCCCCTGCGCATCCAGAAGCATTCCGACAATGCGCTGGAAGTCGCCAAATGGCTGAAGGGACATCCCAAGGTGTCGTGGGTGAATTATGCGGGGCTTGAAGGTAATCCCAGCTACGCGCTGCACCGCAAATACAGCCCGAAAGGCGCGGGCAGCGTCTTCACCTTCGGCGTCAAGGGCGGCTTCGAGGCGGGCAAGAAGCTGGTGAACTCGGTGAAGCTGTTCAGCCATCTGGCGAACGTCGGCGACACGCGCAGCCTGATCATCCATCCTGCTTCCACCACGCACAGCCAGCTGTCGAAGGAGGAGCTGATCGAAGCGGGTGCTTCGGAGGATACGGTGCGTCTTTCCATCGGCATCGAGGACGCCGCAGACATCATCGCGGATCTGGATCAGGGGCTGAAGGCGTAGCCGCGTGCGTTCCCTGCCGCATCGCAGACGCGCCATCCCCATCAACGAGGACAAACCATGACTATCTTCAAGCGAGAAAAGCCGACCGCCCACATTCGTGGCCGCGGGCGCATCTACAACTCGATCACCGACACGATCGGCGACACACCGCTGGTGCGGCTGGCGCGCCTGCCGCAAAAGGCCGGCGTCAAGGCGGACATCCTGCTCAAGCTGGAGTTCTTCAATCCGATTGCCAGCGTCAAGGACCGCATCGGTGTTGCGATGATCGACGCGCTGGAGCGCGAAGGCAAGATCAAACCGGGTGTCACCACGCTTGTCGAACCGACCAGCGGCAATACCGGAATCGCGCTCGCTTTCGTTGCAGCCGCACGTGGCTACAAACTGATTTTGACCATGCCGGAATCCTTCTCCATCGAGCGGCGCAAGATGCTGGCACTGCTCGGCGCCGAACTGGTGCTGACCGAGGCGGCCAAAGGCATGACGGGCGCCATCGCCAAGGCGCAGGAGCTGCTCAACACGATCCCCGACGCGGTGAGCCCCGGACAATTCGAAAACCCGGCCAACCCGGATATCCATCGCCGCACCACGGCGGAGGAAATCTGGAACGATACGGACGGCAAAGCGGATGTCCTCGTGGCCGGTTCCGGCACGGGCGGCACGATCACAGGCGTGGGCCAGGTCCTCAAGAAGCATAAGCCGAGCTTCAAGGTCATCGCCATCGAGCCGGAAGATTCGCCGGTGCTTTCCGGTGGTAAACCCGGGCCGCACAAGATCCAGGGCATCGGCCCGGGCTTCGTGCCGGCGATCCTCGACAGCAGTGTGATCGACGAGATCGTCACGATCTCGAACTGGACCGCGCTGGATACGGCGCGTCAAGTGGCGCGCGAGGAAGGCATTCCCGTCGGAATTTCCTCGGGCGCTGCGATCGCGGCGGCGCTTAAGATCGGCGCGCGGCCGGAGTACGCGGGCAAGACCATCGTGACCATCGTGCCCGATTTCGCCGAGCGTTATCTCTCGACCGCCCTTTTCGAGGGCCTGAACGTGGCGACCTGATTTTTATACGGAGTAATCGCGCGGTTTGAGGATGCGAAAAACAATATCTTCATTGACACTATCGATTTAGTAGAGATAGCCTTTCTCGTCATGCATCACCGCATGGCGTTTCCTCCCTGAACTTGGCGGACCGGCGCCGATCCCTGCCGGTCCGCATTTTTCTCCAGGATAATCCCTCTTGAAAAGTCAAGCACGCCACTGGCAAAGGGTTGTCAACGGCTGTCTTGGGCACAGTACTCGACTTGAGAACGCGACTGGCGAAGGTCTCCTTCTGGCGCATCTAGGACCTACGGCGGGGCTCCGTGAATGTCCGCCTCGTGGCGAAGCGGACGCTCTCCATGATACGGCTGCGCTGTGAGATATGATCCGTACACGTATCGTTGATCTGTGTGCAAATTATAATGCATTGAATTCGCACAAAGTTTTTCTTCGCACGCCTTGAAATGCGTTTTTCAAATCCCATCTCACACCCATTGCATCCGTTCGTGATGCTCATCGAAATTGGAGGTGTTGCCGCAGGCGGCCGGAACTGCAAAACGCTTGCTCTGCGCAGCCCGGGGAAAAGCAAAGGTGCTTATCGGTTTCCGCCCGGCGGATTCCGGCTGCTCGCCGTAGCTTTGCGCCGAAGGCGGGTTCGCGTAACCGGAACTCTCGCGAAGCTGCCTTCTGTTACGTGCCCGGCCCCCAAAGGTCGTCATCCTGAGGTGCGAGCCCTGAGCTTGTCGAAGGGCGAGCCCCGAAGGATCACGCCCCCTTCTTCGCCAGGAACTTTTCCAGCCAGTGGATGTTGTAGTCGCCGTTCAGGATATCGTTCTCGCGCACCAGCTGCTGGAACAGGGGAATGGTGGTTTCGATCCCGCCGACCACGAGTTCGTCCAGTGCACGGCGCAGGCGCATCAGGCATTCGTTGCGGCTCCTGCCGTGGACGATCAGCTTGCCCGCCAGGCTGTCGTAATAAGGCGGGATGCGATAACCGGCATAGATCGCGGAATCGAAACGCACGCCCAGGCCGCCCGGCGTGTGGAACTGCGTGATCAAGCCGGGCGAGGGCTGGAAGGTGAAAGGATTCTCCGCATTAATGCGGCATTCGATGGCCTGGCCCGAGAAGACGATATCCTTCTGTTCGATCTCGAGCGGCGCGCCGCTGGCGATGCGGATCTGTTCGCGCACGATGTCGATGCCGGTGATCGCTTCGCTGACCGGATGCTCCACTTGCAGGCGGGTGTTCATCTCGATGAAGTAGAAGCGCCCGTCCTCGTACAGGAATTCGACCGTGCCGGCGCCCAGATAGCCGAGCTTTTCCAGCGCCCGCGTGACGATGCCGCCGATTTCCTCGCGCTGGGCGGCATTGAGCGCCGGACTGCCCGCTTCCTCCCAGACCTTCTGGTGACGGCGTTGCAGCGAGCAGTCGCGCTCGCCCAGATGCACAACATGGCCGGCGCCGTCGGCCAGTACCTGCACCTCGATATGGCGCGGTTTCTGGAGATATTTCTCCATATAGACGGCGTCGTTGCCGAACGCGGTCTTGGCTTCCGCCCGTGCGGTGGTGAGCGCCAGCGAGAGGTCTGCCGGCTTCTGCGCCACTTTCATGCCGCGGCCGCCGCCGCCCGCAGTCGCCTTGATGAGAACGGGATAGCCGATGTCGGCGGCGACGCGCGCGGCCTCCTGGTCGGAGCCGACCGCGCCGTCGGAGCCGGGAACCGTCGGGATGCCGACATCCTTTACCGCTTGAATGGCGGCGATCTTGTCGCCCATCAGGCGGATATGCTCGGGCAGCGGTCCGATGAAGGCGATGCCGTGTTCCTTCACGATCTCGGCGAAGCGAGCATTCTCCGAAAGAAAGCCGTAGCCCGGATGGATCGCCTGTGCGCCGGTGATCTCGCAGGCCGAGATGATGGCCGGAACGTTGAGATAGGATTGGGCCGCCGGCGGCGGGCCGATGCACACGCTCTCGTCGGCCAGGCGCACATGCATGGCGTCGGCGTCGGCGGTGGAATGCACCGCGACGGTGGCGATCCCCATTTCCTTGCAGGCGCGATTGATGCGCAGCGCGATCTCGCCACGGTTGGCAATGAGGATCTTCTCGAACATTACGAAATCACAAGCAGGGACTGGCCGAACTCGACCGGCTCGGCGTCATGCACCAGAACTTCGGTCACCGTGCCGCTGCGCGGGGAGAGGATCGGATTCATCGTCTTCATCGCCTCGACGATCAGAAGCGTATCGCCTTCCTGGACCAGATCGCCCACCTTCACGAAAGGCGGCTTGCCGGGTTCCGGCGCGACATAGACGGTACCGACCATGGGCGATGTGATGGCGCCGGCCTGCGGGCCTTTTGGCGCCGGCGTTTCCGCGGCCGGCGCGCCGGGCGCGGCAACGGGCGCCGTAACAGTGGAGGTGACGAAGGTGCCTTCCGGCTGGCGCGCCACGCGCAACCGCGCGCCGTTTTGTTCGATCTCGATTTCGGTCAGACCGGTCTCGGCCAACAGCTCGGCCAGCTCGCGAATCGCCGCGCCGTCGATGGCGGGCAGGGACCTCCCCTTGCCGGCCGCGATGCGGGCGCCAATCGATTTCACGTCCTTTATGTTCATACGGCAGCACTTTCGATGAGGGAGGCCAGAGCGTCCACGGCCAGCACATAGCTCTGCGCGCCGAATCCGACGATCACGCCTTTAGCGACCGGACTGATGTGCGAATGATGGCGGAAATCCTCGCGCGCGAACGGGTTGGAGAGATGGACTTCCACCAACGGCCTATCCAAGGCGCGCAGAGCGTCGTGCAGCGCAACGGAGGTATGCGAATAAGCTCCGCCGTTGATGATCAGGCCGGCCGATTTGGTGCGCGCTTCCTGGATCCAGTCGACCAGCTCGCCCTCGTGGTTGGATTGGCGGAAAACGACGGAAAGTCCGTGGGTTTTCGCCTGTTTGGCCACGATCTTGCCGATCTCGGCCAACGTGGTGCGACCATAAATTTCCGGCTCGCGCAGGCCCAGAAGGTTGAGGTTCGGGCCGCTCAGGACATATATCGGCAGTGCCTTGGATTTCTTGGCCACGACGGGCTCCGTTAACTTCGTCGATGTTGGCTTTATACTGGGCCTTGGACGCTAGGCAAACAACCAATCGGGATCAGGCTTTATGGCCGTGACAGTGACTATTAACGGGGAAACCCGGCACCTTGGCGGTTCCGTCAGCGTGGCCGTGCTTCTGACCGGGATGGGGCTCGACCCCAAGAAGATCGCCGTGGAACGCAATCATGAGATCGTTCCGCGTTCGCAATATGACGGGACGGCGGTGGCAGATGGCGACAAGCTGGAGATCGTTCAGTTCATCGGGGGCGGCAATGTGCCTGTGGAACCGGCCAAGCCTGTGGACAAACCCCTGGTCATCGCCGGCAGGACCTTCCGCTCGCGACTGATTATCGGCACCGGCAAGTACAAGACGTATGCCCAGAACGCGGCGGCGCTGGAGGCCAGCGGGGCGGAGATGGTGACGGTCGCCGTGCGCCGGGTGAACCTGACCGATCCGGGCCAGGAACGGCTGGTCGATTTCATCGATCCCAAGAAATACACCTATCTGCCGAACACCGCCGGCTGCTTCACGGCCGAGGATGCGATACGCACCTTGCGCCTGGCGCGCGAGGCCGGAGGCTGGACGTTGGTCAAGCTGGAAGTGCTGGGCGACAAGAAGACGCTCTATCCGAACATGATCGAGACATTACGCGCCACCGAGCTTCTCCTCAACGAGAGCTTCCAGGTGATGGTCTATTGCAGCGACGATCCTCTGATGGCCAAGCGGCTGGAGGAGCTGGGCGCCTGCGCGATCATGCCGCTCGCCGCGCCCATCGGGTCCGGGCTGGGCGTGCAGAATCCGGTCGGCATCCGCATGATCGTCGAGGAAGCGAAAGTGCCGGTGATCGTCGACGCGGGCGTGGGCACGGCCTCGGATGCCACGGTGGCGATGGAGCTGGGCTGCGACGCGGTGCTGATGAATACCGCCATCGCCGAAGCGAAGGACCCGATCATGATGGCGCGCGCGATGCGCCACGCGGTGGAAGCGGGGCGCTTGGCCTATCTTGCCGGGCGCATGGCCAAGAAACGTTACGCCGATCCGTCGAGCCCATTGGCCGGGTTGATTTAAGAACCGTTACGGTGCGATCCCGGTGAGGGGTGGACTGGCCGGAATATGCGCGGGCTCAACTCTTCGTGAGTTCCTTCAGATCGGCGTCAGTGATTTCGCCTGGATGCACCTTGCCGTTGATGATGAACGTCGGCGTGCCGTCGATTTTTGCCCGCTCGGCGAGCTTGTGCGCGGCGGCGATTGTCAGCTCGAGGCCCGGGGCAGGCAAAGCGGTGTCGAGTTTGGCCATGTCGAGTCCCGCTTTCTTGGCGTCGGCGAATAGCACGTCGTTGTCGATCGCGTTCTTTTCTCCCATCAAGAGAAAGTGCAAGGTGAGGTACAGATTGCCCTGTTGACGGGCGGCCAAGGCCGTGCGTGCGGCCGCGGTCGAGGCGTCCCCGAAGATCGGAAATTCGATAAATGCGAAGCGCGTGTCGCTCTTGTGGGCGTTGTAGAATTTCATCACGGTTGCAAGCGAATTGCGGCAGTGGATGCAGTTGTAATCGAAGAATTCGACGAAGGTGTTCTTCGCATTGGCGGGACCGGTGACGTAGGCGACGGACGGATCGAAGAACCGCTTGAGCCCCAATTTTGCGATCGTGGCACGGTGCGCTTGCTGCTCCTCGTCGGCTTGCTGTTTCTGCAGTTTATTCGACATGTCGACGAGCACATTGGGATGCGCCAAGAGGTATTGGTGAATTCGCGCGTCGCCGGCGCCCGGCAGGATTCCGAACCAGCCGAACGCGAATACGATCGCCAGCGAAAAGGCCGCGCCGATTGCGCCGCCAATGACGGCCGTCTTCCATTGTACGTTCATGAGGTTCAATCCCGCGATCTTTGCTGTTTTGGCTGCGTAGCTGCCACGGCGATGATGTCGTTGGCACGTTCCCAGTCCGGCGAACCATTGGCAAGTTTTTGTCGCGCGCGCCCTGCAAAAATGGCTGCCTGCGGCAGGGCGCCGAACACATAATAGCGTTCCGCGGTCGCCAGATTTGCCATCGGTTCGTTGCCCAGATCGCTGTAGGCCTGGGCCAGCTCGTACCAGGCGAAAGGCTGCTCGTTGTCCTGCTGCAAGGCGATCTTGAGATTATCGACGGCGGCTTTCTCGATCTCCTTTCTTTCCGTGGCGATCTGCGCCGCGCCCAGGGAGACGCGCAATTCGGGCGCATCCGGCAGCAGATCGACCGAGGTCTGATAAGGCGCGAGACCCTTCACGGGCTGGCTCATCGAGACGTAAATCTGGCCGAGCACCTCGTGGAAGAACGGGTTCTTGGGTTCGTCCTTGATCAGGGCGTTGATCTCCGCGAGCGCCTTCGGAAGATCAGGCAAGCGCATATAGACCATGGCTCGGGCGTAACGGGCCGGCTCGCTCTTGTCGGAGAGCGGATAGCGATAGAACACATCGCGCGGCGGCAGCAGGAAGCCGATCACTTTGGCCTTTACCATCTCGTAGGCGTGAATTGACGCCGGGCTGTCGGGTACGTCGCGGTAGGGAGACGCATCCGCTTCTTCCTGCAGCAAGGCGACGCGATCGCGGTCCGCAGGATGGTCGCTGGCGAATTCTTTCTCGTTGATGCCCGCGCTGGCGCTCTCGTTGGCCATGCGCTCGAACACGTGGACCATGCCCAGGCCGGACTGATGCGTCTCGCGCAGGAACCTTTGGCCCATCTGGTCGGCGGTGGCTTCCTGGACTCGGCTGAATTGCAGGAATTGCGCTTCAGCGGCGCTTTGTCCCATACCCATTATGATCATGCCCGCTTCGCCCGCTCCGGCGATGGCGGCGGCCATTCCCACGACCATCGACAGCAGCATGGGAATTTCGGCCTTGGCGATGGCGCCCGTATCGCGGATAAGGTGGCCGCCGGCCATGTGGCCGGTTTCGTGCGCCATAACGCCGGTGAGTTCATTGGGGTTCTTAAGCTGGATGAACAACCCGGCGTTGATGAACATATTCTGTCCTTCAGCGACGAAAGCGTTCAACTGGGTGTCATTGACGATGTAAATCTTGACCGCGGCGGGATCGATGCCCGCCACGCGCAGGATCGGGGTTTCGTAAGATTGCAGCAGTCTTTCGGTCTCGGTATCCTGCAGCAGGGCAATCGCCTGCGCGGACGCCGGCGTCACGAAGGCGCAAAACGCGCCCGAGAAGCCCACGAGAAAGGCAAACAAGCGCCCCAAGGCCGGTCGGATGACCATGCGTCCCAGGATTCGCCGCAAAGGGTTGCAAAATGACAAAGCTTGGATTCTCCTCTCACCCCCCGAACCCTTGCCGGGGACGGTAGGTGCGTCCCATGCTTGCGTCAACGGACGCTACATGCTGTTTCGTCATTAACCAGCCAAGGATTACACCCGGTTCATGCTTCGCTCACGCTTCTTCGCCGGCGTAGCCGGCTTTTTCCTGCTCGCCGGCTGCTCGATCGACCTCGGTGGCTCACTCGGGCTCGACGCATCGGACACGTCCTCGTCGCAGGTCGTTGGCGATGAACCCTTTGCCGTGAAAGTGGGGGCGGCCACGCTGGCGCAAGGCGGCGATGCGGTCGATGCGGCTACGGCGATGTATTTTGCGTTATCCGTCACCTATCCGGTTGCGGCCGGGTTGGGCGGCGGCGGCATCTGCATGGTCCACGACCCGGTGCACAATCAGAGCGAAGAATTTGATTTCCTGGCGCGCGACGCGGCTGGGGGCGGCGCGTATGCGGTTCCAGGCAACGTCCGCGGCTTTGCGTTGATGCATAGCGCTTATGGCGCGCTTCCCTGGCAGAAGGTGGTTGCGCCTGCGGAAGGCTATGCGCGCACGGGATTTCCGATTTCGCGGGCGCTGGTGGCCCGTCTCAAGGATGCGGAGGATGTGGTTCGTCTTGACGCCGGTCTGGCGGCCGAATTCATGGATGAAGCGGGCCACATCAAAAGCGTCGGCAGCATCGCGACCAACGCCGAGCTTGCGGACACGCTGGCGACAATCCGCACGCAGGGCGCGGATGGGTTCTATGCGGGCCCCGTCGGCGACAAGATCGTAGCCTATTCCGCATCGCAAAGCGGTGCCGTTGGAGGCGCCGAGCTGGCGGCTTATCGGGCCGAGCGCGCGACGCCGCGCGTTTTGCAGATTAGCGCCGACTATGTGTTCCTGCCGGCGTCCCGCACCGGGGCCGGTGCTTTTGCCGGCACGCTGCTCGACAATCTGACTCGCGCCCAAGCAACGCCAATCGGCTCGAACGACGCCGAGGCCGCGGTGATCGTTGCCGTCAAGCAAACGCTGAACGATTTCCACCTCAACAGTCTGCCCAAAGACCTCGGCGCCACAGGTTTCGCTGCCACCGATGCGAAGGGGCAGGCGGTTGCCTGCGCCGTGACGATGAACGGTCCCTTTGGATCGGGTCACACGGCGCTGGGCACTGGTGTGACTCTGGCGCGTGCGCCCTCGTCGGGTGCGGTGGGTCTAGCTTCTGCGTTCCTTACGCCCGTGATCGCGAGCCCTGGCGGCGACCGGCCGGCGACGCTCGCGGGTGCCGGCGCGGGTGGGCCTAACGGCAGCGCGGCGATTGCGTATGCGCTGACACGCATCGCGCATGGCGAGGAAATCGTCACCCGCAGCGAATTGCGCTCCACGGGAGCGGCGCCGTATGACACGGTGAACGCCATCGTCTGTACGAGCAGCGGCTGCGCGGCGTTACCCGATCCGGCGGCCAGCGGCCTGGGTGCGGCCGTACCGGCGCAGTAAGCAAGCTCAGGATTATCGCGACAGGCTGTCAATCCGTTCGAAAAGCCCGTTGCCACCAGCCTTTCTTGGTGGGTTGCGGCGCGGCAGGCGCCTCGCGCGGCGCCTCGACTGGCACAGGCGCAGGGGCTTTTTCCTCCAACGGCTTCCGCGGCGTCTCGATGCGTTCGCCCTTGAGCGACCAGACAGGCGTAGAGGCGGCGTTGGGAATGGCCTCAGGGCGTGTGATTTGGACCGGTTGAATTTCCGTCAGTTTTCCTGGTTCCTCACGCGGCGTCGTGTCGATTTCATCCGGCCGGCCGAAACGATTTTCGATCGCCGCCTCGCCGATGCTCGGTGCGCCATTGTCGGCGCGCTGTTCGCCGCCAATATTCTCCCGATCGCGCCCCCCGCGCCGTCCGCGTCTGCGCCGGCGCTTGCGGCGGTGGCCTTCGCCGAATTGGCCCTGCTGTTGGTTTTGCGGGCCTTGGCCGTTTTGGGGCGCCTGCAACGAGTGGTCGTCCGTTTCAACGAGTTCGCCGACCGCATCTTTGATCTGCGCTTCCTGGGCGCTGGCGTCCGCCGAGACGTGCGGGGGTGGCGGACCAGGTTCGGGCCGCTGATCGCTCTGAACTGGACGGTCGTGATCGCGGTCGCGCCCACCGCGGCGGCGGCGGCGGCGCCTACGACGACCGCCATTTTCGCCCTGTTGCAGATGTTGACGAGATTCCGCCGGAATCTCTTCGTGCATCGTGTCTTCAGGTCGAACAGGCTCGTTGTCTTCGACGATCTCCGGCTCGACTTCTGCTTCGACGGCCGGCGGAGCGGCTTCGATCTGCGTCACAAGCTTCGGACGGCTTTCCGGATCGCGCTGACCGATACGCTCGATGTCGAAATCACCAACCTTCAAATCTTCCTTGGGTTCGAAGCTGATGGCGATGTCGTATTCGCTTTCCAGATGCGTCAGCTCGCGGCGCTTCTGGTTGAGCGTGTAGATGACGACGTCGGTCGCGACGCGCACGACCAGGCTTTCCGCGCGTTGTTTCTGGGCTTCCTCTTCCAATCCGCGCAGCACGCGCAGCGACGTCGATTCGACGGAACGCACGATGCCTTGGCCGCCGCAATGCGGGCAGGGCACCGTCGAGCCGGCGATGACGCCGGCGCGCAGGCGCTGGCGCGACATCTCGAGCAGGCCGAACTGGCTGATCTTGCCGATCTGCACCCGCGCGCGGTCGTTCTTGACGGCGTTGTGCAGCCGCTTTTCGACGGCACGGTCGTTGCGGCTGTCTTCCATGTCGATGAAATCGATAACGATGAGCCCGGCCAGATCGCGCAGGCGCAGCTGGCGGCCGATCTCGTCGGACGCTTCGAGGTTGGTCTTGGTGGCGGTTTCCTCGATCGAATGCTCGCGGGTCGCGCGTCCCGAATTCACGTCGATGGAAACGAGCGCTTCGGTCTGGTCGATGACGATGTAGCCGCCGGATTTGAGCGTCACGGACGGCGAGAACATCGCATCGAGCTGCGCCTCGATGTGGTGGCGCTGGAAGAGAGGGATCGGCTCTTTGAACGGCTTCACGTTCTTGGCATGCGACGGCATCAGCATCCGCATGAAGTCTTTGGCATTGTGATAACCGTCGTCGCCTTCGACCACGATTTCCGTCACGTCCTTGTTGTAAAGGTCGCGGATGGCGCGTTTGATCAGGTCGCCTTCCTCGTAAACGCAGGCCGGCGCGTTGGATTTCAGCGTCAGCTCGCGGATCGTGTCCCACAGGCGCAGCAGATATTCGTAATCGCGCTTGATCTCGACCTTGGTGCGGTTTTCGCCCGCCGTGCGGATGATGAGGCCCATGCCTTCGGGCAATTCGAGCGCTTGCGCCGCCGCTTTCAGCCGCTTCCTGTCGGCGGCGTTGGTGATCTTGCGGGAGATACCGCCGCCGCGCGGGGTGTTGGGCATCAGAACGCAATAGCGGCCGGCCAGCGACAGATAGGTGGTGAGAGCGGCACCCTTGTTGCCGCGCTCTTCCTTGACCACCTGCACCAGTATGATCTGGCGGCGCTTGATGACTTCCTGGATCTTGTAATGGCGACGGCGCATCCAGCGCTGCGACGGACGTTGGGCCTGCAGCGGCTGAGCGGCGTCGGATTCTGCGCCCCCGGCGGTGGGCCGCGTCTCTTCTCCGGCCCGTTCGGCCGCCTCGACAGGTTCGGAGCTGTCGTCTTCGTCGGCGACGGGCTCTGCTTGATCGCCTTCTTCGGAAAATGCGTCCTGCGCCACCTGTTCGGTCGGATCGTAGTCTTCGGGCGGAACTTCGCCGAATTCGCTTTCGCCCTGATCGTCGGTTTCGGAAAAGGCTTCTTCCTCTGCCGGGGCCTCTTCCGGCGATGTTTCGCCGCCTTCAGATTTCTTCACTTTGGCGCCGGCCTTCGGCGCGGAGCCGATATCGAAGGGTTCGAAATCGTCTTCTTGCCGGCGCCGCGCGTCCGCCTCTTGTTCGGCCAGCAACGCGATGCGGTCGGCGACCGGGATTTGGTAATAGTCGGGGTGGATTTCGGAAAAAGCGAGGAACCCTTGCCGGTTCCCGCCATATTCGACGAAAGCCGCCTGCAGCGACGGCTCCACGCGCGTCACCTTGGCGAGATAGATGTTGCCTTTGAGCGGCCGCTTGGACGCGGCCTCGAAATCAAATTCCTCGACCTTTTGTCCGTCGAGGACGACGACTCGGGTCTCTTCCGGGTGGCTTGCATCGATCAACATACGCTTGGGCATAGAATTCTCCGGGCGACGCGCAGGAGCCTGCCGGGCGTTGGTGCGCGCGATCCGGGCTCGAAATGGGCCGCCTTGTTGGGGACAAGCGCCACCGTGCCGCCGCCAGCGGCCGTGCCGCAGGCTGGTGCAAAAAGGGGTGGGCCAAGTCGTTCATCTCATCACATTTGCGGCCAGGCGGCGTAGAACCGCCTGGTGACGAAAGCTGCTGCCGTGGCTGGGAAAACCTGGCGGCCAAAACCCAAGGATCGACCTTGAGTATTTTCTGGCCTGCGTCCGGACCCTTGGGGCGGGCCAAAGCCTGCCCTTTTTCGACGCAGCTTTAAGCAGTTGTAGGTGTCCTATCGCATCACGGCAAGAGGAACCCCATGGGATCAGTCAAATTCCTGAGGTGCTAACGAAGCGTAAATGGTTTATGCCCGACCCTCGATTGTGAAGGCTAAGAATGCTCCGGAAGCGATGCGAAAAGTGCGGAATATTGCTTTAGGCATAGTGGTTTGCCTGTTCGTCGGGTCGGCCGCGGCCCAGGATGCGCCTGCGCCCAAGCCTGAGACGGTGGACGACGTCATCGCGAAAATCCTCCGGGAGACGCCCGACACCACTTCTCCGCCCCCTCAAAAAGGCGAGGCCCTCAGCACTCAGGCTCCCGCCTCCACCCGTGAGCCCGTTGTGATGAGTGCGCGTATCGGCGAGCACCCAGACCGCACGCGTTTCGTCGTGGAGTTGTCCGATCCTGTCGACATCCGCACCTTCACCCTGACCGGCCCAAACCGCGTGGTCATCGATATGCCGGCCGTACAATGGCATCTGGAAGGGCCGCCACGGCCGTCCGGCCACGGGGCGGTGAAGAGTTACCGATATGGGTTGTTCCGGCCGGGCAATTCCCGCTTTGTGATCGATCTTAGCCAACCGGTAGTGGTCAGCGACGCACTCGTCCTGCCGCCGGAGCAGGGTTATGGATATCGCATCGTCATCGATCTGTTTCCGACCACGCAGGCCAAGTTCGATCGCACCGCCGGCTGGCCTGCGGACCTTAAGGCCCGAGAATATGCCGCTGAGCAGGTGGCACCGCCGCAGCAACAGGCGACGGCGCCTCCGCAAGCCTCCACCAGGAAGACCATCATTATCGATCCGGGCCACGGCGGTATCGATTCCGGCACCGTCGGCATAGATGGCACGATGGAAAAAGACATCGCGCTCGCCGAAGGGCTGAGGCTGAGAAAATCGCTTCAGGCGCACGGTTACACGGTGCACATGACGCGTGACAGCGACGTCTTCATTCCGTTGCGCGAGCGGGTGAACTTCGCCCGGTCCTGGCACGCCGACCTGTTCATCTCGATCCATGTGGATTCGATCCATGATCCCAGCGTCGACGGGCTATCGATCTACACGCTGTCGGACAAGGGATCGGACAAAGAGGCCGCCGCCCTAGCTGCGAAGGAAAATCAGTCTGACATAATCGCCGGTGTCGATCTGTCGGGCGACAATTCCGCCGTCGCCCCCATCCTCATCGACTTGGCGCAGCGCGACACGATGAACAAATCGTCACGTTTCGCCGAAACCGCCATCGCGGAACTTTCGCGCGCCACGGACATATTGCCGCGCGATCCGCACCGTTCCGCCGCGCTGGTCGTGCTGAAGGCTCCGGACGTGCCCGCAGTGCTGATCGAGCTAGGTTATCTGTCGAACGGGCATGATGCGGATCAAATGAAAACGGCCGCTTGGCGCGACGGCATCGCCGATGCTATCGCAGGGGCTGTAGATCGTCACTTCGCAACCGCAGCATCGGGCGAGGAGAAAACGGCGCAAGGCATGCCGTGACGGAACGGCCTTGCGCGGTCATAATCGCGTGCCATGAACGACCACTCAGAAGATCACCCCGCGCCGGACGGCGGCATTCCAGAAGCGTTTGAAGAGCCGCATGAAACGGTCGCGCCGGCGCAACCGCCGAAGCCCGCCGCGCCGGCTGAGCCCATGCCTGCGAACGGGCCGATCACATCCGGCGAACCGCCGGACAGCGAAGAGCCGCCGCCGCAAGACACGCTGTCTTGGGCTTCCTGGTCGCGCTCCTGGAGATCTTGGCGCGCCCGAGCCGTGCTGTACGCCGGATTGTCCGCGGCCGTTCTGCTGATCGTGAGCTCGCTGGCGGTGGTGATCTATATCTGGTCGGTCACGCGCGACCTGCCGAGCGTCGAAGCGCTGCAGAACTACACGCCACCCGTCACCACCAGAGTCTATGCCGGCGACGGAACGCTGATCGGCGAATATGCGCGCGAGCGGCGCATCTTCGTGCCCATCGCTTTCGTGCCCAAGCTGGTTATTGAGGCGTTTACCTCGGCGGAGGACCGCAATTTCTTCAACCATCCCGGCATCGATCCGAGCGGCATGCTGCGCGCGGCGATCAAGGACATCGGCAAGGTCGTGCAAGGCCACCGCCCCGAAGGCGCGTCCACAATCACCCAACAGGTCGCTCGCAACTTTCTGCTCAATTCCGACGTGAAATTCTCGCGCAAGATCCGCGAAGTGGTCTTGGCGTTGCGTATCGATGCGACCTATACGAAGGAAAAGATTCTCGAGCTTTATCTGAACGAGATCAATCTCGGCCAGAATTCCTACGGCGTTGCCGCGGCGGCGCTGAATTATTTCGACAAGTCGCTGGACGATCTCGACATCGCCGATGTCGCCTTCCTTGCTTCCTTGCCCAAGGCTCCCAGCCATTACGACCCACGCTTTCACTATCAGGCTGCCGTTGACCGCCGCAATTGGGTCATCGGGCAGATGGAGGAGAACGGCTACATCACCGAGGAGCAGGCCAAGACCGCGATGGCCGAACCTTTGGACGCCAACACCCGCCCGCTCGGCAGCCAGACTGAAGACGCGAATTACTTCGTGGAAGAGGTGCGCCGCCAGCTCTACGCCAAATACGGCGAGCAGGCGCTCTATGACGGCGGCTTGCAGGTGCGTTCTTCGCTCGACACGGGGCTGCAGAATTACGCGGTGAACGCGCTGCGCATGGGGCTGGTGCGTTACGACCGGCGGCATGGTTGGCGTGGCGCGGTCAGCAACGTCAACGTCAACGAAGATTGGCGGACCACGTTGATGAGCGTTGGCAACCAGTCGGGCATCGGCAGTTGGCGCATCGCGGTGGTGCTGGGCTTTTCGCCGGACAAGAGCGTACGCATCGGGCTTTCCGACGGGACGCCTGCGCGCATTCCGTTCAGCGAACTGCAGTGGGCGCGCAAGGAATGGAAGGACGCCGAGGTTGGGCCGCCGCCTGCCAAACCTCAGGACGTGGTGAAGATCGGCGATCTCATCTATGTCGAAGCGGTCGACAATCGCGGCGATTACGGCATGCGCCAGGTGCCGGAAGTCAACGGCGGCATCGTGGCGATGGATCCGCACACGGGCCGCGTCTTGGCGCTGTCGGGCGGCTTTTCGTATGCTTCCAGCCAGTACGACCGCGCCATGCAGGCGTTGCGCCAGCCCGGTTCGTCCTTCAAGCCGTTCGTTTATGCGGCGGCGCTCGATAACGGCTTCACGCCGGTGGCAAAAGTGCTGGATGCGCCCTTCGTGATCGAGCAGGGGCCCGGCCTGCCGCTGTGGCGGCCGGAGAATTTCGAGCAGAAGTTTATCGGGCTGGCGACGCTTCGTCGCGGCATCGTGCTTTCCAAGAACCTGATGACCGTGCGTCTTGCTCAGGCTGTGGGCATGGACAAGATCGTGCCCTATGCCGATCGCTTCGGCGTCTATGATCATCTGGAGCCTTTGCTGGCCAACGCGCTGGGCTCGACCGGAACGACGTTGCTGAGAATGACCACGGGCTATTCGGAGTTCGTCAATGGCGGCAAGAAGATCTCGCCATCGCTGGTCGACCGCATCCAGGACCGTAACGGCAGGACCATCTGGCGGCACGACCTGCGCCAGTGCGACGGCTGCAACGATTCCAACTGGCGCGGCCAGGCCGAACCGATGCTGAGCGATGCGCGGGAGCAGATCATCGATCCACGCACGGCGTATCAGATCGTCTCGCTGCTGCAGGGCGTGGTGGAGTACGGCACCGGCCGATCGGTATCCGTCGTCGGCAAGCCGCTGGCAGGCAAGACGGGCACCTCCAACGAGTCCAGGGATACCTGGTTTGTGGGTTTCTCACCCGATCTGGCATGCGGCGTCTATGTCGGCTTCGACAATCCGCGCACGTTGGGCAAGCTCGAGCAAGGCGCCACGGTCGCCGCGCCCATCTTCCGTGATTTCATGAAGGGTGCGCTTGCCAGCGTGCCGCCGACGCCGTTCCGCGTGCCGCCGGGTATCGAGTTCGTTCCGGTGGACCGCTTGACGGGCGAGCTGGTGCCTGAGGGCACGCCGGGTTCGATCGATGAAGCCTTCAAGTCGGGAACCGCGCCCGGCGATCCCGGAGCGCCGCCGCAGCTCGTGATCGGTGGCGACACGCCGACCGGCACCAGCGCCACTACGCCCGGCGAAGTCGGCGAGGGCACAGGCGGGTTGTACTAAACGGTTTTCGTCCTCTATATCAGCGCTTCCAACCTAGAGACTCTCATGCGCCCGGAAACCGAACGCAACATTGCCGACATTCAGCAGGCTATTGCCCTGCTGAGGAGGCATCTTTGACTGGGACAAGTCCGTCCGCCGCCTCGATGAGTTGAACGCCAAGGCCGAAGACGCCTCCATCTGGAACAATCCTCAGGAAGCCCAGAAATTGATGCGCGAGCGCCAGCGGCTCGATGAGGGGCTGTCGTCCGTGCGCAAGCTTGAGGCCGAGCTGGCCGACGCGCAGGGTCTGGCGGAAATGGCGGAAGCCGAGAGCGATACGGCGATCGTGGCGGAGGCCGAGAAGTCCATTGCCGCGCTGGCCAAGCGCGCCGACGAGTTGCGGCTGCAGTCCATGTTGTCGGGCGAAGCGGACGCCAACGACACCTATCTCGAAATCCACGCGGGGGCAGGCGGCACCGAAAGCCAGGATTGGGCCGAGATGCTCATGCGCATGTACATGCGCTGGGCCGAGAAGAAGGGCTACAAAGTCGATTATCTGGAAGAAAGCGAAGGCGAGGGCGCCGGCATCAAGTCGGCGACGGTCCTGGTCAAGGGCCCCAATGCCTATGGCTGGCTGAAGAGCGAGGCCGGCGTGCACCGGCTGGTGCGCATCTCGCCCTTCGATTCCAACGCGCGGCGGCACACCAGCTTTTCCTCAGTGACCGTCTATCCGGTGATCGACCAGACCATCGAGATCGATATCCCCGAGAAGGAGGTTCGCATCGACGTCTATCGCTCCTCCGGCGCGGGCGGCCAGCACGTCAACAAGACGGAAAGCGCGGTGCGCATCACCCATCTGCCGACCGGCATCGCGGTATCGTGCCAGACCGAGCGCTCGCAACATCAGAACCGCGCGATCTGCTGGGACATGCTGCGTTCGCGCCTTTACGAGATTGAGCTTGAAAAGAAACATGCGGAAACCGGTGCCTTCATCGGCGAGAAGACCGACATCGGCTGGGGGCACCAGATCCGTTCCTACGTTCTGCAGCCCTATCAGCTGGTGAAGGATCTGCGCACCGGCGTGGAAAGCCGCTCGCCGGCCGATGTACTCGACGGCGAGCTCGATCCTTTCATGGCAGCGGCGCTGGCCCAGGCCGTCGGCGGCAAGCCAAAAGAGAAGATCGAGGATTTGGAATAACTTCCCTCTCCCCTTGTGGGAGAGGGCAAGCGCGATGCATCAGCATCGCGCGCGGGTGAGGGGACTGGCGCTCGCGGCGCCCGGCCACAAGAAACCCCGCTTCGATTTCTCGAAGCGGGGTTTGGCAGGCCGTTAGGCCAATCGGCTAATTGGATTTGAGCGGCGTGAAGGTCGCGCCAGCTGCGCCGCTGGCCGCCATCGGCCGCGACACCATCGCGGACACCGCGGAAGGCGTCGGCGAGGAAGAATGCACGGCTGCTGCCGAAGCCACCGGCGCCCCGCGGAATTCGGGGGCCCTCTTGGGTGCCTCCTCGGCCAGGGGGTTGTCGGCGTGGCGACAATTGCCTTCGAAGAACGCGCCGGTTTCGACGGCGAAGGCTTCGTGCAGGATGTTGCCCTCGACATGGCAGGTGGAGGCCAGCAGGACCTTGCGGGCGCGGATGCTGCCTTGCACGCGGCCGCGGACGGTCACTTCCTCCGCCATCACGTCGCCATGTATGAAGGCCTTGTCGCCGATCACCAGACCGGAGCTTTGGACATCGCCTTCCACACGACCGTCGATCTGAATGTCGCCTGTGGAAGTCAGCATGCCCGTCACGGTGAGATCGGCGCTGATGATCGACGGCGCGGCCGATGTGCGCGGCATGCGCTTGGATTGCAGGTTAGCCGGGGCAGTGGGAGCTGGCACGGGAGCGGTATCCTTACTTTTGCTGGAGAACATAGCGGCCTGCCTCGAAAAAGTTCCTCGGGTTTCTCACGACGTCATCGTACCACACTTCATAGTGGACGTGCGGCCCGGTACTGCGCCCCGTCGATCCGAGTTTTCCGATCGGTGCGCCGTTTGCCACCTTAGCGCCAACTTGCACCAAGATCGATGACAGATGTCCGTAACGTGTGTGAATTCCGAAACCATGGTCAATTTCAATCATTTTTCCGTAAGTACCTCTGGGGCCGGCCCAAACCACGGTGCCCGGCGCGGTCGAACGGACGGTGGAACCCCAGGGACCGGCGAAATCGACGCCCGGATGGAAAGAATAACGGCCGGTAAACGGATCGAGGCGGGGGCCGAAGCCGCTGGTGCGTTCGAAATCGGAGCCGAAGACCGGCGTGGTCAAGGGCACGTGACGCATGCCCATGAGCAGCTGGTTCATCTGGTCGAGCACGGCCGAAGCGCGCAGGAAGGCGCCTTGGAACGCTTCGTCGCTAATCCCTTCGATATGTACGGATTGCAGCGGGATTTCTGGCCCGCCGACGCCCTCGATGCTCTGGATGCGCTGGGTGAACTGATCGGGATTGATACCGGTGCGGAGCAGGACCGCCCGGATTTCCTTTACGCCATCGATCACCTCGTCCTGGGTGCGCGCCATAAAGGCCGTTTCGGTCATGCTGAGGCGGCGGACGCGCTCGGTTTGTGCCGCCAAGCGCTTCAGGACGGGATGGCGGGCGAAGGTCGCCGCTGGGATGGCGTCTGGCTGGTGTCTGCCGAACAGCGCGCCGGCGATGCGCCCGACGGCGCCGCCAAAATCAAGGAAGGCGTGCGTCGGCTTGCCTGTACGGGGCTGCGGCTTGACCGGCTGCGGACTGACCGTCAATTCGGAAGAGCCGCCGTCACTGTCGTCCGCATCGGAGCCGCCCACGCCGGTGATTGGCGGCGCGGCGCCGAGACTGTCGCTGGCGGGCGCGTTGTCCGATGCCCTGACATCTGACCCGTTTTTGGCCGCAGGCGCGCCGGGCGTTCCATTGTTCATCAAGGTGGAGTCGACCTGCTGCTTGCGGTCGAGGAAATGTACGATGGTGTTCTGCTTGGTCTGCAGTTCGTCGGCGACCGACTTGAAGTTGTCCTCAGCGGAGACCAAGGCCCCGTTAACTTCATCATAAGACAGCTGCAGGTCGGCTACCCGGTTCTCGTAGGCCGATTGCATCTGATGGTAGCGATGATCCTTGGCCGCAATGATGCGGTCCTTGAAGATGACGTTGACGGTCGCAAAGGCGACCCAGCCAAGGAAAATAAGCGAGAGACCGGCAAGCGTCGCCTGCAGCGTCGGACCGAAGGTGAAGAACTGCACCCGGCCATCGCTACGAATATAAACTTGACGTTCGGGAAAGGTTTCGTGAAGCCACAACCAGACGCGCTCCACGAGCGTTTCCGTCATCTCTGGACTTCCCTTTTTGGCGTCTCTATTCGCGCCGACCCCAATGGGGTGCATTTCACCTAATTGACGGCGGCTAATCAAGCTCTTAGCCCAGAAAAATGACGTAGAGGTTAATCTTGGGCCGAAGCGATTCGGCGGCTTTGCGGGCTTCAAAGCGATTTTGCCGCAGCGAGTACGGCCTCCGCATGTCCGGGGACTTTCACTTTGCGCCAGACCTGGTGGATCTTGCCTTTCGCGTCCACAAGGAAGGTCGCGCGCTCCATGCCCATGTATTTCCTCCCATACATGCTCTTTTCGACCCACACGCCATAGGCTTGGGCAATTTTAGTATCGGGGTCGGACGCCAGGGTCAGACACAACTTGTAATTGGTCTTGAACCTGTCGTGGGACGCGACACTGTCCTTGGACACACCGATCAAAGCGATTCCTAACTCACGGAATTTCTTAGATAGTTTTGTGAATTCGAGAGCTTCTTTTGTACAACCAGAAGTATTATCCTTCGGGTAGAAGTACAAAACGAAAGGTCGGCCTTTCAATCCGGAAAGCGAGACGTCGCCCGCACCATCGGTCGCAGCCTTGAATGTGGGGGCTCTATCGCCAGGCTGTAAGTCCATACCTGTTCCCAAAGTAAGTTGCAGTCGAACGTCTGGCCGTATAGGCGATAAAGTGATGCGCGATTCAGCGCAAGGCCCCGCTTGCGCCTCAACAATTGGCCATAGGGTGGGTGGACGAGGTGTGCGGACCTTGAAATTGTCCGACCTATACCCGTGGAAACTGGGTCTGCTGCTGCGGCGGTACGTCAAGGCCCACCATGTCAGCCGCGCGGCGCTGATCGCGGCCGGGACGGCTGCGGCGGTCCTGTTTTTTGTCACCGGTGCGGGCGTACGCCTGTTGATCGGTCCGGTGTCGCTTGGCCCGTTCGCAGGCACGCTGGCGAACGCACTCGCCAATGCGCTGCCCGGAATCACCGTCAAATACGACCAGGCCGCGATCGAATGGGCCCGCGACGAGGGCCGGGTGAACATCGTCATCCTGGGCACGCGGGTGTTCGATGCCGACGGCCGGATCATCGCCCAAGCCCCCAAGGCCGACATCGATCTCGCTGCCAAGCCGTTCCTGCGGGGCAAGATCGTCGTCAAACGCATCGCGCTCGTCGGCGTGCAGCTGACGCTGGTGCGCACCAAGGACGGCGGCCTCAGGCTGGGCGTGGAGAAGGACAAGCAGGAACGCGACATCTTGAGCCGCATCGTCGATGCGATCAATGCGAGGAACGGCAACACCTCGTCGCTGGAGAGCTTTGCGATCCGCAACGCGAGGCTGGCATTCTTCGACGAGACGACGGGCCTGTTCGTCGTCGCTCCGCGGGCCGATTTCCAATTGTCGACGGCCGGAGCGAATCTCGACGCCAAGCTCGAAGCTGACGTCGAAATCTCGGGGCACCCGGCCCACGTTGCGGGTGAGTTTGTGTTCCCGCCCAAGAAGGGCAAGGTCGAGGGCGCGATTTCGGTCACCGGATTAGAATTGGGCGCGCTCGCCGCCAACAGCAAGACATTCGCCGCCGTCAAAAACACGGCGCTCAAACTCGACATTTCGGCGTCCTTTGCAGTCGAGGGCGCACACCTTTTGTCGGCCGATTTCGGTGTCGGCGCACGGGGAACGTTCGTCATGCCCGGCGCCAAGGGCGGGCCCGTGCGCGTGCGCAGTCTACGCGCCATCGGCCGTTATGACGGCGCCAATGGACGATTGCTGCTCGAAGACGCAACCATCGACTCCGACAAGATCAAGGGTCACCTGCAAGGCAAGGTCGATCTGGTCACCGACAAAGCCGGCGTTCTGGCGGACGTGCGCGCCGACCTGCGCATGGACAAGATTACCTTGGTGCTCCCGGGTATTTTCACCAACCCGGTTCAGTTCCAGCTCGTCGATCTGCGCGGCGATTGGCAACCTGCCACACGGGATCTTGTCCTCGATCATCTGGGCGTGAGCGGCGCGCCTCTGGCGCTGCAGGTTTCCGGCAAGGTGACGCTGGCCGAGAGCCAATCGCCTGCCTTAGAGCTTAAAGGCACGATCGCTCCCATCGGGGTGCGTGATCTCGTCCGTTACTGGCCGCTGGTGGCGGCGACAGGCGCACGCGCCTGGACTGATGAGAACATGTTCGCCGGAACGATCGGACCGACCGCGTTCGAGACGCATATTCCCGTCGGCGCGATCGACGAGCCCGCCTTGCCGGCGAGCGCGCTGTCCGTGACGTTCGCGGTAGGTGGCGGGGAGATCAATTACATCAAGGGCCTCACGCATCTGACGGCCGTGCAGGGGACGGCCAAGGTGACCGGCGACTCGTTCGTCGCGAATATTTCCTCGGCGCGTATCGGGCCGCTGGCGGTGACCTCCGCGCAATTTGCAATCCCCAATCTGAACGTCCCGGACGAGGCCGGCGACATCACGGGCCAAATTCAGGGATTGATGCCGGACGTGCTCGCGCTGGTGAACATGCCGCCGCTCGGCTATCCGGCACGGTTCGGCATTGCCCCTGCCGCCACCAAAGGAACGACGACGCTCGACTTGTCGGTCCATGTGCCGATGCGCAAAGCGTTGAGCGTCGACCAAGTCAATTTGGGGATCAAGGCGGCAGCAAGCGACTTTGTCGTGGCGCTCGGACCGCACACGCAGCTCACTGACGGAACGATCAGCTTCGCCATCGACAATAACCGGCTGCGCGCCATCGGCACAGCCGGGATCGGCGGTTCGGCGTCGCGCGTGGCGCTGGATTGGACAGAGGACTTCAAAACCGCGACCGCGATCACCACGAAGATCGTCGTGAAGGGCTCGCTCGACGCGCAGGCGCGCACGGGTCTGGGCTTCCACACCAAGGATTATCTCAAGGGACCGATCGGCCTCAATGGCACGCTGACCGGCCATCGCGGTGCGCTGAATCAGGCAAATATGACGTTTGATTTGACGCCGGCGACTGTGACCTTCGATCTGATCGGCATCAACAAGCCGGCTGGCTTCCCCGTCACGGCGCGGATGACGGCCAGCTTCGGTCCCCATAGCGCCCTCGCCAGCGAAACCTTGCGCATGACCGGTCCCGGCACCGCCGTGACGGCGAACGCCAAATACGACACCGGCGGCAGCTTGATCCTGTTGCAGGCGCCAACCGTTCGCGTCGGCCAACTGGATGATTTTTCGCTGAACCTGACACGCAGCCCGGCAGGGGTTGAGATCGTCTTGCGGGGTCACTCGCTCGATGGTTCGCGCCTGGCGGGGCACGGCAGCGACGGCAGTGCGGACGAACTTGACGAGCCCTTCCATATCAACGCTAGGCTCGACCGGCTGATGCTGCGCGAAGGCGTCGCGATCTCGTCGTTCGCGCTCGACGTCTCGGGCATCGCCAGCAAGCCCGCATCGCTGACGCTGACGGGCGCGCTGTCGAAGACGGCAACCGTGTCGGGCTCCATCACGACGACGGAGCTGGGCCGCCGCGCGGTCTTCGCCACCAGCGACATGGGCCTGCTCAGCAAGGGACTGTTCGGCTTCAACAGCATGCGCGACGGCAAGTTGAATTTTGTGGCGACCCTGCCCGGCAAGGCGAACGACACGGCTCCGAAGGACCAGAGCGCGCCGGATTACCAGGGCAAGGCGGTTCTGAAGGATTTCCGCATCATCGACCAGCCGTTCCTGACGCGCGTATTCTCGGCCGGTTCGCTCGGCGGACTGGTCAACCTGATGCAAGGTCAGGGCATCGCCGTCGATACGCTGGAGGTTCCCTACTCGTCGCGCAACGGCGTGATCTCGGTACACGATGTGCGCGCAACCGGACCGGCCATCGGCATCACCGCCGACGGCTATATCGACCGGCCCAAGAACGACATCGCGCTGAAAGGCTCGCTCGTGCCGTTGTTCGGCATCAACAGCGTGCTGGGCAATATCCCGCTGTTGGGCGATGTTCTTACCTCGAAACAGGGCGAAGGCGTTTTCGGCATGAGTTACTCCGTCACCGGCAATGCCGACGAGCCTTCGGTCAGCGTCAATCCGCTGTCTGTGCTGGCGCCGGGCATCCTGCGGCGCATTTTCGAAGGCAAGATGCCCAACGCCTCCCAGGCGCCGTCGAACGCGCCCAAGCCGGTTGTGCCGGCGCCGCCGCCCGCCAATGCGCCGGCACCTGCGGCTCCGCTGGCGCAAACGCCGAAAGGGCAGTGAGATTCCTTTCTGCCCCCGCGACTTGTCCGCCGTAGCTTCGGCGAACGCAGAGAGGATCGTGCCTTAAACCGGCTTTACCAGAATATGTTTCTTCTTGCCGACCGAGAGTTTGATGACGCCCTTGTCGGTGACGTCCGCCGCGCCGACCGTCGCTTTCACGTCCTTCACGACCGTGTCGTTGACGCGCAATCCGCCGCCCTCGATGTGACGGCGTGCCTCGCTCGCCGACGACGTCAGGCCGGACCATTGCGCCAGCGTCGTCAGCACAAGTCCGTTCAGCTTGGCGCGCGCGATTTCGAAGGTCGGCAAGCCTTCGTCAATGGCGCCCTCTTCGAAGGTTCGCCGCGCCGTTTCCGCCGCCGCTTCCGCCGCTTCGCGCCCGTGCGCCAAGGCGGTGGCTCCTGTAGCCAGCGCTTTTTTCGCCTCGTTCAATTCCGCGCCTCGCAGCGCTTCCAGGCGCGCGATGTCCGTTTCCGGTAACTCGGTGAACAGCCGCAGGAAGCGGCCAACGTCGGCGTCCTCGCTGTTGCGCCAGTATTGCCAGTAATCGTAGGGGCTGCACATGTCGGCGTTGAGCCACACCGCGCCGGCGGCCGTCTTGCCCATTTTCGCGCCCGACGCCATCGTGATAAGCGGCGAGGTCAGCCCGAACAGGTCCGCCTCCGCCACACGCCGTCCGAGATCGGTTCCGCTGACGATGTTGCCCCATTGATCCGATCCGCCGCATTGCAGCCGGCAGCCGTAGCGGCGGTACAGCTCCACGAAATCGTAGGACTGCAGGATCATGTAGTTGAATTCGAGGAACGTCAGCGGCTGGTCGCGTTCCAGACGCAGCTTCACGCTGTCCATGGTCAGCATGCGGTTGATCGAAAAATGCCTGCCGATGTCGCGCAGGAACGCAATGTATTCGAGCTTGTCCAGCCATTCGGCATTGTCGACCATCAGCGCGTCCGATGGCCCGTCGCCGAACGAGAGAAAGCGTTCGAATATCTTGAGGATGCTTTGCTTGTTGGCCTCGATCTGCGCCAGGGTCAGGATCTGGCGGGTTTCGTCCCGGCCGGACGGGTCGCCCACTTTGGTAGTGCCCCCGCCCATAAGCACGATCGGCTTGTGGCCGGCCTGCTGCAGCCGGCGCAGGGTCATGATCTGGACCAGGCTTCCGACATGCAGGCTGGGCGCGGTACAGTCGAAGCCGATATAGGCCGTGACCCGCTCCTTGCGGAACAGCGCGTCCAGCGCCTCCGGTTCGGTGCAGGCGTAATACTGGCCGCGCGCCACGACGGTGCGGAGGAATTCGGAGCGGAATTGTGGCGCGTCGGTCATGCCTTAATCAGCGTCCTTCGTGCGGATTGTTCATCCGGTTGGAGACATATTCCTTCACGATCTCCACCACGTCGGCTTCGTGCTTGTCGAAGAAATGGTTGGCGCCTTCGATTTTCTCGTAGGTGATCTTGATGCCCTTTTGCGCGGTCAGCCGATCGACGAGCTTCTGCACGTCAAGCTCCGGCACAACCATGTCCTTGGTGCCGTGCACGATCAGCCCCGAGGCTGGGCACGGCGCCAGGAAGGCGAAATCGTACATGCTGGCGGGCGGGGCGATGGAAACGAAGCCGGTGATCTCCGGCCTGCGCATCAGAAGCTGCATGCCGATCCAGGCGCCGAAGGAAATGCCGCAGACCCAGACGAAGGACGGGTTGGGATAGAGCGTATTCATCCAGTCGAGGATTGCGGCGGCGTCGGACAGCTCGCCCGAGCCCGAATCGAACGTACCTTGGCTGCGGCCCACGCCGCGGAAATTGAAGCGCACCGCGGTGCAGCCCAACCCGTGGAACATGTGGAACAGGTCGTAGACCAGCGGGTTGTTCATGGTGCCGCCGAACTGCGGATGGGAGTGCAGCACCAGGGCCATGGGGGCGCCTGGGGCTTTCTGTCGCTGATAACGGGCCTCGATGCGCCCAGCTGGTCCGGGGAGGATGATGTCAGGCATGGGCGGCGAGGCTCCCTTGTGCCGGTCGAATCTGTGCGTTCCTCATGATTTCTTTGTGGATTTCTTGCTTTACGCGTCCAAAATTAAAATTGTTCAAAAACAGGGGCATAGTACTTTCTTCGCGAGATATGGGGAGGAATTCTTGACCAACGTACTCAGGAATCCTATATCCGTAGTGGAAGAACGCCACGCGGTCGACCGCTGTTCTTACACCAAGCGGCCCCCCTGAAAGCAAGAAAAACGCGCGCGGCGGTTTGGAGTGGAAGGTTATGAGGCTCAGTACCAAAGGTCGCTATGCGGTGATGGCGATGGCCGATCTGGCCATGAACGAGGCGGGCACGCGCCCGGTTTCGTTGGCCGACATCGCCGAACGGCAGGAAATCTCGCTTTCCTATCTGGAGCAATTGTTTGCCAAGCTGCGCCGCAACGGTCTGGTGTCGAGCGTCCGCGGCCCGGGCGGCGGCTACCGGTTGAGTCGGCCATCGGATGAGGTCCGCGTCGCCGACATCATCATGGCGGTGGACGAACCCATCAACGCCACGCGCTGCAAGCCGGGCAGCGCCAAAGGCTGTGCCACCCAAGGCGCGCGTTGCATCACTCACGACCTCTGGGAGGAACTCGGTCGGCAGATCCATGTATTCCTGTCGTCCGTGTCGCTTGCCGATGTGGTGGAGAAACGCGTATTGGGCCGGGCCCAACTGGACTTGCAGTCCGGAGACAGCCGCGCGGCAGCTTGAGGTTTGCATAAGAGCGCAATGATTTACCTCGATCACAATGCGACATCACCCTTGCGCGACGAGGCGAGGGAGGCGGCGGAATCCGCGCTTGGCATTGGCGGCAACGCGTCGTCGGTGCATGGGCGCGGACGCGCGGCGCGCGCCGTCATCGAACGGGCGCGCGAGCAGGTGGCGACGCAGGCAGGCGCGCGGATCGAGGATGTGATTTTTACCAGTGGCGGCAGCGAAGCCAATGCGCTTGCGCTCTGGGGCGCCGTTTATGGCGCGGCCGATGGCGGCGCGCGCATCACGCGGTTGTTTGTCTCGGCCATAGAACATGAATCTGTTCTAGCGAATGCGGCGGCACTTGCCGAACGGGTTGCCGGGCTGCGTCTCGAGACCGTCCCGGTGACGGGCGATGGCGTCGCCGATCTCGAGGCCTTGCGCGCGATGCTGCGCGAGGGCAAAGGGCGTGCCCTGATCGCGCTGATGGCGGCCAACAACGAAACGGGCGTCGTGCAACCGATTGAGGAGGTGGCCGAACTGGCACGCGACGCGGGCGCGCTGTTCTTTGTCGATTGCGTACAGGCGGCAGGGAAAATTGCTTTACCGTCGGCGGATTATGTTTCGCTCTCGGCGCACAAGATCGGTGGACCGCAAGGCGCGGGCGCTTTGATCCTGCGCGAGGGCGCACCGTTCGCGGCGCAAATTCTGGGCGGCGGACAGGAGCGCGGCCGCCGTGCCGGCACCGAGAATCTTTCCGGCATCGCGGGCTTCGGCGCCGTTTCCGAGATCGCCGTACGCGAACTGTCCGAAGTGAACAGAATCGCCATGCTGCGCGACCGTTTCGAAGATGGGCTGAAGCACATCGCGGCAGACGTGGAAATCTTCGGCGCGAGGTCCATCCGCCTCGCCAACACGTCGAATTTCGCGCTGCCCGGCGTGCCGGCCGAAACGGCCTTGATGGCGCTCGATCTCGACGGTGTGATGTTGAGTTCCGGGGCCGCCTGCTCCTCCGGCAAGGTGAAGCCCTCGCATGTGCTGGCCGCCATGGGTGTGGGCGGTGAATTGTCGCGCTGCGCCTTGCGCGCGAGTTTCGGCTGGAATTCGACCGAAGCCGACGTCATTGCGGCATTATCATCCATCTCCAGATTGCTCGCGCGCGTCCATGGCCGGGTTCAACCCGGCCGTCCACGCGTTGCCGCGTGAGGTCGCCTATGTCTGCTGCCGCCGACACGAAGGAACAAGTCGCCGCCCTCGGCGAGAAGTACAAATACGGCTTCGTCACCGACATCGAGATGGAGCGCGCGCCCAAAGGCTTGACCGACGATACCGTGCGGTTCATTTCGGCGAAGAAGGGTGAGCCGGAGTGGATGCTGGACTGGCGGCTTGCCGCCTATCGGCGCTGGCGCGAGATGACCGAGCCCAACTGGGCGCGCGTGCATTATCCTAAGATCGACTACGACGACGCCTACTACTACGCCGCGCCCAAGAGTGCGGAAGGGCCAAAGAGCCTGGATGAAGTCGATCCCAAGCTGCTTGAGACCTACAAAAAGCTCGGTATTCCGCTCTCCGAACAGAAGATGTTGGCCGGTGTGGCGGTGGACGCGGTGTTCGATTCCGTTTCGGTCGCCACCACCTTCAAGGAAAAGCTGAGCCAAGCGGGCGTGATCTTCTGTCCGATCTCGGAAGCGATCCGCGATTACCCCGACATGGTGCGCAAGTATCTGGGCTCCGTGGTGCCGGTGAGCGACAATTTCTTCGCCACGCTGAATTCGGCGGTCTTCTCCGACGGCACCTTCGTCTACGTGCCGAAGGGCGTGCGCTGCCCGATGGAGCTCTCCACCTATTTCCGCATCAACGCCAGCAACACGGGTCAGTTCGAACGCACGTTGATCATCGCCGACGAGGGTTCCTACGTTTCCTATCTTGAAGGCTGCACCGCGCCGATGCGCGACGAGAACCAGTTGCATGCCGCCGTGGTGGAGCTGGTGGCACTGGAAGACGCCGAGATCAAATATTCCACGGTGCAGAACTGGTATCCGGGCGACGAAAACGGGCTTGGCGGCATCTACAATTTCGTCACCAAGCGCGGCGACTGCCGCGGCGCGCGCTCGAAGATTTCTTGGACGCAGGTGGAAACCGGCTCGGCGATCACCTGGAAATATCCGAGCTGTATCCTGCGCGGCGACGACACGGTCGGCGAATTTTATTCCATCGCCATCGTGAACCATTACCAGCAGGCCGACACCGGCACCAAGATGATCCATCTGGGGAAGAACACGCGCTCGCGCATCGTCTCCAAGGGCATCAGCGCCGGCAAGGCGCAGAACACCTATCGCGGCCTGGTCAGCGTGCATCCCAGGGCGGTCAACGCGCGCAACCATACGCAGTGCGACTCCTTGCTGATCGGCGGCAAGTGCGGCGCGCATACCGTGCCCTACATCGAAAGCCGCAATCCGACCGCGCGCGTCGAACACGAAGCGACGACGTCGAAGATCGCCGAGGATCAATTATTCTATTGCTTGCAGCGCGGTATTTCGCCGGAGGAGGCCGTGGCGCTGATCGTCAACGGCTTCTGCCGCGAGGTGCTGCAGCAATTGCCGATGGAATTCGCGGTGGAAGCGCAAAAGCTCGTCGGCATCAGCCTGGAAGGCAGTGTGGGATAATGCTTGAGATCAAAGATCTGCACGTCGCCGTCGGCGGCAAGGAAATCCTCAAAGGCCTGACGCTCAGCGTCGGCGTGGGCAAGGTGCATGCCATCATGGGGCCGAACGGCTCGGGCAAATCCACGCTCTCCTTTGTGCTGGCGGGGCGCGAAGGCTATGAGATCACGCAGGGCAGCATCACCTATCGCGGCGCGGATCTGACGGCGATGAAGCCGGAGGACCGCGCGGCGAAAGGTATCTTCCTCGCCATGCAGTATCCCGTGGAAATTCCCGGCGTCACCACGCTGACCTTCCTCAAGACCGCGCTCAACGCCCAGCGCCGCGCGCGCGGTGACTCCGAACTCGACGCCATGAGCGTGCTCAAGCTGGTGCGTCAGAAGGCGACAGCGCTGCAAGTTCCCGAGGAGATGCTCAAGCGCGCGCTCAACGTCGGTTTCTCCGGCGGCGAGAAGAAGCGCCTCGAAATCGTGCAGATGGCCTTGTTCGAGCCCGCGCTTGCCATCCTCGACGAGACCGATTCCGGCCTCGACATCGACGCGCTGAAGCTCGTCGCCGACGGTGTTAACGCCTTGCGTGCGCCCGACCGCGCGATGCTGGTCATCACCCATTATCAGCGCTTGCTCAATTTCATCGTGCCCGATCGCGTGCACGTGCTGGCGGGCGGACGTATCGTCGCCGAGGGCGGCAAGGAACTGGCGCACGAGCTGGAAGCCAAGGGCTACGCCCATATCGTGAAAGAGCCCGCATGAACGCGGCTTTGCCATCGATCGAAACGCGGCGCTCCGAGGCGCTCGATAATTTCCGCGTGCGCGGCATGCCGCATCGCCGGTTCGAGCACTGGAGATACAGCGATCTGCGCGCCATTCTCGACGCCGGCCAGGTCGCGCAGGCGGGCACGGCGAATTGGCGCGTGGAAAGCTTGCCGGAAGGCGTCGAACTTTTCGATCTTGCCGCGCCGGCCAATGCGCCGAAATGGGTGGTTCGGCATCTGGGCACTGTCGGCAATCGGCCGACGATGGAAGAGGCTTCGCTGGCCTTCGCGGACGGTGGCGTCGCGTTGCGCGTGGCGCGTGGACGGAAAATCGCGGAACCGCTGCGGCTGCAGATATCGTCCAGTGGCAATATGCGTGTGCTCGCGGTTCTGGAAGAAGGCTCGTCGCTGACGCTGATGGAGTCTCACACCGGCAATGCAGGTCTGCTGCGCAATGTCGGCGTCGAGATCGCGCTCGGCCCCGAGGCAAAGCTTTCCCATATGCGGCTTGCCGCCAGCGCGCCAAAATCCATCACCGTTGAGCACATCGCGGTGACTGAAGCGCGCGGCGCGCACTACTGTGCCCATTTCGCGAATTTCGGCTCCAGGCTCTCGCGCACCGAGCTTCATATTGTGCTGCAAGAGGATGGCGCCGAGGCGCATCTTTCCGGCGTCAGCGTCCTGGGCGGCGAGAGCCATGCCGACGTGACCTCACATGTCGAACATGCGGCCGGTGATACGCGAAGCACCCAGTTGTTCAAGAAGGTTGCCGGCGGCAAATCGCGCGCGGTCTATCAGGGCAAGATCACGGTGCGCGAGGGCGCCAACGGCTCCGACAGCCGCCAGACGGCGAAGGCCTTGCTCGTGGGCGCGCGGGCGGAAGCGGACTTGAAGCCCGAACTCATCATCTTTGCCGACGACGTGAAGTGCACGCACGGTGCGGCGGTCGGCGATCTCGATCCGGAGTCGCTGTTTTATCTGCGCTCGCGCGGCATTCCGGAAAAGGAGGCGCGGCGTCTTCTGGTCCGCGCCTTCCTCGAAGAGGCTGTAGTCGAGATCGAGGACGAGAGCCTGCGTGCGGAGGTCTGGCACGAGGTCGAAGAAGCGTTGCCGCGCGCAATGGTGGCCACCCCATGATGGCGCAGATGAAGCGAAGGCCCGTAGCCGTCTTCGAACCGCCACGAACGGATTTCGAGATCCTGTCGCGCACAATCTACGGCAGGCCGCTCGTTTACCTCGACAGTGCCGCCTCGGCGCAGAAACCGCGTCAGGTGCTGGACGCGATGAATGCTTTTGCCGTGAGTGATTATGCCAATGTTCATCGCGGCGTGCATTATCTGTCCGCGGCGGCCACGCAAGCTTATGAAGCTGCACGCGAGACCGTACGGCGGTTTCTGAACGCGGGCCAGGTTGACGAAATCGTTTTCACCAAGGGCGGCACCGAGGCGATCAATCTGGTGTCTTATTCCTGGCTCGCGCCCCGCATCCGGCCTGGGGACGAGATTGTGCTGACGGTGATGGAGCATCATTCCAACATCGTGCCTTGGCATTTCCTGCGCGAACGGCAAGGCGCGGTCCTGAAATGGGTCGATGTGCGCGATGACGGCTCGCTTGATATTGAAGTGCTCGACGCAGCCATCGGCTCGAAAACCAAGCTCGTGGCCGTCGCACACATGTCGAACGTACTCGGCACTGTAACGCCGCTGAAGGAGATCGTGGCGCGCGCCCACGCCAAGGGCGTTCCGGTCCTGGCCGACGGCTGCCAGGGCGCGGTGCACGAAACCGTCGACGTGCGCGATCTTGACATCGATTTCTATGCGCTGACCGGCCACAAGCTCTATGGCCCGACGGGCATCGGCGTGCTTTACGCCAAGCGCGCGCATCTGGGTGCGATGCGTCCGTTCAACGGCGGCGGCGAGATGATCAACGAGGTCACGCGCGATGTCGTCACCTATGCCGATCCGCCGGCGCGCTTCGAAGCCGGCACGCCGCCGATCGTCGAAAGCGTGGGTCTGGCGGCGGCGCTCGATTATATCGCCTCGTTCGACCGCGCGGCGGTGAAGGCGCATGAGCTTTCGCTGCTTTCCTTTGCACGCGAGGCGGTGCGCGAATTGGGCTGGCTGCGGGTCATCGGCGATGCGCCGGGCAAGGGCGCCATCCTGTCATTCGAGACGGCGGGGATGCATGCGCACGATGTCGCCACCATATTGGACCGCGAAGGCGTGGCGGTGCGAGCGGGGCATCATTGCGCGCAACCGCTCATGGAACGCTTCGGCGTGACCTCCACCACGCGCGCTTCCTTCGCGCTCTACAATACGCGCGAAGATGTCGACGCCTTGGTCGAGGGGCTGCGCAAAGCGCGGAAGATACTGGGTTGATGGCGATGGACGACAGTCTGCGCGAACTTTACCAGGAGGTGATCCTCGATCACTCGCGCCATCCGCGTCATTTCGGGGCGCTGGCGAACGCCACCCACACGGGCGAAGGCTACAACCCGCTCTGCGGCGACCGGGTGAAGGTCCATCTCGCAATCGACGGTAGCGGCCGCATCGCCGAGATCAAGTTCGAGGGCAAGGGCTGCGCAATCAGCCAGGCCTCCGCCTCGCTGATGACGGACATGCTCGTCGGGCGCACGGTCGCCGAAGCGGAGAAGCTGATGAGCGGCTTCCTGCATCTGGTGAAAGGCGAAGACGCGCGCGATCTCGTGGGCGACGATCGCGAGCGGTTGGACGTCATGGCCGGCGTCTCGGCGTTTCCCATGCGCGTCAAATGCGCGACACTGGCCTGGCATACGATGAAATCGGCGTTGGAGGGCGGCGGCGCCGCGAAAACCGAATGAACGCCGAACCGCAGAAGGTCGAAAATGCGGCTCCCGCCTCGGCGATCCCGCCGCAGGAACTGGAAGCGTTCACCGCCAAACTCGTAGCGGCGATGAAGACCGTCTACGATCCCGAGATCCCGGTGGACATCTACGAACTCGGCCTTATCTATAAAGTGGACGTAGCCGACAACAAGGATGTGGCGGTCGACATGACGTTGACCGCGCCGGGTTGTCCGGTGGCGGGCGAAATGCCGGACATGGTGAAGGCGGCTCTGGAAACCGTCGAAGGCATCGGCGCGGTGACCGTCAACATGACCTTCGATCCGCCCTGGACGCCGGAACGCATGAGCGAAGAAGCCAAACTCGAACTGAACATGTACTGATCGATGAACACGAGCACGACGACCGGACCCCGACGTGAGCGCCCCAAGGCGGTGAAATTGACCGATGCCGCAGCCGCGCGCATCCGCGAGATCGTGGCCAAAGCCGACGGCCGCTATCAGGGCGTGCGCGTGGGCGTCACCAATGGCGGCTGTGCCGGCATGAGCTACACCATGGATTACGCCGAAAGCGCCCAGCCGCTGGAAGAAGTGGTGGAAGACAAGGGCGTGAAGATTTTCATCGATCCGAAAGCCATCCTGTTCCTGATCGGCACCGAAATGGATTTCGTGCGCGAGAAGCTGGGCGCGCGCTTCGTCTTCAACAATCCGAACCAGACGGCCGCCTGCGGCTGCGGCGAATCCGTTTCGATCGCGCCGGCCAAGGCGGAATAGGCGAATAAGAGGGCAGTCGCCACGCGCTCCCTCCAGCGAGTAATATGTCGCCGCATTCCGGGTCCGACGAAGATGCACCCGAGTTCCGGCAGCGACGCGAAAGAAGGGTTGTTCTTCGCGGGGCGGAAAGCCGCCGCGGCGAACGGTCCCGGCGTCGTCGGTTCGCTGTTGCTGCACGGCCTTGCCGCGCTTTTGGTTTTCTTTTTCATCGTCAAGACCGCGCCGCAAACGCCGCAGAAGCTCTTGCCCTTCGTCCCGGTGGACCTGGTGCGCCTCGGCATGGAAACGGAGTCGCCGCCCGAAGCGCGCAAGGCGCTGGTGCCGCAGCAGAGGGCGTCCACCAAGCAGGAGGCCTCTAGCCCCACTGCGGAAACCGTCGCGCCCAACAAACTCAAGCCGCCGCTGCTCGATACGCTGGCTGCCAAGCTGCGGGCGCTGGCGAGGCTGCGCCAGCCGCAAACCAATCTGAAGATCGAGAACGGGCAGGGCGTTTCCAACATCGATGCCGGGAGCGGCGCGCCCGGCGACCGTGCAACCTACAGCGTGAAGGATTACGTCCGCGCTCAGGTGCTGCGTCGTTGGAGTCTCAATCTCGCCAAGCTTGGCGGGCGCAATTTCATCATCCCGATCCGTGTGGCGATGAAGCGCGACGGCACTATCGTTTCGGCCGTGATCATGGAAGAAGCGCGCAGCAAGAGCGATGCGGTGTACCGCGACATCGCGCTTAGCGCGCGCAACGCAGCGATCCTTTCTTCGCCCATCGCCCTGCCGCCCGGCGATTATCCCGCGACCATGCATTTCACCTTGGACCTCGATCCCAAAGACGCGCAGCGCTGATCACGGCAAGTCCCTTGCCACGCGGAATCCGGCGAGGCTGGAGTAATCATATTCTCCGCCGTCGTATTCGCCGCTGCTGCGCGCCGCCGAGCGGATGAAGACCGGCACATTGTCCCACGAGCCGCCGCGCAGGACGTGCTTGCTGCAGCCTTTTTCAGTCCAGGCCCGGCCGTCGCTTGGCGCGCCGACATAAGAGCGGTGCCAGCAATCGGCGGTCCATTGCCAGACGTTCCCCAGCATCCCATAGAGCCCGAACGGATTGGGCGCGAAGCTGTCCACGTCGGCCAGTTCATGGTCGTCCCATTTGCTGCCGCAGCCGTTGCAGTTCGCGTTGGCGGCGCCGATGGCGTCGCCCCACCAGCGCGCCGTGACGGTGCCGGCGCGCGCGGCGTATTCCCATTCGGATTCGCTCGGCAGGCGGTAAGGACTCTTCGCCAGGCCCGGATGATCGAGCCGCGCCTTCTTGTTCAGCCAGGCGATGTAGGCCTCGGCGTCTTTCCAATCCAGGCACGACGCCGGCCAGCGGCGCGGCTCCTCGTCATAAGGCGAGTAGGCCAGGCCGCCGCCGAGCGAGCGCCATTTCATGTTCAGCAGGGCGTTGCAGGGCGCGGGCTGATAGCCGGTGTCCTTCAAGAAGATCAGAAACTCTTCGCTGGTCACGTCGTATTTGCCGAGCGCGAAGGCCTTGATCGAAACCACGTGCTGCGGGCCTTCGTTCTCGAAACGGCCCGGCTCGCTGGCGGGACTGCCCATGACGAACTTGCCGGCCGGAATGCCGACCATCTGCGGGCAGCCGGCGCATTCCGCGAACTCGCGGTCCTGACGCTCCTCAGCGGTCGCCGCCGTCGCCAACCCGGCCGCGATCAGCAGGACCAAGAGGAAACCCATGCGACGTCCGTTCATTCGCCGGATCATTCGCCGGACCGATTTTTTCTAAAGCTCTGAGAATGTTGCATAAAGCCTCGAAGGTTGTTTTCGATTTCTTAGGGGCCCCTCCCCCCACAGTCTTCGGCAAGATAATTGTTCCTTAGAAATGTCAGAGGCAAATCTTCTTCCCGCGCATTTCTCCGGCCGCCGCCAATGGCGACACGGTTTTCATTTTTTTGCACCTCCTTTTACACACTCTCTCAGAGGGAAATGGGAATTCAATCCGCGCGTTTCAAGAGGGTGCGGAAGATTTTTTTTGCGCGAGCAAGTCTCAAGATCGTCGTGGCCACAAAAGCAGGATAAGCTAGATGTGCAAGACGCAGTCGGGATAGATAATTAAGTATTATGTCCCTATATCTTTTATATCTTATAAAAAAGGAGGTGCGGAATGCACACGGCTAGAGCAATTCTAACCATCATGGCGGCTGTCTCTGGGCTGATCGCTGCCGCACTCTGGTTTAGAGCCACCGTTGTTTCTGTCGCTCCAGACCCCAATTCGCATGAAGCTCAAATCACGAAAACACCCTCTGACGGCGGGCCAGCGATAGAGATCTTGGCTACTGCTAAAGCTCAGACTCGGTGGAATAAATGGGCAGCAGTTGCGACCGGGATCGCAGCCTTGTGTCAGGCTTTGGCGTTGCTTCTTCCCGAGAATTCAAACTAAAGAATCGTGGTCAGAAGAGTCGGAGTCGGAGTGAATTAAAAATCGGAGTCGGAGTGAATTAAATCAGTTTTGGCGAGCATGAAATACAAATGGCGCACGAGAAATGGGGTCTGAACTCATTACTTCCATTGATGAAGGACACAAAGAGAGAGGAGAGACCATGCATAAGGGATTGATCGGGCTGGCCTTGGCGCTCGTCGCGCTGCCGGCCGCAGCGCAAACGCCGGATGAGGAATGGAATGGCTGTTTTCCATCGAACACGGGCGCCAGCATCCCTGCCGAGGCGAAAGTCGGCTATTGCACGCGGCTCATCGAAAGTGGACGGCTTTCGGCTGGGAATCTGGTTGCCGCCTACAACAATCGCGGCGACGCCTACGAAAAGATGGGTCTCTTTGACCAGGAAATCGCCGATGATACCAAGGCGATCCAGATCGATCCGAAACACGCCATTTCCTACAACAATCGCGCCTGGGCCTATCACCTGAAAGGCCAGGATGCCCAGGGTCTGCCCGACGTTCAAATGGCCGTGGCGCTGGACCCCGCACATGCAAGCTCTCTCGAAACCCGAGCGGAGATTTACGAGAAGCTGGGGCGGCGAGATGAGGCCATCGCCGATTACCGCGAGGCCCTGAAGCTCGACCCTAGCGGCTATGATGGCGCAATGGGCTCGACGGAGGGCCTGAGGCGCCTCGGTGTCGCGCCGTAATAACGCCGGAACCTGAGCCGATCTTTCAAATTGCTTCGCGCACCACCACGGTTAGGGCTGGGTTTGCGAAATATAATGTCGCCAATTCAATCCGCGCGCTTCAAGAGGGTGCGGAAGATTTTTTCGCGCGAGCAAGTCTTGGCAAGATAATTGCCCCTCTGAAAAGCCAGGGAATACCCCCTCATCCGAACCTCCGTCACTCCCGAACCCGGCACCTGCAGGGCCGCCCGCCGCCATTATACGGCAGCTCCGGAGGAGAAGGATAAGGATTGAGAATAAGACGCGGAAGACATTCCACGCAAAGAGGTGAAGTATAATGTGCCAGGAATCCAGATTAGGCGTAGAGTAGGTGAATTATGTAACTTGAATTCTGTGGCGATTCCTAACCCATAAACCATCGGGTCCTTAGGAGGCGAGAATGTTCAGAAATTTGGGTGCTATGGCGTTGGCGGCTTCGATGTTTGCGTCGAGCACGGCGTTTGCGGCTACAGACGTCAGCCAGGGGGCGCTTGCTCAAGGCAAACCGGCGAGCGTGAAGCAGGCCCAGTCCTTCGATAATAAAACGCTGCCGTGCTTGCTGTTGGGCGCCGGTGTCGTAATCGGCGGCATCGCGCTCATTGCGACCGGTAACGGCCACGGCGCGGTCGGCTCGACGACGACATGTCCACTAGGTAAAAGTAATTGTCCGCCGCCGCAGCCGGTCTGCTGCACGACGACCACGACTACGACCACGACGCATTAAGGCGCATCAAGACAGCAATATTGGGGTCAGAGACCATCTCTCTGCCAACGGCACGTAACGCGGCGACGAAATCGCGGAAGGGCCGTCCGCCGGCCGCTAACCGGCTGAGTAGATTCCGAAGCTCCCACACGGCAATCGATGGTGACAATGTTCCAGGGGCGCGATCGCCGGCCGGCACAGCCAGCGCCGCGCGGTATTTTCGCCGCGCGACGAAACCGGAACACCGATCTCGCGTTTCTTCACAACGGAGAAAAGGAAACACAACCATGCAGTCCATTAGAACTCTTGCCCTTTGGGGCGCCTTGGCGCCGTGCTTTGCGCTAGCCCTGTCGGGTGCGGCGTTCGCCCAGTCTTCGTCAGCGGAGCAGGCGCAGACGCAGCAGCTTAATCAAAACATCACCAACGCCAATAACGCCGCCGACGCGCAAAGCGACCAGAACAATGCCCAATATCAGGCGCAGCAGCAGCTTTACCAAGAGCAGCTGCGAGAATATAGGGCGCGCGTGAGGAATTATGAGGAGCGTGCCGGGCGCTATGAAGCGTCGCGCGATCGCTATCTAGCGGCGCACGCGCGGTATCATCGCGGCGCTTGGTCCTCGCGTTACGAGCATAACATCGTCGTCTACAAAGGCGAGTTGCTGGGAGCGCGCGTCGAAACGTCCAACGGCCGCACGATCGGCCACGTGGAAGAACTTGCGCTGGCGGGCGGTCATGTCGATGCGGTGCGCGTCACACTCGATCGCGGCTACGGCGATGTCTGGATCGAGTCGAGCGATCTGCGGTTTGATGCCGATGAAAGGGTGGTCATGACCGATTTGGACCGCCATGACTTGTACGAAATGGCTCACGAAAACTTCTGAACCCAAGACGGACCCGTAATGAATTAATGGTGGCAGAGTCCATTGATCTGTAAATCTTTCCACCGGCCGCTGCGACGAAATCGCGGAAGGTGGTCCATCCGATAGCAAAAAAAGCGAGTGGCGAATAAGGGAAACCTCATTCGCCACTCGCCGTTATCTCACCACAGCCGCACGCGCTGATCCGGCGGCAGGTAATATTTATCGCCCGGTTTCACATCGAAGGCGTCGTACCAGCCGTCCATGTTGCGCGTCGCTCCGATCACCCGGAACGGCGCCGGCGAATGCTCGTTCGACAAGGTCTGCGTGCGCACCGCGCTCTCGCGGTATTTCGAGCGCCAAATCTGCCCGAAGCCCAGGAAGAAGCGCTGGTCGCCGGTGAAGCCGTCGATCGCCGGTGCCGGCTTGCCGCCCTGCGACAGGTGATAAGCCTTCAGCGCGATGGACAGGCCCGCCAGATCGGCGATGTTTTCGCCCAGCGTGTTCTTGCCAATGATATGCAGGCCCGGCAGCGGCTCGTAGGCGTCGTATTGCGCGACCACCTCAGCCGTGCGCGCGTCGAAGTTCTTGCGGTCGTCGGCCGTCCACCAGACTTCGAAGACGCCCTTGCCGGTGTATTTCGAGCCCTGGTCGTCGAAGCCGTGGCTGATCTCGTGGCCGATCACCGCGCCGATGCCGCCGTAATTCACCGCGTCGTCGGCGCCCGGATCGAAGAAGGGCGGCTGCAGGATGGCGGCCGGGAACACGATCTCGTTGAAGGACGGATTGTAATAGGCGTTGATCGTGGGCGGCGTCATGCCCCATTCGCTCTTGTCGACGGGATCGTCGAGGCGTTTCAGCTCGCGGTTCCATTCGAACGCGTTGCCGCGCTCTATGTCGCCGACGAGGTCGCCGCGCGCCACCGCATAAGCCGAATAATCGCGCCACTTGTCGGGATAGCCGATCTTGGGCGTGAATTCGCGGATCTTCTCCAGCGCCTTTTGCTTGGTCGCGTCGCTCATCCAGGGCAGCGTCCCGATGTCCTGCTCATAGGCTTTCAGCAGGTTGGCGACGAGGGCCTCAGCCTTGGCCTTGGCCTCGGGCGGAAAGAATTTGGCGACGTAGATCTTGCCCAGCGCTTCGCCCAGCTCGTCGTCGAGCAGATGCACGCCGCGCGTCGGCCGGTCGAGCTGCGCCGTACGCCCGCCGAGCACCGTGCCGTAAAAGGCGAAATCGGTGTCGTCGAACTTCTGCGGCAAATAGGGCGCGTAGCTGTGCAGATAGTGCACCGTCAAATAATCGCGCCACACCGGAACCGGAGTCTTGGCGAAGATGGCGGCCAGCTGCGGGAAGGCCGACTTCTCGGCGACAATCACTTGGCGCGCGCCCTTGGGGCCGCTCGTCGGGATGTCCGCTTCCTTGAAGAAGGCATCCCAGGCGAACTGCGGCGCCAGCTTTTTGAGGTCGCCATAGGACATCGGGTTGTAGACCTTGTCCTCGTCGCGGCGGTCGGCGCGGGCCCAGGACGCTTTGGCGATCTCGGTCTCCACCGCGAAAATCTTGGCGGCGCGCGCCTTGGCATTCTTGAAGCCGGCCAGCGCCAGCATGTCGACGAGGTATTTCTTGTAGGCGTCGCGCGTGGCCGCCAGCGCCTTGTCGTCGAGCAAATAGTAATCGCGGTCGGGCAGGCCGAGACCGGATTGCAGCAGATTGACCGAATAGGCGTTCGGGTTCTTGTCGTCGACGCCGATCCCGACATTGAAGACGCTTTCGGTGCCGAGCCGGGTCGAGCCCATGGCGCGGGCCACGTCGGCCTTGGTTTTGAGGCGGGCGAAATAGTCGAGGTCGGCCTTCACCGGCTCCAAGCCGCGGTCGTCGATCTGCTTCTGATCGACGAAGGCGTCGTAAAGGTCGCGCAGCTTGCGCTCTTCCGGCGAGAGCTGGTCATAGGGCCGCGCCTCCAATCCGTCGACGATCTCGCGCATGCGCTTCTCGCTCAGGATCTCGAGATTCTGGAACGAGCCGGTGCTCGAACGGTCCGCCGGGATGACCGCCGTCTTGAGCCAGGTGCCGTTGACGTATTCGAAGAAGTCGTCGCCGGGCTTCACGCTTTTGTCCATTCCGCTCAGATCGACGCCCCAGCTTCCCAGCGTCGCTTTTGGCGGCGGCGCGGGCGGGGCGGCCATGGTGCAGCCGGCCAGGACGAGACCGGCAAGCGCGAACAGACTTCTTCGCATGTTGAACTCCGTAATGGGGTGAACGAACGAATTCGGCCGAAGACGGTCTTGCGGAATCTGTCAGGAGAGTGCCCGTCGGCGCAAGTCACGCTCCCGCGAGCGCGGGCGATTTATCGCTAATAAAACCTGTCAGGCGGCGTTGATTTCAACCTGAGCGGCAAGTTCGTTTTCGCCGACCACGCGGTTCCGGCCCGTGTGCTTGGCGCGGTAGAGGCAGGTGTCGGCCCGCTGCACCAGCGTCTCGGCGTGATCGTCGGCGGACAGCTGGGCAACGCCGATCGAGATGGTGATCCGGCCCAGAATGTCGCCGGTCGATTTCTTGACCAGCTTCTTGCTTTCGACGGTCGAGCGGATCTGGTCGGCGAGATTGAGCGCATTGTCGAGTGCGGTCTGGCGCAGGATCACGACGAATTCCTCGCCGCCGTAGCGCGCGGCGGTGTCGCGGCCCTTCACGTTCTCCGACAGGCAATTGGCCACCAGGCGCAGCACCTGATCGCCGATTTGATGGCCCCAGGTGTCGTTGAAGGACTTGAAGTGGTCGATGTCGCACATCAGAAGCGCCAGCGCGGCACCGGTCTCGGCGGAGTCTTCGATGGCCGCCTGCAGCTCTGCATCGAAGGCCTTGCGGTTGGCGACACCGGTCAGTTGATCGATCCGGCTTTCCTTGCGCACGTCGTCGAGCTGGACCTTGAGTTCGGTGACCTGCTCGGAGGAGTGCTGCAACTCGCTTTCCAGGGTCTTGGTGCGCTCTTCCATGGCGCGGGTGGCGCCAAGCAATCCGTCGACCAGTTTGCGCAGTCCGGCCGGCGAGTGGTCGCCGCCCAGTCCGCCGCTCACCTCCGACAGGGTGCGGCCGTAATCGCCCGCGTGCTTTCCCGCGGCCTCCAACTTGTCGAGGACCATGTCCAGCATGTCGCTGATGCCGGTGCCGACATCTTCCATGGCCTTCGCGGCGCGTTCCTGGGACATGGCGCGCACGCGCAGTTCGCTCAGGACTTTCGGCGTGAAGGGGCGGCGCTGGCTGATCATCTCGTCGACGACGAGCGAGAGCGCGGCGTTCTCGCCGGAAGCGTAGACGTAAAACAGCTCGAAATTGTCGGGTGTGGGCGAAACGTTGCAGTCGCCCATCAGGGCGAGGGCGGTTTTAGCCAAGGCCTCTTCGCGTTCTTGACTTTGCACGCATGTCCCCAAACTTGCCGTTAGGTCTCGTTGCAGAAACCCGTATCGGCCGATTTTTGACCGTCGGATCGTAAGAAAACGTTAAGGGCCTAGCGTCGTCGGGTTCAGCTGTCGGTCTTTTCTTTCTTTGTCGTTCGGGCAGGCTTCTCGGGCGCTTTGGGCAGATTGACCGGCCGCAATAAGAACGCCGGAAGCTGTTGCGGGTCGGGCTGCTTCGATTCGCGCGGCTGATGCTGTTTCGGCTGCTGCTGCGGCTTCGGCGGCCGTTGAGCTTGTTGCTTTTGCGGCTGATGCTGTTTCGGGTTCTGCGGGCGAGGCGCCGGCTGAGCCGGTGGCGGTTGCGCGGAGCCCATCTTGACCGGCTCCATGGCGGCGACTTGGCCGTGCGGCTTCACCGGACGCTCGCGGTGATCGCGTCCGCGATGGCGGTCGCGGCCATGCCGATCCCGGCCCTGACGGTCGTCGCGCGGCGGGCGAGCGTCGGACGCCTCGGCGAGTCCTTCCAGCTTGCGGTGCGGCAGAGAGATCTTGGTCAGCTTCTCGATGGCTTCCACATATTTCCCGTCGCGCGAGGTGGCGAGCATCAAGGCTGTTCCGCCGCGCCCGGCGCGGCCCGTGCGGCCGACGCGGTGGACGTAATCGTCGGGATGGTAGGGCACGTCGAAATTGAAGATGTGGCTGGTGGCGGGAATGTCCAGGCCGCGCGCAGCGACATCGCTGGCGACGAGCAAGGTCACCTCGCCGCTGCGGAAGCCGTCCAGCGTCCGCGTGCGGACGGATTGGTCGAGATCGCCGTGCAGCGGCGCGGCGTTGAAGCCGTGCTTCGACAGCGACTTCGCCACGATGTCCACGTCGCGCTTGCGATTGCAGAAGACGATGGCGTTGGTGATCTCGCCGGCTTCGCGGATCAGGCGGCGCAGCGCCTCGCGCTTCGCCCATTCGTTGTTCGGAACGTCGATGATTTCTTGGCGGATGTTATCGGCCGTGGTGGCGGGCCGCGCCACTTCCACGCGCACGGGATTCTGCAGGAACTGGTCGGTCAGCCGGCGGATTTCCGGCGGCATGGTCGCGGAATAGAACAAGGTCTGGCGGGTGAAGGGGATCAGCTTGCAGATGCGCTCCACGTCCGGGATGAAGCCCATGTCCAGCATGCGGTCGGCCTCGTCGATGACGAGGATCTGCACCTGGGAAAGCATCAGCTTGCCGCGCTCGAAATGATCGAGCAGGCGGCCGGGCGTGGCGATCAGCACGTCGACGCCGCGGTCGAGCTTGCGGTCCTGATCGTCGAACGAGACGCCGCCGATCAAGAGCGCCATCGAGAGCTTGTTATACTTGCCGTATTTTTCGAAACTTTCGGCGACCTGCGCGGCCAGTTCGCGCGTCGGCTCCAGGATCAGCGAGCGCGGCATGCGCGCCTTGGCGCGTCCGCGCGACAGAAGCTCGATCATCGGCAGGGTGAAGGAGGCGGTCTTGCCGGTGCCGGTCTGGGCGATGCCGACGATGTCGCGCCGCTTCATCACATGGGGGATGCCCTCGGCTTGAATGGGCGTGGGCACCGTGTAGCCCGCCGCGGCGACGGCCTTCAGCAATTCCGGCGACAAGCCGAGCGAATCGAAACCACCGCAAACGGCTGTTTCGCTTGCGGGTGGCGCTTCAGCTGGCGCCTCCGGCGCGGCAATTTGGAAGGGTTCGGAAGGGCCTGCGCCTTCCGGATAGTCGACCCGCGAAGCTTCGAGGAAGGGCGGGGGGGTAGCCTCCGCGCTTGAGACAGCCGAATTGAACCTCGAATTCTCGGGGGAGGGGGATGCGGCGTCGGCCGCGGGGGAAGTGGAAGTGTCTGAAAGACTTACTTCAACTGTGCCGGCTTGCGTGCCGGCGGTCGTCACGTTCGTCAAATACGCTCCTCAAGGAGGGCACATTCAAGCGCCCGCGACTACCCGAATTGGCAGCCGGTTCCTGTATGTTGCGTCATATGGGGAACAAAAGGCGAAAAGTCAAGGTGTGGGAGTATCGCGGGTAGTGGGTCAGTTTGAGATTTCAGCGAAGAATATAGGGATGATGCCAGAATCCCAAAAGACCAAGCACTAAGAGAGCGATTAGAAATAGCAGGAAATTACCCCAGCCGCTTCGTGCCTCTGTCCGAGCGGAATTGGATTGGCCACCCAGCCCTTCTTTCCCGGGGGTCCATCCAAGTTTCTTCATGCGCCGCCGATAGATGCTTCTGCGGATGCCAATAAGCAAAATAATTGGCACCAACCAAGCAATGGTTCCTATGACGATTGTACCTGAATCAAGAATGTGCAGCCTCCCACTCCTCGACCATCTTCACAATATCACCAATCTCCCAAGGCCATCTAATCCTCTTCGTCATGGCCGGGCTTGATCTGCACTTTCCCTCTCCCCTTGTGGGAGAGGGTGACGAGGCGAGCGGAGCGAAGCCGAGGCGGGTGAGGGGTTCTAGATCGGCAGCCCAAGCGCCAGCGCAATGGCATCGAGTACGCCCTCGAAATTCTCGATTAATTCATTGTTCCAGAAGCGGATCACCTTGAAGCCGTCTGTTTCGAGGTGTTTGGTTCTCTCGCGGTCCGCAGCTTCATTTGCGGGAAGACCGTGCTGATCGCCATCCAGTTCGATGACAAGTTTGGCTTCGAACGAAACGAAATCGACGACATACGGTCCGATCGGTTGCTGCCGGCGAAATTTCAGTTTGTAAAAGCGCCGGTCGCGCAGCGCGAACCACAATTTGCGCTCGACGTCGGTTTGTTCCCGACGAAGCTGTCGTGCAAATTCGTGCTTCATGGGACCCCTCACCCGGCTCGCGCTTCGCGCTCGCCACCCTCTCCCACAAGGGGAGAGGGAAGGTAGTGCGATCTCCTCGCGTGCTACAAGAGGCAAAGATGGCCCCTCAAAGCGGCCATGAGGAGTTGGGAGCGAAGTCGTTCATAGACTCGCGCTAGACGCGGCCGGTTAAGCGCTGCAATGTTCGTTGCCGAAACATGAGCGGACGTAAGCATGCCTCCCCACGGCCCCATCTATTGCGAGACCGGACATCCCTGGCTGTTCGTCGCCGAGCCGGTCAACACGATCACCAATGCGGCGATCATCATCGCGGCCTATTTCGCGTATCGCATCGTGAAGAAATCTCGTGTGGGATTTTCGGGCGATCTCGTTGTGCTGATCTTCCTACTGGCGATGACCGGCATCGGCTCGACGCTGTGGCACGGCTTGCGCACCATGTGGGCGTTGCAGCTCGACTGGATTCCCGCCGTACTGTTCCTGCTCGTGTTCACGGCGCTGTGGTTCCGGCAATTGTTCGGCTGGGTCGCGGGCATCGGCGGCGCGGTCTTGATGTACGCCGGGGCGGTCGCGAGCGTCGTGTTCACCTGGCGCCATTTCGGCGACCTGCACAGCGCGACCACGAATCTGCGCTTCGTGCCGGGGTTCGCGGTCATCACCTTGTTCGGGCTGGCGCTCGTCATCGCGACCGCGCGCAAGTACGGCGGCAAGGCGGCAACGCAGAGCGTCGTCATACTGTCGTGCGGCGTTGGCGCGGCGGTGTTCCGCTCCATCGATCTGATCGTGTGCCCCTACGTCCCGATCGGGACGCATTTCCTCTGGCACATTTGCCTGTCGACGGCGTCGTACCTCGGGATTGTGCTGCTGGTGCGGATGAAGAAAGTAGCGAATAGCGAATAGTGAATGGCGAGTAGGGAAGAGACTATTCGCTACTCGCTACTCCCTATTCGCTTCTTCACACATCCACATCCTTGGCGAATTGCGCATTCTCTTGGATGAACTGGAAGCGCAGTTCGGGCTTCTTGCCCATCAGGCGTTCCACGAGGTTGTCGGTGTCCTTGCGCGCGTCGTCGGCAATCTCCACGCGCACCAGCGTGCGCCCGCCGGGCTTCATCGTGGTTTCCTTGAGCTGCGCCGGCATCATCTCGCCGAGCCCCTTGAAGCGCGAGACTTCCACCTTCGCATTCGCCTTGAACGCCGATTTGAGCAGCTGCTCGCGGTCCGCATCGTCGCGGGCATAGATTGTCGTTCCGCCGTGACTGAGGCGGTAAAGCGGCGGCATGGCGAGGCAGAGGTGCCCCTTCGCGATCAGCCGCGGCATCTCGCGATAGAAGAAGGTGAGCAGCAGCGAAGCGATGTGCGCGCCGTCCACGTCGGCGTCGGTCATGATGATGACGCGCTCGTAGCGCAGATCCTCGTCGCGATATTTCGCGCCGGTGCCGCAGCCCAGCGCCTGCACCAGGTCCGACAGCTCCTGGTTCTGCGCCAGCTTGCCGGCCGCGGCGCTGGCGACGTTGAGGATTTTTCCGCGCAAGGGCAGCACCGCCTGCGTGTTGCGGTCGCGCGCCTGCTTGGCCGAGCCGCCGGCGGAATCGCCTTCCACCAGGAATATCTCGGTGCCCGCCGCCGCATCGCGCGTGCAGTCCGCCAGTTTGCCGGGCAGGCGCAGCTTGCGCGTCGCCGCCTTGCGGGAGACTTCCTTCTCCTGTTTGCGCTTGAGGCGCTCCTCCGCCTGATCGATGACGAATTCGAGCAGACGGTCGGCTTCCTGCGGGCTTTCGGCCAGCCAATGGTCGAAATGGTCGCGCACGACGTTCTCGACCAGGCGCTGCGCATCGGGCGAGGAGAGTTTTTCCTTGGTCTGGCCCTGGAACTCCGGCTCGCGGATGAAGATCGACAGGATGGCGCAGGCCGACGCCATCAAATCGTCGGGCGTGACCAGCGCGGTCTTGCGGTTGCCAGAGCGTTCGCCGTGGGCGCGCAAGGCGCGCGTCAGAGCGTTACGCAAGCCCTGTTCGTGGGTACCGCCTTGCAGCGTGGGGATGGTGTTGCAGTAGGTATAGAGGAACGGCTCGGCTTCGGGCGCCCAAGCGACAGCCCATTCCACCGCGCCGTTGCCGTCGCGGTTTTCCGTGCGGCCGAAAAAGGTGCGCGGCGTGACGGTCTGTTTGCCTTCGATCTCGCCGGCGAGGAAGTCGGTGAGGCCGCCGGGGAATCTCAGCGTATCTTCGGCGGGCGTGCCGTTGTCGATGAGATCGGGAGCGCATTTCCAGCGGATTTCGACGCCGCGAAAGAGATAGGCCTTGGATTTCGCCATGCGATAAAGCCGGGCTGGCGAGAAATGCACGTCGTTGGCGAAAATCTGCCGGTCCGGCTTGAAGGCGACGACGGTGCCGCGCCGGTTCACCGCGCCCACGTCCTTCAGCTTGCCGACGGCTTTGCCGCGTTCGAAGCGCATTTTGTGGCCGCGCCGGTCGCGCGCGACTTCCACTTCCATCCATTCCGACAGCGCGTTGACCACCGAAGCGCCGACGCCGTGCAGGCCGCCGGAAGTGTCGTAGACCTTGCCGCCGAATTTTCCGCCGGCGTGCAGCGTGGTCATGATGACTTCCAGCGCAGATTTGTTCTTGAATTTGGGATGGGCGTCGACCGGAATGCCGCGGCCGTTGTCGCGCACGATCAGCAGGTCGTCTTCGTTGAGCTCGATCTCGATGCGGCTGGCGTGGCCGGCGACGGCCTCGTCCATCGCATTGTCGAGGATTTCGGCCGCCAGATGGTGCAGCGCGGCGACGTCAGTGCCGCCGATATACATGCCGGGCCGGCGCCGTACGGGCTCCAGGCCTTCGAGAACCTCGATGTCTTTCGCCGTATAGCCCTTAACGGAGGGCGGGGCGCTGTCGAACAGATCTCGTGTCTTGGCCATACTCTCTACGCTGGCGATTTTGCGGCGATTCGCGGGTTCCGGCACGATAGCGAAAGCTTCCCCTTCGCGCACGATTTCCCATTCGGAAGCGAGCTTCGAGTGCGGGCCGGCGCCCCGCACGCGGTTCGTTTACTCTCTATTAGTCATAGAAAACACCATGCTGCGCCGTTTGTGAACACTTATTCGAACGCACAAATTCTCAGTAAATTTTAACGGACGTTGCGTAACATCCCTCGCTCGACAGAAGGCGAGATGCGGAACAGGGGAACGCCGTGACTTTCATCAAACGGCTGCGCAGCCAGCGAAGCACGGACGTACGCGTGCTGAAAGCGCAGCTCGATCTCACATCGCAGACGGTTCGCTCGACGCGGCTATCATCGCCATTCTGGGCCCTCGCGATCGCCTGGCTGGGTTCGGACAGTTTCGGCGTGTTCGGTCACGCTGATTTCAACAAAGCCATCTTCGTGCCGGTGATCGTGTCGGCAACGATGATCCTTTCGGCTTCCGTCGTCTCGATCTACCAGTACGACACCTCCGAGAGCAACGACTACGACCGCACTCAACCCTGGTTCTCGCGCATCGTCGCGATGCAAGGGATCATCAGCGCGGCGTGGGGCCTGATGCCCTGGCTGCTGTGGGATCCGAGCAGCATGGTCAATCACGTGTTCCTGGCGTGCGCCACGGTCGGCATTCTGGCGATGCTGATCGTCAGTCGTTCGAGCCACATGGACATGTTCCTGGCGAGTATCGTGCCGTTGACCACGATGGCGGCGGTGCGCTTCCTGATGGGCAGCATGCTGGTCGATTTCGGCATCGCTATCGCCATTCCGGCATTCGCGGTCCAACTGCTGGTCGACGGCCGCAGGCTAATGCACCGCCTCGACGAGGATTCGCGTCTGCGCTTCCAGGTGGAGGACCTCGCCCGCGAGCTCGAAGAGACGCGCGACGACGCGCTGCGCAAGCGCTTCGAGGCCGAGACGGCGAACGCCTCCAAGACCGCATTCCTCGCCAACATGAGCCACGAACTGCGTACCCCGCTTAACGCGATCCTGGGCTTTTCCGAGATCATCGCGCAGGAATGCTTCGGGCCCGTCGGTTCGGCGCGCTACAAGGAATATGCCGGCGACATCCATTCCTCGGGCGCACACCTGCTGAGCCTCATCAACGATCTGCTCGACGTCGCCAAGATCGAAGCCGGCAAGATGGAAATCGCGCCGCATCCGATCGACGCCTTCCGTACCTTCGACATCGCGCTCAAGCTGATCGGCGCCAAGGCGCGCGAGAAGCGCCAGACACTCTCGATCGCCATCGCCCCGGACGCGCCGCCGCTCTACGCCGACGAGCGCGCGCTCAAGCAGATTCTCATCAACCTTGTCTCCAACGCCGTGAAGTTCACGCCGGAAGGCGGCGCGATCAAGGTGACGGGCGGGCCGGCGCGCGGCGAAGGGTTTCAGATCCTGTGCGAGGACAACGGTCCCGGCATTCCGCGCGAGAAGCTCGACAAGATCTTTACGCCCTTCAGCCAGGTCGACAATCGTTACGACCGGCAGGCGGGCGGCACCGGTCTCGGCTTAGCGCTGGTACGAGGCTTGACCGAACTGCATGGCGGCCGCGCCTGGCTGGAAAGCGAATATGGCCGGGGCTGCCGCGCCTATGTCGTTCTGCCGAGCCAGCCGCCGGTGCAGGCCGCCACCGAAGGGCAGGCGGCGGCGGCCGCGTAATCGGAAAACAGAACACAGAAAACAGGGATCAGAAGTGCGCCCTTCCGATCCCTGTATTCCGTATTCCGTAATCTGCGGTCGTTAGACCGAATAGTACATCTTGAACTCGACCGGATGCGGGGTGTGCTCGAAGGCATAGATCTCTTCCATCTTGAGCTCGATGTAGCTGTCGATGAAATCGTCGTTGAAGACGCCGCCCTTCTTAAGGAAGGCGCGGTCGGCATCGAGGCACTCCAGCGCCTG
>JBEKMG010000004.1:0-187720 GCA_050008635.1 Rhizomicrobium sp.
GTCCTCATCATTGGCAGGATCTTGTCGATGCCTGCAGTCTTCTGTGCAATCTGCCAGCCGAGCGTCTTGCTGCAGGTGACCTGCCATCCACTCGAACTCAACACGACGTCGTAGAATCCGCCAACGGCTTTCTCAAAAAGCCGCCGTACCCACCTCTCCTCTCGATCGGGCAGTGCAAGAATGTTTGCGCCTGATGCCTCGGTTGGCAGAGCAAGGTCGAGGGCCAGCTTGGCGGCAGCAACCATGAATCGATCGTCGACGTCATGCCGTCCGAAACGATCGGTGCTCATCTGAGCCCGCGTGGGCGGGCTGCCAGATACGCCCATCGCCTTCATGTCACTCGCCAGTTTGCGACACCGGTGGGCGAGGTCATGCCGCTGTACGATGCGCGAGATTGCTTCGAGCGCGCCGCGGACAAAACGGTTCCGGGGCGTATCGATTGTCAACTCATCAAATTTGCAAGCTACCCGACCGCGCGATAGCAGCTGGTGACGTTCCGTAGTTAAAACATCAATTCGTCCGCGAACCCGGCTCAGCACGGCTTCTCGAGATTGATAACCCAAGCTGAGGTGGCGGCGCTGCCGCTTTTCCACCGCGCTTGCCAGGATTTCGGCCACGAGATCGGGTAGTTCGTCCGGATTTTCTTCCAGCCCCACACCGCCTGTTTCGCGCATTTGAAACAGGTCCGATGCGTAAAGCATCAAAAGCCAGAGATTGCGCACAGGAACCCGGCCGACGTATCCCTGCTCGGCTTTTGCCTCGACGGCTATTGGAGCGCCGGCCGTCACACCCATCACCAGCCCTGGACGAGCCGGTCGAGGGCTTCCTTGGCCCGTTTTGGCGCGTCGAACCAATACTCCTCCAGCAGCGGCCCAATCTCAGTCTCGGCAACCTCCCTAAACCAGTTCTTCGTATCGCCAATTTCAAGGCGCTGCGTGGGTGTCACATAGCTATGGCCAATCCGAAATTGATTTCCCAGATCATTTGCGATCTGCTCATTGAGCTGAGTAATACGGCGTTCGATATCCTCAACCATCGCCGGATCCACGCCGCATTCCTTAACCACCCATTTGCGCCAAGTGTCGCCGAGCCTGGGTTCCAGAGTTACGAACGCGAAGCGCCTCCGAAGTGCAAGATCGACGAGGGCAATAGAGCGGTCCGCGATATTCATCGTCCCAACGACATATAAGTTTTCGGGAACGTGGACTGGGCGTCGCTTGCCGTCCGGATCTGGATAACAGAGTTCAAGTGCCTCGCTTGGGGTGCGCTTTCCGGCTTCCAGAAGAGTCAGTAATTCCCCGAATATCTGCGCCGGGTTGCCGCGATTGATCTCTTCGATGACGACCACAAATTTTGACGTGGGATCCTTGGACGCGGCTTTAATCGTTTCCATGAACACGCCGTCAACCAGCGACAACTTTCCATCTCCAGTCGGTCGCCAACCCCGCACAAAATCCTCGTAGGATAAGTTCGGGTGAAACTGGACTGCGCGTACTTTGCTTTCATCCTTCTGCGCCATTAACGCAAATGCTAGTCGCTTTGCTATCCAAGTCTTGCCGGTGCCAGGAGGTCCCTGCAAGATTAGGTTCTTCTTTGTGCGCAGGCGACTGAGAAAAAGTTCAATCATTGCACGATCGAGGAAGCACCCCTCCTTCAGGATGTCGTCAACTGCATAAGGCACGATCGGGATGGCTATCCGGATTGCTTCTTGTGCCAAATCCTCGGCGTCTTCGCCCCCGTCGACGTCTTGTTCACTCTCACCGGAAGAGGCATTGCCAGTCGGGTCCTTGTAGCTCCACGCCTCGAGAGACAAATCCGGATACGAGTGAACAGGGTAAGACGCCTCCTGGAAGCGAGGCTCGAGAGCATCCATTGCTGCAAGATAATCTGCAGAATTGCAGCGCTTCTTGGGACCGTGCAACCCAATCGGCACCCCGAGCTTCTTGATGACATAGACCCGAGAGTTGTGGTCAAGGCTCAAAAACGCCCAGGGTCGAATCCAATAAAGGCCCATGGTCAAGTTCCACGCAACACTGGGACGCCCATTCGCGTTATCGAATCCTTCGGAAAATGCGCTGCGTGAACCGTCGTCATCATCCTCGGAATCGGCAAATTTAATACCGGCTGCGAACACATTCCAGAGAGAGTCGATGTGGTCCGCCGCCCGATCCGCCTCGAAAGGAAAGTACCAGGATTTCATATTGTTCAGGATCGGGATGCCTTCGAAGGTTTCTGGAACAGGTTCTATGACCCCCAAGAACTTTGCCAACTCGGCCGCGATGATCTTGCGGTTGGAGTCCTTGATGCCTCTATTGAACAGGCCCATTGTCGTAAACGGACATATGTCTTTTACGAATCCCTTGGTGCCATCAGCGTACTGGTCCTCAGCCAGGTGGCCCAACCCCTCGACCCGTTCTGAAATTTCGTGAATGCCTGCAACGAGTGCTGTCCTGTTGCTTCGGAATGAAAGCAGCTTATCGGCGACGGCCTCGTAAAAGCTTGTCCATTTAAAGTGTTGCTTCTCCGAAACGGCAGAGCCGAAGCGTTCTAGCCAAAGAGGCGCATTGCGGAACCGATCGATGTCTTGAGCTTTGTCGTCGAAGGCAAAACCAATCAAGCCATCGGTCATCCATTCTCCCGGAATCACACGCCAGACAGTTGCTCTGTGGGTGTAAAAATACCACTCGCGAACTGGGTCGACCTTGGTCCAGTTCACTCGTACCTGCCGCCCGTCATTCAAGTTTTCGGTGATCGTGCCGATCGCTTTGATTGCAATCACGGAAACGGTTTGATTCCGATTATCAAAGGGCAATCCGTGCTTGCGCGTATACGACGATTTAATCGCGATACGGTCCCCTGGGCGCATGGATCGCACCAACTCGAGATACCTGTCTTCGTAACCGTTTTCCCAAATCCCTTCCGATAGGAAACGTGGCGTCTGATCGTTAGTACCACCGTAGCTCGCCCCAACGAACCACGTCGGGTTCGATCCGCTTTGATTTGTAGCGTTGTTCATTCGGGCACTCCAGCAGCGCTCATCGATTTAGTATGGAGGCAGGGATCGCGCTCATACGACGTCAACTGCTTCGCCTGTGCGAGCCGTCGTTTCCGTCGACACCAATTGAAGGGTTAAGCGACCCTTGAAACAGCTACGCAGAATTGCGCGCCCTCCTGCTTCCACAGTGCTTCCACGGGTAATTTTGAGACATAGGCAGAAAAGGAAAACGCCCACTAACCCTTAAAGTTAGCAGGCGTTTTTTGGTTGCGGGGACAGGATTTGAACCTGTGACCTTCAGGTTATGAGCCAGCGGGTTAATTCAATCCCACTCCCGATTCAGTCCGATCGAGTTTTGCTCTAGGATCGTGAAATCAAAAGTGGGGCCGAAAATGGGGCCGATGATGAGGGGTCGAAAAACAATCTTTATAATTCAGTAGGTTAGAGGAATAACTGGCGGACAGGGAGGGATTCGAACCCTCGGAACGGCTCAGCACCGTTCACACACTTTCCAGGCGTGCGCCTTCAGCCACTCGGCCACCTGTCCGCGGCGCACGGATTTATAGGAATTGCCATGCAAAGCAAGCCGGACGGCCCTTGCGGGGCCGTCCGGTTGCCAAAAAGGCGCCGTTTTTGCGGCTATTCGTCCGTGCCGGCTTTGCCCAGGCCGAGATCGTGCTCGGCGGCGACGATCGAGATCGTGTAGCCCGCGATCGTGTCGAACAAGCACATCAGCACGATGAAGAAGAAGACCGAGGTCGCGAAACCCTTGAGCGTGATGAACTCGATCAACGCGATCACAAAGACGAGCATCGACAGGCCGTGATTGATGAGTTCCAGCGATGTCGTATGCGTCGCCTTGACGACTTCTACAAAGAGCAGCGCCAGCGACAACAGAATGAGAAAGTCGCCGAAGGACACTTCCCATTTGTCGCCCGAGAACATCGGTAAGGTCGCTGGGTGCGTCAACAGGCCGAAAACTTCATGGCCGGCGACGCCGCCGCCCAGAGCAAACAGATTGTAGATGATGACCGGAATGATCATCAGCGGAAACAGGCGCAACATGGAATTCCTCCCCAAACCGAGATTAAGCCCCAGCTAGCTTGTACCATATATTAGGGCGAAACTGAGGCCCGCATAGGGCCCGTGTGTGACACTATGGTTAAGAGTTGTCCCGGGAGGTCAGGCCGCGCCGCGGCGTTCTCGGGCCTTCTCCCGGAAAATCAAGTAGAGATTGCGGGCATAGACGAGCAGGCCGCTTCCCTGGCCCACGGCGAACGGCGCGCTGCCGATATGTATCGCATAGATAAAGGAAATCAGCCCGCCGGCGATGCTGAAATACCAGAAGGCAAGCGGCACGACGCTGCGCCCTTCTATCTCGCTCTTGAACCATTGAATGATGAAACGGGAGGCAAAGAGCGCCTGGCCCAGAAATCCCAGCGTCAGCCACACGTGGTCCAGCGTCAACGCGGTTAGAAGGTGACCCGTCATCTATAGCTCCCGCACCTGTGCCTGCCCGCGAAACCGCCGGCTCAACCACGCCACGCCGAAGAGATCCGGAATGCCGACCAGCAAACGGTCCCAATTGCCGTATTTCGACTTTCCGTGAACCCGCGGTCGGTCGCGTACGTCGATCAAGCGCACCTCGTAACCTTCGCGGATGGCCAGCGCGATCAGAAAGCGATGCATGTTGTCGAAATAGGGCATCGCGAGAAACAGATCGCGACGGAGCGCCTTCCAGCCGCACACCGAATCGCGCGCGCCGTCGTTCAAGAGCCAACGGCGCAGCCGGTTCGCCAGCTTCGAAGCGACGCGTTTGCTCCACCTGTCCTGACGCTTGATGCGCTGACCGGCGACAAGCCCGAGCTTTACGTCGCCGGAAGCGAAAGGGGCGATGAGTTTGTGGATGTCGGCGGGATCGTTCTGGCCGTCGCCGTCCATCGTGACGACGATGTCGCGTTTGGCGGCGCGGATTCCAGTGCGCAGCGCCGCGCTCTTGCCGAGATTGCGGCCGTGGGACAGAACGCGCAGCGAGGGCAGTGCCGAACGCAGCGAAAGCAGTTCCTCGGCCGTGCCGTCGCGCGATCCGTCGTCGATGAATATGACTTCGTAGGAGGAAGGGTCCCGCTCGGCGAGGGCGGCCGCGATCTCGCGCACCAGCGGCACCATGTTCTCTTTTTCATCCTTCACGGCAACGATCAGGGAGAACGGAACCGTGACATTCGACATCATTTCCCGCCCGCTCGCCCGGCGACAGTGCCTTTGCCTGGGCAAGGCGAGCGCCTTATACAAGGTCGTCCGGGGGGAGGAATAGCCCTCGCTCCGGCACCCGTCAACCGAAGGGCGATGGCTATGAGCGAAGTCGCAGCGAGCGTTAACGGCGCGATGGCGCTTGTGCGTCGGCGGCCTCTGATCGTGCTTTTCTTCCTCTGCTTCGTCGCGTGGCTGCCCGGGTTGTTCACGCTGCCGCCGCTCGACCGCGACGAGAGCCGGTTCGCGCAATCCAGCAAGCAGATGCTCGAAAGCGGCAATTTCATCGATATCCGCTTCGGGCAGGTGCCGCGCTACAAAAAGCCGGTCGGCATCTATTGGCTGCAGGCCGCATCGACGGAAGTCGTCAGCGTCGTCACGGGCGATATGTCGCGCGACCGGATCTGGACCTATCGCGTGCCCTCACTGCTCGGCGCGTTCGCCGCGGTCGCTGGCGTGTTCTGGTGCGCGCGGGCCTTTGCCGGAAGTGAGGCGTCGTTCCTCGCCGCGCTTCTGCTGGGCATGACGCTGTTGCTTGCGGCCGAGGCCAAGATCGCCAAGACGGACGCCGTCCTCTTGGCCAGCGTCGTGGCGACGCAGGCGGTGCTTCTGCGCGTCTATCTTTCGGCGCGCGATCCCGACCGGCCAGCGCCCGCCCGCGCCGTGGTACTCGCCGGATGGGCGGCGTTCGCGGCGGGGATTCTCATCAAGGGACCGCTGATCGTCGGTGTATGTGGCGTCACGATCGTCGCCCTGACGGTCTGGGACCGCGAATGGCGGTGGCTTGGGCGCACCCGACCGATCATGGGGCTGGCGCTCACCCTGGTAGTCGTCCTGCCCTGGCTCGTGGCTATCGCGGTGCAGAGCCACGGTCAGTTCTTCGAACAGTCGCTCGGCCATGATTTCGCGACGAAGCTGCAGGGCGGACAAGAGACCCATGGCGCACCGCCCGGCTATTACCTTTTGCTGACGACGTTCAGCTTCTGGCCTGCGACGCTCTTTCTGTTGCCTGCCGTCGGCGCTGCCGTCGCGCGGCGCGGCGAACCGGCCATGCGGTTCCTGCTGGCCTGGGCTGGTGCCAATTTGCTGCTGTTCGAACTCGTGCCGACGAAGCTGCCGCACTACATCCTGCCGGCCTATCCGGCGCTTGCCATGCTGGCGGCGCTGTGGGCGCTGGCCCCCCGCGACGATGCCGAGCCGCGTTGGCGGCGCGTTCTGTTTTATCTCGCACCCATCCAGTTCCTGCTGGCCATTGCCGTGTTCGCCGCCGCTCTGATTCTCCTGCCGGATCTTTACGGATCGGGGACGACATGGTGGCTGATCGCCGTCTCCTGCGGTTTCGCGATCTTGGGCATCGCCGCGGCGATCTTCCTTTTTCGGCGCTCGAATCTCTGGGCGCTCGCATGCGCGCTCGGCTGTGTTCTGATAATCTATCCCGCGATCACGCTCGGTGTGGCGCCGCGCCTCGATCAGCTCTGGGTCAGTCCGCGCGCGGCGGCGGCCGAAAAAAAGCTCGCCAGGTCCGGCGATCCGCCGCCGGCGCTGGCCGGCTATGTCGAGCCAAGTCTCGTTTTCCTGCTCGGGACGGAGACGCGCCAGACCGACGGACGAGGCGCGGCCGAGGTGGGCGCAGCGCAGGGAGGGTTGGCGCTGGTCGAGGACAGCGAGCGGTCTTCCTTCCTGGCGCATCTGGCCGAGCTGGACGCCGATGCGAGCCAGGTGGGTTCCGTTTCCGGGTTCAACTACTCCCGCGGCCGGCACGTCCATATCCGAATCTATCGCGTCGCGCCGGTGCGCGAAGAGATGCTGCCGCCGGCCGAGTGACGCCGTCTTGCCTCGGCCGCGGCCCGACGTTCACAACAATCCCGTCACGGCGTTTGCCTTGCCCGCGACCAGTCATCGACGCGCGTGGGATAATCTGCAGACGCTGCCACGGCACGCCGGACAACGCTGACGAAAAGTTTGACGAAGTCCGCCACAAGGCGGCCAAGCGCCTGTTCTCCAAAAACATTCGTCCTCTTGTTCGCGGCTTCTCTCGACCATCGCTGAGTCGGCGAAGCGACGTCTTCGGCCGTCTTCAATGATGGGGTGCGTTCGCCCGGCGCCTCGTCTGTGACCTTCACCATCTGGACAAGTACTCGCGTGCTTTCTCTTGACGAACCAATGGAAGCAACTAAAGATCGACTCGTTCGTTGCACCCGTTGATGGGGAGTCGCTGGGGCTTTCGCGCTGGTAGCAACCTTCGGAGCGTTATGAGACCACTATGAGTCTCCAAGCAATGCGGGGGCATGAGCTGAAGCCTCCGCTACGGCCCGTCCGATCCAGACCGGTCTTAGCCTCTCCGCTCCGGGAAACGAACACAGTCACGAGTATCGCGGCGGCAAGGGCCCCGCTTCGTTTCCCCGTAAACCCCGAAACCCGCGCCTTCTATCGCCGCTTTTACCCCGACACCGGGGCGGCGGAGTGGAACGATTGGCGCTGGCAGATGCGCGGCCGGATCCGCGCGCTCGACGAGCTGGAGCGGATTTTCCGCTTGTCGGCAGACGAGCGGGCGGCCGTGGAACGCCACGAAGGCGCGCTGCCCGTCGGCATCACCCCCTATTACGCCAGCCTGATGGGCCTTAACGACGCCAGCGAGCCGCTGCGCCGCACCCACATCATGACCGGCGCGGAGTACATCAAGACCCAAGGCGAGGCCGACGATCCGCTCGACGAGGACCACGACACGGTGGTTCCCGGGCTGGTCCATCGCTATCCCGATCGGGTCCTGTTCCTGACCACGGGCACCTGCTCGACCTATTGCCGCTATTGCACGCGCTCGCGGCTGGTGGGCAATCCGGGCGGCGAATACCAGTTCTCCACCCGCCAATGGGAGAAGGCTCTAACCTATCTCGAAGCCCACACCGAGGTGCGCGACGTGCTGCTGTCGGGCGGCGATCCGCTGACCATCGGCGACGACAAGCTCGACTGGCTGCTCGGCCGGCTCAGGGCGATGAAGCACATCGAGTTCCTCCGCATCGGCACCAAGATCCCGGTAGTGTTGCCGCAGCGCATCACCAAAGACCTCGTCAAGATGCTGAGGAAGCATCACCCGCTGTGGATGAGCATCCATTTCACCCATCCGGTCGAACTGACCGACGAGGTGACGGAATCCACGGCGCGTCTGGCCGACGCGGGCATTCCGCTGGGCTCCCAGACCGTGCTGCTCAAGGACATCAACGACAGCCCGTCGGTGATGGTGCCCCTGATGCAGGGCCTGCTGAAGCGCCGGGTGAAGCCCTATTACCTTTACCAATGCGATCCGATCCGCGGCTCGGCCCATTTCCGCGCCAGCGTGGAGCGCGGCCTGGAGATCATCGCCAGCCTGCGCGGCCACACCACGGGCTATGCCACGCCGATGTTCTGCATTGACGCGCCGGGGGGCGGGGGCAAGATCCAGTTGGCGCCCGATCCGGTGATCGGCCGCGACGGCGACGACCTGCTGCTGCGCAATTTCGAGGGCAAGGTCTATCGCTATCCCGATCCCGGCGGCACGCTGGGGCGCGCTCGCCTCGCGGCTGAGTAGCGGGGCACCCCCATGCGCATCGGGGTCACCTATGACCTCCGGGCCGATTATCTCGCCATGGGTTATGGCGAGGAGGAAACGGCCGAGTTCGACAGCGAGATCACCATCGCGGCCATCTGTCAGGCGCTGACCGGCCTCGGCCATGAGCCCGTGCGGATCGGCGGCGTGCGCAAGCTGGTGGAACGGCTGGCGGCCGGCGAGCGCTGGGACGCCGTGTTCAATTTTTGCGAAGGGCTGAAAGGCGTGGCGCGCGAGGCGCAAGCGCCGGCACTGCTGGAAGCCTACGACATCCCGTACGTGTTCTCCGATCCGCTGACCCTGGCGCTGGCGCTCGACAAGTCCATGGCCAAGCGTGTCGTCCGCGACGCGGGCGTGCCGACGGCCGATTTCGCCGTCATCGAACGCATCGAGGACGCGGCCGCCGTCGCCTTGCCGTTTCCCTTGTTTCTGAAGCCGGTGGCGGAAGGGTCGGGCAAGGGCGTAGACGGAAACTCCAAGGTCGACGATGCGGCGGCGCTGAGGCACGTGGCGGCGGACCTGTTGGCGCGCTTCCAGCAACCGGTCCTGGTCGAGACCTTCCTGTCAGGCCGGGAATTCACCGTCGGCATCATCGGCACCGGCGACGAGGCCGAAGTCCTCGGCGTCAGCGAGATCAAGCCCACGGACAAATTCGTCGGGGCGGGCTATGGGCTCGCGAACAAGTGCGAGGGCTGGGAAGACAAGGTGGACATCGTTCCGGCGGAAGACGCAGAGGCGCGTGCAGCGGGCGAAGTTGCGCTGGCCGCCTGGCGGGCGTTGCGCTGCCGAGACGGCGGGCGCATCGACATCCGCAGCGACGCCGGCGGCAAACCGCATTTCATCGAGGTCAATCCGCTGGCCGGCCTGAGGCCGGAATATTCCGATCTGTGCATCATCGCGGGTTACGCGGGCCTCAGCTACCAGGACCTGATCGGCCTGATCATGGCGGCGTTCCTCAAACGCCATCCCGAACTGGAAGCGCGCGGCCGCGCGGCGGCCTGATGCGCGTCCTGGTGCTCCATTCCGACGTGCCTGCGGACGCGCCGCCGGACGATCTGGACACGATCGTCGCGGCCAAGGCCGTGGCCGAGGCCCTGGCGTCGCGCGGGCATGAAGCGCCGATGGCCGCATTCGTCGCCGACCTGGAAAAGCTCCGCGCGCTGATCGCACGGCAGGCTCCGGATGTCGTGTTTAATCTGGTGGAAGCGATCGAGGGCAAGGGCCGGCTGGCCTATGTCGCGCCGCAAATGCTGGACGACATCGGCATACCCCGTACCGGAACGGGCGCCGCGGCGCTGATCGCCACCGGCGACAAGCCGCTGTCGAAACGCCTGTTCCGGGAGGCGGGGATTCCAACGCCCGATTGGTCCTCGCCGCCCGACTGGGAAGGCTTGGCCGAGGGCCGCTATATCGTCAAATCGGCCGACGAGGACGCTTCGCTCGGACTTGACGACGCCGCGGTCGTCAGCGCCGGCGAGGTCCGGGCGCGGGCCGAGGCCTGCGCCGTGCGCTACGGCGGCCATTGGTTCGCCGAGCGCTATGTCGACGGGCGCGAGTTCAATGTCTCGGTGCTGGAAGAGACGAGCGGACCGCGCGTCCTGCCGATGGCCGAGATGACCTTCGAGGAATGGCCGGCCGGCCGGCCCAGAATCGTCGGCTACACCGCCAAATGGGACGACGCCTCGTTCGAATCCACCCGTACGGTGCGCCTCTTCGGTGTGGAGGAGCGCGAGCCCAAACTGGCAGGCGTCTTACGCGATCTGTCGGAGCGTGCCTGGTCGCTGTTCAAGCTCAGGGGCACCGCGCGGATCGATTTCCGCGTCGACCGCGCAGGACAGCCGCTGGTTCTGGAGGTCAACCCAAATCCCGGCATCGCGCCCGACGCGGGCTTCGCGGCCGCCGCCGCCCGTGCCGGACTTTCCTACGCGGACCTGATCGAACGTATCGTCCTGGCGGCGCTGTCATGAGCGTGATCGCGCTGGGCCGGAATTATCCCTCCATCTTCGCGGCCCCGGTCATCCGCGCTGTGGACGAGCGCATCTTCGCTTTACGTTATTTCACGCACTGTATGGCGTGCGGCTTCTGCAACGACCAGTGCTGCAACTATGGCGTCGATATCGATGCCGCCAATATGGAACGGCTGCGCGCCCTGGGGCCGGCGTTCGAGGCCTTCGCGGGCGCCCCGCAAGGCGAATGGTTTGCGGCCGAGATCGTCGAAGATCGGGAATTTCCTTCCGGCGCGCATGGGCGCACGCGCGCCGTGGGCGGCAAGTGCGTTTTTGCCGAGCGTCGCGGGCGCGGCTGCAAGATACACGCCTACTGTCTGGAGCAATCGCTCGATGTCCACCTCTACAAACCGTTGGTCAGCATCCTGTTCCCGCTCACCTTCGAGCATGGCGTGCTGGTACCTTCGCCGGAAGTGGTGGACGGCAGCCTGATCTGCTCGGGCGACGGCCCGAGCGTCTATGATGGCATGCGCGACGAAGTGGCGTACTTCTTCGGAAAAGAACTGGTCGGGGCGTTGGATGCGTTGCGCGAACACGCCGGTGCCGCTTGGAAATGAGTTCGTACATCCATACCTTCGTCATGACCGGGCCTGACCCGGCCATCCAGTGAAGAAGGCGAGTCGTTCAACCCACGAACGCGCGCCGATCCACCTTCGCGCACGCGCTTCGGCCGGACAAACTGGATGGCCGCCTCAAGGGCGGCCATGACGAATGAGGGATTGGTCAGTCCGAGGCCGCTCTACGTCACCGCCGCGGGCTGGCGTTCCACATGCAGGCGGTGCTCGCGCCAGGCGATGAGCAGGCCGGCCGCGATCACCACGCCCGCGCCCGCGAACACCATCGCCGCGGGCACCTCGGCGAAAATGAAATAGCCCAGCAGCGTCGCCCACACCATCGAGGCGTAGTCGAACGAAGCGAGCAGCGACGGCTCGGCATAGCGGTAGCAATAAGTCATGAAGATCTGTCCCATACCGCCGAAGAAGCCGCAGAGCACCAACCAGAAGACCTGAGCAAACGTCAGCGGAACGCGGTCCCAGATCATGGTCACGGCGCCCGCCGCCGCGCACGCGGCCATATAATAGAACACGATCGCTTCGCCGCGTTCCGTGGCGCTCATCTGGCAGATCAGGATGATAACTACCGCCGAAAGCAACGAAAACAACAGCGCATAACCCACGCCGCGCGACACGTGCAGGCCCAGAAGCGATGCAAGCCCGCCATGCGGTTCGATCATCATCAAGACGCCCGCGAAGCCGACGACGACCGCAGTCCAGCGATATTTGCCGATATGTTCGCTGAGGAACAGCGCCGCCAGCACCACGGCGAAGATCGGCTGCATGAAGCTGAACGCCGTCACCGTCGCCAGCGGCAAGAGCTGGAGCGCGGTGAAGCCGGCAAACATCGAAGAGACGCCCACCACCGAACGGACGACGTGATAGACGGGACGCTGCGTTCTGATCGCGGCCGCGGGCCCCACCGTGAAGGCGGTCCAGATGAACAGCGGGACGAGGGCGAAAAAGCCGCGGAAGAAAACGACTTCCCCCACGGGAACCGGGCCGGCCAGCTTGATCGCGGCGTACATCAGCGAGAAGGCGAGCGTCTGCGCGATCTTCAGCGTAATGCCGAGCGAGACATTCCTCATCGGCGTATCAGAGCCAGCCTTTGCGCTTGGAACAGATGGTGGGCACAACGTCAGCGACCATAGCTGCCCGCGTTCGCAGGCGCTAACGGCTTTTGGCTGCCGCGGCACCTTGTCCGAGGCATTCTGTCAGGGACTGCGCCAATGCGCGCAGCAGTTCGGGATAAAGCGCCGGCCCGGGTGACAAATCGGCGCCGACTTCGTCGAGAACGCCCGTGCGCATACGCGTGCCTTCGCTCAACGTTTCGATCAGCTTGGGGGGAAATTCCGGCTCTCGGAAAATGCAGGCGACATGGCCCTGAAGGATCACATTGCGCAGGATTTCGATGCGGCGCGGGCCTACGGGACGGTCGGGGGCCACCGTTACGGCTCCCGCCGGCGTCAGCCCGTAACGGGCTTCGAAATAATGATAGGCGTCGTGGAAGACGATATAAGGCCGGCCCCGCGCGGGCGCGAGCTTCGCCGCCAGTTCCTTGTCGAGAGCCTTGAGTGCGGCAATCTCGCGTGCGCCGTTCGTGCGGTAGGCCGCGGCGTGCGCCGGATCGAGCTTGACGAGCGTCGCGGCGATGGCGGCCGTCATGGCGATGGCGTTCTGCGGATCGAGCCACAGATGCGGATCGGCCGGCCCGTGGTCGTGTTCGTCGGTATCTTCCCAAAGCCCTCCGCGCCTGGCCGGAAGCAGATGCGCGCCCGGGGCGCGCTCCAGCGCGACGACCTCGCCGTGGGCGCCAAGCGCCGCAAGCGGGGCCGTGAGATAGGTTTCCATGTCCGGCCCGATCTCGAAGATCGCGGCCGCGCGCTCGATCTTGCGGGCGTCCGACGGTTTGAGGGCGTAGGAATGCACGGACAGGGCGCCGCCGATCAGAAGCTCCGGCTCCCCCACGCCTTGCATCACCGCGGCGACCAGCGAATGGACCGGCTTGATGGTGGCCAGCACATTGGGGGCGGCAGTGGCCGGCATCGCCCACAACAGCAGGGCAACGGCGGCGCACAAATCTCTCAGCTTCGGCATCGTCATTTCGGATAGATTAGACTCCACGCGCAGGGGTTATAGCATGGCCGTCAATCTGCCCGCCTTCGCCGATGTGGAAGCTGCCGCCGCGCGGATTGCGGCTTTCGCCTTCAAGACCCCTTTGGTGGAAAACGCCGACCTTAACCGGGAACTCGGTGCGCGGGTGTTGCTGAAGCTCGAGACCTTGCAGCGGACCGGCTCCTTCAAGTTCCGCGGTGCGTTCAACCGCATCAGCAAGATCCCGCCTGCCGACCGCGGCAAAGGCGTGGTGGCGTTCTCCTCCGGCAATCACGCCCAAGGCGTAGCCGCCGCCGCCGCGTTGTTCGCCGTGCCGGCGCTGATCGTCATGCCGAAGGATGCGCCGCGCGCCAAGCTGGAGGGCACCAAGGCGTACGGCGCCGAGATCGTCTTCTACGATCGCGCCACAGACGACCGCGAGGCGATCGCGCTCGCGCTCAGCGAAGAACGCGGCGCGACTTTGATCCGCCCCTTCGACGATCCGGACATCGTGGCGGGGCAGGGCACGGTGGGACTGGAGATCGCGCATGATGCGGCCTTGCGCGGCGTGGCGCTCGACGCCGTCTTGGTGCCGTGCAGTGGCGGAGGTCTGGTCAGCGGCATCGCGCTGGCGCTTTCCGTCTTGAGTCCCGCGACCCGGGTCGTCAGCGTCGAACCCGAGAATTACGACGGCATGAAAAGATCGTTAGCAGCCGGTACGCGCACCGCGGCACCGGGAGGCGCGCCCTCGATTGCGGACGGCCTCATGGCGCCGATTCCGGGCAAGATTCCGTTCGCAATTGCAAAACGTCATCTCGCTGACACATTGGCCGTCAGCGACGCAGAACTGGTGAACGCCGTCGCTTATGGCGCGCAAACGCTCAAATTGCTTGTTGAATCGAGCGGTGCGGCAGGGCTTGCGGCGCTGATTTCCGGCAAATACGCTGCCAGAGACAAGGCCGTCGCTGTGGTGTTGACCGGCGCCAATGGCGATTTTTCTGCGATTGCCGAGGCCTGCGCCCGGGTCCGGTAACCATGTGACGATAGAGACGTTCCAAAAACGTCCGCGGTCCTTTTCAAATTGCGTAAAATTCGTTAGCCTCAAGGAAAAGAAAGCGTAAACGCGTTCGGGTGGGTTGGGGCAGATGCAAGATGGGGCAGACGGCGGACCTCGCCGCACAGCGAAAATAATCGTCAGCGCAACGTTTATGCTGTCGCTCGTTGGTTGCGGAGGGCTTGGGCTTTTGCCGCACGACTCCCAGGTGTCGTCAACCACGAACTTCCAAACCTATCAGCAGGTCACGGCCGCCTACACGGATATCGTTCCGGGTCAAACGCGCCTGGCGGATTTGCCGAAGTTTGGCTTCGACACGGCGACCACCCCGAATGTCGAAATCCTCTCCTATCTCGGCGTCATCGAACGCTTCATGCCGCGCAACAGCATGACGTTCGACCATCTGGCGGCACCGGTGCAAGCCTGCATCGAGGCGCAAGATCGCTGTTCCGCCTTCGTGTTCCATCCGCAGCACGTCGAGTCGCGCCGCCTGGGCAACATCTTCCTCGATATGCTCGGCTTCGAACGCGAGACTTTGGATACCGGCTGGCAGGCCGAAGTCGTTCTGCTGATGCAGGACGGACATGTCGCCTACAAGCTGATGTCGGGCCGTCCGCGCATCGAGGACATGCACGACACGGTGCAGCCCTTGGGTCCGCTGCAGGACATCGGCAATACGGCGTTCCACGCCGCGTCGCGCTTCCTGTAAGACGAGTTTCGTTCGCTTAGAAAAACAAAACCCTCACGCCGCGGCATGAGGGTTTTGTTTTGCGCGCGCGCGCCCTTCGCCTCGCTACGCTCGGCACTTCCCCCCGGCTACGCCAAGGCTTCGCCGCGGCAAGTGGGACTCACTTGGCCCGCCGTAGCTTCAGCGAAGGCGGCCGCTGCGCGGGGGCAGAAACAGGGCACCCTTACTTTCCGCCCTCGCGAAGCGGGGGAGGTGGCGAACGAGCGAAGCGAAGTGAGCCGGAGTGGGCGGCTTTACCTCGGCGCCAGCACCATCATCATCTGGCGGCCTTCGATCTTGGGCCACTGTTCCATCTTGGCGAAGGTTTCGGTGTCCTTCTGGATGCGGTTGAGCAGTGCGATGCCCAGATGCTGGTGCGCCATTTCGCGGCCGCGGAAGCGCAGCGTGACCTTCACCTTGTCGCCTTCGTCGAAGAAGCGGCGCATGGAGCGCATCTTCACGTCGTAATCGTGGTCGTCGATGGTCGGGCGCATCTTGATCTCCTTGATCTCGATGACCTTCTGCTTCTTGCGCGCCTCGGCGGCCTTTTTCTGTTGTTCGTATTTGTATTTGCCGTAGTCCATCAGCTTGACCACGGGCGGCTTGGCGTCGGGCGACACTTCGACCAGATCGAAGCCTTTCTCTTCCGCGATGGCGCGGGCTTCCTCGGTGCCGATTTCGCCGTATTTGTGGCCGTCGTCGCCGATCAAAAGGATTGTGCGGGAGAAGATCTCCTCATTGACGCGCGGGCCGTCCTTGGCTGGCGCGGGCGCCTGCGATGCGAAACGTCTTGGAACTATGACTCTCTCCTCTTGCTTGGCTTACACGCGACCGCATGTCTCGCGAGGATTATCCTGCCTCGCGAAAAATGTTTCGGCTTATGGGCGCAGGGCAAATCCTCCAGAGCGGGCCGCGCAGGGCCGCTGAACGGCCTAAGAATAGGAATAACGGCACACTTCGCAAGGGCTATTCCGCCACATCTTTGCGTGATTCCGCCTCGCCCTTGACCCGTGCGACGAACGATTCGAGCGGCATGGGGCCCAAATCCTTGCCGGAGCGCAGGCGGACGGCCACCTTGCCCTCGGCCGCCTCGCGCTCGCCCACCACGAGCATGTAGGGAATTTTCTGCAACTGGGCGTCGCGGATCTTCCTCTGCATGCGTTCGGCGGTGACGTCGATGTCGACCCTGAGGCCCGCCGTGCCGTTGACGACCGGCACCTCGAACAGCTTCCGACGCACGGTCTCGGCGTAGTCGTTGGCCTTTTCGCTGATCGGGATGATGCGGGCCTGGATGGGCGCCAGCCAGGTCGGGAAGGCGCCGGCATAATGCTCGATGAGGAACGCCGTGAAGCGCTCATGGGTGCCGAGCGGCGCGCGGTGGATGACGTAGACCGGGTGTTCCCCGCCGTCTTCGCCGATATAGGTCAGGCCGAAGGTCTGGGTGGCCAGGAAGTCGAGCTGGTTGGTCGAGATCGCGTATTCCGTTCCGATCACGCTCTTGATCATGAAATCGACTTTGGGGCCGTAGAAGGCGGCCTCGCCCTTGGCTTCCACATAAGGAAAGCCGGACTCCTTCATCGCCTGGCGGATGATGTCGAGCGCCGCCAGCCACTTCTCCGGCTGATCGACATATTTCTCCAGTTTGGCGAGGTCGGGCAGCGAGAGGCGCATGTGGTAGTCTTTGATGTTCATCAGATCGTAATAGCGGGCGTGCAGGCGCATCACGTTGAGGAATTCGTCCTTCGCCTGATCGGTGCGGCAATAGATGTGCGCGTCGTTCATGCAGAAGCCGCGCACGCGCATCAGGCCCGACAATCCGCCCGACGCTTCGTAGCGGTAGTCCTGGCCGTATTCCGCCAGCCGGATCGGCAGCTCGCGATAGGAATGGCGCGTCGCCAGATAGATCATATGATGGTGCGGGCAGTTCATCGGCCGCAGGTAATAATTCTCGCCGTCGATATCGAGCGGCGAATACATGTCGTCCTTGTAGTAGGGCAGGTGGCGCGAGCGCAGATAAAGCGCTTCCTTGGTGATGTGCGGTGTCGCCACGCGGAAATAGCCGTCCCTGCGCTCTTCCTGCAGCGCCAGGAATTCCAGTTCCTGGCGGATCACCATGCCGTTGGGCATCCACAGCGGCAGGCCGGCGCCGACATCGGGCGCGAAGGTGAAAAGCTCCATCTCCTTGCCGATGCGGCGGTGGTCGCGCTTTTCGGCTTCCTCGAGGCGCGTCAGATAAGCGTCGAGTTCCTTCTGGTCGCGCCAGGCGGTGCCGTAGATGCGCTGAAGCTGCGCGTTGTTGGAATCGCCCCGCCAATAAGCGCCGGCGATCTTGGTCAGCTTGAAGGCGTCGCCGATCTTGCCGGTTGAGGCAAAATGCGGTCCGCGGCAGAGGTCGTGCCAATCGCCGTGCCAATAGATCGAGACGTCTTCGCCTTCGGGAATGGCGGCGATCAGTTCGGCCTTATAGGTCTCGCCGATGGACTTGAAATGCGCCACAGCCTTGTCGCGCGGCCACACTTCGCGGCGGGTCGGCAGGTCCGCCTTCACGATCTCATGCATCTTGGCTTCGATCTTCGGCAGATCGTCGGGCGTGAACGGGGTGTCGCGGGCGAAGTCGTAATAGAAGCCGTCGTCGATCGCCGGGCCGATGGTTACCTGGGTGCCGGGGTAAAGCGCCTGCACCGCCATGGCGAGAATATGCGCCGCGTCGTGGCGGATCAGCTCCAGCGCCTTGTCGTCCTTCTTGGTGACGATGCGGACGCCGGCGTCGCGCTCGATCGGGCGGAACAGGTCCCATTCCTCGCCGTCCACTTCCAGGATCAGCGCCGCCTTGGCGAGACCGGGGCCGATGGCGGCGGCGATCTCGGCGCCGGTCACGCCGCGCGGAAACGTCATCGTCTTGCCGTCCGGCAAGGTGACGACGATCTGCGGTGCGGATGCGGGCGCGGACACGGGGAATCTCCTGGAATGAAACGCGGCCGGACAATCTTCCAGCCACTGACAGAAAGTCAAGTTATTGCGGGTTCCTGCGGCAGAACGGCGTGCGCCTGCGCCGGCCGGAGCGCCCAATCCGGCGATTTCAACCGGTTGAAGTGATGAGCAAGGCTCCGGGGCGCACGGATAGCGAAAAAAAGGCCCGGGATTGCTCCCGGGGGTTAAGAGAAGGAACGAGAACTTGACACCCTCGGACCAAGAAATTGGTTCGGGGGTGTATCGGTTCACCCCGTAGTCATACGGCGTGCACAACATGCGCGATGTGCTCCTGTGCAAAGAAGAATGTGATTAGAAGGCAGGTATTTTATTGCACAATGAGAGTCATGCCTAAGTGGTCGGGATTGCTAGACATTTCCACGCAATTGCATCGGCTTCCTAATCTGCGGCACAATATATTGGAACCGCACCTGCGGTGCTCGATAACCCCGGCATTAGTCCGCGAGTGAACCCGAATGCTTACTTTCTTTGGCTCGATAGACCGAATCATCACTATTATTGGCACCAGCGCTGTTGTCGTTGGTACGATTGCGACAGTTGTACAAACTATTCGACTACAGGCATCCAAACGCCTCCTACAAAAGAGAAACGTGCGAACATGGGTGGCGATACAAGCAACCGGTCACGCCTATGATAAAGTAGACAAGGTTACGAGTGCGTTAGAGCACACATCACACTCAAATCTCGAGCTATTGCGACGTTCAGCGGAGGTGCGCGAAGCACTGAAATGGCTGTGGCTCCAACTCATTGAACAAGCGGTTGAAGACGAAATTACCTTTGACGAGCGCATCGGTCACCATAGCCGGTACTCTGCCTGAACCTTCAATTTTCACAAAAATATACACCCCCGAACCAATTTCTTGGTCCGAGGGTGTAAAGTTCTCGTTCTTTCTCTTTACCCCCGGGATTGCTCCCGGGCCCTTTCGCGTACGCGCACGACTCTCAATGCCAATGATCGTGGTCGTGCCAGTCGTGGTCGTGCCACCGATCGTGTTCGTGGCGCCAGCACCAGCTGCGCACACGCTCGAGTTCGTCGCGGGCTTCACGTGCCATGTCGCTGTGAGGGCCGAAACGGTCGATAACGCGATCGAGGTGCCGTTGGGCGTGCTCGATACGGTCGCGGCAGTCGCCGCCCCCGCCCCAAGGCTGGGCCTGAGCCAGCGGGCTGCCCAGTAACAAAAGCGCGGCAAAGCCGGCGCCCCCAAGAAGCGCTTTCATTCGCATGGTTTGATCCTCCATCATGCGGTTGCGCGCACCGATTCCCCGCGCGCAGGCGTCATAATAGTCGCGGTTTGTGACGGGGTAAATGGACGGCCGGCAACAAGACCCGGCGTCCACACGCTGTCGCTGTGGGCCCTCCGGGCCTTGTTGCGAGCCACAATTAGATGATGGCGGCTTCGTCAGCCGATGAGCCCGCGCCGTCAGCCGCCGAGATAATCCATCTTGCCGATCTGGATGCCCTTGTGGCGCAACAGGTCGTAGGCCGTCGTCACGTGGAAATAGAAATTGGGCAGTGCGTGCCTGGTGAGAAAATCGCGCCCGGAGAATTCGAGCGTGCGGTGCGACGTCTTGATCGTGATCGCGCGGGTCTCGGACCCGGCAAGCTTCTCCGCGCTCACGCTCTCAAGGAACGCGATCGTCTTAGCGATGCGCGTCTGCAACTCTGGGAAGGTCGTTTCGGTGTCGGGAAAGCTCGGCGGCTCCTGGCCCGCCAACCGCGCCGCGCAGCCCTTTGCGGCGTCGCTTGCGATCTGAATCTGGCGCGCAAATGGCAGCATGTCCGGCGCCAGCCGCGCTTCAAGCAGCGCGGCGAGATCGGCGGCCACGGTCTGTGCTGTGGCCTTGTCGATAATCTTCGACAGGTTCTGAAGCATCCGGATCATCGGCGGGATGGAGGCGTCGTACATCGAGAAAGACATGGGGGCTCCGTGATGGGGTGGCAAGGAAATGGACGCCCAAATGCGCGGCCGATCAAGCCCGGAAACGCGAGAATGGGTTGGACGCGGCCGTGTAATCGCTTAAGAAAGCCCCGTTCCTAAAGAGGTCTTTCATGATGCCCGACACGCTGCCAGACCGCCTCTGCGTCAACCCGAAGAGCCCCTATTACGATGAAGCGCTTCTGGAGCGCGGCGTGGGCATACTTCTCAGCGGTGTGGAGAAGACGAACGTCGAGGAATACTGCGTCAGCGAAGGCTGGATCCGCGTCGTCGCCGGAAAGAGCGTGGACCGCCACGGCAACCCGATGACGATCAAGCTCAAGGGGACTGTGGAGCCGTTTCTCAAGGAGGCGAAGAAGGCTTCCGATCACGACCATAAATTATAGATCGTTTCGAGCATGCGCTAAGCGCTGCGTCGATGCCGCGCTTCTCCGGGACGCCGTTTTTTTGCCCTATAGGCCGCGCTAGTATGGCGCCACGCGCGGCTGCAGCATCGGGTTGGGTATGATTGTCATCGAATTTCTGGTTTTCGTCGTTTCTTCGGGGCTTTTCTTCAACGAGCGCTTTCGCCACAACCTTTATGCGTGGCTGACGGCGGGTGTGCTTGCCACCGCCTCCTCGCTGCTGTTCGTCTTCCATATGGGGATCATGCTGACGGGTCATGCCGCCGAGCCGGTGCCGGTCAAGATCGTCAAGGAGCGGGTGGCTGTGCTGCAGAAGATCTCGCAGCCGCCGTCGCCCTCGCAGCCCGAGGATTGCCACGACGACTATCCTTTCTGGGCGCGCTTGTTCGGCCAGGAAGGAACCACCGACCTTACCCTTCAGGTCCACGCCGATGGCACCGTGACGGGCGTGACTGTGGCGCAGTCCAGCGGCTCGGATCGGCTCGACGATGCCGCGGTGGACTGCGTGGCGAAATGGCATTACCGCCCGGCGATCAAGGACGGCGTCCTCACCGACACCCCATGGACCGCGCGGGTGACGTGGAGCCTTGCGGACACGGCGGCGAAGTAGTTTCAGCATCGAGGCCGGCCTAAATAAAAAGGCCCGGGATTGCTCCCGGGCCTTTTCGTATTTTGATTGGGCTTGGATCAACCCAGGCTTCGCTCCTGCGGAGCTTCGCCGGGCTGATTTCGCTGTCGCGAAATCAGTAATCCATATCGCCCATGCCGCCCATGCCGCCGCCGCCAGGCATCGCCGGGCCGGACTCCTTCTTCGGACGGTCGGCGACCATCGCCTCCGTCGTGATCAGCAGCGCGGCAACCGAGGCCGCATCCTGCAGCGCGATGCGCACCACCTTGGTCGGGTCGACGATGCCGGCTTCCACAAGATCGACATACTGCTCGGTCTGCGCGTCGAAGCCGTAGGTGTTCGACTTCTGCTCCATCAGCTTGCCGACCACGATGGAGGCTTCCACGCCCGAGTTCTCGACGATCTGGCGGATCGGCGACTGGATTGCCTTGCGGATGATGGCGATGCCGACGTTCTGGTCGTCGTTGTCGCCGACGAGGTTCGCCAGCGCCTTGGTGGCGTAAAGCAGCGCCGCGCCGCCGCCGGGGAGGATGCCTTCCTCCACCGCCGCCTTCGTGGCGTTGAGCGCGTCGTCGACGCGATCCTTCTTCTCCTTCACTTCCACTTCCGTGGCGCCGCCGACGCGGATGACGGCCACGCCGCCGGCGAGTTTCGCCAGACGCTCCTGCAGCTTCTCCTTGTCGTAGTCCGAGGTGGTCTCCTCGACCTGCGTCTTGATCTGGGCGACGCGCGCCTGGATGTCGGCCTTCTTGCCGGCGCCGTCGATGATGGTGGTGTCGTCCTTGGTGACGCTCACTTTCTTGGCGGTGCCCAGCATGTTGAGCTTCACGTTCTCGAGCTTGATGCCGAGGTCTTCGCTGATGACCTGGCCGCCGGTGACGATGGCGATGTCTTCCAGCATGGCCTTGCGGCGGTCGCCGAAGCCCGGCGCCTTCACGGCGGCAACCTTCAGCCCGCCGCGCAGCTTGTTGACGACCAGGGTCGCCAGCGCTTCGCCTTCGACTTCTTCCGCGATGATGAGGAGCGGACGGCTGCTCTGAACGATCGCTTCGAGAAGCGGCAGCAGGTCCTTCAGCGAGCCGAGCTTCTTCTCGTGGATGAGGATGTAAGGCTCCTCCAGATCGGCCATCATCTTGTCCGCATTGGTGATGAAGTAGGGCGAGATGTAGCCGCGGTCGAACTGCATTCCTTCGACGACTTCGAGTTCGGTGTTGACGTCCTTCGCCTCCTCCACCGTGATGACGCCCTCGTTGCCGACCTTGGCCATCGCTTCGGCGATCATCTGGCCGACGGTCTTGTCGCCGTTCGCGGAGATCGTGCCGACCTGGCCTATTTCATCGTTCGACTTGACCTTCTTGGAGCGCTTCTTGAGATCGGCGACAACGGCTTCCACCGCCTTCTCGATGCCGCGCTTCAGATCCATCGGGTTCATGCCGGCGGCGACGGATTTGGCGCCTTCGCGCACGATCGCCTGAGCCAAGACCGTCGCGGTGGTGGTGCCGTCGCCGGCCGCATCGCTGGTCTTGCTGGCGACTTCGCGCACCATCTGCGCGCCCATGTTCTCGAACCTGTCGTGAAGCTCGATCTCCTTCGCCACGGTCACGCCGTCCTTGGTGCTGCGCGGCGCGCCGAAGCTCTTCTCGATCACGACGTTGCGGCCCTTGGGACCGAGCGTCACCTTCACCGCATCGGCGAGGATGTCGACACCGCGCAGCAGTTTCTCGCGCGCGTCGGCGCCGAATTTCACGTCTTTGGCAGCCATGTTGTTTTTCTCCTGAATAACGAATTCGTTGATCTGGTTGCGAAAGTCGAATGGCGAGTAGCGAGTGGTTAGTCCCTATTCGCTATTCGCTACTCACTATTCGCTCTTCAAGCAGCCTTCTTCGCGGGCTTCTTGCTCTCGATGACGCCCATGATGTCGGACTCCTTCATGATCAGGAGCTCCTGGCCGTCGAGCTTCACTTCGGTGCCCGACCATTTGCCGAACAGCACGTGATCGCCGGCCTTCACCTCGGGAACGACGCGCTTGCCGTTGTCGTCGAGGGCGCCCGGGCCGACGGAAATGATTTCGCCTTCTTGCGGCTTCTCCTGCGCGGTATCGGGAATGATGATGCCGCCGGGGGTCTTCTGATCCTCCTTGACGCGGCGGACGACCACGCGGTCGCCTAGCGGACGGAATTTCATGGCTTGTTTCGCCTCCTAGAGCATTGATACAATTGAGTTATTTTTACTGGCAGCACTCTGCCTGGCAGAGTGCCAACGCCGTGCTGGGCATATAGTCAGGCTGGCGAGGGGCGTCAAGGGGTTTAGAGCCGTTTGCTGGCAAACCCCTCCAACACGTTCGCGGTGATTTCGCCCAGCGCTTCCAGCGCGTAGCCGCCTTCGAAGACGAACAGGGTCGGACGCTTCAGCGCGGCGATTTTTTCGCCCAGGCGTAGATAATCGGCGCCCTTCAGACGGAACGACGCGATGGGATCGTGGATATAGGTGTCGAGGCCGAGGGAAACCAGCAGCACGTCGGGCCCGAATGCTTCCACCGCCGCAAGGCCGCGCGCCAACGCTTGCTCGTAATGCTCCCAATCTGTGTTGGCAGGCAGCGGCAGATTGAGGTTGAAGCCCTCGCCGGCGCCTTCGCCGCGTTCGTCGGCGAAGCCCATGAAATGCGGATAGGCGAAACGCGGATCGGCGTGCAGCGAGCAGAAGAACACGTCGCGGCGCCCATAAAAGATCGATTGTGTGCCGTTGCCGTGATGATAGTCGACGTCGAGGATCGCGGGGCGCAAGCCGGCATCGGCGAGCCACTGCGCGGCGATGGCGATGTTGTTGAGATAACAGAAGCCGCCGAACACGTCGCCCGCGGCGTGATGGCCCGGCGGGCGCGTCAGCGCGAAGGCGGCCCGTTCGCCCGCGCGGATCGCGCTCGCCGCCGACAGCGCCACGTTGACGGCCTCGCGCGCGGCCGCCCAAGTGCCACGCATGATCGGCGTATCGGCGCTGAACGCATAGCTGCCGAGCTTGGCTTCGATGTCGCCGTCGCGCCCGTCCTGCAGGCTGTGGGCCGGCCAGGCGGAGGGCAGGGCGGCCGGGGCGTTCTCGCCGTAACGCTTGCGCCATTCGGCATGCGCCACGCCGAGGAAACTCACCAGCCCGGCATCGTGCGCGCGCAGGATCGGCGCATCATCGAACGCCGTAGGCGCCAGAACCGGTCCGATCTTGCGCGCTTCCACTTCGGCCTTGACGCGCTCGGCGCGGATGGGAATTTCCACAGCGGGCAGAAGCTGGCCGCCTTCGAATTGCGCCAGTGGGTCGTGGCCGAGATGGACGGGCGAGTAGAAGGTTTTCATGCCTGTGTTTGTAGCACAGTCGCGCCGGGGGCAACGACGCGCAGGTCGGATTGTGGCCGATTGAAGGCAGAGGCCGTTCGGCCTGAATCAGTTGCGAACCTGACAATACCGTTCATGTGCGGTTCAGCCGCCGTGTTCCAGATTCCGGCCAACAAGATGATTTGGCGAAATAAGGAGATAGAACCATGAAAAACGTCGCCAAGCTCGCACTCGGTGCGTTGCTGCTGGCCGGTACGGCGTTCAGCGTCGCCACACCAGCTTCTGCCCAGGTGTCGTTCGGAATCGGCGTCGGACCGGGTTACTACGGCCCGCCGCCGTCCTACGCGGTCTGCAATCCCTACAGTCGCTACTACAATCCGTATTATTGCGATCAATACGACTACTATGACGGCCCGCCGATCTTCTTCGATGGCCTCTGGTACAACGGGCCGCTGCGCAGCCGTTACTATGGCGGCCACCGCGAGTTCTGGATGCACGGCGGCTGGCATGGCGGTAGCGGCTACCACGGCGGCGGTCGTTTCTATGGCGGCGGCGGCGGCGGCGGTGGCGGATTCCATGGCGGCGGCGGATTCCACGGCGGTGGTGGATTCCACGGCGGTGGTGGATTCCACGGCGGTGGATTCCATGGCGGCGGACATCATCACTGAACCGCGCCTGGCCTTCGAAAGGACCTGAACCAGATGAAGCGCTTTGGCAAAGCGGCGCTGAGTGCGTTGATGTTCGCCGGCGCGACGGCGTTTTTCGCCGCGCCAGCGTCCGCGGAAGTCAACGTCGGCATATCGTTCGGGTTCGGCGGTCCCGGGTACGTGACGTTCAGCGACCCGTGCGCCTATTACGACTATTACGACGAGCCGCCGCCTTGGGGCTTGCCGCCGGATTATTGCGATTATCCCGTGTATTTCGAGCCCGTGTATTACGACGACTACTGGTATCGCGGGCCGATCTATTACCGCTGGTACGGCGGCGAGCGTCTCTTCTGGCTCAATGGCGGCTGGCGCCACGACGAATGGCGCGGCGCGCGGCCTGAAATCCGCTGGGAGGACCGCGGCGGCTGGGGACGCGGAAGCAACGGGAACCGCGGCGGCTATGACCGCAACCGCTCCTATAACTCCGGCGGCGCGGGCGGCGGACATAATTGGTCGGGCGGTGGCGGCTATGACCGCAACCGTTCCTATAACTCCGGCGGCGGCCAGTGGTCGGGCGGCGGACATAATTGGCAGGACGCAGGCCACAGCAACTGGTCCGGCGGCGGCCACGACAATTGGTCGGGCGGTAGTGGCGGCCATGGCTGGTCCGGTGGCGGTGGCGGCCATAGCTGGTCGGGCATCGGCGGTGGCGGACATAGTTGGTCTGGTGGCGGAGGCGGCGGACATGGTTGGTCCGGTGGCCGCGGCGACGGCGGCCATGGCCGTGGCGACGGTGGGCACCGCCATTAGCTAAGAATCTCTTCGCAACGCGGGTGTGCGGCTCCGGCGCTTGTACGCCAGAACCACCTCGTGGATTATCTGTCACAAGACGACTGCGCACCGTGCGCACAGGAACGGGCAATCAAGTCGAAAAGGGAGCGAAGCTTACGATGAAAGCCTTTTTGAAGACGACGGTTGCCGCAGCGGCAATCGTCAGTGCGGCGCTGCTTGGAGCAGCACCCGCTATAGCACAGGGTTTTTCCATCGGTTTTGGATCGGGCGGAATCAGTTTCTCCTATGACAATGGAGGATACTGCGACGACCGGGGCTGTCCCGACGGGTTCTGGGATTATCCGCTCTACTATTGCCCGGTCTATTTCCGCGGCGATTGGTACAATGGACCATTGTACTTCCGCCGCAGCGGTGGAGAGTACTGGTATTGGATCCAGGGCAACTGGTGGCGCGATCAATGGCGCGGTCCGCGTCCGCCGTCGATCTGCGTTGATCACTATGGTCCGCCGCTGGGCTTCGAATATTACGAGAATCACGGCTTCAGGATGCGCGACGAGTGGCGCCAAGAATGGCAGCGCGACTACAACCGCGACCACGGTTACTGGAACGGCCGCGACCATAGCTACAACTGGCAGGGCAACGGCGGCGGAGACGATTGGATTCGCCAATGGCACCGCCAGCACGACAATGAGCGCGGCAACTGGCGCGGCAACGACCATGGCGGCAACGGAAATGGTTCGAACCAGCACCAGCATGGTGGGTTCACATTTCCGGGCTTTGGGTTAAACGGCGGCCAAGGTGGATCGAACGGCAGCAACAACAACAACAACAATAGCAATAACAATAACAATAACAGCAACAACCCGCCCCCGAGCGGAAGAAGTCAGATCAACGGGTCGGGCGGTCAGCATAGCGGCGGCCAAGGCGGCTCGTCGGCCAACAGTTCATCTCAGCCTCCGCCCGCAGCCACGCAGTACATGAGGCACGGCGGCAACAACAGCCCTATCGGCAGCCAGTCCAACCCCGGCGGTTCGCATGGCAGCAGCGGCAACAGTAGTGGCGGCTCGTCGGGCGGCAGTACGCCTCCGCCTGGCGCCACCCAGTACATGGGTTCAGGCAGTGGCGGCGGACCCATCGGCAGCCAGTACAGTTCCCAGTACCACCCCGGCGGTTCGCAGACCGGCAACGGCGGTAGCGGTCCCAGTGGCTGCCCTGGCCATCCGGGCTGTCCCTAGCCCGTAGCCGCAAGGTCGCATCTTGAATCCATCGGCTCGGCGCTTCGGCGCCGGGCCGCTTTTTTGATTCCCGAAACAATCGGTCCAAGCAAGCGCGCGACGCAAGCACATGGCGTCCACACCTTGTCTTTGCGCAATTCACACAACCTTCTTGACCACTTTTCTTCCTCTACCAGCTTGACCTTCGTTCCTGCCGAGGAATTGCGATGCGTGTCGGCGCTCCGAAAGAAATCAAGAATGCGGCCACGGTGGCTATGGCGGCAGCGGTGGTCACGGCGGCGGTGGCGGTGGAGGCGGACATCATGGCGATGGCGGTCATCACCATTAACCGCTATATTTTTGTGGCTTTTTGGTGGAGTACCTCGGTGTACGCGCCGGGGCAGCTCTTTGGATTTGTTCTTTCGTGAGTAACCGGCACGCATCGGGCGTGCATTGATGCCGGCTCTAAGGGACCGGCGGGGGAGGTTAGGATGAGGCGTTTCTTATTAGTGACGGTTGCCGCGGCGGCTTTGACCGGTGCGGCCATGCTCGGCACGGTGCCCGCTATCGCGGCACATGGTTCCCGAACGGGCCACGGCACTAGCGGAAGTGGTACCACTAGTAGCAGCAGCAACAGCAGCAGCAGCAGTAGCAATAGCAGTAGCAACAGAAGCTCGTCGAGCAACAGCAACTGTCCGGGTCAGCCCCCGTCTGGAGCCACCCAGTACATGGGTTCAGGCGGTGGCGGCGGCCCCATCGGCAGCCAGTACAGCTCCCAGTACCACTCCGGCGGTTCACAGACCGGCGGCTGCGGTCACGGCAAATAGCGTTGTCTTTTCGCGGCTTTTTAAGGGGTGACCCCGGTCTACGCGCCGAGGTGCTCCCTTAGCTTGAAAGCGACGGTTGCTGAAGCGGCACTGGGTCTGGCCAACACCATGGCTGTCCTGGCGCTCCGGGCTGTCCGTAAAGGTCACATTCGAATCCATCGGCCGGGCCGCTTTTTTGATTCCCGAAACAATCGGTCCAAGCCAGCGCGCGCGACGCAAGCACATGGCGTCCACACCTTGTCTTTGCGCAACGCGCACGATCTTCTTGACCGCCTTTCTTCCTCTGCTAGCTTGACCTTTGTTCTCGCCGAGAGATTGCGATGCGCGTCGGCACACCGAAGGAAATCAAAAATCACGAATACCGCGTAGGCCTTACGCCAGCCGCCGTTCGCGAGCTGGCCGCGCGCGGGCACGAAGTCTTCGTCGAGACCAAAGCGGGCGACGCCATCGGCCTGACCGACGAGATGTATGCGCGCGCCGGAGCGAAGATCCTGCCGAACGCGGACGAGGTGTTCGCCCTCGCCGACATGATCGTGAAGGTGAAGGAACCGCAGCCGGTCGAGATCGCGCGGCTGAAGCCGGGCCAGACTTTGTTCACTTATCTGCATCTGGCGCCCGATCAGCAGCAAACCAAAGGCCTGCTCGCCTCCGGCGCCATAGCCATCGCCTACGAGACCGTCACCGACGCGCGCGGCGGCCTGCCGCTGCTGGCGCCGATGAGCGAAGTGGCGGGACGCATGTCGATCCAGGCCGGCGCGCATTGCCTGGAGATCGCGCAAGGCGGACGCGGCATGCTGCTCGGCGGCGTGCCGGGCGTGCCGTCGGCGAAAGTCGTGATCCTCGGCGGCGGCGTGGTCGGCACCAACGCCGCGCGCATGGCGATGGGCATGGAAGCGCACGTCATGGTGCTGGATGTCTCGTTGCACCGGCTCTACGAACTCGACCTGCAATTCGGCGCTCAGCTCCACACCGTGTTTTCCACCATCGATTCCATCGAGGAGCATGTGGTGTCCGCCGACCTCGTCATCGGCGGCGTGCTGGTGCCGGGGGCCGCCGCGCCCAAGCTCATCAGCGAGAAGCTGGTCAAGCAGATGAAGAAGGGTTCGGTGATCGTCGACGTCGCCATCGACCAGGGCGGCTGCGCCGAGACCTCCCACGCCACCACCCACGCCGATCCCACCTACCGCGTGCACGACGTTGTGCATTACTGCGTGGCGAACATGCCCGCCGCCGTGGCGCGCACCTCCACCTTCGCGCTCAACAATGCGACGCTGCCTTTCACCCTGGCGCTGGCCGATCAGGGCGCGGAGAAGGCGATGCGGCAGAATGCGCATCTGCGCGCGGGACTCAACATCTACAAGGGCACGCTGACCTACCAAGCCGTCGCCGAAGCGCAGAAGCTGCCGTTCAAGAGCGCGGAAGCGGTGCTGGGTGTCGCTGCATAAGCCTTGCCTGCTTTTCGTTTCGGCCCGGGCGTCATGTTCGTGCGTAATCACAACCATACATAGCAATCCACAATTTTTCCGGTTATAGTAGCAGCGGGAAGTTGAGTCCTGTCGGCTGACTTGGAAGGGACGCACGATGTTTCGGTTTGCTGCGCTCGCGGTGTGCGGCGTGCTGCTCGGCGCTTGTAGCGCTTCCGTAGACAAGGACGAGGTCACGACGTTGGCTTCGGCGGGCAAGACGTTGGCGGACGCGCCGGGCAACTACACCAACGATCAAACGGCGATCGAGAAAGACTCCGAATCCGCTTTCATCCGTGAAAACGTATTCGATGGGTTTCCGCTGGACTACGCCGTAGGCACGGGGAATTGCCACCAACACGCCATCGAAGTGGGCAGCGCGATTTACGCGCAGCTGCAGCAGGAAAACGCGCCGCCGGATGCGCTGAAGGACCTCCGGTCGATACCGCGTTGCGATCTGAGCAGGATATCGCAAGGAAAGGAGATGGCCGCCATTTCCGTTCCGGACGATTCGAAAACGAAGCCGAAACCGGGCGCGAAGAACGACAAGAAGAATGCCGAAATCGAGAAGCGGCGGGAGGAGAAGCTCCGCAAGCTTGAAGCCGACGCGGCTGCGGCGCTCCTGAAGTCAGCGCAGGAAGCGCGCAAGAACACCGCGGCGATGCAACTTCCGGCAGCACCTCAGGAACCGATCAAGCTCGAACAGATTTCGAGCGCGCTCACCGCCTACTTGGCGGGTCTACAGGGCATCGTCGCAAGCGAAACGGTGGATGACGTCGACAAGCAGCTCAAAGCGACGTCCGACGCGGTCGCCGCGCTGGCGAAGGCCGGGAACGCCCCGGCGCCGGTGGCTCCGGCGACAAACCTGTTCTTCGCGCTGTTCAATATCGGGCTCGATCAGGCGCGCTATTCGGCGGTTCGGCAGGCGGTTCTGGCGTTCGATGGTGTCTGGCCGGCTGCGGCCGTGAACATTGCCACGGCAATGCGGGTCAGGCATGTCTATCTCGTCGTGGAGCGGGCGAGGCTTTGCCGCGAACTCGCGTCCGAAGCGTCGCGCATCCTGAATGACAAGAGCGTGCTCGCCTCCGGCGCGGACCGGCTCGCATTGTATGATCGCCTCGAACCGGACGTCTCCGCAGCGAACGACAAACTTGAAGACGCGGCCAAAACCGATCCTGCGGACACCGTCGCGGCCTTCACGATCGCCCTGCACAAGCTTGCGCTCGCGGTCGATGATCCGTCGCGGCAAGACAAGGCGGTATTCGACAGCCTGAAGGATCTGGCCGACAAGGCATCGGCGCTGGACAAGGCGCTGTCGCCGCAGCCGGCGACGGCAAGCAAAGGGAAATGACCGGCCATGGCCAATTTGAGCAGGGATGACCTCAAACCTCTGCAGCAGTCTGCCAGCGGATCGCTCCAGGTCGAGGGAACCGCAGAGGACCTCTATCAGCAGGCCCGAAATGCAGACCCTAAGGATCCCGCCTTGATCATGGCCCGCTACAATCTCATGCGGCAAGCGGGCGATGCCGCCTTCCAGGCGGAAAGAGCCTATGAAGCTGCTATCCTCGATTCACCGAGCGTGAGGAACATGCTCGAAGTGCTCACCGCGGCGAACGACAAGCTGAAGCACGAAGCAGACGCACTGGCGGCCACGGCGCAGAATCTGAAGGAAACCGCGGCGGCGCTCGGCGTCGTCACGGGCATCGTCACGAGCATCATGAGTTTTGCGGCCTGACTCCGCCGCTCTCTAACCGCCGCATTTGTCCGCGTTCTTCCAGCAGTCGAGATAAGTCTGCAGCTCCTTCGTGCGCGCGTCGGTCAGGCGCGTGATGCATCCCGAATACTCCATCGGATAGATGCTGCCGCCTTCGTTCTGTGCGTCTTCGAAGGTGCATTGCGCGTCGCGATACTGGATCCAGGCTTTTTCGGCGGTCTTGAGTTTGGCCTGATAGGCCTTGTCGTCCAGCGCCTTCATCACCTTGCGATAGACGTCGTTCAGCTTGTTGTCCGCCGCCTGATAATCCTTGTCGGCGCAGAAATTCATGTCCATCTGCGTCATCGCATTATTGCAGTCGACATCGTCGGCATCGCCGGCCGTGGCCGACGCGGCAAGCAGAACCAGCGGTATCGCAAGAACCAACGGACGGATCATGGCGCTCTCCCCGACAAGCGCCGAAGCCTATGCGATCGTCGCTCCTCAGTCGATGACGATGGTTTGGCCGAGGAGCCCGTGACAAGCGCGACCTTGCCGCTCGGATCGAACAATTGCATGTTTCGTTCCGTTTCGGCGGTGAACCGAGGAGAACGCGATGAAACACACTTTCCTTTTCCTTGCCGCAGCGTCCGCCTTGACGCTTGCCGCCTGTCAGAACGCGCCGCCCGCGGAGCTGCCGCCGCCGATCGCGCAGCCCGCGCCGCAGCCATCGACACCCGTTGCGCCGCCGCAGCAGATCGTCCCAGCGGGTCCGCTGACGCAGGCCAGCGTCGGCCGCTACATGGACGCGCTGGAGCGCGATTTGCGCCTACGCTTGCGCGGCAGCGGCATCGCGGTGGCGCGCCGGGGCGACGACATGCTTCTGACTTTTCCCAACACCAGGCTCTTCGCAAGCGAAAGCCTTAGTCCCTCCGGGCAGGGCGTGCTTGGCAGCGTGGCCCAGGTGCTGCGCCGTTACGATCACACGCAGGTGCAGGTGAACAGTTACACCGATACCAGCGGAAGCCCCGAGCAGAACCTGGCCGTCTCGCAGAAGCGCGCCGCGCTGGTCGGCGATGCGCTGGCCCGCAGCGGCATCGCGGCGGCGCGGATCGAAGCGCACGGTTTCGGCGAAGCGAACCTCAAGGTCGCCACCGGCGACCACGTCAACGAACCGCGCAACCGCCGCATCGAGCTGCGGATCACGGCAAGGCCGGGGTGAGGTCATCTATCAACTCACCATGGTCAGCCTTCGGTCCTCTGCGACAGCGTAACCCCATGAAATAGGGGCGTTCAGCGCCAACCGCCCCCACAAATTGCGCCGGGCGCCGCCCGTCCCGTTCACCACTCCCCGCTCGCTCGCTGGTAAACGCCGGTCTGTTCCCCTATACCCCAAAGCCCAAAAAAGGAGGTCTCGCGTGGCCCAATCCTGGTCCCCGCAAAGCTGGCGTTCCAAGCCGATCTGCCAGGTTCCGGTCTACCCGGACGCGGCGGCGCTTCAGGCTGTGGAAGCGCGGCTGAAGACCCACCCGCCGCTGGTTTTCGCCGGCGAGGCGCGGAAGCTGAAGGCCGCGCTGGCCGAAGTCGCCGCGGGCAAGGCCTTCCTGCTGCAGGGCGGCGATTGCGCGGAGAGCTTCGCCGAGTTTCACGCCAACAATATCCGCGATACGTTTTGCGTCTTCCTGAGCATGGCAATGGTGCTGACCTTCGCCGCCGACGTGCCGCTGGTAAAGGTCGGGCGCATCGCCGGACAATTCGCCAAGCCGCGCTCCGACGAGAACGAAACGCGCGACGGTGTCGTGCTGCCGTCTTATCGCGGCGACATCATCAACGGCGAGGATTTCACCGCCCAGGATCGTCGGCCCGATCCCGAACGCATGCTGCGCGCCTATTTCCAGGCCGCGGCCACGGCCAATCTCGTGCGCGCTTTCGCGACGGGCGGCTATGCGGACCTCAGCCGCGCGGAGCACTGGTACCTGAACGATCACAACCATCCCGATCTGTTGCAGAAATACAGAGCGGTCGTAGAGAAGATCGGGCAGGGAGTCGATTTCCTGCGCACCTTCGCGCTGGCCGATACGGTCAAGCAGCAAACCTCCAGGGTCGATTTCTATTTCAGCCACGAGGCGCTGCTGCTGCCTTACGAAGAAGCGTTGACGCGGCAGGATTCCATCACCAAGGAAAACTACGCCACCAGCGGCCACATGCTGTGGATCGGCGACCGCACGCGTCAGCCGGACGGCGCGCATGTGGAGTATTGCCGCGGCATCAAAAATCCGCTGGGCCTCAAATGCGGACCCAGCATGAGCGAGGACGAATTCCTCAAGCTTGTAGCGATCCTCAATCCCGACAACGAACCCGGGCGGCTGACGCTGATCGCGCGTTTCGGCGCGGACAAGGTCTGCGAGAAGCTGCCGCGGCTCATTCGCGCGGTCAAACGCGAGGGTTTTCGGGTCGTGTGGTCCTGCGATCCGATGCACGGCAACACCGTGAAATCCGCCACCGGCTACAAGACGCGGCCGTTCGACCGCATCCTCAAGGAAGTGAAGACCTTTTTCGACGTCCATCGCGCCGAAGGAACTTACGCGGGCGGCGTGCATCTGGAGATGACCGGCCAGAACGTCACGGAGTGCATGGGCGGCGCGCAGGATATCACCGACGTCGATCTGCACGACCGCTACAACACGCGCTGCGATCCGCGGCTCAATGCGAGCCAGGCGCTGGAGCTTGCCTTCCTGTTGGCCGAAAGTCTGCGCGAAGAGCGAATGAAGGTCGCTGGCCTGGCGGCATCGGCGTAAGGTGGCCGGCGGGGCGAGGGGATTTAGATAAATGGGCGTGGCGCGCCTTTTGGCGAAAGGTTGGGTGCTTGTCTGCCTGTTCGCGGGCGCACATGCCCTGAACATCGCACTGACGAGCGGAGCCGATCCATTCGATGCGCTGCCGCCCTTGATCGCCTGCGTCGTTCTTTTCTTGGCCATGGGCCTGTTGTTCGTCGGCGGTTACGCTGCTTCGGCCAGCCATAGCGGCGCGCCGCTGATCAAGCGCTTCAAACCCCTCCATTTCGTTCCCGGCTTCAACGACGTCGTGTTTGTGGTTTTCGTCTGCCTGAGTTTCGTCAACCAAATCCTGGTCGCGCCGGCGCACCTTTCCGGTGTCGTCGTCGACGGCTTCGAGGCGGCGATCTATTTCGCGATACCGGGCCAAAGGGCGCTGCTGGACTCGCTGGTTCCTTGCGGGCTCGACGGCGGACGGGTGTTCGCCTCGTCTTTCGCCTGGCTGCTGGCGATTATTTTCCTGTGCTCATCGCTGTCGCGACTGAAGCTGGAGGCCCAAATCCTCCGGCTGGAACGGGCGACCTACCCCAAAGTGCTCGGACCGACGACGCTCGCCGTCGTGCTTGGCATCGCGGCGGTGGTCGGTATCCAGCTGCTGTTGGTCGGTTCGGCGTTCGCCTTCCTGCCGTGCAGCGCCTATGTGGACATTCCCGGCACGCTGCTGGTCGGGCTGGCGCCGTTGCTGCTTGCCTATCTAATCGTGGCGGCGCTGGCTTCGCTGCTGGCGACCAGCCACGAGAAATAGCCCTTCGAGGCGCGGCCGCGCACCTCAGGGTGACGGTTAGGCGGGCGTATCCTCGCCCAGCTTCACCAGCATCTTGCCGAAATTCAGACCTTCGAAGAGCGCGATCAGCGCATCGGGCGCATGTTCTATTCCATCGTAGACGGTTTCGCGCCAGGTCATCTTTCCGTCGGCGATCCAGTCGCTCATGTCGCGCCTGAAGCGTTCCATTGTGTCCAGATGGTTGAGCACGAGGAAGCCGCGCATCGTTAGGCTCCGGCCGACGATGTTCATGAGATTGGACGGCCCATTCGGCGGCTCAACGGCGTTGTACTGTTCGATCATCCCGCAAGCGACGATGCGCCCGAACGGGCGCATATTGTCGAGCGCGGCGGCGAGGTGCGAGCCGCCGACATTGTCGAAATAGACGTCGATGCCGGCGGGCATGGCGTCCGCCAGCGCGGCGCTGAGATCGTCGCATTCGCGATAATTGATGGCGCCGTCGATCTTCAACTCGTCGAGGAGATAGGCGCATTTCTCCGGCGAGCCGGCGGAGCCCACCACGCGGCAGCCTTTGTTCTTGGCGATCTGACAGGCAATGGCGCCGACCGCGCCGGACGCCGCCGAGACGAATACCCGGTCGTCATCCTTGAGTTCGCCGATCTGCAACAGACCCACGTAAGCCGTCAGGCCCGGCATGCCCAGCGCCCCAAGAAAGGTCTGGATCGGCGCCAGCTTGGGATCGACCTTCTGCAGCCCCTCGCCGTCGGATAAATACCATTCGCGCCAGCCGTTCGCGCTGAGGACGTAATCGCCGGCCTGGAACTGGCTGTTGTTGTTGGAGGTCACGACCTTGCCGACGGCCCCGCCCTGCAGCACCTCGCCGATCTGGAAGGGAGGCATGTAGCTTTTGCGGTCCGTCATCCGCCCGCGCATGTAAGGGTCCACGGACATGAACAGGTTCCGGACCAGCACCTGACCCGGGCCAGGGGTTTGGATCTGGCTCTCCACCAACTCGAAATCGGCCGGGGCGGGCAGCCCGGACGGGCGACGTTTGAGGCGGATATCCCGGTTTTTTTCGAACCCCATCGGCGTCTCCTTAACCATTTGGCTGGCGGTTTCTTAAGGTCCGTAACCCTACCAGGGGGCTTGGGTGTAACAAGCCGAAACATTTTATGACTCGCTCCGGAGGGCGACGCAGGCGCTTATGTCACTGTGATCTCGGGGATTTTCCTGTGTCGCCCATCCGTTTCGCTCCTCAGAACGGCCGGCTCAAGGCCGCGGTCATTGGCGCCGGCGCCTTCGGCCGCCATCATGCCACGAAGTATCGCGGTCTGGATGGCGTCAAGTTGCTGGCCATCGCCGACCCGTCGCTGGAGGCGCGCAAGAGCGCGACTGCAACCCACGGCGTGTCCGCGGTTGCCGACTGGCGCGAGCTTCTGGGCAAGGTGGATCTGGTCAGCGTGGCGTCGCCGGCCGTAACCCATGCCGAGATCGTGCGCGCCTTCCTCAACGCCGGCGCCCATGTGCTGGTGGAGAAGCCGATCGCGACCAGCATCGAAGAAGCCGATGCGCTGATCACGCTCGCCGAGCGGATGGGCCTGATCCTGACCGTCGGCCATCAGGAGCGTTTCGTTTTCGCCCACACCGGCCTGTTGGACTATGAGGATAGCCCGCTGGAAGTGTCGTGCTGGCGCACGGGCCCGTGGTCGGGCCGCGGCACCGACGTCAGCGTGGTGCTCGATCTGATGATCCACGATCTGGATCTCGTTCATCAACTCATCCCGGGCAAGGTCCGCAGCGTGCAGGCCCGTGGGCGCGTCGAAAAAGCCAGTTTCGCCGACGAAGTCACCGCCGCCGTGCTGTTCGACAACGGCGCCGTGGCGCGGCTGGAAACCAGCCGTGTCGCCGAAACGCGCCGCCGCGGCATGCGCGCCGTCTATGCCGACGGCGTCGTGGAAATCGATTTTCTGACTCATAAGGTCAGCAATACGACCCCGCGCGCGCTTAACGCGCTGGAGGTGGGCGATCCGCTGGCCGAGTCGGTGGCAGCCTTCGTGGCGGCCGCGCGCAATGGCAAGCCGCCGCTGGTCCGCCCGCGACAGGCCCGCCGCGCCCTGGAAACCGCGCTCTTGATCGACGAGGCGTCGGAGCGTTCCGGCACTCTGCGCAGTCGGCAGGAGTTGGTGGCCTACGCTGCCGCGAACTGAGGCACAGGTCCTTTTTATCTTCCGCGCGGCGCTGTAAACAGCAGCGATGACGGATCGTTTTCGCATCGCCCTGGCCCAGCTCAATCCCTGCATGGGCGACATCGCCGGCAATCTCGCCATGGCGCGTGCCGCCCGAATGAAGGCGGCGGCAAGCGATGCCGACGTCATCCTGTTTTCCGAGCTGTTCATCACCGGCTATCCGCCCGAGGATCTGGTCCTGAAGCGGGCGCTGCAGGAGGATGCGCGCGAAGCCGTCCAGGCCTTCGCCAGGGACACGGCTGACAACGACCCCGCGGTTCTGATCGGCATGCCCTGGCGGGAAAGCGGCAAGCTCTACAATGCCGTCGCCTTGCTCGAGGGCGGGCGCATCGCCGCGCGCACCTTCAAGCGCGATCTGCCCAATTACGGCGTGTTCGACGAGAAGCGGGTGTTTGCGCCGGGACCGCTCACCGGCCCGCTCGAAGTGCGCGGCGTGCGCCTGGGCGTGCCGATCTGCGAGGACATCTGGACGGGCGAAGTGGCGGAGTGCCTGGTCGAGACGGGCGCCGAAATCCTGCTGGTGCCCAACGGTTCGCCATTCGAGGCCGGCAAGGAAGACGTGCGCCTCAATCTCGTCGCCGCGCGGGTGAAAGAGAGCAGACGCCCGCTGGTCTATCTCAACCAGGTGGGCGGCCAGGACGAGCTGGTGTTCGACGGCGCCTCGCTGGTGGTCAATGCCGATCTCAACGTGGCCTGGGCGTTTCCGGCTTGGCAGGAAAAGGTTGCGGTCACCGAATGGCAGCGCCAGAGCGAGGGCTGGGTGTGCCTGCCCGGCGAACGCGCCCCCGCCGAGGAGCGCTCGCAATCGGTCTATCATGCCATGATGCTGGGCCTGCGCGACTATGTGAACAAGAACCATTTCCCCGGCGTGGTGCTGGGGCTTTCGGGCGGTATCGATTCCGCGCTGTCGGCGGCGGTGGCCGTCGACGCGCTGGGGCGCGAGCGCGTGCGCTCAGTGATGATGCCATCGCGCTACACGGCGCAAGACAGCCTCGACGATGCCGAGGAATGCGCGCAGCTTCTGAACGTGAGTTACGAGACCATCCCCATCGAGCGCGCGGTGGACAGCTTCGCCGACACGCTGCGACCGCTGTTCGCTGGCCGCGCCGCGGACACCACCGAGGAGAACATCCAGTCGCGCGCCCGCGGGCTGATCCTGATGGCGATCTCCAACAAGTTCGGGCCGATGGTGCTGACCACCGGCAACAAAAGCGAGATGAGCGTCGGCTATGCCACGCTCTATGGCGACATGTGCGGCGGCTACAACGTGCTCAAGGACATCTACAAGATGGAGGTGTTCGCGCTGGCGCGCTGGCGCAACCAGACTCTTCCCGCCGGCTCGCTGGGTCCGCCGGGGCGCGTGATCCCCGAGCGCATCATCACCAAGCCGCCAAGTGCGGAATTGCGCGCGGGCCAGACCGACCAGGATTCGCTGCCACCATACGAAATCCTCGACGGCATCCTCGAATGTCTGGTGGAAAAAGAGATGTCGTTCGAGGAAGTCGTGGCCAAGGGCTTCGAGCCTGCGACGGTGCGGCGCGTGGAACATCTGCTGTATGTGTCGGAATACAAGCGCCGCCAGGCGCCGCCCGGCGTGAAGATCGGCCCGCGCAATTTCGGCCGCGACCGGCGCTATCCGATCACCAATGCGTTCAGGGATGCGAGATGAGTACCGTCGTCCGCTTTGCTCCTTCGCCCACCGGATTGCTGCACGTCGGCAATGCGCGGACGGCGTTGCTGAATTTCCTGTTCGCACGCAAGGAAGGCGGCAAGTTCCTGCTGCGCATCGACGACACCGACGCCGAGCGCTCCAAGCCGGAATACGAATCCGCTATCCTCGAGGATTTGAAATGGCTCGGCATCGCCCACGACCTGTTCGCGCGGCAGTCCGAGCGCGCCGAGGCTCATCGCGCGGTGGCCGAGAAGTTGAAGGCTTCCGGCCGGCTTTATCCCTGTTATGAAACCGCGTTGGAACTCGATCGCCGCCGCCAGCGCCAGATCGCCTCCGGCCGTCCGCCGGTCTACGACCGCGCCGCGCTGAATCTCACCGCCGAGGAACGCGCCAAGCTGGAGGCGCAAGGCCGCAAGGCGCATTGGCGCTTCAAGCTCTCGCAAAGCAAGGTGAAGTGGCGCGACCTGATCCGCGGCGAAGTGGAGATCGACACCGCGCATCTCTCCGATCCGGTGCTGATCCGCGAGGACGGGCGCTTCCTCTACACCTTGCCGTCGGTGACCGACGATTTGGATTTCAATATCACGCATATCATCCGCGGCGAGGACCACGTCACCAACACGGCAGTGCAGATCGAACTCTTCGAGGCGCTGGGCGCGGCCATTCCGCTGTTCGCCCATCATCCGCTGCTGGTGGGTGCTGGCGGCGAGGCCTTGTCGAAGCGGCTGGGCTCGTTGTCGCTGCGCCTGCTGCGCGAGGACGGCATCGAGCCGATGACGGCGGACAGCTATCTGGCGAAGACCGGCACTTCGGACGCCATCGCGCCGCACGCCTCGATGGACGAACTGGTGGCCGGCTTCGCTATCGAGAAGATCGGCCGCGCGCCAGCCCATTTCGATCCGGCCGAGCTTTCCAACCTCAACGCCAAGCTGCTGCATGCCCTGCCGTTCGAGGCGGTGGCGGTGCGGCTCGCGGCTGTCGGCATCGACGGCGGTGCGCCGTTCTGGGAGGCGGTGAAGCCGAACCTTTCGCGCTTCTCGGACGTGGGCGACCTTTGGACGCTGGTGCAGGGCCCCGTCACGCCCGTCATCGAGAACGCGCCGCTGATCGCCACGGCGGCCGGGTTTTTGCCGCCCGAGCCGTGGGACGATGCCACCTGGAATGCCTGGACGGCGGCGGTCGCCGCCGCCACGGACGCCAAGGGGCGGGCGCTTTACCATCCGCTGCGCCTGGCGCTGACCGGGCGCGAACATGGACCGGAGCTGAAAAAGCTGCTACCCATGATCGGGCGCGCGCGAGCCCTCGCGCGGCTTCAAGGGGTTACGGCGTGATCCAAGTCCGCCACATGATGACGTCCCGAATTTGCGGCTGACCGCCGCGATACTCCCCTGTGCCTAAACCCAACATCCTCGATTGTCATGGCCCGCAAATGCGGGCCATGACAAGAATAGGGTAGCAGTCCGATCCACCGAATTGATGTAAGAACGTGTCATGACGCTTCGCCTTTACGACACACTGACCAAGCAAAAGCAGACTCTCGAAGACCTGCCGGGCTTCGACCGCAACAATGTCCGCATGTATGTCTGCGGACCGACGGTCTACGACTACGCCCATATCGGCAACGCGCGGCCGGTGATCGTGTTCGACGTGCTGTTCCGGCTGCTGCGCCACCTCTACGGCGCCGAGCATGTGAAATACGTCCGCAACATCACGGACATCGACGACAAGATCAACGCGCGGGCGGCGGAGGTGGCGGCCGCGAAGGGCGTTTCGGTTGAGGCGGCGCGCGCGGAGATCACCGCCGCGACGGGCAAGCAGTATGAAGAGGATGTCGCGGCGCTGGGCTGCCTGCCGCCGACCGACACGCCGCGCGCTACGCAATACGTGCCGCAGATGATTGCGATGATCGAAGCGCTGGTGAAGGCCGGGCATGCTTATGCGGCCGACGGCCACGTGCTGTTCGACGTGTCGTCGAAATCCGATTACGGCAAGCTGGCGCGCCGTTCGCTGGACGAGATGATCGCCGGCGCGCGCGTGGAAGTGGCGCCCTACAAGAAGAACCCGATGGATTTCGTGTTGTGGAAACCGTCGGACGCCTCCACGCCCGGCTGGGATTCGCCTTGGGGCCGTGGCCGTCCCGGCTGGCATGTCGAATGCTCGGCGATGGGCGAGGCCTTGCTCGGCGAAACCTTCGACATCCACGGCGGCGGCATCGACCTGATGTTCCCCCATCACGAAAACGAAATCGCCCAAAGCGAAAGCGCGCACCACGGCCATCCGCTGGCGCGGATCTGGATGCACAACGGCTTCCTCCAGGTCGAAGGCGAGAAGATGGCGAAGAGCCTGGGAAATTTCGTGACGATCAACGAGTTGCTGTCCGGGTGGAATGGTTTTAGCTGGCCAGGAGAGGTTATCCGGTTAGCAATGCTCACTACACACTACAGGCAACCAGTCGATTTCAATCGACACGCGCTCGAGCAGGCATCAATTGCATTAGACGATTTTGCGACGTTTGGTGACTATGAAGCCGACGCTCCCCCATCACCTGAGTTCCTCGATGCAGTGCTGGATGATCTGAATACGCCTCGTGCAATTGCTGAGTTGCATCGACTACTGAACATAGCAAAGGGAAACGTCTGGAGCCGTGCCGAAAGGATGAGCCATCCTGGTGCAACGCTGGCAAACGATGCTATCGCGAAGCAACTTGCGGCGGGGCTAATGTTTTTGGGCATCGACATACGTAATTATGATCCGCATTGGGTGGAGAAACAAAGCAAGAGACAAATTTCCTCAACACTCAAACAGGAAGTGGAAGATTTGATTGCCGCTCGTACCGCCGCCCGCAAGGCGAAGGACTTCAAGGAATCCGATCGCATCCGCGACGAGCTTCTGGCGAAGGGCGTCGTGCTGAAGGACAACGCCGACGGCACGACGACGTGGGAGGTGAAGCGATGACCCCTCACCCGGCTCGCTACGCTCGCCACCCTCTCCCACAAGGGGAGAGGGAAAGGACGCAAACGCTTTCTTCCTTCTCCCCTTGTGGGAGAAGGTGTCCACCGAAGCCCGAAGGGCGTAGGTGGACGGATGAGGGGTGAAACGCGATGACCAAAGAACGCCTCTATCTCTTCGACACCACCCTTCGCGACGGGGCGCAGACCCAGGGCGTCGATTTCTCGGTGGAAGACAAGCGCCAGATCGCGCTGGCGCTCGACGCGCTGGGCGTCGATTACATCGAAGGCGGCTGGCCGGGCGCCAACCCGACCGACACCGCTTTCTTCGCCGAGCGCCCGCCGCTGAAGCGCGCGCGCTTCACCGCCTTCGGCATGACCAAGCGCGCCGGGCGGAGCATCTCCAACGATCCGGGTTTCGCGGCAGTCTTGGAGGCCGAAACCGATGCGGTTTGCCTTGTGGGAAAAACCTGGGATTTCCATGTCGATGTCGCGCTGGAAATCCCGCGCTCCGAAAACGTGGAGAGCATCGCGGGGTCCATCGCGGCGGTGAAGGCGAAGGGCCGCGAGCCGCTGTTCGACGCTGAGCATTTCTTCGACGGCTACAAGGCCAATCCCGATTACGCGCTCGAATGCCTGCGTGCCGCGCACCAAGCGGGCGCGCGCTGGCTGGTGCTGTGCGACACCAACGGCGGCTCCATGCCGGAAGACGTCACCCGTATCGTCTCGGAGGTGAAGGCGAAGCTGCCGGATGCCGCGCTCGGCATTCACGCGCACAACGATACCGAACAGGCCGTGGCCGTCAGCCTGGCGGCCGTGCGCGCCGGCGCGCGGCAGGTCCAGGGAACGCTCAACGGGCTGGGCGAGCGCTGCGGCAACGCCAATCTCTGTTCGCTGCTGCCGACGCTGATGCTGAAAGAGCCGTTCGCCTCGCAATTCGAAACCGGCGTCTCCAAGGAGCAGTTGGCGCAGATCACGCACGTCTCGCGGCTGCTGGACGAAATCCTCAATCGCGCGGCCAACCGCCACGCGCCTTATGTCGGACCGTCAGCCTTCGCCCACAAGGGTGGGCTGCATTCTTCCGCCATGCTGAAGGACTCGCGCACCTACGAACATGTACCGCCGGAGACGGTCGGCAATGCGCGCAAAATCCTGGTCTCGGACCAGGCTGGGCGCTCCAATCTGCTGGCGCGGCTGGCCGATGCCGGCATCGACGTGGACGCCAAAGACCCGCGCTTGGCGCGCCTCTTGGAGGACATCAAGCAGCGCGAGTTCCTGGGCTACGCCTATGACGGTGCGGAGGCTTCGTTCGAGCTTCTGGCGCGGCGCGCCTTGGGCAAAGTGCCGGACTATTTCGACGTCGACAGTTTCCGCGTCATCGTCGAAAAGCGCCACAACGCGTTAGGAGAGCAGGTCACCGTCTCGGAAGCGACGGTACGCGTCAAAGTGGATGGCGAGATGCTGCATAACGTCGGCACGGGCAACGGCCCGGTCGATGCCCTGGACGACGCGCTGCGGAAGGATTTGGGACGGTATTCCGCCCACCTCGCCGACTTGGAGCTCGTCGACTACAAGGTCCGCATCCTGAACGGCGGCACGGATGCGACCACCCGCGTCATGGTGGAAAGCAAGGACGGCACGGGCGCGCGCTGGTCCACGGTCGGCGTGTCCGAGAACATCGTCGACGCCTCGTTCGAGGCGCTGGTGGATTCCATCTATTACAAATTGTTGCGGGACGGAGTGCAGGCGTCATCCGGGCAAAGCTAAGAGCGCATGGCTGGTTTGAAATTCCGGGCGAGCGAAGCGGCGCACGATTCTCTACATTGCCGACATGTCCAAAACGGCTGACAACGCACCGCCGAACGAGGCGGCAGGGATTCTCTATGCCGGCGCGGCCTATTCGCTGTGGGGCCTGTTCCCGCTCTATTGGGGGCTGCTCGCCGTTGTGCCGCCGATCGAATTGTCGATCCACCGGATGCTGTGGTGCGCGCTGTTCGCGGCAGGGGTCACGGCGGCGCGCGGCCGGCTGGGCGCGGTGTGGCGCGTCGCGCGGACCCGGCGGCTGATCGCGGCGTTGGCACTGTCCAGCGTGCTGATCGCGGCCAATTGGACGATCTACATCTGGAGCATTGCCAGCCATCACATTGTCGAAGCGGCGCTGGGCTATTACATCAATCCCTTGCTTTCGATCGTGCTCGGCGTCGCGTTGCTGGGCGAGCGGCTTTCGAGGATCAAGCTCGGGGCGATCGCGTTGGCGGCCATTGCCGTCGGCGTTCAGGCCATCGACGTCGGCCACATCCCGTGGATCGCGCTCAGTCTTGCGCTGACCTTTGGCTTTTACGGCTACATGCGCAAGCTGACGCCGGTCGACCCGCTGGACGGGTTGACCATCGAGACCTGCCTGCTGTTCCCGGCGACGCTGGGGACGATCGCGTTCCTGGCGTGGAACGGAACCGGCGCGTTTCCGGCGGCGCATTTCTCGACCAATGCGCTGCTGGTGCTGGCGGGTCCGGTGACGGCCGTGCCGCTCGCCCTGTTCGCCGCGGGCGTGCGGCGCCTTCGCATGACGACTTTGGGATTCCTGCAATATCTCTCGCCCACCATCACCTTGGCGGTCGCCACGCTGGTCTTCGGCGAACCGTTCTCGGCAACCGACGCTGCGACATTCGGTTGCGTCTGGGCGGCGTTGATCCTGGTGGGCCTGGAAGGACGGTTCGCGCGTTCAGCCGCGCGTCTGGAAACCTAACTCGTCGGCAATCGCGTCGATGGCTTCTTCGGGGGTGTCGACAAACTTGTAAAGGTCGAGGATTTGGGGCCGGGCGAAGCCTTCGCGGACGATGTGGCTCATCAGCCGTCCCAGAGTGTCGAAATAGCCGTCCGTGTTCACGACCAGGATAGGCTTGGCAATGACGCCCAGCGAGGTTGAAGTGACGATCTCGAAGAATTCGTCCATTGTTCCCGCTCCGCCCGGCAGCACGACGAAGGCATCCGCCATCGCCAGCATGCGCGTTTTACGCTCCTGCAGGTCGGGAGTGATGATCAGATCCTTCTCCCATTCGGGCGGCAGTTCCACCCAGCGCAGGAAATCCGGCAGGACGCCGAAAACCGGCGCCCCGCCGTCGCGCACGGCGCGGGCGGTCTCGCCCATCAGGCCCGGCCCGCCCCCGCCGAAGACGAGCGAAAAGCCCCGCTCGGCGATCAAGCGGCCCAGGGTGCGCGCGGCCACCGCATATTGCGGATTGGAGCCGTAGGACGAACCGCAGAACACACAAATGGCGGGCTTGGTTTTGTTGACCATGACAAAAGCGGGGTTGCGGAGAGACGCCTACATACCTAAACAGGTTTTCGGAAAATGACCACACCAAAAAGGTAAAACACGTGCCGCGTTCGGTTATCATTATCGGATTGATAGCGCTAGCTGCGCTTGCCGCAGGATTTCTGATGTTTGGCGGCGCCAATATGGGACCATGACATGGCAAGACCGCTGACCGAGGAGGGCGATGGCGTCCCTTCTTTCCGCCCTCTCTACATGCTGCTGCCTTATCTGTGGCCCAAGGGACGCTGGGACCTCAAGGCGCGAGTCGTGGTGTCGGTGTTTTGCCTGGTGCTGGCCAAGGTCGCGACGGTGTTCGTGCCCTACCTGTTCGGGCGGATCGTGGATGCGCTGAACGGACCGCTGAAGGCCGCCGCCGTGGCGCTCGCCCTGATTGCCGCCTACACGCTGGCGCGGATCATGATGCAAGCCCTCGCCCAGCTTCGCGACGGCGTCTTCGCCAAGGTAGCTTATCATTCCCTGCGGGAAGTAGGCGTCTCCACTTTCGCCCATGTCCACACGCTGTCCTTGCGCTTCCACCTGGAGCGCAAGACGGGCGGCCTGTCGCGGGTGATCGACCGCGGCACCAAGGGCATCGACACGCTGCTCGGCTTTGCCATCTTCTCGATTTTCCCCACGATCCTGGAACTGGCCTTCGTCACCGGGGTTATGCTGTGGAAGTTCAACGTCTGGTTTGCGCTGACCACCGTGGCGATGGTGGTCGCCTACATCTGGTTCACCTTCGCCATCACGCGCTGGCGCATCAAGTTCCGGCGCGAGATGAACGAAAGCGACACCGATGCGAGCACCAAGGCGGTCGACAGTCTGCTCAACTATGAGACGGTGAAATACTTCAACAACGAGGGGCACGAAACGCGCCGCTTCGACGTCTCGATGGAGAAATACGCCCGCGCTTCGATCCAGACGCAGATTTCGCTTTCCGTTCTCAACACCGGCCAAGCCGTTATCGTGGCGCTGGGACTGGCGGTGGTCATGGCGCTGGCGGCGGTGGACGTCGCGCAAGGCCGCCTCACGGTCGGCGACCTGGTGATGGCGAACTCCTACCTGATTCAGCTTTACGTGCCGCTCAATCTGCTGGGCACGGTCTATCGCGAAATCACCCAGGCGCTGGTGGATATGGACGCCATGTTCCAGCTGCTGCATCAGCCGGAGGAAGTGAAGGACAAGCCGGACGCGGGGCCGCTCAAGATCACGGGCGGCGAGATCCGGTTCGAGAACGTGATCTTCGCCTACGACCCGGAACGCACCGTGCTCAAAGGCGTCAGTTTCACCGTGCCGGCGGGAAAGACGATCGCCGTCGTCGGCCCGTCAGGCGCGGGCAAGTCGACGATTTCGCGCATCCTCTACCGTTTCTACGACATCAAGAGCGGCAGCGTGACCATCGACGGCCAGGACATCCGCGACGTGACCCAGACCTCTTTGCGCGCTTCCATCGGCATCGTTCCGCAGGACACCGTGCTGTTCAACGACACGGTGCGCTACAACATCGCCTATGGGCGCATCGGCGCGGGCGAGGCCGAGATCAAGGAAGCGGCGCGCCACGCTCAGATCGACAAATTCATCCGCGAAATGCCGCTGGGCTACGAGTCGATGGTAGGCGAACGCGGCCTAAAGCTTTCCGGCGGCGAGAAGCAGCGCGTGGCCATCGCCCGTACCATCCTGAAGAACCCGCCGATCCTGCTGCTGGACGAAGCGACATCGGCGCTCGACACCCACACCGAACGCGAAATCCAGAGCGCTTTGCAGGAGGTTTCCAAGAACCGCACGACGCTGGTCATCGCCCACCGGCTGTCGACAGTGGTGGACGCCGACGAAATTCTGGTCCTTGAGCACGGCGAGATCGTGGAGCGCGGCCGGCACGGCGAGCTCGTCGCCCGCGGCGGAGCCTATGCCTCCATGTGGAACAAACAGAAGAAAGCCGCCGCTGCCCGCGAACGCCTCAAGGCAGTCGAGAACGATCCGGCGGTCTCGCCGGACATCGCCCGCTCGACGCCGATCGTCGCCGGCGAATAACACCAGCGGCCCTTGCTTTTGGTTTTGTTCGTCATGGCCGGGCCTGCCGCCTTCGCTAGAGCTGCGGCGGCCGAGTGAACCCGCTCTTGCCCGCCGAAGCCTTGGCGTAGGCGGGACCCGGTCATCCAGAGTTTCTCCGGGTAAACGGGTTCAGAGCAGACTAATCCCGGCGTCGGTCATCTCCCGCTTCGTCGCGAGGAAATCTACTCTGACCTCGATTCTTCGTGATATCTTGACTATCGCTTCGTACCACTTTGGATCGCCACAGCCGGTCAATCGCCTGCCGTGCTATCGTGTAACAGCCAGCCAAAAATTCAAACAAGTTCGTTACGATGTATATGGGACCCACCACACATCCGATCAGCCCCCACCACGTACCGGCCAGCGTAGAAGTTTCGTAGACTAGAAACGATGTGCACATACATGGGAGGCAGGTGTCTCCAGAAATCTCCTTTTCCCATCTTCGAAAAATAAAGCTGATGTTCTGTTTGAATGTTACCAGTGCCGTGACTCTCATTTGTCCGCATTGGCAACATGTTCGGATTTCAGAATTGTCCATGCTGTTGGTCCCAGCTGATAATAAAGGGACATAGTACTTAATCCTAAGCGCGGTCCTGTAGAATTAAGCAACAGGCCTCGTAAATTTCTGCATTCCGGGTTCATCTGGCAGACTGGGCCGCTGACCGACATGGGCGTGCGGATCGAGCACGGTGTCGTGTGCGTCCGTTGCACGTTTTGCGATCTCGTTCGCCAGACGCACGATGTCATGTGCCTTGCTGCGGACGAACTCGAAGTCGACTTGTGCGTTCTCGCGAAAGTGCTCGTCCCGCTTCATGTCCTTGCTCACCGCAATCATCTTCGTCCGTCGGCCGATGATCCAGCCCAGGAAAAATCCCACCACAAACGCGGCCGCGACAACGATCCATGCGAGATTGTCCATGTTCGCCCCCCATTGCTGCCGCGACTTTATCATTGCTGAGTCGTAGCCGCAGCGAATTCGAGCGCATTGCAAATCACAATCGATTCAATGTGCGAGCGAAAAAGTTTGCTCGCACCTCTTGAAACCGCAAAATCGTTCCCCATTTGTTCAAGCGAAGTTCAAGGGAGAACGCCAGGCTCAAGGGCGCTGCCGCGACCCAATCGAAACTGACGCGAGAGCATACAGGGCTTGGATGCGGGCTCGCGCGCATCCGAACAGTTCACGCCAGGACGCTGCCGCCTGAGGGCGGAGGCTGCTGTCAAAGCACAGTGCAAAAGCGAAGCGCGGTACCGTCAGGCCCGGGGAGACAAGCAAAGGTGCTTGCGAATCCGCCGCGCGGATGACGCTTGCCTGCCTGTGCTTAGCGACAGAGGCGGGTTCGCCGGGGGTGTCTCCCGTGCGAGCCCGCTTTGTCATGGGGCTGGTTCGTTCCGCCGGTTCAAGGATTGCCGCGTCAGATCACTTCGACGCGATCAACCTCGACGCCCTTCACGCCCTGACGGGTGGAGAAGCGAATGCGCTGCTCCGATTCCAGGGCCGTGACGCCGGACCGGCGCAGGGCGCTCGCATGAATATAGACGTCGCCGCCGCCATTGTCGGGCATGACGAAGCCGAAGCCTTTTTGGTCGTTGAAGAACTTCACCTTGCCTTCGACCATCGGCCCGCTCGGTCCGGCATCTTGGTCGCGAGAGCCGCCGCCGCCGAAGCGATCTCCGCCTCCGAAGCGATCGCCGTCGCCATAGCCGCCTCGCCCGCCTTCGCCGAATTCACGGCGCGGACGGCGCGGCGGATTGGGGTCTGCCGTGCTGGTGTCCACGTTATGGACGGTGACGACCTGTAGACCGCGCGCGGATTCCTGCAGGTCGCAAACGATTGTTGCACCTTGTGGAAGATTGGTGGTGCCCAGCGCCGCCAGCGCCGAGGCATGACAAAAAGCGTCCTCGCCGCTTTCCAGCGTGATGAAGCCGTAACCTTTGGTCGCGTTGAACCATTTGACCGTGCCCTTCACAGAAGCCTGCGCGAGGGGCTGCGAGCCATCATTGTCCATGTCAGTCATGAGTATGCCGAATCTGCCGGACATGATCCCAGGAACGCACCGGGTCGTCCGGCGGCGGCACGGTGCGTCAGGGTGACATCATGCCTAAAAGTAAAGCGCATCCGCAAGCCGCTGGCGCCTCCCGCCGGGCGATGGCAGGCGGTAATTGCAGGGAAAGCTCGCGGCCCGCGGGTCTGCCGGACTGCCTTTTTGGCCCTGAGCGCGAGACCGCAGACGTCAACCGGCGTTGCGCCTCCTTCGCAGCTGCGGAAGGTTTCTGACAATGAGTATTCTTATTGCTCAACGGACTTGTGCTGACGCCGGCGTCATCCTGCCGGGGTGAGCTCGAACAGAAACGCGCCGACTCGCGCCCGGATCAGCCGGTCCATTGGATCGCGAGGTAATAGGAGAATTGGTTCGAATCCGGGACGTTCTGAAGTCCGCGGCCGGCCGAAAACAGCAGATGATAGTGATCGGTAAAATCGTAAATGCCGCCGAGATTGAAGCCGGTCGCGTCTTTGCCGCCGATCGTGCTGGCCGTCTGATGAAACAGCTCGCCGCCGAGCGCGAGATTGTCCATGGCCTGGTACTGGAGCAACCAGCCCGCAAACCAATAATTGCGATTGCCCGGACCGGGATTGCTCCAGTAACCGCCGCCGCCATAACTCGTCCAGCGGCCGAAATTCCGTTGCAGCCAGACGGGGAAATAGGCGCGCGTATACCCGCCGCCGAGACCGCGCTTCGGATCGCCGGTCGGCACTTCGACAAGCGGGAAAACTCCGACCTGTGGCCACCAATCGTCGGGCTCCGGGTCGACGAAGCGGTATTTCGCCCCCAATTCGATATCGCCTGCGCCTAGCTGCATGGAGCCGCCCTGCGGCGCATCGAAGGCCATAGGCACGATGATGTGCAGCTGCAGGTTCGGTGCCGCACCGTAATTGACCTCAGTGCCCACAAGCGTGCCGCCGAAGTCGCACCTCAGCTGCGTAGCGGTCGAAAAGGCATAGATTTCCCAGTGACCGAGATCGACCGGCTCCGGATCGTCGGTGTTGAAAGGCGGACCCGCGAATGTAGGCGTCGACGCGGCGAACGCCGTTGCGATAAGTGCCGCCAAACAAAGCGAGGTCCCGCGCATGGCCCACGGAGTTTCAGCTTCTCCCATAGCTTATCCGGGAGAGGCAAAAACGCCAGCAGCAAGCGCGGCGCCAGTCTGGTCAGAACGGCCAGGGCAGCCAGGAATCGTGACAGATATTGTCGCGCTCCTCGACGTGATCGTCGCCGGCGATGCAGCGCGCATGCCCGGGCGCATAAAACACGTTGCCCATCACGCGGCCGCGCGCCGGGCCGTCGATCGCCACCGCGGCGTGGCGCACATTGGCGACGAGGTTGTTCTCGACGATCGGTTTGCCGCCGTTGCCGTCGGCGGGAGGATCCGCCATGAAATCGACGGAAGGCGGCGGCGAGAACGCGCCGCGTGGCGAAAGCCTGATGCCGGTCTCCGCGCCAACGATCTTGTTGCCGCTGACCAGCGTGTCGGCGCCGTAGATCGCGATTCCGTTTTCTCCGCTGTCGGTGATCACCGAGCCCGTGATCCGCGATTCGGCGCCGGGGCCGATGACCAGCCCGTCTGCGTTATTCGACAAGGCGAGACGGTCGGCGCTGATGCTGCCCAGACCGCCCGACAACAGCGCCACGCCGGTCTTGGCCTTGTGGACCTTGGTATCGCTCAATTGCAGTCCGTGGGTTCCGGCAGAGGCCAGGATGCCCACCGATCCGCCGACGATGCTGCCGCCCTCCACCGCGCCGTCCGTGCGGTCGAGCGCCAGCCCCACGCCGTCATGTCCGCTGTCGATGTCGACAGCGAGGTCGTGAAGTTCGACATGCGCGCGCCGCGCATGGAGACCCGAACCGTCGGTTTCGATATGCGTCGCCTCGACGCTCAGATCGCCGGATTCGGCGACGTCGAAGGCCCAGTCGCGCGTGCGCGAATCGATGGAGCTGTTGCGCACGACGACATGGCCGGCTTGCACGGAAACGCAAGGTTCCTTGCGGCCGCGCGCGATGAAGCGGATGCGGTCGATGGTCAGGGTGTCGCCCAGCGGGATGTCGGCGACGAGACAAGGCTGGTCCGCAGGCGCTTGGATGACCGCCGGGCTGCCGCCTCCCAAAGTCGCGATTGTTAAGGGCTCGTGGATCGCCACCGTCTCCACGCAGGTGGTGCCGTCGCCGGGCGGCAGAATGAGGATCGTCGCGTTGGGCGGCGCGTGGTGCACGGCCGCTTCCACCGATGGAAACATGTTGCGGTGTTGTCCGCTGCAGTCGACCATCAGCGCGTCGCGCTCCGATATGCGCAACGGCCCTCCGTCACGGCCGCGGCGAAATTCGCGGCGGCAGCCGTCCCGTTCGTCGCGGCAACCGTCGCGGCCGATCTCGGGAACCGGGTCGAACGGATCAAGCTGCGCGGCGGTTTCGCTGGCGCGCGGGTCGGAAGGCTGGTCGCCGTACCATTCCGCGTTGGCCGGCGAGACGGCGAAGCAAAACGGGACGGCTAAGAAGAGTGCGCTCCAGCAGCGTATGGGCGGGCGAAACAAAGAGAAGACCGCACTCATGATTATCTCCTTGGTCCCCCGGCGTGGTTACGTTCGGCGTCGTCGGCCTGCGCCAGCAGCTCGCGCAATTCGCAGCGGGCCGGATTGAATCCTGCGAACGCGGCTTCGGTGAACAGGCGGGCCGCTTTGTCCTTGTCCTGCGGCACCCCGTTGGGGCCCACCTTGTAAAGCACGCCGAGGTTATAAAGGGCTTCGCCGTGATGCTGCTTCGCGGCCAGAAAGAACCATTTTTCCGCGCGCGGGAAATTCTGCGGCACGCCGATTCCCTTGGCGTACATGATGCCCAGCCGGTTCTGCGAGTTCGCATCGCCGTCCACCGCCGACATTTGGATCAGTCGCACGACCTCGGTCGGGAACAGAAATCCCGTGGGTTCGAAATTCAGCGCGCTTTGGAACTTCTTGATAGCCTGCACCAAGGCGGCGGGCGAAGCGCGCCAGACGCCGCGCGCGCCTCTCAGCAAGCCGCGGAACGCTAGGGCTTCCTCGATCGCAGGGAAGGGAATCTCCCGCACGCGCGCCAACGCTTGGCGCCCAGCCAGACTGGGCAGGCTTTCGTCGGTATGGGGAACGCCTCCGGCTGTCGCGCCCGGATAATATTCGAGTTGCGGCATCCAGTTGCGCGCGCGCGCGGCGGCGTTCGCGGCGATGCCCGTGATGTCGCCGTACTGAGAGATCACCGATTCGTGCGAGGCGATGTAATCCTTGGCGAGCGGATGGCCGAGATTGGCCGCGATGTCGAAATACATCAGCGCTTCTGCATTGTTTTGCACGATCGCCGACGGTTCGCTGTTGCCGTAATAGCCGTAGCCGCCGCCGCTGCTCGGCGTCACGGTCGGGACGGAGGCCGTGCCGACGTTAGGGGCCGTGCTGACGCTAGGACCGGTGTTGACGCTGGGGCTCGTGCTGACGCTGACGTTTGGACCGCTGCCGACGTTCTGGCCCGCGGCGCCGTAGTTGTTGGATTGCGAGCCGTAATTATCGGGCTGCGGGCGGTCGTCATCGAACTGCGGAACGGGAACTATCCTGCAATCGGGCCTTTTTTCCCGAGCGCCGAACAGCCGCCATAGCCACGAAAACCAGCCCGGCCGCTCGTAATAGCATTGGAGTATGTGCTGCTCGCGCGGCCGCCAAGGCCGATCCTGCTGGCCGGAATAATATTCGCGATGCAGCTTGCCGAGCGTGATGAAACCCTCCGAGCCGCGGCTGGCCAGGATGTAGATGATGCGCGAACGAGCCTCCATCCGCTGTTCGATCGTCAGAGAGTTGAAGATCCGGCGCATGTTCTCGAAGGCGCCCTGCCGGATGTCGTCCGCCGTGTGGCTGACGCGGTCGTCGTCGATGCTGTAAAGATGGTCTGGCCTGAGCGCCAGGAAGTACCAGACGTAAGCCTCGACCGGGTCCGCGAAGCTTTGATCGCCCGAATAGAGATCGCCCAGCTCGACCTGCGAGAAGAAATCGTCCTGCTGCCAGGCCGCCTTGCGCCATACCTGGACGGCGTCTTCCAGCGCGAGGTTCTGTCTGGCCTGATATCCGTCCGCGTAGTCGGCCGACGCACGCGTTATGAAGAGGGCGGCAACGACACCCGCCACAAACACCGCCGCGAGCGCCAGCACCCGGAAACCGCCGGTGCCCCTGCCAGCGTCGGCTTTGCGCCGCTTCTCCATGCCCGCCACACCATCCCCCAACTACGACGCCACAATCTCGGTGCGACAAAATCCGAGTGTAACAATTTTGTTTACTATTAACATTTGGCGGTGCGGTTGGCCACGTTAAATCCGGGAAAAGGATGTTTTCCTATGGCGGCCGAAAGCCAAGAATTTCCATTCGTTCGGATGTTTTGGCGCTAAATGGGCGGCGGCAATGAAGACTCTGGTGATAGATGACGGCGCGGAAACAGCATTTTACGTTACGGAAGATTTGCAAAAAAACTCGGCCATACGGCGCGCTGGGCGCCGGCATGAGGAAAAAAATGCAGAACCTATGCTTGTCCGTTGTCTTGCTCGTCGGGATTCGAAACAATTCCGCCGGTGGCGCATGAAGCAGAAAGGCGGATCGTAATGAGAAAGAACGGCTTCTTAGGTGTCGCGCTTGGTGCAGCGCTTCTGTGCGGAGCCGCCCAGGCCGCCGACCACCCCGGCACGAAGCATCTGATCTTGCCGGCGGATATGCCCAAACCCTATCTGACTCCTGCCGTCGCCAATCCGTCCTCGATGATCGCGCGGCCGAAGAATGCCATTCCCGAGGCGCCGAAAGGCTTCTCGGTCACGCTGTTCGCGACGGGATTGGCAAATGCGCGCTTCATGGCGTTGGCGCCCAACGGCGATGTGTTTATCAGCGAGCCGGCTTTGAACGAGGTCGCCATCATCCGCGGCGGCAAGGTCCATCCGTTCGCAACCGGTTTCGCGCGGCCGCATGGTTTGGCCTTTCACGACGGCGCGCTTTATGTGGGCGATACGCTCGCGGTGTGGCGCGTCGCTTACAAGGACGGCGCGCTCGCGGCGGGCGCCCGCACGCGGGTGACGAAGGTCGGCTTCGGCGGCACCGGCAACCATTGGACGCGCGACCCTGCATTCGGTCCCGACGGCACGCTTTATGTAGCCATCGGCAGCCAGAACAATACGGCTGAGGATCCCAATCCGCGCGCCACCGTGCAGAAGGTCACGGCGGACGGCCATCTGCAGACTTTCGCCGCCGGCTTGCGCAATCCGGTCGGCATCGCCTTTTATCCGGGAACGAACGATCTTTATGTCACGGTGAACGAGCGCGACGGGCTGGGTGACGGCTTGGTGCCGGATTATTTCACCCGCATCCGCCAGGGCGATTTCTTCGGCTGGCCTTATGCCTATATCGGGCGCCATCCCGATCCGGATTACGGCGCCAAGCGGCCGGACCTGGTGGCCAAGACCAAAGTGCCGGACGTGCTGTTCCAATCGCACTCCGCGCCGCTCGGTCTGGTGTTCTATGAGGGCGATCAGTTCCCGGCGGATTACAAGGGCGACGCCTTCGTCGCTTTGCACGGCTCGTGGAATGCCGCCGCGCCCACCGGCTACAAGGTCGTGCGGATAAAGTTCGCGAACGGGCGCCCGATCGGCGGCTATGAGGATTTCCTCACAGGCTTCTGGAATGGCAGCACGTCGCCGGCGCAAGTGTGGGGTCGTCCCGCCGGCCTGCTGGTGGCGAAAGACGGCAGCCTTCTAGTCGCCGACGACGACGGCAAGACGATCTGGCGGGTCCGTTATGTCGGAGGTGGCGCGCCCGGGCGTTGATCGGTGCGCTTTATTCTGTCGCTTCCATCGCCTTTTTGAGGATGGTTTGCGTATAGGTTTGCGAACGATGCCACGCCGCGGCGGAATCGATCATGCTGTCGACCCCGCGTTCCGGGGTCCAGCCCAAGATTTTTTTGGCCTTCGCACTGTCGGCGATCAGGGTTGCGGCATCGCCTTCACGGCGCGGCTCCACGCCGGGATTGAAATCGCCGCGCGCCAGCGTCTTGCGCGCCGCATCGACGATTTCCTTTACGGAGAAGCCGGAACTGCTTCCAAGATTGAAGATATCCGTCTTCCCGCCCGCGACAAGGTAGCGAAGCGCCCGAACATGGGCCTCCGCCAAATCCATGACGTGGATGTAATCGCGCACCGCCGTGCCGTCCCGCGTAGGATAATCGGCTCCATAAATCTTGAAGCCTTCCGCTAGGCCCAGAGCCTGTCGCACGTCCTTGGGCGCATCGATCAAAGGCAGGACGATGCGCGGAATCAAATGCGTTTCCGGAAAATGCGCTTCGCCCAAGCCGGCAGTAGGCAAGGCTCCCGCCACATTGAAATAGCGCAAGGCGACGGATTTCACAGTTCCAATCGTACGAAGATGCGTCTCCGCGTCCAGCTTCGATTGGCCGTAGGGATTAATCGGCCGCGTCGGGCGGTCTTCGTGAATGGGAGCGGAATCCGTAACCTCACCGTAAACGGCGGCGGTGCTGGAAAAGACAATGTTTTTGATGCCCTTTTCCGCGAGCGTATTGAAGAAGATCTTTGCCTTGTCGCGATTGTTCGTGAAGTATTTTTCCGGCTTTTTGACCGACTCGCCGACCTCGATAAAGGCCGCAAAATGGATGGCCGCCATGGGCTTGCATTCGTCGCATATGGCACCAATGAAAGCGGCGTCGCCGATATCGCCCTGCCGGAACGCGCTGGCGCCGCGCGTTGCCCACAGATTGCCGGTGACAAGGTTGTCGACGACGACCGGCGAAAAGCCGGCAAGCTTCAACACATGGCTGACATGACTGCCGATATATCCGGCGCCGCCGGAAACCAGAACGACGCCCGAGTCAGGCTGCGTATTCATTTTCGTTGTTCTTCAAGGCATAGGTCGAAATCAGCTGGCTGTTCGGATTTTTCTTTGCGACGAAAGACCACCAAGCCGCCGGCTTATAAGTCCTCGTCTGGCGATGCGCGCAATAGATCACCCATTCGCAGAGTCGTTGTATGCGAAAATTTAGCATATTAATCGGGTTATTCTGCCAAGCGTTTGCACGGCGTTTTTGCGGCCACGGGACGCGCCTGCGGCACGAGATAAGTAATTGATATTCAATGCTTGTTCCAGATGCGTGATGGACCCACCGCCGGCATTTTGGGGGTGGCCGGATTCATCTCGTGGAATTGCGCCCTTGTGCCGAAATCAGCTGGCTGGTCTTCTTGAATGCAGATCGAACGCGCGCGATGAAGCGGGGTCGGGAGACTGTTTGGGAGGAAGGCCATGACAAGAAAGCGAGAGACACACGCCCATCCGCGGCTTTTGCCGCTTCTGCTGTTCTTCTTCGCGCTGACCGGCCAGGCCTGGGCGTTCGATCATTTCATCACCGCCCAAAACGGCATGCTCATGGACGGCGACCGCCCCTATCGTTTCATCTCTTTCAATGTGCCCAACCTCAATTATGTCGAGGACGATATGGGCTTTCGGCAGACGAACCCCTACCGCCTGCCGAGCGAATTCGAGATGCGGGACCTGTTTGCCGCCGTTCGGGAGATGGGCGGCCAAGCGGTGCGCCTGTACACTTTTCCGGTCAAGAACAAGAACTATCCGCCCGAGGCGCCCACCTATGTCGAGGCGCCCGGGAGGTTCAACGAACAAGCCTTCCGTCGGATGGACCTGATGTTGGCGCTCGCCAGCGAATATGGCGTGCGCGTCATCGTCCCGCTGGTCAACAACTGGCAATGGCAAGGCGGCCGGCCCAATTACGCCGACTTCCGCGGCAAGGGGCGGGACGCCTTCTGGACCGACCCGCAGTTGATCGCGGATTTCAAGGCCACGATCCGCCACGTGCTGGAGCGGAGGAATACGATCAGCGGCGTCAAATACAAGGACGACAAGGCAATCCTCTGCTGGGAGACGGGCAATGAGCTGACCGCACCATTTTCGTGGACGGTCCAGATCACCCGCTTCATGAAGTCGCTCGATAAGAATCATCTTGTCATGGATGGCAGCCGCGGTGACCCTCGTAACATTGTACCCTCCGTTCAGCCCGGCGCTTTGACGGAACCGTCAATCGACATCGTCACCACGCATCATTACGAGAGCGACGCAGCGGTCATTCCCGGCCACATTCAGGACAACATCGACGTCATCAAGCGGCGCAAGGTCTATCTGATTGGGGAATTCGGTTTCGCGCCGACGGCTGCAAATGAAGCGATCCTCGACAAGGCGGTTGCCGAAAAGGATGACGTGGCCGGGGCCCTGCTGTGGAGCCTGCGCTTTCATAACCGCGACGGCGGCTTCTACTGGCACTCGGAACCGCTTGGAGGCGATCTCTACAAGGCGTTTCATTGGCCTGGGTTCCCCTCCGGCGAGGCTTATGACGAGGCGGACGAGATGGCGATGGTCCGCCGCGAGGCCTTCGCCATCCAGGGACTGACGCCGCCGCCGATTTCCGTGCCGCAGGCGCCGACACTGCTGCCGATCGAGAACGCTTCCGCAATCAGCTGGCAGGGCGCGATGGGCGCGACGGGCTATAACGTCGAGCGCGCGACCAGCGCAGGCGGGCCGTGGGAGCAAGTCGGTTACAATATCTCCGATGCCGACGTGCCCTATTTCCCGCTTTTCAGCGACGCGAGTGCGCGCATCGGCGGGCACTACTATTACCGCGTCGTTGCCGTGAATTCCGCGGGCGCTTCTCCCGCCTCCAATGTCGTCGGTCCGGTCGCTGTCGCCACCAAGGTCAAAATCGACACGATGAAGAATCTCGGCCAGACCGAGGACAGCAAGGCCATGACAGCGGTCACGGGCAAAGATCGAAGCTGCAAGGAAATTCGCAACCGCCTTGCGGGGGATCACGGGTCCGAGCTGGTCTACACGGTGCCGGGACACCTTAAGAGCTTCGATCTGTATGCCTTCGAGCAGACCGTCACCGACAACCTCCAAATCCTGGGATCGCTGGACGGCAAGACGTGGGAGGATTTGCGCATCTCGCCGCAGAGCTTCGCGAGCAGCGAATCCAACTACGGTTATTGGCGGCCGAAACTCTATCATTTCAGCGGAGCCAAACCGCTGAAATTCATCAAGATCTTCTTCAAGGGCGGGGTCGCCCAGCTCGCCCGTACCGAGATCGCCTACACGGATGAGTAAGCCGGCGAAGCTGAGTCCGCACCCTGCCGGCGCGGCCCGACGGGGGGCCGCATGACCGTCCTGTCGATCGCAATCGCCGTCGGACTCCTGGTCGTGCTGATCGCGGCGGCGAAGGTTCAGCCGTTCGTTGCCTTCATCATTGCGGCGTTGGCGGCTGCACTCATGCTCCACATGCCGCTCGCCGCGATCCCGGCGAGTATCGAGCGGGGCATCGGTGACATGCTGGGCTCGCTGGCGATCATCATCTGTCTGGGCGCAATGTTCGGCAAACTGATTGCCGAAAGCGGCGCGGCCCAGCAGATCGCGCGGATGCTGATGCGGCTGTTCGGACCGCGGCTTATCACGCTGGCGATGGCCTTCACCGGCTTTGTGGTCGGGATACCGCTCTTCTACAATGTGGGCTTCGTCCTGCTGGTGCCCCTCATCTTTTCGGTGGTCTATCGGGCGCGGCTGCCGGCGGTCTATCTTGGAATACCGATGCTGGCGGGCCTGTCGATCGCGCACGGATTCCTGCCGCCGCATCCCTCGCCAGTGGCGCTGGTCACCCAGTTCGGCGCCGACATGGGGCTGACACTTATTTATGGCGTCATCGTCGGCGTGCCCACGCTGCTTATCGCGGGGCCGCTCTTTGCGCTCACGCTGAAAAAGATTGAGGCCGGACGGTCGGAGCTGTTCGAGCCGGCGAAGATAAGCGACGAGCGCCTGCCGGGCGCTTTCAACAGCTTCGCCTGCGCGCTGCTGCCCGTCATCCTCATCGCCGCGACGACGGCGCTGTCCTACGCATCGTGGATCGACGCAAGCGTCCGGCCGCTGATCGCTTTTGTCGGCAATCCGATGCTGGTGATGCTGCTTTCGCTGGCCGTCGCGACCGTGACGCTTGGGCTGGCGCGCGGCATGGCGCTGGCGCCGCTGATGGGCAGCTATGGACAGGCGATCAAGGATATTGCCGGCATCCTCCTTATCGTGGCGGGGGCCGGCGCGCTGAAGCAGGTCTTCGTCGATGGCGGCGTCAATGCCGAGTTGGGCGCACTTCTGGGCAGCCTGCCGGTTCCGCCGCTGGTGCTCGGCTGGCTGATGGCGATGGCGATCCGTATTGCGGTTGGCTCGGCGACCGTCGCGGGTCTGACGGCAGCCAGCATCGTGCTGCCGCTGATCGCTTCCACGGGCGTCGACAAGAACCTGATGGTTCTTGCGATCGGGGCGGGCAGCTTGATGTGTTCGCACGTCAACGACTCTGGATTCTGGATGTTCAAGGAGTATTTCAATCTCAGCCTGTGGGACACGTTCCGCTCCTGGTCGCTGATGGAAACACTGGTCGGCACATTCGGCCTGATCTTTGTCCTGATCCTCAACGCTTGGGTCTGAACACCGAACGAACAAAGGAACAAGAAAAGTCAACGCCATGATCGATTATCTGATGGAACAGACGATGCGCTGGTTCGGTCCCGCGGACCCGGTCAGCCTCAGCGACATTCGCCAAGCCGGCTCAGCCGGCGTGGTGACGGCCCTTCACCATATCCCCAACGGCGAGGTGTGGTCCGTCGAGGAGATCATGGCCCGCAAGATCGCGATCGACGAAGCCGGCATGCGCTGGTCGGTGGTCGAAAGCCTGCCGGTCCACGAGGCGATCAAGACCCAGGGACCCGGCTTTGAGCGCTGCATCGAACATTACAAGGCCAGCCTTAGCAACCTCGCTGCCTGCGACGTCCGGGTCGTGACCTATAATTTCATGCCGCTGCTCGATTGGACGCGCACTGACCTCAGCTTCACCCTGCCGGACGGCGCCAAGGCGCTGAAGTTCGAACTGGACGCCGTGGCGGCTTATGACATCTACATGCTCGGCCGCCCCGGCGCCGAGGCTGACTACAGCCCCGAAATCCTCAGGCGCGCGGCCGCCCGCTTTGGCGCCATGGACGTGGCCGCCAGACATAGGCTGGAGCGCAACATCATCGCCGGCCTGCCGGGCAGCGAGGAGAGCTTCACTTCCAAGAGTTTCCTTGAGGCCATTCAGGGCTATGCTTATATCGATCGGGCTCGGCTCAAGGACCATCTGGTTCATTTTCTGAAGGCGGTTTGTCCGATCGCCGACGAACTGGGGGTCAAGCTCGTCATCCATCCGGACGACCCGCCCTTTTCGATGTTCGGCCTGCCGCGCGTCGTCAGCACCGAGGAAGACGTCGCCGAGTTGTTCGACCGCGTGCCGAATCCGTCCAACGGTCTGTGCTTCTGCGCCGGCTCCTTCAGCATCCGGCCTGACAATGATCTGGCCCGGATGATCCGGCGTTTCGGCGCGCGCATCCATTTCACCCATCTGCGCAACACCAGGCGCGAAGCCAATGGCGATTTCTACGAATCCGCTCACTTAGACGGCAGCATTGACATGTATGAAGTCGTCAAGGCGCTGCACGAAGTCTCGGTGGCGCACCACAAGCGTATTGCGATGCGGCCCGACCATGGCCACCAGATGCTCGATGATCTGAAGAAAGTCACCAATCCGGGCTATTCGGGCATTGGCCGCCTGCGCGGCTTGGCCGAACTGCGCGGGTTGGAACTGGGCATCGCCAGGGCGCGCGCCGAACAGCAGGCGCCAGGCTGACATCCGTCTTTAGGAAGGGGAAAAACATGTCATCCGGCCATTCGCTCGTGTCAAACCGCCGGCGTATTCTGCAAGGCATGGGTGCGCTCGCGCTGGCGCCGGTCTTCGGCGCCGCGCGTGAGCAGGACGTGCCCCTTTTTGTCGGGACCTACAGCTCCGACAAGGGGCGCGGGCTTTATCCGCTTCTTTATCGTCCCGCATCGGATGAGTGGTCGCTGAACGCGCCGGTAGAAGCCATCGAGAACGCCTCCTTCGGCGCTTACAGCCGCCGTTTCGGTCTGCATTATCTGCTCGATGAACAGGATGAAGGCCGTGTGGGTGTCTATCGCGCCAGGGGCGCGGACTGGACGCGGGTTGACGATGTCGCGACCATGGGCAGCGGTCCCTGCTATGTCACCTTGGACAAGGCAGAGCGTTGCATGGTGGTCGCCAACTACAATAGCGGCAGCATCGCCTTCTATCGGCTCGATCCCGCTAGCGGATTGCCGCTTGAACCGGTTGTCCGGCAGGATAGCGGACATGGCCCCAACGTCGACCGCCAAGCTGGGCCGCATGCGCACTGGGCCGGATTCAGCCCCGACCAACGTTTCCTTTATTCGATCGACTTAGGCACCGATCAGGTGCTGGCTTATGCGTTCGATGCGCGACAATCCGAAATTGGCGAGGCGGTTGTCGGGTTCCGAGCGCCGCCGGGGACGGGCCCCCGGCATATGGTGTTCCATCCGCGCCTGCCGCTCGTCTATCTGGCAAGCGAGCTCGCCAACAGCCTGACGGCGCTCCATCGCCTGTCAGACGGTCGGCTGCAACCGGTGCAGGCGCTCTCGACCCTGCCCGCGGATTTCAAGGGCCATAATCAGGCCGCGCATATCGCCATCAATCGCGCGGGCACGCGCCTTTATGTTTCCAATCGTGGACATAACAGCATCGCCGTCTTCACCCTTGGCAGAGCCGGGCGGGCCAAGCTGGTGCAGCATGTCCCGACCCTTGGCGACTGGCCGCGCTTCTTCCTGTTCATCGAAGAGCATCGCCGGCTGATTGTCGCCAATGAGCGGTCGGGCGAACTGGTCGTCTTCCGGGTTGCGCCGGATGGCAGCTTGCAAGCGACGCAGACGAGGTTGCGCGTACCCGAAGCCGTCTATGTCGGCCGCGTGAACTAGGGCGGGAGCGCGCATCCCGTCGAGCCGAGCGATCGTCGCCACTATCGGTAACCCGGGCCTCGGAAGGTGCACGCCGTACCGTCTCCCGCCTTTGCCCAGGGTTCCTTGATATTGTATGAGAATCAACGTACACGGCGACGTGGCTACAACGTTGTCAATGTTGCATTTTTTGCGAGTCCTCCGACGAATCGAAATTTTCCGGTTGACACTTTTGAAGCTGCCGGGCGGCAAAAAACGTTCCTCGGCTTTCCGTTTCTTGCGCAAACTGCGCGGCTGAAGACTTCGTACGTTACAGCGATTTTGATGGGTGGGGATGATGGAGCGCCGCTTGCCTGTCGTTGGCGGCGCGCCTCTGAAGCCGTGCTTGATCGCCATGATATGTGCGGTTGGCGCAGACTGTTCTGGTAAAGTGAGAACCAAACGTCGGGAGGAGCATTCGTGGAAACGCCGAACACCAAGCCAGTGAACGTACCGGATGGATCCAAGAACGGGCATGCTCTGGCGCTCAGCGTTTTGACGACGCTGTTTTTCGTATGGGGCTTCTGCACATGTCTGAACGACATTCTCGTGCCTCTTCTGAAGAAGGTGTTCGAGTTGAATTACGTGCAGACCATGCTGATCCAGTTTGTGTTCTTCGGCGGCTACTTCATTCTCTCGCTTCCGTCGGCCAAGCTGATTGAATGGATCGGCTACAAGCGTTCGATCATAGTCGGACTGGGGGTGATGGGCTGCGGCTGTCTGATCTTCGTTCCGGCGGCCGCTTTACTGTCTTATCCCGTCTTCCTCTCGGGGTTGTTTGTCCTGGCCGGCGGCATCACGCTGCTTCAGGTCGCCGCCAACCCTTATGTCGTCGTGCTGGGCCCCGAAAAGACGTCTTCCGCCAGGCTTAATCTCTCCCAAGCGTTCAACTCGTTGGCGACCTTTGTGGCGCCCGTGTTCGGCGGCCTCTTCATCCTGTCACGGACAAAGGCGGGCATCGCCGCGGCGGGCGCGTTCGAGACTCTGAGCGATCGCTTTGCGGATGCCCAGGCGCTGCAACTGCCTTATGTCGGCATCGCTGTCGTCTTGTTTCTGCTCACAGGCTTGATCTGGATCACCCGTCTGCCCGACATATCGACTCAACCCAAGACCACGGAAGAAGCAAAGGACACGGTGTGGCGGCACAATCTGCTTATTATGGGCGTGGTGGCGATCTTCTTGTACGTCGGCGCGGAAGTCACAATCGGCAGCTTTCTGATCAACTACATCACGTCGCCGCATATCAGTCACATGACCACTGCCAGCGCCGCGAACTATCTCAGCATGTATTGGGGCGGCGCGATGGTCGGCCGCTTTGTCGGCGCATTCGCCATGCGCATCGTGCCACCGTCGAAGATGCTGGCCGACAATTGCATTGCCGCCGGCGTGTTGATCGTGATTTCAATGATCGCCACGGGGCCTTTGGCCATGTGGGCGATCCTGCTGGTCGGGATCTGCAATTCGATCATGTTTCCGACGATTTTCGCGCTGGCCATTCGCGGCCTCGGCCCGTTGACCGGCCGTGGCTCGGGTGCGCTCGTCATGGCGATCTGCGGCGGCGCCGTGTTGCCGATGATTCAAGCCACGCTGGCCGATAGCATCGGCCTTACGATTTCCTTCATCGTTCCGATAGTTTGCTATCTCTACATCTGGCTTTTCGCACTGCGCAGCTTCGACAGGAAGCCGGCCGGATTGCCGAACTGAGCCTGCGCCACGAGCGTAGCGAGGGAGAAAAACCGAAGGCTCCGCGCCGGTCAGAAACCGGAATTGCTGCTTGCGCAACAGCCACGCGCTGTTAAATTTTTCCACAGGAGAGCGACTCCCTCATTCTCCTGCCTTGAATCACTTCACGGGTTTCTTGGGAATCCCAGACGCTTTCGCGACATGCCTATTCAGCGCGAACCTTAATTTCTTGGCCCGCTCTCAGGAGATATCTATGACTGCGAAAGCCACCATTGTAGCTGAAATTGTCGCCAAAGTTCGTGATACAAAATACGTCATTTGGAGAATCGGTCTTACCCACGATCTCGCCGAACGGAAAAAATATTGGAGCGAGACCGAAGATGAAATCATCAAGTATTGGTCCGACTGGGAAGCGGATTCCTTGTCTGATGCCCAGGAAATTGAATCCTATTTCATCAATGAGAACCACATGAAAGAAAGTGCGGGCGGCGAACTATCGCCACATAGGACTGTCTATGTTTACGTTTTCTAGGCAGGCATAGACGCGATCTCGCTGCTCCCTCAAGTCGGCAGTATATTCTTGCCGTTGTTGGGCCCGGGCGTCTGCACTATGGTTACTCTGACGCTCGGAAGGGTTCTTATGGGAAATGTCGGATGGATTGCCCCAAATGCGGCAAAGAGATGAGCCTGGAGGATAAGGACACATCCTCAGGCAGAGACATGCGAACCTATCGTTGCAGTCACTGCCAAGAGTCGCACATCGTGGACTACGGAATCGCGCTTTGGAAAGCGCTTTCCGACGCGCGTGAAGACGAGTTGGTTGCCGCCTCCGAGAGCACTGCCGCCGCACAGTTTGCACAGCATGAGCAGGAAGTAGAGAAACGGCATGCGAAGGAGGTTGCGGCGCTCGGTGCGCAGTCCCAGCCGCTCGCCGCAAAAAGAATGCTGAATAAGGACCAGATGAAAGCAATAGAGGATATCCTGGCAGAATACCCGGTCGGGTATGTCCAAATAATTCCTGTGTGGTCTAAGCCGGAGGTTGTATCCTTCGCATCGCAGCTTGAAGACATTGTCGATAAGGTGAAGGGGGGCCGCCCGGATGACGGCGTGAGGATGTTGCCGCCTTTGGACCGCGTCGGATTTCCAAGCGGCGTCATGATCCAACACGCGCCTGGCAGCGACGCAGGATTTAAGTTCTCTACCGAGCTGGCACGCCTTTTGAGAGCGGACGGAATTGAGGCCAACGCCGTCGCCGGTACGCCCAACTGGACCGGGCCGGGTGTAGTAATAATGATCGGCGAAATACCGTAAGAGCGTCCGTCAAGTACCGAATGCGCCCCAGCGATTTGCGCCGGAAAGGTGCCACCCATCCGTCCGACCGCTGATTCTCGTTCGACTTCAAAATGCCTGTCTATGCCTCCGCGACCAATTGTTAGTGGACCCTGCGGGGAGTTCTCTGGCAGGACTCCAGCGAGGATTCGGAACGAGACCGCCAATGCTGTGGCTCCAGGCTCTGATGCCCAAGGAAGATCGGTTTTTCGATCACTTCAACCGGCATGCACGCATCATCGCAGATGGCTCAGAATCACTCAGCGCGCTTCTGCATGGCGACGCGACGGTGCGTGAGGCGTGCCGCAAGGTGATGGATTTCGAGAACCAGGCCGACATTATTACCCGAGACGTCCTGATCCTGATCCGGCGATCCTTCATCACGCCGTTCGACCGCAGCGACATCAAGCAGCTGATCAGCTCGCTCGACGACGCGATCGACCAGATGCAGAAGACTGCAAGGACAATCCTGCTGTTCGAGGTAGGAGCTTTCGAGCCGCAGATGGCCGAGCTGGGTGACATCATCGTGCAAGCGGCGAAGCTGACGCTCGATGCCGTGGCGCTCATCGGTGCCCATCGTCAACAAGCTTCGCGATTGAATGGCATCACGGAGGAGATCATCCGTCTCGAAGAGGCCGCGGACGAATTGCACAATCTGGGCATCAAGGCGCTCTATATCAAACATCGCAGCGGCAACGCGATGGACTTCATCGTCGGCACCGAAGTTTACGACCATCTGGAAAAGGTCATGGACCGCTTCGAGGACGTGGCCAACTGCATCAGCGGCATTGTCATTGAACAAGCCTAGGCAGCAGAGGGGGCGTCGTCGGTGATTGAGCCGCTGCTGATTGCGCTGGTCGCCGTTGCACTGCTGTTCGACTTCCTGAACGGTCTGCACGACGCGGCAAATTCGATTGCCACCATCGTGTCCACGCGGGTTCTGGCGCCGCGCTATGCGGTGGCCTGGGCTTCGTTCTTCAACTTTATCGCCTTTCTGGTTTTCGGTCTGCATGTCGCGAAGACCATCGGCACCGGCATCGTGGCGCTTAACGTCATCACCGATCAGGTGATCTTCGGCGCGCTGATGGGCGCGATCGTCTGGAATATCGTCACCTGGCTGGCCGGCATTCCATCCAGCAGTTCGCACGCGCTGATCGGCGGCCTGGTGGGAGCGGGGGTCGCTCATTCGGGCTGGCCGGCGATTGAGTGGAGCGGCCTCGGCAAGACCATCGGCGCGATTTTCCTGTCGCCGGGGCTTGGGTTTGTGCTCGCCTTGTTCTTGGTGCTTGCGGTCTCATGGGCGTGTGTGCGCACGACCCCGGCACGCGTCGACGGCATCTTCCGGCGCGTGCAGTTCGTCTCGGCATCTCTCTACTCGCTTGGGCATGGCGGCAACGACGCGCAAAAGACAATGGGTATCATTGCGGCGCTGCTTTTCGCGCATGGCGCCCTCAAAGGAGGTTTTCACGTTCCCCTCTGGGTTGTCTTGAGCTGTCAGGCGGCGATGGCGCTTGGCACGCTGTGCGGCGGCTGGCGGATCGTGCGCACGATGGGCTCTCGAATCACGCGACTCTCGCCGCTTCAGGGCGTCTGCGCGGAAACCGCGGGCTCTATCACGCTGTTCCTGGCAACCGGTTTCGGCATTCCCGTTTCGACGACGCACACCATTACGGGCGCGATCGTGGGGGTTGGGGCGGCCAGGCGGACTTCGGCGGTCCGCTGGAATGTCGCTAAAGACATTGTTATCGCTTGGTTTGTTACGATGCCGGCTGCGGGCGCCATTGGCGCCGTCTTTTACTACCTGTTTGGGCTGGCAGGATGAGAACAAACACAGCATTTCCGCGTACCGCCGCGGCCAAGAGAACCACCGGCATCCAATATGCCGCGCTGCCCTATCGCGTGTCCGGAGGGACCGTCGAAATTCTGCTCATCACGTCGCTGCGGACGCGGCGCTGGATCGTTCCCAAGGGCTGGCCGAAAGAAGGCCATGAGCCGCCGGCCTGTGCCGCACTCGAAGCGTTGGAAGAGGCCGGCGTCAGCGGCGAGACAGAGAAGATCGCCATCGGCCATTATCGCTATTTCAAGCAAAACAAGAACGGCGTCAGCGTGCTGTGCAAGGTCGACATCTTTGCGCTGAGAGTCACGCATGAGCGAAAGGCCTGGGCGGAGAAGAATGAACGCGAGCGGCGTTGGTGCACGGTCGCGGAGGCAGCTGCTGCAGTGGATGAACCGCAGCTGCGACTCCTGATCTTAAGATTCGGGGCGCAAATGGCTGCGGCGAGGCAACATTAGTCGAGAGACTTTGCCGCATCTTTGCTCGCCGCCGTGTACCAAGCGGGAACGCCATTGCCGTCAGCGTGGGGACTCCCGGCGCGACAACGTCTTCGTCAAACGGCTCCGGCAAACCATCAAGTACGAGGAGGCTTATCTCAGAGCCTGCGACGCCGTCGGCGACGTGTGTGCGTCGCTCGGTCGCTACCTCGACTTCTACAATCGCAGACGGCCTCATGCGAGCCTTGACCGGCAGACGCTCCACTTTTCGATGCGGGAGAACCGTTCGGACAAGCGGAGCCACTTTTGCTCCCGACTGTGGTAGCATTGCCTTTTACCGGTCCTCCGAGGTTCACCATGTCTCAGCAAAAACACAAACTCTCGACTTTCGAAAAGGTCGGATACGGGTTCGGTGACGGCGCTTCCAACCTGATCTGGATGACATTCATCTACTTCCAGCTCAATTTCTACACGGACGTCTATGGGCTCGCGGCAAGTGCGCTGGCGACCATGCTGCTGATCACGCGAACCTGGGACATGTTCATCGACATTTTCATCGGCATGACCGCCGACCGCACGAAGACCCGCTGGGGCAAGTTCCGGCCGTACCTGCTCTGGATGGCCTTGCCGTTCGGGATCGTAGCCGTGCTCACTTTCACCACGCCCTCGTTCGGTCCGTTCGGAAAACTGGTTTACGCCTATGTGACGCTGTCGCTGATGATGGTGGTCTACTCGGCGATCAACGTTCCCTATGGGGCGCTGATGGGCGTTATCTCGCCGGATTCCCAAGAGCGGACCAGCCTTGCGTCCTGGCGCTTCAGCTTCGCGTTCATGGCCGGTCTGGTCGTGCAATACTACACATTGCACCTCGTCAAGTTCTTCGGCCATGGCAACGAGGCCCTCGGCTACCAACTGACGATCGGGCTTCTCGCCGCGGTGGCGGTGGTGATGTTCCTGGTGACCTTCGCCTCCACGCGCGAGCGCGTCCAGCCAGTGCCGGAGCAAAAGACGTCGACCGGCAGGGATCTGCTCGATCTTGTGATGAACATACCCTGGCTGATGCTGTGTCTGCTGGGCATCGTCCAAGTGTGTTTCGTAGCCGTTCGCGGCGGCGCCATCATCTACTATTTCAAGTACTACGTCGGCGATGTGGAAGCGGTCGCCCTGTTCCTGCTGGCCGGTGCGATCATGTCCCTGCTGGGCACTTTCCTGATCCAGTATGTGACGCCGTACACCGGCAGGAAGAATGCGTTCATCGGCTGCATGCTGCTCGCCACGGTGACATTGGTCGCTTCCTTTTGGGTCAGGCCGGATCAGATCGTTCTGCTGTACGCCTACAACATGATTTACTGCGTGCTCACCGGACCGACCTCGGCGCTGCTGTGGGCCATGTTCGCGGACTCGGCGGACTTTTCGGAATGGCGAACGGGCCGGCGGGCGACGGGACTCGTCTTCTCGGCGTCGGGAATGTCGAACAAGTTCGGCTGGGCTCTCGGCGGCGCGCTGGCGGCCTCACTGCTCGCGGTCTACGGCTTCCAGGCCAACGTGGTGCAGACCGCACATGCGCAGGAAGGCATCCGGATCTTAATGGCGCTGGTCCCGGCCGCTGGAACGTTGATATGCGGGATCGCCATGATGGGCTATCGGCTCAACGAATCGGCGATGAAGAAAATCCACGCCGAGCTGGCGGTGTTCCGCGCAAAACGAGAGTCGTGAAATGCAATTCGGATATTTCGACGACGTTAACAAGGAGTACGTGATCACTCGTCCGGATACGCCCAGATCGTGGAGCAACTATCTGGGCAGCACCGAGTACGGCGCCATCGTCACCAATAATGCCGGAGGATATAGCTTTTATAAATCGGCGGCGCAGGGGCGTTTCACGCGGCTGCGGTTCAATTCCGTCCCCATGGACCAGCCGGGGCGCTACATCTACCTGCACGATCACGACAGCGGCGATTTCTGGTCCGCCTCGTGGCAGCCGGTGGGCAAGCCTCTCGATGCGTATAAGTCGGAGTGCCGTCACGGCAGCGCGTACACGATCATCTCTTCCGAGTACGCCGGCATCCGGGCGGAGACGACTTACTTCGTGCCGCTCGGCCGGAACTTCGAGTGCTGGCGCGTCCGGCTGAGCAACGTCGGCGGCAAGCCGCGGCGGCTCAGCGCCTTCACCTATGTGGAATACGCCGGGAATTGGAGCGCTTACAACGACCTGATCAACCTGCAGTACTCCCAGCACATCGTGAAGATGGCTGTGGAAGACGGCATCATCGATCACGGGACCAACGTCAACATCCCGAATATGCCCGACAACTTCCAGGAACCGGACCAGGGGCGTCACAGCTTCCTTGCGTTGGTGGGCACCGAAGTCTCGGGCTACGACTCGGATCGCACTTCGTTCCTCGGGGCTTACGGTAGTTACGCCAAGCCGGTCGTGGTGGAGCGGGGGCAGTGCACGAATTCCCTGGCGGCCGGCGACAACGGCTGTGGCGTGCTTCAAACCCGCATCCAGCTCGCGCCGGGTGAAACCAAGGAATTCCTGGTGCTGATGGGCGTCGGCACGGCGAAGGAGGGCCGCCGGGCGGCGGACGAATTTGCCAATCCGGAAAAGGTCGGCCAGGAGCTGGCGCGCCTCAAGGATTACTGGCACGCGCGCATCGACGGGCTCGAAGTGGAAACGCCCGACGCCGAGTTCAACAGCATGCTGAACATGTGGAGCCCGTTCAACTGTTTGATGACATACGCCTGGTCGCGCGCCGCGAGTCTGATTTATGCCGGCGAGCGGGACGGACTGGGCTACCGCGACACGGTGCAGGACATGCTCGGCGTGATGCACGCGATCCCCGCGGAGGCCGTGAAGCGGCTGGAGCTGATGATCACGGGCCAGGTCTCCACCGGCGGCGCCATGCCCGTGGTCAAGCAGTTCGCGCATCGCCCGGGGTCGGAGAAGGCTCCGCGCGAGGAAGAGTACCGTTCCGACGATTGTCTGTGGCTGTTCAATGCGATCCCCGCCTACGTCAAGGAGACCGGCGATCTTTCCTTCTACCGCAAAGTTCTTCCGTACGCGGACAAAGGCGAGGACAGCGTGCTTGGCCACATGAAGCGGGCCATCGAATTCAATTTGAAACGCTCCGGCGCGCATGGCTTGCCGTGCGGTTTGTCCGCCGATTGGAACGACTGCATTCGTCTGGGCGAGAAGGGCGAGTCCGTGTTCGTGGCCTTCCAGCTTCGCACCGCGCTCGCAGTTTATCTGGAGGTGTGCCAGTTGCTGGCGCTCAAGGAGGAGGAGAGCTGGGCGCGGCGCAATCTGGACCTGCTGGATCAGCACCTGAGAGACCATGCGTGGGATGGCGAGTGGTATCTCAGAGCCTATCGCGCCGACGGTTTCAAGTTCGGATCGCGCGAGAGCGCCGAGGGCAAGATCTTCCTCAGTCCGCAATCCTGGGCGGTGCTGAGTGGGCACGCCGACGACAACAGGGCCGCGCGCGCCATGAAGGCGGTACGGGAGCGGCTGGCCACCGAGTACGGGCTGATGATTTGTGATCCGCCGTACGTCGAGACCGATTACAACGTGATGCGCGCCGCCTTGTTCAATCCCGGGATGAAGGAGAACGGCAGTATCTTCACGCACATACAGGGATGGGCGGTGATCGCCGAGACCATGCTGGGTCACGGCGATCTGGCCTGGAAGTATTTCCGCGCCACGCTGCCGAGCGCGTGGAACACCCGCGCTGAGGTCCGCGAGATCGAGCCCTATGTGTACTGCCAGTTCACCCACAGCAAATCCAGCCCACGCTTCGGCGCGTCGCGCGTGCCGTGGCTGAGCGGCTCGGCCGCGTGGTCGTTCTTCACGGCGACGCAATACATTCTGGGGCTGCAGCCGGATTACGGCGGGCTCAGGATCGATCCCTGCATTCCCGCGGCGTGGAAGGGCTTCACTGTGACGCGGGTTTTCCGGGGGAAGAAGGTTCGCGTGGAGGTTCAGAACCAAGCTGGCGTCCAGAAGGGCGTAAAGAGGCTGGTGCTGAACGGCGAGAAGCTGGAAGGCAACTTCATCCCCGCCGGGAAACTGGCCGGGGAGAACCGGGTGGTTGTGGAGATGGGCTGAACGACCGGGGGCGCTGGAGCGCGCGGACGGATCGGATGCGACGTGGCGCCGCCCTCTGCATCCTCCGCGTTTCAGGGTTTCTTCTTCAGCAGGTCGTCGATTTTCTTCTGGGTGTCGAGCAGGTCATATTCGGTTTTCTTCCCAGTTAAGGCGCGCGCTTGCTCGGCCTGCTCGTTGTCGCGGCGGGCCTTCATTGCTTCCGCTGCGCCACTCACCGCCGCCGCGATGCCGGCGAGTTCGGCCTGCGTCTTGTAGGAGATCGAGGAAGCCGTTCCGCTCTCGGTCAGCGTCAGGCTGATGATGCGGTTTGAAAACGCGCCGCCCGTCAATGGAAGCCGGAAGACGGGCGAGAGCTGAGGCAGGAACGCCGACGCGGAGGCCAAGGTGCCGTCGCCGTCCGTCTCCGTGTTGCTGCACACGGTTACGAAGCCCGGAACCGGCATGAGACAGGAGAGACAGTCCTCCGAGCCGTCGGCAGCCGGTAGATCGCGAATAGCTGCAAGCAGCGCGGGGATCGTCGTCACCTTTATGATATAGCCGGCTCTGCCCGGCATGTTAATCCGTTTGAGCGCGGCGGGCGATGCATGGGTGCCGAACCACTTCGTATAATCGAACGGCGCCAGTTCCGTTTTCCATTCTGCTGGAAAGACGTTCTCCTTCTCGCCGGTCGTCGGAACGTCGACCACGGCCGCTGCCGTCAGCGTCAGCTTCTCTTCCAAGGCCGCGAGACGTGCCTTCAAATCCGTGATGTCCACCGGCGTAGAGATGCCCCCATCGGCTTTTGCCTCGGCAACGGCGAGAGTCTTGCGCAGCTCGGCGGCTTCGCTGACCGTTTTTTCGATCTCCGGCAGGCATGTCAGTTGTTCTTTGCGCGGCCGGTCCGTTTCGTCCGCCGTGGGCACCCGGCCCGCCTCAAACTCCGCGACCAGCGGGCCCATTTTGGCCGCCCCGAACGCTGCGACCGCTTTGCCCGCCACGATCGGCAGTGCGGCATTCAGCAGTGCGGCGGATGCCTTGAAAATCGCTGCCACGGCCTCTCCGCCCGCGCCGCTGAATTCGCTGTTGGCGGATATGAGCGTGCCGTCTTCCCGCAGCTTGAGGTCGAGGCTGCGGCCGCCGAAGATATTGCCGCGCGGCAAATTCAACACGACCGGACGCGCGGGATCGGGATCGTAGCGCACGCGGATTGCCGCCGTCGTCTCGATCACCGGAGCTTCGCCGGACGCTTTCTCGGGAAATGCTTTCAGAAGCTGCGAGACCGAGGCGGCGATTTTCGCCTTCGGCAGGAAGTAGGCGAGAGTGTTCTTCATGGTCGAATCCCCCCACACCATTCTGGCGAAGGTTGATTTGCGATTCAATCCTTGATGGAAAGACTCGGTAATCTTTGCGCGAAAAAAAACGGGCCCCGGCCTTTACGACCTGCCAATAAGAACCATCCGCAGCGACTTCGAAGGCGTCTCGCCGCTGCCGACGTCCGAGCATTCGGGCTGCGTGCCGAACCGTCGCTTGTTCGTGCCTCATCGGGTGCCCGGCGCCGGCCGCATCTGCATCTTCAAACACGGCTTGCCGGAAGACAGGGTCGATGCGGCCGCAGGTCAATTTCGAATGACATTCGGCTAAGATGCTCTTCCGATAAAGTGTCAACCTTCAAAACACAGCCAGAGATGACCAAAATGCTTCGTCTCGCCATGTCCGCCCTCGCCATTTCTTTGGCGGCAGTTGCCCTTGCGCCCGCGGCGTCGTCCAAGCCGTTCACAGCCAAGGATATGGCGAGCCTGGATCGGATCGACGATCCGCGCGTATCGCCCGATGGACATTCCGTACTGTACGCGTTGCGCACTGTCGATTATGCAGCCAACAAGGCTTCGACATCGCTGTGGGTCGCCGACCTGAAGACGCACGCGTCCCGCCGGCTGAAAGTTTCCGATGGCGGCGCCTCCAGCGGCCGCTGGTCGCCGGATGGCAAGAGCATCTATTTTCTCTCCGACCGCGCCGGCGGTGTCGACCAGGTGTTCCGCACCGATCTTTCGGGCGAGACGGCCGTGCAAGTAACCAATGGGCCGCGGGCGGTCGGCGCCTTCAAGATTGCGCCGGGCGGCAAGATTCTGGTGATTTCGCTGGCCATGTTTCCCGACTGTCCCGATCTGGCCTGCACCGAGGCGCGTCTTGACGCGAGGAAAGCGAACAAGGCGACGGGCGTCGTGTATGACCATCTGTACGTGCGCCATTGGGACACCTGGGCCGACGGAACCCGCAACCATCTCTACGCGCTGACACTGGATGCCAAGAGTGTGGCGAGCGGCGCTCCGGCCCCGCTGATGAACGGCTTCGACGGCGACGTTCCGTCCAAGCCGTTCGGTGACGATACGGATTTTGCGATCACGCCTGACAGCAAGTCCGTCGCTTTCTCGGCCAAGTCAGGGAAAGACGAAGCGTGGACGACCAATTACGACGCGTGGCTCGTGCCGATCGACGGCTCTGCGCCGCCGCAGAACCTGACAGCGGCCAACAAGGCCTGGGACGCCGCGCCGGTGTTTTCGGCCGACGGCAAGTGGGCCGCCTATCGCGCCATGAAGCGTCCGGGCTTCGAAGCCGATCGTTTCGCGATCATGCTGCGCGACCGCGCGACGGGAACCGAGCGCGAAGTCGCCCCCGCTTGGGACCGTTCGCCCGAGAATCTGGCATGGTCGCCCGACGGCAAGACGCTGTACGCCACCGCCGAAGATGTGGGCGAGACGCGGCTGTTCGTGATCGACGTGGCGACCGGCAAGGTCAAACCTCTGACCGGCGAAGGCCATGTCGCCGCCTTCGACGTGGGTCCGAACGGCATCGTCTTCGCGCGCGACAGTCTCACAAGCCCCGCACAGTTGTTTTCGATCGGTCTCAAGGGCGGAAAGCCGGTCCAGCTGACACTCGCCGATGCCGATGCCCTGAAGGGTGTCCATTGGGGCAAACCCGAGCGGTTCGCTTTCAGGGGCTGGAACGACGAGACGGTCCACGGCTTCGTCGTCAAGCCGGCCGGCTTCAAACCGGGCCGCAAATATCCGGTCGCGTTCCTGATCCATGGCGGTCCGCAAGGCTCGTTCGGAAATGCCTGGAGCTATCGCTGGAATCCGCAGATCTATGCCAGCGCCGGATACGCGGTGGTGACGATCGATTTCCACGGCTCGACCGGGTACGGCCAAGCCTTCACCGACTCCATCAGCCGGCATTGGGGCGACCGGCCGCTGGAGGACCTGCAGAAGGGCTGGGCATTTGCCTTGTCCAAATTCCACTACCTCGACGGCGACCGCGCCTGCGCGCTGGGCGGGTCCTACGGCGGTTACATGATCGATTGGATCGCGGGGGTCTGGAACCAGCCGTGGAAATGCCTGGTCGATCATGACGGCACATTCGACAATCGCGGCATGAGCTATGCCACAGAAGAACTGTGGTTCGACGAGTGGGAAAATGGCGGCGCTTTCTACGACACGCCGGAGGCCCGCGAGAAGTTCAACCCCGTCGATCACGTCAAGGACTGGTCCAAGCCAATGCTGGTGATCCATGGCGGCCGTGACTACCGCATCCCATTGGCGCAAGCGCTCGGCGCGTTCACGGCTCTGCAACGCCAGGGAATCGAAAGCAAGTTCCTGTATTTCCCCGACGAGAACCACTGGGTACTCAAGCCCCAGGACTCGGCGCAGTGGTACGCCGAAGTGCTGGGCTGGCTGGACCGCTGGACGAAAAAGGGCAAGTAGCCCGAGCGGCCGGATCGGAAGCCTGCGAATGGATCGAGACACCGAACGCGGGGCATAAGCCAGCCGGAGCTCGAAGAGCGTAGGCTGGCATTATGGCGCAAACGCCGAGCGCGCCCCGGCGGGTCATGCGGGCCAAGGGTGCGGGGAAATCTGGCCTATCAAGAGCGGCCGGGACTGTCACCAGCAAGGGCTGCGGGCGGGCTGTGCCTTGGGCGCCGGCATCATCGGGCTGAGTAGATTCCGAAGCTTCTTGGCGGAACTTTATGGAGTAAGTGTCCATTAGTCTCTTTGGGGTGTGCTATGTCAGCTTTTGTCCTTTACGTTGCCGGTTTCATCATCTTGCTGGGCGGTCTTGTCTATGGGGCGTTTTTGCTCCATGTCCCGCATGCCTGGATCGGCGTCGGCGCGCTCGTCATGATCGGTCTTGGGATCATGATGGCGGTATCGCGCACGAAGCAGCGGGATGCGCCGAGTGAACCTCCGAGCCCATAAGCTAGGCGGCGCCGCTGCCAGTAACCGGAGAAATCCACACTCGGCTTGCGACCCATCGCCAGACCGGCGAGGCGGTGAACTTGTTCGCGGGTATCTAGCTGCCCCTCTTTTGAGATCGTTGGTGAACCCGACGTAGCGCTGGTCGGGGTGAGACAGGCTGCGAAGCAGATAGACGTAGAACATGGGATTGTTCCCGGTCGGTCCAGTCCTCCTTCGCCCTGAAGGGCTTCGGAGGACAGCCAGCCTACGCTGCTTCGCTCTTTCAGGAAGGTGTATGGCGTCAGCCAGCCGTAGCTGCGAAGCAGCGAAGGCTGGCTGGGGGACTAGGATTCGAACCTAGATAGGCAGAGTCAGAGTCTGCAGTCCTACCGTTAGACGATCCCCCAAAGGGCGCTCCGTTTAGCCCAGGTTTGCGGCCTTTATCAAGGACATACGTGCGGCCCTTCGCCCGTGCTAGCGTCCGGGCCGCAAATCACCGGGGACGGCGTTGGAGAAGGCCGGGCAAAAGCGCAAAAGGCGGCGGCATCGCGGGTCCCGCGGCCGCACCGGTGCGCCCCTGCTGGCGGCGCTGGACCTGGGCACCAACAATTGCCGTCTGCTGATCGCCTCGCCCGAACGGGGCGGCGGCCTCAGAATCGTGGATTCCTTCTCGCGCATCGTCCGGCTGGGGGAGGGCGTGGCGCAGAGCGGCGCGCTCGGCGAGGCCGCGATGGAGCGCACCGTTGCGGCGCTGAAGATCTGTGCCCAGCGCATCCGCCATCACCGCGTTCGCCATGTCCGCGCCGTCGCCACCGAGGCTTGCCGGCAGGCCGCCAACGCTGAGGTCTTGATCGACCGCGTCGCCAAGGAGGCGGGCATCCGTCTGGTGGTGGTCAGCGCGGCGGAAGAGGCGAGGCTAGCGGCCATCGGCTGCGCGCCGCTGATCGGCGAGGCCTATGAAGGCGCGCTCCTTTTCGACATCGGCGGCGGCTCGACGGAGGCGATCTGGCTACGCAAAGCCGGCGACGTCTCGCTGGTGCATTCTGCCTCGATTCCGCTTGGCGTCATGTCGCTGGCCGAAGCCGATGGCGGCGCCTCGTTCTCCGCCATGCGCGAAGCGATGCTCGCCCGTTTCGGCGCGGTGCGGCGCGAGATGGACAAGAAAGCCGCCTTCGACGTCGCGCGCCATCACCTGCTGGGCACTTCGGGCACGGTGACGACGCTGGCCGGCATCGCGCTAGGGCTGCCGCGTTACGTGCGCGCGCGGGTGGACGCGACTTGGCACGATTGCGCCGAGATTCTTTCGGTGGTGGAGATGCTGAAGGCGCTCGACCGGCAGGGACGCGCGAAGCTGGGCTGCGTCGGCGAGGAACGCGCCGATCTGATCGTTCCGGGCTGCGCCATTTTCAGCGCCATCCAGACGGTGTGGCCTTGCACGAAGCTGCGCGTCGCCGATCGCGGCCTGCGCGAAGGCATCCTGCGCGAGATGATGGCTGAGGCGAAACGATGAACGCGGGCGATTTCGGCTCGGGCCGCGGCGAGCGGCGCGTGCGGGTGAGCAGCGTGCGCGGGCGCACGGTGTCGTCCAAGCGCTGGCTGGAGCGCCAGCTCAACGATCCTTACGTCGCGGCGGCGAAAGCGAAAGGCTATCGCTCGCGGGCGGCCTTCAAGCTCAAGGAGCTGGACGCCAAGTTCCGTCTCTTGAAGCGCGGTGCGCGGGTGCTCGATCTCGGCGCCGCGCCCGGCGGCTGGAGCCAGGTGGCGGCGGAGCGCGTGGGCAAGGCGGGCAAGGTCGTCGCCGCCGACATTCTGGAAATGGAACCGATTGCCGGCGTGGATGTCGTGCAATGCGATCTACTCGACGCCGGCGCGCCCGCCGCGCTGAAGCGCGCGCTGGGCGGCGAGGCGGACCTGGTTCTTTCCGACATGGCCTCGCCCACCACCGGCCATCGCGCCACCGATCACATCCGCACCCTGGCGCTCTTCGAAGCGGCGCTCGAACTAGCCGAAGACGTGCTGAAGCCGGGCGGCGCTTTCGTCGGCAAAGTCTTCCAGGGCGGCGCGACCAACGACCTGCTGACGCGCGTGAAAAAGCGCTTCGCCGAGGTGAAGCACGTCAAGCCGCCCGCCTCGCGCCAGGAATCCGTCGAGCTCTATCTCGTGGCGCTGGGCTTCAAGGGCCGTTGACTTAAATCAAGGAAGCATTGTCGCCACCGGCGCAGAACTTCTTTGTATGACCGCAAGGAGTTTTCGATGGCGATTGCAAGCAAGGCGGAAATTCTAGCCAACCTCAAGGCGGAGGCGAAACGCCTCGGCCTCGCTCTGCGCGACGAGAGCGGCGAGGGATTCAAGGGCGATGTCGAATCCATCCACATCAAATGGCTGCTCGGTCAGAAAAAGATGGTCTACCAAATGTCGCTTCGCCTCGCCGAGGCCGATCGCACCGTCCATTTCCGCGAAGTGGTGAAGGAGCGCTCGTGGGGCCTGCTGCCGCCGACGCTGACCGTCGAGACGACCGGCACGAAGGGCTGGGAGCGTTCAGGCACGCACTCCGAAAAACCGCTGGGCGGCGGCGGCGGAACGGTGGACTTCGACAAGGTGCGTGAGGCCTTGAAGCAGACTATCGCGGCCGGCGGCTGGCAATTCCATCTCGAAGGCGGCCGGATGCCCTGACGCGGTGCCGCAAACTCCGGAATGAAACGAGCCGAGCTTCCACAGTGACACCAACGCGCGCCGCGGCTTGTACGGTTTCCCCGCTGACGCCGCAGGATATTCCCATCGTATCCCGGCTCGCGCATTGCATCTGGCCGGTCTGCTATGCCGACATTCTGACGGCCGAGCAGATCGCTAATATGCTGGAGCGCATCTACAGCGAGGAAAATCTGCGCAAGGAGATGGCGGAAGGCCATCGCTTTTGGGCGGCCTATGAGAGCGATGCGCCGGTCGGGTTTGCCTCGGCCTATAAGGAAAACGAGATCGTCTGGTTGAAAAAGCTCTATGTACTGCCGGACCGGCAAGGCCGCGGCATCGGGAAAGTGCTGATGGACGCAGCCGTCGCGGCCTTCCTGCCCGCACAAGAGCTGCGGCTGCTGGTACACCGCCATAACCTCTCGGCGCAGCGCTTTTACACGCGGGCGGGTTTTGCACGCATCGGCGAAGCGCCGGTGCAAATGGGCGACTTCCATTTCGTCGACTTGGTGTTCTCCAAGCGGCTCAGTCGACGATGAAGACCGTCGCCCCAGTCTCGGACCTTGCGCGGTGGGCCGGCCCTTCCTCGTCTGCCGCGTACCAGCTCATTCCTGCCGATAGAACGTAAGCACGGCTGCCGTCCTGATGCTCGATGGTGAGCGCGCCGCTGAGAACATGGATGATATGGCCCTTCGAGCACCAATGATCGGCGAGGTAGCCGGGGCCGTATTCGACCAGCCGCAGCCGAAGTTCCCCGGCCTGATGCGCCCGCGCTTTGGCGACCCCGGACGCGCCCGGAACCGTTGTAGCCGGAATTCGTGACCAGTCGGTCGCCGCTTCGGCCAGCTTCGTCAGCTTCATGGCGGCATCCTAATTGCCTAATTGCAGTTATTACAGGGACACTATACTTATTTCTTCGCCGCCTTCTTTTTCTTCGGCTTCGGTCCCGGCTTCTGCCGCGCCAGGGTGCGGCCGAGTTTCTTCTCCAGCCGCCTGACGAACGAGGCCGCGCCCAGCGGCCGCCCCGTGCGTTCGCCCTTGCGGATCGCCTCGCGCTCTTCCTCTTTCAGGCCTTCGCCGAGGAACGCCGCCCAGTCGTCCACGCGCTCGAGCAGCGGCCTCACCCGCACCAGCCCGTCGTCGCGGCCCTTGAGATGCGCGCGCGCGCTCGACCAGCGCCAGTCGCGGGCGCGGCGCGCCAGCTTGGCGCGCACCGGGTTCAGCTCCACGTAGCGCGTGCCGGCGAGCAGCCATTTGCTGTCCATCGCGAACGAGGCGAACCGCCCCTGCCACAGATAGCCGCGCCAGTCCCCGCGCGCGTTCACCAAGCGCGTATAGCGCCGGTGCGTTTCGCCCAGCGCCGCGCGCAAGCCGTCTTCGTCCGAGGGCACCAGGATCAGATGGACGTGGTCTGGCATCAGGCAATAGGCCCACAGCTTGACGCCGGCCGCGCGGCAGCCCTCGGCGAGCAGCGCCTTGTAGGTCTTGTAATCGTCGTCGCTGAAGAACACCGGCTGGCGCCGGTTTCCCCGCTGCGTCACCAGATGCGGCACCCCCGCCGCCACCGCTCTTGCCATCCGCGCCATGAGGGGAAGTTAGACCTCGGCGCGGTGGTTGTCAATTAAGTATGGTGTCACTGTAACTTCCCTGGAACTGCGAAATTTCCTCGAAACTCCGGCCCTCTTCCAAGGTCGTCAACGACAACGCTCGCAATCCGCAGACGACCTGGAAGTGGGCTGGGCCTGAGTAGTTTCCGAGCCTACCTCTGCAATATCGCTGTCGGGTACCATCGCATCGGTCGTTCGAGGAACTCCGAGGAACTCCATGTCTAAAAGAAATCGATTGGTCTGGGCTGACAAGGTTGCCCTGCTGATAGTGCTGTTCATCGCCGCCGCCGCGCTTCTTTGCTGGGGCATTGGAATCGTTGGGTTAGACGGGCGCCCGCATCCGAGGTTTGACAGCGCGATGATCGACTGGACGATCACAGCGGAGTTGATGCTGGTGCCGCCCCTTTGGCTGGCCCTGCGAATCATGGACTCCGGCGCGAGAGCGCTTGGCCGCTGGTTGCGGTCGGGTCTTGGTCGTGTTGATTCCGGCGGATTGCAGCTTCCTTCTTAACCGCGGGGAGGAGTGTCCGGGAACGCATGATTGTCGGGAAGGGCAGCAACATCAACGCGCCGCCCCTCTTGCCGTCCGCACTATGAGGAGACTCTGACCCCAGCGCGCTTGTCATCTGAATCCACGATCGCAAGTAAAGCCGGCGCGCGTCGGCACCGGCGTCCGGGTCGCCTGCGCAAATCCGTTTGCTGCCGCGGCTAGTTGCCCGGCGGAGTGCCGGCCGGCGCCGTGGAATCCGCGGGTGGTGCTGCGGGCGGTGTCGCCGGCATCGCCGGTTGCACGGCCTGAGCCTGCTGGAGCTGCTGCTGATTGAGACGCTCTGTTGCGGCTTTCTCTGCCGGCGTCGAATCCTGCGGCCCGCTTTGGCCACGGTACAGGCGGTGGTGGGCTTTCCGGCCGCCCGGCACTCCGGCCGACGGTGCCGTCGCGGGCGTCTGCCCTGGATTGGTCGCCTGCGGCGCGGCCGTTGACGCGGCCGTATCGGTTTGCGCGTACGCGCCGAACGAAATCGCGCTGGCAATCGCCAGACCCGCAATGCTGGACAGCAGTAAAGTTCTCATCTTCATGGCATTTCTCCTTATGATCTCGTGCGGTCGAACGCGGGACACGGGGAAGCGCGCGCTGCGCTCCCCCGCTCCACGTCTTACGCTTTCGTGGCAAAGGGCGGCGGCCCGCTTCGGCCGACGCTCCAATGCTTCGGTTCAGTGGTGGTCCTCGCCGAAATTGTGCCACGTGCCATGGTCGTAGTAGCCGTGGTCGTCGCTCGGTTTGTCGCGCCATTGATACCGGTGATTATGACGATGACGCCGCGCCCAGCTGTCGCTGTAGAAATGGATTCCCAGCACGGACGGATAGGTGTTGTAGCGCTGGGTTGTCTGCCAGCATTCGCCATAGCTATTGCAGACTGTATGGGCGGACGCGCCGACGGTCGTCACGACCAGTGCACCGGCAGCGATAAAGCCCGCCACGGCGCTTGTCGCCAGAAAAGTCTTAAGCCCTTTCATGGGGAGTCTCCTGTTAAAGGTGTTGCGCTGGATTGGACGCGCGCACGGAATCAGCGGGCCGATCGAAGCCTCGCTGGTCCGACCATAGTTGACGGGAGATGCCCAGGAGCAGGCTCGGAAACTACTCAGACCGGACAACGCCTATTAAATGTGAAATCGCACAGCCAATTGGGGCTTTCTTCAACACCGAATGCATCTCATTGATGTGGCTGGCGAATCGATTTTCCGAACGGGGCCGCGCTTCACGCCTCGCCCCAACCCGAAACCGCGTCGATGAAGCGCTGATCGGCGCTCGCCGTCTACTCTGCGCTTAACTGCACCAGTGTGGCCGCTTCGGCAGCGCTCATTCCCCAGGGCCGATAGGTCGCCTCGGTGCCCGACCGCTTGGTAAAATAGCGATAGAACACCAGCGCCGCGAGATAAGTCCCGGCGACGCTAGGATGATGATGATCCGGGCCGAACACGTCCGGCGCGCCCGCGGTGCGCATCGCCCGCGCGAAGGCTTGCCCCACCGCCACGACGGGCAGTCCAAATTCCCGGCCCAGGCTTTGCGTGCTCTCAGCCGCGTCGTTCGCGTCTTCCTCGACCGTCTTTCCGAAAGCAGCGTAGCCTCTATCGGAATAGACGTTGCTCTCGGCGCCATCCGCCCACACCTGAAACAGGATCGGTGTCTCGTTCAGCGACAACAACGCGTCTCTCCAGTCGGCGGCGTCTTGCTTGGCCTGGTCGAAACCCGGGGACGTTTCGTACCAGCCGCTGCGCTCCTGCAGCACGACATAGTCGACATGGTGCGCCTGAGCCCAGGCCAGGGCGCCGAATTTCGTCAGCATGAAGTTCAAATTGGCGCCCGGATAGGTCTCTGCCTTCACTTCCAGCCTTGTGGTGTTGGTGCGATCCGAAGAGGCGATATTCACCAGCATCGCCGGCAAATCGTTGACGAAGGTCAGGCTGTTGCCGACGAAAAGCACGCGCACGGTTTTTGCCGGCGCGGCCACCGGCTCGCAGGTCATGACCTCTTCGTGGTCTTGATCGCGCAGAATATAGCGGCCGCCGAAGCGGTAAAGTTGCAGCCCTCCGACGACGACGAGCGCGGCGATCAATGCGCAGACCAGAACAATCCTAAGCAAGCCCGCCTCTTCCAATCGGATCGCGATGACGGCGCAATCTTAAGAGGAATGCCGCCAACGATTTGTTAAGACGGACAGGCTCGATGGCGAAGGCGGCACCGACTTGTCCGCCGTAGCTTTAGCGAAGACGGAAGGGGGCCAATCGCGCTCGTCCCAACCTTCGTTGTCATGGCCCGCCTGGTGCGGGCCACCCAGGTGATGAAGGGCGCAATGCCGAGCGGATAAATCTCAGCGAAGCGTTCTAGTTTTCTGCCCCCGCCGTTGCGGGGGAAGTGGATCGCCGCATTAGCGGCGAACCGAAGGGGGCAGGCAACAAAGTTAACTCCGACCTCAATTCTTTCTCTCAGGTGTCCAGCATGTCCCATTCCGCGCCCATTACCCATCTCAGCGCCGATAGCTTGCCATTTAACATGCCCCACTCAAAGTCATCCTTGTAATAGGTCTTGAGCTTCTTTTTCCCATATTTCTTTTCAACTCGCCGCATTCCCGCCAGCATCCCTTTCTTTATGTCTGGCGCAATTTCTTCTCTGCCCTCAGCTATATTGGCAAGAAGACCAAGCTTACGATCGTACCAGATAACATCAAAAAACTCCTCCTCGGCGGCTAGGATAGCTTTGTCATTGCGGCGAAGGATCAGTGGCCATTCTTCTCCCTCATTTTCCTCGTCAGGTATCCACTCAACTTTGTCACCTTCGGCGGTGTACGTGACTCTGTGACCGTTGGGGCCAACCTCGCCCGGGGCGGGGTCTTGAGTTTGCGTTTTTGAACGGCGCCTAGGCTTCAGCAATTCATCCCTGTACTTCACAAATTCGGCAGGGGTAATGCCGTGTGTCTTCTGAGCCACGATAATGTCAGTGATAATCTGGGCTTCTTCGATTCTTCTCCGGCGCGGAAGTGGGTGTTTTTTCTTCATCGCGCGAACCTGCCGCAGTAAATCGCGCAGTAATATCTCTCGCAGCTTGTCCAGAGAGTTGAAGGTTCCCGTCAGCGCGATCTTATAGGTGGCCGCCTTAAATTTCTTCAGCTTCTTGTTCTGCTTGGCATCGATCCGGTCTGGGTCAATTGGGCGGCGGGAAAAGTACAGCATGGCTGGCTTAGACGCGGCGACGAACTGATCTATTTCTTCGACGGTGCCGGACGTCGCAGCGCCAGTGGAGGTGCCGATTTTCGTCCAGAACATTCCGATTAGGAAATCGGAAGACTGGACGATTTGCTCATTCAGTTCCACTTGCGGCCTGCGTCCTGACGCCGGGCGCGCGTGCGTTTCCCATCTGACGGGTAGCAGCACCACGCCCTCGTCCGCAGAATGTTGCGCGTTCCAGTCATTCACTACCTGCGTAGCCACGTCGCGCTCTTCCGAAAGGTCGGACGGCGAAGCGATCAGAACGCGGTAGACACGAGCGGTTTGCGCCATAATCGCCCCCTGTTTTTCTAGGCCGCATGGCTTCATCCAAACTCTAACGCATCTCAGCTGGTCAAACCCAAGGGTTAGGGGTGGGACTGCCGAGGAGATGACGTATCCCAAAACCTCAAAACACGATCAAGAATTTTCACCAATGATTTCAATGGCTTGTTACTAGTCACTCCAACCAGCCACCGCCTCGTGAGGCCTCGCCATGCTGGCCCATCCTCCGCTCCACGTCCGCCCCGGACACATCCTTGCGTCTCCCCCGACTCGCTGATAAAGCCTCGGCGCTCTAACGGGTCCAGCCGGGAGCACCTGCCATGAACATTCGCGAAGCCCTCACCTTCGACGATGTGCTCCTGGTGCCCGCGGCCTCTGAGGTCCTCCCCGGCCAGGTCGATACCCGCACCCGCCTCACCAAGACCGTCGAACTCGGCATTCCGCTGATCTCCTCCGCCATGGACACGGTAACGGAAGCGCCGCTGGCCATCGCCATGGCGCAGTCGGGCGGCATCGGCGTCATCCACCGCAATCTGACCGTTGAGGAACAGGCCGAACACGTCCGCCGCGTGAAGCGCTACGAAAGCGGCATGGTGGTGAACCCGCTGACCATCGCGCCCGACGCCACGCTGGCCGATGCGCTCGCCCTGATGGAGCACCACAACATCTCAGGCATCCCGGTGGTGGTCGGAGCGACGCCCGGCGCTGCGGGCAAGCTGGTAGGCATCCTCACGCACCGCGATGTGCGTTTCGCCACCGACACCACGCAGCGGGTAGCGGACCTGATGACCAAGGAGAACCTCGTCACCGTGCGCGAAGGCGTGAAGATGGACGAGGCTAAGAAGCTGCTGCACGCGCGGCGCATCGAGAAGCTGCTGGTGGTGGACGACGCTTATCGCTGCGTCGGCCTCATCACCGTCAAGGACATCGAGAAGGCGCAAAAGTATCCCAACGCCTGCAAGGACGAGCGCGGCCGCCTGCGCGTCGCCGCCGCCGTCAATGTCGGGCCGCACGGAGTGAAGCGCGCGCTGGCCCTGATCGCGGCCGAATGCGACGTCGTAGTGGTCGATACCGCCCACGGCCATTCCAAGGGCGTGCTCGATACGGTCGCCGCCATCAAGCGCGAGAGCAATTACACCCAGGTGCTGGCCGGCAACGTCGCCACCGCCGACGGCGCCAAGGCGCTGATCGATGCGGGGGCGGACGCGGTGAAGGTCGGCATCGGGCCGGGCTCGATTTGCACCACGCGCATCGTGGCGGGCGTCGGCGTGCCTCAGCTGACCGCGATCATCGATGCGGTGTCGGCGGCTGAGAAGCAGGGCGTTCCCGTCGTCGCCGACGGCGGCATCAAATATTCGGGCGATCTGGCCAAGGCCATCGCCGCGGGCGCCGATGTCGTCATGGTGGGCTCGCTCTTGGCGGGCACCGAAGAAAGCCCCGGCGAGGTGTTCCTGTATCAGGGCCGCTCCTACAAAGGCTATCGCGGCATGGGTTCGCTGGGCGCCATGGCGCGCGGCTCGGCCGACCGCTATTTCCAGGCCGAGGTGACGGACACGCTGAAGCTGGTGCCGGAAGGCGTGGAAGGCCAGGTGCCTTACAAGGGTCCGGTCAGCGGCGTGATCCACCAGATCGTCGGCGGCTTGCGCGCGGCCATGGGCTATACCGGCTGCAAGACCATCGCCGAGTTCCACAAGAATGCGAAGTTCGTCCGCATCACCGCCGCCGGCATGGCCGAAAGCCACGTGCACGGCGTGGTGGTGACGCGCGAATCCCCGAACTATCCGGGCGTGGTGCAGTAGTTGACGCCGTCCGCGCGCCTGCAAGCCGTCATCGACATTCTCCAAGGCCTTGAGGCGACGGCGCAACCGGCCGACCGTTTTTTGCGCGATTGGTTTCGCGCCCGCCGTTATGCCGGCTCCAAGGACCGCGCCGCGATTTCCGAGCGCGCCTACGCCATTTTGCGGCACCGTTCGTCCTTTGCTTGGCGCATGGGCAGCGGCGACGCGCGTGCGCTGGTGATCGCCTCGCTGCTCGCCGAAGGTCTTTCGGCGAATGCGATCGCGGACTTGTTCGACGGCAAAGGCTATGGCGCGGCCGCCTTGAGCCAGGACGAGCGCCGCGCGCTGTCTTCGCCGCCGCAGGGCGAGCCGCCGCTGTGCGTACGCGGTGAATTCCCGCCGTTTCTGGAAGCGGAACTCGTGCGCGCCTTCGGTCCTGCTTTGCTCGACGAGATGACGGCGATGCAGGCCCGCGCGCCCGTCGATCTGCGCGTCAACATTTTGAAGGCATCGCGCGAGACGGTCCTGGAAGCGCTGCGTGCCGACGGTTTCGCGGTCGAGCCGACGCCCTTTGCGCCGCACGGCTTGCGGTTTCCGCCGGGCGAAGGTTCGGCCAAGCTGGGCGCCATGCCGCTGTTCGCCAAAGGGGCTTTCGAGTTCCAGGACGAGGCGGCGCAGATCGCCGCGCTGTTATGCGCGGCCAAGCCCGGGATGCGCGTCCTGGATCTTGCGGCCGGCGCCGGCGGCAAATCCTTGGCTTTGGCGGCGCTGATGCGAAACATGGGCGAGATCGTCGCCCATGACACCAACCCTGGCCGGCTGAGGGCGCTTGCGCCGCGGGCCGCGAGGGCTGGCGCAACGATCGTTCATCCCTGGCCCGAACGTCCACTGGGCGCGTTCGACGTCGTGCTGATCGATTCGCCTTGTAGCGGCACCGGCACGTGGCGGCGGCAGCCGGAGTTGCGCTGGCGCACCACGCCGGACGGTCTGCAGGCCTTGACCGGCTTGCAGGACGAACTGCTGGAACAGGGGGCGGCGCTGGTGGCGGCCGGCGGGCGGCTGGTTTATGCAACCTGTTCGATCCTGCCGGGCGAAAACGAGGACCGGGTGGCGCGCTTTCTGTCGCGTCATGCGGGGTTTGCCGTTCTTTCCGCGTCAGCCGTCTGGCTCGAGGCGACGGGGACCACGCCGCCGCCCGGCATGGACCGCTTCTTCAAGGCGACGCCCTTGCAAACCGGGACCGACGGTTTCTTCACAGCTGTTTTGCAGCGCTCTCGCTAGACAAGCCGGGGTGCGAACGACTAAATCCGGCCATGGCGGCTCCCGTTCTGGTTATCGACTTCGGCTCTCAGGTGACCCAGCTCATCGCGCGGCGCGTGCGCGAAGCTGGCGTCTATTGCGAGATCGTGCCCTTCAACAAGGCCGAGGCCGCGCTGAAGGAGTCGCCGCCGCGCGCGATCATCCTTTCCGGCGGACCAGCCAGCGTCACCGAATCGCACACGCCGCGCGCCCCCCAACGCGTGTTCGAGGCCGGCGTCCCCGTGCTCGGCATCTGCTACGGCGAGATGACGATGTGCGAACAGCTCGGCGGCCGCATCGAGGCCGGGCATGCGCGCGAATTCGGGCGTGCCGACATCCGCATCGTGAAATCATCGCCGCTGTTCGCCGGTCTCGGCGACGAGAGCGGCCGCGAACCGGTGTGGATGAGCCACGGCGACAAGATCACGGTAATCCCTCCGACGTTCGATGTCGTGGCGACGTCCGAGAACTCGCCGTTCGCCGCCATCGCCGACGAGACGCGCCGGTTCTACGGCGTGCAATTCCATCCCGAAGTCGTGCACACCCCGCGCGGCGCGACGCTGCTGCGCAATTTCGTCGTCGGAATCGCCGGCATCGCGCCCGATTGGAACATGCACGCCTTCCGCACGCACGCCATCGCGCGTATCCGCGATCAGGTGGGCCAAGGCCGCGTCATCTGCGGGCTTTCGGGCGGCGTGGATTCCTCGGTGGCGGCCCTGCTGCTGCACGAGGCCGTCGGCGATCAGCTCACCTGCATCTTCGTCGACACCGGATTGATGCGCGCGGGCGAGACGGAACAGGTGATCTCCCTGTTCCGCGGCCATTACAACATCCCGCTGCTGCACGCCGACGCCTCCGATCTTTTCCTCTCCAGCCTCGAAGGCGTCAGCGATCCCGAGAAGAAGCGCAAGATCATCGGCGCGGCCTTCATCGACGTGTTCGATTACGAGGCCGCGAAGGCCGGCGGAGCGGAATTCCTCGCCCAAGGCACGCTTTATCCCGACGTGATCGAAAGCGTTTCGGCGACCGGCGGCCCATCGGCCACCATCAAGTCGCATCACAATGTCGGCGGTCTGCCGGCGCATATGAAGATGAAGCTGGTCGAGCCGCTGCGCGAACTGTTCAAGGACGAAGTGCGCGCGCTGGGCCGCGAACTCGGCCTTCCCGAAGAGTTCGTCGGCCGTCATCCGTTCCCCGGACCGGGCCTGGCGATCCGCGTGCCCGGCGCCGTGACCAGGGACAAGCTCGAAATTCTGCGCAAGGCGGACACCATCTATCTCGACGAAATCCGCAAGGCCGGTCTTTACGACGAGATCTGGCAGGCCTTTGCCGTGCTCTTGCCGGTCAAGACGGTGGGCGTGATGGGCGACGACCGCACCTACGATTTCGTCTGCGCCTTGCGCGCGGTGACCTCCTCGGACGGGATGACGGCGGATTCCTATCCCTTCGAGCACGCCTTCCTGGCGCGGGTGGCGACGCGCATCGTCAACGAAGTCAAAGGTATAAACCGCGTGGTCTACGACGTGACGTCCAAACCGCCGGGGACGATCGAGTGGGAGTGAGCGAGCGGTCGTTAAGCGGCAAAGCCGCTTAACGAGGCATTGGTCCGGCGGACCAATGCCAGCGATGAACGCGCCGAGCCATGCGAGGCGCAATCGTGAGCCACCAATCAACTCCCTTGTCATCCCCGGCGAGCCGCGCGTCGCGCGGCGAGGGAAGGGGACCCAGGTGCTTCAAGCAACTCGATTTGAATCGGTGATCGGGGTAAACTGCACGCGCAAAAGATGTTGCTCCGACCCGAAACTTCGCGAACTACGTCAAAGTGGCTTTCTTCCGCGGCACTTCGCTACGTCCTGTACCCCCGGCGAATCCAAGAGCAAGGACACGCGCTACCTCGACATCCATGAGGACAATCAGCTCGACGAAGCTCAACTCGCCGCCTGGATGAAGCAGGCTGGCCAATTGCGCGAACGAATGTGAGCGAAGCAAACTTGAGGAATTATGAATGGCTGCTAGTGGCCCAGGCATCACCGATATCAAGCTTCTGTTCGCTCGTTCTGGCAACCGATGCGCTTTTCCGAAGTGCCGCGCGCCGATGGCGCTCAACGAGACCTTGACCGGTGAGGTATGCCACATCAAAGGGACGCGGCCCGGGAGTGCGCGCTATGACCCAGGCCAAACCGATGTGGAGCGGCACGCATACGCGAATCTCGTCCTGATGTGCCCCATTCATCACACGGTGATTGACGACGACGAAGACGCGTACACGGTGGACCGCCTCTGCAAGATCAAGGCTGCACATGAGACTCATTCGGCCGCGATTCCCGATGCCGAGGCGGCCGCCGTAGCTGAGCTGTTCATACAGTCGGTCACGAATGTCGGCCAAAGCGGCGGGTTGTCAGCCCACACCGTGAACGCCTCGACCATCACGGTGCAGAGCGCACCATCCACAAGTCATCTCACGCGCCAGCGTCAAATCCAGGCAGTCGAGCACCTATGGCAGGTGGTGCACAACTTGAGCAGCGAGTTCAGCCTCGTTGTCTTCATCGATACCATCCTTACCGCTCAGGAGCTCGACGCTTACTTCAGAGAGCAGGAGTACGCTCACATTGCGGACTGCGTTCGCGAATACGCCGACATGAACCTTCCCCTTAGTAAGTTTGCCAGCGCGGGTGCCAATGATGCGGCCAAAGAGCGGCCCTTCGTCACCCATCGCTTGTGGTCCGTCTTCTTCGTCCTGCAAGGCGTCTATGGCAGGACCGCGCTCCTCCTGACCAATTCCTACAAGGAGTGCAGGTTCGTAAATTGGCGAGAGGATAGCGGCTGCGATCAGCTTCTCCGCGCCATCTTGCCGGCGCGAGCCGTAGATCACGCGAAGGGGCAAGAGATCGGCGGACTCCGGACCGCCATCGACTATCTGGAGAGCCAGTTTCTTGCCGAGGCTGGTATGAACAAGCCTGACGCGTAGCTGGGAAGCTAATTCTCAAACACCTGGGGCGAAGTTCGGGGTCGAAGTTCGGGGTCGGAGTAAGAACTTTGGTTTGCTCCTTTCCCGCGTCGCCACGCGCATCGTCAACGAAGTCAAGGGCATCAACCGCGTGGTTTACGACGTGACGTCCAAACCGCCGGGGACGATTGAGTGGGAGTGAGCGAGCGGTCCGCTACGCCTTCACCCGCGCCGTCGACTGGCGGATCACCAATTCATGCTGCTGCGGCCGCTTGCGGGCTTCCGGGGCGGCAGGAGGATTGATCAGAAAATCGGCCGCCAGATATCCCATCAGCTCCATTTTCTGGCGGCAGGTCGTCAGCTCCGGCCACACCGTCCGGGAGAGCGGCGCATCGTCGAACCCTGCCAGCGAGAAATCTTCCGGAATCCTGAGACCCAGGCGATGGGCCGTGGCCAGCACCGCCACCGCCATCTCGTCATTGCAGGCGAAGATCGCCGAGGGCAGCGGCTTGACCGACAGCAGCTCTTCGCCGGCGATGATGCCGGAGCTGTATTCGAAGTTGCCCTGCACGCACAGTTCCTCGATGACGGGCAGACCGGCATCTTCCATCGCTTTGCGATAGCCGGCAAAGCGCTCATTGGCGTCGCCGTGATCGGGCGGGCCCTTGATGAAAGCGATGCGCTTATGACCCAGCCCGATCAGATAGGTGGTCATGTCATAGGCGCCTTGGTGATTGTCGAGGTAAATGTCGAAGGTGGCGCCGTCCTGGGTGGGCGGCGCGATCCGTACAACCGGCGTCCCGGCAGCGAGCAGGACCTTCAGCAGCGCTTGCATGTCGCACATCGGTTCGGTCAGGATCACGCCCAGCAAGGGCGCGCGCGCGACCAGAGACTGCACCTGTTTGGGAATATCGGCATCCTGAAGGTCGAACGCCTTGATGAGAAACTCGCACTGCGCTTTGCGGCAGCGCGCCATTATCCCCATTTGCAGCATGCCGAAATAGCCGGAACCGACCATCGGCGTGTCGCAGAAGAACCCGACCAGATGTGAAGCGTCCTGCATGATCCCTTGCATCCTCACGCCGTCCGATATGCCGCTCCGTGGTTCCGGCAATGGGCGGTCCGGCAGAATAGTAGACCCCTCTCGTTATCGAACCGTTTACCTCGTCGGTTATGGCTTCTTAACCGAGATTCCCCGGATGACGCTTGGTCGAAGGGGGCAATAGCATCTGCGGGCGGTCGCCGAGCAGACCGGCCGTCGTTAGTGACTCAATTTGAATTTATTTCTTTGCCATGGCCGCCTTTAGGGCGGCCATGACGAAAGAGAGGAGGGATTTCAAACCGAGCTACTGCCGAAGGGCAGCCCGCGTAACCCATTGAAATCGATTTTCAAAAGCAAAAATAAATTCCGTCGCCCCCCTTGAAATCCTGATTTTAGTCCTACATCTCCTGGTATGACCAAGCCTGAACCCTCGGCCGCCGGTAGTGGCGGCCAAATGAGTGCTGTTGTGCCCGACGAGGACCCGTCGCCCGCGCGGTCCGACGAGGAGTTCCGCCGCCTCGCGGCCGAACGCCTTACCGAATATCTCGAAATGGGCGCGAGCCTTATGGCGCGCTGCGAGCATCTGGCGGAATTGCCCAAGGGCGACCGGCTCGGCCCGCTTTATGCCGCTGCGCGCCTGATGCGCGCCAACGCGCTGGTCGCCCAGGCGCTCGCAAATGTCGTGCAAGTCGAGCGCCGCCAACGCTCGATCGTCGAGCGGATTCAATCGCCTGACCCAAAAATCGCCGAATTGAATTCAAAAATAAAAATGGAGGGGGAGGAAGACGCTCGCGAAAGACTTGAGCGCCGCCTGGACGCGTTACTCGAACAGGCAAATGCCGCATACCCGGGCGAGACCAATGAGGGCGACGGCGTCGGCGAACCTGTCGAACACGAGGAGGAGGAGATTGCGCGCCTCAACCGGCAAGCCGGCGAAAACGCAGGCTAGGCGCGGCGCGCCGCCCGGCAACTGCAACGCGCTCAAGCACGGCAAGTATACGCGCGAGCGCTGCGCGCTACTGGCGGCCGTTCGGGCCCATATCCAACGCGGCCGCGCGCTGCTTTCCGCCGGAACGGGGGCGGCGAAAGAGTGGGAGTAAGACGAGATTGTCGTAAAAAGTGCTTTCACATGCCACTTTTCTTGAATACCCTGTCCGGGACCGGGGGGGCCGTCTTCTAGGGAGAAGTCGGATGCTTGGTCCCTTTCTCAATCGCCTTATTCGCCAGGGTACGCTGACGGTCGTCCGCCCCAACGGACAGCGAAAGAGCTTCGGCACGGGCGAGCCGCGCGTCACGATCAAGTTCCATGACCGCCGCGCCATGTTCGAGCTGGCGCTTTATCCCGATCTGAAGCTCGGCGAGCTTTACATGGACGGGCGCTTGACGGTCGAGCAGGGCGATGTGGCGGATCTGCTCGCACTCCTGATGAAGAATCTGTCGACGACAAAGCCGAGCGGCCTTCATCGGGGATTGCGAACCTTTCGCTGGCTCACCAGGCGCTTCGCGCAATTCAATCCCGCCTCGCGCGCCAAGGCGCATGTCGCGCATCACTATGATCTGTCGGACAGGCTCTACGATCTGTTCCTCGACTGGGACAGGCAATATTCCTGCGCCTATTTCTCCGCGCCGGGAGAAACGCTCGAAGAAGCGCAGATCGGCAAGAAGCGTCATATCGCGGCCAAGCTCAATCTCGACCGGCCCGGACTGAAGGTGCTGGACATCGGCTGCGGCTGGGGCGGCTTGGCGCTCGATCTGGCGCGCGACAGCTCCGCCAACGTCCTGGGCGTCACGCTTTCCGAGAACCAGATCGCCGTGGCGCGCAAGCGTGCTCAGGATGCGCGGCTGACGGAGCGCTGCAAGTTCGAGCTGGTCGACTATCGCGCGCTGGGCGGAACCTACGACCGCATTGTCTCTGTTGGCATGTTCGAGCATGTCGGCGTGGCCTATTACCCCGCTTTTTTCGCCAAGATACGCGAGCTGTTGGCCGACGACGGCGCGGTGCTGCTGCACACCATCGGCCGCACGGACACCCCCGGCGCTACCAATCCTTGGGTCGCGAAGTACATTTTCCCCGGCGGCTATGTGCCGGCGATGTCCGAGGTGATGCGGGCGGTGGAGAAAAGCGGCCTCATCGTCACCGACGTGGAGGTCCTGCGGCTGCATTACGCCGAAACGCTCAAGGAATGGCGCCGCCGCTTCCTCGCCAACCGCGCCGAGGTCGCGCGTCTTTACGACGAGCGTTTCTGCCGCATGTGGGAGTTCTACCTTGCCGGTTCGGAGATGGGTTTCCGCCACGACAGCGAGGTTGTGTTCCAGATCCAGTTGGCCAAGCGCCAAGACGCGCTGCCGCTGACGCGCGACTATATGGTGGATACGGAGCGCACCATGCGCTTCGCGGGAACCGCACAGATGCCTCGCGCACGCCTCGCAGGGTGAAGCCGCCGCCCACCGCATGCTATGAAAATCAAGTGGATTGCTGCGCGATTAAACTGTGCATGGTTTCGGTTTAGACTTGCGGCGTCCGCCTCGCGCCGATTGATTCGCTGTCCGCCTTCACGACGCCCGGATACAATCAAAAGAGCGCCATGGAACAGGAAGCCTATCGCCACGTCCCTTACGACATCGAAGTCGAGCAGGCTTTGCTCGGCGCGATTCTGGTGGACAATCGCGCGCTGGAAACCGTTTCCTCGTTGATCCGGCCGGAGCATTTCTACGATCCGCTGCACCAGCGGCTTTACGAAGCGATGTCGGCAACTTTCGAGCGCGGCGGCATGGTGCTGACGCCGCTGACGCTGCACGCCGCGATGAAGGCCGATCCGGGGCTGCAAGAGGTCGGCGGACATGCCTATCTGGCCGGCTTGGCTGGGGCCGCGCCAGCCATGCCAAATACGCGCGATCTTGCCCGCATCCTGCACGATCTGGCGGTACGTCGGTCGCTGATCCGGATCGGCGAAGACATCGTCAACACCGCCTATGAGGCCCCTCACGAAAAGCCGCCCCAGGCCCAGATCGAAGAGGCGGAAAAAGCGCTCTACCGCGTCAGCGAGACCTCCAAATACGGCGAAGGGCCGCTCGATTTCGCCGAAAGCCTGCGCCGCGCGGTGGAGACGGCCGAGCGCGCCCAAGCACGCGGCGGCAAGATTTCAGGCGTGGCGAGCGGCTTCGCCGAGATCGACGGTTTACTCGGCGGCCTGCAGCCTTCGGACCTGCTGATCATTGCTGGGCGTCCCGGCATGGGCAAGACCGCACTCGCCACCAATATGGCATTCAACGCCGCCCGCGTTTACTTGCGCGAGATGGAGGCGGGCGAAGCGGATTCCAGTGGCGCGCCGGTGCTGTTCTTCTCGCTGGAAATGGCGGCGCAGCAACTGGCCGCCCGTATCCTGTCGCAGCAGACCGAACTGGAAATGTACAAGATCCGAAACGGCAAATTCTCCGAAAACGAGTGGGAGAAGTTCGTGCTGGCGATGCAGGAGCTTTCGACCCTGCCTCTTTACATCGACGATACAGGCGGCATTTCCATCGCCCAGATCGCCGCTCGCGCCCGCCGCATGAAGCGCGAAAAGAAGATCGGCCTCATCGTCATCGACTATCTGCAACTTATCGAGCCGGCGCGCCGCGCCGAAAACCGGGTGCAGGAAATCACCGAAGTGACCAAGGGCCTGAAGGCGCTGGCCAAGGAGCTGAACGTGCCGGTGCTGGCGCTGTCGCAGCTTTCGCGCGGCGTGGATTCGCGCGACGACAAGCGCCCCGTCTTGTCGGACCTGCGAGAATCCGGCTCCATCGAACAGGACGCCGACGTGGTGATGTTCGTCTATCGCGAGGAGTATTACCTCAAATCGCGCGAGCCGGAGCTGAGCGCTACCAGCGAAGATGCGCTGAGAGAGCAGAAGAAAGAGCATCAGCGCTGGGTGGAACGGTTGGAAAAGGTCCAGGGCAAGGCGCTGGTGATGATCGAAAAGCACCGCCATGGCGCCACCAACGCCTATGATTTGCAGTTCGACGACCGCTTCACGCGCTTCAGTAATCTAGCGAACGAAGGGAACCGCTAGCGCCGCTTATTTTCGCTCGTCGCACTTTTCGTCGTAGCCGTGCCAGGGGGCGAGGCGGACGCGATCGTCGGGTGCCGCGGAAGCGGTCACCGCGTAATGGCTGCGGCCATAACCGTCGACCCAGGCATTTCCTTCCGCGGCGCTTTGCTGTGCGGTTTGATCGGCGTCCTGATCGTCGGATGCGCCCTGGTAGTAGCTCCGCGATTGGCTGCGATAGGAATAATGCTCCTCATATCCACGATGCGACATGTAAGAGAAATGCCGGACATGGCGATGCATCGCGTGGGACGTTGTCGTCTGCACCGCTGCGACATTCTGCGGTTGACAATTGCAGGATTGCGCCGTGGCTTGCGCGTTCGCCGGCGGCGCATTGGCGGAATTGTCGCAACCGGCCAGGCCTGTGCAGGCCATGAGACCCATCGCGGCGATAATCGTCGCACGCATCTGTTTGTCATCCCTAGCGGCTGGCGGCCCTCAAACGACAAGCTTCCTGCGCCGGTCTCGGTGTGGCAAGCATGGGTGTCGCGCATGCTTAATCGGGCCCAGGAAAGCCATCCAGTGACTAGGAATATTCATTACGAACAAAGCTATAGTCGTCGGTGCCCGGCGGATGGCATAAGGTGGCCGCCGCGCGCTAGCCCGTCGGCCGGTCGCCATAATGAATAGGCATTTCGGTGGCAGACACGTCTTTTGTTAGTGAATCGGCCACCGCGTTGGCTGCGTTCCTGACGCGTCTGAAGACGGACGAGGAGGCACGCAAGCGCGCTCTGCGACGCGGCGTGGCGGCCGTCTTTGTGGCTGTGCTGCACATCGCAATCATTTTCTTTCTGCTTCAGGCCGAATGGATACCCGGCTTGCGTGCAAAACGGCCCACCGAAGCTCCGCTGTTGTGGCTGCTTTTGCCGAAGGTTCCGGGCACGCCGAAGGTCGTGCAACAACGCTCGCAGAAGGAAGTGCCCAGCGAAGCGCCCATGGTCTACAGGCTGCCTATCATCACCCTGCCGCCGTCACCCAATGCCATCACAGACCCAGCGCTGGCGCTCGGCCAAGCGCTGGCCTGTGGGGCGAACAGCTTCGAATACCTCTCGCCCGAAGGGCGATCGAGATGCAGACGCCCACCCTGGAACTACACGTACGATAAGAACGGCACTATCGTTCTGGACACGCACTATAAACCCCCGGAACCCAAGCCCACCAACGCCGACATCATGGCGCGTGAACGGATCGAGGGCCCCTCATGCCCGGAAAATGTCGATCCCAACGCACCGTGCCTTTCCCGCGTTATTGGGGGTCATTAATGAGCAGTACGCCGCACCGGCATGGCCGGACAGGCTTTGACGCGGGGCGGGCGGGGCTGCATTGTTCGACTCCCATGGACCGGCCGGACGAACCCAGAATCGCGGATTTCGAGGCAGCGCGCCTGACAGTGCGCCTCGGCGCCATTAGCGCCAATTTCAAGACCGCCCAACGTTTCGCCGGCACGGCCACGGCCGCAGCCGTAGTGAAGGCTGATGCCTATGGCACCGGGCTCGCTCCGGTTGTGCCGACTCTGGTCCAGGCAGGTTGCGACACGTTCTTCGTCGCCCGGCTGGAGGAGGGGCTTGCCTTGCGTCCGCTGGCGCCGGAGGCGCGGATATTCGTCCTCGACGGGGCGCAGCCCGATGCGGTTCCCGCTCTTATCAGCCACCGGTTGACCCCGGTGCTCAATTCGATCGCCGAGATTGCCGGCTGGTCGGCGGCCGCACGCGCCACCCGCACGCGCCTCGATGCGGCGATCCATATCGACACCGGCATGAACCGGCTCGGTCTTCCCGGCGCGGAACTGGCGACGCTCGCCGCCGACCACGCCAAACGTCTGGAAGGCATCCGCCTTGTTCTTCTGATGAGCCATCTGGCCTGTTCGGACGACAGCGATGCCAAGCTGAACCGCGTTCAGCTCGACCGCTTCAAGACTGCTCTGGCGATGCTGCCGCCGGCGCCTGCGAGCTTAGCCGCAACCGGCGGCATACTGCTTGGCCGGGATTATCTGTTCGACATGGTGCGCCCTGGCATCGGCCTTTACGGCGGCAATCCACAACCGGCGAAAGCCAATCCGTTCCTGGTGGCGGTGCGGCTGACTGCGCGCGTCCTCCAGCTTCACCGCGCCGACAAGGGCGAGACTGTCGGCTATGGTGCCACGTTCCGGATAAAGCGGCCGTCGCTGCTGGCCACCGCGGGTTTGGGTTACGCGGACGGACTGATGCGCGCCCTTTCCAACCACGGAGTGGGGGCGGTTGGCGGCGTTCGCGTGCCAGTCGTCGGCCGTATCTCCATGGACCTGGTGACTCTGGACGTGACCGACGTGCCGGGCGCGCTCGCAACCGGCATGGATGTGGAATTTTTCGGCGACACGATCTCGCTCGAAGAGATCGCCCAGGCCGCGAACACTATTTCCTATGAAATCCTGACCTTGCTTTCGCACCGCGCAACGCGCGTTTACGAGGCCGCGCCATGAACGTCTTTGCCACTATCGGACGTGTCTTTCTCGCCTATCTGGCGCAGACCGGGCGCTTGGCTGTCTTTACACTGGACGCCGTGACCGCGTGCTTCCGCCCGCCGATCTATTGGTCGCTGATTCTACAGCAGATCATGCGGATCGGTTATTTCTCGCTGCCGGTGGTGGGGCTTACCGCGTTCTTCACCGGCGGCGCGCTGGCCTTGCAGATCTATATCGGCGCCGCTCGTTACGGTGCGGAGGCCTTCGTGCCGGTGGTCGTGCTGGTCGGCATTACGCGCGAGCTGGGGCCGGTGATCGCCGGCCTGATGGTAGCGGGGCGCGTGGCCGCGGCGATCGCCGCCGAACTCGGCACCATGCGCGTGACCGAGCAGATCGACGCCCTGACCACGCTTGCCACCAATCCCATCAAATATCTCGTCGTGCCGCGCCTGGTAGCAGCGGTCATTTCGATGCCGATCCTGGTGGCCGTTGCCGATTCCATCGGCGTATTCGGCGGCTATGTCGCGTCGACGCAAAGCTTAGGCTTCACCGGCGCGATCTATCTCAAGAACACAATCGATAACGTCACATTCCATGATGTCTCTTCCGGGCTCATCAAGGCTGCCGCGTTCGGCTTCATTATTGCGATGATGGGCAGCTACAACGGCTTCCATTCCAAGGGCGGCGCGCAGGGTGTCGGCGCGGCGACGACCAATGCGGTGGTATCGGCCTCGATCCTGATCCTCGCCGCCAATTACCTTCTCACCAACCTGTTGTTCACGAACTGATCGTCATGGCGCGCACAAGCAGCACGGCAAAGGTGGAGCTAAGGGGCGTAAAGAAGCGCTTCGGCCCGAAAATCGTACTCGACGGCGTCGACCTGACGATCCAGCCGGGCCAGTCGCTTGTGGTGATCGGCGGCTCAGGCACCGGAAAATCCGTGATGATCAAATGCGTGCTCGGCATCCTCAAGCCGGACGCCGGCGAGATTTACGTCGACGGCAAGGACGTCACGCGCCTTCGCGGGGGCTCGCGCGACGCGATCCAGAAGAAGTTCGGCATGCTGTTCCAGGGCTCGGCCCTCTTCGACAGCCTGCCGGTTTGGGAAAACGTCGCCTTCGGGCTGATCCAGGGCCGCGGGGTGAGGCGACGCAAGGCGCGCGACATCGCCATGGAAAAGCTCGCCAAGGTCGGCCTGGGCTCCGAAGTGGGCCAACTTTGGCCCGCCGAACTTTCGGGCGGCATGCAGAAGCGCGTCGGGCTGGCGCGTGCCATTGCCGCCGATCCCGAGATCATTTTCTTCGACGAACCGACCACCGGCCTCGATCCGATCATGGCGGATGTTATCAACAATCTCATCGTCGACACCGTGAAGGGCACCGGCACGACGACGCTGTCGATCACTCACGATCTGGTCAGCGCGCGCAAGATCGCCGACCGCATCGCCATGCTCTACCGGGGCAAGATCATCTGGGAAGGCCCGACGTCGGAGATCGACAAAAGCGGTAATCCCTATGTCGATCAGTTCATCCACGGCCGCGCCGAAGGCCCGATCCAGATGGAAGTCCGAGGCTGAGGCGACGGCCTCGGCGGGGCGTCCTCGGGGCGTGACTGCCGCGATCAGCTCCCGGCCGTGGCGGATGTGTTCGCGAATATCGGCATAGAGCGCCCGGCGCTCGCGCGTGAACTTGCCGTGCTTGAAGGCATTGCGATTGCCGAACGGCGCGCCTCGCTTGCCCGGACCTTTGCGCGGCGGACGCAATGCCGGAGGGACCAGGACCCGCTTTTTCAAATGCAGCACCCGATGGCGAGGTCTTCCAGTTGTTCCTGTTCTTGCCGGGCCGCCTCCGCAAGCCTGTCCAGACGGCGTTCGAGCTCGGCGAGCGCGTCGTCTTTGTTCACCGACGGGTCCTCTTCGTTCTCTTGAGAAAGGAAACGTGAATTCAATTCCGCGTTTTTCGGCTGAGGCGATTGAATCGTCTCGACAATCATGCGGCGGCGGCTCTCCACCAAGGCGACATGGGCGAGCGCTCTGGCGACCTGGGCGTTGGCGTTCATCAGCCGGGCGGCCGCGTAGACGGGACCGAGGCGGTCGCCGCGCGCGGCCTTGGACATCGCTTCGCAGCGGGCGAGCATGGCTCCGCCTCTCGCCAGATAGCCCGCCAGCTCTTCGACGGCGGATTGGCGATGGACTTCGTCCTGCGATTGCGGCGCAAGAACGGTTACGTTGCCGCCTTGGCCCGCGGCGTGGGGTATGACCATATTCATGGTATGGAATTTAGGAGAAAAAATAGGATTTCAAGGGGTGCAACCGGATTTTTTTCATAACACGGTTGACGCGAGTGCGTGCCGTTCGGCCCGGGTGAAGTCGGCGGGCTACGACCGAAACAGAGCCCAGACCCGACATCCATCAGCCGACCGGAATGGGGAAGATGCGCCAGAACACGTCATTCCCAATCCCGAGCAGGCGGCGTTTCGGAGTGCGCGGCTCCGACGCCTATGGCGTGAGAGTATAGGAACCCATTGACTCTGTCTCGCTTATAGTACTATAAGAGCTGTAGTGCTAAACACTCTAAAATGCCTGCGGAGGTGTGCAATGGCGACGATTGAAGTGGATTTTGAAGTGTTTAAGCAGCTGACGGCTCGGCGAGAAACAGAAGAGACGACGTATAACGAAGTTATCCGGCAGCTGCTGAAATTGCCGCCTCAACGGGCGACGGAGAGTGCGAGGGCACCTTCTCAGCTACTCGGCTGGACTTCTAAGGGCGTTCTGTTTCCAAACGGGACCGAATTCCGCGCCACGTACAAAGGCACGTCGTATTCGGCAAAAGTCGAGGGCAATAAACTGTTGCTCAACGATAAAGCAATGAACAGCCCGTCCGAAGCCGCGACAGCGATAACGAAAAATTCCGTCAACGGATGGGTGTTCTGGGAATGCAAGCGTCCAAACGAAGGGCGGTGGCGGCGTCTCGACAGCATCGCGCGTGAACAGCGGCTCGACGGCGTCCGCATCTAAAGCACCGTCCGAGGCACCGCGTTAGGAACGAATGCTTTAGGCAAATTTACCGTGAGACAGTGCGATGGCAGTGTATCGACTCGATCCAAATCCTCTCAAATTGTCCGACCACGCTTGGCAGCTCTCATCGATACACGAGGCAGTGTGGGCAGAAGCTCCAACACCTGATGCTGCAAGAAGTTTGGTAGCGGGAAAAACGGCTCGCGTGGTTCCAGCTGTGTGGCACCAGACGAAGCCGCGGTCACCGTGGCTCAACTTTGACCTTACATCGTGCGTCTGGGATACATCAAAAACCGATATTGCGCTCGGCACAGTGATGACTTTGCAGGGAGCCGTGATCGGCGAGTAATGGCGCATCTTACCCGTTGAGCGAACGGCAGTTTCGGGTCCATACCGGACGTAGCTGAAAATACAATACATTCCCTCTCCCCCACATCGGCCGGAGCGCGAAGCGCGGAGGCAATTTGGGGGAGAGGGCTAGGGTGAGGGGGTGGCCGTATCGAGCGCGTTCTTCACCGTCAGAAGCACAATGCCGATATCATCCGCGGCGTAACTGTTCGGGAACCGCAGCACGCGATAGCCCTGGGAGTTCAGGTACGTGTCGCGCTCTTCGTCGTAAGCTTGCCTCATCGGGTGGAAGGGCCCATCCAGTTCCACAATCAGCTTCTTCTCGATGCAGACAAAGTTGACGATGTAGCGGCCAATCAGATATTGCCGCTTGAATTTGTATCCGCCGAGCTTGCGGTTTCGAACTTCCGACCAGAAGAGCTTTTCCAGTTCCACAGGCTTGCGCCGCATCGCGCGCGCCCGTTCCCGGTTGATGGCAAGTGATGCACGCCGTCGCGCGTTGTGCTCTGTCGCCATCCCCCTCACCCCAACCCTCTCCCCCAGTCCCGCTTCGCCTTCGGCTTCGCCGGACAGGGGGAGAGGGAGAATACTACATTTTTTCTGTCCCTCGCTTTGGCCGCGCCGGGAAGGTCGAGCGAATCTGTTAAGGTTTGGCATGCCTCGATCTTCCGCCACCTTCGTCTGCCAGGCCTGCGGAGCGGTCCACGCCAAATGGTCGGGCAGGTGCGACGCCTGCGGCGCCTGGAACAGCATCATCGAAGAAGGAACCCCAGCGCCCATCGGCAACGGCGCGCAGCGGCGCGTGAAAGGGCGGCCCTTTGCGCTCGAACATCTGAAAACCCAGGACCAGGAACCACCGCGCCGGGCCACCGGCATCGGCGAGTTCGACCGGGTCTGCGGCGGCGGGCTGGTGCCGGGCTCCGCGATCCTTGTCGGTGGCGATCCGGGCGTCGGTAAATCGACGTTGATCCTTCAAGCCTTGGCGGCCTACGCCAAGAAAGGCGGCAGCGCAGTCTATATCTCCGGCGAAGAAGCGATGGCGCAAGTGCGTCTGCGCGCCGGCCGCATGGAACTTTCCGATGCGCCGGTGGCGCTCGGTTCGGCCACCTGCATCGAAGACATTCTTTCCACCTTGGAAAAGGGCAAGACGCCGGGCGTTGTCGCTATCGATTCCATTCAGACCATCTGGACGAGCGCGCTGGAAGCGGCGCCCGGCACCATCGCGCAGGTGCGCACGGCCTCGTTCGATCTGGTGCGTTACGCCAAGGCGTCGGGCGCGGCTGTGATCCTGGTCGGCCATGTCACCAAGGACGGCCAGATCGCCGGCCCCAAGGCGGTGGAGCATCTGGTCGACGCCGTCCTCTATTTTGAAGGCGAGCGCGGCCATCAGTTCCGCGTGCTGCGCGCGGTGAAGAATCGCTTCGGACCGACCGACGAGATCGGCGTTTTCGAAATGACCGGCAAGGGCTTGGCGGAAGTCGCCAATCCTTCGGCGCTGTTTCTGGGTGATCGTGCCAGTACCTCGCCTGGAACGGCGGTGTTCGCCGGCATCGAAGGGACGCGCCCGCTGCTCGTCGAAATACAGGCCCTGATTGCGGAGGCCGGTTACGGCACGCCGCGACGCGCCGTCGTCGGCTGGGATACGGGCCGGCTGGCGATGATTCTCGCCGTGCTCGATGCGCGCGGCGGATTGGGAGTCAGCGCCCACGACGTCTATCTAAACGTGGCGGGCGGCTTGAAAGTCGGCGAACCGGCGGCCGATCTCGCCGCCGCTGCGGCCCTGATCTCGTCTTTCAGCGGCCAGGCTCTGCCGCGCGACACGGTGTTTTTCGGTGAGATCAGCCTTTCGGGCGACGTGCGCCCGGCGCCGCAGGCGGAGCTGCGCTTGAAAGAGGCGGCAAAACTGGGTTTTTCCACCGCCGTCGTGCCACGGGAAACGCGTGTCGACGCCGCCGGGCTTACCCTGCGGCCGATCAAGGATGTCGGCGATCTGTTGGCGTTCGTCGGCGCCCGGCGCGTTTCGCGCGCCAGTTAGGAATTCAGGCGCAACGTGCCCGGAGGCACCCCGCGCGCGCAATGGCGAGAAGTGCTAGAATCGAATCATGAGCGTGGCGTTCCAGTTCATTGATGTGGTGGTGGTGGCGATCATCATCGTGTCCACCGTCTACGCGACTTATCGCGGCTTCGTTTCCGAAACCTTGTCGATTTTCGCCTGGATCGCCGCCGCCTTTGCGACGCTCTATTTCGGTCCCTGGCTTGCACACCTGATGCGCGGCATGATCTCGCCCTCCTGGCTGGGCGAGGTGGTGGGCTACGGCGCGGTATTCCTGGTCGTCGTCATCCCGCTTTCGTTCATGAGTTATCGTTTCTCGGAAGGCGTGAAGAAATCGCAGGTCGGTGCGCTCGACCGTGCACTTGGCGGCGCCTTCGGCGTGGTACGCGGGCTGGCGATCATTGGCATCGCCTATCTGATCTTCTCGGCCATCGTTCCCATCCCCAGCCAACCCGGCTGGATCACGCGGGCTCGCCTTCTGCCGCTGATCCAGGGATCGGCGGAAGTCGTCGCGTCGCTTGTCCCGGATCAACACATGGATCGCGGCGGAGCCGTGCGCGAAAAACCCCACGGAAAGCTGGTTATCCATCAAAAAGCCGCAAAACCGGCACCGGCCCCTGCGGCAAAACCGGCGGCCAAGAAGCATCTCAAGAAGACCTATGGCGCCAAGGATCGACACGCGCTAGACAGGCTCATCGAAACAACGGGTAGCGACGGAAGCGGCAAGCCATGACCGGCCTGACCGGCGATTTCGATTTTGAAAGGGATACGCTGCACGAGGAGTGCGGCGTATTCGGCGTTTTCGGGCATCCCGACGCCGGCGCGTTGACCGTGCTTGGCCTGCATGCGCTTCAGCACCGCGGCCAGGAAGCCGCCGGAATCGTGACGTACGACAAGGGCCAGTTCGTGGCCGAGCGCCATCCGGGTCTGGTCGGCGACATTTTCGGCAAGAACAGCACGCACACCGAGAACCTGAAAGGTTCCTTCGCCATCGGCCACAACCGCTATTCGACTGCGGGTGGATCGGCGGTGCGCAACATCCAGCCCTTGTTCGCCGACCTTACTGGCGGCGGCATCGCCATCGCCCACAATGGCAACCTCACCAACGCACGCATGCTGCGCGCCCGGCTGGTTCAGGAAGGTGCGATCTTCCAGTCCACTTCCGATACCGAAGTCATCATCCACCTGACGGCGCGCAGCAGCTTCGGACCGATCGTCGACAAGCTGGTCGACGCGCTGAAGCAGGTGGAAGGCGCTTATTCGCTGGTGGCGCTGACCTCCAAGAAGCTGATCGGCGTGCGCGATCCGTGGGGCGTGCGGCCGCTGGTGCTGGGCCGCTTCGAAGGCGCGCCGATCCTGGCTTCGGAGAGCTGCGCACTCGACATCATCGGCGCGGAGTTCGTACGCGACGTCGCGCCGGGCGAAGTGATCGTCATCACCAACGACGGCATCGAATCCCATTATCCCTTCCAGAAGCAACGCGGGCGCTTCTGCGTTTTCGAGTACATCTATTTCGCGCGCCCGGATTCGACCGTGGAAGGCCGCAACGTCTACGAGGCGCGCAAGCGCATCGGCGAAGAGCTTTCCAGGGAAGCGCCGGCTGCCGCCGATCTGGTAGTCCCGGTTCCCGATTCGGGCGTGCCGGCCGCGCTCGGCTATGCCGCGGCGTCCGGGCTGCCGTTCGAGCTCGGCATCATCCGCAACCATTATGTCGGGCGCACATTCATCGAACCCAGCGAAGGCATTCGCCACTTCAGCGTGCGCCGCAAGCACAATCCCAACCGCGCCATGCTCGCCGGCAAGCGCGTCGTCCTGATCGACGATTCCATCGTGCGCGGGACGACCTCCAAGAAGATCGTGCAGATGGTGCGCGACGCCGGGGCCTCGGAAGTCCATTTCCGCGTCGCCAGTCCGCCGACCAGGCATTCCTGTTTTTACGGCGTCGACACGCCCAACGAACACGCCTTGCTCGCCCATGAAATGGGAATCGAGGAGATGTGCCGCTTCATCGGCGCGGACAGTTTGGCGTTCGTCTCCATCGACGGGCTCTATCGCGCCATGGGCGAGACGCGCCGCGATCCCGCCGCGCCGCGTTTCTGCGACGCTTGCTTCTCCGGCGATTATCCGATTGCGCTGACCGACGCCGCCGAAGGCGCCAAGAACGGCCAGCTTTCGTTCCTCGCCGAAGTGGCGTGACGGGGGCATGGACGGAAATTCCTCAGGGCGCATCGCGCTTGTCACGGGAGCCTCGCGCGGCATCGGCCGCGCCGCGGCCAAGGCGCTGGCGGCGGCCGGCGCGCATGTGATCCTGGTGGCGCGCACGGTCGGCGGGCTCGAAGAAGCCGACGACGAAATTCGCCAAGCTGGCGGCAGCGCCACGCTAGTTCCCTTGAACCTCAAGGATTTCGATGCGCTGGACCGTCTGGGCGCATCGATTTTCGAGCGCTGGGGCCGGCTCGACGCGTTCTTCGGCAATGCCGGCGTGCTGGGTGCGCTGACACCGATCACGCATCTCGAGCCCAAGGTTTTCGACGACTTGCTGGACGTGAACGTGACCGCCAATTGGCGCTTGATCCGTTCGCTCGATCCCCTGCTGCGCCGGTCGGAGGCGGGCAGGGCGCTGTTTGTCAGCTCCGGTTTGGCGCGCAAACACGTGCCGTTCTGGGGCGGCTATGCGATGGCGAAAGCAGCGCTGGAATCGCTGGCGCTCACCTATGCGGCGGAATGCGAAGGCACCAACATCAAGGTGAACCTGATCAATCCGGGGCCGGTGCGCACCGCCATGCGGGCCAAGGCGATGCCCGGCGAAGACCCCGAGACATTGCCGCCTCCCGAACTGCTCGGGCCGTTGATCGTGGAAATGCTGTCGCCGTCCTGCACCAAGAACGGCGAGCTGGTGGTATTTCACCGTCCTGTTCAACCCTCCCCTTGAGGGTCGAGCCCGCGACAGCGGCCGAGCGTCGAAATTTGCGGAGCAAATTTCGGGGAGGGGTCGCGAACGAAGCGAGCGGGTGGAACTGCGCCGTTGAACCCGCTGCCAACAAAGGACACAAGCGTACGGATTCCGCCGCCTGAACAATTTGCTGTATTCTGTTCACACGTCATTTTCTGCGTCAACTGCCTGCGCTCGCTTTTTTCCAACTGATGCGCGAATGACTCACATATGACGTAGACGCTCTACGACCAAACCGGAAACCGGAAATATCTCGTCGCGCAGGAAAGGCTTGCGTTCACGCGCGCAGCCTCCGCAGAAGGAGGAGAAGTTGGTACGTTTTGTTTAGCGCTAGCGTTTACAGGAGCGAGGATTTCCGAAGTGCTGGCCCTGACTGCGGACCGGATTGATGCTGCCAATGGCGCTATCGTTTTCGAAACTCTCAAACAGCGCAAGAAAGCCATATTCCGGGCTGTGCCGGTACCAACTCGATTGCTTCGGCTGCTGGCAAGCAAATGCCGCGTACCGAGTGAGCGTCTATGGCCTTGGGGTCGAACAACAGCTTGGAAATATGTGAAGCGTGTTATGCGGAGCGCCGGAATAGCAGAAAGTCTCTGCAAGCCGAAGGCTCTTCGACATGCATTCGCCGTCGAGGCCGGACAGAAAGGCGTCCCTCTAAATACCGTTCAGCGATGGTTGGGACACGCACGTCTCGAAACGACCGCAATCTACGCTGGTGCTCTCGGTGAGGAAGAGCGAATTCTAGCTCGGCGCGCGTGGAAGTCGTTGGAACTACATATTCCGCGATGAGTTGTGAACACGATTGGCTGGACGATGCAACCTCTCCTCAACCTTGATCTCCGGCCAAGACTTTCGCCCCCGGGTGTGTCCCTGGCCTCTGCGGAATGAGAAGAACGCAGGTTACGATGAAAACCGCGATGATCGCGGTAGCTAGCGGGCGGCTCACATTCAGGCCGCCATGACTAAGCGGCTTGTCGAAGAAGTCGCCGACCGTCGCCCCTAGCGGTCGCGTCAAAATGAACGCAGCCCAGAATAGCAGAACGTGCGAGATTTTTGTACGGTAGTAGAGCGCGGCAACGACACCTAATGCCGCCAAGAATACGAGTGCACCACCCAAGTAGCCAAGCCCAGACGTGTCGGCCATCCAGTCGCCCAAGGCCGTTCCGAGAGTCTGCGAGAAAGTAATCGTAGCCCAATAGAACACTTCAACCTTCGGTGTGTTCACGGTGTCTACCGAAACGGTCCCCTGCGACCAGTACCACAAACCCAACACCCCTAGGACACAGAGGAACAGAATGGACGATCCGCCGGTGTATCCGATACCTAGAGAGCGGTCCGCGAAATCGGCCATCGTCGTACCGGCTGTCGTGGAGGCGATGATCGTCGCCCAATAGAGGAAGGGATGAAACTTCCGCGCCGCTATCTGAAGCCCGACGAGCAACGCCAGAACCGACAGGAAAATGGCAGTGCCGGTCAAGTACCCCAAATTCATCGTCATGCTAACGGTGTCGCCGCCCGTCTCGCCGAGTGTCGTCGCTGCAATCTTGATGATCCAAAAGCCAAGGGTTACTGCCGGAACTTTGCTGAGCGTCGAATTGATGTTCATCTCACAGCCTTGCACTGGGGGTTCTGATTAATGAAGAGAATTAAGGAGTGCCGCAAAGATCGACGCTGAAGGCGGCATTCCAACACCACGCCCTAGATTCCGATACGCGTTGTGGGCGAGGTCGGTGATGGTGGTGGCATGCCGTTAGAGTGACTGCACGCCCCTGACGCTAGCACAAGTGCGAACTCGATGATCAATCCTATATATGTATTAAATAATCTCAATACTCGCTGGAGCGCCTCCCTCGGTGTCCCTAAGACTTCGCATAGTGACTAATATCTGACTGCTTTCGCCAACGTCACGTTCGCGCGTGACGGATAGCTTCACTAGATTACCTAATCGACAGAAGCGCCCGCTATCACAATTAGAGAGTCACCGCTCGCCGAACTGAAGGTTCATAGCGGAGAGCAGTGAAACGCTGTTAATCTGGATTGGAGCCTTCGGTCTTATTCTCCAACACTTTGCCGGTCTTCGCATCGACACCGACTTCGTAGGTGTGTCCGGCAGCTTTGATGTCGAAGGAATAGCGCAAGCCGCTACCACCGCCTTCGCGTTCGAGTTCTTGATCGGTGATTGTGCCAGCGCGAGCTTTTAGCGCCGTCACACGTGCCTGATCGATCGTGACCTTAGCTTCGGCTGCGTATTCTTGACCCGTGTAGGCCAAGGCTGCACTCGTCGAAATGAGCAATACGGCACCCGCCATTAGTGAAACAACTTTGGACATTGCAGAACTCCCTAGTACGCCAACTGGTTGTTCCCCACGGGGTTGTGGTCTTCTGCCGTGTCCGTAGCGTGTCCAAACAATGGCGAATTGTGGTGGCGAAGATTGTCTTCCGACGCCAGGCAGCAACGCCGGAGGCCAGTGAACAGAATACAGCATTCTGTTCACACGAAATCTGCAAGACCTTGGCCCGATCTGCGATCTGGGTCACGAAAGTCTCAACGTTCGTTTTTCGCGAGGCGAACATCGCCCGGCGCGTTGCGCTCGCTATGCTCGCGACCCCTCCCCGATCCGGCTTCGCCAAGGCTACGCCGGATCGACCCTCCCTCAAGGGGAGGGTGAATTCTTCATCTATTTCTCATCCGCTATTTCTCATCCGCATACGGATTTTTTGCCGTGCGCAGCAGGAAGCGGATGGGCGCGCCTTCCAGATGGAAGGTTTCCCGCAAGCTGTTGGCGAGGTAGCGCAAGTAAGCCTCCGGCAGCGCCTTCAACTGATTGCCGAACAGCGCGAAGGTCGGCGGCCGGCTTTTCGGCTGCGTCATGTAGCGGATGCGCACGCGCCGTCCGTGGATGGCGGGCGGGGCATGGCGCGCCAGCGCCTCTTCGAGAAAGCGGTTGAGCGTGGCGGTCGGCACGCGCGTGTTCCAGGCGCGGTCGGCCGCCAGCACGGAGGGCAGCAAGCGGTCGAGCCCTTCGCCCGTCACCGCGGACACTCCGATCACCGGCGCACCGGCGAGCTGCGGCAAAAGCCGGTCCAGCTTCTCGCGCAGTTTGCCGATGGCGCCCGCGCGCTTTTCCACCAGGTCCCATTTATTGGCGGCGAACACCGCGGCGCGGCCTTCGCGCGCGATCATGTCGGCGATGGTCAAATCCTGCTTCTCGAACGGCGCGGTCTGGTCGATCACCACGATGACACAATCGGCGAAGCGCACGGCGTCCAGCGTCGAGGCGATGGAAAGCTCCTCCAGCGTATGGCCGGCGGAGCGGGCGCTCTTGCGCAGTCCCGCCGTGTCGTGCAGCAGAATCTCGCGCCCTTCGGCTTGCCAGCGCGCGGCAATGGAGTCGCGCGTGATGCCGGCTTCGGGGCCCGTCAGCGCCCGTTCGCTGCCGAGCAAACGGTTGAACAGGCTCGACTTGCCGACATTCGGCCGCCCGATGATGGCCAGGCGCAACGGCTTGTCTTCGTCCGGATTTTCTTCGGCGGGCTGTTCCGCTTGGGCGAACGGGGTCAGTGCCTCGATCAATTCTTCCAGCCCTAGGCGATGCTCCGCCGAAATGGCGAGCGGCTCGCCGAAACCCAGCGCCCAGCCCTCGTCTTCGCCGAGATGGGTTTGCCGTCCTTCGCATTTGTTGACGGCCAGCACGGCCGGCTTGCCGGAACGGCGCAGCGCCTGGGCGACGATCTCGTCGGCCACAGTGACGCCCTCGCGCCCGTCGATCATGAACAGGCAGACATCGGCGTCGGCGATGGCGGTCATGGTTTGCGCGGTCATCCGCGCGGCGAGGCTATCCTTCGCGCCGTCCACGATGCCGGCCGTGTCGATAAGCTTGAGCGCCAGCGCGCCCAGCATCGCTTCGGCTTCGCGCCGGTCGCGCGTGACGCCCGGCGTATCATGCACCAGAGCGAGTTTTCTCCCCGCCAGCTTGTTGAAGAGCGTGGATTTGCCGACATTGGGCCGGCCGACGATGGCGACGGTGAGCGGCATGACTCGCTTTCAAGCCCTACGCCGCCCGCGATTCAACGCAGCGCGACAAGCTCCGCGTCGTTGGTCAGGACGTAGAGCGTGCCGTTGGCGACGACCGGCGCGATATAGGCGCCGTCGGGGATTTCGACCTGCCCGAGCAGCTTGCCAGTATAGGGCGAAACCGAGGCGGCGTAGCCGCTCGACGAGACCAGGATCAAACGGTCCGATACCAACACCGGTCCCGACCACACAATAGGGTCGCTGCTCGTATCCTCGGGATCGGTCCAGCGCGGCAACTGATGGATCCATTTCACGCGCCCGTCCTTGCGGGTCAGGCACATGAGTTGCGCCTGTGACGTCAGGACATAGACATAGTCTCCCGCCACCCAGGGCGTCTGGATGCCGCCAAGATCGCGCGTCCACTGCCGGTCGCCGGTGCCGAGCTGGATCGCCGCCATGAGGCCCGAATGGCTGACCGCGAACACCAGATCCCGATCGACAACCGGCCGCCCGGCGATGTCGTCGAGCTCGGAAAGCGCCGTCACATTGCCCGAGCGCGTCAGCATATCGTTCCAGGCGGGCCGTCCGTTCTGCACGCGCAGTGCATAAAGCTCACCCGAAGTGTAGGGAGCGATGACGAATTCGCCGGCGACCGCGGCGCTCGTACTTGTCAGGATGCCGGCGGATTCAGTGATGCCTTGATGGTCCCATAATTCGCGGCCGTTGCTCTCGGCGAAGGCATGGAAATGATTGTCCTGCGCGGAGACGAAGACCCGCCCGCCATTGGCTACCGGCGCGTTGAAGATGGGCACGCCGACACTGACGCGCCACAGCTCTTTGCCGCTCGCGGCGTTCAGTGCCACGACGTCGCCGAAGCCGGTGGTGGCGAATAGCCTGCCGCCGTCGAAGGCAATACCGCCGCCGAAACCCTTGGTGGGATCGACCTTCGTATCTTCGCCGAACCAACCGAAGGTGAGCACGTTGGACAAGTCCCGGTGCCCCGGCGGCGCCACGCTGACATGCCACATCGGCTCGCCGCTGTTCGCATCGAAGGCGAAGACCCGCGCTCTGGCGTCCAGGGCGTAGACTTTCCCGCCGGCGACGATCGGCGGCGCGGTCAAGCGTGAATCCGAATTCGATCCATCTCCGGCGTCCTGCTGCCAGATTTGCTGGAGCGGGCCGAGCGCCGCCAGATGGTACATGGCGTTGTCCGCGTAGCCGCCCGGCTCGGGCCATTCCTTGTTGCGGTAGGGCGGCGGCAAGGTGATGGCGATGTCCTTCAGAGCCAGATCGGGCTTGATCGACTCGTCCAGCGACATGACCGAGATGCGCTGGCCCTTGAGCTTGGATTTCGTGCCGCTGCTGAACCAACCGCCAATCGTGTCGGTGACGGCGCAGCCACCGAGCAGAAGCGTTGCGGCGGCGACGGCCGCCACGATGCGAAACGGACGCGACGTCATTGTGGCGTGTTTCCTTTTTGAGCGCTTGGCGAAGCGCCGTCGGGTTTGCGCGGCGGCGGCACGGTTCCGTAATTCGCTCCGCCACCCGCGCGGATGAGCGATGCCATGGCCGTGGCGCGCTGGCGCACGGTCGCGGGCGCATCATGTTCGGCCGCGAGGCTTTCATATTCGCTTTGTGCGACCTTCAGCGCTCCGTCGCGGAAGTCGCAATAGGCGAAGATTTCTCGCGCCATGAACCGCCAGGACGGCTTGGCGTCGGTCAACGGCGCCAGCAAGGTCTGCAGATCACTTTTCGAGGCGCTGTCGGCCAGCGCCCAGGCGGCGCGGATGCGCGCCAGATCGCCCAGTTCCGTTTTGTCTTTTTCCGCGATGGTTTTGTAGAGCATGATGGCGTCGGCGGCTTTACCTTCGGCCAGCAGCGCGTCCGCTTCCGCCAGCTTGGCGGTTGCGGCGTAGCCGCTCGGCGCCTCCTTCGCGATTTTCGCGAAGACTTGGGCAGCCTCGGCGTTCTTGCCGCTGTTGATCAGCTCGACGGCTGCAGAATAGGCGACCGAGGCTTTCGCCAGCTGCTGTGCCTCGTAATGCTGCCACAGCTTGTAGCCCGCCACGCCGACGACGATCACCGCCACGCCGGCAATGACATAGTCGCCGTACTGCTTCCACAGCTTTTCGAGCCGTTCGCGGCGAACGTCCTCCTCGACTTCGCGGAAGATGTCGGACACGGGAAATCCTTTCGCGGCGTCCTGCTTTCGGGAAGGCACAAGGCCTTGACTGGGCGTGTTAATTAGCCCGCGCGCGGGCTAATGGCAACTTGCCGATGATTCACGGTCAGCCGGCCCGCTTCATGCTGTAGACGTTTTCCTTGCCCGGGAAGGCGCGGGCGCGCACATCGGCAGCATAAGCCTTCACGGCGGCCTCGATATCGGCCCCCATGCTGGCGTATTGCCGGACGAATTTGGGCGGATTGGGGTTTAACCCCAGCATATCCTCCATGACCAGAATCTGGCCGTCGCACTGGGCCGAAGCGCCAATTCCGATGGTGGGAATGGCGATCTCGCGCGTGATCTTGGCGGCCAGGGGCTCGGCCATGCCCTCCAGCACCACGGAAAAGGCGCCGGCCTCGGTCACCGCGCGGGCGTCGGCCTCGATGGCCGGCCATTCGGCCTCGGTGCGGCCCTGTGTCTTGAAGCCGCCGAAAATCTGGATGCGCTGGGGTGTCAGCCCGATATGGCCCATCACCGGGATGCCGCGCTGGGTCAGATAATGCACGGTGTCGGCCATGCGGGCGCCGCCCTCCAGCTTGACCGCCTGGCAGCCGGTTTCCTGGATCACGCGCGCCGCGTTGCGGAACGCCACTTGCGGCGATTCCTCGTAGGAGCCGAACGGCAGGTCGACGACGACGAGGGCATGCTTGGAGCCGCGCATCACCGCCTTGCCGTGCAGGATCATCATGTCGAGGGTGACGCCCAGCGTGTTCTCCATGCCGTGCATGACCATGCCGACGCTGTCGCCCACCAGCATGAGATCGACATGCTCGTCGAGCAGCCGCGCCGTGTGGGCGTGGTAGCAGGTGAGACAAACGACCGGCTTGGCGTTTTTGTGCGCGATGATCTCGGGCACGGTGACACGCTTGGTTTCGACGACGGCGGACATGGGTTTCTCCCGGTTGGGCGGTGAGGATTATAGCCTATGCTGCACCCGCGAACGAGTGCCGCCGCGGACGGCCAAGAGTGGCGCGATTTCCCCCAGCAGGACTTGCCCTTTGCTGATATGCGCGCGGATGGCCGCTCGCAGGTCACGAAGCTCGCCCACATACTTGCCGTGCTTGAGCGCATTGCGGTTGCCGAAGGGCGCTCCGCGCTTTCGCGGCGGGGAAGCGGTCTTGTCCGTTGGGGGTCCAGAAAGCCTGAGTTTTCCGTATCTCAAACCCCTTCTATTCCAAAAATGCGAATTCAATTCGGCTTTTCTGGGCATAGGCGATTGAATTTGTTCGACAATCGGGCTGCGGTTGGAGCCTGCGAAGCTCTTGCGAGTCCCCCGGAAATCCGCTCGTGCGGCCGGCGCTCGCGCACCATCCTCCGCCTGCGCTGCGGGCGCGTTTTCATACTGGCCGCGGGCACAGGGGGCCTGATCCATAATATGGATACTTAGGACTGAATTCTGGGATTCAAGGCCCGTGGACGGGGGGCGGCAATACGCCCAAGGGCAGGCGTCACCCGTTTGTCTGTTTTAGCTGGCAGGCCTCGGCAAGGATCGGTCTTGCGGCCTCCGCGCAAGCCCATCCCGCGGCGATCGCCTCCTTTGCCCGGTGAAAATCGAGCCACGAATAGTCTGTCAACACGGGACGGAGAAGCACATCCGGCGGATCGCCTGCCAATCGCATTCGGGTAATGCGGTCCTCCATGATGTCCAGCGAATTCGACAAGACTTCAAAATAGCTCGGATACTCAGGGGCGGCGCGGAGCACGCGCTCCAGGATCGGGTTGACGGCGTTGCTGAGCCATTGAGGGACCCGGAGGACAGGTGCCGAGGCCGCAGAGTCGTCGTCACCGTCACGGCGGATCCAAGATTCAATCGCGTATGAGTTCACCCGCACGGCAATCACAATGTCGGCGCCCAAAGCGCGCGCAAGAGACGCCGGTACCGAGTTGACCAAACCGCCATCAACCAGCCAACCGTTGTCCTCATACCTTGCCGGGCTAAGAATACCGGGTATGCCGATGGAAGCGCGCACCGCCCGCCCGATCGGCCCTTTCTGAAGCCAAATCTCGCGTCCCGACCGCAGCTCGGTTGCTACCGTGCCGAAGCGGACATCCAGGGATTCGATGGAGCCTGAGATGCCCAGCTCATCGAGAAAACTCTCGATGCGCCGACCTTCGATCAGTCCGCCGCTCGACAGGTGAAGGTCGAACATCGCTGCGACCTCGCGCCGGCCGAAGCTCTCGACCTTGGTCTTAAGCGCTGCGAGTTTTCCGGTAACAAAGGCGGCGCCCACAAGCGCGCCGATCGACGTGCCGCAAACGATATCGGGAACGATCCCGAAGGATGTCAGCGCCTCGATGACACCGATTTGCGTCCATCCACGCGCTCCGCCGCTTCCCAGCGCAAGGCCGATCTTCGGGCGCATCGCCGAACCTCATTCAAAGACATTCGGGGCCGCCGCGACCCTAGTGGCGACCCGGTGCACACCCTATCACGCCTGCCGGGGCGACGTCAGCGCGGCACATCAAACGAAAATGACCGGGGGAGGCCCGGCCATTTCCAAAACGTCAGGGAAGCGAAAGCTTTACTCTTCCGCTTCTTTTTCCTCGGCCGGCTTTTCTTCGCCTTCGACGATTTCCTTCGGCGCGGCGCCTTCCTCGAACAGCTCCTCGGCGGCGACGACGGCTTCTTCGGCTTCCGTCTTCTCGGCGAGCACGTCTTCGCCGCGCGCCTGGCGTTCGGCTTCTTCCTCGCTGCGCGCGACGTTGAGCGTTATCGGCACGCGCACTTCCGGATGCAGCACGACGTTCACCGGCACCAGCCCGATATGCTTGATCGGCTTGTCCAGCGGCACTTGCGTGCGCGAAACGGTGAAGCCGCCGGCGGTGATGACATCGGCGATGTCGCGCGGAGAGACCGAGCCGTACAACTGGCCACGGTCGCCCGCCTGGCGCAGCAGCACGAAGATCTTGCCGGCCAGCTTCGTCGACACCGCCTCGGCGTCCTTCTTGCGTTCCAGATTGGTGGCTTCGAGCTGCGCCTTCTGGGTGGAGAAATACTCGCGGTTGGCCTTGGTGGCGCGCAGGGCCTTCTTCTGGGGCAGCAGGAAGTTGCGGGCGAAGCCGTCCTTCACCTTCACTTCGTCGCCCATCTGGCCGAGCTTTTCGACGCGTTCGAGCAGGATCACTTGCATGGCCGCTCTCCTATTCCACGACGTAGGGCAGCAGCGCCATGAAGCGCGCGCGCTTGATCGCGTTGGCGAGCAGGCGCTGCTTCTTGGACGAAACCGCGGTGATGCGGCTGGGCACGATCTTGCCGCGTTCGGAGATGAAGCGCTGCAGCAGCTTCACGTCCTTGTAATCGATCTTGGGTGCGCCCGCGCCCGAAAAGGGACAGGTCTTCTTGCGACGGAAGAAGGGGCGGCGTTGTCCGCCCGCCGCACCGCCATGTCCGCCTTCGCCGCGCTCGCCGCGATCGCCGCGGTGTCCGCCACCGCCATGTCCGCCTGAATAACTCATGGTGCAACCTCCGCGATTTCGGCAACGTCTTCGGGCTTGGCTACGACGACGGCGTCGTCGCGGCGGGCCTTGTTCGAGGATACCTCGAACGCCTCCACCTTCACGGTCAGGAAGCGCAGCACGTCTTCGTTGATCTTGAGCTGGCGCTCCAGTTCCACCACGGCCTTGGACGGCGCGTTGATGTTGAGCAGCACGTAATGGCCTTTGCGGTTTTTCTTGATGCGATAGGCGAGGCTTCTGAGGCCCCAATATTCCTGCTTCTCGACCTTGCCGCCTTCGCCTTCGACGATGGTTTTGAGGTGGGTGGCGAGCGCGTCGACCGCCTGCGCGCTGATGTCCTGGCGCGCGATCAGGAGATGCTCGTAAAGAGCCATGTCCATTCCCTTCTTGGGCTGCGGTACGGAGGAGCCGGGAAGCCCTTGCCCGCAACGGATCGCCGGAAACGCACCATGCGCAACCCCGCCCGAAGGCGGACCCGGCGACCGCAGCCGCTAAGAGGCGGGCGTATAGCGGAAAGGGGGACGGGGGGCAAGACCTGAAAACACGATGCGTGGCAAGGAATTAGAGCCTCAAAATCCGGCACATGTATGCCGACGCCTAGGTTATCGCCGAAATGATGTCCTTATGCTTTTCGCCGTGAAGAGCCAGGATGTTGTGCAGCAGAACATCGGTTTTCTTCAACGTCGAAAAATCGAACAGAACGTATCCGGCCCTCGCCAATATATCCATGATCTTCAAGTCTCTCGAATCGCACTCGAACATAATTGCCGGATGGGACGTCTCAATGAGATTCGAGGCGCCTTCGAACACGCTGAGCTCCGCACCTTCAACGTCGATCTTGATGAAATCGGGAGCTCCATGCTGAAGAACCATCTGGTCCAATGTGACCGTTTTCACGGTTATCTTGGAGGGCACGACATGGTAATGCGTCGAAACGAAGCCCCCCCGAACGTCTAGCTGGAGCGTGCCGGCCGCCCCGGACAGGGCGTCTTCGTAAAAATCGGCCGTCCCCTCGCGGTCGGAGACGGCGGCCTCGACGAGTTGGGTGTCGTCGCGCGGATATTTATCGAGCGTACGCCGGATCAGCTTCGCGTTCGAAACATCCGGTTCGAACAGCAAGACCTTGCCGCGCGGAACAAGGTTCTTAAACATGAATCCATAAAGACCGACATTCGCCCCGATGTCGTAGAACGTCTGAAAGCCTCCGAGCTTCGTGATTCTGATGAAATAGCCGCGTTCGGCTTCTTCGGCCGCCTCGCCGGCCGACAAGACGAACGATAGATTCCTGGAGAGGCTGACATAGACGGGACGGTCGATATCGGGAAAGCGAATGGGAAGCGGAATATTCAGGAGCACCGTCAACTTTTGAAACCATCTCGTTTTGCGCAGACGAGACAGCGGATGATACTTGTTTCCAATATGCAGAATGATTCCAGTTAATGCATTGCGCTGCAAGGCGAATACCCCCGAATGGGCTCAGTGCCGAATTGCATCATGTATGCCGTCCAAGCTTATGCCGAATTCAGATCAACGATAATGCCGTTCGTCGCCGACGCGATAGAGCGCTCGACCTGACTTCGGCATCACACCGTTCAATTCAAGAAGTTCCGGCACGAGCGTACGCAGCCTTTTGGGCAACGTCTCGAAAGTTCTGGATTCGGTCACAAGCCCCGGAACGTTGTCGCTCGTGGATGATGCGTTCGCCTGCCATGTGCCGACTATAAGCGCCAAATGATTCAGGGACAATTGGCGGCAAAAAACAGCGCGTCTAACCGGAGAACCCGCCCGCTTTGTGGACCGAAACGACCTCGTAATGCGTTGCCTTGGCGTCGTGCCGGGCCAGGTAATGGCGCCGTTCTTCGGGGATGATCGACGCCTCGTAATCCGGGCCGGTGACCGCGCGGATGGCGTCAATGGAATCCCAAAACATGACAGTGATGAACTCGACCTCGCGGCCGACGTTTCGCCTCAACAGATAGCTGTGCCTGAAGCCCTTCACTTTACCGATGCCCGGCAGAAGTTCCGGCTTCAGCATGGCTTCGTACGCGTCTGCGTGCTCGGGCTTCGTATACCCGTGCCAGGTTCTGGCGATCATGCCGGCCTCCCGTTTACTGCAAGCAGACATGTTAGGCGCGCGCCCAACAGTCGGAAACGATGCAGCTCTAAGAAAGACGTAGGGCGCTGTCGATGACGGCAGCGCCCTCTCAAGGCCTGGGCACACGGCTCCAAGGCCGACCGGCCCGGCGGGCGGGCCCGTCTTTGCGCCCTATTTGCTCCTATGAGCGAGGGCGAAAAGATTATCCGCCCGAACGCGCGCGCGGTCAAGAATTTTGCGGACAGGCATAAGGGTTTTTCGCTATTGCGCCGCACAATTGCGGGATGTCAATGACAGTACCGCAGATGCTTCAATAACCGGGAATAAATGCGTACACCAGCAGACCTTTTTTCCGCTCGCGTGCCTCGCTACACGAGCTATCCGACCGCGCCGCATTTTCATTCCGGCGTGACGGGGGAGATTTTTCGTGGCTGGCTGGCAGCTTTGCCACAGGGCATGCCGCTTTCCCTCTATCTACACGTGCCGTTCTGCGACACGCTGTGCTGGTTCTGCGGCTGCCACACCACAGTTGTGAACACCTATTCGCCGCTGAAGTCCTATCTCGGTGTGCTGCTCTCCGAGATCGAAACCGTTGCCGCCATCATCGGCCCCGGCCATCCGGTGACGCACATCCATTGGGGCGGCGGTTCGCCGACCATGCTGTCGCCGGACGACGTGAAGAACCTGGCGGCGGCGCTGCGGTCACATTTCACGATCGCACCTGATGCCGAATTCGCCATCGAGATCGATCCGCGCGGCCTTCAGGACGAGATGATCGCGGCGCTGGCGGAAGCGGGCGTGGGTCGCGCCAGCATCGGTGTGCAGGATTGCGACGACACGGTGCAGCGCGCCATCAACCGCATCCAGCCCTTCGAGGTCACCCGCAGCGCGGTGGAGCGGCTGCGCGCCGCCGGCATCGGCGCGCTCAACATCGATCTGATCTACGGTCTGCCGCATCAGACGCGGGAGAACGTCGCCCGCACCATTGACATGGCGCTGACGCTGACGCCGCAGCGTTTCGCGGTGTTCGGCTATGCCCATGTGCCGCACTTCAAGAAGCATATGCAGCTCATCGACGAACGCGCGCTGCCGGATGTGCAAGAACGGCTGGCGCAGTTCGAGCTGGCGCATGCGAAGCTGTGTGCGAGCGGCTATGCCGCCATCGGGCTGGATCATTTCGCGCGCCCGGAGGATTCACTGGCGTTGGCGCAGCAGGCCGGCAAGCTGGCGCGCAATTTCCAGGGTTACACCACCGATGACGCGCCCGCTCTGGTCGGGCTGGGAGCGTCTTCGATCAGCGCCTTGCCGCAAGGCTATGCGCAGAACAGGGCCGAGGTTCCCGACTATCGCAAAGCGATCCTCGCCGGCGAGCTCGCGGTGGCGCGCGGCATCGCGCTCAGCGACGACGATAGGCTGCGCCGCGCCATCATCGAACGGCTGATGTGCGATCTTAAGGTCGATCTCGATGCGGTCGCGGCGCCGTTCGGCAAATCGGCGGCGGATTTCGGGTCGGAATTTTCGACGCTCGCTCCGTATGCGGAGCAAGGCATCGTCGAAATCGAAGGCGGCCGGCTCGTCGTGCCGCCGGCCTCGCGCGCCGCCGTCAGGCTCATCGCCGCCGCTTTCGACAGTTACCTGGGCAAAAGCAACGCCATCCACGCCGCGGCGGTGTAGGGAAACTGAAGGGTAGGCGGGTTCCTTCGCATTGCTAACGCATTGCTCGGTCGGGAATGACAAACGTTTTTTGTCTGAGACTATCGAGTTTTACCCGTCCACGCTCGATGACGGATTGCCGATCACGCTGAGGAATTCGCGCCGCGTCAGCGGATTCTTGCGGAATTCGCCGGACATGGTGGAGGTGACCATCGTCACGCCGGGCTTGTGCACGCCGCGCGTCGTCATGCATTGATGCGTCGCCTCGATGACGACGGCCACGCCCTTGGGCTCCAGCACGTGCTGGATGCAATTGGCGATTTGCGCGTTCATCGTCTCCTGCACCTGCAGGCGGCGGGCGAAGGTGTCCACCACCCGCGCCAGCTTGGAGATGCCCACCACCTTATTGTTCGGCAGATAGCCGATATGGACGCGCCCGATGATCGGCGCCAAATGGTGCTCACAATGGGATTCGAAGCGGATATCTTTGAGGACGACCATGTCGTCATAGCCCGCCACTTCCTCGAAGGTGCGGGCGAGGTACTCTTCCGGGTCTTCGTTGTAGCCCGAGAACCAATCCTCGAAGGCGCGGGCAACGCGCTCGGGCGTATCGCGCAGGCCTTCGCGCGACGGGTCGTCGCCGGCCCATTTAAGAAGCGTGCGGATGGCCTCTTCCGCCTCCTCGCGCGAAGGCCGTACGGGCTTGGCGCCGCAGGCAGCGGAAACGAGCTTGGACTTGGCGTCTGACATGAGGATGTACTCGGGCTGGGGCAAGGAATTGTCGCGCCCCAGCGCCCGCGGATCAACCCGCGGTTCTCTAGGGCTTTAATGTAATTGGCGACGCTCGTGCGGACTTTCAAGGATAAAGGCGGGGATTTCCGCTTCGAACGCCTCGCCCGAGGCTGAGCGCATCTGGTAACGCCCCGTCATGAAGCCGCAAGCCGTCGGCAGCGGACAGCCGCTGGTGTACTGGAAGACCTGTCCCGGCGCGAGCACGGGCTGCGCGCCGACCACGCCCGGTCCGCGCACTTCCTGGACGCGGCCGTCGCCGTCGGTGATGTGCCAATAGCGCGACATCAACTGTACCGTTTCCGAACCCTTGTTTTCGATCGTGACGGTGTACGACCAGAGGAACTGGCCGTCGTCGGGGTCCGATTGGTCGTCGAGATAGGCAGGCTTTACCGCGACCCGGATGTTGCGTGTCGTGCGCTCAAACATGGCGCGATTATCGGATAGAGGCGGTGTCCGTCGCAAGCCTCGGCTGCGGAGCGGGGTTAATGAGGATCAGCTCCGTGGCTCGACCGTCACATTCGTGGTTACCGAATTGGCGAGAAAGCAGTTTTCGTGGGATTTATGGTGAAGATCAGCCAGCGTCGCTTCGTCGACCGCCGTGCCGTTCGCGAACCGCACGCGCGGGCGCAGGACGACGCGCGCCATCCACAGCTTGCCGCTGGGGCCTCTGTCCAGGAAACCGACGGCGTCGTCCTCGTAAGCGTCCACCGTCAGCCGCTTGCGGGCGCAGAGTGCCAAAAAAGTGAGCATGTTACAGCTCGACAGGGCCGCAACGAAAGTTTCTTCCGGGTTGACGCGGTCGGCGTCGCCTTTGAAGTCCGGCGCGCCGGAAGCGGGCAGCGCGATCGTTCCGTCTTTGAACACGATCTCGTGCGCGCGGTTGTAGCTATCGTAGGTGTAGTCCGCGCTGGTGCGTTTCCAGCGGATCGTGGCGCGGTGTTCGTTCATTGGCGCCTCCTAAACTTGGGCTAACGCCTGTTCCAAATCTTCGCAAAGGTCGGCCGAGTCTTCGAGGCCGACGGAAATCCGCAGCATGCCGTCGGTGACGCCAAGCCCCGCACGCGCCTCCGGCGTCAGCCGCTGATGCGTCGTCGTCGCGGGATGGGTGATGAGGCTTTTGGTGTCGCCCAGATTGTTGGAGATGTCGATCAGCTTGAGCGCGTTCTCCACGCAGAATGCACCTTTCTTGCCGCCTTCCACCTCGAAGGTCACCACGCCGCCGCCGCCGTCCATCTGCGCGCGCGCCAGATTGTGTTGCGGGTGGTCGACGCGGAACGGGTAAAGCACGCGCGACACTTTCTTCTGGTCGGCCAGGAAGTCGGCGATCTTCAGCGCGTTTTCGCAATGGGCGTGCATGCGCAGCGAAAGCGTCTCCAGGCTTTTCAGGTGCAGCCAGGCATTGAACGGGCTCAGGCAGGGACCGGTGTTGCGCAGGAAGACCTGCAGATGGTCGTTGAGGAAGTCCTCCCGGCAGAGGATCACCCCACCCAGGGCCCGGCCTTGTCCGTCGATATATTTGGTGGAGGAATGCACTACGATATGCGCCCCGAATTCCATCGGCCGTTGCAGCGCGGGACTGGCGAAGGCGTTGTCGACGATCAGCCGCGCCCCGGCGTCGTCCGCGATTCTGGCGACCGCCTTGAGATCGGCGATGGCGAGCGTCGGATTGGCAGGCGTCTCCAGGAACAGCATTTTGGTGGCCGGCGTCAGCGCGCTCTGCCATTGGTCGACGTCAGTGCCGTCGACCAGCGTGTTGGTGATCCCGAACCGCGGCAGGATCTCCTCGATCACATAGCGGCAGGCGCCGAACATGGCTTTCGCCGCCACCACATGATCGCCATGACGCAGGCCGGCGAGGAACGTTGCGCTCACCGCCGCCATGCCGCTCGCCGTGGCGCGGGCGCAAGGGGCACCTTCGAGCGCGGCCATGCGTTCCTCGAACATCGAGACCGTCGGATTGCCGAAGCGCGTATAGGTGTAGCCGTCGGCCTCGCCCTTGAAACGGGCTTCCGCCTCTTCGGCCGCCTCATAAGCGTAGCCGGAGGTCAGAAACAGCGCCTCGGCGGTCTCCTGGAAGGGCGTGCGCATCTGCCCGCTGCGCACGGCCTGGGTGCGCGGACGCCATTTACCGGGCTTTTTGTGTGTCGCCATGGTGGTTTGTTGCGCGCCTTGCCGGGCCGGGTCAAGTTTCTTAAGGTCCCGCCCGCGAATAGGGGCCCCGATTACAAGACATGAAAACCATCAGCCACCACGCCGCCCTCGTCTACGTCATGGTCGTCGTCTCCGCCGCCGACGGCGCGATGAGCGACAAGGAACTGAAGGCAATCGGCGATCTGACCCGCACTCTGCCGGTCTTCAAGGGCTTCGATCGCGACCGGCTGCTCGTCCTGGCGCAGGACTGCAGCGCCATCCTCCAGGAGGAGGACGGGCTGGCCGCGGTGCTCGGCCTGGTCAAGGACGCCTTGCCTGAACCGCTCTGCGAAACCGCCTATTGGTTGGCGCTCGAAGTTGCCCTCATCGACAACCAGATGAAGCTGGAGGAGGTGCGTATTATCGAGGCGCTGCGCCGCGCGCTCGGGCTCGACCACCTTGTCGCCGCCGCTCTGGAGCGCGGAGCGCGGGCGAGGTTCCAGATCGCGTGAAACGGCTTTTCCTTCTGCGTCACGCCAAGGCGGAGCGTGAGGAACACGGCATCGACGATGAAAGCCGCGCGCTGGCGCCGCGCGGCCGCGAGGATGCGGTGCGCATCGGCCGCTTCCTGCGCGAGGAAATCTATGTCGCCGACCTCGTGTTGTGCTCGACGGCGGTCAGGACCAGACAGACGCTCGAACTGCTTCTGCCCGAACTCGGCGCGCGGCCGGCCGTGCAATATCTCGCCGAGCTTTACCTGGCGCGGCGGAACACGATCCTTTCCGTCATCCGGCAGGCGCGCGACGGAGCCGGTTCGCTCATGATCGTCGGCCATAATCCCGGCTTGGTGGAATGCGCGCAGGCGCTGACGCGTGAGCCGGACGACCGCAAGATGCGCAAGCGCTATCTGGCAATGGCGGGGAAATTCTCCACCGGAGCGCTTGCCGTGCTGGATTTCGAGATCGCGCAGTGGCGCGGGGTCGAAGCCGGCACCGGCGACCTCGAGCTTTTCGTGCGGCCCAAGGATTTGCAGGAAGAGTAGAAAATCTACCGCGCCGGGCTGCGTTCGGCGACCGCCAACGTTTTCCAGCCGTACGCGGCTTCCGGAACCGTCTCGCCCATCAAATTCGCGGTGCGTTCGGCAATCAGCCTGCCGCCCATCGCTTCGTAGAAGAAGCGCGCATGGTTGCGGGCGTGCGCCCAGATTACGCAGGACGACATGTTCTTCTTACGCAGGACGGAGAATGCGCCCTTCATCAGCGCACGGCCGACGCCGCGACCGTAGAAGGCGGGATCGACGTAGAGCGTGTAGATTTCGCCGTCGAAGCCGAGTCCGCTGTCGCGCACGGGTCCCATACTTGCCATGCCGACAATGCCGTGATGGCTGTTTTCGGCCACCAGCACGGCCTCGCGCCCCTGCGCGCGGATGGAGGCCTGCCAGCGCGCGGTCTGGCCGTTGGGCGTCATGGCGCGCAGCAGTGAGGTAGGCAGAACGCCCGGGTAGGTGTCGTGCCAGGATTCAATATAGACTCGCGCGACTTCCGCGGCATCGTCCTGCCGCGCCAACCGGACCTGGAGCGCGAGATTGCTCATGCGTGAAGCTTTGCGCGAACCCGCCCGCCCCGCAAGATATTTGCGGGACATTTTTGTCGCGTGCGGATTGGCAAGTGGCAGTCTTTCAAGCCGGTGCCAGCTTTGACCGGGCTGCATTTGCGCGCGTGATTTGTGACAAGTGCCGGCGCGGGTGCGTTTGCGTCTAACCTAAAGCTTCCGCCAAAAAACGCCACGACGGCAGGTGTCTTGGCGGGTAATACCGTCATTTGCGTTAGCCGTAATCCCGCCGTCATGCGCATCGCGCAAGGATGTAGACGGATGCGTCGGGTCCAAATGCAAACGTGGCCTTTCTGTGACGCGGCACCGGGATTATCTCATCGCGCTCCTTGGCTTAGGCAAAAATCGGCGTACACTGTTTCATGATCGACCGGGCCCTTAAGGGCCGCTGCCATAACGCTTTTGCGTAACACGGCCGGCGAGATGATGATGGAAGACGCAGCCGGGACGGGTCGCGGACGCGCGGAGTTGGCGCGGGGCGACTGAGGGTTGCGTTAGGTAAGCGATGTTTCTGAAAATCGGCGTGGTTAACCCTTGGTTCATGTCAAGGATGAGAGGATAGTTATTACGCGGTAAGCTGATCCGCACGCTCATGTTGGGACGGAAGTCGTCTGGCGTGCGACACAATTGGAGAGTCGGTCTCGATGAGTACGCTTGATGTCTTCGACGTTTTCACGCGCGACTATGTACGCGAACGCTTCGAAACAATGTCCTTGCGCGACTGGCTGCTTGCCGCTCGCGACGACAAGATGCTCTACGCGACGCCGGCCGAGCGCTTGGTCGCGGCGATCGGCGAGCCGGAAATGATCGACACCGCCCAGGACACGCGCCTGGGACGGATGTTCTTCAACCGCACCCTGAAAGTCTATCGCGCCTTCGAAGGTTTCTACGGCATGGAGGACACGATCGAGCGGATCGTGGGCTATTTCAAGCATGCCGCCCAGGGCCTCGAAGAGAAGCGCCAGATTCTCTATCTGCTGGGACCGGTCGGCGGCGGCAAATCCTCGCTCGCCGAGCGGCTCAAGGACCTGATGGAGAAGCATCCGATCTACGTGCTCAAGGCAGGTGACGCGATCAGCCCGGTGTTCGAATCCCCGCTGGGGCTTTTCCGCTCCGACGAGCTGACCGATCTGCTGGAGGAAAAATACGGCATCGAAAAGCACCGCCTCGGCATCATCATGAGCCCGTGGGCGGTGAAACGGCTCGATCAGTTCGGCGGCGACATCTCCAAGTTCGAGGTCGCGCGCGTCTATCCGTCGAAGCTGCGCCAGATCGCCATTTCCAAGACCGAGCCCGGCGACGAGAACAACCAGGACATCTCCTCGCTGGCGGGCAAGGTGGACATCCGCAAGCTCGAACATTTCAGCCAGAACGATCCCGACGCCTATTCCTTCTCGGGCGGGTTGTGCCGCTCCAACCAGGGCCTTCTCGAATTCGTCGAGATGTTCAAGGCGCCAATCAAGGTTCTGCACCCGCTGCTCACCGCGACGCAGGAAGGAAATTACATCGGCACCGAAACGCTGGGGCCCATCCCGTTCTCCGGCATCATCCTGGCGCACTCCAACGAGGCCGAGTGGACGACGTTCAAGGCCAACCGCAATAACGAGGCGTTCCTCGACCGCGTCTCGGTCATCACCGTGCCCTATTGCCTGCGCGTGACGGAAGAGACGCAGATCTACAAGAAGTTGCTCAAGGCCAGCGAGCTGAACGGTTCGCCTTGCGCGCCCGAAACGCTGGAGATGCTCGCCAAATTCTGCGTGATGACGCGGTTGAAGGAGCACGAGAATTCCAACCTCACTTCCAAGATGCGCGTCTATGACGGCGAGAAGCTGAAGGACACCGATCCCAAGGCCAAGACGCTGCAGGAATACAAGGACCAGGCCGGTCTCGACGAAGGCATGACCGGCATCTCCACCCGCTTCGCCTACAAGACGATGGCGGAGACCTTCAATTACGACGTCACCGAGGTGGCCGCCGATCCGGTGCATCTGATGTACGTGCTCGAACTGTCCATCAAGCGCGAGCAATACCCCGACGACATCGAGAAGAAATACCTCGAATTCATCAAGGCCGAGCTGGCGCCGCGCTACGCCGAGTTCATCGGCAAGGAAATCCAGAAGGCTTACCTGGAATCCTACGGCGAATACGGCCAGAACCTGTTCGACCGTTACATCGCCTATGCTGATGCCTGGATTGAGGACCAAGACTTCAAGGACGCCGACACCGGCCAGCTGCTCGACCGCGGCGCGCTCGACAACGAGCTGTCGAAGATCGAGAAGCCGGCGGGCATCGCCAATCCGAAGGATTTCCGCAACGAAGTGGTGAAGTTCGCGCTGCGCTACCGCGCCCAGCACGACGGCAAGAACCCGGCCTGGACCGCCTACGAGAAAATCCGCTCGGTGATCGAGAAGCGGATGTTCACCCAGGTCGAAGACCTGCTGCCGGTCATCAGCTTCGAGTCCAAGAAGGACAGCGACACGCAGACCAAGCACAACGAGTTCGTCAAGCGCATGCTGGCGCGCGGCTACACGCCGCGCCAGGTCCGCCGGCTCGTGGAATGGTACATGCGCGTCAACAAGGCCGGGTAGGGCGTGAAACGGTAGGGCCGGGCCATGCCATACTTCATCGACCGGCGCTTGAATCCGAAGGGCAAGAGCCTCGCCAACCGCCAGCGCTTCCTGCGCCGGGCGCGCGCGCAAATCCGCGAGGCGGTGCAGAAGTCGCTGAAGGACTCCGCCGTCGCCGATATCGCCAAAGACCGCAAGGTCAAGATTTCGAGCAAAGGTACGCGGGAGCCACGCTTTCGCCTCGACCCCAAGGCCGCGGGCGAACGCGATTTCGTGCTGCCCGGCAACCACGATTTCGTTCCCGGCGACGAGATCAAGAAGCCAAAGGCCGGTGAAGGCGGCCACGGCAAAGAAGCGGCGGACTATGCCGAGGGCGAGGACGATTTCGAATTCTTGATGCGCCAGGAGGAGGTGCTGGACATCTTCTTCGAGGATCTGGAACTGCCCAATCTCGTGCGCACCATGCTCAAGGAAACGCCCAACACCGTGTGGAAGCGCGCGGGCATCACCACCGTCGGCTCGCCGGCGCAGATCAACCTCATCCGCACCATGCGCAACGCGCACGGCCGCCGGCTGGCGATGAGGCGTCCCACGCTTGCCAACGTCAAGGCGTTGGAAGAGCAACTCGATCTTCTGGAGCGCGAAGAGCCGCAGACCGAGGACACGCGCGCCAGGATCACCGCGCTCAAGGAAAATCTCGCGAAAGCCAACGCCAGGCGCAAATGGGTCGGCTTCATCGATCCGGTGGACGTGCGATATAATTCGTTTACGGAGCAACCGGTGCCCACCAGCCAGGCGGTGATGTTCTGCCTGATGGACGTGTCGGGCTCGATGGGCGAGCGCGAGAAGGACCTCGCCAAGCGCTTCTACATGTTGCTGCACCTGTTCCTCAGGCGGCGCTACGAAAAGGTGGACATCGTCTTCATCCGCCACACCCACGACGCGCAGGAGGTGGACGAGCAGGAATTCTTCTATTCGCGGCAGTCCGGCGGCACCATCGTCTCGACCGCGCTCGACAAGATGCTGGAAATCCAGCGCGAGCGTTACACCACATCGGATTGGAACATCTACGCGGCGCAGGCCAGCGACGGCTACACCCAATCGGGCGACGCGCGGCGCTGCGTCGAGATGCTGAACGCCGAGGTCATGCCGCTCTGCCAGTACTACGCCTATATCGAGATTCTCGACGAGCGCGAGATGGAGGTGTTCGCCTCCGAGGATTCCGGCGCCGAGCTCTGGCGGGCGTATCGCACGGTCGCCGGACTATGGCCGAACTTCGTCACCAAGCGCATCTCCAAGCCGGCCGACATCTTCCCCGTGTTCCGCGAGCTGTTCAAAAAGAGGGAGGCGGGCGGATGAGCAACCTCCTCTTCACGGAAGCCGAATGGGACTTCGAGGCGCTGGACCGCACCCAAAAGGCCATCGAGGAGATCGCGCTTAACGATCTCAAGCTCGACGTCTATCCCAACCAGATCGAAGTGATTTCTTCCGAGCAGATGCTCGACGCCTATTCCTCGCTCGGCATGCCGCTGATGTACAACCATTGGAGCTTCGGCAAGCTGTTTGCGCGCGAGGAAACCTTGTACCGCGCCGGCTTTTCCGCGCTGGCCTACGAGATCGTCATCAATTCCAGCCCCTGCATTTCCTACCTGCTGGAAGAGAACACGATGACCATGCAGGCGCTGGTGATGGCGCATGCTGCCTTTGGGCACAACCATTTCTTCAAGAACAACTATCTGTTCCGCCAATGGACCAATGCCGAAGGCATTCTCGATTATCTCGCTTTCGCCAAGCGTTACATCGCGGCCTGCGAGGAGCGCCACGGCCGTGAGGCGGTGGAATCCGTCCTCGACGCCGCCCATGCGCTGATGGATCAGGGCGTATTTCGCTATCGCCGCCCGCCCAAGCCTTCGAAGGAACGCGTCCTCGAAAAGCGCCGGCGCCGCGCGGAATACGAGGAGGAAGCTTATAGCGAACTTTGGCGCACGCTTCCCGCGGGCATCGAGCCGCCCGCCGCACCTCTGACGCTCGACGAGGACGAGGATTTCAGCGGTGACATGAAGCTGCCGGAGGAGAACCTTCTCTACTTCCTGGAAAAGCATTCGCCGACGCTGAAGGCCTGGCAGCGCGAAATCCTGCGCATCGTGCGCAATCTGGCGCAGTATTTCTATCCCCAGCGCCAGACCAAGGTGATGAACGAGGGCTGCGCCACCTTCGTTCATCATGCGATCTTGAATCTGCTGTACGACCGCGGGCTGATCTCGGAAGGCTCGCTGCTGGAATTCCTGCATAGCCACACGTCGGCGGTGTTCCAGCCCGAATTCAACGACTCGCGCTATTCCGGCATCAATCCCTATGCGCTCGGCTTTGCGATGATGAACGACATCCGCCGCATCGCCGAGGACCCCAGCGAAGAAGACCGCGATTGGTTTCCAAGCTTTGCGGGGTCCGGCGATTGGATCGGCGCCTTGCAGGACGCTTGGGCGAATTACCGCGACGAAAGCTTCGTCGAACAGTTCCTCTCGCCCAAGCTGATGCGCGACTTCCGCTTGTTCGCGCTCTTCGACAAGGCGGAGGAGGGCAGCTACAAGGTTTCCGCGATTCACAACGAAGGCGGCTATCGCAAAGTTCGCAGCTTGCTGGCCCGCCAGTATGATGTGGGCGCCGCCGATCCCAACATCCAAGTCGTCGGCGCGACCCTGAAGGGCGACCGCACGCTATTCCTTACGCACCGGATGCATCGTGGCGTGCCGCTGCATCATGCCACCAAGAAACTCGTCCTCACGCACATCGAACGACTATGGGGCCACGACGTCGTGCTCGAAGAAACGGCAGATTGACGCGCGTGCCTTACGAAAGCTTCTGCATCTCAACTACCGTCGCAAACCCGACCGGCGACTCCGCATGATCGAATGCGCGACGGACACCCTTATCCGAGGTTGAAGAGCGAGGTGTAGACGAAATACCCCACGCCTACGAACAAGGCTAAAGTGAGGATTCCGGCACCGATCGATTTCCCAAAGTCTGTGATCGAATCCATTGTTCCTCTCCCTAACTGGCCGGTTGCGGCCTTGGCGGCCGCGCGTTAACCAACCATTGTTCGGAACGATAGGCCGGTCACATTTGCGCCACAATGCTTTTCAGCAAGTTTCTAAAGAATGGGGGGCATGCAACCTGGGTATGTGGGTTTGCCCGAAGACATGCCCTAAACGAGTGAGCTGTGGCTTATCGTAATACCGTTGTCGCCAATCCATTGTGCTGCACTGCAGCAAAATTAGTGCCGGCAGTACCGCCCTGCTTCCGATGCGAGGTGAGGCGGGCTTACGAAGCCCGCCTGTTTGCCACCACCGTCACCGTTTCGATCGCGGGGCTGCTGCTCTGCACCGAGGTCACTTCCGCGGCTGGCTTTTGCTGCGCGTCGGCTAGCGACTTCGTCAATAACCCGCCGACGCCGCCAATTATGGCCAGCGTGAGCAAACCTGCACCAAGCATTCTAAGAGTCTCACTCATAACCCACTCCTTGTTTTTGGGCTGGCTGCGGCCGGATTAACCGCTGATTAACCAGCTACGGCTTTCAGATAGCGCATCGCAGTCTCAGTCGCAATGTTTTTTGTGCTGCGCTGCAGCGAATGGTGGCTATGCGGCGTCGGCATAAGGCCAAACGTTGAAATCTGCCGACGTCACACCACCGGCAGCTCAGCACCAGCATAATGTGCATTTTCTGTGCAGACCGTCCCCGATCCGCCGCAATCCTGCCCTAGCGTCGCCGAATCCCCCTAAGATGCTTAGGGGCAAGAATTTCTGGAGGCGACACCATGGAACGCGGCTATCGCATCGTGCGGACTTTGGGATTGGTGATCAGCGCGGCGGCTCTGTTAGCCCTTGCCGGATGCCACGAGCAAGCCGCCAATCAGACTCCATCGAATACATCGGTGCAGCCGCCGCCTCCTCCGCCGCCACCACCCGCGCCGGGCACGATGGTCGAAAGCATGGCGATGGCCGGAGCACCTGCCTATGCGAAGGCCGCGATGCCGCCGCCGCCGACCTACTGGCAGCCGGCCAATACCTCGAAATTTCCCGAGGCCAAACCCAATCCTGTGAAAGTCACGGCCGAGGAACCCGTCTCGACCTTCTCCATCGATGTCGACACCGCCTCTTATGGCGTCGTGCGCGACGCGCTGAATAGCGGCGCGCTGCCGCCGGCCGACGCCGTGCGCATCGAGGAGATGGTCAACTATTTCGATTATGCTTATCCCGGCCCGAAGGACCGCAAGGCCCCGTTCCTGGCGAGCGTGCGCGTCTATCCGACGCCGTGGAACAAGGATACCAAGATCCTGCACATCGGCATCAAGGGCTTCGACCTGCCGAAGGCGAACCGCCCGCGCGCCAATCTGGTTTTCCTGATCGACACATCGGGCTCGATGGGCGAACCCAACAAGCTGCCGCTACTGAAGCGCGCCTTCGGGCTGTTGGTTGGTCAGCTGAACCCCGACGACCGCGTCGCCATCGTCACCTATGCCGGCTCGGTGGGCGTGGCGCTCGATCCCACGCCGGGGTCCGAGAAGGCGAAGATCATGGCGGCGATCGACCAACTTGACGCCAATGGCTCCACGGCCGGCGGCGAGGGCATCCGTGTTGCTTACAAACTCGCAGAAGCCAATTTCATCAAAGGCGCGGTCAACCGGGTGCTGCTGGCGACCGACGGCGATTTCAATGTCGGCATCACCGATCCGAACGCGCTGGAGGATTTTGTCACCCGCGAGCGCGAAACCGGCGTCTACCTGACCTGCCTGGGCTTCGGCAACGACAATTACCAGGACGCCACGATGCAAAAGCTGGCGCAGGCCGGCAACGGCAACGCCGCCTTCATCGACAATCTGAACGAAGCGCGCAAGGTCTTCGTCGACCAGATTTCGGGCACGCTTTTCACCATCGCCAACGACGTCAAGATCCAGATCGAGTTCAACCCCGCCCACGTCGCCGAATATCGACTGATCGGCTACGAAACGCGGATTCTCAACCGCACGGACTTCAACAACGACAAGGTCGACGCCGGCGACATCGGCTCCGGCACCACGGTGACGGCACTCTACGAAATCACGCCGGTCGGCTCCAAGGCGCGGATGTCCGATCCGCTGCGTTATGGCAAGCCGGCGAAGGGCAACCCCACGGGCGAATACGCCTTCCTGAAAATCCGCTACAAGTTGCCGGGGGAAAAGACCTCGAAGCTGATCGAGCGTCCCGTCGGCAACGCCGAAGAAGCGGCCTCGTTCGCGCAGGTCTCGGAGGATATGCGGTTCGCGGCCTCAGTCGCCGGCGCGGCCCAGCTCTTGCGCCACGATCCCTACATCAAGGATTTCGATTACGACCGCGCGATCGACATCGCCAACAACGCGAAAGGCAAAGACGAATTCGGTTATCGCGCCGAGTTCGTACAGTTGCTGAGATTGGCGAAAGTCGCCGAAAGCCAGAAGCCGTTGGACAAGCCGGGCATAGAGTAAGAACGGGGCGGCGGATTATCCCACCACCGGCGGGTCCTGCAGCCGGGCGAAAAACTTCGCCGACTGCTCCGAGCCCTGGAAATAGTGCTTCGCCGTAGAGAAGTCGGCGATTTTCGCCCAGTTCGCCGCCACGTCGTCGGCGCTCGCCTTCTGGCCGAGATGGACGCCGTCCGTTTCTTCGATCTCAGCCGCCGCGAACACGCCCGCCGCCGCCGTCAGGATGACGCCTGTCGGCGCGCCCTCGCTCGCGAGAAACACGACGCCCGGCGTTACATATTCCGGCTTCAGCATCTCGAGCATATTCGGCGGCATCAGGTTTTCGGTCATGCGCGTGCCGGCCACCGGGCAGACGGCGTTGACTTTGATGTTGTCCTTGGCGCCTTCCAGTTTCAGCGAGTTCATAAACCCGACAAGCGAGGCTTTGGCCGCGCCGTAATTTGTCTGGCCGAAATTGCCGTAGAGGCCGGTGGACGACGTCGTCACGACGATGCGGCCGTATTGCTGGTCGCGCATGATCTGCCAGATCGCCTTGCACGGCTTGACCGTGCCCATCAGGTGAACGGCCATCACCGCCTCGAAATCCTTCAGCTCCATCTTGGCGAAGCTCTTGTCGCGCAAGATACCGGCGTTGGCGATGAGGATGTCGATGCGGCCGAACGCGTCCATCGTCTGCTTGACCAGATGGGCGACGCCCGCGTCGTCGGTCACCGAAGCGCCGTTGGCGATGGCCGTGCCGCCCGCCGCCTTGATCTCCGCGACCACGGCTTCCGCCGCCTGGCTGTTGCCGCCGGTGCCGTCGAGCGCTCCGCCCAGATCGTTCACCACGACCTTGGCGCCGCGTTTGGCGAATTCCAGCGCATGGGCGCGGCCCAGCCCTCCGCCCGCGCCGGTGACGATTGCCACTTTGCCGTCGAAACGAATGGCCATGAGGAATCCTCCCGGTCGGTGACGAGTTGTCGCTACCAGTGATCGCCCGGCAAAGGCCCGGCGGTCAAGCCGCGCGCGCCCGTTGACGCTGCGCGAACATCCTTCTCAGCGCCGCGTTGGCCGGATGCTCGATGAAGATCGCCAGCAGCGCCCCCCAGCCGATACAGACCAGCAACAGCGCGAACGGCTCGCTCCACCAAAGCAAATCCGCGAAGCGCCGGCCGAACACGATGGTGTCGGGCGGCGGATAGAAGCGCTGTTCGAAGAAGCGGATGAACTGGAGGAAGAAGGTCTGGCCCATATAGATCGCGTAGGACCATTCGCCGAGCTTGCGCGGCACGGTCATGGCAAACGCGCGCGCCAGGAAGCCGCGGTCGAAAGCAAGCACGAACAGGAGAACGTCCAGCGCCAGCGCCATCCAGATATCTTGCGGCCTGTGCGCCCAGCCGGTGCGATATATCGCCCAGTACAGGAATCCCAAAGCCGCGGCTTGCGCGGCGGAATGGACCCATTCCGGCAGGCGGTCGGCGCCCGCTTCGTTCGCCCGCCGGAACAGCATCGCCAGGCCCACGCCGACGGCAAACCCGGCCATGCCCCGGAAAACGCCATTGTGGAAAGTGATGTCAAGCCCGAATCCGGAGGTCTGCGCCATGAAGGTCAGCGCCGCCAGGCCGGCGCCGATCAGGGCCAAGGCGCGCAACAAGCCGCCGCGCGACAACAGCACATAAACCGGAAACAGCAGGCACAACAGGAACTCCACGCTGACGAACCATGAGGCGCCGTTCCAGGAGAGCCAAGGAAACAAGTTCCATGCCTGCACCAGGAACAGGTTGGCCACGAAGCTCCACCCCGTGTTCATCGGGTGATAGGGCTGGTGATAAATCGAAACATAACCGCCCCAATCCGCCAGCGCGTTCAGCGCCAACATCAGGAACAGCATGGCGAACAGCAAGAACAGGTGCAGCGGATAAAGTCGCGACAGCCGTGCCTGCAGGAACGGCATATAGGCCTTGCCGCGCCAGAATTCCTGCGCCCGCGAGCCATACACGTGAATCAGGATGAATCCCGAGAGCGCGAAGAAGAATTCCACCCACAAATAACCCTTGCCGACCGGCAGGTCGAACCAGCCAGCGCCGCGGTAGCCGTGACCTTCGCAGAAATGAAAGAGCACCAGGATCAACGGCGGCAGCGCGCGCGCACCGGCCAGGGCCTTGATCTCTGAGGGGCGAGTGGAGGGTGACATGGTGCGGCTTTCGAATCGGCGTAGAAGTGTAGGCTGCGGTCAAGTGGTGGGACCAGCGTGCTTCAATATCTCCAAAATCTCCCAAATCTCTCACAATTTCTGCACCTCCTGCATTTTCAATTTCTGCTCGGCCTCAAGACGAGCCTCAACGAAATGATCGCCAGTCTCAGTCTTGCCGGCCTGCCCAAAGGCTCGCTCAATCCGCATTCCATGCTGATCATGGTCTATGCCTTGTGCGGCTTCGCCAATTTTTCCTCGCAGGGCATCCTGATCGCGGGCACGAGCGCCGAAGCGGCGTGACGAAATCGTCCCGCCGGCGTTGCGCGTACTGGTTTCGGGAACGATGGCAATCTGCCCGACCGGGAGATTTGCTGCCTGTCGTCTGACCTGGAAGCGGTGGAACCGCTGACGCACGACAGCGCCAGTTGCGCCGTAACCGAATGCGCCTTGCCACTTGTGATAGTCGTCGCTTGGTTGCTTGTACACGCTCAAGTTGTTGGTGGTGTTATCTCGCTGCGTTACATCTTGTGTTTCCGATACGACGGCGCAACGGACAGTCTTCTAAACGGACCCTTAACCACCAATAAGCGACGCTAGGGAAGGACGCGCGATCAATCAAAGCAACAGATGTCCACGCCAAAAAACCCGGAAACCGCAGTCTCAGATTCTGGCCGCGCACCGGAGAAGTTAAGCCATCGCATTGCACTATGCGAAATTGACAGCACGATCCTGTTGCAGGGCGCAGCCTTTTGGCGCGGCCTGTGTCGCGAACGGAGATTCCCTTCACGCGACGACGTGACGCCGCGCGGTCTGGCTGGCCTGTTGCGTTATGCGACGCTGCTGCGCGTGCTCGACGGCGGCAAGGATTACGAATTCCGCATTGTCGGCGACGCCTATGTGATGGCGCATGGCGTTTCGTTCCAGGGAAAGCGCTGGAGCGAGACCGACAAGGGTTCTCACGGCCACCACTCGACGATGAAATCCACCTACGACCACGTCGTGCACAAAGGCGAGCCGGTCGCCACGCGCGGCTGGATCGAACGCGGCGGTCACAGTTCGGAGCTTATCTACAGCGAGTATCTCTTCCTTCCCTTGGGGGAGGACGACAAGACCGTCGACCATATCCTCGTGTTCGCTGTCTACGTTCCGCGCGAAAGCTTGACAAGCCTGCGTAAGACGGACGATTTGCGCTAAGCTCCCCCTGCCGTCCGGCAGGGAGGAAGTATGGCGCTCGACGCCGCAACGCATTCGCACGTTGCCAAGAACACAGACCGCAGGCTGACCAAACTTCTGCGCGACATCCGCGCCTGCCGGATTTGCGAGGCGCATCTGTCGCCGCGCCCCGTCATTCACGCCAGCGCCACGGCGAAGCTTTGCATCGTAGCGCAGGCGCCGGGCATCCGCGTTCACCAGACCGGGATTTCCTTCAACGATCCGTCGGGCGATCGCTTGCGCGAATGGATGGGCGTCGATCGAGAAACCTTTTACGATGAAAGCCGAGTCGCCATCATCGGCGTGGGTTTCTGCTTTCCCGGCTATGACGCCAGCGGCGGCGATCTGCCGCCGCGCAAGGAATGCGCCGAAACCTGGCAGGACAAGCTCTTCGCCACGCTGCCGAAATTTCCGCTGACGCTGCTGGTCGGCACCTATGCGCAGACTTGGCACCTGGGCGACGCGGCAAAAGCCAATGTCACCCAAACCGTGCGGGCGTGGCGCGAATATGCGCCGCGTTACATTCCGCTGCCGCATCCCTCCTGGCGCAACAATGCCTGGCTCAAGAAGAATCCCTGGTTCGAAACCGAGCTTCTTCCCTATTTGCGCAAGCGCGTGGTGTCGGCAATCGGAATCTCGAAGGGCACCGCCGGCAAACCTTCCGAATTGTAGACATTGCAGATCGGGCTGTCGGCCCAGCAGTAGCGCACGGTGGCCGCATCGCGGATGTGCGCCGCGTCCAGGTCGATCTCATCCTTGTTCTGGGTCGCGTCGACGAAGCTGCAGTGCTTCGCCTTGTCGCAAACTTGGAAGCTGATCGGCCGGTTCGACTCGTAGACGGCGAATCCTTTCGCCAGATTGGCAAAGCGCACCGCGATCACATTGCCGGTGCGCAGCGCCGAGACGGGCGTCGGTCCGGAATCGGCGACATCTAGTCCATAGATGAGGCGCTCGGCAATGAGCGCGAGGCGCCGTCCCACTTCCTGTTTGACGACGGGATGGAGGTTCTGGCGGTCGCCCAGGTCGATCGTCACCGCGAGCCCGGCCTTGGGAGTCTGTTCGGCGACGCGCCGCTGCGCCTCGCGCAAATCCGCCCATTGGGACTCTTCCGGCGCGACGCTGGGCGGGCCGTAAGCGGGAAGCTGCACGACGAGGAACGGCACGTCGGAGCCGAACTTCTGGCGCCAGTCCGCGATGAGGCCCGTCAGCAGGCGCTCATATTTTTGCGCCTCGTAGGTGTTGGATTCGCCCTGATACCAGAGGATTCCGCTAACCGCCGTCGGTCCGAGCGGCGCGATCATGCCGTTGGTGAGCAGCGTCAGGCCGTTTTCATTGCGCCAGGGAGCGTGCGGCATGCCGCCTGTCTGACTTTGCGGCGCGGACCTATGATAACGCCATGGCGTATTCAGCTTGATCGACGTGCCATCCGCGAGCTTCAGGACTTTTTCGTCGGCCGATCCCCACATGCCGCCTTCCGAGCCGAGACTGAGCACGCCGACGGCGATCACGTTCTTGCCTTCATGCAGCGTGCCGTCGGGAAGGTCATAGACGCGTTTGAGATCCCAGCCTTCCCCGACGCCGGCCTGGACTCCATTGACCCATGTCGTGTCGAAGTCGTTGACCGGACCGATCGAAAGCACCGCGCCGCCTTTCGCTTGGGCTGCGGTCAAGTTTACGGTCGTGCGGAACCAGACGATGCCGCTGAATGTCTTCAGCTCCGCAACGCCCCAGGTTTTCCACCAGCCTGTCGGAATGATCTGGGGCCACGCCGAATCGTCAGTGGCCGGATCGCTCCAAGCAGGTGTGGCGGCGCTTGCGGGGTCGTGTTCGCGCCACCATGTGTTTGCGATTTCCTGCCATTTCTTCTTCGCCGCATCGGGCGCGGTGACATAAATCGACAGAATGTCGAGCTGCTGCTGGTAGCCGCCAAGCTCGCGCACCTTGTCCGCGCTGAGCCAAGCCTGGATGACGGAACCGCCCCAGGACGCGTGGATGAGCCCGATCGGCACGTTGGTGGCGGATTGCAACTCCCGCCCGAAAAAATAACAGATGGCCGAGAATTCCTTCACCGAGGCGGGATTCGTCACGCTCCAACTCGCGTCGGCGCCGAAAGTGTCGCGCGGTGTGGCGCTGGGGAAACGATGAACCGTCATCAGCCGGATCTTCGTGTTCGTTGCTCCGGCCATCTCGACGTCGGAGCTCATCACCATGCGCACGGGAAGCTCGATGTTGGATTGTCCCGAGCACAAATACACGTCGCCGATCAGCACGTCCTTGACCGTCTGCGTCTTGCCGGCGCTGCTGTGCGCCGTCATTTGATAAGGGCCGCCCGCCTTGAGCGGCGCCAGCACGGCTTCCCATTTTCCGGAGACGTCAGCCGTCGCGTCGGCTGTCTCGCCGGCGAGGGTCACGCTTACCTGCGCCCCGGGACTGGTCAGCCCCCATACTTGAATGGGTTTGTCGCGTTGCAGAACCGCATGGTCCTGGAACGTCGTGTAAAGCAGCGTCAGCGGTCTGGGGGGAAATTCGGTCTTCGTGGTGCTTTGAGCCGCCGACGTGGTCGAAGCGCTGGTGAGAAAGCCGGGAATCGGCAGGGACGAGCAGCTGCCTAGACCAAACGCCAACGCCACCGCCATGGCGGCTGACCAGGGCTTGCCCATTCGCGGTTCCTCTTTATTCTGCCGCACTTAAGTACCGTTATGGCAGCGCTATCATATTTGGGACAAGGATGGCCAGTGCGCATCTCGTGCGGGACGGGGCGGGCAGAAACGGATGGATAAGGCGGCTTCCGTCATCATGTGCGTATTTGCGGCCGCAGTTTCGCTTGGAGCCTGTGCGCCGGTGACGGCGCCGATCGGTCTTGCGAACGACACGCCAGCGCTGGACGGCGACACCTTCCTCACGCGCGACGGCTTGCGCCTGCCGCTGCGCCATTGGGATGCGGAGCATCCGCGCGCGATCATCGTCGTGCTGCACGGCATGAGCGATTACTCAAACGCCTTCGACATGCCCGCCGAGTGGTGGGCGAGTCAGGGCATCACCACCTATGCCTACGACCAGCGCGGCTTCGGCAAGGCTCCGCATACCGGCATCTGGCCGGGCGCCAAGGCGCTGCGCGAGGACTTGGCAGATTGCGTTGACGCCGTGCGCGAACGAAATCCCGGCGTGCCCGTTTTTGCGCTGGGCGAGAGCATGGGCGGAGCGGTGGTCTTGTCGGCGCTGGCCGATCCCCGTCCGCCGCGCGTGGACGGCGTCATACTGGTTGCTCCAGCAGTGTGGTCGCGCGAGGACATGCCGATTCCCTATCGTGTAATGCTATGGCTGACGGCGCATACCATGCCGTGGATGACGGTTTCCGGCAAAGGTCTGAAGATCTGGCCGTCCGACAATATCGAAATGCTGAGGAAGCTTTCGCGCGATCCGCTGTTCCAGAAACGGACGCGCACCGACGCGGTGTGGGGCTTGGTCGATCTGATGGACGTCGCGCGCAAAGCGCCGGACCATCTGGGCGCGACCCCGCCCATCCTCTTTCTCTACGGCGCCAAGGATCAGATCATCCCGCGCGCCCCCACCGAGGCCGTCGCCAATGAACTGGGCCAGCGCGCCGAGGTGCATGAATACGCCAACGGCTACCACATGCTGCTGCGCGACCTGGATGGCCCGGACATCTGGAAGGATGTGTCGGCGTGGGTCGAGGCCGTGCCGCGCTAGTAGCTACGGCTTGATCGCGCTCGCCGCGATATGCACCGTTGCGTTGGCGCTGAACTCCGCCGACGAGCTCCCCAACGTCACTGCATAATCGCCTGCCGCCACGCGCCAGAGATGGGCTTCGGAGTCGAACGTCGCCAGCAGTCGCGGATCGGCGGTGAGCGTGACGCGGCGCGTCTCGCCCGGCTTGAGATCGAGCTTGCTCCAGCCGATCAGTCTGGCGACTCCGCCCGGTAGCGTCGCATAGACCTGCGCGGTCGCTTTGCCGGGATGCTTGCCGGTGTTGCGCATGTCGAAGCTCACGCTCAACGTCTGGCCCCCGGCGACTCTCAGGCCGCCGAATTCGAAGCTGGTATAGGAAAGGCCGTAGCCGAACGGGAACAGCGGCGTCAGTTTCTTTGCCTTGAACCATTTGTATCCGACATTCGCGCCTTCGACATAATCGATGTCGAACGGGCTGCGCGTGCCTTCTAAGGGAATGCGCGAATACGCCTGTTCATGGCCTGGAATAACCGGCCGCGGCAACTGATTTTCGCTTTGCGGGAAGGTGATCGGCAGGCGGCCGGAAGGATTGACCGCGCCGAACAGAATGCGCGCGATCGCGTTGGCGCCGCGGTTGCCGGGATACCAAGCCTCCAGCACCGCGCCGACTTTGTTGAGCCACGGCATCAGCACCGGCCCGCCGGTTTGCAGCACCACGATGGTGCGCGAATTGGCGTCAGCCACCGCATTGATCAGTTCGTCCTGGTTTCCGGGCAGCGAAAGATCGGGGACGTCCCAACCCTCGCTGGTCCATTGCTGGGCGAAGACGATGACGATGTCCGAGATACGCGCCAGGGCGGCGGCTTTGGCGACATCGCCGCCGTCATAGAAGACGACGCGTGCCCAGGGCGCCTGCTCGCGGATCGCCGCGTAAGGCGACGGCGGGTCCAGGACGATCGTGCCGGCCGGAATCTGCGGCGTCTGGTCGGGACCCATCCACACCGCGCCGCCGGCCAGGACCTCCAGCGACGGCGTATTGCCGATGGGAATGACCTGCGAGGAACCGCTGCCCGACAGAACACCGAGATCGGCATATCCGCCGATGATCGTGATGCGGCGCGACGGGCGTTTCAGGAGGGAAATCGGCAACAGGTCTTGCGCGTTCTTCAGCAGAACGATGCCTTCTTCCGCAACGCTTTGCGCCACGGCCAGATCCGTCTTGACGGCGATCGGCTTCTTGACGGGGGGATAATCGAACAGGCCTTTGGCGAACGTGGTGCGCAGGATGCGATGGACCATGTCGTGCAGTCGTGTTTCGGGAACCGTGCCGGCGGCGACAGCCTGGCTGAGCGCCTCGCCGAAATAATCCTCTTTGTCGTAACTGTAGGCGGATTCCTGATCAAGGCCGTTGTTCGCGGCGTCCACAGTCGAATGCACCGCGCCCCAATCCGACAGCACGAAGCCCTTATAGCCCCAATCGCCCTTCAGAACCGTGTTCAGCAGATAATCGTTCTCGCAGGCATAGACCGTGTTGATCCGGTTATAGGAACACATCACGGCGCCGGGATCGCCGCGCTCGATGGCGATCTCGAAGGCGAGCAGATCGCTTTCGCGCATCGCCGCGTCCGAGATGTTGGCGCTCATCGTCATGCGGCCGGTTTCCTGGTCGTTCAAGGCGAAATGCTTGATCGTCGAGATGATGTGCAAGTCCTGAGTGCCGCGGATCGCTTCGCCCGCCATGATGCCGGCGAGCAGCGGATCCTCGCCGGCATATTCGAAGGTGCGCCCGCCGCGCGGTTCGCGCGCCAGATCGACGCCGCCGGCAAGCATCACGTTGAAGCCCTTGTGGTGCGCCTCGGCGCCGAACATCGCTCCGCCCGCATAGGCGAGGCCGCCGTTCCAGGTGGCGGCGGTCAAGAGCGAGGAGGGCAGCGCGACAGCCTGATCGCCGGGGCGCATGTGGCGGCCGTTGGCCACGCCCAGGCTGGCGTCGGATTCGGTCAGCGCCGGAATGCCCAGCCGCGGAATTCCCGGAACATAGCCGGCCGAGCCCGGGAGTGCCTTACGGATCGCCTCAGGGTAGACCTTGGCCGTCCAGGGATAATCGACGCCGAAATAGCCGCGCACCAGCGTAAGTTCCTCTTCGCGCGTCATTTGCGCCTGCACCAGATCGGCGCGGGCGTCGCCCGACAGCGATTTGTCCGACCAAGGCGGCGGCCCGCTCGGCAAAGGCGGCGGCAGCGCCGGAGCGGTTGCGGCTGGTTGCGGTTCTCCCGGCAGCGCCGGGCGCGGCAAAGGCAGCACAGGTGGCTGGGCCAAGGCAGCCATCGGGAATGCTGCAAACAGAGAAAACACGGCGGCGTACGCGACTTTACCGTTCATGACAGACCGCTCCGGAATTGCAGGGAGGCTAGCCTCTTTGCCGGTCATGTTCGAGAGGTTGGTACGCTTCGCCGCGGCAGTCTTCACTCGTGTCACACGCAAAGGATGGCCTGCGACGTCGAAGCCGCGAAGACTGGCTTGCCAGGCGTAGCTCGCGGCAACCAACCCGGCTTCGCCGAAGTGGGCTACGCCGGGCAGGCTTCTCTCGCTTCGCGAGCGAAGCCTGGTGGGCGCGACAGGGATTGAACCTGTGACCCCTCCCGTGTGAAGAGTGGAGGCGATTAGAATTTTGCTTTTCGCTGCTTGGGCTTAGCGACGATCTGTTTCGACGTGCACGGATTCTGCACGACTGGTAAGCGATCCGCCGCTCTCGCTGCCTCTCCCGGCGAGACATGCGCATAACGCGCGACGGATTGCACATTGTCCCAGCCACCGGCCTCCATGATGCCCTTCAAATCGAGTCCGGCGTACGATCTGAGCCATGTAGCGTACGTATGGCGACCTTGCTGATGGGGCGGGAGGTATTCGACGCCGGCACGCTTACAGGCCCGCCGCAACGGTCCATAGACCGAGTGGCGCTTCTGCCAATCGAAAACCTTGCCGGTCCGCTTCTCCTCTGGAACTGCCGCTAGCTCGGTTAGCACCGAGTCGGGCAAATGAACTGCGCGAGCCTTGCCATTCTTGGTGCGGCGAAGAATTACGGTTCGCTGTGCGAGCGAAACGTCCTTCTGCCAATCAATGCGAAGTACTTCCGAAATACGCGCGCCGGTATAGGTCAGAAAGATTACAAGGCGGCGTAGCTTCGGTGAGCAATGTGGCAGCAGTTTCTCAAGCCGCTCCGGCGTGGACCATTTGGTCTGGGACAGCGGTACGCGCGGATGGCGTAGGCGTGGAGCTTTGATCCAGCCTTTCTGTTCGGCGTGATGCAGGATCGCACCAAGAGGAATGTAAAGCTGGCGCTTGCGTGTAGCTGGCTTTGCGTTCGGATAGAGTGCGCGGGCGGCCTTGTCGGCGTCTTCCTGGCCTATCTTTGCAAGCGGCGTTTTGTCGAAATGCCCGATGAGGAGCGACCAGCGGCCTGTCTGCTCGTCGTAGCGCCCGAGGAAGCGCGCTTCGCCGCCGTCGTCTAGGTATGAGAGGGCAGCTTCAAGGAAGTTGACGGTAGCGCCGGGGCCGAAGACGCTTCGTTCGAGGAGTTCGTTCTCAAGTTTGGCTTTAATGGCCTCCGCCGTGGCGCGGTCGTCAGTTCCCGTAGTCTCGAATACAGCTTGGCCTCGGACGGTACCGCGAACGTACCAGTGCGATGAGCGTTTGGTGTAGCGAATGAGCCTGAGGGACATTTCTGGACCTCGTAGAGACGCGCCAAGTCATCCTCGGATATGACGATCTTGCGCTTGCCGACGCGTGAATAAAAGGGGTAAGTCGCCAAAACTCCGCGCAATGTTTTCGTCGAGATGCGCAGCCTATCTGCGGATTCGAGAAGCGTGTAGCAGATAAGTACAGTCATTGCGGATTTCGCCTCCAATCTGCGACGATTCTACGGTCCGCTCTTCAACGATATTCGTCAACGGAGAAATGCGCTCGATCATATTTGGGAGTGCGTGAGACGGTATAAACGTATTTGGAGACGGCTTGTGAGTACAACTTGAGTACATCTGGCGGCCCCAGCGAAGTCGTGTCGGTGTGTGACGGTTGATTGCTCTTCTGCGCGAAAAATGTGCTTACGCAAGAGAGCAAAGACCGAAACGGATATTTTCCTGCGATTAAGCCACACTCAGCTTGTCACGCTCGGAATAGGGATCGATCTCAACAACCAATTTCTTAATTGTTGTGCTGAGCAGCTTGCGTCGCCCAATCGCCTTCGTTTTGACGAACCCTGCGGCTTCCAGCTTCATAAGTGTTCGCGTGAGATTTGGCTGCGCACGCCCGGTTATCTGAACCAGCTCGGCGATTGACTGTGGTTTGCGATCCCGAATGATGGCGAGAAGCTGTCGGTTGTCGGGCGTTAGAAGTCGCACGACGGCCTCGACCGAATTGAAGCTCGGCTTTGCTGCATTGACGGGGGCTGAACGCTCGCCACGCGTCACTGCCTTCATCTCATCACGGAGCGAATGAAGATTCTGGATTTTGTATTTGCTCATTTTGATTTTCCTACATCTTCAACGGCCACAACCGTCGTTGGTATTCCTCGTTCGTTCAAAACCTGCTCCACCTCGGCAAAGAAATCGTCGATTAAGGTCACTACATCCTTGAAAGCATAGGGTCGCCCAGGATCATTTTCCGTACGATGCCAGTGATCGTTGGCTTCGGGACGTTTCTTAAATCTCGAACCGGTTGCAGGCACGCCATGTGCATTGTCGAAACCAATGAGCCTGGTTCCGTCCGGCGCGTGCAGCGTAAATGAGTAAAACAATCCGTGAGGCCGCTCCTTTGTCTCCGTGCTGCGTCGAATCTCGAATTTCAACCAGTACCCGTCCTCGAAATGATGAACGCGCCCATTGAAAGCTAACAAGAACTCAAGCTGGTGATCTGGTTCGTGTCTTTTCATATCATATCAGGATATTATAATATCCGCTCGCGATGGTCAACGGGGAGAATATGGACCGTCTCTCGTAGGGCAGATGCCATAAATCACCTTACGAGGGCTTCCCAGCCCCTTGCCAAGCCGAGGGTCGGGCGGTCAAGCCCCGAAGCCCGCCATGCGGCATCAGCTGCGAATGTTGGCGGGCGAAGCCAAAGGGCGGGGGCCTTGGCCCACGCGGGCTTGACGGCCCAGCCCGCGCGCTTGGCTCACTTTTGGAAGCCCGTAAACTACATGCCAATGCCGATACCACGGCTCCGACCGAGCTCCCACGAGATGCTGCTGCCGCGTACTAGGCCGGAGACCGTGCGCCCGAGGTCTTTCTCGATCACCGGCCTCCACGGCACGAGGGTAAAATCGCGGGCGCGCTCGATGAGTGCATATTTGCCGCTGTTAAGCTGCACAGCCTCGCGGTAGCGGCCTGTAATGCGCTCGCCATCCTCCGCCATGCGGAAGGAACCGCCGCGCTCCTGCGCGATCTTTGCGCCTCGTTCTTCGACTTCGCGCTGCGCCAATGTCGCGAGCATCTTCGGCCAATAGTAGAAGCTCTTCCCGTCGTCGCTCGCCAAGTCCTGTTCGACCAGCCATTTGCTGCGACGGGTGAGGGCGTCCTGCATCTCTCGCCCAAAGCCGAGGTCCGTAGTCGGCGAAGGCGTCCCGCCGACCAACTCCTTATCGAGCCAGGTGACGGCGTTGGAGGTGACTTGCTTATCCAAGTCGAGCGCGGATAGGACACGAACCGCGAGCTGTCTGGTTCTTTGCGTGTCGTACTCCAGTGCCTGCGCCTCGAAGTCTTGCGGGATATGCCAGGTGTTGGCGTCGAGACGTTCCACGATCCCGGCCCGCCGTAGGGCTTCCAGTCGCCGCACATGGGATTGGACATAGCCTTCGTGGTCGTTGCCGGGGACGCGCACCTCCTCGCGGGCAATCGCGAGGTGGATGATCGGATCGTACGTCCCGCCACTTTCGAGGGCGAATGTGGCGATGTTTATATCGGACGCGCGCTGGCGGGGAACGGCCTGTCCCACCTCCACGATGTTGCCGACCTTCACATTACCGGCGTTCGCCTGCGCCATCTCGGCGTAATGAACGCGGCCGTCGAGGCCATCCACCACGACATGAATCCGGTCGGCCATCTCGTCGGCGGACAAGCCCTTGCTGACGACGCGGCCGATGGTCGTAGCCTCGCCTTTGAGATCGCGATGGACGACATACCGGTCCAGGCCACGGTCGATCCCGTGTTCGGTCATCGCCCGGTGCATGGTCTTGATGATGTCGCCGCGCTCGCCCATGGCGCGCAGGGTCTTCTCCACGTCGGGCGACAATGACCAGCGGCCGGTCTCGGTCTCTTCGGCCAAGCCCAACCGTTCGAGTTTCTTGAGCCGCCTGAGCAGGTGATTGCGGTTGGCGTCGCCGAGGTATTTGTCGCTGGGGTCTTGACGCATGTCGATTTGCGCCTCGGCGCCAGCCTGCTCGATGAGGGCGCGGTCGAGCCGAGTAAAGCGGTCCTGGTCCACTTCGAGGCTGAGCTGCTCCTGAACTTCGCGCTCGCTCTGCAAGCCAAGATCGCGGGTCAAAATCTCGCTGGCACGATGGCGGATGCCGTAGGCGATATAGTCGCCCGCGATGTTGAGGGTCTTGCCGTCGTCGGTGACGCCGCGCACGACGACATGGCTGTGCGGATGGCCGGTGTTGTGGTGATCGACCGCAACCCAATCAAGCTGCGTGTCCAGATCGCGTTCCATCTGCTCCATCGTCTCGCGGGTGAAGTGCCGCAAGTCGCCAAGCTCCACGCCATCCTCTGGTGCCACGATGAACCGGAACTGATGGCGGTCGTCCTCGCACCGGTCCAGGAACTTGCCGCCATCCGCATTGTCGAGGACAGGCCCGTACAACCGACCAGGCTCGCCCTCGCGGCTGACGCCATCGCGTTGCAGGTAGCGCAGGTGGGCATATGCCGCCCGGCTCTGTGACCCACCCAGCTTCACGACACGGGCTTTGACAACCACCCGGCGCGCGCGCATCCGCGTTCCCGAATTGGTATCGAACTTCCAGCCGCTGTCGCGCGTAAAGGTCTTGACGATCTTCGCGCCCCGGCCTCGCGCGTTGAACCTGCCGCTCTTGGCTTGTGCCTTGCCGCTCGCAAGTCGCTTGGCGTTGATGCGTCGGGGATCGCCACCAGCACGCGCGATGCCGTGCATCACCTGTCGCTCGAATGACAGAACGCGTCCTGGGTGGCCGCTGGCGCTGCGCGCGGTATCTGCGCGAGGCCTGCCGATCAACAGTTCGAAGAAGTCGTCGTCGTTGCTCATGCGACTAGGATTGTGGGCGTGACAGCGCGCAATGCAATTGGCGCCATGCGCATTTGCAGAATCGCGAGGGAACTCGCAGCAAAATTGCAAACGTTCAAGAACGATAGCGCCATGCTTATAGAGCGCATGGCGCTATACTTCGTTCAAATTATCAGTGTGCAGACAATACCTTAGCGAAGCATGTCGCTAACAGCGACGCTCGCTTTATCTTGCTATCAATCTCCTTCTTCTCCACTCACCGTCATGAGTACGCACATCTACGCTCACCTACTATCGCCGCGCAAACGTCCATTTTCTTCACGCCAGTTGGCCGACATCAGAATTGTTGTTCTCATGCCGTCGAGTCAGTGCCGAGAGACTGCGTTACTGCGACCGAAATTGCGCGCGACTTCGTATGAGTTCGACTCGTTTCTTTGCGCCGCCAACGCGGATTTGTGCGAGTATTTTTGTAATTATTTGATCTGCGAAGGGACGCTTTCCAAGCTGGACAACCCAAATTACGACACAGGCAGACGCAATCGAATGCCTTGTTCGTCCGCCTCGGCGCTGTCCATAAACGCTTTCGCTTCGCGCAATTCTGACTCGGCCCGCTTGAAGTTCCGCCAATCGATTGCCCGTGTAAATCTCTGCGCAAAGTCCAACGTCCGGATGAGCGGTTCAGCGCTCGTTCGGTTGGAAATAGCCTTCAACGCGGACAGATAATTGGCTCGATAGATGGTGGGAATGATGATGCGTTGTTCGTCAGCAGATACCAGTTCGGCGTTCATCATGATGCGCGACAGACGCCCATTGCCATCGGAAAACGGATGAACTTCCGCGACCAGAAACATCATAAAGACGGCGCGTTGGAACGGCGTAGCAAGGGATAGGAAGGCTTTGAATCCCAGGTCGAGCGTCCCGCGAACAAGCTCCGGAGCGACAAATTCCGTCGATCCCGCGCGGTTGTGCTGCGTCTTATATTGCCCTGGGTTCTTATCCGGGCGCGCGTTCATGATGGCGGCATGGCGGTGCCTTAGCAGGCGCTCGAACTCCGCAAATGTACGCGGTGTGCGGCGCATTTCGGCTTCTTCCGAGACAACGCGATAGGTGCCGATGATGTCATGCGCGTCCTGTGGGCGCGCATTTGGAATGCGATTTTCGAAGACAATCGCCGCCGCTTCATCGACTGCGAATTCGGTTCCTTCGATGAAATTGGAGAAATAGGCTTCGAAAAACGGCAGTGTGGTTCCATCGCCGGGAACGGCCTGCCGTGTCTGCGGCGGTGTGCGATGCAGTTCCGCGCGAAGCAGTTCGAATAGCTCGCCGCGTCGTGGATCGAACGGCAGTCCCTTTCGCCGTGCGCGCCCGGCTGGCGTTTGGAGGCGATCTGTTTGAGTATTTAGGAGAGCGCCGATCATCTTGCTTAGCGCTTTGAACTCCTTTTGGCGCTTCAACGCTGGAGCGATTCGTCGCGCTTCGTCGCGCAATTTGTTGAGTTCATCTTCGCCCGATTGACGCAGCAGTTTTTCGAGATGCGCTTCCATTTCGGCTTTTGAGAATGTGCGGGAAACCGTTCCCTTGCGGCTACGGCTCGGCACATAATTGTCGAGCATGGCGCGGGCAGGCGAGGATAATCGCAAAGCGTCCATGAAGGCAAGATCGGTATCCAGCGGCGTCGATCCTCGCCGTGGGTACAATGCGTATCCGGGCAGCGCGATCTCGCTCTGAGAGCCGCTGGACACGAGAAAAATCGAACCGTCTTTGGCGGGCGCGCCTTCGAGGGCTGTTCGATCTGCGATCAACGCGCTTGGAAAATACGCGCCGACAATGGCCCAAATATTCCGCCGGACGAGAGTTTCCGGCGGTGTACGAATATCCTTTGTGTAGAGCCGCGACGCCAGTTTGCGAAGCTTCCCGGCGCGCAAGCCGCTGGTGACAAGGTCGTTCAAATCCTTGTTCGAGACGAAGATATCCGGCAACTGATCGAGCGTTTTTCTGGGCATTAGGGTGCCTTTGGGAGGGCAAAAACGGCTTTTCACGCCCTAAGGTATATCAGAAAACGGATTTTCTGGCGATAAGAAAGCGTTCAATCGTTCTACTGCTGACGACCTTCGGCGTTGTCGCTGGAACCTTGGCTCACGATCCATCCTCGACTGCGCGCCGCCAGATGGGCCGAAGGCCGTGGCGGCTGTCCGCGCCTCAATGGCTGGAGGACTAGGGGGCTCTGGGCCGGTGCGTGAATTTCAAATTACCCAAACATCTTAGCACGTTAGCGCGCCACGCGGTATACAAAAGTGGTACATACTCGCACGGCACTTGGAGGCAATTCCGTCCGGTCTCAATCACCGTTATGGTTGGCGAATGTTCGGACACGTTCGATACGTTGATAGCGAAAGCGTACCTAGGTCGTTCCCTCATTCACATGAGGTAGAGTCGGTGCGCGTGTCGATAAAGGGCAGGGCTAAGATGCGCCGTACGCTTCTGCTTTTGTGTGTGCTTCCGTTTTTTTCTTGTATGGCAAGGGCTGAGCGGGAAGTGCCACTTACCGACTGTGACCGGTATGCCGCGAGCGATTTTGGTCAAACAAAATCTGGTGTTCCCTTCGAGAAAATCGACCCTCGCGCTGCTATTCCAGCCTGTGAAGTGGCCGTGCGGATATATCCGGGCAGCACTCGCTTGGTCTTCGAACTTGGCCGCTCGTACCTGAAGGGCGGCAGTTTTAATGCTGCTCTCGCCCGATTCCGACAAGCCGCTGAACGTGGGTATCCTCCCGCTATGAACTCCATCGGCTCGATGTATTTTGATGGCTCCGGCGTGTCGAAAGACGAGGGCAAGGCAATCGCTTGGTACCGGAAAGCGGCGGAACGCGGCGATGTCAGCGGTCAGTTGAATCTGGCTTTAGCATACGAGAACGGGCGTGGAGTACCTCGAAATTATGTGAGCGCGCTTGAATGGTATCGTAAGGCCGCGGATCAAGGTTCCGCAATTGCGCAGGATAGCATCGGATACTTCTACGGCCAGGGAATGGGCGTGAAGAAAAATGACGCCGAGTCTGTCATCTGGTTCCGTAAGGCTGCGGAACAAGGGATGGCCGGAGCCCAGTACAACCTTGGAACCGATTACCAACACGGGCGTGGCGTGCCTGCGAGCCCTTCAGAAGCGCTGGCGTGGTATGCGAAGGCCGCCGCGCAGGGGTGCGAGCCAGCAAAAAGGAAGCTAGACGAATTAAAGGTGTCATCAATTGGTGCCCCCCATCAACCAGCTGCAAAAGGTAGCCCTCTACCGGCAATTCACAACTCACCAGACACGGAATGTGACTATCAACGCCAGTGCACGGACAGCGAATTTGTCAGTGTTCGGGACAGTCTGCAAAGACAATGGGCTCTTGCTCCCGAATGGCTCCGAGCGAAGTGTGTGTCGAATTCCACTTATCCCTCTATCGAGCAGTGCATTCTCAATCAAACAGTGTCTTGGCTAAACACGCATCCGAATGCGCAAGCTCCGTGGATAAATCCCGATAATATTCAAACAAAGCCAAACTCTATGGCGGTCACAGCGCGTGGCGTGAGCGTCGTACCTGGTGCAATCGTTTGCCCCGACCATGATACTGTGAGATTAATATTCGACATGTACGTCGCTCATTGGACCGATGCACAGCAGGATGCCATGACCAATGGTCAATCGCGCCTCCTGCGTGGAAAGCCGTCGCCCGCGCCTGATCTGAAACTTTATGGATGTGCGCTCCTGCCGTCAGGCACTCACATGATGTTAGAGCGCGGGAATATCGTGCCGATAGTGACCGCAAAATTGCCGGACGGGACCACGATTAGAGGTGTCACATTAGAAGCGATGATCGTTAGTCAGTGAAAGTTGGCGATGAGGCCCAGCGCGAGAGCGCCAACAATCGCGTGCAATCCCTCCACGATGGAGATTAGGGCAGCCGATGGCTATCAGTATCTACATAGATAACAACGTGTGGGATTTTTTGTTCGCGCGCCAACTCGACCTGAAAGTTGAATTGCCACCTGATGAATTTTGCATCTGCATTACGCGCGAGGCGGAGTTTGAAATTCCGTCTATCCCAGACGACAAGGCCGAGTTGAAGGCGTTCATCGAGGCTACCATCGCAAGATGTGGCATACAGACAGACTCGTTCTTTGGGTTTTACGACGACCGCCTTCCACAGAATGAGCAAAGGGTGGGAGGGTTCGATGAGGGGCGTTGGGCAAGCCCGGCAGAATTAGCCTTCATGAATCAACAGAGCACTCCGTTGACACCGAGGAAGAAGCTAAAAACGAAGCTGTATAAGGACGAGGCGGATATTTCGCTGGCGGCGCGCTCATTCCGCTCAGTCGTCCTGTCATTAGACGCCAAGACTGGGCCGATTAACAACGCCTATAAACGAGGCGGAAAGGTTGTCTTCCTGACGGATTTCGACAGGAGCGGAAAGTCGTTGAGCGATTTCATCAAAGCAGCTTTTCCGTAGCGCGTGACAGGCTCACATCCCGTGAACGTGAACCTGTTTGGAGGTCCCTTTGGACTCGCCACAACGTCAGGAACGCAACTCATTTGCGATCCGGGCAACTGTGCCGGTATCGATACCACGGGATTTAGCCACACGGAGAATGCCAGTGCCACCTGCCAGCGCCTTGCGCACTGCAGCCTCGCGCTTGGCCCACGTTCGCATAGCCTCTGCACTGCACGGATTTTGCACGGATTTTGTGTGCAGTTCGTTCTCCGTTCTGCCTCTAAATTCCGCTTCCGTTCGTTTTTGGAACGAAAGGAGGTCACAGAATTCCAGGGAAACCTTGGGTTTAGTGGTGGGCGCGACAGGGATTGAACCTGTGACCCCTCCCGTGTGAAGGGAGTGCTCTCCCGCTGAGCTACGCGCCCCGCTTTCGGGGGAGTTGCCTATACGGCTCACGGCCGACAAGCGTCAAGTTGGCCGTTCAGGGCAGGTTCAACAGCCTTCGCACCGCTGCCGGGATGTCCGCGAAACGGTCCACAACAGCATCCGCGCCGAGCATGCTCGCAGGCTCGGGCGTATAGCCGTAGGAGACAAGGATCACCGGGGCGCCTGCGGCGCGCGCGGTCTGCACGTCGGTCACCGAATCCCCGATCATCAGCGCACCCGCGCCCACCCCGCCGACTTCCCGCACCACGTCGTGGAAGATGCGCGCATCCGGCTTGGTGTAGGGCATCTTTCCCTGTCCGTAGATCGCGCTGAAATAGCGGTCGAGCCCCAGTGCCGGCATGAGGATTTCGGTCAACACTTGAGGCTTGTTGGTCAGCACGCCCATTCGCGCGCCTTCGGCCTTGAGAGCTTTCAGCGTTTCCACTACGCCAGGATAGGGCCGGCTGGCGTCGGCGATGTGGCTGCCATAATCGACGATGTAAGTGTCGACCAGGGCGGTCAGGCGCGTTTCGTCCACCGCCTCGCCCGTCATGCGGAACGCTTCGCCGATCATGACGCGCGCGCCATAGCCCACCAGATGGCGCAGAGCGCCATGATCCACGGTCCGGCGCCCTTCGCGCACAAGGGTCCGGTTGAGGGCGCCCAGCAGGTCCGGTGCGGTATCGACGAGCGTGCCGTCCAGGTCGATGATGAGGGCGGGGGTCATGGCTGAGTCATAGGGGATTAACGGGTCCTGAAACGGCGGCAACATTGCGTCGCAATTAGTGCCTTTACCCTTATGCTACAGTGTATTAACGAGCAAGCATGGCGCGCGCCGGAATCATATTGGCCGCAGGGCAGGGGACGCGGATGAAATCCGCGACGCCCAAGGTCATGCATACGGTCGCCGGCCTTCCCATGCTTGGGCATGTGATCGCCGCCATGCGCGGGGCCGGAGTGGAGCGCATCGTCGTGGTCACCCACGAGGAAGGCGAAGAGGTTCGCGCCTTCGCGGAAAAAATGGGTGCCGGGAGCGTCATTCAGGAGCCCCAGCTGGGTACGGGTCATGCGGCGGGCACGGCCGCCGCCGCGCTCGCCGGTTTTTCGGGCACGCTAATCGTCGCTTACGGCGACATGCCGCTGCTTACAGCGGCGATTTTCGAAGCCTCGTTCGCGGCGCAAGCGAAGGCCGGGATGGCGATGGTCGGGTTCCGCCCGAAGGATCCCGCCGCCTACGGACGTATGATCCTGGACGGGCAAGGCTTTTTGGACCGCATCGTCGAATTCAAGGATACAAACGCACAGGAGCGCGCCGTCGGTCTCTGCAACGCGGGCATTCTCGCGGCGGACGCGAAGAGTCTCTTCCGCTGGGCTTCGCAGCTCAAGAACCACAATACGCAGAAAGAATACTACCTGACGGACGTGCCGTTGCTTGCCAAAGCCGAAGGTGTGCGCTGCACGGTCGTCGAGGCCGACGAGATCGAGATGATGGGCGTCAACAGCCGCGCCGAGCTGGCCGCCGCCGAGGCCGCGATGCAGACGCGCCTTCGCGCGCGCGCGTTGGCGGGAGCCGTCGGCATGACCGCACCGGAAACGGTTTTTCTATCTTACGACACCATCCTCGAAGCCGATTGCCAGATCGAGCCTTACGTCTTCTTCGCACCGGGCGTCGTGGTGCGCGCGGGCGCGCGCATTCGCGCCTTCAGCCATCTCGAAGGTGCCGAAGTGGGCAAGGGCGCGATCGTCGGGCCGTATGCGCGGCTGCGTCCGGGCGCGGTGCTGGAAGAGAACGTCCATGTCGGTAATTTCGTCGAGATCAAGAACGCGCGCCTTGAAAAAGGCGTCAAGGCGAACCACCTGACCTATCTCGGCGACGCGCGCGTGGGCGCGGGCGCCAATATCGGCGCGGGCACCATCACCTGCAATTACGACGGCTTCGACAAGTACATGACCGACATCGGCGCCGGCGCCTTCATCGGCTCGGACACCGCGCTGGTGGCGCCGGTGAAGATCGGCGACGGCGCCGTCACCGGTGCGGGCTCCGTCGTCACCAAAGACGTGGCGGCTGATTCGCTTGTCTTGACCCGCGCGGAGCAGAAGGAAATCCCAGGCTGGGCGGAGAAATTCCGCACACGGAAGAAGGCGGCGAAGGCCACAAAATTGAAGGACAAGTGAGATGTGCGGCATCGTCGGCATCGCGGGCACCAAGGATTGCGCGCCGATCATCCTGGAGGCGCTGAAACGGCTGGAATATCGCGGCTACGATTCCGCTGGCATCGCCACGCTGGTGGAAGGCCGCATCGAGCGCCGCCGCGCGGCGGGCAAGCTCGCCAAGCTGGGCGAGGTCCTGGAGAAGCATCCGCTGTCCGGCCATACCGGCATCGGCCACACCCGCTGGGCCACTCATGGCAAGCCGTCCGAGACCAACGCCCATCCGCACGCCAGCGCGCGCGTCGCCATCGTCCACAACGGCATCATCGAGAACTTCCGCGAGCTGCGCGCCGAGTTGCTGGCCAAGGGCCACAAATTCGAATCCGAAACCGACAGCGAGGTCTGCGCCCATCTGGTCACCGATTATCTCAATCAAGGCAAGACGCCGGAACAAGCGGCGATGGCCGCCGCGCGCCGGCTGACCGGCGCCTATTCGCTGGCCATGATCTTCAAGGACGAAGAGGGGCTCTTGATCGGCGCGCGGATGGGAAGTCCGCTGGCGGTGGGTTATGGCGAGCATGAAGCCTATCTCGGCTCCGACGCCTTCGCCCTGGCGCCGTTCACCAATCGCGTGGCGTATCTGGAAGACGGCGACGTCGCCGTGGTGCGCGGGCCGCTGGTCGCGATCTTCGACGCCGCCGGCCGTCCCGCCAACCGTGAAGTGAAGATCACCTCGGCCACCATCGGTCTGGTCGACAAAGCCGGCCACCGCCATTTCATGGCCAAGGAGATTCACGAGCAGCCGGAAGTCATCGGCCATACGCTCGCCCATTATCTCGATCCTGCGGGTCCCAGCGTGCGGCTTGCCGATCCTAAGTTGGCCAAGGCTTTTGCAAGCGCAACGCGCCTGACCATCTCGGCCTGCGGCACGGCCTATTACGCGGGCCTGGTCGGCAAATACTGGTTCGAGAAGCTGGCGCGCCTGCCGGTGGAGATCGACGTGGCGTCGGAGCTGCGCTATCGCGATCCGGTCTATCCCAAAGACGGGCTGGCGCTGTTCGTGTCGCAATCGGGCGAGACGGCCGACACGCTGGCGGCGCTGCGCGACGCCAAGGCGAACGGCCAGACCACCCTTGCCATCGTCAACGTGCCCGAAAGCTCGATCGCGCGCGAGGCCGACGTCGTGCTGCCGACCTTTGCGGGCCCCGAGATCGGCGTGGCCTCCACCAAGGCCTTCACTTGCCAGTTGGCGGCGCTGGCTTCGCTGGCCATCGCGGCGGCGCGCGCCCGCGGTACGCTCGACGCCGCGGGCGAGAAAAAGCTCTGCACGGCGCTACTCGAAACCCCGCGCCACATCGTCGAATTCCTCAAGCAGGAACCGAAGCTCGAAGCGCTGGGCCAGGAGATCGCCAAGGCGCATGACGTGCTTTATCTCGGCCGTGGGCCGAGCTTCCCGCTGGCGCTGGAAGGGGCACTCAAGCTCAAGGAAATCTCCTACGTCCACGCCGAGGGCTACGCGGCCGGTGAGATGAAGCACGGCCCCATCGCCCTGATCGACGAGGATGTGCCGGTGATCGTCATCGCGCCCCACGACGCGCTGTTCGAAAAGACCGCCTCCAACATGCAGGAAGTGATGGCGCGCGGCGGCAAGGTGCTGCTGATCTCCGATGCGCAGGGTCTGGCAAGCGCCGGCGCCCAGGTATGGGCGACTGTGGAACTTCCCGACGCCGATCCCTTCATCGCACCGCTGCTCTACGCCGTGCCGGTGCAGTTGCTGGCCTATTACGCCGCCGTCGCCAAAGGCACCGATGTCGACCAGCCGCGCAATCTCGCGAAATCCGTGACGGTGGAGTAGCTCCTACTCCAACATGCTGCGCAGCATCCACGCGGTCTTTTCGTGGAGTTGCATGCGCTGGGTCAGCAGGTCGGTGGTCGCTTCGTCGTGGGCCTTGTCCGCCGTCGGGAACACTTTGCGCGCGGTGCGCACCACCGCCTCCTGGCCCTTGACCAGATCGGCGATCATCTCCTCGGCGGTGGGCACGCCTTCGCTTTCCTTGATGACCGAGAGTTTGGCGTACAGGGAGAAGCCGCCCGGCGCGGGGTAACCCAGCGCGCGGATGCGTTCGGCGATCAGGTCCACCGCCAGCGCCAGCTCGGTGTACTCAGCCTCGAACATGAGATGCAGGGTGTTGAACATCGGGCCGGTGACGTTCCAATGGTAATTGTGGGTCTTGAGATAAAGCGTGTAGGTGTCCGCCAGCAGATGCGACAGACCTTCGGCGATCGCCTTGCGTTTCGCGGGGGCGATTCCGGTGTCGATCGCGCCCGGCTGCATTTTGGCCGGGTTGCCGTTCTTCGGTGCCATAAGTGCCTCCTTCGGTACGAATTCGTGCTTGATATATAGGAGTAGTCCTCGGTGCCTGCATTGTCTTGGGCCAAAATGTCCCGCGCCGGACCTGTTCGTAATTGAGGCTGGACGCGGGCCGCGTCATCGGCTTGAGTGAAGCCATGAGCGACTCTGCCGCCCTCAAACGCGCCGCCGCCGCCCGCGCTCTCGATTTCGTCACCGACGGCATGAAGCTCGGGCTCGGCTCCGGCTCGACGGCCGAGGCGTTTGTCGAGCTTCTGGGCGCGCGCGCGCGCGGCGGGATGAATCTGCTGTGCGTGCCGACGTCGGAACGCACGGCGCAGATGGCGCGCGCGCTGGGCATCGTGCTGGCGAACCTCGACGATCTGGCCCCCCTCGATCTGGCGGTGGACGGCGCCGACGAAGCGGATTCCGATTTCAACCTCATCAAAGGCGGCGGCGGCGCCTTGCTGCGCGAGAAGATCGTTGCTTCATCGTCCAAGCGGATGATCGTGATCGCCGACGGCAGCAAGCTGGTGACCCGACTGGGGCGCTTTCCGCTTCCGGTGGAAGTCTTGGAGTTCGGCCACGCCACCACGGCCGCGCGTATCGCGGGTGCCGTCGCGGCCCTGGGCTATCGCGCCACGCCCATCGTTCTGCGCAAGAAGGACGGGGCGGTTTACAAGACAGACAATGGCAATGTGATCTACGATTGCGCTTTCGGCGCCATTACCGATGCCGGCAAGCTCGCCGCAGCGCTGTCGTGCGTCGCGGGCGTCGTAGAGCATGGTCTTTATGTCGGCATCGCCAAAATGCTGGTGATCGCGCGGCCCGAAGGCGTCGAAGTCATTGGATGAACGGGATCAGCGGCACCAGCTTCACCAGGATGCGCGAGACCAGGCGCGGATGGCGGCCTTTGCCCGCCGCAAGCGCATAGCGCGGATTGTTGCCGCAAGGCCCGTCCTTGTCGTTTTCGCAGACCAGGGTCGGCTTCCAGCCGCCCGTCGCCGTCAGCCTGTCCGCTGTCGGCACGCCGGCCAGCGCCAGGCTCATGTCGGCGACGGCTTCGTAGGACATCGCGAAATAGCTGTGATCCAGAAGGTCGGCGGGCACCTCGGAGGCGTCGATCACGTCGACGACATGGGTCTTGTCGTCGGCGCGGTAGATGAGATCGGCCTCGGGTTCGCGCCCGGCGCGCGGCACCCCGCCATGGGCGCCTTTGGAGATCACCAGCACGGCGTCGCCCGCCGAGGCGTAGATCGTCGTGCGCTTCACGTAAGGCGCCGCGTCACCCAGCAGATGGGCGAAATCGTCGTTGTCTTTTTCGATGCCGACGTCGGCCGCCGCCAGCACCAGCTCGTCGATGAAGCCCGGCTTCACAACCTCGCGCCCGCGCGCGAAACCGGAAAGCGTCGCCAGCACCAGCCGGTTTCCCATGCTGTGCGCCAGGATTTTGACGTGCAGCCCCGAGTCCGCCAATTCGTGCAGGAATTCCGCCAGTAGCGGTTCGGAATACTCGCTGTGTTCGAGGTCGGCGGCATAGCGGCCGAGTTCGATTTCGCTGCTCCAGCTGAACGTGGCGATGGCGCATCCCGTCTGCGCGTCGTGGGCGATCTGGGCCGCGCGCAGCACCGCGCCGTCATAGCCGGTATGGAAACCATGGACGAACAGGAAGACCGAGTTGCAGTTGCGCGCCTTGGCTTGGGCTTCAATGTCGGCCACCACGCCGGCGAGTGGGCCCTTGTCCGTAGCGCAGGCGCGAGGCCAGGTTTTGGCGACATAGCCGTATTGCGGTTCCTCGCCGGGCAACATGGCGGCCGGAATGACGGCGTCGGCCGTGCCGCAGGAGGCTTCGTCGGCCCAATGTGAGCCGAAGCCGCCTGCCGCTTTGGCGTCGAGCTGGCGATCCGTCAGATAGACGACATTGAGAGTGGAGGGCTTGCCGTTCGCAGGCCGCCAGACCGAGCGCACCGGGCCGGAATCGTCGAGCGAACAGGCCGCCAGCAGGCCTGCCAGCGCCAGCACGGCGAGATTGCCGATTCCTTGCCTGAGCCTCGTCACAGCGCCCCCCGGCGTTGATGCCCCATCAAACCTCGGTTAAGCGATGGCTGGCAAGGGCGGGAATCACCATGTCGCGGCATGATTACGATCTTTTCGTCATTGGCGGCGGTTCGGGCGGGGTGCGCGCTGCGCGGCTGGCGGCCAACCTGGGCCTGCGCGTCGGCCTGGCCGAGGAATCGCGGATGGGGGGAACCTGCGTCATCCGCGGCTGCATCCCCAAGAAACTCTTGGTTTATGCCGGCCATTTCGCCGAGGACTTCGAATTGGCGAAAAGCTTCGGCTGGACGGTCGGCACGACGTCCTTCGACTGGCCGACATTGATCGCCAACAAGAACGCTGAGATTTCCCGCCTCGAAAATTTGTACCTGACGGCGGTGGAAAGCGCCGGCGCGACCGTGTTCACCGAGCGCGCGAGTTTCGAGGACGCCCACACGCTGCGCCTTTCGGGCGGGCGGGCGGTCACGGCCGACAAGATCCTGATCGCCACCGGCGGGCGCCCTTCGCGCGATTTGGGCGGAGCGCCCGGCGCCGGGCTTTGCATCACTTCGAACGAGGCCTTCGATCTGAAACGGCTGCCGAAGCGCATCGTGATCGCGGGCGGCGGCTATATCGCTATCGAATTCGCACACATCTTTCACGCCCTGGGCGTGGAGACGGTGCTTGTCTATCGCGGGCCGAAGGTGCTGCGCGGCTTCGACGAGGATTTGCGCGATGCGCTGCACGCCTCGATGGCGCGCCGCGGGCTTCGCGTCATTACCGACAACATTTTCACGGCCATCGAAAGACACAGCGATGGGCTTCATGCGCGCACCAGCAAGGGCGAAACCCTCGTCGCCGACCAGGTCATGCTCGCCATCGGCCGCGTGCCCAATAGCGAGGGGCTTGGCCTCGAGCGCGCTGGCGTGGCCACCGGCCATCGCGGCCGGATCGAGGTAGACGCTACTTCCCGCACCAGCGCCGAGAACATCTATGCGGTCGGCGATGTGACGGACCGCAAGGCGCTGACCCCCGTCGCCATCCACGAAGCAACGTGCTTCGTGAAGACGGCGTTCGAAGGGGTGCCCACGAAGCCAGATTACGCGGTCGTTCCCACCGCCGTGTTTTCGACGCCCGAGATCGGCACAGTCGGCCTCAGCGAGGCTTCGGCGCTGGAACGCGGCTACGCCATCGACGTCTACCGCTCGAGCTTCCGGCCTTTGCGGATCACGCTGTCCGAAGGCGGCGACCGCATGCTGATGAAGCTGATCGTGGACCAGAAGACCGACAAGGTCCTAGGCTGCCATATCTTCGGCCCCGACGCGGCGGAAATGATCCAGCTCGTCGCCGTGGCGCTGAAGGCGGGCGCCACCAAGGCGCAATTCGATTCCACTCTCGCGCTCCACCCCAGCGCCGCCGAAGAACTCGTAACAATGCGAACAAAGAGTTACTCAAAAACGCCGTAACCTGCGCCTGCAGACCCGCCTTGGTTAACGGATTGGAAACGCGCGCTGGGCGATGGTTGCCGGTCGCAAGCCACGGGAACCGCCCCATGATCCGGGTCCTCCTCATCCTCACCTATATGCTGGCGAGCATCGTTCTCGGCAGTGCGGCCGGTCTCTATCAGGGCCTTACCACCGGCATGTTCTGCGGCTTCATCTTTTTCCTGTTCCTGCTGCAGATGGATGCGGGGCTGACGCGCCGCCGCGACCGCAAGACGTACAAGGCTGCGATCGCTGGCCTCAAACGCTCGAACGCCGCCATCGAGAAGGCGCTCGCCGAAACCCGCACCAAGATGGACGAGGTGACCAAGGCCGTCGAGGCGCGCGCCACCGCCCAGGGCAAGAAGATCGTCTCCGAATTGCAGGTACTCGAAAGCCTGATGCGCGAGTTCGCGGGCAAGATTTCCAACAAGGCGAAGACCGAAGCGGTCGAGGACATTCCGCTCGAGCGCCGCGTGCGCCTGCCCGTGAAACCCTATCTCGACGGCCTGGGCGAGCCGGAGCTGCTGGAGACCATCCGCGCCTCGCTCGAAGAGAACCGCGTCGATCTCTATCTTCAGCCTATCGTCAGCCTGCCGCAGAGGAAGCTGCGTTTCTACGAAGCGTTGTCGCGTCTGCGCGCGGAGGACGGCGCGGTGATCATGCCGGCGCAGTACATCAAGGTGGCCGCGCCAGCGGGCCTGATGTCGGTCGTCGACAATCTATTGTTGTTCCGCTGCGTGCAGATCGTGCGCAAGCTGACCACCAAGAACCGCGGCATCGGCGTCTTCTGCAACATTTCCGGCGACACGCTGCGCGACGCGGAATTCTTCCCGCAGTTCCTGGAATACATGCATCACAACCGTGACCTGTCGGGCCAGATCGTGTTCGAATTCGACCAGGGCGCGGTCTTGAAGGCCGGGGTGGAAGGCGAGGCCAATCTGAACTACCTGAGCGGGCTTGGCTTCGCACTCTCCATGGACCATGTGGAGACCTTGGCGCTCAATTTCGACAAGTTGAAGAACCTGGGCTTCAAGCACCTGAAGGTGCGCGCCGAGACCCTGATCCAGGGCATGGGCATGGCCCGGGCCGCCGTCGCCGCCGAAGACATCAAGACTCTCTTGGAGCGCCATGGCCTCAACCTGATCGCCGAACATGTGGAAGAGGAAAAGACCGTCGTGCAATTGTTGGATTACGCGGTTGATTTCGCCCAGGGCTATCTGTTCGGCGAGCCGCGTGCGGTGCGCGACGAAATTATCAAACCCGCGGAAAAGGCGGAAACGCCGGCCCCGATTATTCCCTTCCGCAGGGCCGGATAGACCCTATTGACGGTGCGTTGGCGTCCCTCTAACCGCTAGGCTATGACAGGGCTTCCCACGATCCTCACCGGCCTTCGCCAGGTCGCCGACGACTATGATGCGCTCATCTGCGACGTCTGGGGCGTCGTGCACGACGGGGTGCGCCCGCATTGGGGTGCCGTCGAGGCGTTGCGGCGGTTTCGCGCCGATCATGGCCGCGTCGTGATGCTGTCCAATGCCCCGCGCCCGTCTGCCGCCATCGAGCAGCAGTTCGCCGACATCGGCGTGCCGGCCGACTGCTACGACGCAGTCGTCACGTCCGGCGCCGCCGCGCGCGAAGACATCGCGCACCGCGCCGCGAACGGCTCGCTCGCCATGATGCATTTGGGGCCTGAGCGCGACCGCCCGCTGTACGACGGGCTTGACGTCGAGCTGGTCGGCCCGGAGAAGGCTTCCGTCGTGCTCCTCACCGGGCTTTACGACGACGAAACTGAAACGCCAGAGCATTACCGCGAAATCCTCGCCGATTTGAAGAGCCGCGGACTGCTTATGATCTGCGCCAATCCGGACGTCATCGTGCCGCGCGGCGGACGGCTGCTGCATTGCGCCGGCGGGCTGGCGCGCGCCTACGAAGCGATCGGCGGCGAAGTTGTCTATTACGGCAAGCCGCATCTGCCCATCTATAAAGTGGCGCTGGAGGCGGCGGGTTCGCCCAAGCGTCCGTTGGTGATCGGCGATGGACTGGAAACCGATATAAGTGGCGCCAACCGCGCGGGAATAGATGCGCTGTTCATCGCCCGTGGCGTGCACGGCGAGGAAATCGGCGCGTTGACGCCGGGGAATCTTGCCGCTTTGTTCGCCAAGAAGGGCGTGTCCGCGCGCGCGGCAATGGGCGCGCTTGCGTGGTAGGCTGGCTCTCCCCATAAGGCGCAAAGGATTCGCACGGCATGACTTATTATATCGAGGACCTGAAGCCCGGCATGTCCGAGAGCTTTTCCAAGACCATCAGCGAACGCGACGTAACGCTGTTCGGCGAAGTCTCGGGCGACATGAATCCCGTGCATTTCGACGACGCCTACGCCAGGAAGACGGTCTTCAGGGGCCGCATTGCCCACGGCGTGCTGTCGCTGGCGTTTCTCTCCACCGTGCTCGGTATGAAGATGCCGGGGCCCGGTACGATCTTCTTGAGCCAGGCCACCCGCTTCAAGGCGCCGGTGCGCATCGGCGACACCGTCACTGCCACCTGCACGGTGCGCGAGTTGCTGCCCGAAAAGCGCCGCGTGATCTTCGATTGCGTCTGCAAGGTGAAGGACACGGTGGTCATGGAAGGCGAGGCAACCGTGATCGCGCCCGCACGCCCGGCCGCCTGACGACATGCGCATCTTCCGTCACATCGCCGACGTGCCGGACGCATACAAGGGCGCCGTCGTCGCCGTCGGCAATTTCGATGGCGTGCATCTGGGTCACCAGGCTTTGATCGGCGCGGCGGGCCGTTTGGCGGCCGAGCGCGGCGCGCCGCTGGCCGTTCTGGTCTTCGAACCGCATCCCCAGGAGTTCTTCCGTCCCGGCAACGAGCCGTTCCGCCTGACGCCGTTTCGCGCCAAGGCGCGGCTGATCGCCGGACTGGGCGTGGATGCGATGTTCGCGCTCGCCTTCGATGCCGAGCTGGCCCACAAGAGCGCGCAGAGTTTCGTCCTCGATATCCTGGTGAACGGGCTGGCTGTCGGCTGCGTGGTGATCGGCCGTGATTTCCAGTTCGGCAAGGGACGCGCCGGCGATACTGCCGTCCTCGCCTATATGGGCGAGATGGAAGGCTTCGGCGTGGTCGTGTTCGACGCGGTCACCACGGGCGACGGCGGCAAGATTTCCTCGACCGGCATCCGCAGGGCGCTCAGATCGGGCAAGCCGGAAGAGGCCGCGCGCCTGCTCGGCCATCCCTTCGCGGTGGAGGGGCGGGTGGAGCGCGGCGACCGGCGCGGCCAGGCGCTCGGCTTTCCCACCGCCAATATGCGGATCGACGGCCATATGCGGCCGGCTTACGGCATCTATGCCGTACGCGTGGCGGTCTTGGAGGACGACCGGGTCGTTTCACGCCACGACGGCGTCGCCAACTTCGGCATCCGCCCCATGTTCGAGAGCGACGAGCCGCTTCTGGAAGCCCATCTGTTCGATTTTTCCGGCGATCTCTACGGCAAGCACCTGCTGGTGGAACTGATCGCTTACCTCCGCCCGGAAGCGAAGTTTGCCAGCGTTGAAGAGTTGAAAAAGCAGATTGAAGGGGATTGTCGGCAAGCAAAAACAGTTCTCCTTCGTCATGGCCGCCCTTGAGGCGGCCATCCAGCCGTTGCGCGTCCGCGCGATGACGCGACCTCTTGCTGGATGGCCGGGTCGGGCCCGGCCATGACGGGCGATGTGGTTCCTGAACCGAACTGACAGGGCGAACCAAATGGTCCGCTGGACCGCCACGCCGAGCGCTGTTAGAAGAACCCCCTGATTTGAAGGCGGGAATTATGTTGGTTTTCGGCGGGATTGCGCGAATTCTACGCCCGGCTTCGCAGGCAGGGGGCTAGAGCCGCCTGCCGAACGCGAAGGCCGGGCTTCGCCCTTCGCCATTTCCCCTGACCGACCAAGGCCTGACGTTATGTCCAACAAATCCGAAGAAGCGAGCGCGAAGGACTACCGCGCCACCTTGTTTCTGCCCCAGACCGATTTTCCCATGAAGGCAGGCCTGCCCGAGGCCGAGCCGAAATGGCTGGCCCGCTGGGAAGAGACCAAGCTCTACGCCCGCATCCGCGAAGCCGCCAAAGGCCGGCCGTTGTTCATCCTGCATGACGGCCCGCCTTACGCCAACGGCGAGATTCATTCCGGCACTGGCCTCAACAAGATCTTGAAGGACTTTGTCGTGCGCTCGCAGGGCATGCTGGGCAAGGACGCGCCCTATGTGCCCGGCTGGGACTGTCACGGCCTGCCCATCGAATGGAAGATCGAGGAGAGCTACCGCGCCGAAGGCAAGTCGAAGGACGACGTGCCCATCGACAAGCTGCGCCGCGACTGCCGCGAATTCGCCACGCGCTGGATCGACGTGCAGCGCGAACAGTTCAAGCGGCTGGGCTGCATGGGTGAGTGGGAGCATCCCTACACCACGATGAACTATCGCGCCGAAGCGGTGATCGCCGCCGAGCTGCACAAGTTCGTGGCGAACGGGCTGCTCTATCGCGGCTTCCGCCCGGTGATGTGGTCGCCCATCGAGAAGACGGCACTGGCCGAGGCCGAGGTCGAGTACCAGGAAAAAACCTCGCCGACGATCTATGTGAAGTTTCCGGTGGTGAGCTTCAATAGAGACCTCGATAAGCAGCAAATTGATTTCACCGCCGGGTTTCGTGGGGAGAATGCATCCGCGAAACTATCGCTTGAAGGCGCATCGGTAGTCATTTGGACAACCACGCCTTGGACGATCCCCGGAAACCGAGCCATCTCGTACGCCAAATCCGTGGAGGTTCTTCAATATGCGCTCTACGAGGTGACGGAAGTATCAGAAGGCTCTCTCGCAATCCGCGGAGAGAAGCTAATTCTCGCCCATCAGCTCGCTGATACCGTTGCCACGCACGCCAAGATGAGTATCGAGGAGTTGCGCAGTGTTCTTCCGGATGAACTTCATGAAATGGTCTGCGCCCATCCGTTCCACGGCCGGGGCTACGAATTCGAAGTGCCTGTGCTTCCCGGCGAACACGTCACCGCCGACACCGGCACCGGCTTCGTTCATACCGCACCCGGTCATGGCGAAGACGATTTTGAGCTTATGCTCGCGCTCGACAAGGATTATCCGGTCAAAAATCCCGATGCGTTCGGCATCATCACCGCGGAAGGTGCGTTCGCGCCGAATGTCCCGCTGTTTGCCGGCAATTTCATTCTCTCGCGCGACGGCAAGAAGGACGGCGATGCGAACGGCGCGGTTATCAAGGAACTCATCAATGCGGGCGCGTTGCTCGCAAAGGGTTCCATGCGCCACTCCTATCCGCATTCCTGGCGGTCGAAGGCCCCGGTGATCTTCCGTGCCACGCCGCAATGGTTCGCGGCGATGGACAAGCCGTACAAGGGCTCGAACGGCAAGACCCTTCGCCAGATTGCGATGCAAGCCATCCGCGATACCAAATGGTATCCGAAGGCCGGCGAGAACCGCATCGGCTCGATGGTGGAAGGCCGGCCCGACTGGGTGCTGTCGCGCCAGCGCGCCTGGGGCGTGCCGCTCGCGATCTTCGTGGACAAGAAATCCGGCGAAATCCTCGACGATGCCACGGTCAACGACCGCATCGTCGAAGCGTTCGAGAAAGAAGGCGCCGATACCTGGTTCAATTCCCCGCCGTCGCGCTTCCTCGGCAACCTCAACGCCGACGATTACGAGCAGGTGAGAGACATCCTCGACGTCTGGTTCGATTCCGGTTCCACGCATGTCTTCACGGTGGAAGATCCCCTCGAACCGTCCTGGCCCAAGAAGGATCGCGCCGATCTGTATCTCGAAGGTTCCGACCAGCATCGCGGCTGGTTCCAGTCGTCGCTGCTGGAAAGCTGCGGCACGCGCGGCAGCGCGCCCTACGAGGCGGTATTGACCCATGGCTTCGTGCTGGACGAGCACGGCCGCAAGATGTCCAAGTCACTGGGCAACACGGTGCTGCCGCAGACCATCGCCGAGAAGAACGGCGCCGACATCCTTCGCCTGTGGGTCGCTTCGTCGGATTTCACCGAAGACCTTCGCCTCGGCCCGGACATTATCAAGACCAACGTCGACGCCTATCGCCGGCTGCGCAACACCATCCGCTTTATGCTGGCGAATCTGGCGGGCTTTTCGGATCGCGAACGCATCGCCGCGCGCGAAATGCCCGAGCTTGAACGCTATCTGCTCGCCAAGCTGGCCGAACTCGACGCGCTGGTGCGCCACGGCTATGCGGAATACGATTTCAACCGCGTCTTTGGCGCGCTGTTCAATTTCTGCACCAACGAACTGTCGGCGTTCTATTTCGACATCCGTAAGGATGCGCTGTACTGCGACCGCCTCGAGGCCCCGCGCCGCCGCGCCGCCCGCACCGTGATCGACGAGATCTTCCGCCGCGTAGTCACCTGGCTGGCGCCGATCCTCTGCTTCACCATGGAGGAGGCGTGGACCTTGCGCTTCCCGGACGACAGCGTGCATCTGCAGTCCTTCCCCACGACGCCTGCTGAATGGCATGCGCCGGCGCTGATCGAGAAATGGAACCGCATCCGCACGCTGCGCCGCGTCGTCACCGGGGCGCTCGAAATCGTCCGCCGCGACAAGGTCATCGGCGCCAGCCTGGAGGCCGCGCCCGTTCTCTATGTCTCCGAACCGTCGGACGTGGAGATGCTGAAGGGCGTCGATTTCGCCGAGATCGCCATCACCTCCGCCGCCCATGTCGTCACCCGCTCCCCGCCGGCCGAGGCCTTCCGCCTGCCCGAAGTGCCGGGCGTGGCCGTCACCTTCCATCACGCCGATGGTGACAAATGCGCGCGCTGCTGGATGATCCTGCCGGAGGTGGGCAAGAATTCGTCTCATCCCGACCTGTGCAACCGCTGCGCCGGGGCGGTGAACCCTGTGGAGGCTGTATGAGGGCGCGCGATATTGGTCTGCTGACCGCTGCGGCGGCGCTGATTCTCGACCAGGCCACGAAGCTCCTGATCCTTTACGGTTTCGGCCTTGTGCACATGGGACCGGGCCAGTCGGTGCCTGTCTTGCCGTTTTTTAATCTTGTAATGGTCTGGAATGCGGGCATCAGCTACGGGTTGTTTCCAGCCACCGGGCCGGAAGGAATCGCGTTTTTGGCGACTTTTCAGATGCTGGCGGCCGGCGCCCTGGCCTGGTGGTTGTGGTTCGTTCGCAGCCCGGCGTTAGCCATAAGCCTGGGTTTGTTGATCGGCGGGGCGCTGGGCAACCTCATCGACCGGTTGGTTTACGGCGATGTTGCCGACTTTTTCCACTTTTACGGCCTTGGCTACGACTGGTATGTGTTCAATGTCGCGGACGCTGCCATCACTTTCGGCGTCTTGGGTTTGTTGTACGATGCGTTGTTGAAGCCCGAAGCGCCGCAAGGCGAGGCCGGCAAGGAGTAATCCATGAACATTCGTCCGTCGTACGTGCTGCGCACCGCCGTTTTGGCGGGCGTGGGTCTGGCGCTTTGCGGTTGCGAAACTATCCGCGACGCCTCCGGTCTGGAAAAGAAACCGCCCGACGAATTCGCCGTGCTGACGAAAGCGCCGTTGGTCGTGCCACCAGATTACAATCTGAAGCCGCCGAGGCCCGGCGCCGCTCCCACCAACCAGACCGAGGCGACCGAGTCCGCGCAGGCTGCGCTCTTCGGCGCCGATACGGCAACGATCGCCGCCAGCATGTCGGGCAATTACAGCCAAGGCGAGAAGCTGCTGATGGCCAATGCCGGCGTGGCCAACGCCGATCCGATCATCCGTCAGCATCTGCAGTCCGACCGCAAGGCGATGCTGGGCGCCGACGACAGCTTCACCAACGAGATTCTCTTCTGGAAAGGTCCGAAGACCGATCCGGGCAAGGCCGTCGACGCCGATGCCGAAGCCAGGCGCATCGATGCGCAAAAGACCGGCCAGACGACCGGCGAAGCTCCCAAGACGGAAGCGCCGAAGCAGGAAGAGAAGAGCGGCTGGTTTGACGGCTGGTTCGACTGGTTTTGAAAGAGGATCCCGCCCAAGCACAGGGTGAGGGCGTCGTGACGGCCTTGTCGAAGACTTTGTCCAGGATCGCGATCTCAGCGCTGCTTGTTGCCGCCTGCATGGCGGAGGCGCAGGCGGCGCCGGCCAATCCTCCCAGGACTTTCCAATTCGTGTTGCAGAACGGCCTGCAGGTCGTGGTGGTGCCCGATCACCGCGCGCCAGTGGTGACTGAGATGCTCTGGTTCAAGGTCGGCGCGGTGGACGATCCGCCGGGCATTTCGGGGCTCGCTCACTTCTTCGAGCACATGATGTTTCGCGGCACGCGAGCGCTGCCGGGCGACGGCTTCTCGCAGACCATCGCGCGCAACGGCGGCGACGACAACGCCTTCACCACCCACGATTGCACCGTCTTCCACGAACAGATCGCCAAGGACCGGCTCCGCCTCGCCATGCATCTGGAAGCCGACCGCATGGCCAATCTCGACCTTTCGGATTCGGCCGTCGGGACCGAGCGCGACGTGGTGCTGGCGGAGCGGCGCATGCGCGTTGACAACGATCCCGAAGCGCTGACGCAGGAGCAGGCCGAGGCGGCGCTGTATCTCTCCCATCCCTATGGGCGGCCGGTGATCGGTTGGCCCGACGAGATCCGCCATATCGGCCGCGTCGAGGCTGACGATTTCTACCGGCGCCATTTTGCGCCCAACAATGCCATCCTGATCGTGGCCGGCGATGTGACGGTCGACGACGTGCGCGCCGCCGCGGAAGCCGAATACGGCCCATTGCCCTCCCACGAGCTGGGCGTGCGCGCCGATTACGCGCAGCCGCCGCGGCTCGGCGAGACGCGCCTCGTCATTGCCCGCAAGGACGCGAAAGTGCCGATGTTGCTGCGCCTTTATCGCGTCCAGAGCTACGCGGAAGCGGCGCCCGGACGGGCCGAGGCGCTGGAAGTCCTGGCCAAGCTGTTGGGCGGCGACGCCACCTCGGTGCTTTATCGCCGGTTGGTCGTGGAGCGCAGGCTCGCAACCGACGTCAGCGCCTATTACAACGGCTATACCCGCGATGCCGGCGAGTTCGGCTTCACCTCGCGGCCGCGTCCCGGCGTGTCGTTGGATGCGCTGGAACATGCCATCGACGAGGTCGTCGCGCCGTACCTGCGCCGGACGGCGTCCAAGGCGGAAGTGGCGCGCGCCAAGGTGCAGCTTGTCGCCGGTGCAACGTTTCGCCGCGACAGTCCGTTCGAGATGGCTTCGGCGTACGGCCGGGCGTTGGCCATCGGGCTGACCGTGTTCGATGTGCAGCAATGGCCCGCGCGCATCCAGGCGGTGACTCGGGAGGATGTGCGCAAGGCCGCCGCGGCGAGCTTGGCCAAGAAGGAATCGGTGACAGCCTATATGATGCCGGCGTCGCAATGACTTCGCGCCGCGCGATCGCCGTCTTCGTCGTCCTCGTTGCGACGCTGGCGCCCGCTTGGGCGTCCGGCGTCAAGGCGCTGAACGCCGTCAAAGGCGCGCAGGTGTGGTTCGTCGAGGATCACACCGTCCCCATGATCGCGCTCACCGCATCATTGCCGGCGGGATCCGCCTACGACCCGTCCGCCAAGACGGGGCTGGCCGCTTTCGCCGCCACATTGCTGGACGAAGGCGCGGGAAATCTCGACAGCGCCGCGTTCCAGGCGGCGCTTGCGGGCCGCGCGATCCGGCTCAGCGTCAAGCCCGGCCGCGACTCCGTCACCGTGTCGCTATCCGTCTTGTCGTCCGACGCCAAAGAAGCATTCCGGCTGCTCGGCTTGGCGCTGTCCCGTCCGCGCTTCGACGCCGACGCGGTGAGCCGCGTGCGCGCGCAGATGCTGCAGAGCGTCGAACGGGATAAGAGCGATCCGGAATCCGTCGCCGAGAAGAACTTCTACAGTTTTTATTTCGGCGCCCACGCCTACGGCCATCCGGTCAACGGCGACGCGCGCGGGCTTATGGCGATCGCGCCGGAGGACCTCAGAACCTTCGCCCGTACCCATTGGGTCCGCGGCGGTTTGCAGATCGCCATCGTTGGCGATGCGGACGCGGCGACCGCGACTGCACTTCTGCGCCTGGCCTTTAGTTCGCTGCCGGCTGATGCGCCGCCGCCGGTTGCGGCGCCCGCGCGCGTCGGCGCGCCGGGATTGCATATCGTGGCGATGGACGTGCCGCAGCCGACGGCGTTTTTCGCTTTGCCGGGTCTGCTGCGCAACGATCCGGATTTTCTGACGGGTTACGTCGCCAATTACCTCCTGGGTGGCGGCGGTTTCGCTTCGCGCCTGACCAACGAGGTGCGCGAGAAACGCGGCCTCACCTACATTGTCTCCACCAACCTGGTTCCCTATCGTAAGGCCGGTATCTTGCTGGGCGAGGTTGCGGCTCGCAAGGACGCCATGCGCCAGGTCATCGCGGTGGTGGGCGACACCATGCGCGAATTCGCTGCCGACGGGCCGACGCAGCAGGAGCTCGCCGATGCCAAGACCTATCTGAACGGATCGTTCCCGCTTACCTTCGCCTCGGATGCGGGCCTTGCCGCCCAGCTCAATTATTTCCAGCAGATAGGTCTGGGTATCGATTATCTCGACAAGCGCGCCGATCTGATCAACGCCATCACCCTCGACGACGTTCGCCGGGTCGCCCGCCGCCTGTGCGATCCCTCGAAGATGACCATCGTCGTCGCGGGGTCGTTGCCGGCGGAAAATTCCCGGCCGGAACAATGATTGTCATGGCCCGCGAATGCGGGCTACCCAGGTGACGCTTGAACCATTCTTTCAAGCAATGTGTTTGTCCCCAACTAGGTGGCCCGCACTAGGCGGGCCATGACAAATTGAGATTGCGCAACGGCAAATCCCGTCTGCTACACTCCCCCCATGAAAATTCGCCGTCTCGCGGAAGGCACCGTCAACCGCATCGCCGCGGGCGAGGTGGTGGAGCGCCCGGCCAGCGCCGTGAAGGAACTGGTAGAGAACGCGCTCGATGCGGGCGCCGCCCACATCGACATCGCCGCCTCGAACGGCGGCTGCGACCTGGTGCTGGTGGAGGACGACGGCGAGGGCATGGAGGCGGACGACCTCATCCTCGCCGTGGAACGCCACGCCACCTCTAAGCTCGGCGATGACGACCTTTCGCACATCGTGACGATGGGCTTCCGCGGCGAGGCGCTGCCCTCCATCGGCGCCGTCGCGCGCCTGTCCATCGTCAGCCGCGCCAGGAAGGGCGAAGCGCACGAGGTGCGCGTCGAGGGCGGCCGCGCCAGGGGGCCGATGCCGGCCGGCTTCCGCGCCAAGGGCCAATCGGGCACACGGGTGGAAGTGCGCGAGCTGTTTTTCGCCACGCCGGCGCGGCTCAAGTTCCTCAAATCCGCGCGCTCGGAGGACCTCGCCACCCAGGACATTGTCAAGCGCCTGGCTATGGCGCGCGCCGATGTCGCCTTCACGCTGGCGCTCGACGGCAAGCGGGTGCTCGATCTGCCGGCGGAAGCCGATCTGTTCGAAGGCCGCTTGAAGCGCCTGTCGCGCCTGATGGGCCGCGAGTTCGCCGACAATGCGGTGCCGGTGGAAGCTGCGCGCGAAGGCGTGCGCGTCTTCGGCTATGCGGGCGTTCCCACCTACAACCGCGCCAATGCGCAGATGCAGTTCCTGTTCGTCAACGGACGGCCGGTGCGCGACAAGCTACTGATCGGGGCGGTGCGCGGAGCTTATGCGGATTTCCTGGCGCGCGACCGCCATCCCGCCCTCGCCCTGTTCGTCGAATGCGATCCCGCTTTTGTGGACGTGAATGTACATCCCGCGAAATCCGAAGTGCGTTTCCGCGATGCTGGATTGGTGCGCGGGCTGATCGTCTCCGCGCTCAAGCACGCGCTCGCCGAGGCCGGCCACAAGGCTTCCACCACCGTCGCGAGTGACGCGCTTGCCGCCTTACGCCCGCACAGCAGTTACACCGAGCCCGGTTTCCGCTCCTCGGCTTTTCGCCCATCGTCTGCCGCTTACGATCCCGGGCGCGATTTCCAATCGCCGCTTTTCAATGCGCCGTCCGCCCGCGTCGAAGCTGTGCCGGAAAATCCGTCTACGGACAATCCGCTCGGCGCCGCGCGGGCGCAACTGCACGAAACATACATCGTGGCGCAGACAGCCGACGGCATCGTCATCGTCGATCAGCACGCTGCGCATGAGCGGTTGACCTATGAGCGGATGAAACACGCGATGGAGCAGGGCGGCATCGCGCGCCAGCCTTTGCTGGTTCCCGAAGTGGTGGGCCTCGAACCCGCCGAAGTCGAGCGCCTTGCCTCGCGCGCCACCGAACTCGCCGAATTCGGCTTGGTGGTCGAACCGTTTGGGCCCGACGCGGTGGTGGTGCGCGAGGTGCCCGCCATGCTCGGCCAGATGGATTTGAAAGGCCTGATGCGCGATCTCGCCGACGACATCGCCGAAACCGGCAGCGCCCTATCTCTCAAGGAACGCCTCGAAGAAGTCGCCGGCACGCTGGCCTGCCACACCTCGGTGCGCGCCGGTCGCCGCCTCACCGCCGAGGAAATGAACGCGCTGCTGCGCGAAATGGAATCCACGCCCCACTCCGGCCAATGCAACCACGGCAGGCCGACCTATGTGGAGCTGAAACTCTCCGACATCGAAAAGCTGTTTGGGCGGCGGTAACGGAGGCGCCACCAAATCTGCGACGAGCAGTCGTCACGCCCCCAGGAACACCACCCGCGTGTCGCCGTAGATGCGTTCGTCGAGCCGGGCGAATCCGTCCGTAGGCGGAATGTCCTCGTCTTCGGCAATCTCCACCACCAGCAAGGCGCCGTCCGCCAGCCAGCTGCCCTCACGCAAGCTGGTTAGCGCGGGGGCGATCAGGCTCTTGTGGTAAGGCGGGTCGAGGAAGACGAGTTCAAACGGACCTCCCGCTCCCGCTGCCATCGGCCCGAGTTTGGTCGCATCGCGCCGCCAGATCTTGCTGGCGCCGGTCAGCGACAGCGCTTCGACGTTCTCGCGGATCAGCGCGCGGCTTTCGGCGGAATCGTCGACGAACAGGCAGAAGGACGCGCCGTGGCTCAGCGCCTCGATTCCCAGCGCACCGGTTCCGGCGAACAGGTCGGCGGCGCGCGCACCTTCGAGCGCCGGGCCGAAATCATTGTGCAGGAGGATGTTGAAGATCGCTTGGCGCACCTTGTCGGAAGTCGGGCGCACGCGCGCATCGCGCGGCGCGACCAGCGCGCGGCCGCCGAATTTGCCTCCGGTGATGCGCATCAGATGTCCCCGCTTATCCTGCGGAAACTAGCCCAATCCATCACCTTCGCGCGAGGGTCAAGATGGACCGCTGGCGCAACGCCGCAGGGCAGGCTATGAGCGGCATTATGATGCGCAGGCTCTGGCTTTTGGTCCTCGTTCTGATGGCGACTCTGGCCCCGGCTGCGGCCCAGATCGATCGCGCGCCAAAGGTTGTCGCCCGGCTGATCGCCGAGCGCGATGCGGTCTCGCCAGGCGGCAAGCTGACGGTGGCGCTGGAAGAGAACATCCGTCCCGGCTGGCACACCTATTGGTCCAATCCCGGCGATGCTGGCGCGCCGACCGAGATCAAATGGACCTTGCCGCCGGGCTGGAAAGCCGGCGCGATCCAGTGGCCTTATCCGCAGCGCGATCCGGTCGGACCGCTGATGGATTACGGTTATGAAGGCAAGCTCTGGCTGCTGGTCGACCTGCAGGCGCCCGCCGACGCCAAGCCCGGCGAAGAAGTGCATCTGAGTGCCGCCGTCGATTGGCTGGTCTGCCGCGAAGTCTGCATTCCCGAAGACGCGGTGCTGGACCTCACCTTGTTCGTCGATGCGAACGCGTCGCCGGCCGATCCGATCACCGCCGAGCAGTTCGCAGCGGCGCGCGCCAAGCTTCCCGCCGTCTCGCCTTGGCCGATGCGTTATGCGTCGGATGCCGATCTTCGACTTTACGTGCAAGCGCCCGCGCTGGCCGGCGCGGCGAAGCCGGTAGAGGCGCAGTTCTTCCCGGCCCAACCCGGCGAAGTGAACGACGTCGCGCCGCAAACGCTCGGCTTCGCGGAGGACGGCGTGGTGCTGCGCCTGCAGCCGGGAAGCAAGCTCGGCAAGGTATTCGACGGCGTGCTGGTGCTCACTTCCGCCGATAGGTCCGTGCAAGCCTTGCAGGTGAAGGCTGAGCCGGGAGCGGTGCCGCCCGCACGCTTTGACGAAGGCGCGCCGATCACCTTCGCGTTGGCGCTGCTGTTCGCGCTCATCGGCGGCTTGATCCTCAACGTCATGCCCTGCGTTCTGCCGGTGTTGGCGATGAAGGCTTTGGCTTTGGCCGGACACGCCGGAGCGGAACACAGCCATGCGCGCGCGGAATCGTTCGCTTACAGCACCGGCGCGGTTCTCAGCTTCGTCGCCTTCGGTCTGCTGCTGGTCGTATTGCGCGCGGGCGGAGCCGCCATCGGCTGGGGGTTCCAGTTGCAGGAACCCATCGTCGTCGCGGGATTGGCGCTCTTGATGTTCGCCGTCGGCCTAAATCTTTCCGGCGTGTTCGAGGTAGAGGCGGTCTCGGCGGGCGAGGGGCTGGCGCGCAAAGGGGGGCTTGCGGGCGCGTTCTTCACCGGCGTTCTGGCGGTGGCGGTTGCCGCGCCTTGCACCGCGCCGTTCATGGCGGCCGCCATCGGTTACGGCCTGACGCAATCGACGCCCATCGTGCTCGCCGTCTTCACGGCGCTGGGTTTGGGCTTCGCGCTGCCGTTTCTGTTGCTCGGCCTGTGGCCGGCAATGCATCGCATCCTGCCCAAGCCGGGCGCCTGGATGCTGCGCCTGAAACAGATTCTCGCGCTGCCCATGTATGGCGCGGCCGCATGGCTGGTGTGGGTGTTGGCGCAGCAGGTCGACCGCGCCGGTCTGGTCGCCGTACTGGCCGCGATCGCAGCGCTCGGCGTGTCGCTTTGGCTGTGGGGCGCCACGCGCGCGGGCCAAGACTGGGTGCGCAAGGCGGGAGCCATTGTCGCGACCGTCGGGATTGCCGGCGCGCTTTATGCGCTCACCTTGGTCGGCCATGCGCCGGCGCCGACGTCTGGCCAAACCGAATTCGCGGGCATGAAGTCCGAGCCTTACTCCGCCGCCCGCCTCGAAGAACTGCGCCGCGCCCATCGCGCCGTATTCGTCGACGCCACCGCGTCCTGGTGCATCACCTGTCTGGTGAACGAGGAAGCGGCCTTGTCGCGGCCCGCGGTGCGCGCCGCGTTCGCGGACAAGCATGTTGCCTTCCTGGTCGCCGATTGGACCAACCGCAATCCCGCGATCACTGCGCTGCTCGAAGCGCATGACCGCTCGGGCGTGCCGCTCTATCTCTATTATGCGCCGGGCGCCGCCGACGCGGTGGTGTTGCCGCAGATTTTGACCGAAGGAGAAGTGCTGCAAACCATTGGCGCCAAGTGAGGGCGTGGCTTTCCGCCCGATAAGCAGGCGAAGGTTGGCTTGCCAAGTCGTAGCTGCGCGGACCGAGGCTCAGCCCGTCTTCGCCCTTCGGGCTTCGACGTGGCAGCCTCCGCCGCTGCGCGGCGAAGTCTGGTGCCGGAGGACAGAATTGAACTGTCGACCTACCCCTTACCAAGGGGTTGCGCTACCACTACGCTACTCCGGCCACCGGCGGGCCGACCCGGCCCGAAAGGACGGCTGCTATAGCCTAGGTTTGGGCGAAAGGGAAAGGGCTCCGGCTTGGTGAAATCGGGCAAATCCGCCGAGCGGCGGGAGCGGCTAGCTGCCGCGTTGCGCGAGAATCTGAAGCGCCGCAAGGCGCGCGCGCGCGCCTTGGACGGTGCGGGGGCGCAGGCCCAGGCCGAAGCCGTCATCCACGCCCGGGATTTGCCGGCCACAGGCCAGAATAAAGCCGCCAAACCGGATTAATTGATCCTCAGATTACCGCTGTTGTTGACGGCCCGCGCGCGCTAAAACGCTCGGCTCATGCTTGCGGGCCAACCGAGGGGTTATGGACAGGATAAGAATTAGAGGCGGGGTCCGTCTCAAGGGCGAAATACCGATCAGCGGCGCCAAGAACGCCGCCTTGCCGCTGATGGCCGCGTGCCTGCTCACCGATGCGCCGCTGACGCTGACCAACGTGCCCAAGCTGGCCGACGTGGCCTTCATGGCCGATCTGCTGCGCCATTTCGGTGCCAGCGTGGAATGGACGCAGGAAGCCGCGCTGGGCGAGGGCGGGCGCTATCGCCTTTGTGCCGCCAATCTCGCGGGCACGACCGCCGATTACGACATTGTGCGTAAGATGCGGGCGAGCTTCCTGGTTCTGGGGCCTCTGGTGGCGCGCGCGGGCCACGCCAAGGTTTCGCTGCCGGGTGGCTGCGCTATTGGCGCGCGCCCCGTTGACCTGCATCTCAAGGCTCTGGAAGCGCTGGGCGCTGCGGTCGAACTCGCCGACGGCTATGTGATCGCCAGCGCGCCGCACGGCCTGAAGGGGGCGCACATCGAATTCCCGATCGTTTCCGTCGGAGCGACGGAACATGCGCTGATGGCCACCGCGCTTGCCGAAGGCCGCAGCGTGATCGTGGGCGCCGCCCGCGAGCCGGAGATTGATGATCTGGGCCGTTGCCTTGTGGCCATGGGGGCGCGGATTTCCGGTTTGGGAACCTCGACCATCGTGGTGGATGGCGTCAGCACCCTGCATGCGGCCGAGCATTCCGTGTTGCCGGACCGGATCGAGACCGGCACTTACGCCATGGCGGCGGCGATCGCCGGCGGCGAGATCGAGCTGACCGGGACGCGGGCCGATCTCATCGGTTCGGTCATCACCTTGCTGGAAGCGGCAGGCACTGAGGTTAAGAAGACCAACCGCGGTTTGTCGGTTGCGCGCAACGGCATCCGCCCGACCTCGGTATCGGCTGCGACGGCGCCATTTCCGGGCTTTCCCACGGATCTTCAGGCGCAATTCATGGCTTTGATGGCAACGGCCGAGGGGACCTCCCATATTAGGGAGACGATTTTCGAGAACCGCTTCATGCATGTGCCGGAACTTCTGCGGATGGGCGCCGACATCAAAGTCGAAGGCGACACGGCCGTGGTGACGGGCGTGCCGCAGCTGAAGGGCGCACCGGTGATGGCGACCGATCTGCGCGCCTCGTCGAGTCTCGTGCTGGCGGGCTTGGGAGCGGAAGGCGAAACCATCGTCAATCGCGTCTATCATCTGGACCGCGGTTTCGAGCGGCTCGAGGAAAAGCTCGGCCGTGTCGGCGCCGACATCGAACGGCTGCCCGCATGAGCGCGCGCGACCCGATCCTGGCGGCCGTTGACGCCGAAGATCTGCAGGTGATCTCCGCCCGCCTGCAGGACGCCGTCGCGCGCCTGGGCGATCTCGTCTATCTACCGAAGACGCGGCGCTTTGCCGCTCTGTTTAACCGCTTCAAATGGGAAAGCGGCAAGCGCGTGAATCTGCGCGTGCGCTCCGGACTGCATTTCGACGGCGTCCTGTCCGTCAAATCGCACAAACTGAAGCGCGGCGCGCCCGACGCCGTGGTTTCGCTTCTTGCCATCCGCTTCACGCCCAAGGCGGAGGACGATCCGTCCGGGACGGTGGAGCTTGTCTTCGCCGGCGGCGGTGCGATGATGCTCGAAGTCGAATGCCTGGATGCCGGCTTGGCGGATATAAGCGGCGAATGGGCGGCACGCGGCCGTCCCGAGCACGAGAACGAAGAGCACTGAAATGACGCGTTGGCTCGATGCGCGCGCCGCGGATTTCGCAAGCGGCTTCAACGCGCTTCTTTCCGTCAAGCGGGAAGCGGACGAAGACGTTGCGGCTTCGGTGCGCGCGATCATCGCCGAGGTGCGCGCCCGCGGCGACGCGGCGCTGATCGACTTCAGCGAACGCTTCGACAAGATCCGCCTCACGCCGGGGACGCTGCGCCTGAGCGATCAGGAAATTGCCGCCGCGGCGGAGGCGTGCGGACGCCAAGCGCTTGCCGCACTCGATGTCGCCGCCAGGCGCATCGAGGATTATCACCGGCGCCAGATTCCTTCCGACGTCTTCTATACCGACGAGCTGGGCGCGCGGCTGGGCTGGCGTTGGACGGCGATCGACAGCGTCGGTCTTTACGTGCCCGGCGGCACAGCGAGCTATCCCAGTTCGGTCCTGATGAATGCTATACCCGCGCTCGTGGCCGGCGTGAAACGTATCGTCATGGTCACGCCGGCAAGCGGGGGCGTCATCAATCCCTTGACCATCGAAGCCGCGCGGCGCGTCGGCATCATGGAGATCTACCGTATCGGTGGGGCACAAGCGGTGGCCGCGCTCGCCTTCGGTACCGAGACCATCGCGCCGGTCGACAAGATCGTCGGCCCCGGCAACGCCTATGTGGCGGCGGCCAAGCGCGAAGTCTTCGGCAGGGTCGGCATCGATTCTGTCGCGGGGCCGTCGGAAGTCCTGGTCATTGCCGACGGCGCCAACGATCCGGACTGGATCGCCGCCGACCTGCTGTCGCAAGCCGAGCACGACGTCTCGGCGCAAAGCATCCTGATCACCGATGACGCCGCCTTCGCGAAAAAAGTGGAGGAAGCCGTCGCCCGCGCGCTGCCGCTCTTGCCGCGCAAGGACATCGCATCGGCGAGTTGGCGCGATTACGGCGCGATCATCGTGGTCGCGGATTTGAACGACGCGGCGCCGCTGGTCGACAAGATCGCTCCCGAGCATCTGGAGATCGCCACTGCCGATCCCGATGTGTTGTTGAAGCGTGTGCGTCATGCCGGCGCCATCTTCCTCGGCCGGCACACACCCGAAGCGATGGGCGATTACATCGCCGGGCCCAACCATGTGCTGCCGACGGCGCGCACGGCGCGGTTCTCCTCGGGCCTTTCGGTACTCGATTTTCTCAAGCGCTCGACCTTGCTAACGTGCACCGCGGAGACAATCGCGAAACTGGGACCGGACGCCATCGCGCTCGCGGAAGCGGAAGGTCTGGACGCACATGCGCGCTCCGTCGCCGCCAGGCTGAATGCGCGCGCCGGCCGCTGAGCGATGAGCGAGCCGGCGCCTTTTCACCTTTGCGGAGTGACGCTGGACGAACGCACGCTGGTGCGCCGCACGCGCGAGATCGAACACGAACGCGACATCGCGCTCTACGATCTGTTGGAGGTCAACAGCTTCCGCCCGGTCGGTTCGCGTGGCGGCCCCTACCGGCTCGTGCTCGGCGTCGAGGACAACCGCCTGACCTTCGATATCCGCCTTGCCGACGGCGAAGCGCACGGCAAAGTGATGCTTTCGCTCACGCCTTTTCGCCGCATCATCAAAGATCATTTCCTGGTCTGCGAAAGCTACTTCAAGGCCATCGGAGGCAGCCAGACCGCAGCCCAGATCGAGGCCCTCGACATGGGCCGGCGCGGCTTGCACGACGAAGGGGCGGAGCTTCTTCGCGAACGGCTGAAGGGCAAGATCGAAATCGATTTCGACACGGCGAGAAGGCTTTTCACGCTGATCTGCGTGCTGCATTTGAAGGGATAAGCCGTGGATGAGGCCTCGTAAACCCTTGCTTTTGGCCGATTTCGGTGCATTCTCCCGCCCCGGATTTAACCCAGAGGACGAATGCCAAAGGAAGAGCTTCTCGAATTCGAAGGCGTGGTCAGCGAGCTTCTGCCCAACGCGACCTTTCGCGTCAAATTGCAGAACGGGCACGAGATCATCGCCCACACGGCCGGCAAGATGCGCAAGAACCGCATCCGCGTGCTGACGGGCGACAAGGTCATGGTCGAGATGACGCCTTATGACCTCACGAAAGGCCGTATCACCTATCGCTTCAAATGACTCAACCGGGCGGCTCGGCCTGCTGCTGGCCAGCGAAAGCCCGCGGCGCAAGGCGCTGCTGGCGCAGGCCGGCATCGCGCCGGATGAGATCCGCGCCGCCGCCATCGACGAAGCCCCTCTGAAAGGCGAGTTGCCGCGGCTCCACGCGCTCCGGCTGGCGTGCGAAAAGGCCCGCACCGTCGCGGCCAAGCACACGGGCGCGCCCATGCTGGTGCTCGGCGCCGACACGGCGGTGGCGTGCGGGCGGCGCATCCTGCCCAAAGCGGAAGACGCCGAAACGGTGCGCGCCTGTCTCGAACTTCTCTCCGGCCGTCGGCATCAGGTCATCACCGCCGTCGCCGTCGCCGTGCCGGACCATGAAATCCGTACACGGATCGTCGTTACCTCCGTCGTCTTCCGCCGCCTGTCCGCGGCCGAGATCGAAACCTATGTCCAAAGCCGCGAAGGCGAAGGCAAGGCCGGCGGTTACGCCATCCAAGGCCGCGCCGAGGTTTTCGTGCGCCGCATCAACGGCTCCTATTCCAATGTCGTCGGCCTGCCGCTCGCCGAAACCGTCAACCTGCTTCGCGGGTGTGGTTATGGGTGCTAAAGTTTGCCACGCAGATACCGTTGACAAAACAGATCTACGCCGACCGCGATCCAGGGTCATTTGGGGAATGTCGGTTTAGTGGAGGGGGGCCATGAGACTTAGACTGTTCGCACTCCTGACGATTTGTGGCTTCCTCATCTTCGCCCTTACCTTGACGTTTGTGCCCCTCTTGCCGATGTGGGCCAATTACGCCGCGAGAATTGGATTCCTTGTCGTCTTCGGTGCTCTGTGGTTGGCCGCGCGCGACGGCCACAAGCTGAGCCGCTTTCGGCCCGTCTTCTTTGCCTACTTCACGGCGGTTGTCGGCCTCTCGTTGGGTTTTTTCCTCGCCGACAAGGGGCTTGAACTCCTTGGTTTGACGACGCATACGCCCATGGGAATCGCCGTGGCGAAGTTCTTGCAGGCATCGCTGATCGTGATCGGGATTCTCGTTGTGGCGAAGCTATGCGGCCAAGATCTCGCATCGCTGTACATCAGAAAAGGTCGTTTGATACTCGGCCTCGGCGTGGGCCTCGTTGCCGCTGCCGCGCTGGTCGTCCTGAGCATGCATCAGCCGGCAGTCACGGCCCTAGGGACGGCCAAGCTCATGGCGCTGGCCCCGTGGATCGTGCTCTTTGTGGTGCCCAATGCCTTCATGGAGGAACTCCTGTTCCGCGGATTGTTTCTCGGACGATACGAACCGCTGATCGGAAAATGGCTCGCTATTTTTTCCACGGCCCTGGCATTTACCCTGGCTCACATGCAGGTCACCTATGCGGCGGGCATGCCGGGGTTCCTTCTGGTGACGTTCGGGTTCGCGATCGCCTGGGCGTGGCTGATGCAGAAATCCGGGAGCCTGTGGGGATCGGTTTTATTCCATGCCGGCGCCGACATGCTTATCATCGTACCCATCTTCGCCAGCCTCGGCGCCGTGTGAAGCGGACATAGAAATAACGGGGTCTGAGTTAGATTTATCCTCTCAGCGGCTATGCCATCCAAGGCCGCGCCGAGGTTTTCGTGCGCCGCATCAACGGCTCCTATTCCAATGTCGTCGGCCTGCCGCTCGCCGAAACCGTGCTACTGTTGCGCCGATGTGGGTATGGGGGGTGAGGGTTTCCCCCTGGTTCGTTGAATTTGAAGGGGTGATTTCCATGTCGCTTCACATTCGTGCAGCCGTCTTGGCGGCTTGTTTGGTTTGTTTGTTCGCGGTTCCGGCTCAACCCGCCCGGGCAAACGAGGCTCTTCCGGCGGCTTCACAGCAGGCCGTTCCGACGATCGAGGTCCGCGATCTGCAGACGCTGATAAAAGAGAAAGCGTTTTTCTTCCTTTTGGACGTGCGCCAGCCGGAAGAATTCAATCAGGGCCATATTGAAGGCGCCGTCTTGATGCCATTGAGCAGTCTTCCAGACAGCTACAAACGAATTCCAAAGGGCGTAAAGCTAGTGGTTTATTGCCGGTCGGGACACAGAAGCGCGCAAGCGGTTTCGTTCCTGCGTGATCGCGGATACGTCAAAGCCGTCAGCCTTTCCGGCGGCTATATGGCGTGGTCCGGCGCACCATAGCCCCAGAGGTTATTTATGCGGCGATCCAAGTAGTTCGCGCTTCTGTTGATTGCCGCCTTCAGTCAGCCCGCTTCGGAGAAGTGGTTTGCGAAGGCGCGCAGCGCGCGCGCCGTACCGGCGCCAGTCATGGGCGCGCCGTGGCCGGGCGCCAGCACGTTCGGCTCGAGTCTGGCGAGCGTGGCGACCGACTCCTTGACGCCGGGCCAGCTCCATGAGGTGTACCACGGCGGTCCGGAGAGCCCTTGCCTCTGCAGCAGAAGACCTGACACGGAGTTGAGCTTCACCGTCACGACGGCGTCTCCAGTGATCAAGGTCCGGTCGCTGGTTCGGAAGAAAGCGACGTGGCCCGGCGTGTGGCCCGGCGTGGGGATCCACGTCCAGCCCGGAAGCCCCGGGATCTCCGGGTTTGGACCCAACGCGCGCACGACGTCTTTGAGGCTCGATCTAAGGAGCATCGCCTCACGCCGTCGTCGCCCCATGAGGCGCATCAGCGGCAGGATGAACCAGATGTCGAGCGGACCGGCGTACTTCGTGATCGCAGAGAAATCACCGGCGACGAGCGGCAGCTCGGCGGGGTGCACGTAGACGGGACACTCCCAAGTCCGCGCCAACTGCGGCGCTGAGCCGCCGTGATCGGGATGGCCGTGTGTCAGCATGATTGCAGCTGGACGCGTGTCGGCCCCGAACAAGGACTCCGCAGCCTTCTTTATGCGCGAACCATCCTCCGCCCATCCGGTATCGATCAGCATCCACGACGATCCACCGCGCACGAGATACACGTTGGTCTGCGTGCGTCCTTGCGGACCCAAACAGTACACGTCGGGGGCGATCTCCCAGGGAACAATGTCGGTGTATTTCTTCATTGAAAAACTATCCAAATTTGGTTCAGGACTAGATAAGCAAACGGGTTTTGGCCTCCAAACAGCCGCAGTATAGCAATGAATAGTGGCTCAAAAAATGACTCTCGTGGCGACGAATTGCGACGGGACGAATTGAATTGGACGAATTGGCGACGAATTGGTGTCAGACACCAAATATTCGTTCCGGTCGCGTCCGAATTCCTTCGCCATTTCGAGCGGTAGCTTTGCTGCCATGCGTCAACCTGGCCCCCGCTGTGGCCTTGAACGTCATCGTTGCTCTCACCACATCCATGCGGTGCTCCGAAAAATTCGGAGTGGAAAAACGCAATGGAGGCGACAAAAGGAAATCCATGCAACCCATCTGACTTGACGGACTTCGCCGCAAAGACGGGGGATACCCCCCACCCCTGTAAAAAGTCGAAAACAAATAGAGGTGGAGACGGCGGCCGAGAATCGCAAGATATTGCGGGTAAGCGCATGATCGCTGATGTAACGCCCTGCAACTCGCTCTAAGTTTCCTGCCCACTCCGAAAGGTCCGATGTCGCAAGAAATTCTCATCAATGTGGGCGCGGCGGAAATCCGCATCGCCGTCGTCGAAGACGGCAAGCTCCAGGCACTGACCCGCGAGCGGACGCTCGGCGCGGACGGTGAAGCGGCGGCCGGGCGCAGCCTCGTAGGCGACATCGTGCTGGGCCGCGTGCTGCGCGTTCTGCCGGCCGTGCAGGCCGCGTTCGTCGAGATCGGCCACGAGCGAGCTGGCTTTCTGGGTGCGCGGGAGGCGCACTGTCTTGCCGGCGCCGCCGCCGGCGAGCATGAGCCTCCGATCGGCGAACTGGTGCGCGAGGGCGACGAAGTCCTGGTTCAGATCATCAAGGACCCGATCGGCGAAAAGGGCGCGCGCTTGTCCGCTTCGGTGACGATCCCCGGCCGGTTGTGCGTGCTGGCGCCGTACCAACCCGGCATCGCTTTGTCCCGGCGCATCGAGGACGAAGCCGAGCGCGAGCGCCTGCTGGCTGTGGGCGAGGCGATGATCGGCGAAGCCAACGGCGAACTCGCCGCCGGTGCCGGCTATATCTTCCGCACCGCTGCCGTCGGCGCCACGCTGGAAGAGTTTCGCGAAGACGCGGTCGAGCTGGCGCACGATTGGCAGGCGATCCTCGCCGCGCGCCAGAAGGCGAAGCCGCCGGCGCTGTTGCATCGCGATCTCGATCCCGTCGCGCGCGTCCTGCGCGACCTGGTCCGCGACGACACGGCGCGCATCCTCATCGACGACGCCGAAGCCGCTGAAGCCGCGCGCTCCTTCTGCCGCCGGGCGATGCCCGAAGCCGAAGAGCGCATCGCGTTCTTCGACGGCCCCGGCGCGCTGTTCGACAGCCACGATCTCGAAACCGACATCGACGGCCTGATGCATCCGCGCGTGCCGCTCTCTTGTGGCGGCTGGATCACTATCGAAGGCACCGAAGCGCTGACCGCGGTGGACGTCAATTCCGGCAGCTTCACCCATGCCTCCGGCCTGGAAGATACGGGCCTGACGGTCAACCTGCAGGCGGCGCGCGAGCTTGGCCGGCAGTTGCGCTTGCGCGGTATCGGCGGGTTGATCGTCGTCGATTTCATGCACATGAAGGAAGAAGCGCATGTGGACCGGGTTCTGGAAGCGCTGACGCAGAGCCTGTCCAAGGATGGAGTGCCGGTCACGGTCTCGCGCCCGTCGCCGCTCGGTCTGGTCGAGATCACTCGCAAGCGCGTGCGCAACCCGCTCGTCGCCTTGTCGAGCGAGAGCTGCGCGGCGTGTGCGGGGCAAGGGAAGGTCCGCCGGCCGGACGCCGTGGCGATGGATGTTCTGAGGCGCATCGAGGCCGGTGCCCGCGCGGCGCCGGGCAGGCCGATCCACGTCCGCGCCGCGCCGGAGATCATCCGCTGGATCGAGAGCCAGGGCGAAAGGCTGCGCGCCGCCCTTGCCCGCAAGGGCGCTGCCAATGTAGAATTAGAAGAAGACGAGACTTGTGCCCGCGAGAGGTTCGATGTCGCCACTATCGTCTGAAAGCAGAGGGCGCGAGGCCAAGGCTGGAACCTGCCCCATCTGCAAAAACCTGTCAGTCGCACGTTTTCGCCCCTTCTGCTCCAAACGTTGCGCGGATCTCGATCTCGCGCATTGGTTGCATGGGGGTTATGCCATTCCGGCTGTGGACCAGGATTCTCAAGAAGATAGCGGTCCGCCAGCCGAATTGCCGCAAGGGGGTTAGGTCGCCCTTGCCTTCTGCTATATAGTTGTCGTTGGGGAAACAAATACCTTAGGGGGAACCACCATGCGCCGTTTGGCAATCACACTCTTGTGCACTTCGTGTCTGGCGACGACGTCGGCTTATGCGACTGGCTTTGATTTGCGCGAATTCAGCGCCAGCTCGTTGGGTACGTCCTATGCCGGCGCTGGTGCCAATGGCCAGCATGCGTCGACGATGCCGTTCAACCCGGCTCTTACTGGCTGGGTGGACGATTTCGATATCTCCGTCAGCGCGACAGGTGTCCTGCCGACCGCGACCGGAGATTTCACGACCGCCACGACCTCGGCTGGAAACGCGACCGGGGGAACGACAGCGCCGTCCAGCATCATTTCCAAGGCGATCATCCCGGACATCGCCATCCGCAAGCGTTTGAGCAATCAGTTTTCGGTCGGTGTGTCGGTAACCGTCCCTTGGGGACTGATGACCAAGTACGACGACACCTGGGCCGGGCGCTATTATGCGACCAAGAGCGATTTGAAAACGTACAACATCACGCCGGTCGTCGCCTATCAGCCGGTTCCCGAACTGTCCATCGCGGCGGGACTTCAGGTGGAATACATCAGCGGTAATCTGGGCAAGGCGATCGACTTCGGCTTGATCGGCTGCCACGTCAACTGTACCAACCCTCTCGCCCCACCGCCTACTCCTTTCTTTCACGTCCTGCCGGGCCATGACGACGGCTCAGTGGCGCTGAAGGCGAATAACTGGGCTTATGGCTACATTCTGGGCATTGCCTGGAAGCCCAACGACAATCTGTCGCTTGGATTATCCTATCGCTCGAAAATCGACCATAAACTGAGCGGCACCGAAACCTATACGCTCGATGCGGGGGGCGTCGGCGCGTTCTTTAATGCTTATGTGCCAACGCAGACCTTCCTGGACTCGGCAGCGACTGCGAAGATCACGTTGCCGTCTGTGCTCAATGTGAGCACGCGCTTGCGCATCGACGACAAGTGGACGGCGATGGCCACGGTCGATTGGACCGGGTGGAGCGCTTTCAAGCAATTGCTGATAGTGCCCGTGCAGCCGCATAACTCAGCCGATCTCACGACCTTCGGCTGGAGGGATAGCTGGTTCGGTTCGATCGGCGCGGAATACAAGGCCAATGATCAATTGACGTTGCGCGTCGGCACGGCTTACGACCAGACGCCGACGCCCAGCGGCGCGGCCACACCGGGCATTCCCGATTCGAGCCGTATTTGGTTGTCAGGCGGGATCGGTTATCGCTTGAGCGACAGCGTGGACGTCGATTTCTCGGTCGCCCATCTGTTCAGCGGCACGTCCCACATCAATCAACTCGCGAGCGCGCCGACCGGTGAAAACGCGGCTCGCGGTACGTTGATCGGTACGGTCAGTACGGGGGTCACGCTGATTGGCGTGGAGCTCGCCTATCATTAAGGGCAATGCGCCTTTTATGAAGGGCTAGGTCGTTTGGGCCGGGGTGCCGCTGGACAGCGGCGCCCCGCTTGCCTAAAAAGCCCGTCCTCCTTGGCTCGGCTCCAAGATTGCCCAGGTAGCTCAGTCGGTAGAGCAGCGGACTGAAAATCCGCGTGTCGGTGGTTCAATTCCGCCCCTGGGCACCATTTTTACTTAAGATTCAGTAGGTTACAGATCATCACGTTCTGTATACGGACAAGTTGCCCATTTTTAGTCCGCTTGTCCGCCATTTTTAGACACCGGCCGGCATGGCATGCGCGCGTGTGACGTTTTTGCGCCCGCGCACCGTGACGGTGACGTCCACCTCGCGCCCCAGGCGGCTTAAGATCGTCATCAAGCGATCCACTGTAAACCGGCCAAGGTCGGCGTTGCGGATGCGCGAAAAGTCGGCTGCCGCATTGCCCGTGATACTTTCCGCGCCTCGCACGGTGAGGCCGGTTTCATCAAGGGCACGCACAATCTGCGCTGCAAGCAGCGCCTTGAGCTGCAAAAGCTCTGCTTCCGGCCGGCCCAGGTCGCGAAAGACGTTGCCGCTTCCTTTGACGGTTCCGAGCTTGGTAATTTTCCGACCGGTCATCGTAGTTGTTCCTTCAATCGCTTGATCCGTTCCTTGACGAGGTCGATTTCCGGCTTCGGCGTGGCGATACCCTTCTTGGATTTTTTCTGAAACGCATGAACGACCCAGATGTCCTCACCCAATTGAAGCGCATAGAGCACCCGATAGGCATCGCCGCGCGATTTGATCGCCAATTCCCACGCGCCGCTTCCCAAACCGGTCAGCGGCTTTGCAATGTCGGGTGTTACGCCCTCCGCGACCATCGTCAATGCGGTCCCGGCTTTGTCTTGCGCAGCTTGCGGAAATGCCAGGAAGTCTTTCAGCGCGGCTTTCAGCCAGTTGATTACCCTCGTATTGCGGACCATATGCGAGCCTCAGTGTAGTCATATCTGACAACAAATCAAGAGGAATCGCCGAACATCATACTCGGTACGGAAATTGTGTTTTCGGCGGCGCTGTGCGCCGGGAAAAGTTGTCCGGATTCCCGCCAAGCCTTTGAGTTCTGTTGTTCAGTTGTCCAGTTTTCGTGGAACTAAGCGTTTGAAAGCCTTGGCTTTTTGTCCGGGCTGAAAATCCGCGTGTCGGTGGTTCAATTCCGCCCCTGGGCACCATTTCTTCCTTAAAATTCAATGTGTTGAGTTGCTACCGGCGGTGATGCTCGCCGCCCTTGTCTGTTGGGGACACGCCGGGGAACACAGAATAACGCGCTTCGTGACCTGCGTGAGGGGCCCTTTCTTCGTGGGAGCAACACAGCGCGAACTTTTGCCTCGACGTGACGGTCGAGTTCTAGGAACTACATCGTGCGCGAGTGCGATGCGTTCTTGTAGAAGATGTGGTTGCCGATTTGCACCGTGCGCTGCAGGTCGTTGGCCCAATCGGGCTGCGGTCGCGTGGAAACTGGTGGCGCCTCCGGTAACGTCGCTAAGGCTCTCTTCGCCCGTCAGGATGCGCGCGGCCAGGATCTGCGCCCGCAGCCACGCCTGAGGCGACTTGTGGTACCTCAGCTCGCCATTGCACGCGAAGGAGAACTGGCAGCCGGGCCTTTTGGCGCCTTCGTAGACCACGGCACAGATCGAATGACCGTAGTTGCCGGTCCGCATGCGGTGGAAAATCACTTCGGCGACGGCCTTCTGGCCCTTCACGCCCTCGCCGCGGGCCTCGTAATACAGCGCTTCCGACAGGCAGCGATGCTCGGCCATGAGCTTGTTCATGATGAGGTCTTCGACCACGGAATTGACCGCCGGCTTGACCGCCGCCGGTATCGCATGGACCGCCGCCTCGGGTGCAGCGAGCTTGGCAAGCACTACCGAAGTTTTGATTTGTTCAGTATGCGGACGATATGCCGCCGCGGCGCCGACCACCGCGCTCACCGCTGCAAGCAAAACGGCCAACGCGCCAACTAGAATACGGTCGGACCGCAACAGTGCGTCTTGTGATCTTTGATTCATCGGGATTGACTCCCTTCGGATTTCGTTTCGTACAAGTGCGGCGTTAATTCCGAATGGCCCCCGTTCCATTCCC
>JBEKMG010000005.1:0-276655 GCA_050008635.1 Rhizomicrobium sp.
CAGCATAGGCCTTCGAATACCGCCCGTGCTTCAGCCGGTTGCTGTTTCCGTCCGGCGCTCCCCGCCGTCTGCCGGTTCGCTTGCCCAATTGAACCTCAACTTTGCGGGGGCACCCCCCCACCGGGATAGAGCTAACTACACGATGAGCCGCACTTTTGGCACCGTCCGGGCAAGGTCGGCAACGCATTAATTGGTTGATCTATAAATCTGCGGTTACTTCGTGGAGTGCCCTTTGACGCGACTGCGTTTCCGATAAGCTTCCCTCTTGGTCTGAAACGACGCTGCCTGGCACGAGACGGACAGACGTGCCGGTCATCCCGCCGCCCGACTATGCCCATCACGAAACCGTCATTGCCCGCACACAGATCGAACGGGCCGCTCTCCCTACATTTGCTGCGGCGATTCCTTGACGCGTTGCGAGCTGCCGTCTGAGCGGAGAATCCACCGTTCGCCGACCTGATTGATTACTTTGACGCTTCCATCGGGCAGGACCTCGACCAGCGAGGAGCCTAGACTCGCTGCGTCCCTAAAATTTTGCAGTGATTGAGCTTCTCCTCGATTGTGAGCTATTAGACGCCCACAAATCGCCCACGCAAAACACCAGCGGACAAAACCATTTGTTGGATGGGCATCGACAAGTTCTGAGAAGAAATCTACAGCGGTATCAAAACCGCGTTCTGCACAGCCTGCGGTGAAGTCATGAATCAACCCCGTACGAATGTTCGCGAACGTCTCTCCGTTTATCTCCTCCCAATCCCACGACCAAAGCTCATCGGCCACCTCGCACACTACGCGATCCGGATTCGTCGTCCGAGTCCAAGACGAGCGCTGCCCACATCGGCTACACCGACGGCGGTCTAAGCTGAAGTCGTGCGCATTGAACCCCGCAGTGCCACAACGGCTACACATGCGGCAGTTTCGGGTCCAATCATGCTGCTGGTCACGGGTCTTTCCGCATCGCGCACACTTGCAGCCATTCCATGAATGCCGACCAAGCAGGCAGAACACATTCATGTCATGGTTCCTTTCTGTCAGCCCTACAATTGGTGGCCACCATCGCGCCCGTCAGCATCCTCATCCAGTTTGATTCTTATTCCGCCCCAATCAGCTGATCACAGGAGGCACAGGCTGTTTACTTTTTGACACACCGTATCGACACACCGTAATCAACCGGGAGAGCGTCGGTAAAAAAGTGCCCGCCGTCGTCGATCTGCACATGAAGCGTCTCGCCGACCGTCTCTCCCGGAAACAATCCGTGCCCTCCTTCGCTTCTCTCGCTCGACCACCAATCGCCACATCTTTCGCGATGTTCAAACTCGGGGCCCTTTCCTCCCCAGTTGTACACGACGCGATTTCCTCCGAGCAGTGCATTAAAACCGGAATCGCCGCCAGCTTTAAGGCTGTAGTAGGCGAGCGACCTAGTCTCGTACTCAGCACCACCGGTGGACTCTAGTAGTGCCTTGAAATCAGCCCTTGTCGGCAGCCGCCATCCGCTGGGGCACGCCAATTTTGCAGTCTCATGGTCGTACAAACAACCATACTTGCGGTAGTTGCTAGTAGCTTTCGCGGCATCCGTATCTGTTCCGTGAAAGCCATATACCCAGATACCGCCTTGTTCATGGCACGGACTGACGTGGGGCATGTATGCGAGATTTTCGGCCATCCACCTTCGACCGGCGATTCTTATCGTCTCGTATTCGCGCCCATCCCGCTTGTCTTTAAAGGCGATGCGCCCGCCCGTCGCCGGATGAACAAAAAGCGATTTGATATACCTGCCAAGCCGGTATGTGGAATAGCCGATCCCGCCGCCGGACAAAACCAGCAGGACAGTGATGACCGCTTGCGCAATGGAATAAGCCGTCCCCCGGTCCAAAGCGCCGTAGGATGCCCAGCCCAGAAAATCGGCAAAGGCTTCGGCAAGCGGCCCGGAAACGATGTTTTGCAACTCGTTCAAAATAAGATCGAACAATAACGGCATCGTCTCGCCCCCCGGCAATACCTCACTATAGCATATTTAGCCGACATTCCCCATGTGTGGACCTCCTAGCTTCCGACAGCGTCAGAAAGTGCTATTGTCCCCTTCGACCCAGTGTCATCTGGGGAATGTCGGTTTAATGTGTGGCGGCGTGGGGGAGTAATATGGAACTTATCACCGACTTTCCGAAATATTTGGTCGATTTCGTGCAGCACCTCGACATGTTGCACATGGTAATTGGCGGCGTGATCGCCTTGCTCTTAGGCGTGGCAACCGGAACCATCGTTGGGTTGTTCGTCACACCGGTTCTGGCGTCTGTCGTGTACATCGCGGTGGACGCAGTGCTCCCGATGTTGCATCGCGCGGCGCCTGTTATGCCGGCGTTCGACAAGGCGCTGCTGCACGAAGCGATCACGCTCTATGTTGCGTTTTTTGTGGTGATCCTCGTGGTGTTCTTGATCAAGAAGACCATCTTGGCGGTGAACATCTGGAAGAAGCCGTTAGGAAATCGCATTGACAAACTCAATGCCACAGTAAGCCGTCGGCTTCAGCGAGTCGAAGCGGGTGACAAACCTATCTACGTCGATCCCGCCAAGATCGATTGTGGTTTTTTACTGTTTCCAAAGCAGCTGCGTGGTTTGATCGACGTAGCTCTCGCTCACGAAGCCCTTCTCACTAATAAAACGGAACTATGGAGGGCGGTAAAGCGCATTAATCCGTCAGTATCAATCTATCTAATAACCACCAACGAAAACATTGATCCCAAGGATGCTATTTTGGCAATCGACAATTTCGGCAAATACGACGGTCACAGCATTGGAATGGATATCATGCAACTTTCACCAGACGGTGGCCACACACTGGTTAAAATATATGTCGGCTTTACGTGGCTATCGTCCGACCAAAAAATCTATTTAGCCGCACCACAAATGATTCTTCCTAAAAAGTAACCATCCAGCACGCTTTGCCAGCAACCTGCGCGCTGGCAGCCACGCAGACGACATCCTTGGCTATGTGATACACGATCCCCACTCACCGGCCATCGTGCGCGGCTCGCACCTCAATCAACAACGTGGGGTCGGAACACCGCTAACGAAGAATCCTGGCTGCCTCTCCATTCGCGGCTCCCGCGCAAATCACCCAGGGAAGTGAATCACGCGAGCCCAATCAGAACCAGTTTCTAGAGGTGTCCAGTTTGATGTTGGCGCCGACGATATTATACTTGACAAACCCACATGTGCTAAGCGTGGCTCAACAAATTGAGATTAAGAGACCTTCGGACATAGTTCCAAAAGAGCCGAAAGGTATTCAGATAAATGGGCTGCTTGCGCTTTATTCAGCATGAACGTGATGACTGGCCCAGGAGTATCCGCAGTCCATAGATAGATAAATGTTCCGTTTATGTTGCTGTTTATGTTTAGTGAATCAGAGGTGTAGCCAATCTTTGTGACATCGGCGAAATTAAAATGATACTTTGCCTTCAGCGTATGATAAAGGGTCGATCCCGTGCCGCCCCACGGAGGAGGATTTGTTATTTTGTCGATAGCTACATAACTCTCTGTATATGTGAAGCCAGTTTGGTCTATTTCTTCGATAGGTATCACGGAATACGAATTAATACCAAGACCAGCCTCGGGTTGGTACAACATTTTTAGTTCGGATATGAGACGAAGCGCTTCCGGCTGCTCGATCTTGGTGTAATTCTCATAACGATGAGTAACAGTTGTTGCGCATCCAAAAACGAAAGTAGAAAGAACGACTGCCATCGCTGATCGTTGGATAATGTGCTGAAGATGTAGATACATTTTGATTTTCCTCTCATAAATTAGCACTAACCCATGTGCCATCTTTACTTGTCCGCCGATGTGGACATTATCTCCTTTTCCCATACACAAACGATCATCGCTTCTCCGGATTTAGCTCTGCATTTTGGTTGCTGTGGTATATCAACTTCCAACCAGACACATTCTTTGAGACCCCAAAGACGTAAGTAACACGGAGAGTATTCCCCTTTTCGATCTTCTGTAGCTCTGTCTTTCTGAGCCTGGCCCAAGTGGCGGCACTCTTGGCGAATGGCCCGCCGCCTATCCCAGCGGCCATTAACACGCCCGCTTTGTTGCCCAACTCAACGTCCAGGGGATGAAAAGTCTGGGTAACTTCGGAGACGTTCTTAAATTCGCAGTCCACGGTAAGCATCATTGCAGTGGATGAATGAACCTCACCGGCAAGGTACGCATGCCCTCCTCCCAATATTATCGAACTCAGCCCGCCGCCAAAGTTGGGCAACGCGTCTAACTGGTCCCCATCTCCAACATAGGCTTGGGCTTTGTCCGCGATTGTCGAAGAGTGAACTTCAACGGTAAGCCAAGCAGGGGGGACCTTCGCGGCTTGATTGGCGAAACTGCTGCCTGTGTTTGCCATAAGTGCAACCGCCACTGTAGTTGCGGCCAGAATGCGACCCATGTGGCCCTCCCAATTTACATCGCCCATGTAATTGAGACTTTAGCACACGTTTACCATGTGCCGAACGACAAAAAATATGAGTATCACTTTTATGTCCCGCTCTTCGCACTAACGTGCTAAAAGCTTCCACAATTTGCAAATTCAGCACTCGCCCAACGTGGGCCCCATCCCGACCGCGCCGACAGGGTAGCTGTATCGCTGGCGTGACGCATAACGCCCATGCACGCGGCAGAAATTATAGTCGATGACGTACAGCGAGACGGCGGCACTGGGGTTTTCCTCTCCCTGCTCGGACGTGCTAATTCCACAGCCTAGAACACAAAGAAACAATAATAATATCAGACACTTGCGACGGAGTGTGATATAATTTGCCTATTGCTCCGTAGCAGGTCGTGAACCATGGAAAAGCACCCTAATATCGAGTTATTCAAAAGTGGCGACGACGATTTTGCCTGGGCAGAACGGTCGGAATATTGGCGCAAGCGCAATTCCAAGCACGGTCGTGACCGCCGCAAGAAATTCAATTATCGCCAGCCCCTGATCCTGTGCGGTCACGGCGTCAGATTGCGCGTCGATCATGGAACGCTGTTGGTTCGGAACGGTTTTACGCATTACCCACAGGAACAAGAAGAAATTCGCTTCTTTCCCGGTGATCCGAATTTGCCCGACAGGATCGTCGTTCTCGACAGCAGCGGTAGTCTTACGCTTGACGCCTTAGCTTGGTTATCAGATCAGCAGATCACGCTCGTCCAATTGAACTGGCGCGGGGAAATAAATGTCATTGGCGGTGTCACAGGACACAGCGCAAAGCGCAATCTTGTTGAAGCGCAACTTGCGGCCCAGCACGGAACGCGACGAATCAAGATCGCGCGTTGGCTCATCAGTGATAAAATCGCTGCCAGCATAGACACGCTGCAAAAGACACTGCCAAAATCTGACGAACGCGAGTTCGTTGAGGGGCACCTAGAAAACTGCCTCAAGAAAATAAGCCGCATCGTGGATACAGCTCCGCTCGCGAGGCTGTCAGGCATAGAGGGAACCGCCGCCGCCGTGTATTTCCGGTTATGGCATGGCTTGCCGTTGCGGTGGTCAAACGTGAAGCGAAAGCCGATTCCTGAAAGCTGGCAGAGAATCGGCCCTCGAAAAATGGGCTGGCGTGATAACAGCCGCAACGCACGCCATCCCGTCAATGCCATGCTGAACTATGGCTACGGGATGCTGGCCAGTCAGGTCCGCATCCAGACCGTAGCCGCCGGGCTGGACCCCTCAATCGGCATCATGCACGGCAACAAGGACAACCGCATTCCGCTTGTCTATGACTTGATGGAGCCGCTTCGTCCTGTGGTGGACCAAGCGATTTTTGAGTTTGCCTTAGAGCATACGTTCTCGCCGGGAGATTTTGCGTTCAATCGATGGGGTGGATGTCGCCTTAATCCGCAGATGGCGAAAGTCGTAGCAAGCCGTTTAACTGCTATATCCGACAACCGCGTCATCAACACATTTCTCAAGCAACTTCGGTAGTAGAATAAGTCGCAAATTTAAATGGAGACGTTGTTATTCCATCCGCTCTGATGCCTGCACCAATTGTGCCTGTTTCTCGCGTTCTTCCTGATAAACGCTTTCAAGCTGAGCCAGGCCATTATTGAAGGCAGTATAGCTTTGGCGGAATGGCTGGTTCGCGCGCGCAATATCTGCACAGGCATCTTTTATTTCATCGCTGATTGTGGTCACACCCGCAGCATTGCAACGGGTCATCGCTAATTCCAGGGTACTCATAAGGGGTACGACATTTGCTTCGAAGTTGGTTTGCAGCGACTGCACATTATTATGCAGTTGGTCCGCCGCTATAGAGGTTTGATTTATTGCAGCGCTGATCTGTCCTCGTCTGACGGAAGCTTCGGTATCACCGACCAAGTCGCGTTCGTGATTGAGATATGCAGTCATTTGGGCTGTTATTTCGCGATAAGTTTGAGCAGTCTCTGGCCAACGCGCTAAGTGTGTCTCCGCGTCAGCGTCAAAGCGTTGCATTCCGCTGACAAGTTGCTCTATCGCTGTAGCAAACGCGTGTTGTCTTGCGAGCAGATTTTTTTGATTCTCTGCGGCTGCTTTTGCGGCAGCGACGTTATTAACTTCGCTTATCAGGCCATTCACGACTGATTGATATTGGGCATCACTGGCGCGAACGAAAACGACCGTGCTCAACTTACCAGGATTGATATCGCCGGTGAGCGAGAGGCTATTATAATCGAGCGTTCCGGAGCCGGATAAACTTGTCGGCAGAAGTGATGCTTGTTTGAACGAAAGACTTACGCTCCTGCCATTCTTGACACCGTTCGCCGCGAAGCTGTTATAGTCGATCTTGTCCTGCGGGTTGATCACCACTGTGTCCAATTGGCCTGTGAGATGGCCGTCTGACGTTTCAACAAGTTGAAGGCGGTAAACACCGTTCGTAAATTTTGCCATATACTCGCCGGAGGCATCAGTGCGTGTGCATCCGCTCATGGCGAGCGCAGCAAAGCACAACAATAAGAACGCTCTTAGTCGATAGTTATCCATCGGTATTTGCCTAGCTCCCATGCCAAATGCAACACTTGTCGAGTATACTCCGTAGATAGTTACTCAACAATTGAGCTGTTTTCCGCGTATGGCCACGCGGAAAATTTTTGCCCAGAATTTACGTTATTGGCGCAAGGAGCGGGGTTTGTCCCAAGAGCAACTGGCGTTGCGTGCGGGCATAGACCGAACCTACATCAGCGCGCTTGAGCGAGAGCTTTACAGCGTTTCTATAGATACTCTGGGCAAGCTAGCAAAAGTTTTGAACATCGAACCGGCGAAGTTGCTTGAACGCCCTCCCAGATCCGGAAAATAGTAATAAAATTGCCTCCATTCGCCTATCCTTCGGGTGCAGTATACGAGGCTGCAAGCCCGACCTCCCTAATCCATCTATCGTAACTTGGTCTGTCGCGAAATGCCGCGCGAATTCTCTTTGGCGCAAAAATATGCCGAAACCGCTTATCGCTTTTCCACAGCGATTGGAGTTGCTGTGAATCTCGCTGCGCGGCTTCTGCGGTATCCGCTAATGCCGCAATTTCCTCCGATGACAACAATTGATTTGAAGCGCGCCTCAGTTGAGCAAACCCGAGAATCATAATGCCGATCATTGTCGTCGGGCGTTTCTTCGCGATCCACGCCACGAGCCGTAGACCAAAGGCTTGTCGTCCGTAAACCCATTCGCACGCTTCGTACAACGCCAGTTCCATTCGAAGGGCATTTCGCACATCATTGCGCGCGGCAAAAATAATTTCCTCCCGGCCCGTTGCCACGTCCGAAAACGACGTTGTTCGTATCGCTCGCGCCGCCGCCTTCAAAGCGCCTTCGATTTCCTCTTTGAGCCTTAATCGGTGGCCAAAGATCGAATGCGTGCCGGATGCGGCTAGGTCGAGCCCTCTAACAATCGCAGTTTCGTCGAAGGAACGCTCCCTACCCTTACTATCTCGTTCTGGCTCTTCGAATCGAGTAAAGCATCCGCTCGCTGTATCGAGGGCTACACGCAAGACACTTGCGAGTTCATTACCTTCCAAACGCGGCCGGACGCGGGACAGGATAATGTCCGAATGCCCTGCATCCGATAGCCGCTCGGGGAGCGTTCGCTGATTGTCGCCTTCACGGTCCATCAACGGCGCGATCCAGCCGCAGACCCTATCCGCCCAACCCGCGAGGCTGATCAAGTCGGGCTTCCAATATCTCTCATCGACCGGGAACCCTTCCCACCACAGCATCCGGCCGACATAGTTGATCCGGTTTTTCTCCCGAAATAGCCGAGCCGCCGCCGCGATCTGTGCACACGTACCGGCCGGATAAAAAACGGCGCTTCCGTAATAGGCGCTTGGGACCTGCTCTACATCGGACAATAGCCCGTCACGCCGCCAACGCGTGTTCTGCTCTGGGCTCACGTCGTTGTCAGCTAGGCAGGCGTCCACCTGTTCCTGGGTTTCCCACCCCGACCGGTCTTGGTTGGTCGTGTCCATCAAGAGCCCTACGCCAAACGTCGATTCTCGGAAAACGCGCCCTCGATTGTCGCGCTCCCTCTAACAAGGAGCAAGGCAATGAAAAACCGAATTCGGGACTTCAAGAAGGAATACGCCAACAGAGTTAAGCGAGGGCTGGCCAAGGGCCACTCCCTCTCCCGTGCACGCGGTCATATCAGCGCGGCAGATATTCGCAAGTCCAAGCCCACCATCCCCGATCCCAATGACCCGCGTGAGAAGGCCCTTCAATTAATGAAGGCCGGCGCGACACAAAAGACGGCGGCAAAGCGGACGGGCGTTTCCGTGGAGAAGGTCCGCAGATACCTCAAAGAAAATACGACTGCAAAATTAGAGGGCAAAAAATGGGTAATTATGGATCGCCGCCCAACGTTGATGCTCATCGCGTCACGTGGGAAAATCTACTTCATTCCCGTGACGTATAGGTCGCGCAGCCGTGTCGGTCATTATTGGAATAATGTCAACAAATTCCTCGCCACCAACGACGCCTCATATTTAGCACGTTATGCCGGGAAAGGCATCCGCGACGCCGAGGGAAATTATCACCCATGGGAAACAGGGCCAAATACGCTGCGCAAATTAGACAGCATCGGTGAATTAGATTTCACCGAAATCTATCACGACGTGGCGCTGTGATGGAGGCGATTATGGACGAGACGGATCGCTTCTTCGAACGCCAGCGGCAGAACTGGCAAGCTTTGCGCCGATTGGGTGTGAAATATGTTCGCTGTCCTGAATGCTCAGAGACTAGCCCGCATTGCTTTCTGGGGGATGTCCGGAGCCTGGACCGCGACGGCAGTACGCTTGTCGCCTTATGTGAGCGATGCAAACGCCGGGCGGCAGCGCCAACCGATCCATCCGCAATTGAAAGGCAATGGGAGGTCCTCAGAATAAAGGGCTGCCCGAATAGCCGCTGTTATTGCGGCGAGGATAACCCGTTCTGTATGGAAGCTGATCATATCGCGGGCAGGCAATCCTGCGACGATGTCATGGCGGTCTGTATTAACTGCCATCTTAAGCGTACGCGGAGACAATTGACGGAATGGCCTCCAGACGATTTCAATCCCGAACATCCCGTAATCGTAGAGAGAAATCGGTTGCGGGGTACGATAGAACACCTTGAACTAGCCATCGCCAATTTGCGGATCGTGGAAGACTTATTGCATAACATGGCCTGCAAGGATTTTGACGACATGCAGGACTAATGACCATGCCGCCGGTCAACCAGGCAAAGCTATCGCAGGATGCTGACGACCCGGTTGACCGGTTGGTCATATCCCTTCGGTCTTATGTGACTCGCGCACCGAAGAAGGAAAAGCCAAAAAAGCGAAAGCAAGCCGCGCCCCGCCATCGCGAATGGGACGCGACGCGTACGCCACCCTCCGACTGGGTATTGGTTTTCGACTGCGAAACTACGACCACGCCAGATCAAAGGCTTAAATTTGGGACCTACCAGCTGCGCTATCAGGGCCGCCTCATGGAACGCGGCATATTCTACGAGCGCGCCGCGCTCACGGGCGTGGAATTTGACATCCTAAAATCCGCCATTGCGGAAGAATATCCCAGCGAAGATGGCGAGGAAATCTATCTGCGCACGCGCCATGAATTTGTTGAGCAGGTGTTTTTTGGTCGCGGGTACAAGATCGGGGCGCAAATCGTAGGGTTCAATCTGCCGTTCGATATTTCGCGGCTGGCGGTGCGACATGTCGATGCCAGAGACAGTATGAGGGGCGGGTTCAGCTTTGTCCTTGTAGATGATGAGAATTGGCCAACGGTTACCGTAAGGCATCTTTCGCAACGCACCTCATTCATACATTTCACAGGGACAAAACCAGGCCGCTATAAACCAGGCACCGATAACAGCGACGATGAGCCAGACGGAGATAAAGCGCACAGCACGGATGGCGGGTTTTTTGTAGACGTAAAGACGCTTGCAGCCGTATTCACGAGCGAATCCCACTCGCTCGAAAGCCTGTCGAAACTCCTTGAGGTACCCAATCCAAAATTGGAAACCGACCGCCACGGCGAACTAATTGATCAAGACTATGTGCGCTATGCGTGGCGCGATGCCCAGACCACTTGGGAGTGTTTCGACGCACTGGCGAAGAAATTCGATGAACTAAAGCTCGCCGATACAGGGCTGTATGAGCTTTATTCCGAGGCAAGTCTTGGCAAAGCCTATCTGAAAGCCATGGGCGTCAAACCATGGCGCGACGTGCAGCCCGATTTCTCGCCAAGAATAATCGGCCAAATCATGAGCACCTATTATGGTGGTCGGTCGGAGGTACACATTAGACGTGAAATTACGCCGATCATCCATTTCGATTTTCTATCGATGTACCCGACTGTCTGCACATTGATGAACTTGTGGCGCTTTGTTATCTCAACCGGCATAGAGACATCCGACGATACTGCCAATATTCGGGAGTTCGTCTCGAATTGCACTGCAGAAACATTGCGTACGCAATCGGTATGGAAGAACCTCAATGCGATTGTGCAGGTACTTCCGCAGGGCGATCTTTTCCCCGTGCGTGCGCACTACGCCGGAGATACGCAGGCCACTATCGGGCTCAATTATCTGACCAGCGATGAACCGCTTTGGTTCACGCTTGCCGACGTTTTAGTGTCGAAAATACTTACCGGCAAAACACCCAAGATTATCGAGGCAATAAGATTTAATCCTATTGCCCAACAAAATGATTTGAACTCAATATCGGTGGCGGGAAAGGAAATTCACCCGTCGGAAAATGATTTCTATAGGGAATTAATAATTCATAGATTAGCGATCACAAGAAAATTAGATGATTCCGACAAGGCCGAGAAGCCGCGCCTCGAAAGCGATAGACTCGCTATTAAAATATTGGCCAACGCCACGAGTTACGGAATTTTCGTGGAATTAAATATCAAAGATTATGATCGCGCCCAAAATATGATTGCCCACGGCGTGTGGGGAAAATCGGCCAAGGTTAAATCCGAGAAATTCGAGGAGCCAGGGCGGTATTTCCACCCACTGCTCGGCACACTCATAACCGGCGCGGCACGGTTTATGTTGGCACTCGCAGAGCGGCAAGTCATCGATCAAGGATTGGACTGGGCCTTTTGCGATACCGACAGCCTTGCTGTCGACAATCCAGAAAACCTGCCGTTGGAGGAATTCAAGGAGAAGGCGCTGGCGGTGCAAGATTGGTTCGTTGCGCTCAATCCGTATGGTGAGAGCAAGTCGATCCTACAATTGGAAAAAGTGAATTATCCGCGCGATGCTGGCGACGGCATCAAGCCAATCGACCCGCCGAATTGTCTTGCGGTTTCCGCCAAGCGATATGTTCTGTTCAACCGTGGCCCCGATGGCGAACCTATTATTCGTAAGGCATCCGGTCACGGGCTGGGCCATCTACTCGATCCGTACAACGATCCTCCAAAGGAGCGAAGGGAATGGACCAAAAATATCGGTGTGCCGCGATGGCAGGCGGATGTATGGAAGGAAATTATCCATGCTGCTGATGCAGGCAAGCCCGACCAAGTCATGTACGACGCGCTCACGAATTTCAATGCTCCAGCGGCCAGTCGCTACGCCGCTACGACCCTGAAATTGCTGGAATGGTTTGAGGGGTACAATGGCACCGGCAAGGGAGCGACACCCAAACCCTACGTCAAGCAAGTTAAGCCGCTCAATTTTCTGTTGTCGCTACAGGCCAAATCTAGGTTGGATATGGCAAAGACGAATATGGCCGCGCTGCGCGATCCGCTGTGGTCACGGCGCGAACCGCGTCCTGCCGCTCCCTATAGCGATAGCGAACGGCAGACATTTGAGAACGTATTTGACCGGGACATATCTCAGTTCACACGGATTCCAGCATCATGGCTGAAATCCTATGCCCGCAGCCTTGTTCGATACCATCTGCATCAAGAGGCTAAATTTTGGGGAGCTAGCTACGACCAGCTGGGTACACTGCGCCGCCGTCACGTTTACGCATTGACGTTTCAATCTATCGGAAAAGAAGCCGACAACATCGAAGAACGAGAAGTCATCGGCGACGATGAAGACGATATCGTCGAATATGCATTCGCACGACGCGATCAATCGAGGTTGGAAACATTTGTGAAGAGTACGCAACGTCAGTTCAAAATCAGCAATCGCGTGTTGTCTCAACACGCACATGTCTCGCATCACACAATAGATGCCTTGCACGCAGGCAAGCACCTGTCAGATGCATCCCTTCACAGTCTGGCACAGGCAGCGGAAGCGATTCGGCAGGAGCGCATCACGAGTGAGAAGGCCGGAATTGATTGTGTCGCCATGCTAGCGCGGAAAAAGGTGGAATTGGGCGGCAGTGACGCGGCTCTTGCGAAATTCTTAGGCGTCAGCCGTCCCTACGCCACACGCCTGCTGAATAACGAACGCCCTATTGCTGAGCGTATGATGAGGCGGCTGATGAAATAGCCCGCACGCGGGAAAGATTCGTTATTGGCGTGTGTTCGCGACGGTTGGCTGGGTGACTAGGAGTTTCTGGGCCAGTGCGTTATTCCCAAATTACTCAAATATCTTAGCACGTTAGCGCGACAAGCGGTACACAAAAGCAGTACACACATGCATAGCGCTTGAAGAGAATTCCGCACGGTCTCAATTGCCGATATAATCAGCGAATGTTTGGACATCTTCGTTTTCGTTTGGCGTTTGGAGACTTGGCGAGCAATCCCGGCATGTCATGGGAATTGGACCCATACGGCATACCCTTGAGCACCCTGTTTCAGCGCGCCTACGGTTTCGAGAACGGCAAATTACGATCATTGTCGCCTAAGCGACGCGCGATCGTCACTGCACTTGAACTGCTTCAGACTGACCTCATACCGCGCGGGGGCAAAGAAACACTTTTTCTCACAACCTCCGAATACGCACAAAGGTATCAAGAAGTTGATTTTGCTAACCCGCACTTGGCGAAGGCCGAAGAATATCTACGCAGCATCGGTCTCATGCGAACCGTTACGCTGGATGCACTGAAATCGAAGGCGAAATTGTTGGGTCAACTCCTCGCGGATGACGTAATAGCCAAGCAAAAGACCAGGATGCGTTAATGCTATCCTGCGCGGGTAGCAGAATTCTGTTCAGAGCAATGGAGGCAGTATTGAATTGGAACGTTCACTTCACAATGTTGGGGACGAATCATGAATTCACGTCGCAGAATTTTACTTCGGGGAAAAACGCGCTGAGCCAAGCCTGCGCCGATCTTCGGGCTGGACATCAGGTTCAACTAATCACCGGACCCTCCGGCGAAACAATTGATCTCGCTTCGATAGAAAATTGGTGTCGAAATAATGCGGACAGGCTTCCGTGCTGAAGCCGAAGGAAATCGACAGCTTTGACCATGGATGCAGCTTAGCTGCGCTGGAAAGCCCGGATTTTGGGTTGCAGGTTTTATCCGGCGGAGGCGTATCCTGTTGTTCAGGTTCATCGCCATGTGGTGTCCAAGCCCGGACAGTTCCCGTACCATCACATGAACGCGGATATTTTCGGGGACGCGATTAGAGGATGCTGAAACCGTTACTTCCCGCGTGGCGATATTGGCCTGCCATCCCGCTGGCGGCTTTGGTAATCGCTGCGTGCGTGAGCTTTGCATCACCGATACCGCCGTTCCAAGAAAATCCCGTAAGCCGAAATGGTACAAAGCCCGGTGCAAAACCCCAAAAAGTTGACCCAAACGAACGGCTCGCTGATTACACGCTTTTGCTCATGATCTTCACGGGGGCGTTGGTGATTGTCGGCGCGTTGCAAATTCGCCTTCTGTTTAAGGCTGATCAAACTGCGAGAAGAGGGCTTGAAATTGCCGGGCAACAGACCGCTTTGACAGGTGCCCAAGCCGACATATTGGATAAACAAAAGGAAATTCAACGGCTTCAGTTTATGACCGAATACGGGCCGCAATTAAGGGTCCGTAATATAGTTATTTTTCCGCCCCCAGATACCGCCACTCAGACAGGCATCCTCTTTGAGGGCCTTCAGTGGTCCGGGCAATGTTATGTAGAAAACATCGGCGGCATGACTACAACAGTCCTCGAATCCCATCTCATGGTCTATGCAAACCAAATGGGGCTTCCTATGGAATCTCCCTACGAGAGACTACGTCCTAACAACGTAATTTCTGGCAAGTTCAATATCGGCGAGTCGAAGCCATTCCCCTTTACCCAAATATCTCCCTTGGCGACTAATGGCGAGGCTGCCCGAGCCTTCGGCGGCCTTCACCCGCTCTACGTCCTTGGATGGATTCATTACCGGGACGATAGCGCTCAGGGGATCGTAAATGGCGTAATCCACCGCCTTACGTTCTGCCGTCAGTGGAATCACAGTCTGCGCCGATTTGTTCGCGTAGAGAATGACCCTGATTATGAACATGAAGGCTAAAGAATGCGGCCTGTCGGGGCCAGCGCCAGGGTTTTGTTCCAGCAGCCCATATATAGGCGAACCTGAAGCAACGAGATATCCGCGAACTCGACCGGAAAGTCATCGAGGTTGTCAAAATTGCGACCGATTGCCTCGGGCGCTAATATCAATGCCTGGGTATCTGTGTTTTGAGTTTCCGACCCGGAACCGACAATATTCCCACCCCCAACTCGTTCCGGAGGATGTTAAACCGGACCGGCGCCCCTGGAAACAGGCTCGATAATATGGCGCGTGGCATTCAGTGCGGCACTTGCCGCTTCGTGGCATTTGTTCGCGAATTCCTGACCATATGCTTCTATGTCGTCGGGGTACTGGCTGACGCCAAATTTCTTGAGTTCTTCACGCACATACGAAAAATAGAAATAGCTCGAAGCTAATGCGATCTCCAAAGTGGGGAAGGACTCAATCTCGCGCCGTCGCGGATCAAAATGTGCGACGTTCAAGTCGCGGTATTTTTTCATCTGTTCCCAATATCCAACCCACTGGGCATCGGTCACGCCGAGTTTATTCAATAGGGCTTCTTTGAACATCGCAGGATCATCCGCCACATTCTTCCAATGAATAGGTTGTTTCAACTCGCCGTCGGAGCCAAACAGCTTGCACCACTCCAATACGGCGACATCCATAAGGTTGCCATATATAACACGCCAAAAGTTCAAGGGTGGGTCCGAACAGATTGTGTGCAACGCACGCTTTAATATGATGCTGCGGAGCAGGCTTGTTAGAACCTCGACTGCATTGATCAATTGAGTACGTCGGTCTGTCATTGGACTTTCTTCGAGCCCTCTTATTGCTCTTCCCGTAATATGTCGTCGTGGACGGTTAGCTGCCATTTTCCGCGTCACTATGCGTCGGTTAGGCATTGCGGGCAACGCTAACACGCGCGCGCTCACGGATCATGACGGCCTCGAACTCCAGGAACAAGCCAAGCATTTGGAATATTGTCGGGTCAGATGGCGTGGACGTATCAAGTCCCTGTCGCAACAGGAACACTCGTAAGCGTGTGCTATGGACGCCCCTTTGAACTCGCCACAACGTCAGGAACGCAACTCGTTTTCGATCCGGGCAGCTGTGCCGGTGCCGATGCCAAGGGTTTGAGCCACCCTTAGAATGGCGGTGCCGGAGGCGAGGGCCTTACGCACGGCGGCCCCATGCTTTGTATCAAGCTTTTGGTCGTCGCTCTTCGATCAGGGTTTTTGTATGCGAGGTCAGCCCAATTTGATGGTGCCAAAAGTGCGGCTCATCGTGTAGATAGCTCTATCCCGGGGCACCCCCCCACCTTATCCCTGATTTGCGGCTGGCCGGCCCTCTTCAGGCGTTTGCGGTTTGGCGACCGCGCGGCGCGGCGGCGGCCAGATTTCGCCGTGCAACACATTGATGTTCTGAAGATTTCGCCGTGCAACACATTGATGTTCTGATTGTATTCGCCCTTGATCTTGGCGATAGCGAGGCCGATTTCCGCGCTGACGGTCAGCAGTTTGACGGCATCGTTGACCACACTCGACCGGCGATTGCCGAATTCGTCGACGCGACGGTCGAGCGTGCGCGCGTCCTCAAAGGAATCCTTGATGGCTTGCAGCGTTTCGGCAAGTTCGGCTTCCAGGATCGGCAGCCCGCAGGGCAGCGGATTTTCACTCTTCATTGGCTTATATCTCCTTCGACACGAGCCTGATAAGATAAGCGCGATTCCGCGACCTTGGATAAGTTTCCGAAGAATCCGCGAAGCGCTTGCGCACACAACAAGATCGGCGCGGGGCGGTCGTGGATAAGCAATTGACGCAACGTTCTAGCGCTGTTGCGCCCCGTGGAAGATGCCAAGGATGGTTACCGCTTCGCGCGCTTCGTCGATCTGATAGACGACGATATAAGGCAACCCTCGCAGGATCCATTCCCGCGTTCCCTCGACCTTTCCGATACGGCCAATACGGGGAAACAAGGGAATCTTGTTTTCGATCGTATCGAGAACTCGCTCGGCAACCGAACGAGCGCTCGTGGGACTATCCTTGGCGATCCAGCCCACGATATTTTCCAGATCGTTACAGGCTGCTTCGTGAATGATGACTTTCAAGGAACGAGCTTTTGTAGACGTGAACGCAGGTCCGCCGATGTCACGGCTTTGGCGTCAGGATCGCGCAAGCGCCGTTCGACTTCCGCCGCTTGTTCCGAGGACAATTCCAGCCCGCTTGCGCCGGCCGCATAATCGAGGATCGCCTCCGCCGCCAACTCCTGCTCGCGCGGCGAGAGCGTTTTCAAAACAGCCCAAGCATCTTCAATCTTGTTCATGGCCGCATTGTAGCAGAAATGCCCAAGAAGTTACAGCGCCCGTCTCGCCTTGAAGGCGGCCGACAGCGTGCCTTCGTCGAGGTAGTCGAGTTCGCCGCCCACCGGAACGCCGTGCGCCAGGCGGGTGACTTTCGCGCCCGACGAGGCCAACGCGTCCAATAGATAATGCGCGGTGGTCTGGCCTTCCACCGTGGCGTTCACCGCGATGATGACTTCGTCCACGTCCTTGGCGCGGGTAAGCAGCGCGGCGACGTTGAGCTGTTCGGGCGTGATGCCGTCAAGCGCCGACAGCGCGCCGCCCAAGACGTGATAGCGCCCGCGGAAGACGCCGGCGCGCTCCAGCGCCCACAGATCGGCCACGTCCTCCACCACGCAGAGCACACGGGAATCGCGGCGCGGATCGCGGCACAGCGCGCAGGGCGAAGTGGTGTCGAGATTGCCGCAGATCTCGCAGGTCTTGATCGCGGCGGACGCTTCGCCAAGCGCAGACGTGAGCGGTTCGAGCAGCGTTTCGCGTTTCTTCAGCAAGGCCAGCGCGGCGCGGCGCGCCGAGCGCGGGCCGAAGCCCGGCAGCTTGGCGAGCAATTGGATGAGGCGTTCGATCTCGGGGCCGATGGTGGACACATTAGCTCCTTGTCATTCCCGGCCAAGCGACCCCGGACTTGATCCGGGGGAGCGTAGAGCCGGGAACCCAGGTGGATAGACCGAACGTGATCCCTCCACCTGGGTCCCCTTCCCTCGCCCGTCTTCGCTGCTTCGCAGCTTCGACGCGGCTCGCCGGGGATGACAGCCTTATTTTCATTCGCCGTCTTCCGGCATCGGCGCGGCGACATCCTCGGGGGCGACATCACGCACCGCGACGATCTCGGCGCCGGGGAATCGGTCGAGCACGGCGCGCACCAAAGGCTCCTGCAGCACGCGTTCGTGGCGCGCGGCCTTGGCGGCCCTCTTCTGCTCGGCCAGCGTGGGCGCGCCGCCTTCGCGCGCCAGAGTCACGACCCAGCGCGTGCCGGTCCAATCCTTGAGCCTCTGGGCGAGATCGGCCGCCAGCGTTTTCGGCGCGCGGGCGCTGGGGCGGAATTCCAGACGGCCGGGTTCGAGGCTCACCAGATGCACGTCGTTTTCAAGGTGCACTTTCAGCACCGGTGCGCCCATGGCCTGCGCCAGGGCGGCAATGTCCTCGAGGGAACGAAGCGTGGGGGCGACCGCCGCGGCAGGACTTGCCAGCGATTGGGCAGCCCCCTCCCCCGTGCGAGCGCCCTGCGCTCGCACGCCCCCACCCGCGGGGGGTGAGGGAGAAGCGCGCGGCGGTGCTATGGTTTCGCCTTCCAAGAGATCGCGGACCAGTTTGTCCGTGGGCGGAAGATCGGCGGCGTAGGCCAAGCGGATCAGCGCCATCTCGCAGGCGGCCACCGGACGGGCGGCGTCGCGCACCTCGAACAGGCCCTTCAGCAGCAACGACCAGGCGCGCGTCAGCGACGGCACCGTGAGCTTGGCCGCCATCTGTGCGGCGCGCCCCGCTTCGCTTGACGAGCCGTCGAAAAAGCCTTCGGCGTTCGGCGCGACTTTCACGCGGGTGAGAAAATGAACGATCTCCAGAAGGTCCTGCATCACGGCCAGCGGATCGGCGCCGCGGTCGTAAAGCTCGCCGAAGCCCGCCAGCGCATCGGCGATGGCCCCGCCCATCACTTTCTCAAACAGGTCGAGCACACGCCCGCGGTCGGCCAGCCCCAGCATGGCACGGATGGTGTCGGCCGTGATGGTGCCGCCTTCGCTGTGAGCGATGGCCTGGTCCAGGAGCGACAGCCCGTCGCGCACCGAGCCTTCGGCGGCGCGCGCGATCAGCGCCAGAGCGGCGGCCTCGATCTTCACATTCTCCTTTTGCGCAATGCTTTCCAGATGAGCGATCAACTCGGTCGTTTCGATGCGGCGCAAATCGAAGCGCATGCAGCGCGACAAGACCGTCACCGGCACTTTGCGGATTTCGGTGGTGGCAAAGACGAACTTCACATGCGGCGGCGGTTCCTCCAGCGTTTTCAACAAGCCGTTGAAGGCCTGTTTCGACAGCATGTGCACTTCGTCGATGATGTAGACCTTGTAGCGCGCGCTGGCCGGGGCGTAGCGCACACCTTCGATGATCTCGCGCACGTCGTCGATGCCGGTGCGGGACGCCGCGTCCATTTCCTGCACGTCGACGTGGCGGGATTCGGCGATGGCGATGCAAGGCTCGCAGACGCCGCAAGGCCGGATGGTCGGCTCGCTGCGTTTTCCGTCGGGGCCGATGCAGTTCAGCGCCCGGGCGATGATGCGCGCCGTGGTCGTCTTGCCCACGCCGCGAACGCCCGTCAGCATGAACGCATGGGCGATCCGCCCGGCGGCAAAAGCATTGGACAGCGTTCTGACCAGCGCCTCTTGGCCGATCAGCCCGGTGAAGTCCGATGGGCGGTATTTGCGCGCCAGCACTTTGTAGTCGGCGCCGCGCGCGCCGGCGCCGGCCGGCCCGAGGCCCAAGGTTGGTTCTGGTGTGTCGTCCATCTCGTTCCAGAATTCGCTGAGGTGGGAGCCCGGCAACAACCCGAACCGGATTCGTTACGGCTGCTTCCTTCCGGATCTGACCGGGTTCGCGAGCGGTTCGTCCGCCACCGGACTCCCAGAATGGATATAGAACGGCAATCGCCGGAAGGCGAGTCACACTAAGATACTGGATTGTTGGTACTATTCCTTGCGAAGATCGGACTGCGCCGTGATGCAGAGGCCTGAATGATCGCTTTTTCCGGTAATCCGTTAGACCGCGCGAGCGAAAGGCGCACCGATGCGGCGTGGATCGCGGAAAAATTGCGCCATCCCGCCTCGTTGATCCTGCCGCTGTGGCGGCTGCAGCCGCTTCTGGCCGGCAGCGACCAAGCGCCGGAAGCGGGTTTCCTGCGCCCCGGCCTCGCCGAAAGCCTGGCCGCGACGGACGCGGCTTGCGTATTCCTGGGGCTGAACGGCGAGCGCGCGGTGTTCGCCCTCGACATTTCCGCCGCCGAAGACCCGGCGACGCCGCTGGCCAGGCTGGGAGTATTCCGCGAACTGCGCGGCGCGGCGCCGCTGTTGCCGGCGAAGGACCTGGCGATCCTCGGCCAGGCCCGCGCCATGATCGACTGGCACCAGCGCCACGGCTTCTGCGCCAAATGCGGCGCGCCGACGGTGTCGGGCGACGCCGGCAATAAGCGCGTCTGCACGGCGTGCAAGGTGGAGCATTTCCCGCGCACCGACCCGGTGGTCATCATGCTGCCGACTGAGGGCGACGCGTGCCTTTTGGGACGCAACAAGAACTGGCCGCCGGATTCCTTTTCGGCGCCAGCGGGATTCATGGAGCCGGGCGAAACCATCGAGGAAGCGGTGCGCCGCGAACTGTTCGAGGAAACCGGCGTGCGCGCGGGCGCCGTGACTTATCACGCCTCGCAGCACTGGCCGTTTCCCTCGCAGCTGATGATCGGCAGTTTCGCCGCGTGCGAAAGCCGCGAGCTCAACCTCGATCAAAACGAGTTGGCGGAAGCGCGCTGGTTCGACCGCGCCGGCGCGCGGGCGCTCTTGGCGGGCGACGCGGCGGGGCTGCGCAGGCCGCTGCCCTTCGCCATCGCGCATCATTTGATCAAGGCGTGGGTGGAGGGGCTTCTGCCCTTGGCTTGATCGGAACAAGTCAGCTTCGGTTCTTGCTGCGCTTCTGGCAGCGCGGGCGCGAAGTCCGAGAAGCAACACAATTTGGACATTGCGGTGGCCATTCGCCGTCGTTCGGTCCGCGACAAAAAGCCACCAACTCGGCAGGTCGGCCATCTGGTGTTGATCTGTGCTTGGTATCCGTTATAAATGACCGACTGGTTGGTCACTATTGGGATCACATGGCACGTATTGTCGATCGAGATGCCAAGAGCCTCCAGATCATCGAGGCCGCTGCTGGAGTATTCGCGCGAAAGGGTTTCGAGGCGGCGCTGATGGACGATATGGCCGCCGCCGCCGGCATGAGCAAGGGGTGTCTTTACGACTACTTTGAAAACAAAGAGGACTTGTTCTTTGCCGTCTTCCAATGGAGCCAACGTAAGATTTTGTCGATCGGCGTGGAGCAGCCCAAGACGAGCGCGCCGATCAAAGAGCGAATATCGAATTTCGTAGAGGCGGCCGTTTCCACTCTTGTCGATCAGGTCGACATCTACCCGTTGACGCTGGAGGTGTGGTCCGCTGCCGCTACGAGGGACACGCGCAGACGATTTCTCGATGCAATGCGCGCGCTTTACGCGCAATACCGAGGACAGTTGGAAGCACTTTTGCGCTCAGCCCAGAAGAACGGCGAGATCAAGAAAGGAACGGACACGCGTACCATCGCGGCGACTATCATCGGCGCCGTGGACGGGCTCATGCTGCAATACTGGCTTGAGCCCACATTCGACCCGAAGGTTCGCGTGCACATGTTTCTCTGCGCTTTGTTCGATGGAATTGCCGCCACTAAATCAGGAAGGTGAATCGAACCCTCTTTCTGATGCGATGGGGTTCATAGGGTATTGCCGCTAATACCGACTATCTTGACTTTCACTTCGAGCAAAAAGTCGTTCCGCTGCTCAAAGAACTGGAGCCGCGCATCAAACAAGCCGGCCGGTGTTTCATTACTCAGGCTGGCTTCCATCCCGGTTTGCCGTCGGCGTTCATCCGATACGCCGCCCCGTTCTTCGATTCCTATAAAAAAGCGGTCCTCGGCATGGCAATGAGCCAAAAGATCGAGAAGGCGGAATCGATTTACGAGCTGGTCGATGTTCTGGCCGACTACAACGTCGATCTCTTCAAGAACGGCAGGTGGAAAAAGGCCGGCAGCTTCGATTTCAAGAAGTTCGATTTCGACACTCGCTTCGGCCGCCGTACCTGCTATCCCATACAGATGGAAGAAATCCGGGCCATGCCGGAAATGTTCGGTCTTCAGGAAACCGGCGTCTACGTCGCGGGCTTCAACTGGTTCGTGGACTATTTCGTGTTCCCACTGGCGTTCCTTTTATTCAGGATCCGGCGCGGGCTCGGACGAAAGACAATTGCCAAGCTGCTTTGGTGGGGAATGAATACGTTCTCCGGTTCGCGGCAGGGTGTGTCCTTCGTTCTGGAAGCGGAGGGTGAAAAGGCGGGGAAGCGCGCACAAGCCAGGGTCATTGCCGATCATGACGATGCGTATGTTTTCACGGCCATCCCCGTGGTCGCCTGCATTCGCCAATACCTTGACGGGAGTATCGCCAAGCCCGGCTTGCGGATGATGGGACATGCCGTCGAGCCGGGCCGCCTGATCGCCGATATGATCCGCATGGGGATCGCCGTTCGGTTGAACGCCGACTGACCGTTCGCGCGCTTTCTTAGCATCGCTCAAGACCCCTCCCCGATCCGCCTTCGCGCAAGCGCTTCGGCGTGATCGACCCTCCCTCAACCCATCTTCGCTGAAGCTTCGACGGGTAAAGCGCTCAGTCCGGCGAAGCCTTGGCTTAGCCGGGTTCAAGGGGAGGGTGAAAACTATTCGCTATTCGCTTCTTACGGCATTTCCGCGCGGAAGGGGTGCGCCGGGTAGATGCCTAGCATGACGATCTTGCTGGAGAAGAAGTGCAGTTCCTCCAGCGCCAGGCGGACGTTGCGGGAATCGGGATGGCCTTCGATGTCGGCGTAGAATTCGGTGGCGTTGAACGAGCCGCCGAGCTGATAGCTCTCCAGCTTGGTCATGTTGACACCGTTGGTGGCGAAACCGCCCATCGCCTTGTAGAGCGCGGCGGGCACGTTGCGCACGCCGAACAGGAAGGTGGTGATGACCGGCCGTCCGTCGTTGGGTGCATCGTCCGGCTCGCTGCCGACGATGAGAAAGCGCGTCATGTTGTGCGGTTCGTCTTCGACGTCGGCGCGCAGCACGTCGAGGCCGTAGATCTCGCCCGCCAGCGAGGAGGCAATGGCCGCCGCGCTCGGGTCCTTCAATTCCGCGACATGGCGCGCGGCGCCCGCCGTATCCGACCATTGCTTGTCGGCGAGACCCAGCTCCTTGATGATCTTGCGGCACTGGCCGAGCGCGGGGCCTTGGCTGTAAACGGTTTTCACCCCCGACAGTTTGGCGCCCTTCAGCCCCAACAATTGATGGCGCACGCGATGGAAATGCTCGCCCAGGATGAACAGATTGTGCTGCTCCTCCGCGACATAGCCTTTGATCGCCCGGCCGAAATGGCGCACCAGGAAGTGCACGTCGGCGATGCGGCCGTAGACCGAATTCTCTACCGGGATGATGGCGAGATCGGTCTCGCCCTCGCGCACCGCTTCCAGCGCCGTTTCGAAAGTGGGCTTGGGAACCGCCTCGGTGTGCCCCAAGGCTTCGCGCGCCGCGAGGTTGGCATAGGCCCCCGGCTCGCCCTGGAAAGCAACGCGCTTGGAACGCGCAATCAGCGTCGGACTCATTAAACCTTCTCACGCGCGAACAGCGCGCGCGCTTTCTTCAGATCCTCTTCCGTATCCACGCTCAGAGGCACGCTGTCCACACGGGCGACCCCGATGCTCATGCCCGCTTCCAGTGCCCGCAATTGCTCCAGCTTCTCGCGTTTTTCCAGCGGCGAAGGCAGCAAGCCGACAAAGCGTCCCAAGGCGGCGCGCGCGTAGGCGTAAATTCCGATATGGAAATACAGCGGTCCTTCGCCCCACGGCGCCCGCGCGCGGGTGAAATAATGAGCGCGGCCGCGCGCCTTGGTGACATCCCAGGTCACAATCGCTTTGGTGACGCTGGCATTGTCTGCGTCGGTCTCGTCATCGATCTCGGCGACGAGCGTGGTGATATCGGCGCCGGTGGTGGCCAGGGCGTCGACGCAGGCGCGGATATAGGACGGATCGATGTTTGGCAGATCGCCCTGCAAATTGACGACGACGTCATGTTCGAAGCCGCGGTCGACGGCATTCAAGGCGGCCCAGATCCGGTCCGAACCGGACGGCAGATCGGGCGCGGTCAGCACCGCGCGCCCGCCCACATGTTCGACGGCTTGTGCGATCTCGCGCTCGGCGGCGGCGACGACGACGGGGCCCACATTGGCCGCCACGGCCTGCCGCCAGACGCGCACGATCATGGGAACGCCTGCGATATCGGCGAGCGGCTTGCCGGGAAGCCGCGTGGACGCCATCCGCGCCGGGATGATGACGATCGGTTTCATATGCGCTCACCTCTCCTTCGATTCCTTGCGGCCCGCTCACGACGAAGAGGCCGGATTCCCTTACCCTGTACCTGCCGTGGCGTAAGGACCAAAACAATACACGGAAATTCTGCGACGCTTCGCCGCAACGACGCTTTAAGATGCGTCTGTAATGTCGCATTTGGTCCTTCTGGGCGGACCTTTCCCGTCCTTTCCGGCGCAAGGCAACAGAACTGCGGAGCCTGACTATATGGATTCCTGGGAATGGAACAAAATCGCCGGTGCGGTCCTCGGCACGTTGATTTTCGTTCTGGTTGTCAAGTTCGTGGCCGAAGCGATTTTCGAGGCGCCGACACCGGCCAAGCCAGGCTATGTGGTTGAAGGCGTGACCGAAGAGACCACGGCCAGCACCACCGCCGCCGTGGAAGAGCCGCTCCCCGACTTCGGAACGGTGCTGCCCACCGCCGACGCCGCCGCCGGCAAGGAAATCTCGACGCGCTGCGAGCAGTGCCACGACCTGTCCAAGGGCGGCCCCAACAAGATCGGTCCAAATCTGTGGGGCGTCGTTGGCCGGGCGCGGGCGATGCATCCGGGCTTCGATTATTCGAGCGCCATGGCGGCGAACCACGATCCGTGGACCTACGACAAGCTGTTCCGCTTCCTGAAATCGCCGCAGGCCGACGTGCCGGGCACCAAGATGAGCTTCGCAGGTCTGCGCAGCGCGCAGGACCGAATCAACCTGCTTGCTTATCTGCGCACGCAGAGCGACAGCCCGGCGCCGATTCCGCCACCCGCCAAGAAGTAAGGCGCGCGCGACACCAGCTACCTTGAATCAGAACGCCAAAGCGGCGAGCGGCCGGACAACATCGTGGATATCGGGACGGCGTATTAAGATAGCGAATAGGGAATAGCGAATAGGGTTACCACTCGCTATTCGCTACTCGCTATTCGCTTCACCGACGTAATCGCTCCGGCGGTTTGGGCGATGCGCGCCACCGCCTCCGCCAGAGGTTCGATCGCGACTTCCATATGGAAGCTGTTGGCGTGCAACAGGCGCGAAGTGTCGAGCATCACGCCCATATGGCCTTTCCAGAACACCAGATCGCCGCGGCGAAGGTCATCGGGCGCCACGGCAAAGCCCAGCGCGCGCTCCTGCATGTCGGTGTCGCGCGGGGCGGCGATGCCGGCGGCCTGCAGTGCCGTCTGGATCAAGCCGGAACAATCCAGCCCGGCATGGGTCTTGCCGCTCCAGACATAAGGCGCACCGAGGAAGCGCTCGGCTACCGCCACCCAATCTTCCGCCTTCGTCTCGAGTGGCTCCAGATGGCGCTCCCAGACATAAGCGTTCGGCGCGATGGCGGCGTAGCCCTTGTCGCGCGCCTGCACGGCGACGCGCGCATTCATCGGCAGCATGTCGCACATCGGGCGCTTGAAATCGGGCGCGGCAAAGACGGGCGTCATCAGCGCCACGACGCGATGCGTGGGAACGGTGACATCCTGCAGCGCGACGGCGTGCACATAGCCGACATAGGAATCGAACACCGCCTGACCCCAGGCCCAGCCGTCCCTGTTCTCATAGACGATGAAGGTTTCGCCATAGAGCAATTCGCTGTCCTGCACGGCCTGGTGCGAAGGGGCATGCTTGAGCGAGGCGCGCCCGCGCGCGACGGAAGAAGTCTTGCCATGGACGAAGCGCGCCGCTTCGACCTTGCCCTGCAGATGCGCCGCGGCGAGATCGGGGCGGGCGGGCGTGGTGCGGGGATCCATCAGCGTGTTGCCGGATCGTGCGCGAAGCGATAAGCGCCGGGCGTCCAAGCGAGCGTTGCCAGCGCCGGCGACGCCGCCGCGCCCTTTGCGCTCCTGGCAAGGCTGGGATGCATGAAACGACCTTTGAGTCTGCCGGCCGGGACTTTAGAAACGGCGCGTCGCACCCGCAACCGGAGAAATGCCATGGCAGCGTACACCCTGATCCTCGGCACCAAGAACTGGTCGAGCTGGAGCCTGCGTCCCTATTTGGCGATGCGCGCGACAGGAGCGCCGTTCGAGGAGATTGTGATCCGTCTGAGTCATGAGAATCCCTCCGTTTCGCGCGAGCAGATCCTGAAATATTCCCCGGCCGGCAAAGTGCCGGTGCTCAAGATCGCGGAAAACGGGCGCACGACGACCGTCTGGGACAGCCTCGCCATCTGCGAGACGCTGGCCGAACGCCATCCCAAGGCGAAGCTGTGGCCGGACGAGGCGGAGCAACGCGCACTGGCGCGATCCTACGCCGCGGAAATGCATTCCGGGTTCCCGGAGTTGCGTAAGACCCTGTCGATGGATTTCACCCGCGTTCTGCCTACACCCGATCTGGGTGCCGAAGTGAAAGCGCAAATCGCGCGCATCATCGAGGTTTGGATGCACGCATTATCGCGCGCGGGCAAAGACGGATTCCTCTTCGGGCGATTCTCCATCGCCGACTGCATGTACGCGCCCGTGGTCTCGCGCTTTCTCACTTACGGGATCGATCTGCCGCCAGCGGCCAAGGCCTATTGCGAACGGGTGATGCAATTGCCGGCGATGCAGGATTGGGCTCGCGCGGCGAAGGCCGAAGTGGAAGCGGGTTGGTGTGATTAAGCCCGCCTATTTGCGCTGCGCCGGATCGGTGAACTTGCCCATGTCGCGATAGAAGCGCGCGGCGCCCGGATGCAGCGGCGCGGTCAGGCCGCTGGTCGCTTCGCCGAGGCGGATATAACGGGCCGAGCGTTCGCCGGCATCGAGCAAGGCGCGGTTGGCCGGATGGAACAGCGCGCGCAGGATGCCGTAGACGACGTCGGGCGACGCCGAATCCTTTACCACCCATAGCGTGCGGCTGGAGACCGTCTGGATCGTGCCCATACCCGGATAGGCGCCCGCGGGAATCGCATCGGCGGAAAGACTGGGCACGCGGGCGAGCAAACGGCGGCGGGCCTTGCCGTCGATCGCAATCAGCCTAGCCGCCCCGCGCGCCACCAGATCGCTGATCAAAGGCGACGGCGTGCTGCCCAGGAAGAAGAACGCATCGATCTTGCCTTGCTGCAACAGGCCGGCGTCGACATCATAGGAATCGCTGCGGACCTTCAGGCGCGATTCCGCAATTGCGTAAGCGGCGAGGATTTCGCGCCCGACGACGCCGGCGCCCGAGCCTTCGGCGCCGAGCGAGACGCGTTTGCCGCTGAGATCGGCGACTCGGACGATATGCGATTTGGCGGCCGCCACCAGCTGCACGGTTTCGGGAAACAGGCTGGCGATCGCGCGGAGATGCTTCTGAGGGCCAACCTTGCGGAATACGCCTCGGCCGGCCACCGCGTCGGCCACGACATTGGCTTGCGCCAGACCGGAATCGACGCTGCCGGCGTTGACCGCCAGCACATTGTCGACCGCACCCTCGCTGGTGCGCGCCGACACGATCAGGCCGGGCGGCCCGCACACGCCGCCCACTTCGCAGCGCGCCAGGCCCGGCGGATGGCTGACGATGCCGGCGATCAACTCGCCCATCGGAAAATAGGTGCCGGCTGTCGAACCGGTCGCCACCTCGAAGGACAGGCGCGGCGGTTGGGCGTGGCTGGCGGCAAGAACTGCCAGACCGGCAACCGCGGCCCAAATCGTCCGATGACGTCTCATGGGACAGCAATCCCATAACTTTGCGTCAGGATTTGGACACCGAAACTTAATAACAGTCCAGGTTTAAGAGTTTGTTGACCGCGTTCGCGCATGCTGCGCCGCGGACCAGCTTGTCTAAATCAAGGGCATTGCCATGCACCGTCTACTCGCCCGTTTGGGAGCGCTCGCCCTGGCGACCGCCGCCCTGACCGCATGCGCGTCCGGCCCCATCAAGTCGGGCCAGGCACAAAGCGACAACGACGCCACCGCCAGCACCGCTCCACGCAGTCTGGAAGACGAAATACGCGAAGCCCAACTCTTGCGCGCCAAGGGCGATTACACGGGCGCGGTGCGCGCCCTCAGCCAGCTGATGCTGGTGACCCCGGACGATCCGCGCATCGTCGGCGAATACGGCAAGGTGCTCGTCCAGCAAGGGCGCGCGCCTGAAGCCCTAGATTTCCTCAAACGCGCCGTGGAACTGCAGCCGAACGACTGGACGCTCTATTCCGCTCTGGGTGTGGCCTACGACCAAACCAGCGATCCCGCCAAGGCGCGCGAGGCCTATGAGCGCGCGCTCGTGCTGAAGCCGGGCGAAGCGGTCGTGCTCAACAATTACGCCCTGTCGCGCATGCTGGCGGGCGACCCGACTCAAGCGAGGACGCTCATGGCCGAGGCCTCCGCGGCAAGTTCAGCCGATCCCAAAATCGCGCGCAACTTGGTGCTGATCGACGGACTGGCGGACTCAAAAACACCGCCCTTGGCGCGAACCAGCGCGCCCGTGATTGTCGCTGCGGCGCCCGCAACGACGGAGCCTGCAGCCGCACACCAGCCCAGGCCGCTGGTGGCGGCCAAGACCGACGACAAAAGCGGCCAGGCAGCGAACGGCATTGTGATGCAGCAGGTGCCCGTCGATCCTTTGGCCGGACCTGTTTCGAAGAACAAGCCGCACAAACTTGCCGCCAAGCCACATCGGACGCCGGTCAAAACGGTCAAGAGTACGATCCCGGCGCTCAGGCTGGCGAACGATCGCCCGTAATCAGGTATCAGGGATCAGGAATCGGGGATCAAAAGTCGTTCTGATACCTGATCCCTGTTTTCCGCTTCACATCATGTGCATGATCTTCATCACCGCCGGACCCATGATGACGACGAACAGGCATGGCAGGAAGAAGAGGATCATCGGCACAGTCAGCTTGGCGGGCAGCGCGGCGGCCTTTTTCTCGGCCTCGGCCATGCGCATCTCGCGGTTTTCCTGGGCGCAGACGCGCAGCGCCTGACCCATCGGCGTGCCGTAGCGTTCGGCCTGATTGAGGGCGGTCGCCACCTGCTTGACGCCGGGATGACCGCAGCGCTTGGCGAGATTCTCGAACGCCTGCTTGCGATCAGGCAGATAGGAAAGCTCGGCCGTGGTGAGCGCGAATTCCTCCGCCAGCTCCGCCGAGTTCTGGCCGATCTCGGCGGCGACCTTGGAAAAAGCCGCTTCCATGGACATGCCCGCCTCCACGCAGATCAAGAGCAGGTCGAGCGCGTCGGGAAAAGCGTTCATGATCGACGTCTGACGGCGCGAGATCAGGTTGGAGATGAACAGGTCCGGCAGATAGAAGCCCAGCAGGGCGGCGGCCACCGCGGCGCCGATCTTCATGGTGCCGGACCAGGCGAAATGGGTCACGAAGAAGAGATAGAGCAGCGCCAGCGCGAACAGGATGAAGGGCATCACGAAACGGAAGAACATGAAGACGATGTAGGGCGTTTGCCCGCGCATGCCGGCGCGCGCCAGCTTTTCGCGCGAGCCTTCCGACTCCACCAACCTGGTCAGGTTGAAACGCTCGACGATCTGCTTGATCAGCTTGGTGGTGCCGACCGGTTCGCTGCGCAGCATCCCGCGCTTGGCGTTGAGCGCGGCATGGTGGCGGGCGCGCAATTCCTCGCGCCGCTCGGCAACCTCTTTCAGACGCCGGCTGAGCGAGTCGCGCTCAAACAGCGGCAAGCCCAGGGTGACGATGGTCGCGAAGGCCAGAATTCCCACGGCCGCCGTCGCCAGGAAGCCTGGATCGAAGAGCAGACCGAAAATGTCGATACCGAACATCCTGCTGCCTCAATGCGTGAAGTTCATCATCTTTTTCATGACGAAGATGCCCAGGCTCATCCACAAGACGCAGCCCGCCAGCAGCAGGTTCCCCGTTCGCTCGGTGAAAAGCAGCGATATGTAGGCGGGTGTCGTGAGATACACGATGCCCATGACGGCGGGCGGCAGCGAGCCGATGATCGCGGCGGAAGCCTTCGCCTCTGACGACATCGCCTTGATCTTGCCTTGCAGGCGCTTGCGGTCGCGCAGCACGGCCGCGAGATTGCCCAGCGCCTCGGACAGGTTGCCGCCGGATTTCTGCTGAATGGTCATGACGATGGTGAAAAAACCGACTTCGGTCGTCGGCATGCTCTCGTGCATGCGCCTCAGGCCCTGCTCCAGCGTGACGCCGAGCTTCAAACCCTCGCACAGATGCTTGAACTCGCTGCCGACCGGATCGCGGAACTCCCTGGCCACGATCCCGAGCGCGTCGTGGGCGGGCAGGCCCGATTTCACGCTGCGCACGATCACGTCGATGGCGCTGGCGAAATCGTTGGTGAATCTCTTCTCGCGGCGGGCCTTAAGAAAGCCGAGCACCCAGCGCGGCAGGCCGAAGCCGGCGCCGAAGGACGCCAGTGCGATCACCAGCATCGACTGGCCGCTGATCAGACAGACAGAGGCGGTGCAAACGACCAGCAGCCCGGAAGCAATCCAGAAATTGCGGGTCGGGACATCGGCAAGGCCGGCCTGATCGAGGCGGCGACGCGTCGTCATAGTCCGCTTGCTTTCGGCCTGCTTCTTCTCGATGTCCTTGAGCAATTGCTGCATGCTCTTGCGCCGTTGCGCCTGCGTTTCCGGCGTGCCGCGCGCACCGCGTCCGCCCGGCTGCGCCTTGGCGAGGGCGGCGACGCGCTTTTGCGAAGCCTCGTTCGAATCGCCGGCAAAGGCGAATGCCGCGCCGCCCACCGCCAGCACCAGCAAGATTGCGACCAGGGCGATTGCCATTGCTAAACCTGCAGCTTGTCGAGCGCGTCCGCCAGATCGCGTTCCAGACCGAAATAGCGCGCCCGTTCCCAGAAGGTCGGGCGCACGATGCCGGTGCCGGTATGACGCCCCTTGACGCGCCCGCTTTCGTCCTCGCCCATGATTTCATAGGTGAGAAGATCCTGGGTGATGACGACCTCGCCTTCGGTGCCCACCACTTCGGTGACCTTGGTGATGCGCCGCGAGCCGTCCCGCATGCGCTCGCCTTGGATGATGACGTCCAGCGAACCGACGATCATTTCGCGGATGGTCTTGGCGGGAAGCTGGAAGCCGCCCATCGTGATCATGGATTCCAGGCGGCTCATCGCCTCGCGCGCGCTGTTGGCGTGGAGCGTGCCCATCGAGCCGTCGTGGCCGGTGTTCATGGCCTGCAAGAGGTCGAAGGCTTCCGGTCCGCGCACTTCGCCGACGATGATCCGGTCCGGGCGCATGCGCAGGCAGTTGCGCACCAGATCGCGCATGGTGATCTGGCCCTGGCCTTCCAGGTTGGGCGGCCGCGTTTCCAGGCGCACCACATGGGGCTGCTGCAATTGCAGTTCGGCGGCGTCCTCGCAGGTGACGACGCGCTCGTCGGCATCGATATAGGCCGTCAGGCAGTTGAGCAGCGTGGTCTTGCCCGAGCCGGTGCCGCCGGAAATCAGCACGTTGCAGCGGCAGCGTCCGATGATGCCGAGCAGCTTGGCGCCCGCTTCGTTGATCGAGCCGAAGCGGACGAGATCGTCCATCCTCAGCTTATCCTTCTTGAACTTGCGGATGGTCAGCGTGGGCCCGTCGAGCGACAGGGGCGGGGCGATGACGTTGACGCGCGAGCCGTCGAGCAGACGCGCGTCGCAGATCGGCGAGGATTCATCGACGCGGCGTCCGACCTGGCTGACGATGCGCTGGCAGATGTTCATCAGCTGCGCGTTGTCGCGGAAACGGACGTTGGTGAGCTGCACCTTGCCGCCGACTTCGATGAAGACGCGACCGGCGCCGTTGACCATGATATCGGCGATATCGTCGCGCGCCAGCAGCGGTTCGAGCGGGCCGTAGCCGAGCACGTCGTTGCAGATGTCCTGCAACAAGTGTTCCTGCTCGGCGATCGACATCACCACCGCCTTGATCGAAATGATCTCGTTGACGATGTCGCGGATTTCCTCGCGCGCCGAATCCGGATCGAGCTGGGCCATCTGCGCCAGATCGATGGTGTCGATCAAGGCGCTGAAGATCGTGCTCTTGATCTGGTAATAATCGTCAGAGCGCTCGTCGGCGCCGAAAGAGCGCCCTGCGGCGGAAGAAACGGCGAGCGGAGGCGCCGAAGCTGACTCGCGCGGCGCCAGCCCGTCGACCCTGGGCGGCGGACGCACGGATTGCGTCTCCGCGCGCGGCGCATTGGGCGTGGTGTCGATTGCGGCACGCTTTCCGAACATCGCCTAGGCTCTTTTCTTTCCCTTCAACAAGGAGAAAAGCGACGAAGCGGGCTTCTCGCTCACCTGCTTGCGGCCGGTGATCAGTCCGGCGAGCCGGCGCACGGCGTCCAGCGTGGGCGATTTCTGTCCGAGTTCGCCCAGCACCTGCCCGTTGTTGGCCGCCTGTCCGAACAGAAACGGATCGAAAGGCAGCACCAAGGCCGGCTCCACGCCGACGGTTTCGGCGAAATCCTTCACCGGAATCTCGGGCCGCTTGGGCTGGCCGATCTGGTTCAGCACCAGCTTGGGCGCCGTGTCGTTGGGCCGGTTGTGGCGCAGGACTTCTATGAGGTTCTTGGTGTTGCGCAGCGAGGCCAAATCCGGCGCGGCCACCACCACGATGTCGTCGGCCCCGATCAGGGTCGCCTTGACCCAAGGCTCCCAGGAATGCGGCAGGTCGACGATCACGCAAGGCGTGGTCTGGCGGACCGAATCCAGCACGGCTTCATAGGCGTCGAAGCCGGCGTCGTAATCGCGTTCCAGCACGGCGGGTGCGGTGAACAGCGAAAGATAATCGCCGCGCCGTATCAGCAGGCGCTCGAGCAGAACCTCGTCGAGCCGCTCGGGCGCGGTCAAGGCGTCGGCGATGCTCTGGCCCGCCTCGTCGTTGAAATCGAGGCCGAGCGTGCCGAACGGCAGGTCGAAATCGAGGATCGTGGTATTGATGTGCTGTTCTTCGGCGATGCACCAGCCGACATTGTGGGAGAGTGTGGAGGAGCCTGCGCCGCCGCGCGCGCCAACGAAGGCGATCACGCGGCCGATCGGGTGTCCTTGCGGATCGCTGTAGAGGCCGGCGATCACTTCGATCAGATGCAGCGGATCGACCGGCGCCACCAGATATTCGGAAGCGCCGCGGCGCATCAATTCGCGATAAAGCTCGACGTCGTTGACGCGGCCGATCACGACCACCTTGGTCGTCGGATCGCAGACCTCGGCGAGGGCATCGAGCTCGTGCAGAGCCTGTTGTCCGGAAAGCCTGGTCTCCACGATCAGCAGATTGGGCGTCACCTGCCCATTGAAATGCTCGATCGCCGCGACGATGCCGCCGAGCTGGACGGTCAGATTGGCCTTGGCAAGGCGGCGGTCGGCGCCGGCCCGCTGCAGCGCCGCGCCGGTGTCGGGGAACTCGCAGAACGCATGAATGGAAATGCGCGGCACCGGACGCTCGTGCGCAGCTGCTCCGAATGCCTGCTGGTTTTCCTCATGCCGCATCTTGGCCATCTTGCGCGCCCCTATGGGCTGCCCACGTCGGACACTTTGGCCGACTGGTCTTGAGTTTTGTCGGAGGCCGTGACTTTGCCCTTTTCGTAATTGCCGAGCACGGTGTTGCGGCGCGTCGCGTCGCTGTCCGTCTCTGGGCGCGGCTGCACCAGATCGCGCGGGTCGGCAACCATGGCGGCAATGTTGTGCTGCACGGCGCAGCCGAAATTGGGCGCCGACTGGTTGGACGCCGTCTCTGCGAGATCCTTCGACCAGTCGCCGCAGGGATCGGTGTGCGCGACATAGCCCACATAGCCGATCTCCACGCGCGCATCGCCGCCCGCCGCCTCATGTGTGCCCACCAGGATGTGCGCGCGCGGCACTCCCAGCGAGGCCAGACGCTCAGCGAAATAGCTGATCGCGGCGGAGGCGTCGCCGCCGGCCGGCGCCGAGACCGAGATCGCGCCGTTGCCGCGCTCAAGATAGTCGGCGACGAAATCGTTGAGCCGCACCGCGTCTTCGGGCAGCAGACCCGCATCCGGCTCCGAGAAGGGCAGTTTGATCGCGGTGTAGCGCGGCTGGACCGTGATCGGATGATTGGCCGCACCATCGTTGGAAAGCGTGAGCTCGTTCATCGGCGCGGTGCAACTACCCGCCAAGAGCACGGCAGCGACAGAGGCGTAACGCAGGATGTTCTTCATTTTCACGCCTTCCTATTGCACGATGAAGCCGACCGGGCCGCCTTGCGCCTCGGCGACCGGGTGCTTGCCACGCGGATAAGTCTCGTTCAGGCGGCCGAGCAGAATGGTTTCCGGATCGGTGGGCGGCAGGAAGCCGTCGGTGGGCGCAGCCAGCTTGGCTTCGGTCGTCGGCGTGACGAGATAAGCCGTCACCATCACGACCAATTCGGTTTCGTTGTTCTGGAAATCGCGGCTGCGGAACAGCGCGCCCAGGATCGGCATGTCCTTGAGGCCGGGAAACCCGTCAAGTTGCTGCTTGCTGGTGTGCTGCATCAGGCCGGCGACGGCAAAGCTGCCGCCGGAAGGCAGCTCAATCGTGGTCTCCGTCCGGCGCACCGAGAGCGCGGGAATGGTGGTCGCCGAAACCGTGGTGACGTTGCCGTTCGAATCCGTCGAGGTGCCGCCTTGCAGCGTGAAGGCGCCGGTGTTGGTAAGCTCGCTCACCTCGGTCGACAATTGCAGCGAGATGCGGCCGGAGCTGAGCACCACCGGGGTGAAGGAAAGACCGACGCCGAACTGCTTGAAAACGACAGAGACGTTGCCGTCGCGGTCGCGTGAGGCCGGCACCGGGAATTCGCCGCCCGCCAGGAACTTCGCGGTTTCGCCGGAGACCGCGGTGAGGTTCGGCTCGGCCAGCGTATGCACCAGGCCCACAGTCTCCAGCGCTTTCATTGTGCCCTGGACGTTGTTCGGGCTGCTGCAGGGTATGTTCTTCGCGATCGTCTGGACGACGGACGGCACGCCGTTGGTGATGGTCGTCGTCGTATTGTTTGTCCCAGTGGGAAAGAAGGCGCTTGGGCAGACGGAACCAATCTGGGCACCGGACAGATCGCTCAACGCCCGGCCCATCAGCCCGTAGGGATTGGAGGTCGAGGCGGCGATCGGCACGCCATTCACCAACGCCGCACCCGCGAGATCGATGCCGAACTGCTTGGCGACCTGGCGCTGCACTTCGGCGATGCGCACTTTCAGCATCACCTGCTCGCTGCCGGCAATCTGCAGCATGTTGACGACCTTGGCGGGATCGCCGGCGAAGCGCGCGGCGAGGTCCTGGGCGCGGGTGGATTCCTGGGCGCTTGAGACCCGGCCGCTGAGCACGACATTGTCGTTCATCGCCGAGACCGTCACGTTCGAGCCGGGAAATTCGTTGCGAACGAGATGGGCAAGATCGGTGACGTCCTTCTCGACGCGGATGTCGAGCGACAGAAGCTGGCGGCCGGCGGCGTCGAAGAAGAATGCGTTGGTTTGCCCGCTCTTCATCGCCAACAGGAAGATCCGCCGCGGCGTGCGCACCACGGCGTCGACGATCTCGGGATTGGAAACCAGCACATCGCGCGCGTCGGCGTCGATCTGGACGATGGCCGCCTTGTCGAGCGGCAGAATCATACGCTGATGGATCGGCCCGTTCGAACGGGTGGAGACCGAGATCACCCGCGGGGCGCCGTCTTCGTCCGCGCGCGGGGAAGCACACGCGGGAGCGGCCGCGATGAAAAGCAGCGCGGCGACGGCGCTCAAGAGCGGGCGAAGGATTTTGACCATCTAGTTCCTCCCGTTGCCGCCCTGGTTGCGCATGATGCCGTAGCGGATGATCGAAACCTGGTCGGCGTCGGATTCGTCGCCGGAACGCGTCTGCGTTCCGGTCGATTGCGACGCGCTTTGCTCGGCGCCGTAGTCGCCCAGCGGGCGCAGCGCCAAAGACAGGGTTCCACTGGCTTCAGCGCGCGACAGCGTGCGCACCTGATCGGGCGTCAGCTCCAGCGTTACCGTCTTGGCATCGGAAACCGGTTTCTGGCTCTTGTCGGCGGTAGTCTGGTCGATTGCCAGCACGCGCACGTCGGAGAGCGCGATGCGCGAGATCGCCCGCTTGGGATTGTCACCGACGGTTTGGGTGAGGATGATATCGACGCGGTCGTTGGACAGGATGAAGCCGCCGGCGACGGAAGCGACCGAGACGGGAATGGAAACGGCACGCATACCCGGCTGCAACGTCGCCGCCATGAAGCCGGCCGCGTCGCTCCTGACGATCTTGGCGTAGGTGATCGGTTCGCCCGCCACGATCGGCGCGCGCGCCACCGTGCCGGCGACCGCCCCATCCACCGAGACCGCACTGGTCTGCTGGATGAATCCGGGATCGACGTTGCTCTTCGGCCATTTCTGCCAACGCACCAGACCCGCCGTGAGCGCCTGGCCGGGCTGCAGATTGCTCGCCGCAACGAGCACGTTGCTGATCGCGATGGGCGCGGGCTCGGGACGCGCATCGGCTTTCGGAGTGCCGCCGCCAATCAATCCGCGCACCAACAGGGCTGCGCCTCCCGCGGCCACAGCAGCCAGCAAAAGGACAACGAGACGCCGTGTGTTCATGTGGGCCGGCTCCTTTGTCCCGATCCGAGCACGGAACCCTTTAGAAAATGCTTAATGAAATACTGAAACGTCGCGTTTCGCGTAAATCTCCGACCGCGTCAAACGCCGGCCGCGAGGCGGAAAATCTCCGTCTGCGGAAGAATGAGAAAGGCCCCCGCCGCCAGCGCCACGCCATAGGGAATTCCAGCCCGTTCGTCGTGCAGCCTGAGCAACCAGGATTGGCCCGTCAGCAGGGCGGGCAACGGCACCTGCCGCAGTGCCAGAAGGGCCAACGTCAGCGCCCCGCCCAGAAGCGAAGCGATCAGCATGTAGTTCATCAGATCACGATCAAAGCCGAGCCAAAGGGCCATGGCGGCAAAGAGCTTGGCGTCGCCCCCGCCGATGAAGCCCAGTGCGAACAGCGTAAAGCCGACCGCCAGGCCCAGAAATCCGGCCAGCAGATGTCCGCCCACCATGCCGGGCGTCATACCGGTCGCCAGCACGAAGACGACGAAGACCGCGACCAGCGCCAGCTGTAGCCAGTTCGGAATGGTATAGCTCGCCAGATCCCAGCCCGCGGCCAGCGCCAGCAGCGCCGGCAAAACGACGATCACCAGAAATTCCGCAGCCATCCCTTACTGTCTTTCAAGTGCGAACGGCCGCCGGGCGGCGGCCGCTCGACCTGCGCCTTTGCTCTGCCGCTCAGAGGGCGGTAGCCACTGCCGTGAACGTAGTGTTCAGTCTCGTGCCGATAGTCTGCAGCGCAGTGATGATTACGACCGCGATGAGGGCGGCGATCAGGCCGTACTCGATGGCCGTGGCGCCCGACTCGTCGCGAACGAATCGAGAAAAAAGGTTGTTCATACTGACCTCCACTTGTGGACACCCTAGGACGTCCGGCGCGCACCGCTTGCCACGGCTCCTTGCCAGGACAAGACGAGCTTAGGCGGGGCCGCTTAATGCGGTGTTAAACGGATTTTGCGCGCGAACGGCGAGTTGTGCCGCCATGATACGAAAAAGCGGTTGCGGCGAGGCGCGTCATGGTTAACTTTTCCGTTCCGTTCACCAACCCGTAAGATCGCACGCCGCACCGGAGAATTCCGCTTTGCCGCAAACCGGCACCCGATATGCGAAACTTAAAACTTCTTTTACGGCGCACCGTCTAATTTGCGCCCGAAGAATCCGACGGGAGCCGCACCCATGCGCCGCACGACCGCTTTGCTTGCGAGCGTACTGCTGGCGGCCGGCGCCGCCCAGGCGCGCAACGCTTCCGTTTCGGTTCCGCTGGACGAAGTGCGCATGCTTGCCTTCGTCACGCCCATCTCCACCCTTTATATCGGAAATCCGGCGATCGCCGACGTCACCATGATCGACAAGCGCCACGCTTTCGTTCTGGGAAAGGCATTCGGCGCCACCAACATCGTGGCGCTCGACGCGTCGGGGTCCGAGGTCAGCAATCAGCAGGTGGTCGTGTTCGGTTCCGGCAGCGCCCTCGTCACGCTGCAAAGAGGCACCGTGCAAATGACTTATTCCTGTGCCGCCTCGCGTTGCGAGCCCTCGCCGCAGCCCGGCGACGGCAAAGATCTCTTCGACATGAACATGGACCAGATCACCAAGCATCAGGCACTGGTCTCCAAGATCGCTTCCGGCGAGCAATAGCGCTCAGAGCATAGAGCAGCTGCCTGCCCGGGGCGGGCGCCGAACGGATTCATCGGTCCCGCGCTACTGCGCCACGCGCAGATTGGTGATCTGCTGGCCGATCTGGTTGAAGGCCGTAACGATCGCTCCCGCCGACGTCAGGTCGAAATACTTGCTGGAATCCGTGGCGCAGTTCTGCAGCACGGTCGAATTTCCCTGCGTGCCGTTGAGGTCGACGAAGACGGCGTAGATCGTGATGCCCGCGGCCTTGGCGTTGCTGCAGACAAGATTCATGCGCGCGTCTGTGCCGGAGTCCTGGCTCGAACCGCTGCCCGTCCAGCGGTCCTGCGTGTTCAACCCGTCGCTCAGCAGGATGATGACCTGCTGTGTGTTAGCAGGAAGCGCGCCCGGATCGACGATCGGCGAACCGCTGGTCATCAGCATCCATCCCCAAGCAAGGCCGATCGCCTGATTGGTCGCGCCGCCGGCCGTCATATTGCTGACTGTGGTGTTGAGGTTCGACCACCCGGTGCTGTTCAGCACGTCGGTCATGCCGATCAGCTTCGTTGGGCAGGTCAGGCTCCAATTTGATTGGCTGTATAGACCCGCGGGAGCCGCCGGAAACAGAGTCGCGGTCGTGCCGGTCGCTGGCAACGTATTTTGGACGTCGTAGTCCTGGTTGCGGTCCATGACGCAGCCGGTCCATGTAGAGTGGTCTGAATCGGTCGCGACCCAGTTGCAGCCGTATGTGCCCTTCGTACAGCTATTGCCATGGCTGTTCTGGTAAGAGCCATAGCCGCTGCCCGTAGCATCCCACGGCACGTAAGTGAGCCAGCTGGCATTTTTGTTGGCCGTACCGACGTTGACTCCAGTGGTGAACGGAACGATCGCAATCGTCACGTCCCCCGCATTCACGGCGACGCCCTTCAGCATACTCAAGAGGTTCGTCGTCGCCGTCTTTAGCGCATTTATCTTGATGTTAGAGTTGTTGTCGTTGGTGCAGGGTTGGTTGTCGGGCTCGCACATCGATCCCGTATTGTCGAGCACCAGCGCCACCCGCAGCTTCAATTGGCCCCAGACCACCTTGGTGGAGGCGGAGATCGCGAGCGTCTTGATGCCGACCACGGAAACCAGGGTCGTCGGCATCTGGTCGGTGACGGTGATGGTGACCGACTGGCCGGAAGGGACAACGGTGATGGCGGTCGGCGTGCCGTAGGACGAATCCATCTTGTAGTTTGCGTTGAAATATTGCTGCGCCAGGGTCTGCATCTGCGCCGCCGTCAGACCCGTCGTGCTGCCCACGGCCAAGGCCGCCGCGTCGATCGCTTCTTCCATGCCGGAGCGCACGACGATGGCGCGCGCATAATCGAGGCCGGCGCCGGTCGCCAGGCACAGCGGGATCAGCGCCAACGCGTAGATCATGGCGACGTTGCCGCGCTTGGCCGAGGCAAAAACGCGTGCGCGACGCGCCGCGCGCGCAACCAGACCGCGGAACACCTTGCCACTCGACATCACTAATACGTCTCAACGCTTGCGCCGGATTATCGAAGGTTGAGCGTGAAAATACCGTTTCAATTTCGCGGCATGGTTATCCAATCGTTAGCGCCCGGCGAAAACCATCAGCGCGTGCACGGCCCGTTAATCGTTCCTAAGCCGCTCGCTGCGATGCTCGCGCCGGACGCGGAGGCCCGATGGCGTGCAAACGCAAAACACTGGCGGCGGTCGCCGTCGGCGGCTGCCTGTTCGGCCTCGCCGCCTGGATCTTCTATTTCCGCGTCTTTGCCGGCGAGCGTGGCGAAGACTGGATGGTCTATTACAGCGCCGCGCGGACCTATTTCGACGGCCGGCTCGGTCTGCTTTACGATGGCGCCGGCCTGACCGCCGCCTTGAACGCGCGGTTCGCGAGCTGGCTCGCTCATCCGCTACCGCTCCACCCCTGGCTTTATCCGCCGCATTATCTGCTGCTGCTGCTGCCGTTCGGCGTTCTGCCGCCGATCCTTTCCGCCGTCGCCTTCCTGCTGGCGAGCTTCGCGCTGATGGCCGCGGCGCTCAGCCGCGTGACCGACAAGGCCGGCGAACGCCTGCTCTACGCCATGTCGGCACTGCTGTGCCCGGCGGCAGCGATCGTCGTCTGGCTTGGCCAGAACACCTTTCTGACGGCCGCGCTTCTGGTGGGCGGATTCGCGCTGAACAAGCGGCGCCCGCTGCTCGCCGGCGCGCTGCTCGGCGTGCTGACCTACAAGCCGCAATTCTGGCTGATGGTTCCCGTCGCGCTGATCGCCGCGCGCCAATGGAAGACGCTCGCCGCCGCGCTTGCCAGCACCGGACTGCTGGCGCTGACCAGCCTTGCCGTGTTCGGACCCGGACCTTGGGAAGACTGGCTGGCGCTGATGACCGCTCCGAGCACGCTGTTCGACCACTGGCAGGCGCTCGCCCGGCTCAACGGCCAGAGTCTTTACACCTGCGCGGCGCTGCTGGGCGCGAGCCCGCCGCTGGCCAACGCCGTGCAGCTCGCCGGGACGACACTGGCCGCACTGGCCGTCTGGCGCAGCTTCAGCCGGCCGTTCCCCGACGATCTCAAGATCGCGGTCCTGCTCGCGGCGACGGTTTTCGCCGCGCCCCATATCATCGACTATGACGCCGCGCTGCTGTGCATCGCCGCGACGATCTTCTTTGCCTACAACCTGCGGCACGGGGCGCACCCGGGCGACACCGCCATCGCCGCCGCGCTGTGGCTCAGCCCGCTGATCAATCCGCCCAGCGTCTTCCTCGCGGGAATGGTGACGCCGCTGCTGATCGCGCTCTTCGTGCTGCGCGTCCTGGAGCACGCCGCGCCGCCGCGCACGCTGCCAAGCCCCGCCTACGGCGTGGCGTAACGATTTGTTCAGCATGCTGGCGGCTTTTCTTTTACCAGCCAGATTTCGCAATTTAATGAAAAGGCTCAAGGGATAGAACGGTGAGAAGAGAAGACGAAGCCGTGAACCCTGTAGCCACAAGCTGGCTTGCCAAGGCCCGCGCGCGTCTGCGCCGGACAGGACGGCGCATGCGCCAAGCCGCGCGCGCAGGCTCGGCGGCGCTCGAATTCGCTCTCATCGCGCCGATCTTCTTCGTTCTTCTGATGGGCACGATCGAAGTGGGCATCATGTTCTTCGGCCAGTTCCTGCTGCAGAACGCCACCAACGATGCGGCCAGGCTCATCCGCACCGGACAGGTCGCAAGCTCGGCCATGACCGCGGCACAGTTCCGCACGAGCATCTGCAACGAGATCAGCCCGGTGCTCGCCTGCAACGGCAATCTGCAGATCGATGTGGAATCCTTCGCGAACTTTTCCGCCGCGACCTACCCGAACCCGCTCACCGCCGGCAACACGCTCAATCCCGCCCTCAATAATTTCTCGCCAGGCGGCGTTTGCAGCGTCGTGCTGCTGCGCACCTTCTATACCTGGTCGGTGATCACGCCGCTGCTCACTCCATTCCTGACCAACATGGCGAACAATCAGCACCTGCTGACCTCAACCGCCGCCTTCCGCAACGAGCCCTATACGACCGGAGTCGCGGGATGCTGAAGACGTTCTTCAGGATGCTGAAAGCGCGCGACGGGATGGCGGCCGTCGAATTCGCCTTCATTGCGCCGATCATGATCGTCATGTTCTTCGGCGCGGTCGAACTTTCGGCGGCAATCGACTGCCGCACGCGCGTGACCAATGTCGCCTCGACCGCCGCCGATCTGGTGGCGCAAGAGACAACGGTCAGTCCCGCCGACATGTCCAACGTCTTCGCCGCGCTCAACGCGATCCTTTATCCCTACAGCTCCACTCCGGCCAAGATCGTGATCTCGAGTATCGTCGACAACGGCGCCGGCGTGACCAAGGTCGCCTGGAGCGACGCACAGAACGCGACGGCACGCACCGTCGGCTCCATCGTGACCGTGCCCACCGGGCTCATCGTCTCGGGATCGGGCGGCAGCGTCATTCTGGCCGAAATCACCTATGCCTATGCTTCGCCGACCACGAAAGTCCTGACCGGCACGGTGTCGATGGCGAACAGCTTCTATGCCCATCCCCGCCGCAGCCTGACGGTCACGCACACTTAGGTCTCCAGGTTTCTTTCGTGCGGCCGTCGCGCGGGCGCATCAGCGCTTCCTGGGTAACGGAAGCGGCAAACTTGGCGGGCATGTCGCGCTCTTAATCAGGCCGCAATTCCGGCGCAAGCTGGCGCAAGCCGGGGTTCCGAAGGAATCCCTTTGCTCCGTACTGCCATTCCATCCTAGATAGGCAACCTTCCGACAAGCGAAGACACGGGCTTCCCGCAAGAACACCATGGCCAATCTGCTTCTCAAGCGCGCTGCCCACCAACGGCCCGCCAACACCAGGCGCGGCGTCCTGGAACGCCTGTTCACCCTGATGTTTCAGGGATTTGTGTACAACCAAATCTGGGAAGACCCGGACGTCGATCTGCAAGCGCTCGATCTTAAGCCCCATCACCGGCTGATCACGATCGCCTCGGGCGGCTGCAATGTTCTCAACTATCTGGCCGCCGATCCGGCGAAGATCATCGCCGTCGATCTCAACCCCAACCATGTCGCCCTGACGCGGTTGAAGCTGGCGGCGCTTTCCAACCTTCCCTCTTACGAGGAATTCTTCCGCTTCTTCGGTCAGGCCAACGACAAGGCCAACCGCGCGGCCTACGACTATTTCCTTTCCGAACGGCTCGATCACGAAACACGGCGCTATTGGGAGAAGCACATCCCGCTCCACGGCCGGCGCATCAACATGTTCGCGCGCAACCTCTACCACTACGGCCTGCTCGGACGCTTCATCGGCATCCTGCACGCGGTGGCGAAGCTGCACGGCAAGAAACTCGAGCACATCCTGCTGGCGCGCACCCTGGCAGAACAGCGCGCCGCCTTCGAACGCCTGATCGCGCCGCTGTTCGATTACAGGTCGATCCGCCTGTTGTCGAAAAGCCCGGTTTCGCTATACGCCCTGGGCATTCCGCCGGCGCAGTACGACGAACTGGTGTCCGCCACCGGCGGCAACGCGATCGCAGTGCTGCGCGAACGCGTCGAGCGCTTGGCCTGCGATTTCCCGATCCACGACAATTATTTCGCCTGGCAGGCGTTCGGGCGGGGCTACGACCTGACCAACCGCGAAGCGGTCCCGGCCTATTTGCGCCGCGAGGTTTACGAGGTAATCCGCACACGGATCGACAAGGTGGAGGTGCATCATGCCTCCCTCACCGATTTCCTCAGGCGCCAGAACGCGCAGTCGCTGCACCGCTATGTGCTGCTCGACGCGCAGGACTGGATGAGCCCCGCCCAGCTTGCTTCGCTGTGGGCCGAGATCGATCGCACCGCCGACGCCGGCGACGCCCGCGTGATCTTCCGCACGGCAGGCGCCGAATCGCCCCTGCCGCGCAAGCTGCCGGCGGAACTGCTGGCGCCCTGGCTTTACCTGGAAGAGGAAAGCCGCGCCTTCCACACCCAAGATCGTTCTTCGATCTATGGCGGTTTTCATGTTTATGTCCGCCGGCCGCCGTCCTGAGGCTGTTTTTTGACCGACGCGCAAGCAAGAAGCCATGCCGTGCTGATGGACCAGGTCTATCGGCGTCAACGCTATATCTATGATTTCACAAGGAAATATTATCTTTTCGGACGCGACAGGCTGATCCGCGAGCTGGATTTGCGTCCGGGCGACCGGCTGGTGGAAGTGGGCTGCGGAACGGCGCGCAACCTCATTCGCATCGCCCGGCGCTACCCACAGACGCGGCTGTTCGGGCTGGACGCCTCGCAGGAGATGCTCAAGACCGCCGCCGATGCCGTTCACCGGGCCGGCCTGGAGACGCGCATCCGACTGGCGCATGGCTACGCCGAGGACCTGTCGCCCGCGATGTTCGGCCAAACCGAGGCCTTCGACGTGTGCGTCTTCTCCTATAGCCTATCGATGATTCCAGAGTGGAAACAAGCTCTTAGGGCGGCATCCTCGGTCCTGTCCGCAACCGGGCGCATCCATATTGTGGACTTCGGCGACCTGACCGGACTGGGCCGCGTCGGCCGGGCAATCCTACAGGCCTGGCTGAGGCTATTTCACGTGACGCCGCGCGCGGAACTCCTGCGCCAATTCGAGCAGAACGCCTCGGATTCGTTACGCTTCTTGCCAGGGCGCTATGCGTTCCTATTAACAAGTCGCAGAAAAGTATTTTTCTAAGTTCGCCATTCTGTTGCAGGCTGGTCACAGACACAGGTTAAATCCACGTCGGAGCCATTAAGGATAAGACCGTGGATAGACAAATGGCCTCCAAATTCGCCATTATATGTTGTATACGTTTGTAATGTCTGAGGTCGCGGTGGGGGGATTATCGCCCATCGACTTATTTTGAAGCGAGGGTGGAAAATGAAACTTCGTTCGATCGCCTTGGCAGGCGTTGCGGTGCTGGCACTTTCCGTCCCGGCAGCTGCGAGTGATGCTACCGGCTGGTATGTCGGTTTAGGTGTCGGCTGGGACAACTTGAATAAGGTGACGGTGGAATTCTTGCCAGGTCCGATCGACTATAAGGCAGGTACCAGCGCTTCGGCCTTGTTCATCGGTACGGTCGGCTATCGGTTCGACAACCGGGTCCGCATCGAAGACGAAATCGGCTACACGACGCACAGCGTCAGTGACAGTTCAGTCCCGACCGCGGCGGGCCATGCTGCGATCACGTCGGACATCGTCAACGTCCTGTACGACGCTCAGCTCAGCCCCAATTGGGACCTAGCGTTCGGCGGCGGCATCGGCATCGGTAGTGCCAATCTGCATTTATATGATACCGGCACGATGTTGGACTATATCGCCGGGGCGCATACGGGCTTCATTTGGCAGGGCATCATCGGCCTGAACTATTCGGTCTCCGATAATACCGACTTTTATCTCGACTACCGCCATCGCAACCTGTCAGTCGACACGGACTACAATACGAGCTTCGTGAGTTACACGGTGAGGCCGAAGGATCTGACCGAAGATGCCGTGTTGATCGGCGTGCGTTTCTATTGCTGTTATGCGGTGCCGCCGCCGCCACCTCCTCCCCCGCCACCTCCTCCTCCGCCACCCTGCCCGGTGAAGACGTACATCGTCTTCTTCGACTTCGATAAGTCGAACCTGACGGAAGCCGCGGAAGCTGTGGTTGCCGAAGCGGTGAAGGCGACCAAGGTAGTGTCGTGCGGCTACGTGAAGGTACAGGTCACCGGCCATACCGACACGGTTGGCTCAGACACGTACAATCAGGCGCTGTCAGTGCGCCGCGCCGAAGCCGTAAAGGACGAAATGGTCCGCGAAGGCATGGACAGCTCGGCGATCGCCATCGAAGGCAAGAGCTTCCACGATCCGCTCGTTCCGACGGGCCCGGGCGTGCGCGAGCCTCAGAACCGTCGTGCGGTCATCGATCTGGGCAGCTAATAAGGCGAACCAGAGTTGAATATGGAAAGGGCGGGCGTTGGCCCGCCCTTTTCGTTTGCCGGTCAGAGCGCGTTCGGTTTTGGGATCCGCCATGACCGACCGCTCACCAGCCCGGTCGTGACGAGCAAAGCGGGTTTGGCAATCCAAAATGAGGGAAGATACGCCGACCGGCGTCAGTTCCAGAGGCCGGAGAACCAGCCGGATTTCTTTTCTTCCTTGGGCTCTGCCTTGACAGGCGCGAGCGGAACCGGCGTCTGTTCCGGCGCGGCGACGGCCGCAGGCGCCACCACGGGCGGCGTCAACGCTGCGACTCGCAGCGGGTTCGGCTTGGGAACGATATCGGGGCCCGCCATAGCGCCTTGCAGCGTCACCGCCACCTCCACCTGGCAACTCGCGACAGGGCCCTCGATGTCTCTGACCTGAATGCCGCTCACAAAATCGTTCAGGCTGGGCCGCTCGGGCGCCAGCGCCGCGGTGATCACCAGATTGGCCGCGGTGCAGAAATCCTGGTGTCCGTGCAGGCGGCGCAGTTCCGCCTTCGACGCCAGCTCGGTCTTGTACAGATTGTAGGCCGCATCGCCTTTCTTGAAGCCCAGAACGCGGCGGAACATCTTAAGCAGCGTCTTGTCGGAGCGGCGCAGCTCAGGCCCGAAACTCGTCTGGAAGGCGTTATAATTGGTCTGGGCCGCCTCTCCGCAGGTCAGGGCCGCATCCATCAGCTCCTGCTGGACGGCCGAGGCCTGCATGGCCGTCACCTCCGCCGGATTGGCGCATTTCAGCGCTTTCTTGGCCTCGGCCCCAGCGGTTGCAGCCAAGCAAAGCGCGAGCACACAGCTGCCAGTTATAAGCTTTCTTCTATTGTCCATACCGATGAACTCCAACGCCTTTTTCGACTTCCGCCGGGACCATAGCATCGCCACCGAGATTTCTGCGAATCCTCCGCTGCCGCACTGTTAAGAACGAATTTTGCCCCTCCCTCAACGAAACATTCAGCTTAAACGCCTAGTCTTCCCCAAGGTGAGGCCACCATGCGCACACTTCTGATCGCCGTCTTTGTGTTGTTCGCCACCGCCGCTTCCGCAGAGGAGCCGAGCGACCGCGCCCTTCCATTGCGCCTGCCTCCAGACACCCACAAGGCCGCAGCCGCGGCCCCCGAGAAGCTGTCACCGCCGTCCCACGACGCATTCTGGGTGCAGGACAAATTTCTGGGCGACGCGCTGGGCCATTGGCTGGGCGTTCACAACGGGCGCTGGGACATGTTCGAAGAAACCCTGGCAACCACGGACGAAGGCGGGCCGACCATCGCCGGCACCGTCCGCAAGAACAGGGCCGAAATCCAGCTGCGCTGGCACCCGGACGAATAGCCGCCCTGCCCTTTCCTGGCCTTTTCTGGCCCCATCCGTTCTAGTATTTCTGCCCGCCCCGGCGATCTTCGCCGGAGTGGTTAAGGACCGAGGTGTCATGTCGTACAAAGTCGCCGTCGTGGGCGCGACCGGCAATGTCGGACGCGAGATGCTGAGCGTGCTGGCCGAGCGCCAGTTCCCCGTGAGCGAAGTCGTGGCGTTGGCCTCGACGAAATCCGTCGGCAAGGAGGTCTCGTTCGGCGACAAGACGTTGAAGGTGAAGGCGCTCGACTTCTACGATTTCAAGGGCACCGACGTCGTTCTGATGAGCGCGGGCGGCAAGGTCTCCAAGGAATGGTCCCCGAAGATCGCCGCCCAAGGCGCCATCGTCATCGATAATTCCAGCACCTGGCGCATGGACCGCGACGTGCCGCTGGTCGTGCCCGAAGTGAATGCCGCGGCGCTTGACGGCATCAAGAAGGGCATCATCGCCAATCCCAATTGCTCGACGGCGCAACTCGTGGTGGCGCTCAAACCGCTGCACGACGAAGCCAAGATCAAACGCGTGGTGGTGGCGACCTATCAATCGGTTTCGGGCGCCGGCAAGGACGCGATGGACGAATTGTTCCGCCAGACGCGCGCGGTTTTCGTTGCCGATCCGATTGAAACGGTGAAGTTCACCAAGCAGATCGCCTTCAACGTCATCCCACACATCGATGTTTTCCTCGATTCTGGCTACACCAAGGAAGAGTGGAAAATGATGGTCGAGGTGCAGAAGATTCTCGATCCCGACATCCAAGTGAACGCCACCTGCGTGCGCGTGCCGGTGTTCATCGGCCATTCCGAGGCAGTGAACGTCGAATTCGAGAAACCGATCACCGCGCAGAGGGCGCGCGCGATCCTGCGCGAGGCGCCGGGCGTTCTGGTGGTCGACAAGCACGAGGACGGCGGCTACATCACGCCCATCGAATGCGCCGGCGAAGACGCCACTTATGTCAGCCGCATCCGCAAGGACCCCACCGTCGAGCACGGGCTTTGCATGTGGGTGGTCTCCGACAATCTGCGGAAGGGCGCGGCGCTCAATGCGGTGCAGATCGCCGAGTGCCTGGTCAACCGCAAACTCTTGAAAAGGGCCGTGTGAGCAAAAGCAAGATTGGAGAGGCGGCATGAACTTTTCGCTCAAGCCGGTATTCATCGGCTGGATCACCCTGCTGGTGCAATTGCCGCTGCAATTGTTCCTGACGGTCTGGGCGGCCTTGTTCTTCGGTGGAATCACCCAGGCACTGCTTTCCCTTTCTGCTGATGCTGATGACTTCGACGCATCGGCCTTCTTCACCGGCCCGGGGATTAGGTTCTTCGGGACGCTGGCCTTCTTCGGGGTTCCGCTCGTCGCCTATTTTGGCAAAAGATTGAATTACGCACGCGCCGAATACCGCTTCTTCGACGACCATCTCGAACTCGAAGAGGGCTTTTTCTCGGTCAACAAGAAAGAGGTCCGTTACAGCGACGTGAGGGAGATCACCCTCCACAAAGGGTTTCTCCAAGGAATGTGCGGCCTGGGCACGATCTATCTGGCGACCTTGGCGACGGGCTCCTCGCCGCAAACAAATTCTTTCAGCGCTCTCGGATTCGGCAACGTCTCCGCCAGCGGCGTCAGCATCCGCGACATTCGCGACCCGGATCAGGAATATGAAAAGATCCGTCGCGTTGTGAACCCGCACCACTGAACCTGCCGCCGTGAACGAAATCCGCCCGCGCCGCAGCGTGCTCTATATGCCCGGCTCCAATGCGCGCGCGCTGGAAAAAGCGCGGACGCTGCCGGCGGATGCGCTGATCCTCGATCTGGAAGATGCGGTCGCGCCCGATGCGAAAGAGGCGGCCCGCGCACAGGTGTGCGAGGCGGTGAAAGCGGGCTTCGGCAAGCGCGAAGTCATCGTGCGCATCAACGCGCTATCGACGCCATGGGGCGAAAAAGACTTGTTGTCGGCCGCGGCGGCCAAACCCGATGCGATCCTGGTGCCGAAGGTTTCGACGCCCCACGATCTGCGCGCCGTCGAAGAGCGATTGGCGAACGCCGGATGCGATTTGTCGCTCGCGCTGTGGGCCATGGTGGAAACCCCGCTGGCAATCTTGAACATCGCGGCTTTGGCCGGCGGTCGGCTCGCCTGTCTGGTGATGGGCACCAACGATCTGATCAAGGAAATCCGCGGGGTCCATACGCAGGACCGGCTCAATCTGGCGGCGGCGCTGGGATTGTCGGTGCTGGCGGCGCGGGCGCACTTCCTTGCCATCATCGATGGCGTCTACAACGACATCGCAGATAGCGAGGGCTTCGCCGCCGCCTGCGTGCAAGGCAAAAGCTTCGGTTTCGACGGCAAGACGCTGATCCATCCGAGCCAGATCGAACCTTGCAATGGGGCCTTCGCGCCCTCGCCCGAAGAGGTGGACGCGGCAAAGAAAATCATTGCCGCCTTCGCTGCGCCCGAGAACAGGGGCAAAGGCGCGATCAAACTCGACGGGCGCATGGTTGAGCTGCTGCACGCCGAGGGCGCCAAACGCACGGTGGCGCTGGCGCAAGCGATCGCCGCTCTGAGGGTCGACTAGCCGACCATCCCGGCGCCTACTCGAAAGGCAAAGTCGGGCCTATACTTCAAAGGCAAAATGCCGGGTCCCGCATGTTCTGGAATCTCTTCACCACGACCGCCTTCATCATCGCGGGCCTCTTGTTCTACCGCTTCTGGCCGGCGATCTACGCCGCGGTCATGCGCTTCGACGCTCAGAACCGCGCGCGCATCGAAAGCGAACGACGCGACCGTTCCGACAGCCTAGCTCATTTCCGCCACACGCTGCGCATCGCGGAGGAACAGGTCGAAGAGATCGGCGAAATCGAAGTGCGCGACGAACGCACCGGTGGGCCCGTCAAGCGCTATCTGTTCGAAGGCGAGCGCTTCGCGGTCCGGCGCGAGGCCGAACGCGTGCGCGAGGAGAAAGTGCGCACGCTCGCCCGCAGATTCTACATGGAACTACCCGCCGCCCTTGCGGCGCGCAAGGGCGACGGGAAGTTGGGGAGAGAGTGACGGTGGGGGAGACCGTCCTCCCCGGGGCGGCCGCTATTTCTTCGATTTGCCGACCGAACCGAGTGCGGCAGTCGGAAAATCTTTGAGGCTCCAATAGCAGCCGGTCGGCATGCCAGGTTCGACCTCCCTGCTGGCTGGCAGATAGAGATACTCCTGGCACATAGTGCCGCCCGGCTCGTTCGGCACCGCAAAGTCGTAGACGAAACGCGGCGGCTGCGCGTTGAGCGTTTTGTAGACCACAACATGCGCAACGCCGTCCGTAAGGGCGTACTTCGCCTTCACCACGTTCCAGCCGGTCTGGATATCGTCGGTGATGGTGTGGTTGTTGTATTTCGAGACGCCCACCCAGCCTGGAAGCCTTTTTTGGCCCTTGTTTTTCAAAGCGTGGTTGAAATTGACAACCAGTTTCCCCTCACCGTTGATCAGGAAGAAATCGTCGTAGGTGTCGACATCGTCCTTCACCTTCTTGGCGGTGCTTTGTGCCTCCAGATTCAGGACCGTATTGCTCTTGGCCAAAGCGGTCAGATCGCTCTTGGCGAAGAACTCGGTGAGCGATTCCGCCTGGGCGCCGGCGACGCCTAGCGCCACGACCGCGACGGTCATCAATAGTGTTTTCCTCATGGGATTGCCTTTCCTTGCGTGGAGGGTTCTAAAACCTCCGGCTGTAACGATTCAATAATAATCGTATAGATTGTATTACCGTCAGATCGCAATGGGCGGGGTGATACGCCCTAACCGAAAAAGCCGGATTCAGGCGGTTTCTGGCCGCATCAGGCGCGGCAGGCGGCCGACGTCGCCGCCGGCGCGGCGCATGAAGAAGCGTCGCATGGGTCCGATACGATCGACGATCCCCATGCCGAGATCGCGGGCCAGCCGCAGCGGCGCTATGTCGTTGGAGAACAGGCGGTTCAAGCCGTCCATCGCCATCGCCAGAGTGAAGGAATCGAAGCGCCGCCAGCGCTCGTAGCGGGACAGGACATCGAGCCCGCCCAAATCGAGGCCGAGCGAAGCGGACTCCAGCACGACGTCGGCCAGCGCGGCCGCATCCTTGAGACCAAGATTGAGGCCTTGGCCCGCGATGGGGTGAATGCCGTGCGCGGCGTCGCCGGCCAACGCGAAGCGCGGCTTCACATAAGAGCGCGCCAGATGGAAGCGCAGCGGATAGGACCAGCGCAATTCTTCGCAACGCGTCTTGCCCAGATGGGCGCCAAAACGGCGCGCGATCTCGGCGTCGAAATCGGATTTGGGCAAATTCATCATGCCCGGGGCGATGTCCTGACGCTCGGTCCAGACCAGCGAGGAACGGTTGCCGGTCAGCGGCAGGATGGCGAACGGCCCCGACGGCAGGAAATGCTCGTAGGCCACGCCCTTGTGCGGACGCTCGTGATGGACGGTCGCGACGATGCCCCATTGCGGATAGGACCAGCTCACCACGCCGATGCCCATGGAGGCGCGGATGGGCGAGTCGCGCCCGTCGGCAGCGACGGCGAGGCACGCACGGATACAGTCGCCGTTTGCAAGGCTGGCGTCGATACCGTTCGCATCCGTTTTCAAACCGACCAGAGCCACCGGCGCCACCAGCTTCAGGTTCGGCACGCCGCGCGCCGCCGCGAACAAGGCCTGCCGGATATGGCGGTTCTCGGCGATGTAACCAAGCGGCGCGCCCAGCTCGCGATGATCAAAATGCAGTGAAAAAGGCGAAGGCGCGCCGCCCAGTTTGGCGTCCGTCACCAGGATGTCGTCGATGGGCTGGGCGTATTCCGCCAGAGCCTGCCAAATGCCCAGCGCCTTGAACATCCGCACCGAGGCAAAGGCCAGCGCGGACACCCGTCCGTCGAAGCCGGCGCTGAGCGCGTCGGCCTCGGGCACCGGATCGGCGACGACGACCTCGAGCCCGCCCTTCGCCAGGGCAATGCCCAGTGCCAAGCCCACCATCCCGCCGCCGCCAATGACCACGTCGAGCGTTTTCGTCATGGCTTCGCTTCCCATGCAGAACGCCATCGGTCAATGCCCGATTTCTAGGCACTATCTGAACGAAGCACAGTATTTGTGCATTCAACCCTGTGGTCTTCTAGGCAGGTCGTCTAGATTCTCAGAAAATACCTTTATTTCCAAACAGTTACTCAATCGCGCGGACGCGGCACGGTTCTTGATGAAGCGCTAAGAGGCCAAAGCAAAACGGGGTACCGGTGATGAAATTGATCATGGCGATCATCAAACCATTCAAGCTCGACGAGGTGCGCGAGGCGCTATCCGCACTTGGGGTCCAAGGCATGACCGTCACCGAAGTCAAAGGCTTCGGACGTCAGAAGGGGCACACGGAGATCTACCGCGGCGCGGAGTATGCGGTCAGCTTCCTGCCCAAGCTCAAGATCGAAGTCGCCGTCAAGGTCGAGATGGTCGATGCGGTGATCGAGGCGATTACCTCCAAGGCCAAAACCGGCCAGATCGGCGACGGCAAGATCTTTGTCACGCCTCTCGAACAGGTCGTTCGCATTCGTACCGGTGAAACAGACGGCGACGCGTTGTGAAGGACGCGTCTGAAACATGCTTGGGATCAACAAGGGGAAAATAGGATGAATATCTCGAATTTGAAGAAAGCGGCGCTGGTTGCGCTGGCAAGTGTCGGAACGCTGGTCGCGACGGCGGGGAGCGCCTTTGCCGCCACCCCGAAGATCGACTCGGGCGACACGGCTTGGATGATCACATCCAGCGCGCTCGTGCTGTTGATGACGATTCCGGGTTTGGCCCTGTTCTATGCCGGCATGGTGCGCAGGAAGAACATGCTCGCCACCATGGCGCAGAGCTTCGGAGCGACCTGCGTCATCACCGTGCTGTGGATGATCATCGGCTATTCGATCGCCTTCACGCCGAACCCGGATGCCGGCTGGAACCAGGTTATCGGCGGCTTCGGCTATCTGTTCCTGAAACCGATGGGGCTTAACGCCGTCAGTCCGCTGGCCGGCACGATCCCTGAGTCGGTCTACATGTTCTTCCAGATGACCTTCGCGATCATCACCCCGGCGCTGATCGCAGGCGCCTTGGCCGACCGCATGAAGTATTCCGCCTTCCTGTGGTTCATGGGATTGTGGCTGCTGTTCATCTATTGCCCGATCGCCCATTGGGTATGGGGCGGCGGCTGGCTCGGCACTGCCGGCGCGCTCGACTATGCCGGCGGCACCGTCGTGCATCTGAACGCCGGAACCGCGGGCCTCGTCGTCTGCCTGATGCTCGGCAAGCGCCTTGGTTACGGCACCGAGAACATGGCGCCGCACAATTTGGTGTTCAGCGTCATCGGCGCTTCGCTTCTGTGGGTCGGCTGGTTCGGCTTCAACGCGGGCTCCGCCGTCACCGCCAACGTCAACGCCGGCATGGCCGCCGCCGCGACCCAGATCGCCACGGCTGCCGCCTCGCTCGGCTGGATGTTCTCGGAATGGCTCATCGCGAAGAAGCCTTCGGTGCTCGGCATGATCTCCGGCGCGGTGGCCGGGTTGGTGGCGATCACCCCGGCTTCTGGCTTCGTCAATCCGGTGGGCGCGCTGATCATCGGCGTGGCCGCGGGCGTCGTCTGCTACGTCGCGTCGGTGTGGGTAAAGAAGCTGCTCGGCTATGACGACGCGCTCGACACTTGGGGCGTGCACGGCGTAGGCGGCGCGCTCGGCGCTATGCTCACGGGCGCCTTCGCCTCCAACGCCATCAATTCGGCGTCACACGGCTGGCTGATCGACGGCAATTTCGGGCAGATGTGGATCCAGCTCGAGGACGTCGGCGCCGTGTTCATCTTCTGCGGCGTCGGAACCTTCATCATCCTGAAAGTGATCGACATGATCATCGGCCTGCGTGTCTCCCCGGAGGTCGAAGTGGAGGGCCTCGATATCAACCTCCACGGCGAAACGGTTCACGGCTGATCCCTCCGTATACCGTCTCTTCCTAGAACTGGGGCGCTCCGCAAGGAGCGCCCCTTTTGTTTCCAGATGACAGGGATCGGGGATCAGGTATCAGATAAGGCGAAATCCGATCCCTGATCCCTGATGCCCGTCCTTCCAGGCCGCCTTGCACAACTTCCGCCTTCGTCCTTCGCCAAGCTGGCGACGCTGCTGGACGAGGTTGCGCCCGGCCAGCCGCCCATCAGCCTGGCGGTCGGCGATCCGCAAGGCGACGTGCCTGCGTTTGTGACCGAGGCGATCACACGTCATGCGGACAAATTCGGCGTCTATCCCCCGATCAATGGAACGCAGGAGTGGCGCGAGGCGGCGACGGACTGGCTGAAGCGGCGCTTCGCCTTGTCGAGCGTCGCTCCGGCCGTGCTACCGCTCAGCGGCACCCGCGAGGGGCTGTTTCTGGCGCCCTTCGTCGTCACGCCCGAGAGCAAGGCGGGCAGCCGCCCCGTCATCCTGCTACCCAATCCGTTCTACCAATGCTACGCCGCCGCCGCGCTGTCCTGCGGCGCGGAGCCGGTGTTCGTGCGCGCTGACGTCGCCACGGGATTCCTGCCGGATTTCGCGGCCTTGCCCAAAGCCATCCTGGAGCGTACGGCCGCCGCCTATCTGTGCTCGCCGTCGAACCCGGAAGGGGCATGTGCCAACGAGGATTATTGGCGAACGCTGTTCGCACTGGCGGACAAATACGATTTCACGGTGTTCGCCGACGAATGCTATGCCGACATCTATCGGGACAGGATGCCTGTCGGGGCCCTCAGCGTGCGCGGCGCGCCTTTCGAGCGCCTGCTTAGTTTCCATTCCTTGTCGAAACGTTCGGGCCTGCCCGGATTACGCTCGGGCATGGTCGCAGGCGACGCGAAGCTGATGGCAAAGTTCCACAGCCTGCGCAATTATGCCGGACCGCAGGTGCCATTGCCGATCATTGCGGCTTCAGCGGCCGCCTGGAGCGACGAAACCCATGTCGCGGCGAACCGCGCGCGCACTATCGAGCGCTTTGCATTGGCCGAGCGCCTGCTCGTCAACCGCGCGGGCTTTCGCCTGCCGGAAGGGGGCTTCTTCCTCTGGCTCGAGGTCGGCGACGGCGAGCAGACAGCGCTCAAACTGTGGCACGAGGGCGGAGTACGCGTGCTGCCGGGCGCTTACATGGGACGAGAAATTGATCCTGGAAAACCCCGCACAAATCCTGGATTTCCGTATATCCGCGTGGCGCTCGTCAACGATTTATCAACCATTATGAAGGCACTCGAAAGGATGGTCGAAATCTTGAGCGGCGAAACGCCATGAGCAGACCGTTACAGCCCTATATCCGAGAGCCAACTGCGCAGCAGCGGCAATTCCTGCTCGCCGACAATACCAAGCCCGACCAGCGCGCCATAACACTGCAGAAGATTGCCGGCGAGTGCGCCCTGCCCCGGCGTCAGCCTGAGTTCTGAAAGCGCCGTCGCAATTCTTCTGTTATTGACGTAGCCGGGGATCTCATCAACGAAATCGCGCATCAGGTCATGCGGATTACGCCCCTGCCACACCGTCGCATGGTGAAACAGCACGGCCCAGTCGTTTTCCCATGCGATCCGCTGGGCGACGAAACTGCGCCAGATGTCAGTCATGCGGAAGCTGCAATAAGCCGGCAGATAGAGCAGAGGGAACGCATCCGCGAACCAGATCGTGTTTTGGCTGTTGAACGGACACCAGGCATCACGCCCCAGCGCGAGGCGCCGCCCAGGCAGAAAGCGCACATCCATCGGCGAAACCAGCCGGAAGACAGCATCGACGTCCGGGTTGCCGTCGGCAAGTCCCTGTTGGATCGGGCAGTCGACCTTCTGCGTCGGCAGACTGTCGAAGGCGGGCAGTTCGGCGTGTATCTCGTCAAGCGGCAATCCGCGCGGCCAGATCGCGGCGTCGGAGAAATAGCGATAGATATTGGTCCAGCCGACATTCCTCAGCACCGGCACGCTGACATGACGCTCGACCGGATCGAAAAAGCCGGAGACCGGCATATTGTCGTCATCGGTTTCCTGGATCAACGAAGCGCCGTCCTGCAACGCCAGCAAATAGCCGAGATTCTTACGCGCGTAATGACGCGTGGGGCAAAGCCTTGCAAACGCAAAGCGGCTGTCGCGTTGCTCCTCGATGCTGAAGAAGCGCGCGCCCGCAAGGCGAAACTCGGCGGGGGATTTGGTATCGCCGACAACGACGAGCCGGCCGGCACCGGGTGCCAACCCGTCCGCAAGCGCCTGCATGACTGTGTTCGGCGGGTTGATCGAAGTGACGATGACGGCACGGGCCGCAGCCAGTGTGAAGGGGGCGTTAATAGGTCTTCTCCTCGATGATCTCAGAGTCCAGCAACAGATTGATCCGCCGCTTGATCCGCGCGCGTTCGGCATTGGCGATGAAGGCTGCCCTTGCAGCGCGCACATAGGCAGGACCGAAATCGCCCACCGCTTCGCAGGCGAAGACGTTGTCGATCTCCCGGAAGTTCTCGTCGTTCGACTCACGAAGCGCAGGGACCAGATCGAGAGCGGACTGCGGCAGCGCGACTGCCGACATTTGCTGCTTGAGCTGCTCCAGTTCGTTGCTGATGTTGCACCGCTTCGCCGCGTTGTCGATATGAGCAAGTTTGACTTCGCAGATCGTCATGCGATCGAGCACCTCGGCAATTGAAAGGTCGATACGAACAAGCATGGTGGCAGGACCTCACGGTGATACGCGGGCGGCGGACGCACTTTTGTCTATGGTTCCCAAGGAAACCTGCGCGGATCGATGTAATCCGGCGGCGGTTTGTCATCGGGAAGCACGCAGCCTTCGACCGCAAGCAACTCGTCCGCTTGCGCGCCGATAGGCCTTATACGGTCCACGGCGCGCAGCTTGGGACGAAAGCCTGCGGCCAAACACGTGAACTCGCCAGGATGGAGCACCTTTTCGAGCAAGGTCGGAATTTCGAGCCATGCCATCAGGTCGGCCAAGCCACTGTCGGGCGAGAGCATCAGCCGGCACGATTTCAGATAACCAAGCTCGCGCGCCAAATGCTTGTCGGGGCGGGCTGGATTCCATGTGGTTTTGTAACCCTCTTCCGGGATGACGCAGCCATTCGGATGACCGTAGACGAGAAGATCCAGATCGAGATGGTCGGCAATCTCTTTCGCGGTCGCGAGCATCCATTGCGGATCGCTATTGCGCATATGCTGCGTCGTGTGCTCCGGCATGTTGCGCATCTGCACGCCGACATGCGGCGGCACGGATTCGGGCGGGTTTTCGAAAGCGGGCGGCAGGAAACCGGGACGCAACGCCGCGCAATGGTGATATTCGAAATTTCCGCGCGTCGTGCTTTCGAACGACAGAACGTAGCGGTCGTAGTTCGAAATCCAGCGGTTGCCGGAGTGAAACCAATCTAGATACAATTTGCGAAGCTCGATCTCGGCCAAGACCTCCGTCGTGACTTTCGTGACGTTGGACAGCTTGATCTCGACATTGCCGCTGGTGCCGTCAAAACCATAGCTGACGCCGATTTCGCCGGCTTCGGCAGGCGGAATGATAATCGCACCACGCGAAACGAGAACGCCGTATTGGGCAAAGATGCGGTCGGCGGCGGCGAAAAACTCCGGAGCATCGATCACCGTGCCCTCCGGATAAAAATCCGGCCGGCGCGTGACCACCTTCCAACCGTTGCGCAGCCAGGGTTCAGCGCGTGCCAAATGGTAACGGATTTCGACGCCCATCTCGCTCAGTAGCGGCGGCAGAACACGCTGCGAACCAAAACGCCCTTCCGGAATCGGCCCCTCCGGCGGCGGCGAATCAGTCAGAAAGTGATGCTTGATGATGGCACGGTAGAGTTGCTCGACTGGTGCGCGCACCGATTTTGACATGGGAAGAGGCATCGACACATTTCCTGTGAAATCGGACGCGAAGATCAGTAGTTTGTTGAGGTTAATCGACGCTGAAGGCGCGGATCTGCGGAGGGCGAAATCTCTCCGAGGCTAGAAGTCCTATCTTTCCGTTTACGCCCGGCCTCGGCGTCAACCATTCCTCAACCATTGTGAGGGCATTGAAAGCCAGGCAGAATCCTGTGCCCAAGAGGAGACGCGACCAGATGACTGGCGTGTATCAACCGCGCTCGCGCAATGCGGTGATGGCGGATGCCTTGGCCGATGCGCGCCGCGCGCTGGGCCGGCTTTCGCGCCTTCTCGTCATGCGGGGCGCCGGCCTGCTTGTGCTCCTGGCCACCTTTGCCGTGCTGATTGCGCTTCTCAGCTACGATTCTGGCGACGCCAGCTTGAACAACGCCAACGGCGACGAGGTCTCCAACTTCCTGGGTCCCATCGGCGCCACCGCGGCCGATTTGCTGCTGCAGGCCTTCGGTTTCGCGGCCATCGCCTTCCTTGCCCCGCCTGCCGTCTGGGGCACGCGCGCCTTGATGGGCCGCACGCTTCGCCATGCCGTGATGCGCGCCTTCGCTTGGCCGCTGGGCACCGTCTTGCTGGCGGCCGGCTTGGGAATCCTGCCACGACCCGAAAGCCTGCCGGCCGGCGCCGGCGGCATGATCGGGATCGCGGTGGTGGCTCTGTCCGAGCGGGTGGGACAAAGCTATCACCAGGAATGGATCGGCTGGGCGATGCCGGTCGTTCTGTTCTTCACAGGCCTGTCGCTCGCCCTGTTGGCGGCGGATTTGCGCCTGAAGCCCTTGCTGCGCGCGGGGGCGAACGTGCCCGCGTTCCTCTATTGGCTCGGCTCGCTCCTGAAGATGCCTTCCTTCTTCGCGCGCAAGCCCTATGACGACGACAGCGACGTCGAACCGGACGTGGAAGACGAACGGGTTTTCGGCCTCGACATCGCCCCCGAACCGCTGGCCGCGCGCACGCGCGAAAACCGTGTCCGCCGCGAAGAGACGCGAAAGACCGCTACGATCGCCAAGCGCGCGCGCCAACCCGCGCTGAGTCTCGGCTCCGGCGACTACCAATTGCCGGCGCTGGGCCTGCTTGCCGAACCCAGGCACGTCGCCGATGCGACGACGCTCTCCGACGAGTCGCTCGAAGAAAACGCGCGCATGCTGGAAGCCGTGCTCGCCGATTTCGGCGTCAAGGGCCGCATCGTTGCCGTGCGGCCTGGACCGGTGGTGACGCTGTACGAATTCGAACCGGCGGCGGGGGTGAAATCCTCCCGCGTGATTTCGCTGGCCGACGATGTGGCGCGCTCGATGAGCGCGGTGGCGGCGCGTATCGCCGCCATTCCCGGCCGCAACGTGCTGGGCATCGAACTGCCCAACCAGACGCGCGCGACGGTTTACCTGCGCGAACTGCTCGCCAGTAGCGAATACGAGAAAGCGCGCGCGCCCTTGATCCTGGCGCTGGGCAAGACCATCGGTGGCGAAGCGGTGATGGCCGACCTCGCCAAGATGCCCCATCTGTTGATCGCCGGCACCACGGGCTCGGGCAAGTCGGTGGCGCTCAACACCATGATCCTGTCGCTGCTCTATCGCTTGCCGCCCGACCAGTGCCGGATGATCATGATCGATCCCAAGATGCTGGAACTGTCCGCCTATGACGGCATTCCCCATCTGCTCGCCGCCGTCGTCACCGATCCGCGCAAGGCCGTGGTCGCGCTCAAATGGGCGGTGCGGGAGATGGAAGAGCGCTACCGCAAAATGTCCAAGCTCGCCGTGCGCGGCGTGGAAGCCTTCAACGAGCGCGTGAACAAGGCCAAGGACAAGGGCGAGACCCTGAAACGCACGGTGCAGACGGGCTTCGACCGCGAAACCGGAAAGCCGATCTATGAAGACGAAGTGCTCGAGCTGGAGCCGATGCCCTACATCGTCGTGGTGGTCGACGAGATGGCGGACCTGATGATGATCTCCGGCAAGGAGATCGAAGGGGCGGTGCAGCGTCTGGCGCAAATGGCGCGCGCGGCAGGCATCCATCTGATCGCGGCGACCCAGCGCCCGTCGGTGGACATCATCACCGGCACCATCAAGGCCAATTTCCCCACCCGCATTTCCTTCCAGGTGACCAGCAAGATCGATAGCCGCACCATCCTGGGCGAACAGGGTGCCGAACAGCTGCTCGGCCAGGGCGACATGCTCTATATGATGGCGGGCGGACGCATCCGCCGCGTACACGGCCCCTATGTCAGCGACCGCGAAGTGGAAGACGTCGTGCGGTTTCTCAAGACCCAGGGCCGGCCCGATTATCTCGACGCGGTCACCGAAGAGCCCGACGAGGATGACGACGATCCTTACGCACTCTATGGCGGCGGCAACGGCGAATCCGGCGACGATCTCTACGACAAGGCGCTGGCCATCGTGGCGCGCGAGCGCAAGGCCACCACCAGCTATATCCAGCGCCGCCTGCAGATCGGCTACAACCGCGCCGCGCGGCTGATCGAGCGGATGGAAGAGGAAAACGTCATCTCCAAGCCCAACCACAAGGGCCTGCGCGAAGTGCTGCTGCCCGAGCACGGGGAGAATTAGCGCAGCGGCACGCAGAATCGTGTCACAAATTCCCCTTATTTCTGGCATTCTGGCAATGCGCGTAGGGCGCAGCCACGGAGAGGATCAATGTCCTATATCGAACAGTCGCTCGGCAAAGACGAGCGCATCATCGCCCAAGCGCATTTCCACTGGTGGTACAGCTTCAAGGCCTGCGCGGCGTTGATCCTTCTGTTCTGGTGCCTGATCGGCATCTGGATCTTCTTCGCCATGATGATCCGCAAATGGACGACGGAGCTCGGCGTCACCACCCACAGATTTGTGGAAAAGACCGGGCTGTTCTCGCTCACCACCAACGAGATCGCGCTGCAGAACATCGAGGGCGTGAGAGTCACCCAGCATGTCTGGGGCCGCATTCTGGGTTACGGTCATATCCGCATCGAAGGAACCGGCGTCGACGCCGTCACGATTCCCGACATCGCCGATCCGGTCGCCTTCCGCGCCGCTATCGAGACGGCAAAGAGCGGCTTGAGCAAAGCCTGAGAAACCGATGCGTTTCCCGGCGATAATCCTTGCGGCCACCGTCTTGCTGGCAAGCGGCCACACGCTCGCCGCCGGTAACGCGGCCAAAGGCGCAGAGGTCTTCCAGCGCTGCGCCCTGTGTCACAACGCGGATAAAGGCGGCGGCAATGGGCTGGGCCCCAACCTGTTCGGCGTTGCCGGCCGCAAAGCGGCGTCGCTGCCGAATTTCGCCTATTCGTCGGCGCTCAAGAATTCCAGGATCGTGTGGACCGACAACAAGCTGAAAGCTTGGGTCTCGGGCCCGGCCCGCCTGGTCTCGGGCACCCGAATGACGTTCGCAGGCTTGTCGGACAAGCGGCAGATCGACGACCTGGTGGCCTATCTGCACACTCGCAAATAGCGACCTGCGGCGGAATGACGCAGACAATTGCTGCAGTGCAAAAACAAGCTGACATCATCGTCTTTGGCACCCACAAACGACCGGGATGTCGCTTCGTTGACAGGGCGGCGGAGCCGGGCCTAGCTTTCGCGCCGCACAAAGACCGGGCGGCTCAAAACAGGCGTATCCGTGAGCCTTGCGGGTACCTAAGACAAACTGCTCGTTGCGGGGCCGTTCACTCAGGGAATCTCGAACGCCATGAAGGTTCTGGTGCCCGTGAAGCGGGTGATTGATTACAACGTCAAGGTTCGCGTCAAAGCGGACCAAACGGGTGTGGACCTGGCCAACGTCAAAATGTCCATGAACCCCTTCGACGAGATCGGCGTCGAAGAAGCCGTGCGCCTGAAGGAAAAAGGCAAGGCCAGCGAAGTGATCGCCGTCTCCATCGGACCCGCCCAAGCTTCGGAGACCATCCGCACGGCGCTCGCCATGGGCGCCGACCGCGGCATCCTGGTCAAGACGGACGGCGAGATCGAACCGCTTGCCGTCGCCAAGATTCTCAAGGCCATCTGTGACGTCGAGAAGCCGGGCTTGGTCATCACCGGCAAGCAGGCCATCGACGACGATGCCAACCAGACCGGTCAGATGCTCGCCGCCCTGCTCGGCTGGCCGCAAGCGACTTTCGCTCACAGACTGGAGCTGGGCGAGACCAGCGCCAGGGTCGAGCGCGAGATCGACGGCGGATTGCAGACGGTGGACGTCAAGCTGCCGGCCGTGCTGACGACGGATTTGCGCCTCAACGAGCCGCGCTACGCCTCGCTGCCCAACATCATGAAGGCGAAGAAAAAGCCGATCGACGAAAAGACCCCCGCCGATTACGGCGTCGACCCGGCCCCGCGCCTGAAAGTGCTCAAGGTCAGCGAGCCGCCTAAGCGCCAGGGGGGCGTCAAGGTGAAAACCGTGGCCGAGTTCCTTGCCAAGCTACACGAGGCGGGGGCGCTGTGATGGCCTGTCTTGTCATCGCCGAGCACGACAACAAGACTCTGAAGGATGCGACCGCAAAGACGGTGACGGCGGCCTCGCAACTTGGCGCCGGCGTGCATATCCTGGTCGCCGGCCAGAACTGCGGCGCCGTCGCCGAGGCGGCCGCCAAGCTGGCCGGGGTGGAGAAGGTGCTCGTCGCCGACGATGCGCTCTACGCCAAAATGGTCGCAGAGACGATGGAAGTGCTGATCCTTTCGCTGGCCGACAAGTACGACGCCATCCTGGCGCCGGCGACGACCAACGGAAAGAATTACCTGCCGCGCGTGGCCGCGAAACTGGACGTGCCGCAAATTTCCGAAATCGTGAAGGTGGTCACCCCAGACACGTTCGAACGCCCGATCTACGCCGGCAACGCCATCCAGACGGTGCAGGCGGGCGCCGGCAAGAAGGTCGTCAGCGTGCGCACGACGGCCTTCAAACCCGCCGAACAGACGGGGTCGGCGGCGATCGAGAAGGTGGCGGCGGCTTCCGATCCCGGCACTTCGAAATTCGTCGGCGAGGAATTGTCGAAATCCGAACGCCCCGAACTCACCTCGGCGAAAATCGTCATTTCCGGCGGACGCGGCCTGCAATCGGCCGAGAATTTCAAGCTGTTGGAGAAGATCGCCGACAAGCTGCACGCCGCCGTCGGCGCCAGCCGCGCCGCGGTCGATGCCGGTTTCGTTCCCAATCACTACCAGGTGGGTCAGACCGGCAAGGTCGTGGCCCCCGATCTCTATATCGCGGTGGGCATTTCCGGCGCGATCCAGCATCTGGCGGGGATGAAGGATTCCAAGGTCATCGCCGCCATCAACAAGGACGAGGAAGCTCCGATTTTCCAGATCGCCGATGTCGGCCTGGTGGCCGATCTCTTTAAGGCGATACCGGAAATGGCAGAAGAGCTGACCAAGCTCGGCACTTGAACCACAGCCGACAAACGTAGGGCACAACGCATGAGTATCGAGCGGATTGGGGTAATCGGCGCAGGTCAAATGGGCAACGGCATCGCCCACGTCCTGTCGCTGGCGGGGTACGATGTCGTTCTGGAGGACATCAACGCCGATCAACTGGGCCGCGCTACGGCCATCATCCGGAAGAACATGCAACGCCAGGCCGGGCGCGGTCTCATCAAGGAAGAAGAGATCGAGCCGGCGCTCGCGCGCATCCATACCTCGCAAAGCCTGGAAGGCATGCGCGACCGCGATCTCGTCATCGAGGCGGCGACGGAAGACGAAGCCGTCAAACGGAAGATCTTCCGGGAGCTTTGCCCGCGCCTGTCCGACAAGGCGATGATCGCCACCAATACCTCGTCGATCTCGGTGACCCGGCTGGCCGCCTTGACCGACCGGCCCGAGCACTTCATCGGCCTGCATTTCATGAATCCGGTGCCGGTGATGCAGCTGGTGGAAGTCATCCGCGGCATCGCCACCGACGACGCGACCTTCCAAGCGGCGCTCGACATCGTCAAGCGTGTCGGCAAAACCGCCGCCTATGCCGAGGATTTCCCCGCCTTCATCGTCAACCGCATCCTGCTGCCGATGATCAACGAGGCGGTCTACACGCTGTACGAAGGCGTGGGAAACGTCGAAGCGATCGACACCGCCATGCGGCTGGGCGCCAACCATCCGATGGGACCGCTGCAGCTCGCCGATTTCATCGGGCTGGATACCTGCCTGTCGGTGATGCAGGTGCTGTACGAAGGCCTGGCCGATTCCAAATACCGGCCCTGCCCGCTGTTGGTGAAATACGTCGAAGCCGGCTGGCTGGGACGCAAGACCGGCCGCGGCTTCTACGATTACCGCGGCGAACACCCGGTGCCGACGCGGTAGACGAATTCTACTTCCGTGACGCGACCGCCTGCTCCAGCGCTTCGCGGATGAAGCGCTGGTAGGGAACCTTTCGCGAGGTCGCCCGCTTCTTCACCGCGTCCAGCAAAGCCTGCGGCAGGCGCATGTTGACGCGCGCCGTCTTCTTTTCGAACTCAAAGCGCACGGGTTTGAATTGCGAAAAATCCAACCCCGAGAGGTCCTGATCAAGGAACCCCTCGGCCTCTTTGTCACTTTTGAGTTTGGGAACTCTTTTTTTCATAAGCCTCGATTTCCTTCTTGTGCATATATCGCGCGCTGACCGGGCGGATGAGTCCGTGGCCCTGCTTCTCGCGCACGGTGAAAGCCACAAATAGCGCCCGGCCATGCAAGGTCCGCCCCACGGCAATCAACCTGTCTTCAACCGCCGAATGCGCCGGGTCAGGCGCAACCGCCGGCCCGGCGAGGAAGAACGCTTCTATTTCCTCAACCGAGACGCCGTGCTTGGCGCATTTCGCAAGATTGCCTTCGTCCCATTCGAAACCGGCTACGGCGATCTTTTCCATGTGCCGGAACCCTGACATTTGTACATACAAAAGTCAATACATACAGTCGGACGATCAGCGCTCGGCGAGTCGTTTCAGATAGCGCAACGAATCCGGTGCCGACCAATCAGCGGGGCCCTCGGCGCGCGCGATCTCGCGGCCCTTGGCGTCGATCAGGACGCTGAGCGGCAGCCCATAGGCGCCGAAGGCGCGAAACAGGCTGGTGTTCGAATCGAGATAGGCGCGGAGGGCGCCCGCGTTGTGACCGGCGAGGAACCCGCCGGCCTCCTCCGGCGTGTCGCGGCCGACGTCGACGGCCACCACCGCGAAGCGGTCCTGCGGCAGCGCTTTCTGCAGCGCCGCCAGCGCCGGCAGCTCCTTCACGCAGGGCGCGCACCAGGGCGCCCAAAGGTTCAGCAGCACAAGGTGGCCTTTGAATTCGTCCAAAGTGTGCAACTTGCCGTCCACACCGGCAAAAACCACGGAAGGCGCGGGTTTCGCCGGACGGGTCAGCTTCAGCGGCGCCAGCGAGGCCGGCGGCGCGTGGACAGAAAGCGTCGTGATCCCATATAGAACAACCAGAAGCGCCGCCGCGCCGATCGCAACCGCAATGGTGAGGGGGCGAAAGCGGGGCAGCGTCATGAGTGCCTCATGGCTACGAACAAGATGTGGGGCGGCCGTTTTGCCGGCGGCCCCGCCAAGATCATGGAGGACATAACGCCCTCCATCGATTTCGACAAACGCCTGGCCGAGCAGGACCTGGCCGGTTCCCGCGCGCACGCGCGCATGCTAGCGACCGAGGGCATTATTTCCAAAGAGGATGCGGACGCAATCCTCAAGGGGCTCGACGCGATCGGCCGGGAGATCGCCGAGGGCAAATTCGTCTTCCAGCGGGCGCTGGAAGACATCCACCTGAACATCGAGGCACGGCTGGCCGAGATCGCGGGCCCGGCGGCGGGACGGCTGCACACGGCGCGCTCGCGCAACGACCAGGTGGCGACGGATTTCCGGCTGTGGCTCCGCGACGCCTGCGCGCGCGCCGAAGAGGGCTTGAAAGCGCTGCAGGGCGCGCTGCTGAAGCAGGCAGAAAAGCATGCCGCCACCGTCATGCCTGGCTTCACCCATATGCAGAGCGCCCAACCGATCACCTTCGGCCATCACTGCCTGGCCTATGTGGAAATGTTCGCGCGCGACCGCAGCCGCTTCGCCGATGCCTCCAAGCGGCTGAACGAATGCCCGCTCGGGGCGGCGGCGCTGGCGGGCACTTCTTTTCCCATCGATCGCGAATCCGTGGCGCAGGCTTTGGGCTTCGCGCGGCCGATGCGCAATTCGCTCGACGCGGTGTCGGCGCGCGACTTCGCGCTCGAATATCTGGCGGCGGCCGTCATCGCGGCGACAAACCTGTCGCGGCTGGCGGGCGAGCTGGTGCAATGGTGTTCGCCCGCGTTCGACTTCGTGCGTCTGTCGGATGCCTTCACCACCGGTTCTTCGATCATGCCGCAGAAGCGCAACCCCGACGCGGCCGAACTGATCCGCGGCAAAACCGGCCGGGTGTTGGGCGATTTCGTGGCGCTGGCCACCGTCGTCAAAGGTCTGGTGCTCGCCTATGGCAGCGATCTGCAGGAAGACAAGGAATGCGTCTTCGACGCCGCCGACACGCTGGAGCTTTCGCTGGCCGCCATGGCGGCGATGATCGCAGATCTGAAAGTGGACGCCGCCGCCATGCGCGCCGCCGCAAACGCCGGCTATCCGACCGCGACTGATCTGGCCGACTGGCTGGCGCGTGTGTTGAAAAAACCGTTCCGCGAGGCGCACCATATCGCGGGCTCGATCGTCAAGCGTGCCGAGGAAATGAAGGTCGACCTCGACAAGCTGCCGCTTGGCGAAATGCAGAAGATCGAGCCCTCCATCACCCAGGACGTGTTCGCCGTCCTCGGCCTGGAGACCAGCGTGGCGTCGCGCATCAGCCTTGGCGGCACTGCGCCGGCGCGGGTGCGCGAACAGATCGCTTTCTGGCGGGAGAAACTGAAATGAGAACTGCTCTCAGTCTGGCGCTGGCGTTCGCATTCCTGCTTTCCGCTTCGGGCTGCGGCGTGAAAAACGACTTGCTCAAGCCTGGCGGACATCCGACGCAAAAGGGCGACAAAGACCCGTCCAAACCGCCTGCGCCGATCGGCCGATGAATCATTTTTCCTACAAGAACGGCCGGCTCCATGCCGAAGACGTCGATCTTGCGGATTTGGCTGCGTCCGTCGGCACGCCGTTCTACTGCTATTCGACGGCGACCCTCGAACGCCATTACCGCGTGTTCGCCGATGTCTTCCCTAAAGGCACGCTGATCGCGTTTTCGGTAAAGGCCAACGGCAACCTCGCGGTGCTGAAAACACTGGGCAGGCTCGGCGCCGGAGCCGACGTGGTTTCGGGCGGTGAATTGAAGAAAGCGCTGGCCGCCGGCATTCCCGGCGAAAAGATCGTGTTCTCCGGCGTCGGCAAGACCTGGGCCGAAATGCGCCTTGGGCTCGATGCCGGCATCTATCAGTTCAATGTCGAAAGCGAACCCGAACTGAAGGCGCTCGACGAAGCAGCGCGATCCATGGGCAAGCGCGCGCCCATCACCATCCGCATCAATCCGGACGTCGACGCCAAGACGCATGCGAAAATCTCGACCGGACACGCGGAGACCAAGTTCGGCATTCCCTGGGGCCGCGCTCGTCAAGCTTATGCCCTGGCGGAAAAACTGAAAAACGTCGAGATCGTCGGCGTCGACGTGCATATCGGCAGCCAGATCACCGCGCTCGCACCTTTCGAGGCGGCATTCACGCGCGTGGTCGAGTTCGTCGGCCAGTTGCGCCGCGACGGACACACCATCTCCCGCGTCGATCTGGGTGGTGGCCTCGGCGTGCCGTACCGCACCGACAACGAACCGCCACCCGAACCCGCCGCTTACGCCGCCATGGCGGCGAAGCTCATGATGGGCATCAACGCGCAACTGATCCTGGAGCCGGGACGGATGATCGCCGCCAATGCCGGGGTGCTGGTGAGCCGCGTGATCTATGCCAAGACGGGCGAGCGCAAGCGTTTCCTGATCCTCGACGCCGGCATGAACGATCTGGTCCGCCCCGCACTCTATGACGCCTATCACGATGTCGTGCCGGTCGAAGAACCGAAGCCGGACACGCTTCGCGAACGCTACGACGTGGTCGGCCCGATCTGCGAAACCTCGGATATTTTCGCGGCGGACCGCGATCTGCCTCGGTTAAAGGACGGCGATCTGGTGGCGATTTTGACCGCCGGCGCCTATGGCGCGGTCATGTCGTCGGCCTACAATGCCCGCCCGCCCGCTCCGGAAATCCTGGTGAAGGGCACAGAATGGGCCGTGGTGCGGCCACGAATGGACGATGACGCGCTACTCGCAACCGACCGAATTCCCCACTGGCTCGAAAGCTAGGCGCATCGAGCGGCTGGTCTTTGCGGCCCGCGCGGTCCTGGCCTGGGAACGCCTCTGGCCGCTGTTGTGGCCGGCAAGCGGCATCGCCGGGCTGGGTCTTGCCGCGGCGCTGTTCGACGCCTTCGCGCCGCTGCCCTGGATTCTGCACGCGCTGATCCTGGCGTGCCTCATCACCGCCATCGGCCTGACGCTTTATTTCAACCTGACGCGCTTCATCTGGCCTCGCTGGGAAAACGCCGCCCGCCGGCTGGAACGCGACAGTTCCCTCCGGCACCGTCCCATTTCCGAAGCCCACGATGCGTTGGCCGCGGGGGCCGGCGATCCATACGCAGAAGAATTGTGGCGCGCCCATCTCAGCCTGCGGCTCAGGACGCTGGGACGAATCCACCTATCCTGGCCGCGCTCCGATCTGCCGCGACGCGATCCGCGCGCCCTGCGTTTCGTGGTTCTGGTCCTGATCGTGCTCGGCGCGTTGGCGGCCGGTTCCGACTGGAAGCAACGGCTGTTCGCCGCCTTGGGGCCGTCGGCGGATTCGGTTGCCGCGCTGGATGCCTGGATCGATCCGCCGATCTACACCGGCGAGGCGCCGATCTATCTGGCGAAAGGCGGACCGTATGTGATTTCGGTGCCGCAGGGATCGGTTTTGAATCTCAGGGTTCACGGCGCGGACCATTCGCCGTCGGTCACCCTGGACGGCGTGCGCTTCGAAGGCGGCGACGGCGAATACGCGGCGAGCGCACCGCTTGGGGCCGATGCCCATGTGCGGGTGCGGGCGGGCGGACACACGATCGGCAGCTGGAAATTCGCCATCATTCCCGATCAAAAGCCGACCATCGCCTTCGCCGAGCCGCCGACAGCGACGGACCGCGCGGCGCTGAGGCTTTCCTACAAAGCCAGCGACGATTACGGGGTTACCGCCGCGCGCGCCATCATCCGCCCGCACGGGCGCAAAGGCGATCCCATCGTTCTCGATCTGCAATTGCCCGGGGCTTCGGCGAAGACCGTGTCGCAGACCGTGTTCCGCGATCTGACCGAGCATCCTTACGCCGGGCTCGACGTCGACATCGCGCTGCAGGCCACGGACGCCGCCGGGCAAACGGCGACCAGCAATAGCGTTGTCTTCAGACTGCCGGCGCGCATCTTCACCGATCCCTTGGCCCGCGCGCTGATCGAACAACGTCAGAATCTCGCCAGCCTGGGTTCCGGGGCGCGCGGACGAGCGCTGCGCACGCTCGACGCGCTGACGCTGGCGCCGGACAAGTTCTATGCCAACGCGATGAGTACCTATCTGGCGTTGCGCTCCGCCTATTGGGGACTGGACTACGCCAAGAACCGGCAGGATATCGAACGCGTCGAGGACCTGTTGTGGCAGACGGCGCTCGCCGTGGAGCAAGGCGGCATCCTCACCATGGCCGAACAATTGCGCCAGATGCAGCAGGCCTTGTCCCAAGCGATGGCCCAAGGCGCGCCGCAGAGCGAGATCGATGCGCTACTCAAGCGCTATCAGGATCTGCTGCAGCGTTATCTTCAGGCGCTGGCGCAGAACGCGCCGCAGAACAGCGCGCCGCTCGATCCGAACGCGAAGATCCTCGGCGCCCAGGATCTCGCCGCCTTGCTCAAGGCCATCGAGGAGCTTTCCCAAAGCGGAGACCGTCTCAAGGCGATGCAACTGCTCGCGCTGCTGCAAGGGCTGATCGAGAATCTGCAGGTCGTCAACGGCCCGGGCGGCGGAGGCACCTCGGCCGACGACGAGGCCCTGCGCGATCTGAGCGAGTTGATGGGCAAGCAGCGCATGCTGCTGGACAAGACCTTCCGCCAGAGCCAGGGCACCGGCGATCCCAAGGACGGCGGCCCCAAAGGCCTGGCGCGGCAACAAGGCCAGCTGCAGAGCGATCTGGGCGCGATCCTCAAGAAGGGCGGGAAGGGCCCGGCGCAAAACGATCTGCAACGGGCGGAAAAAATGATGGGTGATGCCGCGCAGGCGCTCGGCCTGGGCGATCTTCCCCGCGCCGGTACGCTGCAGAAGGACATCCTCGACGCGCTGCGCCAAGGCGCCGAAGCGATGGCCGGCGAGCGCGGCATGGCTCGGCAGGGCCGCGACGGCCAGGATCCGCTTGGCCGCGCGGCGGGCAATCGCGGTGCGGGCACCGGCGGCGATCTGCGGATACCGGACGCTTCGGTGCTGCAACGCGCGCGCGACATCCTCAACGAATTGCGCAAGCGTGCCGGCGAACAAAGACGGCCGAAAGAGGAGCTGGATTACATCGACCGTCTGTTGAAGCAGTTCTGAATTCAGATCGCCTTGCCGATATAGGGAAGGGCGCGGTCCTTGCCCGCATCGTCCATGCCGTAGCCGACGATAAAATCCGAAACGCCGGTGAAGGCCGCATAATCCGCCTTGGCCACGGCATCAGCACGCAACTTATCGACCATCACCACCGACTGCACATTGCTTGCGCCATGGTCGAGCACCAGATCGCGCGCTTTTCTTAACGTGTGTCCGCCGTCGAGCACGCCGTCGATCAGAAGCACGTTCTTGCCGCGGAAATTCTCATTGGGGCCAACCAGAACGGCCACGGCCTTGGTTGAGGAGCGTCCGGCATAGCTGCGCAACCAGAGGAATTCCGTCGGCAAGGAATACCCTTCATACGTCAGGGCGCGCAAGAGATCGGCGGCGAACACATAGGCGCCCACCAGGATCGGCGAAGCGATATGCGGTTTAACGGGGGACGTGGCGATTTGATGCGCCATGGCCTTCACGCGTTCGGCGATCAGGCTCTCCGAAAACAGAACCTCGCGATGCATGTGCGATCTTTCACTCGCCGGCCTTTGCAAGACGCAGGTCGAGATGCCGCGCGGCCGCTGGCGGACTCGAAAGGCGGGTGACGAAGCGCGTGGTCTGGCCAGGGCGCAACGTAATCACCGCCGGCACGAAGGTCCAATGATACAATTCGCGCTTGTCATCGTCGGTGAGCGTCACGCGAATCTGCGGCACCGACAATTCGCGGCTGCTGATATTCACCAGCTTGCCGGTCACCACCAGCATGGGTTGGCCGTCCTCGGTCTCCTGGTGATATTCCACATTGTCGAACCGCAGGCCGCTGGTATTGGTCTTGACACCAAACGGAGAATACAGCGAAGCCGATTGCGGCCACTTGCTGACGATCTGCTGGCGGTAGACGGTCGCCGTCCAGCCGATCAGGATGACGATGGCGGCAAGCCCGGCCCAGCCCACGCCCAAGAGCAGACGCCCCAGCCATGGCGGACGCGACCTCGGCGCCTGCTCCTGCGACGCGACCGCGAAAGAGGGCGTTTGCATATAGGCTTGCGGGCGAGGCGCGGCTTCGAAGGTGCTGGGTGCAGGTTCAGGCGCGGCGATCACCGGCTCGGGTTCGCCTTCAGGTTCGGGCGCGGACTGATGCCAGACATGGCCGCACTTGGCGCAGCGTACATGGCGCCCTGCGGGCGAGAAATTGGTCTCGTCGGCCTGGTAACGCGTAGAGCAAGCTGGACAGGTAAGAATCATCCCGGCGGCGATCAGGTCCCACCCTGCAAAAATAGGCGGCAACCGAGGTCCAGACAAGGCTCGAAAGCAGCTTCCCGTCCGGCGATAGTGGTTGCATCAGGGAATTACTCTAGATTCTTGATTTGGTCGCATTTTCCGCGGCCCGGCGCGCCTTGCGCGCCAAGAAATTAAATAGGGCGCAACGCGCCCGGGCGCTGCATAATTTGCCGGAAAATGCTTAAGAGCATGATCTCCTGGGATAGAAACATCTGCGTTGCGCGCCGGCGAGGCGATCCGCCAGGCGCGGCGCGAAGAGCGATGCGGGGACATCGGTCGAGCGCCGCAACGAAGCGGGCACCCGCCGGCGCACAACCCGCAGGGCCGGGGGCTTTTGCGTCGTGGGTTCGTCGAAGGGCTCGCCCCTAGTCCCCGCTACGCGCTTCGCCCTTCTCCTGCCCACACCGCAAAATCCCCTCGGCGCAGGCGCTTCTATCCCAGGAGATCATGCTCTAACGTCCGGCCCCATGGTTCGCTTCGAAAATGTCGGCATGCGCTATGCTGCGGGGCCGGAAGTTCTGCGCGACGTCACCTTCGTGCTGGAGGCCGGCTCGTTTACCTTCCTGACCGGACTTTCCGGCGCCGGCAAGACGACTCTGCTGAAGCTGATCGATATCGCCGAACCGCCGTCGCGCGGGCTCATCACTCTGTTCGGGTATGATCTGGCAACGACCAAGCGCGGCGCCTTCCCGGCTTTGCGTCGCCGCATCGGCGTGGTGTTCCAGGATTTCCGCCTGCTCGACCATCTCTCCGCCTTCGACAATGTGGCACTGCCTTTGCGAATCGCCGGCCGGCAGGAATCCGAATACAGCCACGACGTCGAAGAACTCCTCGCCTGGGTGGGGCTGGGTGACCGTATGACAGCGAAGCCGCCGACGCTGTCGGGCGGAGAGCAGCAACGCGTCGCCATCGCCCGCGCGGTGGTGGCCAGGCCCGACCTGCTGATCGCCGACGAACCTACCGGCAGCGTTGATCCCGAAATCGGAGCGCGCTTGATCCGCCTTTTCGGCGAACTGAACCGGCTGGGCACCACCGTACTTATCGCCACCCACGACCGCACGCTCGTCGAGAAGACCCGCGCACGCGAGATGCGGCTGGTGGACGGCAGGCTGGTCGAATTGAGGACACCGCGCCCATGAGCGCCACGGATCGAATCATGCCGCGTGAAAAAGGCGCCGCGCCGCTCGACGTGGTGATCGCGGTGATGGCGTTCCTGGCAGCGCTGGCGCTGGGCGCTTCGCTGGTCGCCGAGCGAACGGCGGTGGGCTGGCGCGCGGGCCTGACCGGAAAGCTGACGGTGCAAATCTTGCCGCCCGCTCAAGGCCCGGTGAACGAAGGCTTGCAGCGTGAAACCGACGCCGTGCTGGCGGTGCTGCGCACAACCGCGGGCATCGCCCATGCTGCGCCTCTCTCGGAAGACGAAAAGCTGAAGCTGGTGCAGCCATGGCTCGGTCAAGGCAATCTGGTGGCCGATCTGCCGTTGCCGCAACTGATCGACGCCGAAATCGTGCCCGGCGCGGACGTCGATCTGACGGGGCTGGCGAGACGGCTGAAACAGGCGGTCCCCGACTCGGTGCTGGACGATCACAGCCACTGGATCGCACGGCTGCGCGATCTGGCGCGATCCGTAGTCTGGACCGCTTACGGCATTTTGCTGTTGATTGCGGTGGCGACGGCGGCGGCGGTTTCCTTCGCGACGCGTGCCGGCCTGGAAACTCATCATGAGATGGTGGCGCTGCTACATCAAATGGGCGCCCATTCCGGGTTCATCGCCCGAGCCTTCGAATGGCACTATTTCCGGTCAGCGCTATGGGCCGCGGCGGCCGGTGCGGCGCTGGCCGCGATCGTCTTCCTGGGCGCCGGCGGGCTGCAATTCGCAGGCGTCGAAGCAGTGCCTTTCCTGCCGCCTCTGGCGCTCAAGCCGTTCGAATTACCCTGGCTCCTGGCCGTTCCGGCGGCCATTGGGCTGATCGCCCTGGCCACGGCGCGGCTGTCCGTCCTGGCGGCGCTCAGAGACATCTACTGAGCGAAAAAGCTGCGCACCGGACAAGCGGATTCGCGGATTTTTCAACCTTTACATGGCAAGATGCGAACCCGTTCGCATTATTCTAAGTTAGGCGCGGGAACGAAGGACCTTCGCGTTGCTTAAGTGGATCGTCATCGCCATTGTCGGCCTTTACCTCGCGGGCTTCGTCGTCTTCGTGACTAGCCTGCCGAAAACGCCGCACGATCTGAGTCACATCCAAGGCGTCGTCGCGCTGACCGGCGGCGACGCGCGGCTCGACGCCGCCGTCGCCCTGTTCGAAAAGGGCGTGGGCCAAAGACTGCTGATTTCGGGCGTGCATCCGCAAACGACCAAAGCCGAACTCAAGAAGCTGGCCCATGGCGGCCCCCGCTTCGATTGCTGCGCTGATCTGGGCTATGTGGCCGAGGATACCCACGGCAATGCCAAGGAGGCGGGCGCCTGGGCGCGCTTCTACCATTACCGCAAGCTTCTCATCGTCACGGCGCGCTATCACATGCCCAGAAGTCTTTCCGAATTCCAGGCCGCCATGCCGGACGTGACGTTGGTTCCCTATCCCGTCGACACGGAGAGCATCGACCTGGAAGGCTGGTGGCACAATCCGCGCACGCTGCGCGTGTTGCACTGGGAATACGCCAAATACCTGGCCGCGACGGTCCTGACGGCGATCGGTTTGGAATCGGGCCGTCTTGACCCCGGCGTGCGACGCGGCGAGGCTCGCGCGGCGTCGTGACCATGCTGGCCGCCATGACCGTTTTCCGCTCGGTGCTGTTTTTCCTGTGGTTCGCCGTCGTCTCGGTGGCGATTCACATCGCCGCGCTGCCGGCTTTGCTGCTGCCGCGGCGTGTGACGGTATGGGCGTCGCGGCGCTGGAGCGAGGCGACGCTTTGGGGCCTCAAGATCCTCGCCGGCCTGGACTTCGAAGTGCGCGGAGAAATACCAAAACAAGCCGTGCTGGTCGCGGCCAAGCATATGAGCATGTGGGACACGGTGGCGCTGTATCTGCTGCTCTACGATCCCGCCGTGGTGGTCAAGCGCGAGCTGCTGAACATCCCCTTCTACGGCTGGTATGTGCAAAAGGCCCGCGTAATTCCCATCGACCGCGGCGGTCGTGCCGGCGCCTTGCGCAAGATGGCGGATGCAGCGCGCCGGGCCATCAGTGAAGGGCGCAGCATCATGATCTTCCCGGAAGGCACACGTAAGAACCCCGATGCCGCCCCCGACTACAAGCCGGGCGTCGCCGGCTTATACGGACAGCTCGAGGTGCCGTGCGTGCCCGTGGCGCTCAACTCGGGCCTGTTCTGGACCGGGTTCTTGAAAAAGCGCGGGCGCATCATCATCGAATTCCTGCCCGCCATCCCGGCTGGGTTGAAGCGCGCCGAATTCATGCGCCTGCTGCAGGAGCGCACGGAAACCGCGACGGCGCGGCTGCTCGCCGAAGGCCGCGAGCGGTTTTATCCGGCCTGAGAAAAGTCTGGAACATTCCAAGAACGAAATATATAATGCCGGGTGTCAGAACCGGTCAACCACCGGATGCTAGATTGGAGCCATGAACGACATCGCCCGCCAAATCTGGGACATGAAATACCGGCTGAAACAAGCCGACGGCACGCCTGTGGACGGCGACGTGGCGGCGAGCTGGGCGCGGGTGGCGCTGGCGGCCGCAAGGGCCGAGGCGCCCGAGACGCGCCGCGACCATGCCTTGGAATTCGCCAAGGCGCTGGCGGGCTATCGCTTCCTGCCGGCGGGACGGATTCTGGCCGGGGCCGGCACCGGGCGCAGCGTCACGCTGTTCAACTGTTTCGTCATGGGCGCCATCCCCGACTCCATGGACGGCATCTTTTCGCATCTGCGCGAAGCGGCGCTGACCCTGCAGCAAGGCGGCGGCATCGGCTACGACTTCTCGACGCTCAGACCCAAGGGCGCCCCTGTGGAAGGCGTGGGCGCGGACGCCTCGGGCCCGGTCTCGTTCATGGACGTGTGGGACGCCATGTGCCGCATCATCATGAGCGCCGGCAGCCGCCGCGGCGCGATGATGGCGACGCTCGCCTGCGACCATCCCGATGTGGAAGACTTCATCGACGCCAAGCGCACGCCCGGCCGGCTCTCCATGTTCAATCTCTCGGTCCTGGTGTCCGACCGCTTCATGGCGGCGGTGAAGGACGACGCGCCGTGGGAGCTGACCTTCGGCGGACGCGTCGCTAAGACACTGCCAGCCCGCGACCTGTGGAACCGCATCATGCGCTCGACCTACGCGTATGCGGAACCCGGCGTGATCTTCATCGACCGCATCAACCAGCAAAATAATCTCGGGTATTGCGAGACGATTTACTCGACGAATCCATGCGGGGAAGAGCCCTTGCCGCCTTATGGCGCTTGCCTGCTGGGTTCGATCAATCTGGCGAAGCTGGTGAAGGCCCCGTTCGAGGAGCATGCCGAACTCGATCTGGCAGCGCTGGCGGCGCTGACGCGCACCGCCGTGCGATTCCTCGACGACGCAATCGACATTTCGCGCTTTCCGCTGGAGGCGCAGCGCGCCGAAGCCTTTGCCAAGCGGCGCATCGGGCTCGGCGTTACGGGGCTCGCCGATGCGCTGATCTTCTGCCGCACCAGATACGGCTCGCCTGAGAGCCTGGCGCTGATCGAGACGTGGCTCGCAACCCTCAGTCATGCCGCCTATCGCGCCTCGACGGAGCTGGCGCGCGAAAAGGGCGCCTTTCCGCTGTTCGACGCCGAGGAATATCTGGCGAGGCCTTTCATCCGCGCCCTGCCCGAGGACATAAGCGCGGGGATCGCCGAACACGGCATCCGCAACGGGCTTCTGACCTCCATCGCGCCGACGGGGACGATCTCCTTGTTCGCCGGCAATGTGTCGAGCGGCATCGAGCCCATCTTCGCTTATACCTACAGCCGCCGCGTGCTGCTGCCCGACGGCACGTATCGTGAAGAGACGGTCACCGACTATGCGGTTGACGCCTTCCGCACCCGTTTCGGCGAACAGACGGCGCTGCCCGATTATTTCGTCAGCGCCCAGACGTTGGCGCCGGAAGATCATCTGGCGGTTCAGGCGGCGGCGCAGAAATACATCGACAGCTCGATTTCCAAGACCATCAACGTGCCGGCAGCGATTTCCTTCGAGGCGTTCAAGGACATTTATGCCCGCGCCTACGAACTCGGTTGCAAGGGCTGCACCACCTATCGCCCGAACGCGGTCACGGGATCGGTGCTCGCCGCGCCGCCGTCCAAGCCCGACGAAAGCGAAGAGCCGCCGCTGCCGCTGGAATTGCCGGCGCTGCGCGAATCCGGCGGCATCGTCTACATGACCAAGCCGCTCGACCGGCCGGACGTGCTCGTCGGCCAGACTTACAAGATCAAATGGCTGGACGCCGACCACGCTTTCTACATCACCATCAACGACGTGGAGAAGGACGGCCGCCGGCGGCCTTTCGAAGTGTTCATCAACTCCAAGAATATGGAAGCCTATGCCTGGACGCTGGCGCTAACCCGCATGATCTCGGCGGTGTTCCGCCGCGGCGGCGATGTTTCCTTCGTCGTGGACGAGCTCAAGGCGGTGTTCGACCCGCGCGGCGGGCAATGGATGGAAGGCCATTACGTGCCCTCGCTCTTGGCCGCCATCGGCGAAGTGGTCGAACGCCACATGATCGCGATCGGCTTCATCGCATCGCGCGGTGACACCGAAGACCAAAGGCGGGCCGTGGCGGTCGGGGCGGAAGGCGCGCCGGCCAAGCTCTGCCCGCGCTGCTCCTCGCCCAGCTTCGTGAAGCTGGAAGGCTGCGATTCGTGTCTTTCGTGCGGCTATTCGAAATGCGGCTAGGGCGAGCCCCCGCATGAAGTATTCCAGCCGGTTCTTCCTTTACGCGCCGTTCGGTCTGTTTCTCGCCATTGCTTTGGGTGTCGGCATTCATTGGTGGCTGGCGGCGTCGGCCTTGTCGACGCGGCTGGCAGCGATGAACGGGCGCGAGATCGTGCCCGGCGTCACCATGCGTTTCGCATCACGCAGCATTGCCGGCTTTCCCTTCAGTCTCGATACGGTGTTCCACGGAGTCTTGCTGCGCAGTGACACACCGCGCGGCCCGACCGAGTGGCGGCCGGAACAATTCGCCATGCACGCGCTCACCTATGGCCGCGAGGAAACCATCTTCGAAGCGGCCGGCAAGCAGGAGCTCAGCTGGACCCGGGACGACGGCAGCAAGCGCAGGCTGGTTTTCGCCGTGGGCAGCCTGCGCGCCAGCGCGATCGAGGACCGAGAAGGGTTGGCCCGCTTCGACTTCGATCTGGTGGGCTTGGACTCGACGGCGCTGACCGCGCGGCGGCTGCAATTCCATATTCGCCGCGACGGGGACGATAAAGTCGACCTTGCCGCCCTGGCCGATGATATTCGGATTTCAGCCGGACACTGCCCAGGCCTTGGCGACCGCCTCGCCACGGGACGCCTGATGGGCACGGTGACGCAGGCCCGGTCCTTCTCGTCATTGCGTGCCGGCGCGCAGGACTGGGGCTCCGCCGTAGCAAATTGGCGTGCCGCGGGCGGCATGCTTCGGATCGATGCCCTTTGGCTTGCCCCCTCTGGTGGAAAGCAAACAGCGGATCAGGCACGTTCGGCATCGCGGCTGCGCGCGGCGCTGGCGCAAACCCCTGCGGACAGGCTGTTCACGGTGACGGACCTGCTGAGCGCCTTTTGCGACGCCGGTCACTGACCCGTCTTCTTTCCGCGGCCGAAATCCGCCGCCGGCGTATCCTGGCCTGCATCGACGATGGAGCGCCTAATCGCCCGCGTGCGGGTGAACAGGTTGAACAGCGCTTCGCCATCGCCCCAACGGATGGCGCGCTGCAAGGCGCTCAGATCCTCGCTGAAACGGCCCAGCACTTCGAGCACCGCCTCGCGATTGTTGAGGAAGACATCGCGCCACATGGTCGGATCGGACGCTGCGATGCGCGTGAAATCGCGAAAACCGCCGGCGGAGTATTTGATCACTTCGCTTTGGGTGACGGTTTGAAGATCGTCCGCCGTGCCGACGATGTTGTAAGCGATCAGATGCGGCAGATGCGAGGTGATCGCCAGCACCAGATCATGATGGCGCGCGTCCATCACCTCTACCTGGCTGCCGAGTTGCTGCCAGAAACGTTTCAACTTTTCGAGCGCCGCCGCGTCCGTTCCAGGCGGCGGCGTCAGAATACACCAGCGTCCGTCGAACAATTCGGCGAAGCCTGATTCGGGACCGGATTGTTCGGTGCCGGCGATCGGATGGGCCGGGATGAAATGCACGCCTTCGGGCACATGCGGGCCGACGTCGCGGATCACCGCGCTCTTGACCGAACCGACGTCGCTCAAGATAGCACCGCGCTTCAGATGCGGCCCGATCTGCTCGGCCAGCGCCGCATAGGTGCCAACGGGCGTCGCCAGCACCACGAGATCGGCATCCTTCACGCAGGACGCGACGTCGGCGTGCAGCGAATCCGCGAAACCCGCCGCCCGCGCCCGCTCCAGCGTTTGCGCGCGATGGGTGTAGCCGGCGATGTGCGTGGCAAGGCCCGCACGGCGCATAGCGCGGGCCATCGACGAACCGATCAGCCCGATGCCGAGCAGCGCGACCCTGGCAAAAATCGGCTGTGCAGACTCGCTCATGGCTGCCTCATGAAATCGGCAAGGGCCGCGGCGACCTTGCGGTTGGCCTCTTCGCTTCCCACGGTGAGTCTGAGGCAATCGGGCAGACCGTAATTGGCGACCTGGCGCAGGATCAGCCCGCGTTCGCACAAAAAGCGGTCGGCATCCGCGGCCGCCTTTCCCTTGGTTCGCGGAAAATGGATGAGGACGAAATTGGCGACGCTGTCATCGACCCTGAGGCCGGTGGCGCGGATGGCATCCGTCAACCAGGCGCGCCAGCGTTCGTTGTGCTCGACCGAGCGCGCGACATGTTCGCGATCCTTGAGCGCCGCAACGCCGGCGCGCTGGGCCGGAACCGAAACGTTGAACGGACCGCGGATGCGGTTGAGCGCATCGGCAACCGATGCCGGACAATAAGCCCAGCCGATGCGCAGCCCCGCCAGAGCGTAGACCTTGGAGAAGGTGCGGGTCATCACCACGTTTGGGAAGTTCGCCACCATCTCGATGCCCGGTTCGTAATCGTTGCGGCGGACGTAATCCGCATATGCCGCGTCAATCACCAGCAGCGCTTCGGGCGGCAGCCCGGCGTGCAGCCGGCGCACTTCGTCGTGCGGCAGATAGGTTCCAGTCGGGTTGTTTGGGTTGGCGAGATAGACGAGCCGGGTTTTCTGCGTCACCCGCGCCAGCATGGCGTCCACGTCGGCGCGCAGATTGTTCTCCGGCACTGCAACCGGCACGGCGCTGTTGGCCAGCGCCGCAATGCGATAGACGAGAAAAGCGTGCTCGCTGTACAGCACCTCGTCGCCGGGCCGTAGATAGGCGCCCGCGAGCATGGTGAGAAGCTCGTCGGAGCCGTTGCCGCAGACGATGCGCGAGGCGTCCAGGCCGTAGGCCGCGCCGATGGCCTCGCGCAGAATTCGGGCGCTGCCCTCGGGGTAAACCGCGACGCCCTTGGCCGCTTCTTCATAGGCGGCGAGCGCCAGCCGGCTCGGCCCCAGCGCCGACTCGTTGGAGGACAGCTTGATGGGATTGGCCACGCCGACCACGGAACCCCGGCCGCCGACATAGGGCGCAATCTCGAGCACGCCGGGTTTGGGCGTCGGCGTCATACGCTGTTCTCCTGTCACGGCCGCCTCCCCCGGCAAAAGGCGGGTTTTCCGGGGATTGCCTTGATAAAGCCGGGCGGGCGCAAAATCAAAGCGACACAAGCGTTTCGTTGACATAGGGGGGCTGGAGCCTTAGCAAACGCGCCTTCCCGGCCGGCGTGGCCGGTCCAAGAGGTCCATAGATGGGTCCAAAATTCCTGCGGCCGTTGACGGCACCAGACGCGGAAAAGGGCCGGGCCGTCCATTTCGGGCCCGAGCGCGCTCTCCTGCTCGACGCCGGACGCACGCTGGCGCCTTGGACCGTCGCCTACATGACTTATGGCGAGCTGAATGCCGAGCGCTCCAACGTGGTGCTGGTCTGCCATGCGCTGACCGGCGACCAGTTCGTGGCCAGCGCCCATCCCGTCACCGGCAAGCCGGGCTGGTGGGAAACCATGGTGGGGCCGGGCAAGCCCATCGACACCGACCGCTTCTTCGTCATCTGCGCCAATGTCATCGGCGGCTGCATGGGTTCGAGCGGGCCGGCGGAGATCGACCCCGCCACGGGAGAACCTTACGGGCTTTCCTTTCCACTGGTCACCGTGCGCGACATGGTGCGCGCCCAGGCCATGTTGCTCGACGAACTCGGCATCGAGAAGCTGTTGTGTGTCACCGGCGGATCGATGGGCGGGATGCAAGTGCTGCAATGGGTCGCGAGCTATCCCGAACGCGTGGTTTCGGCTGTGCCCATCGCCTGCGCCGCCAAGCACTCCGCGCAGAACATCGCTTTCCACGAAGTGGGACGCCAGGCGATCATGGCCGACCCCGATTGGCGCGGCGGCGCCTATCAGCTGCACGGCACGCAGCCTTCGAAAGGTTTGGCCGTGGCGCGCATGGCCGCGCACATCACCTACCTTTCGGAAGCCGCCCTGCAACGCAAATTCGGCAGGACCCTGCAGAACCCCGGCGGCATCTCCTTCGCTTTCACGCCCGACTTCCAGGTGGAATCCTATTTGCACCACCAGGGCGCGACCTTCGTCGACCGCTTCGACGCCAATTCCTATCTCTACATCACGCGTGCTATGGACTATTTCGACCTCGCCGCCGACTATGGCGGCATGCTGGCGGAAGCGTTCCGCGGTTGCAAGACGCGCTTCTGCATCATTTCCTTCACCAGCGACTGGTTGTTTCCGACGGTCGAGAACAAGCGCGTCGCGCATGCGCTCAACGCCGCCGCGGCGACCGTCAGCTTCGTGGAGATCGAGACCGATCGCGGCCACGACGCCTTCCTGCTCGACGAGCCGGAGATGTTCGCGACCGTGCGCGGTTTCCTGAACTCCGTGGCGGCCGGTCAAGGGGTGGCGTGATGGCAAGCATGCGTCCCGACCTGGCGGCCATCGCCGAAATGATTCCTTACGGCGCGCGCGTGCTCGATGTCGGCTGCGGCGACGGCGCGCTGCTCGAACATCTGACGGCGACCAAGAAGGTGGACGGCCGCGGACTCGAATTGTCCCAGCAGAACGTCAACGCCTGCGTGGCCCGCGGTCTGGCCGTCATCCAAGGCGACGCCGACACCGATCTGGGCGAATATCCTTCGCAGGTCTTCGACTTCGTGATCTTGAGTCAGACGATCCAGGCCACGCGCAATCCCAAGAGCGTGCTCGGCCATCTGCTGCGCATCGGCAAGCGCACGGCCGTGTCATTGCCCAATTTCGGACACTGGCGGGTGCGCCTAAGCCTGCTCGCGCACGGACGCATGCCGCGCACCAAGGCACTGGGTTATGAATGGTACGACACGCCCAACATCCACCTTTGCACCATCGCCGATTTCGCGGCTCTGGCCAAAGAAGCTGGCGCCGACATCGAACACGCGCTGGCACTGAGCGAAAACGGCCGCACCCGTCCGATGCGTACCGACGCCTGGAGCCCTAATCTATTTGCCGAAGGCGCAATTTTTCTCTTGCGGGCGCACTAAGCGTTCGTTGGAGGATCATCCCGCGTTCAAAACAGCTCTCGCCTTCAATGCGTTGTTGTCTTTTCCGACATGCTGTTAAGCCGGTTGCGGATGCTGATCGCCAGCGGGTCGTCGGCAGTTGCCACGGTGAGAGCTTTGTTCCACAGGACGCGCGCGCGCCCTAAATGGCCGGCCTTCTGCTCTGCCAAGCCGACATAATAGAGTGCCTGCACATTCGCGGGATCGAGCTTCAGAACCGTGCGCATGGTGGCGATGAAATCCGCAGGCGTGTCGTCGCCCGCAGCGGCGGCGGCCTTCTGGATTTCCGCCAAGGTCAACTGCACACCGACATCGGCCGGTTTGAGGCCAACGGCATGATCGATCGCCGCGCGCGCCTTGTCCTGTTCGCCCAGCACATTGTAGGCGTGCGCCAGGCGCTGCCAGCCGGCAACGTCATCGGGGGTCTTTTCCATGCGATCCGCAAGCCGCTGGACCATGGCACGGATCATGGCGTCCCGATCGTCGCCAGTCGAAGGCGGCGCACCATTCGACGGCGCTGCGACTGGAGCGCTCACACCTGCTTGCAGGTGCATTGCGTTCGTCATCGCCGTAATCGCCACATTCATGGTTCTGGCGGAAGGCGGGCTCGGCGGAACCGAAGCCGGATCAAAACCCCCTTCCTTGGAAAAGGCCGTGATGTGTTCACGCAGCATCGGAAGCCAAGGCGCATCGGAGGCGCTGTCCTTTTCCAGGTCGCGCCAGATAGCGACGGCTTGTTTCAGATTGCCGATCTGCGACTCGGCCAAGCCGATGTAGAAGCGCGAGCGCTCACCATGCGAATCTATGCCCAGCGAATTGGTGAACGCCATCAGGGCCTCGGGCACCACCGCTCCACCATTCGTCATCACCACGGCTTCTCCGAGTTCGGACCAGGTGACCGCGTCGGTGGCGCCCAGTTCGATCGCGCGGCGATCGGCGGCGGCGGCTTGCTCATAATTACGGGCGTTGAAATACATTTCGGCGAGGCGCTTGTAGCCGGACGCGCTCGGGCTGTTTTGCAATAGTTGCGCCAGCTGTTCCGCCGTGGCCGCAATAACGAATTCTGGGTCGTTCTTCAGCCGCCAAGCGTAAGGCTTTCCAGGCAGATGCGGAGAACCCAGGATGCCGTACAGGATGGCCGTGGCAAGCGGCAGAACAACGGCGATCGCGACAATGGCCACGAGCCGGGCGTGACGGTTGTCCGCCCGCGCAGGCTTGACGGGTATTTTGAGCTCGGCGTCTTCGGCTGCCAACATGCGGCGATGAACTTCCGCCCGTGCGGCATCAGCTTGCGCTTCGGTCAAGAGACCGCGCTCGATCTCCTGTTCGATCTCCGCCAGTTGGTTGCGATAGACGACAATGTCGTAATCGACGCGCGGAGGCGCTTCATCCGAGGCACTTCTTAAGAGCGGCGCAAGCAAGACTGCGAGGATGACGAGGGTCAGGATCGCAAAGATGAGCCACAACATCGTCACGCTCCCTTGCTCTTGGCTTCAGTGTCGCCGATCAGAGCGGCAAGACGCCGGCTTTCATCCGCTGAAAGCGGCGGCGTCTCCCCAACCCGTGCGGCGCGGCGATAGTAGATGGTGGCCACCCCCGCGGCGCTCAGCAGCAGGACCAGCGGTCCAAGCCACAGCAAATACGTCTCCGCATCGAAGGGCGGCTTCAGCAGGACATAGTTGCCGTAGCGGGCCACGATGTACTGCTTGACCTGCTCGTCGGAGTCTCCGGCCAGCACGCGCTGGCGCACCAAGAGCCGCAGATCGTGCGCCAAGTCGGCATCGGAATCGTCGATGGACTCGTTCTGGCAAACGAGGCAGCGCAACTCCTTCCCGATGGTGCGGGCACGCGCTTCGAGCTTGGGGTTGGACAGCATCTCGTCGGGCCGCATCGCCCAGGCCGATCCGCCCCAAACGGCCGCGATCAGAGCCATGCCAGCCAACATCGACGAGGTGCCCACGCGGCGTCTCACTTGCCTAGTTTCTCCGCCAAAGGGATCAGCTGATTGTTGATGATGTCGGGGGTCAACGGACCCGTCTGCTTGAAGCGGATCACGCCCTGCTTGTCGATCAGATAGGATTCCGGCACGCCGTATACGCCAAAATCGATCCCCGTCCGCCCATGCGCGTCGACGGCCACGATCCGATAGGGATTGCCTAACTCCGCCAGCCAGGCTTTGGCGTCTTCGGGCCGGTCTTTGTAATTGATGCCGACGAGAACGATCCCCGCTTCTGTGATTTGCGGCAATATCGGATGTTCCTCCCGGCACGGTACGCACCAGGAAGCAAAGAAATTGACCAGTGTGACCTTGCCCCGCAAATCCGCGGTCTTGAATCCCTGTCCGCCGGCCAACAAAGGCGGCAGATTGAATGCGGGGGCGGGCCTGTCGATCAGCACAGACGGGATCAGGTTCGGCGTGACACCTTCATCGGCCAGATGCAGCCGATAGATGAGAAAACCAGCCAGAACGGCGAACGCCAGCAACGGCAAGACATACATCCAGCTCCGCGAATCCTTTCGTCGCCCCGCTGCGACGGCGCTTGCCGAGGCCACCTTCAACGCGGGCATGGCGATTCTTGCTCCGAGTCTGCGCAACGGCGCGCCGACGCGGTGATGTCTGTCCGTCAACGATACGACACCGCCCAAGACCATCATTATGGCGCCGAAGAAAAGCCACGGGATCAACGGGTTGTGAAATATGTGAACGACAAAGCCGCCACGACCGTTGGGATCGCCCAGAACGGCGTAAAGATCGTTGACAAAGTTGGTATGGATGGCGACCGTCGACAAAGGCTGCGGGGGATTCGCATACATGCGCCGTTCGGGCTGCAATTCGGAAACGAAACGGCCATTTTTCGAGACGATGAAGGTCGCGCGCGAAGCGGTGTAGTTGGGGCCGGCGACGTTATCTTCGACGCCGATGAACGCGATCCGATAGCCGGCCACGACGGCACTGTCCCCGGAACGCATGACCTGAAGATACTCGGTCCGCCATGCCAGGGACCCGACAACACCGATCAAGACGATTGCAAATCCCATATGACTGATCGTCATGCCATAGGCGGAACGGGGCAGATGCAGAGCACGCCGCAGCGAGTCGGCGAACGAACTTCGGAACAGATGCACCCGCCCGGCCCATTCCGTCAGGCAGCCGACCAGAAGCCAGGCCGCCAGCCCAAGCCCCAACGACGCCCACAAGGACCGCGACGAGGTGCCGGCAACAAGCCACGTCGCGCCGACGGTTACGATCGCCGCGCCCAAGGCGAATTTCAGCCGCGACAAAGCATCGGGCAGGTCGCCGCGCTTCCACGACAGCAGCGGCCCGATGGCCATGACCAGAAACAGCGGCACCATTAGCGGCACGATCACGATGTTGAAGTAGGGCGGCCCGACGGAAACCTTGCCGAGGCCGAGCGCATCGACGAAAAGCGGGTACAGCGTGCCGAGCAGAACCGTGCCGGCGGCGGTGCTGAGCACGACATTGTTGAACAGCAGACCGCCCTCGCGCGAGATGGGCGCGAACAGGCCGCCGCCTTTGAGCGAAGGCGCGCGGAAGGCGTAGAGGATCAGGGAACCGCCTGTGACGACCGCCAGAAGAGTCAGTATGAAAATGCCGCGTCTGGGATCGTTGGCGAAGCTGTGCACCGACGTCAGAATGCCGGAGCGCACCAGGAAGGTTCCGAGCAGAGACAAGGAGAAGGTGACGATCGCCAGGAAGATCGTCCAGGCCTTCATCGTGTCGCGCTTTTCGGCCACGATGGAGGAATGCAGCAGCGCCGTTCCGGCCAGCCACGGCATGATCGAGGCGTTCTCCACCGGGTCCCAGGCCCAATAGCCGCCCCAGCCCAGCGTGTAGTAGGACCACCACGAACCCATGGCGACGCCCAGCGTCAGCGCGCACCAGGCCACCAGAGTCCAGGGACGTACCCAGCGCGCCCAAGCGGCGTCAACCCGCCCTTCGATCAGGGCGGCGATGGCGAACGAGAACGCCATCGAGAAGCCGACATAGCCGAGATAGAGAAACGGCGGATGGAACGCGAGGCCGGGGTCCTGCAGCAGCGGATTGAGACCGTTGCCGTTCAGCGGCGCCGGGTCGACGCGCACGAACGGGTTGGAGGTCAAGAGGATGAATAGGAGAAACCCGAAACCGATCATCCCCTGAACCGACAAAGCGCGCGCGCGCAGTCCCGGAGGCAAGTCGCGCCCGAACACCGATACGGCCATGCCATACAGCACGAGGATGAAGGTCCACAGCATCATGGAACCTTCGTGATTGCCCCAGACGCCGGTGATCTTGTAGAGCAGCGGTTTGTCGGTGTGGTTGTTGTCGACCACGTTCAAGACCGAAAAATCGCTGGTCACGTGCAGCCAAATCAACGCGCCGAATGCGATGCTGACGAGGCAGAACTGCGCGAACGCCGCCGGCCGGTCCACGTTCATCCACGCGGTCTCACCGCGCGCGGCCCCGATGAGCGGAACACTCGCCTGAACGGCCGCAACAAAGAGCGCAAGGATCAGAGCAAAAAGACCGACTTCGGCAATCATCCGACCATATCCGCCATGCTCCTAGACCGCCACCCTTCGCCGATTATTTGCATAAATTTGCGGGCCCGGATACGCGCAAATATTTGTATTTCGCGCCGGGACCAGGACCTCCCGCTGGGTATCAGCTCACAACTTCAAGGTCACCGCAGCCATGACGGTGCTGACGTTGTACTTGGCCGGCACGTCGCCGGTCAGCACCTGGCCCACCGACGCCCCGACCAGCGCCCAGTCGGACATGTCCAGGCTGGCGAACTGATAGCCGAGATAGAACGACGTGTCGGGCGAGTAGTCGTAGGTGGCGTGTATCTTGACCTGATGGTTCGAAGACGGGGTGCTGAGCAACGGATCGCCGCCAAATGTCTGCCCCGCCTCGGAAGTGTCCCAGGAGCCACTCTGTACGAAGCGCTGGTTGCCGAAGGAGAGGACGTAGTCGGCGCCGAACTTCAGCTTGTCATTCGCCCGCCAGGTGCCGCCGATCCCGGCGGTGTGGATGTCGTAAGTGCTCGTCTCGCTGTAGTAGTTGCCACCGGCAGTGGTGTGATTTTGGTCGTTCAGTCCCCGTATGGCGCGGCAAGTGCGCAGGAAGGTGTAGAAGGCGTGCACCTCACTGTCCTTGTCAACCTGGTAGTTGAGGTCCGGTCCGGCCTGGATGCTGTAGTCGCGGTTGATCCCGACGCTCGGGTTCACGGTGCCGTTATAGGTGGCGACAGGAAGGTGGTACTGGTCGTTGCTGAATTTGCCGAACAGGCTCAGCGAGGTCTCCTGGTCGATCATCCCCGTCAGCATGCCGGTAACGGCATCTTGAGTCCGCGCCGCCTCGTAGAAGGGAACCTGCTGGCACCCGAGGGTGGCAAGGGTGCTGCCGCAGTCGGACGGAATCTGAACGAGCCATAGGCTCCAGTCCGGCGCTGACGCCGTCCGATCCGAATGGACGTAGCCGAGCGACCCCGTCACATTCGTCGCGAGGGTGGATTGAAGCTTCACGGACTCCTCGCTGTCCTGCGTGTCGTGCGTGATGGCGTTGCCCCGATGCGCATCGCGGAAAGCGTAACCGACGGTCACTCGTGTCTCCGGCAGGATGTGGTAGCCCGCGGTCAGAACGAAGTCCTGCTTGGTCCATGACTCCGCCACCGCCTCGCGGTATTTGAGCGCGGTGGTGTCGGTCGGATCGCCGTAGATCCACATCGAACGCGTTTGCGGGTCGCGCGCGTCGATCGTGTAACTCGCCTTGATGTCCAGCTTGGGCAACGGCCGCGAGGTCAAAGTGACATTTCCAAAGAAAGTCTGGACCAATCCGTCGAGCGACTTCGGATTGGAGGCAAGCTGTGCGGACAAAGACGAGCCGGCGGCGGAAAAGATATAACCCAACTGGGTCGCCGCTACGAAGGGATCGTTCTGCAGTTGCAGCCCGTAGACCAGGGTTCCATTGAGCCGGGTGGTCGGACTCACATTGTACCCGATCTGACCGGTGATGGTGTGGGCCTGATTGCTGGGCGGCAAGGCGTAGTCGCCAGATTTTGCGTAGCTCGTATAGGTGTTCGGCTTGACGGCAGTGTTTTTGTAGGCCGCGAAATTCCAGCCTTGGAACAGATAGCCGGCGCTGTTGTGATCGATGAAGTCGGAGAACTCGTAGGAGATTGCCGCCTGCAATTCGTCGGTGTTGTAGGCGGCAGCGACCGTATAGTTGTCGGTGTCGTAGTCGATCGGCATCGGGAAGGTGACCATGCCGGCATTGTTGCCGCCAGTGGTCATCGCCTGTTCGAGCGTACCTTCCTTGTGTTCGTGGCTGACCGCTGCGGTAAACTGCCAGGAGTCCATTTGATAGCTGCCGCCGACCGTGCCTTTGTCGCGGCGGGTGCCGACGTTTTCCACCAGCTGATTGCCTGGTCCGTAGACGGCGACCGGGTTTGAGGTGGCAAGATGCGTGGTAGCGTTGAAGGAGCCAAATTTCGACGATGACGGCGGGGCCGTCGTCGTGTCGTTGAAATACAAGCCATTTGCAATCAAAGCAGCCTGGTAGCTGGGCGACAGATTGCCTTTCTTGTCGAGGATCGACGTGAAATGGTCGCTGGCGGTGTAGGTCATCGCGTCATAGGAGGCGGAGAGGCTCCACAGACCCTGTTGACCGGTTTTCAGGTTGACCGACGCTTCCGGCGCAATCCTGCCGAAGCCAAAGTCGATGTTGTCGCCGGTGAAGCTGAAATAGTGGGTTCCCCCGCTGTCCGAGGCGTCGCGGTTCTGCAGGTTCCAGCCACCGACCACGCCGGACCCGGCATCGGGCATGCCGTTGTAGCGGCCGAAGGCGGCTGAGGCCTGCGACACCCCTCCCACCCCGAAGGTGACCTCGGCGATCGACGTCGCCAGGGACTGCGGGGCGGGAGCCTGGGATGCCGCCGGAGCGGTATCTGAGATGTCAAAGCCGTTGTTATCCTGCGCCTGCGCAACCGCGATCAGCGGCAGCACGCAGACACTCGCCAAGGCAGCAACTCTCAGCGTTTGGAGGCTAGTCATGCTACACCTCGTCTTAACGGAAGAAGGTTGAGCCGCTGGGGCTGTTCGAGCCATGAATCTGCGAGTGGCAGTTCAGGCAGCTGCGATCGCCATACAAGTAGAGGCTGCCGCTGCCCGGCGCGGCGGAGTGGACGGACACGCCGACACCACCCATGTCATTGACCGCCGAATGGCAGTCGAGGCATAGGAACGGCACCTTCTCCTTCAGCAGGCGCGGGTTAACCGAGCCGTGCGGATTGTGGCAGTTCGTGCAGTCCTCGCGAACCGGCTGGTGTTCCCACAGCATCGGGCCGCGCTTGTCGGCATGGCAGGTGTAGCAGAGATCGGTGACCCTGACCTTCTTCAGAAGATCGGGACCGGGCGAGCCGTGCGGGTTGTGGCAATCCGTGCAGACCACTTTGCCCTCACGGATCGGATGGTGCGAGAACTGGAAACTCAGCGCCCGCTGCTCGGCATGGCAGGTGAAGCATTTCTCGGGCTGCGTCGCTTTCACCAGAATGGGATCCTTGGCGACGTGGATCGTGTGACAACTCACGCAGGCCAGATTGTTGTTCTCGTGCTGGCTCCCGGCCCAGTCCATTCTGAGGCCATTCTGATGGCAACTGAGACAGACCTCATTGCGTGCAGCCACCGGAGACGCATTCGGTCCCTGGAACACGACAGCAGGCGACGTGCGCTTCTGACCTTCAGCCGGATGGCTCGCCACATGCGATTCACTCGGCCCATGGCAGGATTCGCATTCGTGCTGTCCGAACGGCGTACGCGCGTCGCCCTTTACGGCATGCGGTGTCTGGAAAATATCCGTCGCCGCCTTATAGGTTCGGTCCCGCCCGCTTATTGCGGTATCGTGGCACTTCATGCAGGTGGCCGCGCCGCGGTCGCTGTACAGCGGCGCGGCGGCATCATCAGCAGTTGGGGCGGATGTTGCGGCTGTTGGTGCGGCTGCACCCAGCGGCGTGTCCGCCGCGAAAGTCGGCTTCGCGGTGCCGACAATCACAGCGCACAGCAGAACCAGAACGGCGAAGCCGCTTATGCGATTTCTTGCCGACATTCGTTTGCCCCCTGCTTCAACGCGTCCCTGAGGCGACTACTTGTTCGCCACGACAAAGTCCGCCGCGCCCTGGTCGAGAACCAAGGAACGTTCGAACGAAACGTAGTGGAACCGCTTGGCCGTGTGACCCGAATGAATGGCGAAAGCGACCGTGTAGCGCTTGCCCGGGACGAGCGCCACGAAGCCGGGTCCCGCATTCAGTTTGCGCGAGAGGGTCACCGACCACGTCCCGCCGCTGTAAGTCGCCTCGGCTGAGACGACTGTCGGTTTGGTCTCTACACGCTTATCGAAGATGGTCCCATTCACCGCGACGGCGGGAGCGCCGGGATTGAGATGCGCCTGCCAGTATTCAAGCCCGTAGCCGCCAGCCTTCAGTTTTGCCAGTTCGTCGGCGGGCTTCAGCGTGTCGCCGCCGCCCTGGCGCGTCATCGCCGCACGAGTCTTGGTGAGGTACATCGTGCGTGCGGAACCACCTGCGCTCGGCATCGTCGAGGAATCGTCGTGACACATGCCCCAGCATCCGGCGCGGTTGGCTTCCGGCACATTGCCATCGTCGAGCATCATCGTGACTTTGGTGGCGGTGGCATTGTCCATTTTGGCGTTGGGCTGATTGCCCTCCGCGAATTCGAGATGGACGTAGATATTCTGGCCGTCGTGTGCGAACTGGACCTTGGCGTCTACCGATCCCGGCTTGCCGGGGATCGGCGTCGGCTCGTTCATTTTGCCCGAGACGAGAAGCGCGCCCATGTTCTTCTCGTCGCCGATATGACAAGCGGCGCAATTCTTTCCGCCCCGGAATTTGTCCGCACCCGAATGATCGGTCTGGGTCAACACCCACTCCCAGGAAGACTGTCCGGGATAGAAGAGCGCGACGTCCTTCGCCGGAACGCCGGACCAATTGGGGGCGGCCATCGCAGCCGAAAAGCCCATGGCGCCTGCGAAACCCAACGCTGCAACCAGTGCCTTTGCCGGAATTCTCATGGTGTGCGACCTCCTTCTCGTCACTGAATATCGAAACTGGCGGCGGGAGCGGGCTTCGCATCCGGGTCCACCATCTTTTTGTGCGTTAGGCCCTTGTGGCAGTCGAGACAGTTCTCGTCCGTCTTCATCGCATCGCTGTGCTGGGCGCGGACGGAAGGCCTCTGATCCGCCAGAACCATGTTCGCGTATTTGTGGCAGGCCTTGCACTCTCGCGCGTTCGTCGCCGCGAACCCGGCCCATACCCTCTTCGCCAGCGCCAGGCGGCGAGCCTCAAATCGCTCCTTGATAAGATCTTGGCCCTGGCCCGCAAAAGTCGTGAAGTGAGAATACAACTCGAAACTCGCCAGGAACTTGCGGCCCATGGTGAGCGCCCAACTGTCGTGGGGAACGTGGCACTGGGAACAGGCGACAACGACGCCTTGCTCGTTCTTGAAGTGCTTACTGTGCGTGTATTCCTGATAGACGGTGCTTTCCATCTCGTGGCAAGTGTGCGCGCAGAAGTTCAGCGAGTTCGTATAGTCGACGACGGTCGCGTAGCCGGCGGCCAGACCGATCCCGATCAATATCGACACGCCCGCGACGACGATGAACTTGGACCTGCCGCGAACCAACCCGCCGATGCCCCGCGAGATCGCACGCAATTTCTCTACGACCGGCACCAGTGCTCCCTCCTAAACAACACGAATAGAATCTCCTCGCGATATGGACGCCTATGTCTGGCAGCCGGCGGCCACGAGCCGTAGTGCCAAGAAGGACAAACTTGATGATACCAGGCAGAATCGGGCGCAAATGCCGCAACCAATACGCGGTCGCTTGGACCGTCCGTAACGTCTTTCAAATCAGACGTTTAGAACATCGGCAAGCCGGGCGATTCCCTGCCCCAACTGTTCTGCCATCAACGCCCCGTAACCAAAGACTAGCGCTTTGTCGTGATAGCGACAAGTTCCCGCGGGCTCGCTGATCACACGCTCAATGTTCACACCATGAGCGCGGGCCACGTCGCACACCGCCCGCGCCGAAGGGAAATGTTCAGGCAACAACCATGTCAGCTGTGTGCCAATTTCCACACCGATGAGACGGACATCGCCAAAATGCGTTCGCAGCGCCTGAATCAGGCAATTGCGTCGTTCCAGGTAAATCTTGCGTACCCGGCGCAGATGATGATCGTATTCCCCGCTGGTCAACAGATCCGCCACAACCATTTGCTCCAGCCATGGGCAGCCCTCCTCCGCCATGGATTTCATCGCCACGATGGCGTCCACAAATTCGGACGGTACGACGAGATAGCCGAGACCGAGTCCGGCACCAAGCGTCTTGGCAAAGCAACCCGTGTAAAAGACCAAGCCGTATGGATCGAGCGCGGCGAGCGGCTGCGGCGTCGTTCCGTGATAGCGGAACTCGCTGTCGCTGTCGTCCTCGATGAGATAAGCACCAGCCTCGCGTGCCCAGCCAAGCAGCGTCCCGCGCCGCGATTGCGGCAAGGTTCCGCCGAGAGGGTTCTGACGCGCCGGGGTGACATAGACGAGAGAGGCGGGCCCTTGCGGCAACCGATCCGTTTCCAGCCCATGCTCATCAACCGGCACATGGATCACGTCCGCATCCCGTGCCTTGAAAAAACTGACGACGCTCTCGTCGCCCGGCGATTCAACGACGACGCGATCACCGCGGCGCTGAAACAAATGTGCCACGAGACTGCACGCCTGCCGCTGCCCGACAACGATGATCACCTGCTCTGGCGACGCCATGATGCCGCGCGTAGCCGCCAGATAATCGACGATGACTCGCCGCAGCGATAGAACACCGGCAGCAGGTTGAGGTTTCGCAAGCCCGTCCGGTTCGCGTTCGAAGACATTTCGTATTCCCTGCAGCCAAACTTTTGCCGGTAGCAGATGGCTGGCATCGAATCGTGATGGGCTGAAATCTATGATGCCGTCGGGAAGGTTAGGGCGCGGCGTCAGAGAACCGCGAAATACAGCGGGATGCAAAGATGCCTGACGGGGAATATCTGATAACGGATTGTGTGCGGATTCCAGCTTGGGCTGCTTCGGCGGGGCCGAACAGACAAATGTGCCAACGGCCGGACGCGTTTCCAGATAACCTTCGCTGATAAGCCGCTCGTAGGCGAGCAGAACCGTCGTGCGCGACACGCCAACTTGTTCCGCCAGAAACCTTGTCGCGATGATACGCGAATTTGGCTTCAGTTTTCCGGTCAGGATGAGTTGCCGCAATTGCTCAAATAACTGATCCTGCAATGGGATCGAAGCACCGCGGTCGAGCTGCAGCGGCAAGTTCATGGCTCTTTTCTATGCCCGTCTCGCAAGAAAAGGATGGTAGGCCATCGTGACTGCACTTGCACCAGTTCGACGGCCAGGTGCCCCAATTGTGCGTCTTTCAAGTACGAAGCCTGGATGCCAGCGCATATCCGGACAATTCCCATCGCGCCGCAGCAGCGCTTTCGCCCAGAAATCCTCTGAATTACGCTGCGGAAGGTGCGAGCGCGAAAGGCAAGGAATGGCGGATTCCTACCACGCCCGCGAGCGTCGCCTGGCAAGCCACACTTCGGCGTCATCCTTGGCGGCAACATCCAGACGCGACGCTTGCCACCTTTCGCCGCACGGAGGGAATCCGCCGCATTGTCTGCCGCGCCGGAAAATGCATCCTGCCTGCGGGGGCAATTTTTCGCAAAACACCGGTTCGAATGTTCCAGAGCACAGACGAAATTGGCCCGATGCAGCGGGCCAAAGCGGACCTTTTATCCGCCGAAGATGTCGGCATCCCGGACTATCTGCGCCGCCATTACTGGTGGGCTTATATTCATCCAAGGGGGGTGAAATTCTTCGACCGCCGCTGGATCGTCAACCTTATCCTGCTGGGCAATTACCATCGGCTGCGCGACCGCGCGCTGGCGGAGTTCGGCAAAGCGGCTTCTGGCTACATCCTGCAGCTGGCCTGCGTTTACGGCGATTTGACCACGCAACTGGAAGAGCGCGTCGCCGCCGGGAGCGGCAAGCTTGACGTCGTCGACGTCGTGCCGATCCAATTGAGCAATTTGAAGAAGAAACTGCCCGCCGGCACGCGCGCGCGATTGCTGCACATGGATTCCGCCGACCTCAGGTTGCCCGACGCAAGCTATGACCGGGTCATGCTGTTCTTCCTGCTGCACGAACAGCCGGCGGGCCATCGCGCCAGGACGCTCAGCGAAGCGTTCCGGGTGGTCAAACCGGGCGGCAAAATCCTGATCGTGGATTTCGCCAGGCCGCATTGGTGGAACCCGCTGTTTTACCTGTGGCGGCCGCTGCTGGCTTTGCTCGAGCCGTTCGCGCTCGATTTGTGGTGGAACGACATCGCGTCCTTGCTGCCGCCATCCTGGAACAAGCTGCGCCGGGAGACTTTCTTCGGCGGCTTTTTCCAGAAGGTGGTCGTCACGCGCTAGGCCGGGAACTCCGGTTTTTCCGGCTCTTTTTTGCTTCCGTGACGGCATCTTTCGCCGCACTGAGACGGACTTGTCGCGAATTTGCGCGTAAGATGACACCGCTTGGGGCCGGAATGGTTGGGAGGGAAGTATGCATCCGTTCTTTTTCTTTGGCGCCGGCCATCACGTTGTGGTGGTCGCGGTGGTTGCCTTTTTCGTGCTGTTTGCCGCCAGCAAGGCCGACGGCTTCGTCAAGATCCTCGGCAATGTGCTCGGCTATCTGCTGTTGATCTGTGCCGTGCTCTTGATCGTGTGCGCAGCGTTCGCGCCGACGTTCGATGGGCGAACTGACTTCGGCGCATCGCATTGGGGCATGAACTGGGGCTATCACATGCAGGGTCCGCCGCCGGCGCAGCCAGCGCCTCCAGCCCGCAAGTAACCGGGCGGATACGGCACATTCGGGTGTAGGCGGCGGTCGCGCGACCGCGGTCACATTTGCATCGTCCAGCCTTCGACGCCCATCGCCGCCTGACGCACCGCTTCCGAAAGCGTGGGATGAGCGTGCGAGGTGCGCGCGATGTCTTCTGAGGCGGCGCCGAATTCAATGGCGAGCGCCGCTTCGGCGATCAGGTTGCCTGCTTCCGCGCCCAGGATATGTACGCCGAGCACGCGGTCGGTCTTGGCGTCGGCTAGGATTTTCGCGAAGCCGTCTGTCGCCGCGATGGTCTTGGCGCGCGCATTGGCGCTGAAGGGGAACTTGCCGACCTTGTAGGTTACCCCCGCCGCTTTCAATTCCTCTTCGGTCTTGCCGACGCTGGCGACTTCCGGCGCGGTGTAGACGACGGCCGGGATGGCGTCGTAGTTCACATGGCCGGCGCGGCCGGCGATGTGTTCGGCGCAGGCCACCGCCTCATCCTCGGCCTTGTGGGCGAGCATCGCCCCTTCGCGGCAGTCGCCGATGGCAAAGATGCCCGCGACATTCGTCTTGAAATGCACGTCGGTCACAACGCGCCCGCGCGCATCCAGCGCCACGCCGACCTTGTCCAGGCCCAAACCCTCCGTATACGGACGCCGACCGACGGAGACCAGCAGCACATCGGTTTCCACGTTCTGGCGGTCGCCCCCCGCCGCCGCTTCCAAGCTGACGCGCAATGCCCCGCCGGTCTTTTCCACGCCGACAACCTTGGTCGAAAGCTGGAACTTCATGCCCTGTTTCTGCAGGATGCGCTGGAATTGCTTGGCGATCTCGCCGTCAAGGCCCGGCGTAATGCGGTCGAGGAATTCCACCACCAGCGTCTCGCTGCCGAGCCGGCGCCACACCGAGCCCAGTTCGAGTCCGATATAACCGCCGCCGACCACCAGCAGGCGCTTGGGCACCTCCTTAAGCGCCAGCGCGCCGGCGGAGGTGACGATCCGCTCTTCGTCGATGGTCACGCCCGGCAGGGGCATCACGTCCGAGCCGGTGGCGATGACGATGTTCTTGGTCTGAAGCGTGCGCAGCGACCCGTCGGCTGCCTTGACCTCGACCTTGCCGGGGGCGGCGATCCGCGCTTCGCCGACGATGGCCTCGGACTTGTTCTTCTTGAGCAGAAACTCGACGCCCTTGGTGAGCTCGCCCACCACCTTGTCCTTGTGCGCCATCATGGCTGGAAGATCGAGGCTCACCTGGGCTTTGATGCCGAGCTTGACAAATTCCTTGCTCGCTTCCTCGAAACGCTCACTGGCGTGGAGCAGCGCCTTGGACGGGATGCAGCCGACATTGAGACACGTCCCGCCGAAGCGGCCGCGCTTATCGATGCAAGCGGTCTTCAGGCCGAGCTGGCCCAGTCTGATCGCGGCGTTGTAGCCGCCGGGTCCACCACCAAGGACAATTGCATCGAATTGGTCGGCCATGCGGTGGGTCCTTCGCTGAGGGCGCAGAGAGGTATTATGTCCTCGGGGCCGCGGTTGCAATTCGCGGGCGCGCTTTTTTGCTTACGGGATGCGGCCCACGGGGGCGCCCTTGAGGCCGCTGACGCGGTAGACGACGTAATGGGCGATGACCACGCCTTTCCGCTCCCGGTCGATGCGGGCGATCTCCACCACATGGGCGAAATGCGCGGCGATCAGATCATGACGATCCCATCGCGCTTCGCTGACATAAAGCGCGGGGCGGGCAAACAGCGAAGCGGCGGCAACCGGCGCGTTGGACCAACGATATTCCTCGCCGACCTGCACGACGGGGCCGGGTCCATAGAACGCAAACCAAGCGGTGGAGGCATAATCGGTGGTCAGCAGGACGTCGGTATGAGAGGATAGGCGCAGCGCTTCCACCTTCTTGGTCACGTCCGGAAAGCCTACCGCCAACAGCCGCGCCAAAGGATCCTTGCGCCCCATCGGCACGACCCCGAAGAATGCCTGCGCGTAGGCCGCGGCGAGCAGCACAGCGGCGACCGGAACGGCCAACCGCTTCGACCAGCGAACCACCGGGGCGCGCCAGCTGCTCCAATCCGCGCGTTTCGCGGCAACGGCGGCAGCCACGCTCAACAAAGGATAAAGGAAACATGGCCAATTTCCCTGCACGCGGGCGTGCAGCGAATGCCAAGCGAAATAGGCGATCGAAGGCCACAGGATCGCGGCGATCAGCACTTGGCGTTCGTCGCGCGTGCGGGTTGCGGCGGCAAGCCCCAGCACGCCCAGCACCAGAATGAACGGGGTAGCCAGGACAAATTGCGCGCCCAAGAACTCGAACAGATAGCGCAGCGTGAACGTCTCGGCTTCGATCCGCCCGAACTGGAAGGCGAAGGTCGCCCAACCATGCATCTCGTTCCATCCGAGATTCGGCGCGAACAGGATCAGCGCCAGCACGCCGCCGAGATAAGGCCAGGGCAAATGGAGCCAGCGGCGCATGGGCAAACTGGCGATGAGCCAGACGAAAGCGCCGAGGCCCAGGAAGAACGTCGAATATTTGGAAAGCAGTCCGAGGCCTGCCGCGATTCCCGCCGCCAGCCACCAACGCCCGTCCCCAGTCTCGATAACCTTCGCCAAGGTCCAGAAAAATGCCGCCGCCGTGACGATGGACGGCGCATCGGGCGTCGCCGCCAACATCTCCACGGAAATCATCAGGGTGAGATTGAAGTAAAGGCAGGCGATGGCGCCCGCTTTCTCGTCGCGCGCCAGAACCGCGCCCGTGCGCCAGACGAACCAGCTGGCGACGAACGACAGAAGAATGCCGCCAACGCGCACTCCGAATGGCGTCGCGCCGAACAGAACCGTGCCGGCGCGGATGACGAAGGCGACGGCCGGCGGGTGATCGAAATAGCCCGCCGCCAGATGCCGCGACCACAGCCAGTAATAGGCCTCGTCGGCGGACAGCGGCAGCAGCGCGCCCGCGATCAGCCGCAAGGCAGCAAGAATGGTCAGCGCAGCCAGAAACTGCGCGTCGCGTCTCATCGCGTACGCCAGATGAACATGCTCGACATGGCGTAATTCCACAGCACGCCCATGACGGCGCCGGCCAAGCCCGCGACCCACCACACTTCGCGCTGGGCATAAAGCTGCGACGCCAGACCGACGTCGGTGAGCGCGCCGACGGCGCCGATCAGACAAAAGCCGATAAAGCCGCGCAGCATGCCCCAACCACGCAGCCGCCGGTCGCGATAGGTCAGGCCGTTATTGAGCAAAAAGTTGCTCACCATGGCAAAGAAGGTGGCGACGCTCTTGGCAAGCGTGAAGGACACCGGCCAAGCCAGCAGCGCGACATTGAGCACGGCCAGATTCACCGCAATACCGATGGCGCCGACGATGGCAAAGAATATGAACCGCGGTTCGAGGAAGCCGTTCGACAGCTTGGCCAGCAGAAGGCCCAGGAACTCTACCCCGATCTGCACGTTGAATTTGCTTTCGCCTTCGTGGCGGCTCCTGAACACAAAAGGCTGTTCGGCGATGCGCAATCCTTTGCCGGCGGTGGCGATGTCGAGCAGAATCTTGAAGCCCGCGGGCGACAGCCGTCCCGCGATGGCGTCGAATGCGTCACGGCGCATCATGAAGAAGCCGCTCATCGGATCGCTGAGCGAAGTGCCGAGAATCCGCCGCGCGAGCCGCGTGGCGATGCGGCTGATCTTGCCGCGTCCCTCGCTGAAAGATTGCGCGCTGCCGCCTTCCACATAGCGCGTCGCCGCGATCAGATCGAACTTGCCCGATTGCAGCTTCGCCAGCATTTCCGGCAAGATCCGCTCGTCGTGCTGCAGATCGGCGTCCATCACCGCGACGTAGGGCGCACCCGAAGACAGCATCCCTTCGATGCAGGCGCCGGCCAGTCCGCGGCGGCCGACCCGGCGCAGACAGCGGACGCGCGGATCGCGCGCGGCGATAGCCTTCACCGCGTCGGCCGTGCCGTCGGGCGAATTGTCGTCGACGAAGATCGCTTCCCAGGCGACGGCCTTCAGCGTGCGGTCCAGCCGCTTGATCAGCTCGGCGACATTGCCACGTTCCTTGAACGTCGGGATGACGACCGAAAGCAGCGCACCTTCCGCCCGGTCTGGTGTGGCGTTGGGTTTGGCTTCGACGGCGGAGTGCGTCATGGCGCAAGCGGCTCCTCGCAGGGGCACTTTGGTGAGCGCACCCGGCCCTCCCCGTCAAGAGCCTGCCCGCCGCATGCCCAGCCGGCTTGCATTATTTCAATAACAGACAATTCTATCAACATGTTAAGTGCGGTTTGTGGAATGCAAGGTTTTACTTTTCTCCTACCCCGCGCGTTGGTTTATGATGCTGATGACGAGCGTTCCTACGTCTCACCTCGCAAAGGCGGAGTTGTGATGAATAAGATTGCGAGCTCCATTATCGAAGCAGGTTGGCTTGAGGCTTTGTCGCGGCTGGAATTCGGCACGCTCGATTTCGTGGCGCCGAACGGCGAAGTGCACACCGCGAAGGGCCGCCATCCCGGTCCTCATGCGCGCTTTGCGATCCACGATTGGAACGTGCTGAGCCGCATCATGGCGCGCGGCGACATTGCCCTGGGCGAGGAATATATCGCTGGCGCCTGGGAAACCGATGACATCGAAAAGCTGGTGACGCTGTTCCTGATGAACATGGATGCGCTCGACAAATACGCCAACGGCAACCTCTTGACCCGTCTAGCCCTGATGATCCAGGACCGCTTCGTCAGACGCAATTCGCTGGGCGGCAGCAAACGCAACATCGAAGCGCATTACGATGTCGGCAACGATTTCTATGCGCTCTGGCTCGACAAGAGCATGACCTATTCCTCCGGCCTGTTCGGCGATGCCGCCAAGGACCTGGAAGAAGCGCAAACCAACAAATACGAACGCATCCTGGGTAAATTCCTCAAACCCTGTTCCTCCGTGCTGGAGATCGGCTGCGGCTGGGGCGGCTTTGCCGAACGCGCGGTCGCGCACGGCCATCGCCTCACCGGCCTGACGATTTCCCCGTCGCAATACCGCTTCGCCTGCGAGCGGCTGAAAGGGGCGGCCGACATCCTTCTCGAGGATTACAGGAAGGCGCGCGGTCTGTTCGACATGATCGTCTCCATCGAGATGTTCGAAGCCGTCGGCGAGCAATATTGGCCGCAATATTTCCGCACCGTGGCCGAGCGGCTCAAACGCGGCGGGCGCGCGGTGATCCAGACCATCACCGTCCGCGACGAGCTGTTCGCCAGCTACCGCCTGCGCAGCGACTTCATCCGCCATTACGTTTTCCCGGGAGGTATGCTGCCGTCCGTGCAGCGCTTCCGCGAGGAGGCGGAACGCGCCGGCTTGAAGATGGTAGACGCGTTCTCCTTCGGCAAGGACTACGCCAAAACCCTGCGCGAATGGTCCTCGCGCATGCGCGCCAGGAGCCAGGAGATCATGGCGCTCGGCCACGACGAACGCTTCATGCGCAACTGGCAGTATTATCTCGGCATTTGCGCGGCGGCGTTCAGCGCCGAACGAACGGACGTAGTGCAGGTCGAACTGGTCAACGCCTGAGCCTTCCCACCCACGCATAAAGGCGGCCTCGGGTCGGCCGACTGTGCCAATCCGCCCGCTGGAACGGGCGCGAAAAGGGTCTTAGAGACGAATACTTGGAGCACAGGGTATTCATCGGCGATGATCATATCTTGGGGGCGTAACGGACCGGCGGTAGCGCTGGGGCTCGCGGCTTGCGTGCTTATCGCGCCGCTGTGGTGCGTGCATTCACTGGGGATGCCGGATTACCCGGCCCACATCGCCGGCTTCACCATAATCGCCGACAGCGCGAAGGCGCCGCCTTGGGCCTCGTTCTACGCAGTCCATTGGACGCTCGTTCCCAACCTTGCCTCCGAATTGATCGTGCCTTTGCTGGCGAAGCTGCTGCCGGTCGAAACCGCAACCAAGCTTTTCCTCAGCGCCGCCGTCGCGATGTGGGTGCTGGGGCCGGCGGCGATCCAGCGCGCACTGTTCGGCAGAATCGGCGTGGCGCCGCTGGCCGGCGCGTTCTTCGCCTATAATGCGAATTTCACCTGGGGCTTTTTCAACTACTACTTTGCGACGGGCTTGTGCTTTCTGCTATTCGCCGCCTGGATCGCCACCGCGAAAAGGCGCGGCCCCGGCGCGCTTGCCGGCTTCATGCTGGCCATATGCGTGCTTTATGTTTGCCATCTGATCGCCGTTTTCCTGTTGGCGGTGATGATCGCCTGCTTCGAGGCGACACAGGTCTGGTCCGAGCGCAACTTCGCCCTTAAGAAGCTAATCTTGCGCGCGCTGCCGATCGGCCTTGTCTTTCTGCCCGCCGCCGCCGCCTTTCTGTTCTTCAAGCCCGCAGGCGCCGATGGCGGGAAGTTCGCCTTCGATTTCGCCGATACGATCGGCGATCGCTTCTCGGCGGCAATCAAGCTTTATTACGACGAGCCGGCTTATCTTCTGATGAGCGCGCTCGCGATTCTGTGGCTGTGGGGTCTTCTATACGACAAGCTTCGCGTCCACCCGGCGATGAAGATTCTTGTGATTGTCCTCGCCGTTCTCACACTTGCGGCGCCGGAATGGGCCCTGGGCGGCTGGGGCGTGCACCTTCGCCTGCCGGCCGTGCTGGGCGCGTTACTGTTCGCATCCGCGGAGCTGCGCCTGGGTTCGCGCGTCACAGCGCTCGCCACCGCCGTTCTGCTGCTGCTGGCGGGCGTCAGTTCTGCGATGCTGGCGGAGAACTGGCGCGGTTACGACCGGCAGTACGGCGAATTCCGCGCGGCGCTGCGCGACGTCCCGGAAGGCGCCAAGATGGTGACCATTCTGGACGGCAACTCGCTGAGCGATCAGTTGGGCCCCACGCCCGATCAGCCCTATTGGCACATGGCGGAATTCGCGATTATCGACCGCGGCGCCTTCACGCCCTTGATGTTCGCAACCAAAGGCCAGCACATCGTGCAGGTAAAGCCGCCTTACGATCGGTTCGCGGCCAGCAATGCCCAGCAGGGATCACCGCCCGACGTCTCGCAGCTCGAAGACCTTGCGGCGGGGCTCGACGACAACGACCCCGACATCGAAGAGGTCTTCCCCTACTTGAAATTCTTCCAGTGCCATTTCGACGAAGCCGTGATCGTTCGCGGCAAAGGCGAAGCAAGCGACGTCCCGGATTTCCTGACCCTGCGCCACGCCGGCAGCTTTTTCTCGATTTACGACATCCACCCCACGAATGCCTGTGCCAAGCGATGAGCGACACCCTGGCCGCGCGCTCTTTCAAGCTGGTCGTTCTGGGGATGGCGCTGTTCTGCGTCCTCGGCCTTTGGCGCGTCATCGCGACCATGGGCGTGCGCCTGCCGCTCGATCCCAATGAGGGCTGGAACGCCTATTATGCGACAGCCGCGATGTCGGGCGCGCCGCTTTATCCCGGTCCCCAGAGTTTCATGATCGACAATTATCCGCCTTTGTCGTTCTACCTGGTGGGCGCGTTCGGTCGCGTTCTCGGCGACAATATCTTTGCCGGCCGGATCGTTTCGCTGTTGTCCTTCTTCTTTGTCTTGTTCGGCATTTTCGCCGCCGCGCTGCGCATGGGCTGCAAGCGGCTGGAGGCTTCCTTCGCGGCGCTTCTGTTCGCCGGAGGCCTGCTCGTCTTCACCGATTATGTCGGCATAGACGATCCTCAGATGCTGGCGCACGCCATCGCCATGGCGGGCTTCCTGCTGTTATTGCGCGAACCGCGCGGAATGGTTCAGGTCGCCGCTGCGGCACTGCTGTTCGTGCTGGCCGTCTTCGTGAAGCACAATGTGATCGCGATGGCTGCGGCGACGACGGCATGGCTTGCCGTTTACGACCGGCGCAGTGCGGTGCGCCTTGTCGTTCTTGGCGTCACGCTCACGCTCTGCGGCTTCGTCCTCTTCCGCTTCGTCTATGGGACGGGACTGCTCGCACAACTGATTTCGGCGCGCATTTATTCCCTGGACGACCTGCGCAACGGATTCGACCGCTGGCTGCACTGGAGCCTAGTGCCGTTCGTCGGCCTGACGGTTCTCGCTTCCCTGCGCTGGGATGACCGCCATGTACGCCTTGTTGCCTTCTATGCGGCGTTCGCCACGATCCTCGGCGTCGGTTTCCTCGGCGGGGCCGGCGTGGATATGAATGTGTTGTTCGATGCCGACATCGCGCTGGCGCTGGGCGCCGGCTTGCTGCTCGACCGGACTGCGCGCGGGGCATTCGCGCCGCTTGCCGGCGCCGCTTATGCCGTGCCGCTGTTTTTCGCCGCCTGGACGAACAGCGACTGGCGCCAGGCGGACACTTGGCTGCATCCGATGCGGCAAGAGGCCAGCCTGGCAAAAAAGGACATCGCGTTCCTAGCGGCGCGGCAGGGACCGGCGCTGTGCGAAATGCAGTCCTTCTGCTACTGGGCGCGCAAGCCGGCGGCGGTGGACGTTTTCAACGTCGGCCAGCAGTTCGATACCGGCGCGCGCAGCGATGCGCCGCTTGTCGCCTTGATCGAGGCGCGCCGCTTTTCCGTCATCCAGTTCGATCCCGATTCGCCCTATTCCCTGGGTGAGAACGTGCACGACGCGATTGCGCGCGTTTATCGACTCGACCACGAAGACGATTACGGCAGCTTCTACGTTCCACGTCGATAGATCAGGCGCGCCGCAGCTTCACACTTCCGGTGCGTTCGAGCTTACCCCAGCTCACGAAGGCGCCACGCAGCGCCGTCGAGATCGATCGCACCACGACGTAATACATCAGCTGGCGATAGCCGAAACGCTGCAACATGAGCCACCACAACAGGCTCCAATTCTCGCGCTTCTCCATCAGGAATCCGAACACGGCAGCGGCAAGATCGACCACCATGAAGACGCAGTAATAAATTCCCACCGTGTACAAATTATCGTTGGAGAATTCCGCGCCGTGCTGGGTATAGGCGAGCCATTGGGTCAGCAGCTGCCAGACCAGGAGTAGATCGGCGATCGGCGCCAGCGCCGTCAGCAGGATTTGGAACAGCCACACTTGCGGCAGCGCCACCAAACCGAGCGCGCCGTAGCGCGGGTTGAACGTCATGGCATGGTATTTCCAGAGGCATTGCAACGTGCCGTAAGCCCAGCGGAATCGCTGCTTGGCGAGACCGCGCACCGTGGCGGGGGCTTCGGTCCAGGCCACAGCCGAGCTGTCGAAATGCACCTTGTATCCGGCGCGCTGCAGGGCGATGGTCAGGTCCTGGTCCTCGGCCAGCGTATCGACGGGGAAGCCTCCGATCTCGGCCAAGGCTGCACGCCGCCAAGCGCCAACCGCACCGGGCACCACCGTGAGGGTGCCCAGCGCCGCCAGAGCGCGCCGTTCCAGGTTCTGCGCCACGATATATTCCAGCGCCTGCCAGCGCGTGATCATGTTGATCCGGTTTCCGACTTTGGCGTTGCCCGCAACGGCGCCGACCTTAGGATCGACGAACCAGCGCACCAGCCGCGAAATCGTGTCGTGGTCGAATTCGGTGTCGGCATCGAGCGCCACCACGACGTCGCCCGTGGCGCTCGCAAATCCGAAGTTCAACGCCTTGGCCTTGCCACCGTTGGGAACGCTGACCAGCGTCACTTTCGCTTCACCACCGAAGCGCTCGCGTACGACGTCGGCGGTCTTGTCGTGCGAACCGTCGTCCACGACGATGATCTGGAGGTTGCGATGATCGCTGTTCAAGATGCGCGTGACCGTCGAGGCGATGACCTTTTCCTCGTTGAAGGCCGGAATGATGACAGAAACGGGAATATCGGCATCCATAGCGGGCGGCGCTGCGTCGCCCATCTCGCGCCCGCGGTTCCACAGGCTGAGGCCACACAAAAGCAAGAGACGGCCGATGCCGAGGAAAATCGCCGCCAGGAAGCAATAATACAGCACGCTTCCGACCCAACTTACGGTGAGGAACACCAGCCGGTCGGCGTATAGCATGGCGGTCGGCTCCAGACGCGGCATCGCCTGCTCGCGGGTTAGGCCGGCGAGCTGCGAAACCAGCTCGAAATGATAGCCGCGCGCGCGCAGTTGATCGATCAGCTCGGAAAGAACGGCGACGGTCCCGGAACGGTCGCCGCCCGAATCGTGCAGCAGGATGATATTGCCGCGCAACTCGGGATTGGGATCGTTCACCGCCTTGAGCACGCGCTGCATCATCTCTTGCGCCGTAGGCTGCTCCCAGTCCAAGGGATCGACATGCACGCCGATGGTGATGTAACCCAGGTTCTGCGCGATCTCGACGGGAACGATTTCGTCTTCCGTCACCGGTTCGGCGTCGCCCAGATAAGGCGGCCGGAACAGCCGCATCGAGCGGCCCGTCAAGGCCTCGAACAGGCGTTGCGTCGCATTCAATTCCACCGCATCTGCTGCATCGGACGTTTCGGCGAGATTGGGATGGGTGAAGGTGTGATTGCCGATTTCGTTGCCGTCGTCGAGGATGCGCTGGACAAGGCCGGGATGCGCCTCCGCATTGGCGCCGATGATGAAGAAGGTCGCCTTGACATTCTTCTTTTTCAGGATGTCGAGAATCGCCGGCGTCCATTGCGGATCCGGCCCGTCGTCGAAGGTTAGCGCCAGCGTGTGCGGCTCCAGGCCGACGCGCCGGATGATATAAGTCGTCGGTAACTTCGTATAAGTTTCGTCGTTGATATCCCCGGTCTGCGGGTCGATCTCGATGGTGCGGCTGCCGGAAGCCGGATCGGCCTCCACGCGCAGGATTTCGCCATCGCCTTCGAAATCCACGTCCTGATTGGTCGGGATTTCCTTCAGCGTGGCCGGTGCGTTGGCACCGTAAGGCCGGCCGAGCACGGACCATACCGAAGGATCTTCGCTGCCCAGCCGCCACAAGGCGTAGCCGGCCGGCTGATAGACGTCGGCGGCGTGGATCTGGTTGTAGGCGGTCACGCCGTCCAGGAACCAGACGTCGTGCTTCACATTGTCGTTTTCGATGTAGGAGAAATGCGGGTTGTTGGTATTGGGATCGAAATCGACACGCGCCTCGGAATCGCGCGCGGCGACGGCGGCGTCCTGGAACGAGATGTCGTCGGCGGTTTCCTCGCCGTGCCAGTCGTAAGCGTAATTGCCGAGCCCGATAATCGTGCGGCTCGGCGACAGTTCCTTCATCCGCTTGTCGAGGTTCGTTTCGAACCACGGTTCACCGGCGATAGCGCCCGCTGGGCCGGTATCGTCGTGTTCGTCATAGGCCATCAGCATCGTGTAATCGACGGACTTGGCGAAGGTCGCGTAAGGCCAGTTGTCATCGGCGTAAGGCGCGGCCTGAACGACGATCCAGCCGTGCGGCGCGAACAAAGCGGAAAGCTCGCTCAAGAAAGTGCCGAGGTCCGCATAGCCGCTCCGCGGCACCTCTTCGAAATCGACCACCACGCCCTGCAGCTTGTTTTCCGCAAGAAACGAAACGATCCCTTTTTCCAGAGCCGCGCGGCGCACCGGATCGGCGAGCAGCGTCTGCAGTCCCGGACCGTTCCAGGTGCCCATGGTCGCGTTCTGGATCACCGGCAGGATCGGAACGGCCGGCCGCATTTCGTGCACCAGCGTGAGCGCCTTGATGTCCATCGTGACCTGGAGATGCATGTCCGGCCCGGTGAGGGAGAGCCAACTCGCCACAACCCAGTCGAGTTTGGGCAGCGCGCGTTTCAGTGCGGGGTAGCTGGTATCGTCCCAAGTCACATAAAAGCCGATGGCCAGCGGCCGATGCGGCAACGGACGCAGCCCAGCCGATAGCGATCGCGCTGGAGCGGCATGGGCGTTTTTGGTGCGCCAGCTGAGCGCCAGTTTCTCGCGGGCCCGCGCTTCGGCGGCGAGTCGCGCCGCGGATTTCAACAAGGCGGGGTCGAGCGCCTTGCGCACCAGCTGGTTGTTCGCCGTCACTTTGTAAAGAAGCTGGGGACTCGCCACCCGTTGTGAGGCCAGAATGCTCGCCACGAACGCAATACCCAGGACCGTGCTCAGGATGGCGCCCACCCAGCCCAGGATGGAAAGGCGGGCAGCCCGCCGTCCGGTCTCGTCGAAAAAAATGGGTTTGTTGGCCATGTCTCGGGAAGTTCGGCGCCGCGTCGAATTATATGCAGAATCTCTGTGGCTTGTTATTGATCCTTAGTAATGTGAAGGACCTGCGGGCGCCCCACTTTCGCAGAGTCAATCTCGTCCGAGGTTGGTTGCGGGGACAGGATTTGAACCTGTGACCTTCAGGTTATGAGCCTGACGAGCTACCGGACTGCTCCACCCCGCGTCGCTCCCCCCCTGTCCACCCCTGGGATGCCCTGCTTTTGGCCTGATTTCCCGCTCGCGGCGGCATCGGCGGCGAAACCGATCAGCGTGTGAGGCATCGAGCGTGTGTCGTGCGTGGTCAGTTGGAGAAGCACCATGCTTGCCACTGTCGCACTGGCCGTGCTGGCGGGCTTTGTGGAGCGCGCACGCCGTTGCGTAAACCTTGAGCAACAGTCGAGCGACAAAGCCTAAGCTGTTGATTGACAGAAATATTTCAACTTGACGCCGTCTTGGAATTCCGATTGATGCGGGCCGGAGTGGCCGCTATAACCCCCGCCCACGGACCGGCTCACCTTACGAAGGGAGTATGCATGGGTACCCAACTTCCGCCCGGCTATAAGCCGTCGGAAAGCGAGCCCTTTATGAACGAGAGGCAGCGCGAATATTTCCGCCGCAAGCTTCTCGCCTGGAAAGATGAGATCCTTCGCGAGAGCCGCGAGACGATCCAGAACCTGCAAGCCGAGACCGTGCCGCATGCCGATCTCGCCGACCGCGCCTCCACCGAGGCGGAACGCCAGCTCGAACTCAGAACCCGCGACCGCCAGCGCAAGCTTATCGCCAAGATCGACGCGGCATTGCGCCGGATCGAGGATGGGTCCTACGGCTTCTGCGAGGAGACCGGCGAACCGATTTCCCTCAAGCGGCTCGACGCGCGCCCGATCGCGACTCTTTCGATCGAAGCTCAGGAACGCCACGAGCGCCGCGAAAAGGTCTATCGGGACGATTGACTCAGAATACAGAATACGGAAGACAGGGATCGGAGCGATTTCTGATCCCTGTTTTCTGTTGTCCGTATTCTGATCACCACGGCATCAGAATGTCGAAGAGCTGGCTGCCCAGCCGCGGCTGCTGCACGTCGCTGACCGTGCCGCGCCCGCCATAGGAGATGCGCGCTTCCGCAATCTGCGTCAGATCGACGGTGTTGGCGCTGGTGATGTCCTCGGTGCGGACGATGCCTGAAACCTGCAGGTCACGCAGCTCACCGTTGACGCGCACCTGCTGATGGCCGGCGATCACCATATTGCCGTTGGGCAGGACCTGCGTGACCAACGCGGCCAGAGTCAGGTTGATCTGTTCCGAACGGGCGATCGAACCGCCGCCGACATTCGATGTGTCCGACCCCATCTTCACCAAGCTCGACGGATCCATCGACGACGGCAAGGATTTCTCCAGGCCGAAGAAGTTCGCCAGATTGGCGTCGTCGGAATTGGTGCGCGAACGGCTAGTCGAATTGGAGAGTTTCGCGGCGTCGGTCACCGAGATGCTGACCGTCAGGATGTCGCCGATGCGGCTGGCGCGCGGATCGTGGAAAAAGCTGCGCGCACCCGGCTGCCAAAGCGAATTCGCTCCGCGCGGCTCCGCCGGCGGTTGCGGCATCGGCACGGACACCGGCTGCGGCGGCGCGGGATTGGTGATGGGAGCCAGCTTGGGGCCGCTGCCGCCGAGTTCCGACAGCCGCTGGTAGGTGCTGCAGCCGCCAAGCAGGCCGGCGGCGCCGAGCATGAAAAGGAATTTGAGAGTGCGCGAGGTCATGTATCGGCTTCCTTTACGGCTGAGCGCTGGCAAGAGACATGGTCGCGCCGACGTTCTGAGCGCGTACCTGGCCGGGGCCTGTCACGATGGCGCTGACCTGTCGGAATGAAGCCGGGTTCTGCACCGTTACGGTTTCGCCCATGCCGCCTTCGCTCATGGCGCGGCCGACGGCGCTAAGCGTGATCCCGGGCGCCTCGAAGGTCATGGTGACCGTCGAGCCCTTGGTGACGAGCGTCGGACGGCGCACATCCTCGATGCGCACGCTCTCGCCGGCATGCAGCACGCGGCGCGTTTCCATGCCTACGAGGTCGTTCATGGAGGACACAATTCCCGACATCACATTGTCGCCGACTGTTTTGTAGGCAAGGTCGACCTCCAAGATCGTTGCGCCGCGCGCGATGTCGTGGCTGGGGACCACAATGCGGACGCCGGCATCAGCGAAAGCCGGGCAGCAAAGCAGCAGAGCCCAAGCGAAAAGAAAAATGCGCGTCATCTTCAGCCTCCCAGCTTGGCGGTTTCCGACATCATCTCGTCGGCGGCGGTAATGACCTTCGAATTCATTTCATAGGCGCGCTGCGCGGTGATAAGCGAAGTGATCTCCGCCACTGCGTTGACGTTGGAGGTCTCCAGGAAGCCTTGCTGGATCGTGCCGTAGCCCGTTGAACCGGGAACGCCCGACTGCGGCGCACCCGAAGAGGTGGTCTCGGTGAACAGATTGTTGCCCTCCGCCTTGAGGCCCGCATCGTTGGGAAACCGCGTCAACTCCAGTTGGCCGACGGTTTGCGCCGCCGTCTGTCCGGGAACAGTGGCCTGCACCTGCCCTTGCGCGTTGATCGTGACCGCCGTCGCGGTGGTCGGAATGGCGATACCGGGCTGCACGACATATCCCTGTTGGGTGACAAACTGGCCTTCGGGCGACAGCGCGAAATTGCCGGCGCGGGTATAGGCGTCCGTGCCATCGGGCATTTGGATGCGGAAATAGCCGGCCCCGTTGATCGCAACGTCGTAAGGATTCGACGTCGTCTGCAGGTCGCCTTGGTTGGTGACGCGATAGACATCTGCCGTGCGCACGCCGGCGCCGAGCTGAATGCCTGACGGTAGGATGGTGCCGGTATCAGAGGATTGGGTGCCTTGCTGCTCGACGTTCTGGTAGAGCAGATCCTCGAATTCGGCGCGTTGTTCCTTGAACCCTGTGGTGTTCATGTTCGCCAGATTGTTGGCGATGACTTCCACGTTGGTCTGCTGGGCGAGCATTCCGGTCGCCGCGATGCTGAGGGCGCGCATGGGTTCTTCTCCTTAATTTGGCGTGCTGCCGAGCTTGTCGATGGCTTGACGCTTCAGGTCGTCTTCGCTTTGCGAGAGGTTTGTCGTCGCCTGGTAGGCGCGCATGACGTCGATCATGTGCGAAATCTCGATCACCGGCTCGATGTTCGAGGTTTCCAGTGTGCCTTGCAAAATATTGGGCTTGTCCACCGCCGTCGGGCTTTGAGCGGTGGAGTAAAGGCTGGCTCCCTCCTTCTGCAGCGCGCGCTCGTTGTCGAAATTCACCAGCCTGAGCTTGCCGATCTGGCCCTGCTTGCCGCTGACCGTGCCGTCGGTGGCAATATGGACGTCGCCGTCGTCGGCCGTGATGGTGATCGCTCCGCCGTCGCCCATGATCGGGTCGCCGCTGTCGGTGACCAGCTGGCCGTCGCCGTTGAGCGTGAGATGGCCGTTGCGCGTGTAGCGGTCTCCGGCGGCGGTCTGCACCACGAAATAGCCCTTGCTGTCGATGGCGAGGTCGAACGGAGCACCTGTCTTGTCCAGCCGTCCTTCGTTCAGATCGCGCACCACGCCCGTATCCTTGACGAAGCTGATGGTCTGCGGGCCGCTCTGGTCTTCGGACGGCTGGGCCTGCTGCACAAATTCTTCAAATTTCACCGCCTCGCGCTTGAATGCCGGCGTCGACAGGTTCGCGAGGTTGTTCGCGATCACGTCCATCGAGCGATAGGCCGCGAGCTGATAAGAGAGGTTGACAAGCAGCGCATTATCCATGGGGCACGGATCCTTTCTGGTCCTTCGCCTTCCCCGCTGGTTGCAGACTGCGTGCCATTCGCAAAAGCCGGTATTCCGCCGTTTTTCGCGCCCGCAAAACGGTGCGCCGGCAAAGTCTGCCGGGTGAAGTCTGCCCTTGCCCGTAATTAGCGGACCATTCAAACGATCTCTTAACCACGTCGGCATAACGTCGCCTGAGGTTTTCCGCAGCGGGCGCAGAGGGCGATGGCGAAGAAAGAAAACGAAAAGCAGACGGCTGACGTCGAGGAGCCCGAAGCGGGCGCCGAGGGCGGGCAGGAAGCAGCTCCCAAGCAAGGATTCGTTAAGAATCTTCTCGGCAACAAGAAACTCCTGATGATCGCGGGCGGCGGCGTGCTGGTGCTGCTGCTGGGGATCGGCGCGGGACTTTATTTCCTTGTCTTCAGCGGTTCGGGCGAAAGCGAACAGGCCAAGATCGCGGCGGGCCCGCAGTTTCCCGTCACGCCGCCGCAAGTGGCCTATTACGACGTGCCCGACCTGATCGTGAACATCCAGACCGCCGACGGTTCACCCGCCTATCTCAAGCTTTCGCTGGCGCTCGAACTCTATAGCGTTGATGAAAAGGCCGGCTTGCAGGCGCTGATGCCGCGCATCGTCGATCAATTCCAGGGTTATCTGCGCGAACTGCGCGTTGACGACATTAAGGGCTCGGCTGGCATCATGCGCTTGAAGGAAGAGATGCTGCGCCGGATCAATGTTGCCGCCGCGCCCTATCGCGTCCGCGACGTCCTTCTCAAAGAAATGATCGTTCAGTAGGACCCATGGCCGACGACACCCAAAAAACCGAAGCCGCCGCAGAGCAACCTGCCGTCGAAACGCCCGCTGCGGAGCCTGGGCCGGCGGTCAGCGAAGCTGCGCCCGCCAGCGGCGCCGCTGAGCGCATCCTCAACCAGGAGGAAATCGACTCCCTCCTCGGTTTCGACGTCAACAACGACCAGCTGCAGGACAAATCCGGCGTCCGCGCCATCATCAATTCGGCGCTCGTCTCTTATGAGCGCCTGCCGATGCTGGAAATCGTCTTCGACCGGCTGGTCCGGCTGATGACGACATCCTTGCGCAACTTCACGTCGGACAACGTGGAAGTGAGCTTGGACAACATCACATCCATCCGTTTCGGCGATTACCTGAATTCGATCCCCCTGCCCGCGATCCTGGCCGTGTTCCATGCCGAGCAATTGGACAATTACGGCCTGTTCACGGTGGATTCCAATCTCATCTATTCCATCGTCGACGTGCTTCTGGGCGGACGGCGCGGCTCCTCGGCCATGCGCATCGAGGGGCGGCCCTACACCACGATCGAACGCACCCTCGTCCAGCGCATGATCGAAGTGATCCTGCAGGACATGTGCCAGGCCTTCGAGCCTTTGGCGCCGGTCAATTTCCAACTCGACCGTCTGGAGACCAACCCCCGTTTCGCGGCGATCGCGCGGCCGGCCAACGCGGCCATCCTGGTCAAGCTGCGCATCGACATGGAAGACCGCGGCGGGCGTACCGAGCTGCTGCTGCCCTACGCTACGCTCGAACCAATCCGCAAATTGCTGCTGCAGCAGTTCATGGGCGAGAAGTTCGGCCGCGATTCCATCTGGGAAAGCCATCTGGCCACCGAGCTTTGGTCCACTAGGGTCGAGATCGACGCCATCCTCGACGAACAGGTCATGCCGCTGGAAAAAATCATGCACCTGAAAATCGGGCAGACCGTGATGCTCAATGCCACCCCCGATTCCAAGATCGAACTGCGCTGTCGCGGCGTGCCGCTGTTACGCGGCCACATGGGACGCGCTGGAACCTCCGTCGCCGTGCGCGTCGAGGAAGCCATCGAACGCACCGACGCCTCGCGCGCGCTCTAGGAAGGAACGACCATGACCCTCTCCTTCATCCTCGAATCCGCATTGAGCTTCCTGCTGGCGGCGACGCTGGTTTATTGCATCGTGCTGGAGAGACGGCTCGCCGCGGTCCGCAAGGGCCAAGATGGCCTAAAAACCATGATCGGCGAACTCAATGGAGCAATCTCGGGCGCCGGCGCCTCCTTGCGCGCGCTTAAATCGGCCGCTTCGAGCGCCGCGGAGACGCTGGACGAACGTCTCAGGCGCGCCCGTCTGCTCGCCGACGAGCTTGCCCTCCTGACCGCTTCCGGCGAACGCATCGCCGAACGCTTCGACCGTGCCTCCAAGCCGGCCGAACGCAGCGCGCCTTCGCATCTTCCGTCGGGCAGCGTCATGCATCGCCTCGACGCGCTGAAGGCGGTGCGATGAAATCCCTGCTCAAGCATATCCGGCTGTTACCGGCGGTGATCGCCGTAGGCGCGGTGTTGCTCGGTTTGAAGGGCGAAGGTCTGGTACGCGAAGCCTGGGCGCAGGAACAAGCCGCTCCGTCGAACGATGCGACCGTCCTGGCCCAGGACACGGCGCCGCTGCCCAAGGACACCGCCGACGACAGCGATACCTCCAGCCCCGCGGAAGTCGACGTGCTGACGAGCCTTGCCAAACGCCGCGCCGCGCTCGACTCGCGCGAGGCCGAGATCAACGCGCGCGCCGATCTGCTGGCGGCCGCCGAAAGCCGCGTGGACGGCAAGATCGCCACTCTCAAGCAACTTGAGGACAAAATCGCGGCGCTTCTCGGTCAGCGCGACACCGAACAGGAAAAGCAGGTCGCCTCGCTGGTGAAGACCTATTCCACGATGAAACCGAAGGACGCGGCCCGCATCTTCGACAATCTCTCTGACGACGTGCTGATCCCCGTGGCGCAGGCGATGAAATCCGATGCGTTGGCGCCCGTCCTTGCAGCCATGACTCCGGATGCGGCCCAGAAGCTGACGGTCAAGCTGGCGAATCGCCTTAAGCTTCCCGACACGGTGGCGCCGGCGCTTGCGCCTGCCGTCGTGCCGCCTGCTGCGCCGCAAGCGGCGGCCGGACAGCAAGTTTCGGCGACGCCCCAGCAACCTGGCGCCGGCGCGGCGGGGAGCCAATAAGGGCTTACGGAAGGTCAATCACGCACGCCCCAGACGAGGAGGCCCCCCATAACGCGGTTGAGTGCACATCAGGTTTGGGTTTTTCGCGCGGCGGCGTTTGCGTTCGCCTGCCTTCTGGCACAGCCGATCCGGGCGGCCGATAGGCTGGCGGCTTCGACAACGGGTGGATATGCGCGGCTGCTCTTCACCCTGGAACCGACCGCCCACGTCAATGCGCTCATCACCGGCGAGGTCCTGACGATTTCTTTCGACCGTAAGGTCGATCTGGCGCCCGCCACCATCGCGCAAACCTTGCCCGGCTACATCGCCAGTGGGCGAGTCGATCCCGACGGCAAGACCTTCCGCTTTGCGCTCAGCCAGACCGTACGCGTCCATACCAGCGCCTCATCCGGCAAGATCGCCGTCGATCTGGCGCCTGCGAGTTATTCCGGCACGCCGCCGGATCTACCGCCGCCGCCTCCGCCGCCACCCAGGACCATCGATCTTTCCAAGCTCGCGCCGGTCAAGGTGCGTTCGGGCTCTTATCAGAATTTCACCCGCGTCGTCTTCGACTGGCCGCGCAACGTGCCCTACACCGTGTTTCCAGGCGTGGGAAAATTGACGGTTCGCTTCCAGGCGGAAGTGAAAATGGATTTTTCCGCCATCCAGCGCCAGGCGCCGCCCTGGGTGAAGACAGCGGGTTGGCGCATAGAGAACGAAGGAACCATCGTCGAGCTGGAGACCGACGCCGATTCCGGCTTCCACGATTTCCGCGACGGCACGCATGTCGTCGTCGACGTGCTGGCGCCGAAGACCGACGCCGACGCCTACAAACCACCAGGCGACGCAAAGCCGACCGTTACCACGCTGCCCAAGCAGGCGGCGGGCAAACAAACCGACGCGGTGACCAAGGCGCAGGCCGAGGCCATCGCGGCCACGGCAACGAAATTGAATACACCTGCCAGCGTGCAAACAAAGCCAGCAAGCGGGCCACCCGCGAAGTTGGTAACCGCCGCGAAGATGTCGAGCCAGAATCCGCCGCCCGCCGCCGCGCCACCGTCTGCCGTGCCTCCGCCTGCCGCAACCGCAACGCCGCCGGCCGAAAACGCATCATCGGCGCCCCCCGACACCCAGGCCGCCGACAGCAAACTCATCCGCAACGGCGCCGTTCTGACGTTCCCAGGCGCAGGCCGGCGCGGCTCGGCGGTGTTCGTGCGCGGCATGACCGCCTGGGTCGTGTTGCAGAATGCGGCGCCTTTGGATGCGGCCAAGCTGAAATCGCAACTCGGCGACTTTCCGGCTGCGGTCGATGCGGCGTCAAGCGACAATGTCTCCATTCTGCGCATTACCCTCAAGCAGCTCGAACAGATCGCGGCGACGGCCGAAGGGTCCACTCTGAAAGTCACCATTTCGCCGCAGGCAAATTCGAACGCGATCGCGATCGGCCTTGCGCGCAATCAGGACGACCCCACCCACTCCTCGCTTTCGACCCTACTGCCCGGAGCCACCAAGACGGTGACGCTGGTCGATCCGGTCGCGGGAGACGAGCTGACCGTGATTCCGGGCGCCGCCGGCCGGGCGACGCTGAGCGAACATACTTTTGTGGATTTCGTGGCGCTGCACACCGCCTCGGGCATGGTGCTGCAGCCCTATGTAGACGATCTGTCCGTGACCATCGACACGGCGCGCGTGACGATCACGCGGCCGGGCGGACTGGCGCTGACTCCGCCGACCATGCCAATGGCCTCATCGCCCGAAGCGCTGATGCGCGGCGGCGACGGTCCGTGCTTTCTGGATTTCGCGAACTGGAAGAAAGTCACGGGCGGCAGCTTCCTGGCGACCGAGCGCCGCCTGCGTGCGACGACGGCGCGGCTGAAACCCGCAGACGCCAATCATGCGCGCCTGGTGCTGGCGCGGTTCTATCTGGCGAACGGATTCGATGCCGAGGCGCTAGGCCTCGTCAAGATGATGCAGTCGATCGACCCCGCGCTGCAGAGCGACATGCAGCTGCAAATGATCCGGGCGGCGGCCGAATACCGGATGGGCCGCACTCGCGACGCCCATAACGACATCGCCGGTGCGCAATTCGACGCCGACCGCCACGCCGCCATATGGCGCGGCCTGATCGACGCGGCGCTCGAGAACTGGGACAGCGCGCGTGCGAATTTTGAGCGCGCCAGCACGGTTCTGGGCCGCTACCAGCCCGACATGCAAGCCCGTGCGCGCATCGCCGACGCCGATGCGGCGCTGGGGATCGGCCGTCTGGAGATCGTCGACGCAGAGCTTTCGCGCCTGCCCAATCAGCTGGAAAAGCCGCTGATGCTTGACGCCGAGCTCGCCCGCGCCCGTCTTTATGCCGCCGAGAAGCGCAGAGGCGAATCCGACAGGCTGTTCGCCGCGGTCGAACAGGGCGGCGACGAACATGTTGCTGCCGAGGCCATCTACTATCGGGTCTCCGCCGAGCAGGCAGCAGGGACCATGACGCAGGCAAACGCCATCAACGCGCTTGAGCGGCTGCGCTTCCGCTGGCGCGGCGACATCCTGGAGCTGAAGACGCTGCGCAAGCTCGCTTCGTTCTATTTCGTCCAGAAGCGCTGGCGCGACGGGTTGCAGACGCTGCGCATCGCCGCGCAGAACTTTCCCAACGACGACTTGGCCGGCAAGGCACAGGACGACATGCGGGCGGCCTTTGTCGATCTATTCCTGAAGGGCAAGGCCGACACCATGCCGCCAGTGGAAGCGTTGGCCTTGTTCTACGACTTCATCGAGCTGACGCCCATCGGCCCCGACGGCGACGAGATGATCCGGCGCATGGCCGACCGTCTGGTGGCCGTCGATCTGTTGGGGCCCGCCGCCGACCTTCTCAATTACCAGGTGACCAAGCGGCTTGACGGCGTGGCGCGCGCCCAGGTCGCCACCAAGCTCGCCATGGTCCAGCTGATGGACCACAAGCCGCAAGCGGCCATCGAAACCTTGCGCAGCACGCGCATCTCCACTTTGCCCGACGACGTCAACCACCAGCGTTTGATGATGGAGGCGCGCGCCTTGGCCGAAGAGAAACAATGGGACCAGGCGCTCGATCTCATTGCCGTCGACCAGTCGCCCGACACGGTGCGGCTGAGGGCCGACATCTATTGGCAAAGCGGCAACTGGGCGACTGCCGCCCAGAAAGCCGAGGAAGCGTTAGGGTCAAGCTGGAGCGATCCCGCGCCGCTCAGCGACGAACAACGCCAGGAAGTGATGCGCACCGCGGTCGCCTACTCGCTCGCCAATGACGAAGTCAGCCTGGACCGCCTGCGCGAGCATTTCGCCGCGAAGATGAAAGTGAGCCGCGACGCCAATGCCTTCGACGTCCTCACCCAGCGCATCGACATGCACGGCGTGAACTTCCGCGACGCGGCCGCCAAGGTGGCCTCCATCGATATGCTGCAGACATTCATGAAGGAACTGCAGAGCCGCAGAATAGCCTCGGACTAATCGACGGCCGTTTGCGCGGACTTCCTTTCCGCAAGCACCGCTTTCGACTGCGCAAGCGCGCGGCCGGCGACGTCTTGCCAGCCGCCGCAGAAGGCGCCGTGGATCATGAGGATGGGAGGTCTGGTTCTCTTCACGCCGCCGGTTTTGCCAGATCGCGGAACGCCGCAATCACTTTCTTGTAAGTGTCGCGCTTAAAGGGAACGATGAGTTCCGGCAGCTCATCCATCGACAGCCATTTGAAGGCCGCGAATTCCGGATGCGCCGTCTTGATATCAATGTCGCCGGCCTTTCCGGTGAAGCGCATCGCCAGCCATTTCTGCTTTTGTCCGCGGAACCGACCATGCAAAGCGACGCCCAGAAGATGGCTGGGCAGGTCATAGCACAGCCATTCGTCCATCTCGCGCAGGATGACGGCCTTGTCGGTACCGATCTCCTCCTGCAATTCGCGCAAGGCCGCCTCGGCGGGCGTTTCGCCCTCGTCGATGCCCCCTTGCGGCATCTGCCAGCCTTCCACCGTCTGGTCGATGCGCCGGCCGACAAAAACCAAACCGTCGCGATTGATCAGCATGATGCCGACGCAAGGGCGGTAAGGCAGATCGTCGTGGGCGAGCGAAGACCCGGAGCGGGGCATGCGGGACACTTATTGTTTCGGCTGGGATACTATGGCCGATACGGGCACCAGAACAAAGCCCCGGCCCGAAAGTCCCTTTGCCCATGTCTTCACGCGGTCGATGGTGACCGGATAAAGAAAGCCGGACCCCGAGGCGCTGCCCTTGGCGCGCGCCGTTGCTTCCAGGTCGGAAAGCCGGCGGTCGATCTCCATGGCCGACTGGATCGAGTCGATCGTATCAGTGGCCTGCGTGAAGGTGGAGCCGACGCGCGCGGCGACGTCGGGCGCCACCGAATGGACCGCCGAGCCGTTATCGTAGAACAGCAGCCCGCGCCTGGTCAGATAGGTCAACACCGGTTCGAGCGCGCCCGCGTCTGAGAGGAACCGTCCGCCGAGAAGATTGGTCACTCCCGTATAGCCGGTGAACCGCGTCAGCGCCCACACCAGTCGCTTAGTGTTGGAGTCTTCGGCGACTCCGGCGCGCAGCGTGTATTGACCCGGATCGCTGTCGGGAAAATCGTACGGCTCCATCGGCACTTCGAGGAGCACTTCATGGCCCGTCTGGCGCGCGGCGGTGACCCAGCGCTGGACATCGTTGGCATAAGGAGCGAACGCGAGCGTGACGCCAGAAGGCAGACCGGCCAACGCCGCCGATGTCGCCTTGGCGCTGATGCCCAGCCCGTTGATAACGATGGCGACGCGCGGCTTGCCGGCCGAGATGACCGGCGCCGCATAGGCGCGCATCGGCGGCGTACCGTCGTCGGCGATGCGCGGCAAGGGGCCTTGCGGCGTTTTCTCGATCAGGGCCGGATCGGCGACAAGCACGTGTCCCGCGGAAACGGGTGGCGGCGGTTGTTCGGAGGCGGCAGGCTGCTCGGGCGGCGCGGTTTCAGGCGGCAGAGCGGCTGATTGCGGCGGCGGGGGCGCGGCTGGCGGCGCGGCATGCGCCACGCGTTTCAGGTGCAAATCCAGGTGCACGACCGGATCGCCCGCCTGGGGATTGCCCAGAAAGGCAATGCCGACGACGAGTGCAAGCAACGCGGCAAAAACAAGAAAATAGGCAAGCGCCAGCGCTTGCGCCCCGCGGCGTATGCCTCTTGGCGGGTCCCCGGTCATGCTGCTCACGGCCATGGCCGCAAGCTAAGGCCAAACATGGTTACGCCCAAGTTAACGGGCGGCGGGACTCTTGGCCGTGGCGACCGTCATCTTGCCGCGCAGCAGATCGAGCGCATAGGCAAGCTGGAAGTCGTCGTATTTCTTGCCAACCGCCGGGCGGATTATGGCCGCGGCCTTCTTCTTGGCCGCCGCTTCGGCCATCAGATGGCCCGGCAGGTCGGCTTCGCTGGGCCGCTCGATCTTGGGTAGCTCGTCCTCGGTGCTTTGCGCCACCGCGACGTCGGGGATGATGCCTTCGGCCTGGATTGAACGACCCGACGGCGTGTAGTAGCGCGCCGTCGTCAGCCGGAGCGCGCCGCCGCCTTCGCCCAGCGGGATGATCGTTTGCACCGACCCCTTGCCGAAGGATGTCATGCCCAGGATCTTGGCGCGCTTGTGGTCCTGCAGCGCGCCGGCGACAATTTCTGAGGCCGAGGCCGTGCCGCCGTTGATCAGCACGATGATCGGCTTGCCGTCGGCGATGTCGCCGAGCTTGGCATCATAGCGCTCCGTGTCGTCGGGATTGCGGCCGCGGGTGGAGACGATCTCGCCCGAAGTGAGAAAATCGTCGGAGACGTCGACCGCCTGTTCGAGCAGACCGCCGGGATTGTTGCGCAGGTCGAGCACGTAACCCTTGAGCGACGGACCGATCTGCTTCTTGAGGGCGCGCACGGCCTTGTCCAAACCGCTGTCCGTCTCTTCATTGAACGCGCTCAGCCTGATATAGCCGATGTCGCCTTCGCGATGCCATTTGACGCTGTCGACGTGAATGACGGCGCGCGTCAGGATCACGTCGAACGGCTTCTTTTCACCGGTGCGCAGGACCGTCAGCGTCACCTTGGTGCCGACCGGGCCGCGCATCTTGTCGATCGCCTCGTCGAGCGCCATGCCCTGGATGGTGCTGCCGTTAATGGCCGCTATGAAGTCACCGGACTTGAGGTCGGCTTTGGCGGCAGGGGTGTCGTCGATGGGCGAGATCACCTTGATCAAACCGTCTTCCATCGTCACTTCGATGCCGATGCCGCCGAATGCGCCTTTGGTCTGGATCTGCATGTCGCCGAAACTTTTCGCGTCCATGTAGCTGGAATGGGGATCGAGGCTGGACACCATCCCTTCGATAGCGCCGTTGATCAGCTCGCTGTCCTGAACCGGGCGCACATAGTTGGCGCGGACGCGCTCGAAGGCTTCGCTGAAGAGATCGAACTGGCGATAAGGGGCCGCATTGTTGGCGCCTTGCGCCGCCGGCAACACCCCGACGGCGACAATGAAGCCAATGACGATACCCATGCCGACGAAAACAAGGCGTTTCATGATCTCTTTGCCTTCCTCAACGCAACGGCCATGTAGGGTGCCGGGCTCAATCCTCGGCCGTTCTGCCGCAATTCGAAATAAAGCCGAGGCTGCTGGCCGCTCTTCGCCATTGTCCCGACCGGCTCCCCCGCGAGCACACGATCTTCGGGACGGACCTCAAGACGGTCCAAACCTGCCAACACGGCATCGTAGCCGTCAGCCATTTGCAAGATCAAGACTTGGCCGCTCTTATGGTAAGGACCGGCGAAAAGGACCGTTCCGTCGGCCGGCGAGATGACTTGCGCGCCCGGTACGGTGGTGTAGGTCAGACCCGGCGCGGCCGTCCCGCCGACCCCGTCCATCCCGCCCGGCGCCAGCTCCCCGACCACAGGAGAAACCAGGGAATCCCGCCCTAGCTTGGGTCCGACGGCGCTTTTTTGGGCAGTTACCGTAACGACACTTTGGCTGGCTGGGGCGGTCCGTAAGGCGGCCACTTTTTCCAGCAGCGCCTGGAGATCGACGGCCTGCAAAGCGATCGTTTCGAGCTGGTTCTTGAGATTGCCATAACGGCTTGCGGCTTCGTCGGCTTCCAGCCGTTTCATCGCGAGAAGTTGATCGAGTTCGATGCGCGCCTGCGCCAGATAGGCGGCGTTGCCTTCGGCTTCGGCACGTCGCGCGACCAAAGCCAGCCTCGTCTTGTGCAGCGTATCGATGCGATGGGCGAGCGCCGCCGCTTCGCCATAGACGCTCGGCAGGGAGGCACCGATCAGCATCGCGCCGCGCGCCGCGGACAAGACGTCATTCGGCCTCAGCACCATTGCCGGTGGCATGTCGTGCTGCAGGCGTTCCAGGATCGCAAGAAGCCGCGATACCGAGACGCGGTCACGCGCGAAGCTGGCGGACAACCTTGCGTTCTCCGCGCTGAGGCGAACGATGTCGGCGTCGAGCCACACCTTCTCCCGCTCCAGCGCTTCGACGCGCGCCGCCGTCGTCACGAGTTTTTGCTGCAGCGCCTCGGCCTGACGCGCCAGCGCGTCGCTGGCGCTCTTGGCGGTTGCAACTTCGGGCTGGTCCTTGGCGATCTCTTTCTTCAGCGTCCGGAACTGAGCTTCCGTGGATGGCAACTTGGAAAGAGCCTTGGCGGGGATCGCGTGACTCAAATCGGTCACGCCGTCCTGCACCGGCGGCGCAGAGCGCGCGATTCCCTGCTTGGGGCGCGGCACCGGCGTCTTGTCCGCGCCGGCGACGGACGGGGCGCTAGCGACAAGAAGTGCGAGGAAGACCTGCTTTTGTCGCATCATCGTGCGCCGATAGTGAGTGACGTCACACCTTTTTCGTCTGCGCTTTGACGGCGTTGATGCGCCGTTCAAGTTCTTGCGGATCTCCCAGGAATCTTGCGTCATCGGCTTTGTACGCCGCATTCAGCCGATAAGCCTTGGGAATGCCGGTCGGCAAATCCACGTTGACGATATCCTCGTCGCTCACCCCTTCGAGATATTTGAGCAAAGCGCGCAGCGAATTGCCGTGGGCGGCGATGAGCACACGCTTGCCGGCCTTGATGTCGGGCAGGATCGTCTGTTCCCAATAGGGCATGACGCGGCCGAGAACGTCCTTGAGGCTTTCGCTGCGCGGCAGATCGGCGTCGGACACATCGGCATAGCGCCGGTCGGCTTTGGGATAGTCCGGCGAGTCAAGATCGACGGGCGGTGGCGGCGTCGCATAGGAGCGGCGCCAGATCTTCACTTGCTCCTCGCCGAATTGCTTCACCGCTTCGAGCTTGTTGGCGCCCTGCAGCCGTCCGTAATGACGCTCGTTCAGCCGCCAATGCTTGATCACCGGCAGCCACATCAGATCCATCTCTTCCAAGGCGAGCCACAGCGTCTTGATCGCACGGGTGAGCAGCGAGGTATAGGCGACGTCGAAGGCAAAGCCATCCTGCGCCAACGTGCGTCCACCGGTGCGCGCCTCGCGTTCGCCCTGTTCGCTCAGTTTGACGTCGCGCCAGCCGGTGAACAGGTTCAGTTTGTTCCACTCACTCTCGCCATGGCGCAAAATAACCAACTGATAATCCTTGAACTCTCCACTCGGCATGGCGGTCATTCCCGTGATTTCTTGAGCTTCTTCGGAATTGCGAACCTACAGCATTTCCCGCGCTGCACTGCGCAGCGTTTCGCCGCAGAAAACAAGGCAAAAAAGCGACACGGAGCATTTTCCGCCGCCGTGCGGAGCGCTTCAGCGGGCGGTTTTATTCTTCCAGGCCACGCAATCGGCAGAGCTGCGCGCTGTCTTTGCATGTCTCCGTCAAAGCTGCGGCGTCTTTGGCCCGCGGCGCAGAGTTGCGTGGCTTGGCCGCTGGCAAGACTGGCCTTTCCTGCCGGGAAAATTCTGCCGGGCGCGACTTCAAGGCTCCTGAAGCCAAGAATAACTAATTGATATTATTACATTATCTGTTTCGCAGCCGCGGCACGGAACTGGCAAGGAAAGACTCGGAAAACCGCTTCGCGAGCAGAAATGCCCCGTCCGCGCCCATACATTAGACTCTTCGCTGCCGCCTTCGCCGCGATTCTGGCCGTCACGACGCAGCCGGCTTTCGCCTATTCGCGCGTCAAGGACCTGGTCGAGGTCCAAGGCATCCGCGACAACATGCTGGTCGGTTATGGGCTGGTGGTCGGCCTCAACGGCACCGGCGACTCGCTCAAGAACGCGCCCTTCACCCAGCAAAGCCTGCAGACCATGCTCGAGCGGCTGGGCGTCAACACGCGCGGCACGACTATGCAGACCAAGAACGTGGCCGCCGTTATGGTGACGGCGAGCCTACATGCCTTTTCGGCCCAGGGCACGCGCATCGACGTTTCGGTCAGCGCCATGGGCGACGCCAAAAGCTTGCAAGGCGGCACGTTGCTCGTGACCCCACTATTCGGCGCCGACGGACAGATTTATGCGCTCGGCCAGGGCCCGGTCGCCATTGGCGGCTTCAGCGCCCAAGGCGACGCCGCCAGCGTGACGCGCGGCGTGCCGACCGCGGGACGCATCTCCAACGGGGCGATCGTCGAGCGCGACGTCGGCTTCTCGCTGGCCAGCGAACACGAACTGAAGCTTTCCCTGCACAACCCCGATCTGACGACGGCCACCCGCATCGCCGCGGCGGTGAACGCCTATCTGGGAGGCTCCGTCGCGCAGGCTACCGATCCGGCCACCGTAAACGTCAATATCCCCGCCAATTACCCCAACGGCGTCGTCGGCCTTTTGACTGACGTCGAGCAGGTGAAAGTCGATCCCGACCAGCCCGCCAAGGTCGTCATCGACGAACAATCCGGCGTCATCGTCATGGGCGCCGATGTGCGGATTTCGACGATCGCTATTGCCCAGGGCAATCTGACGATCCGGGTCAACGAGACGCCGCAGGTGAGCCAGCCGGCGCCCTTCTCCAATACCGGCACCACACAGCTCGTCCCGCGCACCCAGATCCAGATCGACGACAGCAAGGGCAACAAGATGGCGGTGCTGCATGACGGCGTGGCGCTGCAAAGCCTGGTCGACGGGTTGAATGCGCTCGGCGTCGGTCCGCGCGACATCATCTCCATCCTGCAGGCGATCAAAGCGGCCGGCGCGCTGCAGGCGGACATCGAGGTGATCGGATGACGCCGGGCGTCGACATCCAGACGGCGATGGCCATTGCCAAATCGGCGCCGGTCCAGGCTCCACACCGGACCGACAATGCCGTCGCAGCCAAGAATGCGGCGCAGACTTTCGAAGGCGTCTTCCTTTCCCAGTTCCTCGGCGAGATGTTCGACGGCATTTCCACCGACGGCCCGTTCGACGGCGGACAGGGCGAGGCCATGTTCCGCTCGCTGATGCTCGACGAATACGGCAAACAGATGGCGGCCCAGGGCGGCATAGGCCTGGCGGATGCCGTCACTCGCGAGCTGCTCAAGACCCAGGAAACCGTCCAGTGAGCAGCGACCCGCAAAAGATCGAACTTCTGATCGCGATGGCCGAACGGCTGATCGCGGCGATCGAAGCGGACATCGCCGCGCTCAAGGCGGGACGCCCTCGGGAACTGCGCACCACCGATCCGGAAATCCAGCGCCTGTCGGTGTTGTACAGCCGCGAGGCGGCCGGCCTCGATCCGGCGCGCGCGAAAGCGGTGCCGTCCGAACTGCGCCGGAAATTCTTCGCTACGACGGCAAAATTCCGCGACGCCCTCGCCCTTCACGCGCGTCTTCTCACCCGCGTGCGCAATGCCAGCGAGGGCATCGTCAAGGCCGTGGCCGAGGAAATCGAACGCCGCTGCGCGCCCACCTGCACCTATGCGCCGGCCGCATCGTACGCTCGCCCGCACGCCACGGCGATGGTCTATAACAGGGTCATTTAGGGCCGATCGGCGCTCGCTTCGCGAGCCGCACTCCGCGAAAAATCGTCGGATCGCAACTTGTTGAACGCCCGCCTTTACGACGTGCTGGAGGTGGAGGGCGCGTTGGCGGCAAGCAAATTTTCCGCCAACGAATAATTCGCCAGTTGGGATCGAAGATAAGCCGGCACGGTGCCGCTCGACGAGCCGGCCGTGCCGGCGCTCGTCGCGGTGGGATTGTTGATGGTTTGGTAGATTTTCTGAATCGTCGAGAGCACGCTGAGCAATTGCGCCCGCGCCGCGCCCGCGTCCGTGGTAGTCGAAATATCCATGTTCGAGGCGAGACCGAGCCCGAAAGCCGTGGTGGCCGAGGAAGAACCGGAGGAAGGCGAACTGTTGCCGGTCGAGGAGGCGTCGCTCAACGTTCCCGCCGCGATCCCGAGGCGCGCCAAGGCGTCGAAGTCCGCGGGGCCGGCGACCAACTTCGCCGTGACGCCCGCGCGCACCTCGATCTTCAGGCTTTCGCCTTTGGCGCCGTAATTGATGCTCGCCTTGCCGTTGGCGCCGAACTCTCCGTTGATCTTGGTCACCAGGGACTGCAGCGTCTCGCCCTTGTCGATCCTGACCGTGAAGGTTCGCGCCGCCTCGCCCTGAATCTGGACTCGGAACGAATCTCCCGCCCGCAGGGTCGTCGCCGACTCCAGATCGGTCGTCTGATTGACGTTGACGCTTCCGCGCGGCAAGCCGAGCGCGTCGAGCACGCTGGAGCCGGTTTGGTCGATGGCGATGCTCTGGCCGGTCGATTGGCCGTCAACGCCACCATATTGGCGCGTCCAATCGATGGAGCCGTTGCTTGCCAGCGCCGCAACGAACATGTTGTTCACGTCGTCGGCGTTGCGCGTCTGCCCGGCGAAAGTCCCCGCGGTCGTGCCCGCAAGATAGACCGTGCCGTCCGATCCGACGGTCAGCCCGCCGGCCTTGTCGATGCCGCCGGTGCCTACGTAGCTGACAGTGTTGGCCGTCGCACTCGAGCCGTTATCCGTGGCGCTGAAGACGAAGGCGTCGAAGCCGCCGGAACTCGCATTGGCAACCGCCGCCGCTCCGCCGGCGTCCAGAGACGCGTTCTGCGTCGTTCCCGAGACGTAGATCCGATTTCCGGACACGGCCAATCCAGCGATGGAACCGCCGTTTTGCAGAGCGCCCAGATCCATCTGCCAGGTCGGCGCGGACATCGCATCGCCGCCCGCATATTTGGACAGAATGGCGTGGCCGTTCTGCACCGAGGCCACCATCAGATCGCCCGAATCCGTGATCGCGGTCGCCGCCACCAAATCCTTTCCGGAGGTACCGAACTGTTTTTCGTAAACCAGCTTGCCTTTCGAATCGAGCTTGGCGATGTAGCCGTCGTTGCCGCCCGCATTAGTTTGACCAGCGCCGATGGCGCCGGTCACCTGCCCGCCGATATAGACATTGCCCGACGCGTCCACGCTCACGGCGGAGGCCTGATTCTGGTTGAGCGTCTGAATTTGCGTGGTCCAGGCCTGATTGCCGTCGGCGTCGTACTTGGCGACGAAGCTGTCGGTATTGCCGTCGGCGATGGCCGCCGTGGTGAGATCTGCCGTCGTCGATCCCGCCAACACCACGCCGCCGCTCGGATTGAGCGCAAGCGAGGTGGCCGAGGCGGAGCCCGCACTGCCCAAGAGCTTGGTCCATTGCAGGTTTCCGGCCGAATCGTATTTCGTCAGATAAACGTCCTGCGTGCCCTGGTTGAGCTGATTGCCGAAATCGCCGGTCGCGTTCCCGACCATATAGACGTTGCCGTTCGCATCAACGACCGTCGACTGCGCCGTCGTCGTTCCCGTGCTGGGACTGACGGTCGCGCTGAACACGCTTTGCGGATCGGAAAGATTCGTCAGCTTGACCAGCCGGCCCTGATTGTCGGCGGCGGCATCGGACGTGGCCGTCGTCAAACCCGAGGTGCCGGCAACGTAAAGCGCCGGGGCCGCCGCCGCCGAGGACAAGGACACCTTCTCGCTGGCGGAAGCGTTGATCTGGATGCCGTACGAGGCGTTCGTGGGATCGTCGATTGTGCCTTTGGTCATCACCCGCTGGAAGCGCGTGTCGAAGCCGCCGGCCATCAATTGCTGATTGACGTAATTGGCGATGTTGTCGATCGAAAGCGTGCCTTGAATCTGGGAAAGATCGATCGCAACGTCCGTTTTCGTTCCACCTTTGGTGACGGAAACGGTGAAACTGTCGCTAGCGCCGACGCCCGGCAGCGCATTGGCAATGTTCTTGTCGGAGATAAGCGTGTCGCCGGCGTAGCCGAACGACGCGAAAGGCACTTGCGCCGCGCCGGTGGTCGACGAGGACGGCGACATCGCCTGCAGCGTAAGATTGTTGAAGGTCTGCTTGCTGACGAACGACTCGACCTGCTGCAGCCCCGTCTGGAACCGCTTGTTGAGGCCCGCCAACTGTCCTTCCGTCATGCCGTCGCGCTTGGACATGCTGGCGAGGTAGGACAGATTGTTGACCGCCGTATAAAGCGCAAAGAGCTTCTGGTTGTCTTGTTCGGTCTTGGTGTCGGCCTTGCTGCCGGAAAGTATGGGAACGTTGCTGAGGTCCACGAAATTCTTGATCGCAAGCACCTGGGCGTCGCGGGCCTGCTGGCTGGGCGGGGACGTGTTCTCCCACGGGGGCGAATCATTCGCCGTGGCGCTGGTCGTCGACGATGTCGTCGTGGCCGTCGGCTTGCTCGTATAGTTTGCCGCAGCCATCGAAAGCTTCGCCTGGTAATAGCCGAGCAACGTCGAAGAATCGAAGCTCAAGATCGAAGGCGTAGTGCTCATTGGCCCTGCCTGCTGCGTAGGAGCAAGTCTCTCTCCATCGCATTAATACCTGCTAAATTCCGACGTGCTTAACGCGCCCTTAACGGCCCGTGCGCGACAAGAACACATGCCCGCCGATCCCTATGCGCAAGGTCTGAAACTTTCCGCCCAAGGGCACTACGCCCAGGCGATCGAGCATTTCGAACGGGCCCTGGCGATCAAACCCGACGATACGCACACCCTTTTTGCGCTGGGCAACACGGCGCGCGCGCTAGGCATGAGCCGGCCGGCCGAGGAATTCTACCGCCGCGTCCTGCGCATCGAACCACAACGGCTGGAGGCGGTGGTCAACCTTGCCAATCTGTTGCGCGCGCAAGGCCAGTTTGCGGCGGCCGAAGCGTTGTTGCAGCCGACGCTGGCGGACAACCCGGACGCGCCGGAACTCTGGCTGACGTTGGGCTCGACCTATCGGGAGATGGGCGATCAAGAGCGTGCCGCCGAACACTACCGCCAGGCCCTGCAACGCTGGCCGAATTATTCGGCTGCGCTTGGCAATCTCGCCGACCTTCTGGCCGACGATGGAAACACCGAAGACGCCCTGGCGCTTTACGACCGCGCCTTGAAGGCGGAATCGGACAACGCCCAGCTGCGGCTCAATCGCGCCGTGCTCCTGCTTCTGAAGGGCGATCTCAAACGGGGCTGGCGCGACTATGCCGCTCGCTTGAAGCTTGCGGACAAAGTTCCTGTGCCCGATCACGGATTGCCCCGCTGGAACGGCGGTGCCCTCAAGCGCACCCGCCTTCTAGTGACTGCCGAACAGGGTGTAGGCGATCAAATCATGTTTGCCAGCATGATCCCGGATCTGGCGGAGCGCGCCGCGGCGGAAGGCGGAAGCCTCATCCTTGAATGCGAGCCCAGGCTCGCCGCGCTGTTCGCAAGGTCTTTTCCGTCTGTCGCCGTGCGGTCTTGGGATGTGCAGACGCGCGAGGGCGTGGTGCGTGCCCGTTATGGCTGGCTCAAAGCGGCCGGCGGCGCCAACGCCGCCATCGAGATGGGCACGCTGCCGCGCTTCCTGCGCAAGGACATCGAAGATTTTCCGCCGACGAAATCCTATCTCCGTCCCGATGCGGCCGAGGCGGAGCACTGGCTCACGCTCTTCGCCGGGGCTCCTCGCCCGCTGATCGGCCTGTGCTGGCGCAGCGGCAGCACGGGCGGCCATCGCGCCGTGCAATACGCTCCGCTTGAAGCCTGGGCCGCGTTCGTCCGCGAACTGCCGGGCTCGCTGGTTTGCGCGCAATACGATGCCAAGGATGAGGAAATCGCCGCCCTGAAGGCGATCAGCGGGCGCGATATCCTGGTGCCTCCCGCCATCGATCAGAAGAACGAACTCGACCGCACCGCTGCGCTGCTGTCGGCGCTCGATGCGATGGCGAGCGCGCCGACGGCGGTCTCGTGGCTGGCCGCTGCGGCCGGCATTTTTACCTGCAAGATTCTCTACGACACGAGCTGGACGAGTTTTGGCTGCACGTATGAGCCGTTCGCGCCGTCGGCGCTCTACGTGATGCCGCGGGCGCGCGGCGATTGGGCGGACGCATTCGGCCAAGCCGAGGCCCTGATCAAATCGCGGTTCGCCTCTCCTTGACGGCGCGGCGCTGGGCGAGCGCACCGGCCAGATCGGAAGCGATGCGCGCGGCGGCATTGCCGTCGATGGTCATCAGGCCCGCGGAGCGCATTTCGCGGCGCCGTTCGGCGTCGCCGAGCAGCGCCCACACCGCCTTGGCGATGGCCTTGTCGTCGGCGCCATCGGCAAGCCCCAGCGAGACCCCCATGCCGGCATGTTCGAAGGCGGACGCGGAGAGCGCATGGTCCTCAGTGGCGCAGAGATAAAGCGCCGGCACGCCGAAGGCCGCCAGCTCGTAAGCCGTGACGCCGAACGCCGCCAGAGCGAGATCGGCCGAAGCGTATTCCGTCGTCAGGCTGTCGGCGCCTTCGATGGTCTCGAAATTCGATTTGAGCGCGACGATGGCTTGTGCGGTTTTTTCGCGTTTCTCAAATCCCGGTCCGATCACGAAGCGGGCGCGGAACACCGGATCGAGCTCGGCCACGGCGCGCGCGGCGCGCAAGGTCATCCCATAAGGATCGCTGCCGCCCATTGTCACCAGCAAAGTCGGCCGCGGCGAGAAGCAACGCGGACGGACTGCCGCTTGCAGCAGTCCCAATAACGCCCATTCCCAGCCGATACGCACCGTGCAGGCCGAGCCCTGCCAATCGAGGTCCTCGGTCTGGGGCACGGGCGGGTAATACGCGAAATCGGCCGCCAGACGGCGCTCGGAGGCGTCGTCGATGACGGCGGTGAGCGGAACGTCGTGGACGAACCCAGCCAGTGCTTCGCGCGTCGGCCCGTCGCGGCAGTCGAGAATGCAGATGTCGGGATGCGTAGCGAATTCGGACCAGGATGCCTGCGGCCCCGGCAACAGCTTCGCTTCGAAACCAGCCTGGCGGATGGGCGCCAACGCGTCCTCGCTGCCGTTCACCGCGAACACCGCGCCGATGCCTTCGCGGTCCCTGAGCGCGCGCGCCAGCATGATCATGCGCTTGACGTGACCGAAGCCGTAGCCGCCGCCGCCGTCGCAACGGATGAGCGCAATCCCGCCTTGCGGCGCGATCTCCTTCTGGCGGACATGGGCGTTGATCTGCCGCAATGTCGGTTCGCGTTCCAGAAGCATGAGGAGGTCCGCCAGTGAAGCTTCACCGGCTTTAGCTTCCAGGCGCGCGTGCACGGCCTCGACGAAAGCGAGATCGTCGGGCGTGTCGACGGTCAGCCGGCCGGAAGCGCGCGCCAGCCTGGGATAGGCTTTGGCGCGCGCGACTTTGACGAAGTCGGGATGCAGCTTGAAATAACCGGTGACGTGCTCGCGCGCGACCGGATCGCCGGCTGCATCCATCATCAGCTTGTCCAAGGCGCGCCGCGTCAGCGGATCGACGCCTTCGTGCGCGGTGACCGCACCCTCTTCGAGCAGGACGTAATCGCCCTCCTGATCGATCATCGCCGTCAGCAGATGGTCGATGAAATCGGCATCGATGAAGGGCGCATCGGAAGACACGCGGACGATGATGTCGGCGTCCAATAGCTCGGCGGCGCGCGCGAAGCGGGCGAGGACGTCGTTTTCCGGCCCACGCACGATGCGAACGCCTTGGGCCTTGCCAAATTCGGCGATGGCATCGTCCAGCGGATTGCTGCTGGTGGCGACCGCGATCTCTTCGATCAGGCGCGATTTTTTGAGGCGATGCACGATGTGCCACAGCAGCGGCTCGCCGGCGATCGGCTTCAACACTTTGCCCGGTAGGCGCGTCGAACCCATCCGTGCCTGGATCACCGCGACGATGCGCCCCCGCTCATTCATGCGGCCGGCTCCCAGATCGCGCGGATGTGGCGCAGCGGGCGCATGCCGTCCTGCGGGTCGGCGCGCCAGTCGCGATCGGCCAGCTCGGCGGGCTGCGGCTCTTTGAAGCCCATTCCATCCGCCGCGAACGCTTCTCGCACGCGTGCGATAACGGGTGCGATTTCTTCCGGCAGCCAGCAATGTCCGCTCCGATACTCGGCGCCCTTGCCGTCGAGATCGAGATGGAATTCCACGGCGCTGGCACCCCAGCGATGGACCGCGCGTTCGATCACCGCCGGACGGCGGGTATTGTCCGACCAGCCGACCTTGCAGCCGGTCAAGTCGCGGATGGCGGCGATGGCCGAGAGATTTGCTTCCCGCGCGGGCGCCGGATAGGCGGAGATGCAATGCAGGAGCGTGATATCGGTGGCGCCGGCGCGTTCAAGCGTGGCGACAGCCTCGCTGATTTCTTCCATCGTGGCCATGCCCGTGGACAGGACGACCGGTTTTCCGGTGGCGGCACAGGCCGCGAGCAGATCGCTTACCAGCAATTCGTAGGAAGCAATCTTATAGAAGGCGACATGGGGGCGAAGCTCTTCCACGGCTTCCAGATAAAAGGGCGTGCAGGAGAACGCTATTTGGCGTTTCGAACAGCGTTCGGCCAGTGGTGCCAGATGGTCGAGCGGCAGCTCCCATTCCCGGCGCGCGCGGTGCTTGGCGCTACGGTTCAGGATCTCGGGCGCGAACATCCGGTCGATCTTGAAAAGCTGGAATTTCACCGCGTCGCAGCCGGCATCGGCGGCTGCATCGACGAAGGCTAGGGCGCGGGAAAGATCGCGGCCATGGTTGCTGGAGGCTTCGGCAATGAAGATAGGCCGCCCCATGGTGAATACCCGTCTTTGTCCTTAACGCTTTCTAAAGCAGCGTTCGCTAAGAGAGAGTTAACGAGGGGACCGCGATGGCCATCGCCGCTGCCGAACCGATCATCGCCTGGCAGGCCCATGAAGGGCGGCGCGTAGCGCGGGTCAAAAGCTATGACATCATTCAGTGCGATCTGTGCGGTTTCCGCCATGTTTTGCCTTTGCCCGACCCGGCCCAGATCGAAGCGGCGCGCCGCAGAGCCAACATTAAGGAGGAGACGTTGGCCTTTCCGCCGCAAGACAGCGACGATCATGCCTGGGCGGAACTGGCGCACAACGACCGTCTGGAAAGCATCGAACGGCTGCTGGGCGCGCAAAGGCGGCGCCTGCTGGATGTCGGTTCCGGCACGGGTTCCTTCCTCAAAACGGCGAAGGTCAGAGGCTGGCGGGTGTTCGGAATCGAATCCTCGCGTCAGGCCAGCGCCCAAGCCAGGAAGGCAGGCATCGAGGTCGCCGAAGGATTCTTCAACGTGGAAACGGCACCGGGGCTCGGACGTTTCGACGCGGTCCATCTGAGCAATGTGCTGGAATGCGCGCCCGATCCGATCAACATCGCGATCCTGGCGCGCGACCTCCTCGACAGCGGCGGCGTGCTCTGCATAAACGTGCCGAACGATTTCTCACCCTTCCAGATCGCCGGGCGCGCCGCCACCGGCGCAGAGGAATGGTGGATCGCTCCGCCCTATCACCTCAACTATTTCGATTTCGAATCCGCCACAGGCCTGCTGGAACGCCTCGGCCTCGAAATCGTCGAGCGCACCACCAGTTTCCCGATGGAAGCGTTTCTGATGATGGGTGACGATTACACCAGGGACCGCGAGCTGGGGCGGGCCTGTCATAAGAAACGCAAGCGCTTCGATCTGGCGTTGGAGGCGGCCGGCTTCAAGGAAACGCGGCGCGCCTTCTATCGCGCCCTGGCGAACGGGGGCATGGGGCGCGAAGTCGTTCTGATTGCCGTCAAGCCGTGAGGGCTTTACGACTTTCTTAATCTGTCTTATCGCGACGAGCGCTTCGCGATGTTCGTCCGGCCTCACAATGTCAACCGCCCCGAGGACAAGCTTCTCGACGAGGCGCAGCGCGCTCAATTCGAGACGATCGCGGGCCGCATGCTTGCGCGTTTGGGCCATGCATCGCGTGCGGAGTACGTAGCGAATTATTAACACTGACTGGCCGAAGATGGTTACCGGATCCTTCCTGGACATCTTCAAATGCCTAATAATTGCGAAATCGCGGCCGAGGCGCGCAAGCTCGCACCCGCCGCCGAAATTCTTCTCTACACCGATCTGCTCAGCCGCGCGCGAACGCACGTGACCGCTTGAGGGAACTTGCCATGCCGACTGCCGCCAAAATTACCGTCCAAGACCGCGCGATCCCGACGATCGCGCATGACGCCGACATCGAAGGGCAAATCGCGGACGCCGCGTTATTCGTGCGGCGCCACACGATCGCATCCATCTACCGCGCCGGTTCCGGTCATCCGGGCGGGTCGCTTTCATGCGCCGACATCCTGGCCTGCCTGTTCGGCGCGGAGCTGAACATTCGGCCGTCGGAGATCGACGACCGCTTCAGGGACCGTTTCGTATTGTCGAAAGGCCACGCCTGTCCCGCGCTCTACGCCATCGGCGCCTATCACGGATTCTGCGACAAGAGCGAAGCGCTCGCGCTCCGCAAACTCGGCAGCCCGTTCCAGGGCCATCCGCATGTGCGCGACCTGCCTTGGGTCGAGACCAGCACGGGTTCGCTCGGCCAGGGCTTCTCCGTCGCGCTCGGCATGGCGATAGGCATGAAGCTGCAGAAGATGCACGCGCGCGCCTATGCCCTGCTCGGCGACGGCGAATTGCAGGAAGGCGAGGTCTGGGAGGCCGCCATGTGCGCCGCCCATCACAAGCTCGACAATCTCTGCGCCATCGTCGACTACAACAAGCTGCAGAGCGACGCGCCCAACGAGGTCATCATGCGGCTGGAGCCGCTGGCGGACAAATGGCGCGCCTTCGGCTGGACGGTCTTCGAGATCGACGGCCACAACATTGCCGAAATCCTTTCGACGCTGCATTTGGCGGCATCCACGCACCAGCGTCCGTCGGTCCTCATCGCCCACACCGTGAAGGGCAAAGGCGTGCCTTACATGGAAAACGGGCCGGCCTGGCACGGCAGCGTCAAGCTCACGCGCCAGCAGGCCGAGGACGCACTTGTCGCTTTGGGAGCGGAACGGGAAGAAATCAAGGAGCTGCTCGATGTCTAGCGCCAACGCCGCTGCCGCCCTCATCGGCTCGTCAGGGGATTCGCTGCGCGAGGCTTTCGGCAGGGCGCTCACCGCTCTGGCAGACGAATTTCCCAAGCTCGTCGTTCTCGACGCCGACATCGCCGGCGGCACCGGCGTCCATCATTTCCGCAAGGCGTACCCCGAGCGGCTGATTCAGTTCGGTATCGCCGAACAGAACATGATGGCGGCGGCCGGCGGCTTGGCGGCGACGGGAATGCTTCCGGTCGTCACGGGCTTCGCAGTCTTCCTGTCGCGCGCATTCGAACAAGCGCGCCTTTCGATCGGCTACTGCAAACGCAACGTAAAGATCGTGGCCAGCCATCCCGGCCTCGACGTCGGTCCCGACGGTGGCTCGGCACAGGCGCTCGAAGACATCGCCGCCTTCCGCGCGATCCCGGGCATGATCGTGATCTCTCCCGCCGATCCGCTGGAAACCGCGCTGGCGACGCGCGCGATCCTGGAGTTCGAAGGACCGGTCTATATGCGCACCGGCCGCAGCGCCGCCATGCGGCTGTTCGGCGACGACCACATCTTCGAGATCGGCAAGGGACAGATCGTCCGCCACGGCCGTGATGTGACGCTGGTCGCTTGTGGCGTCGAAGTCGCGCGCTCACTGGAAGCGGCAGAACTGCTGGAAGCCGACGACATTGAAGCGCGCGTCGTCAACATGGCGACGATCAAGCCGATTGACGCGGAATTGCTGAAGTGCTGTGCGCGGGAAACCGGCGCCATCGTGACAGCCGAAGACCACAACATCTACGGCGGTCTGGGCAGCGCCGTCGCCGAAGCGGTGGCCAAGACCCACCCCTGCCCGATCGAATTCGTCGGGCTGAACGACACGTTCGGCACTTCCGGCGAGCCGGACGAACTGGCCGAGCATTTCGGCATCTCCGCGCCGTTCGTCGCCGAAGCCGCCAGACGCGCCATTGCGCGCAAAGAGGCTCTCCAATGAGCCGCTTTTCGCTGACTGGAAAGAACGCCGTCGTCACCGGCGGCAGCCGCGGCATCGGCCGCGCCATCGCTCTTGGCCTTGCCGAAGCGGGCGCGGACGTCGTGTTGACCTTCCACGAGCAACGCAGCGAAGCGGAGAAGGTGGTCAAGCAGATCGAAGCCATGGGTGGGCGCGCACGCGCTTTGCGGATGGATGTGTGCAGCCGCAAGTCGATCAAAAGCATGGTCGCGGCGGCAAAAAAACACTTCCGCCGGCCGCTCGACATCGTCGTCAACAATGCCGCCATCGCCGACGAAAGACCGATGGAGACCATCACCGACGCGGCTTGGGACCGGATGCTTGCAACCAATCTTCGTGGACCTTTCGCCGTGTGCCAGGAAACCCTGCCCGGCATGATCGAAAGCCGCTGGGGCCGCGTCGTCAACATCGTTTCGATCGGCGGGCAATGGGGCGGCACGCGGCAAGTCCATTACGCGGCGTCGAAAGCGGCGCTGATCAATTTCACGCAGTCGCTGGCGCGGCTCTACTCCGGTTACGGCATCACCTCGAACGCGGTCTCGCCCGGTCTTGTGGCAACCGACATGGCGCAAAAGGAGTTGCGCAGCAAGGCGGGAAAGCGAAAGGCGGCGCAAATTCCGCTCGGGCGCATCGCCGACGCGAAGGAGATCGCGGACACCGTCGCCTTTCTGTGCTCGGAAGAGGCCGGCTACATCACTGGCCAAACGCTCAACGTCAATGGCGGAATGTATTTCGGATGAGCAAGACGCTGCTGATCGTTTCCGGCGGCGTCGAAGCGGCCGCTGCCGCGCTCCGTGCCAAAGAAATGGGGCTGCACGTCGTCGTCTCGGACCGCGATCCCGAAGCGCCCGGTTTCGTGCACGCGGATTCGCGGCTGATCGCGGACGTCTACGGCCCGCGTGAAACGGCGGCGGCCGCGGAACGTTATAGCCGCAAGGTCCGTAAGATCGACGGCGTCATTTGCGTGGCCGCGGATGCGCCCTTGACCACGGCGGCGGTGTGCGAACGTCTGGGCTTGCCCGGGATTTCGCGCGCCAGCGCCGAACTGGCCTCTGACAAGCTGGCGATGAAGCGCCGCTTCGCCGAAGCGGGCGTTCCCATTCCCTGGTTCTGCGAAGTCGAGACCCCGCAGGCCTTGCAGCGCATCGCCATCGAGCGCGGCCGCGATCTGGTGATCAAACCGGCGGACAGCCGCGGTTCGCGCGGAGTGCAACGCATCTTACACGTCGAAGACCTGACCAAGGCCTTCCTGTTCGCCCGCTCCCATTCACCGAGCGAGCGCGTCATGGTCGAGCAGTATCTCGACGGACCGCAAATCTCCACGGAATCCATCGTCGTCGGCGGGCGCTGCTATACGCCCGGCTTTTCCGACCGCAATTACGAATATCTGGAGCGCTATGCGCCGTTCTTCATCGAGAATGGCGGCGACCTACCGAGCCATCTGGCGCCCGAGCTGCAAGCCAAGGTGAAAGACGTGGTCGGTCGCGCCGCCGCCGCGCTCGGCATAATCAACGGCTCGGTCAAAGGCGACATCGTCGTCCATAAGGGCGAGGCCATTGTGATCGAGCTGGCGGCGCGATTGTCCGGCGGCTTCTTCTGCACCCGCGAGATTCCGCTTAACACTGGCGTCGATTTTGTGGGCCAAGCGATCAAGGTGGCGTTGGGCGAGCCGGTGGATCCCGCCGATCTCGAGCCGAAATATCAAAGGCCTGTGATCCAGCGTTATGCCTTTCCGTCCGCGGGCCGCGTCGTGTCGATCTCGGGCGCCGAGGAGGCGCGCAAGGTTCCGGGCATTGCCGAAATTATCGTCACGGCAAAGCCGGGCGACATCATTCCGCCGGCCGGCGACAAGCGCCCATCCGCCGCCATGGTTCTGGCCACCGGGCCGACGCGCGGCAGCGCGCTTGAGGCGGCCAATGACGCGCTTTCCCGCCTCAGGATCCAGACCGCATGAACGCGCCGTTTCCCAACAGGCAATTCGACGTGGCGACGAGCACGCTGCAGCTCTTCGCGTTCTTCCATTTGAATCTGGCTTTTTCCTCCATCGAGGAAGACCAACGTAGCGATGTCATCGCGCGCTGTTATTGGCCGCTGCTCCGACTTGCCGAAAGGCACGGCCCCATTGGTGTGGAAGCTTCCGGATTCACCCTGGAAGAGATTGCGACCCGCGACCCGCAGTGGATCGATGCATTGAAGCGCCTCATCGCCGTGGGCCGTGCGGAGTTCGTCGGCGCGGGTTACAGCCAGATGATCGGGCCGTTGGTCCCGGCCCGCGTCAGCGAAGCCAACCTCGCTATCGGCAACGATATCTACCGGCGCCTGTTGGGCGTCGTGCCAACCATCGCGATGGTCAATGAACAGGCCTATTCGGGCGGTCTGGTGAGCCTTTATCTCGACGCTGGTTATCGCGCGCTGCTGATGGATTGGGATAATCCGTCGTCGCATCACCAATGGCCCGCCGAAGCGCGTTATGCGCCGCAACGTGCCGTCGGCGCCAACGGCCGAACCATCGGCCTGTTGTGGACCAATACGGTCGCCTTCCAGAAGCTCCAGCGTTTCGCCCAAAGTGACATCGGTCTTGTCGAATATCTTTCCTACGTTCGCGCGCAACGCAGCAGTCGCCCGCGCGCGCTGTGCCTTTACGCCAGCGACACGGAGATTTTCGATTTTAGGCCAGGCCGCTTCCGCACCGAGGAACGCCTGAGCGGCGGCGAGTGGACGAAGCTGGAGGAGGCCTTCTCGCAACTGGCGCAGGAACCATTCTGTGAGTTGGTTCTGCCCTCGCGTCTGCTTTGCGAGGAACTCAAGCAGCAGCCTTTACGCCTGGAAACCGCCGCCTGCCCGATTCCCGTCAAGAAACAGCGCAAATACAACCTGTCGCGTTGGGCGGTCACCGGCCGCGACGACCTTGCCATCAACGCCGCCTGCGAAAGCATTTATCGCGGCCTGGTCGCATCGGACGCCGGACCGGAGGACTGGAAAGAGCTTTGCTATCTGTGGTCGAGCGACTTTCGTACCCACATCACCGACAAGCGCTGGGAAGAACTGTGCCGCAGGCTGCGCACCGCGCAAGCACGCTGGAGTCCTCCCCCGCCGCCGGTCGCGCCCGCGCCGCGCGGAGATGAGGTCGCCGCGCGCCACCTCGATATCGTGACGCCGACGCTTCGCGCCCGCCTCGATCGCCGCCGCGGTTTGGCGCTGGATTCGGTCCATTTCGACGGCCAGCGTGCGGCGCTGATCGGCACCTTGCCTCACGGCCATTTTGACGACATCGCCCTGCAAGCCGATTGGTACACGGGCAACAGCGTCTTCGAAGGGCCGGGCGAACACAAAATCACCGACCTGGAATGGTGTAACGCGCGCCTGTGGCGCGAGGGCGACGACGTGCTGGCGTTTGCCCGCCTCGACACGCCGAAGGGACCGATCGAGAAAACGCTGCGCTTCCATGCGCGCGCGCCGCGGATTGATTTCGACCTCGCCTTCCATTGGGACGATTGGGGCAAGGGCAGCCTGCGGCTCGGCCATCTCACGCTGCTGCCGGACGCTTTCGATTGGAATAAGCTTTCCTTAACGACGCACAATGGCGGCAAGGATTGCGAAACTTTCGCCCTTGCCGGCGAAACGGTCGAACATGGTGCGCCCGTATCGTTCCTGGTCTCGGCTTCACATGGCCTGGGCATGACCGAGGGCTGGGTGGAGATCGGCGACGACCAGGGCCGCGTGCGAATCGAAGTGGACCGCGCCACCGCGCCCCTTCTCGGCCTTTTGACCCACAAGCGCGTGGGCGGCAGCCTGTTTTGCCAATTGGCGTTCTCAGCCTTGGAACTGGACGATACGCGCAAGCCCACGGCTTTGTGCTCCGGCCCGCGGCGTTTTCGTTTTAGCATCGCCGCGGCAAATTAAAGGCCCACTAACCAATTTCTGTAACCATGATTTCCGCAAAATCGGGGCGGATCCATGGCTCAGCGGGCAAAGAAAATCTATCTGGCGACCGAAATCGACGATGACGTGGTCGAGCCTGTAGCTCCGGCCCTACGCGACTTTACCCAGCCTTGGCTCGACCTCAACGACAAGGCCGTTCTGGTCACCGGGGGAACGGGATCCTTCGGCAAGCACTTCGTGCGCACGGTCATCAACCAATACAAGCCGCGCCGTGTCATTATCTTCTCGCGCGACGAGCTTAAACAGTACGAGATGCAGCAGCTCTTTCCGATGGATCAGCATCCGTTCATGCGCTATTTCATCGGCGACGTGCGCGATCGCGACCGCCTTGAGATGGCCATGCGCGACGTCGATTACGTCATTCACGCGGCCGCGTTGAAGCAGGTTCCCACCGCCGAATACAATCCCTTCGAGTGCATCCGCACCAACGTCTTCGGCGCCGAGAACGTGGTTTGTGCCGCGCTCAGGCGCAACATCCGCAAGGTGATCGCACTGTCGACCGATAAGGCCGCCAATCCGGTCAATCTTTACGGCGCTTCCAAGCTGGCGTCCGATAAGATCTTCGTCGCCGCCAACAATCTCGCCGGCGCCGACGGAACACGCTTCGCCGTGGTGCGCTACGGCAACGTCGCGGGCTCGCGCGGTTCCGTCATTCCCTTCTTCAAGAAGCTGGCGGACGACGGCGCGCTCGAGCTGCCGATCACCGATCCCAGGATGACGCGGTTCTGGATCACGCTGACTCAGGGTGTGAACTTCGTGCTTTCGAGTATGGAGCTGTCGCGCGGTGGCGAAATCTTCGTCCCGAAGATTCCCTCCACCACGATCACGGGGCTTGCCAAGCTGATCGGGCCGGCACTCGGCCAAAAGGTCGTGGGCATCCGCCCCGGCGAGAAGCTGCACGAGACAATGATTCCGGCCGACGATGCGCATTGGACCGTCGAACTCGACGACCGCTATGTGATCCTGGCCAGTTTTGCCGCGGCGGCTCGCGAAGCCTATCTCAACCGCGGCGCCAAGCCCGTGAGCGAAGGCTTCTGCTATTCGAGCGACACCAATTCGGAAATGCTTGACGCGCGCGGCCTGCAGCTGCTGCTGCAAGAGGCTTATGCGTGAGCAATCCCGCGCTGAAGCGGCCGGCTCTCGCGGCGAAGCCTTTTCTGCCCTATGGCAGGCAGGTCATCGAAGAGGATGACATCCAGGCCGTCAGCGAGGTGTTGCGCGGCGACTATTTGACGACCGGACCCACGGTCGGCCGCTTCGAAGCCGCGCTTGCCAAAACCGTCAATGCCAAGCACGCGATCGTTTGCGCCAACGGAACGGCCGCGCTGTACATGGCGGCGCGCGCGCTCGGACTGGGGCCCGGAAACAAGATCATCGTGCCGTCGCTGACTTTCCTGGCCACCGCGAGCGCGCCTTATCTGAACGGCGCCGAGATCGTTTTTGCCGACGTCGATCCCGACAGCGGCCTGATGCGTCCGCAAGACCTTGCGGAGGCCATCAGTCGCGCCGGGCACGCCGACGCCGTGTTCAACGTCCATCTCAACGGCCAGTGCGGCGATGTGGAAGAAATCGCCCAGCTGGCGCGGACGAACGGCCTCAAGATCGTCGACGACGCCTGCCATGCGCTGGGCACTGCCCATATCGCCAAGGACGGCTCGCACAGTCTGATCGGCGAAAACGTCTTCTGCGACTTGAGCGTGTTTTCCTTCCATCCGGTCAAGGCCATCGCCATGGGCGAAGGCGGCGCCCTGACGACGAACGATCCGCACATCGCCGCTCATCTGATGCGGACGCGCAATCACGGGATGACACGCGAGGCGGGCGAATTCGCCAATAGGCAGAATGCCTTCGAAGGCGAAGGTCGCCCGAACCCCTGGTATTACGAGCTGGTCGAGCCGGGCTTCAACTGGCGCGCCAGCGACATCCAGTGCGCGCTCGGCCTGTCGCAGCTTGCCAAACTTGAGCGGTTCCTCGCGCGTCGGCGCGCCTTGGCGATGGTTTACGATGAGCTGTTGGCGCCTTATGCGCCGCGTCTCAAGCCCGTCGCGCGTCAAAGTAGCTGCTTGCCGGCGTTGCATCTCTATGCAGTGCTGATCGATTTTCCGTCGTTCGGCCTGACGCGCGCCGCGTTCATGCGGCAACTGGCCGAAGAAGGAATCGGCAGCCAAGTCCATTATTTTCCGGTCCATCGCCAGCGCTATTATGCCGAACGCTACGGTATCGCGCAGCTTCCCGGCGCCGACCGCTATTACGCGCGCGTTCTCAGCCTGCCGTTCTTCGCCTCCATGAACGAGGACGACGTCGAGCGCGTGGTGCACGCGATGGCGAAGATCCTGGACCTCTGAAACGGCAACGGACGGAAGCTTTCGCTTCCGCCCGCCGCTTCTCTTTGAAAACCCCAAACCCACGCCCCGGGGGCAAGGGCCGTACACGTCGGCGCCCGCCATTCCGGAAAGCGACGGCGGATGCCGAAGCATCCGCCGCCATGAGAAGTGCTTACCTGAACAGCGAGAGCACCGCAGATGGAGCCTGGTTGGCGATCGACAAGGCCTGAATGCCGAGCTGCTGCTTGGTCTGCAAGGACGTCAGCAGCGCGCTTTCCTTGGCCATGTCGGCGTCGACGAGGTTGCCAATACCGGTCGTCAGCGTATCGGACAGCTTCTGGGCGAAGCCGACCTGGATCGAGAACTTCTTCGAACCGGACGACAGTTGCGAAAGAGCCGCGTTGACGTTGGCGAGCGACGTATTGATCGTCGAGATCATGGTCGAAGCGGTCGCAGCCGTGGTAATTGAAGCGGCCGTGGTGACCGTCACGATGTCGCCGCCCAGTGACATGCTCTGGGCACTGACGGTGATGCGACGCGAGCCGTCGGACGAAGCCAGCGCCGTGATCAGCGTGGTCGAACCGTCGACTAGGTTGAAGCCGTTAAACACGGCGTTCTTCACGATTGTGGTGATCTGATCGCGAAGAGCGGCAAAATCCTGGTTCAATGCCGTACGGCTTGCCGAGTCGAGCGAAGAATCGGACGCGGACAGCGCCTTCTGCTTCATTTGGATCAACAGATCCGAGATCGACTGGCCGGCCGACATGGCGACATCCACCACGGACATGCCGCGATTGAGGCTGTCGGTGACCGCCGTGTAACCGGCGACGTCGCCGCGCATGTTCTGGGCGATGGCATAGGTGGCGCCGTCGTCCTTCGCGGACGCGATCTTAAGACCCGTGCTGATGGCGTTTTGGGTCCTCGCCATCTGAGCCTGGGTCTGGTTGAGGTATTCCAGCGCAATCAGTGCGCCCGAATTTGTGTTGACGCTAAGCATTATTGCCTCCGTTCTGGCTGTATGACATGAGCGTTTTGCTCAGGGGCGTTCTTGCCCCGCATAGTCATTAGGCAATGCGCGTGCCGGTGGAATTTAAGGATTGCTTTACGCTCGTTTGTGAGCGGCGGCCGACGAATCCGGTAGAGCAAATTTTCCCGGCGGCCGAATTTGCCCGGCACGATTTACCGACAGGCCGGCAAAAATTGCCCGGTACGCGGCAATCTTTGCCTATAATGTTAACGCCTGTTAAATAACGAGAACGGCGCGGGGGTCAGCCCCGCGCCGTTCCTATCCCCTCTCCCCGAAAGTTTCTTATCTGAACAGCGACAAGATTGTCGAAGGCGCCGAATTGGCGATCGACAAGGCCTGAACGCCGAGCTGCTGCTTGGTCTGCAAGGAAGTGAGCAGCGCGCTTTCCTTGGCCATGTCGGCGTCGACCAGATTGCCGAGGCCGGTGGTTAGCGTGTCGGACAGCTTCTGGGCGAACTCGAGCTGGATCGAGAACTTCTTCCCGCCGGACGACAGTTTCGCAAGAGCCGCGTTGACGTTGTTGAGCGAGGATTGGATCACGCCGACCATGGTCGAAGCACTCGTAGCCGTGGTAATCGAAGCGGCCGTGGTGACCGTCACGATGTCGCCTCCTAGCGACATGCTCTGGGCACCGACGGTGATGCGACGCGCGCCGTCAGTCGAAGCCAACGCCATGATCTGCGTGGTCGAACCGTCGACCAGGTTGAAGCCGTTGAACACGGCGTTATTGATAATCGTGGTGATCTGATCGCGAAGAGCGGCAAAATCCTGGTTCAACGCTTGACGGCTTGCCGAGTCGAGCGAAGTGTCGGAGGCGGAGAGCGCCTTCTGCTTCATTTGGATCAACAGATCCGAGATCGCCTGGCCGGCCGACATGGCGACATCCACCACGGACATGCCGCGATTGAGGCTGTCGGTGACCGCCGCATAACCGGCGACGTCGCCGCGCATGTTCTGGGCGATGGCATAGGTGGCGCCGTCGTCCTTCGCCGACGCAACCTTCAGGCCCGTATTGATGGCGCTTTGGACCGTCGCCATCTGACCCTGGGTCTGACCTAGATATTCCAGCGCAATCATTGCGCCCGTATTGGTGTTGACGCTAAGCATGGTGTGTTCTCCACTTCCGTTCTGGTCGGGGGATGGCCTTTTCGCATCAGGAGGCACGATACCCGGCGCTCGCCTCGCAACGCCCATGCCAAGCTTCCGTCGCGCGGACCGCACACAACACATTGTTTTTATTGGTCTATTTTTAGAGCCTAGCAAGCCGGACGCCGGTAGCTTTTGCCGCTCGGCAAAAAATAGAAAGGCCGGCTTTGCAGCCGGCCTTTGCTGACGAGTTCTCTCGCCGGAATTCAGGCGGCGCCCTGCAGCCCTTGCATGATCGTCCGGTTGACGTTGATCAGCGGATCAAGGGGGGCGCCTGTGCGCGTCACTTCCTTTGAGTATTTCGAGACCCATAGCGAAAGCGACACGATTTGTGCGCGCACGCCCTGCGGCAGCTGGTTGCGGTCGTCGAGGCAATCAGCCGCAAGCGTCCGCCATAATTTGCGGTTCCAATCGACCGTCTCGGCGAGCGAACCGCCGCTGGCGCCGGTTTTTTGCGCGGCGATAAGCGCGCCCGTGACCTGGCCGAACAGGCGATACTCCGTCTGGCGCGGATCTTCAGTAATTCGCTGCGTGTTCTGGTAGGCTTTCAGAGTCATAGTCCAACCGTTCCCGTTCGAATTCGAATAGTTTCTTGCACAACATCAAGGCCTTGTAGTAGGCGCCGCTCATTACGTTGCGGCTGATTTCGATGCACGCGGTCAGCGCGGCGCGGTTCTGGATGGCGCCCATGAACTCCGTCATGCGCAGCGCGAAATCGTTGTAGTGCTGCTCGCTGGCGTCGGGGTCGAGGTACATCATCATGATCGGCAGATAGATGTGCCGCGCCGGCGTCGTCGCTTCCTCCGGCTGCATGATGTCCTTTTCGCGCAGTACGCAGGCCTTGTTCTGGATGACCAGGCTGGTTCGCTTGTCGCTGTTCGTCAGCACGGCGCCGTTCAACACGAATTTCTCGCCCGGCTTCAGCGACAGTTTCAGCGGCATCGGTGTCTCCCTATCGGGACAGGCTATCGGTTCCGTCGAATTTAGCGCTCCGTAGTTAACAAAATCCTTGCATTGGAAACGAATGCGTTCACTCAGGATTAAGCATCGAAAGGCTCTTATTGCGGCTCAAATCGTCGAGGAAACAGCCACATGGCGCAGGTCATCGCCGCCCCCAGTATAGAATCGCTCGCCGGCATGGATGCCAAACTGGAAGCGCTTGCCAAGCTCGAGGCGCTCTCCGAGGAGATAGATGCGGCTCTGGCGCGGCGCAAATCGAATGGCGTCTTGCGCCGCGGGCTCAAGGCATGGAAACGCGGAGACATCGCACGCGCGGGACAGCTTGCGCTCGAAGCGACCGAGGCCGACGAGACCAATGCCAAGGCCTTCCACGTGCTGGCCATGGCCCTGGACAAAATGGGGCATATGCACAAGGCGCTGGTGACCTACGAACGCGCCTTCGCGCTCGATCCCGAAGATCCGGAACTGCTGATCAATCTCGGTCTCATCGCCTGGAAGCTCAAGCTGAACGACGGCGCGACGAAGATGTTCAGGCTTCATATAGCCGCCTGCCCGGATTCGCCTCTGGGCTACAACAACCTGGGCACCGTTCAGAGCGACATGGGCGACCCCACGACGGCGATCGAGACGCTGCGCGCCGCCATTTACCGCATGCCGAACGAGTCGCTGTTGTGGAATTCGCTTGCTACCGTGCTCGCCCAGGAAGGACGCGTCGAGGAGAGCCTGGTGTTCTATCACGAGGCGATCAGGCTGGATCCGGCGTTTGCCCGTCTTTATCACAATCTCGGATACGCCTACATGCATTTGGGTCGTCTTTCCGAGGCGCTCGAAGCCTACGACACGGCCTTGGTGCACGTCACCGATCCGGGTGAGCGCCTCGAAACGCGTCATTCGCGCAGCATGTGCCTGATCGGCATGGGGCAACTGGAAGAGGGCTTCCGCGAACACGAAGTCCGCAACAACGAGCGCTTCCGCGCCTATGTCCATCACATGACCAAGGCGCCGCTGTGGAACGGCGAACCCCTGGAAGGCAAACGCATCCTGCTGGTCGGCGAACAAGGCCTGGGTGACGAATTCATGTTCGCCAACATTCTGCCAGACATTCAGCGCGCGGTAGGCGAAAGCGGAACACTTCTGATCGCCGTCGACCACAGACTCGTGCACTTGTTCCAGCGGTCGTTCCCAAAAGCCGAAGTCGGCAGCTATGACGATCGCACGCTCCTCGACAAGGACGGCAACAAATCCCTGCGCTTCATTTCGTTTGCGCTCGAAAAGGGCGAGCCGGATTTCTACGCGCCCATGGGCACGCCCTTCCACGTGCTGCGCAAGCGCCTCGAGGATTTTTCCCACGAAGCCTTCATCAAGCCGGATGCCGCGCGCGTGGAGCATTTCCGCCGGATGCTTCTGGCCGATGGAGCGGGCCCGTTTGTCGGCATCTGCTGGCGTTCCATGATGCTCGGCGCCAAGCGCGCGAAATACTACAGCGCGCTGGACATGTGGGGGCCGATCCTGAAAACGCCGGGCGTTCGCTTCGTCAATCTGCAGTATGGCAATTGCGGGGAAGAATTGGCGCGGGCGCGCGAGCTGCACGGCGTGGGCATAAAAGTCATCGACGGCCTCGATCTCACCAACGACATCGACGGCGCCGCGGCGCTTTCCGCCGCGCTCGACCTGGTGATCTCCGCGCCCACTGCGGCGGCGGCGACAGCCGGAAGCGTGGGGACCGAAGTATGGTTCCTCACCGCGGGGCGCGCCTGGCCGCAGCTCGGCACCGACGAATATCCTTGGTACCGCAAGAGCCACGCGTTGAGTCCGGCGAAATTCGGCGATTGGAACGAGCTGATACCGCGGGTCGGCGAACGCTTGGCCGCCTTCGCCTCGCGTTGACTCACTGTTGCTGTTGCTGCTGCTGAAGGTATAGCCGTTCGGGCATCGACGGGGTCGGCGGCGGCGAACTAATCGGGCGGGCGACGCGCAGAAAATCCTCGTGACGGACGGGAGCCTGGGTCGGCTCGACGGCCACCGCGATGGTGAGCTCGCTTTCCGCAATTCCTTTGAAGGTGCCGCGCGTCGGCGGCACATCGGCATAGTCCCGGCCGATCGCCCAAGGTCACGTGAAAATCGTCGGTCGGTCGAATAGCATATCAGAGCAGTTAGCCCAGACACGCCAGCAGCCCATCTTGATTCGGCCGCGCAGCGACGCGGATTTCCGCAAAGGAAAGCGGCGAAAGCGCGCTCGCCGTAGCCTGGCTGATGCAAACGGCGATGAGGCGGGTACAAGTTCCAACAAGGCCCGCGCTTAAGATGCAATCTTTGAAAACCTTCGCGCTGCGCGGCGAGAAAAACAGCGCCGCGTCCAACGACCCATCCTCGAGCGCGCTGATGACATCTTGCGGCAAGACCGTAGAAGCCTCGATGTCGTAGAGAATAGCAGAGCGGACTTCGTAGCCTTTGGGGGTCAGCAAGGATGCCAGCCGGCCCGCGCCTTCCGCGCCCGTCGCGTGCAGCAACGCACCCGCTTGCGCCCGCGCCCATCGCGGCAGCGCATCCGCCAGCGCCACGACATCGCCGTTAGCGCTTTCGACGCGCGCGAATCCGACACTCTGCGCTTCCAGCGCCGTCTGCGGACCGACGGCGTAGACCGGCAGGTCGCGCCGCTCGGTGCGCCGCGCCAGCGCGCGCACGCCATTGGCGCTGGTGACCAGCACGCCTTGCACGCCGTCGAGCGCGAGCGGCGGGTCGTCACGGAAGCGCACGGCCAACAGCGGGGCCGACAGCGTCTCGTGGCCGCGTTCGCGCAAACGTTCGGCGAAAATCTCCGCGTCGTCCTGGGGTCGCGTGAGAAGAACGCGCATGTTTAGGGCGCCTTGCGCGAAGCCTTTTCCTCCAGGCCGGAGCGGCCTTCGCGCGCGGCCAGCGCGGCATAGACTTCTTCGGGCTCGATCCCGCAAGCGGCCCATAGGACCAGCAGATGGTAGAGCACGTCGGCGGATTCGGCGATCGTCGCGTCTTTTTTCCCCGAGACGGCAGCAATGGTCACCTCCACCGCTTCCTCGCCGAATTTCTTGGCGCAACATTCGACGCCGTCCTTTAACAGCTTGGCGGTGTAGGACGTGCCTGGGTCCGCGGTTTTTCGCGCGGCGACGATGGCAAAAAGCCGGTCAAGTGCATGATCGTTCGACATCGATTTCCTCGTTCCTCCGGCAGCCGCCCAAGCCGCCGCAATCTTAGCGGAGTCGACCCTGCCGTGCACTCTAGCCGGGTCGGTCGGCGCCGCCGATGTCCAGTTCGAATTTGTAGGTGCCGTCCGTCTGGCGACGCCATTCCGTCACGTAATAGCCCGTCATCTTGCGCGGCGTTCCGTCCGCTTTCTTTGAGGTCCAGATCCAGGTGCCGCGCGTCCAGCCCAAGACCCCGTCAGGAGAGATATCGGCTTCCGCTGGCGTCCATTCCAGCCGCGTGACCGCATAATTCGGGTCTAGCTTCTCGACGCGCGCATAATATTCGGCGGCGGCCTTTTTTCCGATGATCGGCGGGTGATCGCCCTCATAGAGCCTAACATCGTCGGCCATGTAAGTCAGGAACGCGGCGTGCGGGCCTTTGGCGACCGACATATCTGAAAACGCGTTGTCCGCGGCCAGTAGATCCTCTTTCGGGCCGGCGTTCGCCGCCGCCGGCAGAAGCAGAATCGACCCGGCAATTGCCCATACGGTAAGACCCGTGCGCATCCCTTATTCTCCTCAATTAAGGCAGCCTTGCCCCATTCCTTCCTCAAATCCGTCGCTAAGAGGTCCGTTTACTACATGACGAGGGTTTAGGTCTCGCGAAAAGGAAAAAAGGGGGGAACCCCATGACCGCCGATTACAGACCACGCGCCGATACAACACAGACGCCGAAGAAGCGCCAAGCGCTTTCCCACGATCTTTTGCACGGCATGAGTCCCAAGGAATTCGACGACGAAGCCAAAGCGCTGGCGGACGCCGACGCGATGACGCCCGCCGTGCGCGCCCGGATGAAGGCCCAGCTGATCGAGCGGCTGAAAACGCCCGTCGACCAGCCGAGCTGGGGTCCGGATTGGGTCAGGCAGGGTGAGCGCGCCGCCGCTCAGAGCCGCAAGGGCAAGGGCGTGGTCGGCAAGATCCTGTCTTTTTCCAGCAAGAAAAAGGACAAAGACGAGGCTTCGAAAGATCCTCCGTTGACCGAAGAAGAAGTTGACGATGCGGCGATCATCTCGCGCAACATGGAAAAGAGCCGCCAAGTCTCCCACTACAAACCGCTTTACGCCGTCGCCGTCGTCGTGGCGCTGGCGATCCTGCTGGTGGCGATGTTCGTCGATTATCACATCATCCGCGAAGTGTGGACGCGCGCCCTTTCAAACGAATTCATGGTGGTGCCGCCAAGCCTGCAATCCTCTGTGGTCTTCAAGAGCCTGCAGGTGATCTTTGCGGTTTTGATCGTGCATTTCATGTTGAAGATCACCGGCGCCTACGGTCGCAACACGATGATCGTCGCCGCTTTCGTCATGGCCGTGGTGATGATCGGCGGGCTTGGCTATCTCGTCGCCTACAACAACATGGCGGGGGGCACTTCGACGACCATGGAACAGCACCAGGCGCCGGCTCAGTCGACCAATTCGATCGATGCGCTTTTCGTCTCCAACGGCGGGGTCCAGAGCGCTTCGCTGACCCGTCCGGCGCCGCAGGTTGCAAGCGCAAGCACGGCCGAAGGCGTCTCGCTTGGGCTTCCCAAACTGTCACAAACATCCTTGGCCGACGCCGATTCCTGGTTTTGGCTTGCCTTCGCCAGCGTGATATTCTTCATCGTGACAACGGTGGCTGCGCTCTATATGCAGATCGTCGAGAACAATGTGCGTAATTTCCACATCGCGGACGATTACAAGCATCGGCGCAAGCAGTTCGCGCAGCTTCACCTGCTTGAGCTTGCCGAACAAAAGGGCGCTTGACGTAAGGACGAGCAGACCATGAAGAGCATCTTGCTGGCGTTGGCGACGGCGGGCGCTCTGGTGGGCGGGGGCGCACTGGCCATGCAGATGGCGGATGCGCCGCAGACGGAGAGCGCAACGCTCCATCCCCAACGCATCATCATCGGGCTTGATCTTTCGCGCAGCAATCCGCTGATCGCCGATCCGGCTTTCGCCGCCAGGGTGGGCGCGCGCATCGCCGACATCGTGCGCAATCTGGGCTTCGCCTCCGAGGTGCATGTGCGCACCTTCGGCAATTACGACGCCACCTCGAACAATTGGGCTTACGATGAGGTGCTGTCGGTGCGCGAGCGTCCCGAGAACGTCGCCGCCGAGATTCAGAAGCTCGTCGCCGGCACCCCCCTTCTGGTCAAGACCGGCAAATGGCGCGCCCAGGAGAACACCAACATCCTCGCCTTTCTCGACAACCTTTCCCACAGCATCGGCTGCGCTGGCATGCCCACCACGATCATTCTGGCGAGCGACGGGATCGAGGATTCCGGTTATGCCAAGCTCTACAGGGCGGGCGCTCAGTTGCCCGCCCCGGACGGCAAGCCGTTTGCAGGTTGCGCCGAGTTTGAAATCCTCGGCCTCGGCCAAGGCGGGGACAGTCCGCGCCTGACCAACCGCCTGCGCGGCGAATGGTCGGGCTGGGCGCAGGCCGGAGGATTTGCGCGTTTCCAGGGCCTGAACGACTGGTAATTTCTACAGACTGGCGCCTGAACGTCACAGATCGAGTCGGGCGCGGATTTCTTCCGGCGTCACGCCGCTTTCCCGCAACACGCGCAAGGTCACGGCGCGATTGCGCTTGGAGAATTTCCGGCCTTGATCGTCGAGGATGAGCCGATGATGGGCGTAAGCGGGCGCCGGCAATCCCAACAACGCCTGCAGCAGTCTTTGCACATGGGCGGATGCGAACAGATCATTGCCGCGCGTCACCAGCGTGACGCCCTGGAAGGCATCGTCCACAACCACGGCGAGATGATAAGCGGCCGGTATTCCCTTGCGCGCCAGAACGACGTCGCCGAACAACAGCGGATCGATGGGGATGCGTCCCGCCTCGCCGTTCGGCCCTGCGCCTTGCTCGTAAAAGAACAGGCTTCCCGTCTTCCGTGCCGCTAGCGCCGCGTCGAGCCTGAGCGCGTAAGCCTCGCCGTTCGCGATGCGATGGGCGCGCTCGTTCTTGTCCAAGGAACGGCAGAGGCCGGGATAGACCGGTCCGTCGGGCCTCAGCCGCGCAGCGGCACCAAAATCAAAATAGTGCGGCGCCTCGGCCGAGCGCGCGATTTCCTCGGCGATGTCCTTGCGGGTGCAAAAGCAGGGATACAGCAAACCGCCCGCGTCCAACATATTCAACGCAGCGCGATAGACCTCCATGCGTGTCGACTGGCGCAGCACCGGCTGCTCGAAGCGAAGGCCCAGCCATGTCAGATCTTCGAGAATCGCCGCTTCGTAATCCGGCTTGCAGCGCCCGGCATCGATATCTTCGATGCGCACCAGAAAGCGTTCCCCGGCTTCGCAGGCAGTGATGGCCGCGTAGGCGTGGCCCAGATGCAGCAATCCGGTCGGGCTCGGCGCGAAGCGGGTGACGATCATGGTTGGACAGCTTTGGGTTCGCATGACAATCATGCCGCGCGATTCAACCGTGGGACAAGTCCGTGGCGTTATCCGGCCCGCGTCTGATGCCAAAAAGCGGCAAGGCCACGCATCTGGTCGTGCTCTGCCACGGCTATGGCGCGGACGGCAATGACCTGATCGAGTTGGCGTCGCATTGGCAGCGTGCGCTGCCCGGCGCCGCGTTCGTCGCGCCGCATGCGCCGGAGCCTTGTCCAGGTGCAGGCTATCAATGGTTCCCCATTTCCCGGCTCGACCCGCACGAGATGCACCAAGGCGTCGTGGGCGCGGCCGGCGTGCTGGAAGCGTTCCTCAAACAGGAACTCACGCGTCTCGCTCTCGCGCCCGATCGCTTGGCGCTGATGGGCTTCAGCCAAGGCACGATGATGTCGCTGCATGTCGGCCTCAGCGGCGCAATCAGGCCGGCTGCGATCGTCGGCTTTTCAGGCCTGCTGACGGGCCGTTTGCCGCAACTGCACGGCGCCGTGCCGATCCTGCTAGCGCATGGCGACGCCGACACCGTGATCCCGCCGGAGGCGCTTTTTGTCACGGCTGCGGCGCTTGGAGCGGCCGGGCTCGGCGTGCAGTGGCACCTTTCGCCGGGCTTGGGGCACGGCATCGACGCCTCGGAAATCGAGATTGCAGGCCATTTTCTGTCCCTGGCTTTTGGCGGACGGCTGAAAATAAGCGGCGAGGCTTGCTGCATTCTGGCCTGAAGCCCTGACCTGAAAACGTCGCCAATCCGTCACACCGAATTGCGTAACGTACGGGGCGTATTGGCTTTACTTGGGCTTGCCCGTAAACTCCGTTGCAAAAGAGGAGGCACGGTCTTCAGGGAACTTTCGTCGTGTTAGCCGCCGCGCGCAGCCCCGACAACTGCCCGGCATTGGTTCTCAACGCGGATTTTCGCCCGTTGAGCTACTTTCCTTTGTCGCTATGGTCCTGGCAGGACGCGATCAAAGCCGTGTTCCTGGAACGGGTGAACATTCTCGAGGAATACGACCGCACGGTGCACTCGCCCAGCTTCGAGATGCGCATTCCCTCCGTCGTCTCGCTCAAGACCTACATCAGGCCGGCGCGCAATCCCGCCTTCACGCGGTTCAACGTCTTCCTGCGCGACCGCTTCGAGTGTCAGTATTGCGGCGGCAGCGAAGACCTTACCTTCGATCACGTCGTGCCGCGTTCGCGCGGCGGACACACGACCTGGGACAATGTGGTGGCGGCCTGCGCGCCGTGCAATCTGCTCAAGGGCGGACGGCTGCCGCATCATTCCGGGATGCAGCCGCGCCATCGCCCGCACAGGCCCACCGTCAACGAGCTGCGCAACAACGGAAGGCGGTTCCCGCCGAACTATCTGCACCAAAGCTGGGCGGACTATCTGTATTGGGATAGCGAACTCGAACCGTAATCCAGGGATCAGGAATCAGATATCAGAATCTTCTGATTCCTGATTTTTGACCTAAATCCGCGTCGAGAGCGCGATCGCCAGACGGCATCCCGCTTTGATGGCGCCGCTGAGCAGGCGATAGGCGGGAGCTTCCTCGGCGCCGTGGGCTAGCGCGGTGTCGCGATGGGCGATCTCGTCGGTGCGGAATTTCTCGACGGTCTTCTTGAACACCGGATCGCTGTCGCCTAGGCGCTCGATCTGGCCGGCGTAATGCTGGTCGATCACGTCTTCCACCGCGGCGGTGCAGGCCATCGCGGCTTTTTCGCCCATCAGCGCGGTCGTCGCCCCCAGCGTGAAGCCGGCGACGCGCCAGACGGGTTCCAGCGCCGTCGGTCGCACGCGCCGTTCGTTGATGAGCAAATCGAAGGCTTTCAGATGCTCCTCTTCCTGCTTGGCCATGTGCCTGATCGCAGCGACGGTCTTCGACTTGTTCGCGGCGAAGACCGCAAGCTGGCCTTCGTAGATTCGCACCGCGCCATATTCGCCAGCTTGGTCGACGCGGATCATGGCGGCGATGTCTTCGCTCGCGCCTGGCGCAGCGGGGCGCGAGCGCCGCACCGGCTTCTTGTTCATGCCCTTCTCCTGGTCAGAAAGAACGGCTTGCGGCTTACCAGCAGAAACGCGCCCAGACCCGCCGCTCCGAGCGAAAAGATCGCGTTGTAGCCGGCAAGCGAAATTCCGAAGAGCCGCCACGACGCCTCGTCGCAACGCACGACGGGCGCGGAATTGGCGAGGTCCGCCGCACCGTGGAAGATGAAGCGCGCGCCCGTGCAGGACGCGGGCCCTGGGAAGAACTTCCATTCCACGCCGGCCTGATAGGCGCCGATGATGCCGGTTGCGGCTATCAGAGTCAGCGCCAGCCAAGCCATCGCCACCGTCAGCTTCCTGCCGATGAGGCCGAACGCGAACAGGGCCACTGTGCCGAATCCGATCAGAATGGCCGCGTCCAGCGGCCAGCGCTGCCAGTAGCACATCTCGCAGGGCGCGACGCCGCCGATATATTGAAAACCCAGCGCACCGAGGATCATGGCCAGGGAATAGGCGCCCGCGAGGGCTGCGATGTTTTGTGCACTCATTGCGCGAAAATCCTTGTCTCGTCGTGGAACGCTTTGAATTCGAGCGCGTTACCGCAGGGGTCGCGGATGAAGAACGTCGCCTGTTCGCCCGCTTGTCCCTTGAAGAGAACATTTGACGCGATGACGAAGTCGAGATGCGCGCGGTTCGGTTTTCCGGCGAGCACTTGCCATTCGCGGCAGCCGGGCACATTCTTGTAGAAGGTGCGCGTTTCCGCAAGATCGCGTACCGGGAAGGCAAGATGGAGTCGGGGTCGAGCGTTCATAGGCGTTCTTGTGCTGCCGGTGGACCAGAGAAGCAAGATACACGGTAAAAGGGAAGCCCATGCGTAGAAAAGAGGCAACCCGCGGCAAAGGGCGTCGGTGCGTTGTGCATTGCGAGCTGTTGAAGATCGAAGGCCGGGCTGTGGAGGTGAGCGTGAAACTCAATCCGAGGGCGCGGCGCCTGATCGTGAAGGTTCACCCCACCAGCGGCGAGGTCAGCGTGGTCGCGTCGTCGAAGAAGGCGCTTGAGCGCGCCCTCGAATTTGCCCGCGGGCAGACCGACTGGATCGCGCGTCAGCTTGCCCATGTGCCGAGCCGCGTGGCGCTGGTTCCCGGTGCGCGCATACCCTTCCGCGGGGAAGATCATCTGATCGTGCACGGCGAAAATGCGCGCGCGCCGGTGTGGATCGACGAGAACGCGGCGGTCATTCGCGTCGGCGGCCGCGCCGAACACGCGCCGCGCCGCCTGCTCGATTTCCTCAAGCGCCAAGCCCGCCGGACCTTGGAAACCCGTGCCATCGAGTTGGCCGCCAAGCTTGAGACCCGGCCCAAACGCATCACCGTGCGCGACACCGCCAGCCGCTGGGGCTCGTGTTCGTCGACGCGCTCACTGTCGTTTTCCTGGCGGCTGATCCTGGCGCCTGCTTTCGTTCTCGATTACGTCGTGGCGCACGAAGTGGCGCATCTGCGCGAGATGAATCACGGACCGCGATTCTGGCGGCTGGTGCACGAGCTGGTGGGCGACGCCAAACGGCCCCAGGCGTGGCTGCGCCTGCACGGCACCGGTCTGCACCGCTACGCGGCGTGGCAAGTCGGAATCATCACGTCCCGTTGAACAGTTTGTCGAGTAATTGCTGCAGCCCGTCGCTTTGTTCCGGCTGCTGTGCGGGCTCACTGACGACGGCCGGCGCTTGTCCGACCAGCGGCCTCGCCGGCAGTCCGGCCTCGGCGCCTTCCATGAAACTTTTGAAGATGTGCGCCGGTAGTCCGCCGCCCACGGCGTGTTTCATCGCCGCATTGTCGTCGTTGCCGACCCACACCCCGCACACCAGATCGGCGGTGAAGCCGACGAACCAGGCGTCACGGAAGTCCTGGGTAGTGCCCGTCTTGCCGGCGCTGGGCCGATCGTCGAGACGCGCCGCCTTGCCGGTGCCGGTGGCCATCACCTCCGTCATCAACCCCGTCATTGCCGCGAGATTCTCGGGTGACATCACCGGGCCCAAGCCGGAATTCTTACGCTGCCACAGGACTTTTCCGTCTTTGGTGCGTATACGGACGATCCCGAAAGCAATCACGCCCTGTCCGCCGTTGGCGAAGGGCGCATAGGCCGTCGTCAGCTCGAGCGGCGTCATCACGCTGGTGCCCAGCGCCAGCGACGACACGGCCATCAGCGGGGTGTCGATGCCCAGCCGCTTGGCGGTGCGCGCAACGGTCGCCGCGCCCACTTGCGCCGTCAATTGCGCCGCCACCGAATTGGAGGAATCGGCGAAGGCTTTCGTCAGCGTGATGTCTCCCTGATATTTGCCCTCGAAATCGCTGGGCTTCCAGCCGCGGATATCCACCGGCCCGTCGTTCATCACGTCGGAAGGCGTGTGGCCGTGCTCGAGGGCGGCGAGATAGACGAACGGCTTGAAGGCCGATCCGGGTTGGCGCTCTGCGTCGGTGGCGCGGTTGTAAGGGCTTTGCTCGTAGGACGATCCGCCGACCATGGCGCGTACCGCGCCGTCCGGCGTCATGGCGACCAGGACCGCCTGGCTTGCCCCCAGCTTTTCTCCTTCTTCGCGCAGGCCGGCAGTGACGGCACGCTCGGCTTCGGCTTGCGCGTCCAGATCGAAACTCGTGTCGACGATCAGGGCCTCTTTGGCGTCGCCGATATAGCCGGGGATTTGCGAGATCGCCCAGTCGGCGAAATAGCCCGAGCCCGGCGTCGCCGTGCCGCGCACGATGCGCGCGCGCGTGGCTTGTGCGTCGGCGCGGGTAGCGTCGCCGATATAGCCCGCATCCTCCATGGCGCGCAGCACGATCTGTGCGCGCCCCTGGGAGGCGTCCGGATCGGCGAGTGGATTGTAACGTGCCGGCGCCTTGACGCTGCCCGCCAGCATGGCCGCTTCGGGCAAACTGAGCTTTTCGGCGCGCTTGCCGAAGAAGCGCTCGGCGGCCGCTTCGATGCCGTAAACTCCGGCGCCGAAATAGACGCGGTTGAGATAAAGCGTGAGGATCTGGTCCTTGCTGTAGCGCGACTCCAGATAGAGCGCGAGCATCGCTTCTTGGAGCTTGCGGTCGAAGGTGCGCTTGGGTTCCAGAAACAGGTTCTTCGCCAACTGCTGGGTCAGCGTCGAGCCGCCTTGGACGACATGGCCTTGCGCCATGTTCTCGAAGGCCGCGCGCGTCAGCCCGATCGGATCGACGCCAAAATGCTCGCGGAAGCGGCGGTCTTCGATGGCGATGAATGCGTTCGGCACATAGGCAGGAAGCTTGCCCACATCCACCATGACGCCCTGGGTCAAACCGCGCTGGGCGATCAGTCGGCCGCGATCGTCCAGGATGGAGATGTCGCGCGAGGGGCCGTTGACCAGAAGGCTGCCGACATCCGGTAGGTCCGACAGGAAGCGCGAGAAGAAGATCGCCCCGAAGATGACGCTCCAGGCCGTCACCAGCGTCACGACATAGGGCCAGCTGCGCCGGCGTTTGGCGCGCGGCCGCGGTTCCTCGCCGCCGCTTGCGGCGATGGCGGCGATGCGTTCGCGCGTGCGCCGGTCGTTTTCGGGCTGGTTGCGGGCCATGCGTTAACCCTTGAAAGCGCGACTCTCGCGCCTAAGGGTTAACAGGCGTTAAACATATCGGCGCTGTTCAGTCGCCGATCTTAAGATTCGACATGCCGTCGTTGGAGAGCTTGCCGCGATAAGCCTTGAGCTTGACGCTGCCCGAGCCCATCGCGCTGATCTCGGGGTCCACGGCCGTCCCGCCGAATGTCATATTGCCCGAGCCCATAATGTCGACATGCAGCGGATTGGCCTCGCCGCCGGCGATGCTGACCGAACCGGAACCGGCGATGTCCACGTCGGTCGGACCATTCACGCTGGCGGCCGTGAAATCGCCCGATCCGGCGATGTCCACCTTCAAGGGACCGGCAATGCGCCCGACCAGGATCGAGCCCGATCCGGCGATGTCGGCGTCCGCCTTGCCTGCATTGCCGACCTTGATGTCGCCGCTGCCCGCCGTTTCGGCAGTGAGCGTTCCCGCGACGTTGCCCACCGTCACCTTGCCGGAACCAGTCAGCGAAATATGCGCCTCGGAAACATTGCCGATCGTCGATTCCGTGCTGCCGGCGGACGAGAAGCGCATCTCGCCCTCTGTATTGCCGATGGTGGCTTTGCCGATGACGTCATTGACGTCGACGCGCGTGCCTTTGGCGATCGTCAGAACGATGAACAACTGATTCGGCTTGGTATCGTTGTACGAAAAATCGAACCAATGGCTCCAGTCCCACACCGATTGTGCATTGTAGCCCTTGATGGAGAGAGTGCCGTTCGTCTCCTTGACCGAAATCCCGTCCACGCGCTGTTTGAGGCCGCTGATCTGAAGGATCGCCGGGCCGCCCTCCTTCACCTCGATCTTCACGGTGCCCAGGACATCATCGATCTTGAGCGATCTGATGTCGAAATTCCGCTGCGGTCCGTTGACCCAGTTGGGATCGCCAGCTTTCGCGGGCAAACAGATCAGGGCGGCAAGCGCCGCGCCGATCAGAATGGGATAAATCCGGTCGCGCATGATTTCTCCGGGAACGTCGTGTCAGATACACAGATAGGCTGCTCCCACTGTTATGCACAGATAGTAAAACTTGCAGACCCCGGCCTCAAAGACGGAGTGGGAACAAAATAGCGACGCCTTGGCTACGAATCGTCCCGTCCAGCCAAAAACTTAACCATAACACTCTAGGAATTCCGGACCTTCTGACGCAAATCCGACATGGCTTCTCAAGCGCTAGCGACTCTGAAGGACTGGCGGGCCACTCTGGCGGACGAGACCTTAAGAAGCAACTGAGCTGGCGCGTCTCCCAGCTAGAGCGCAATCCGGCGAAGTGGAAACCGGTCCGCCGCAAGATCGCGCGAAAATCAAGGAATCTAGAGCATGATCCGATTCAATGAGATCGGATCATGCTCTAGAGTGCGAGGCAATCTCGCATATTTGCAAAGGGCCGAAAGGTCGCTGAGATCGGGAAAGCCCAGGCGGGATGCTCACGGCGTGATATCCTCGGCCCTCGTGTTCGTTTTCTGCCCCGTAATCCTGCTTTGATTTTTCGCAAAGATGCTGCGCGCGGTGCGTGCTGTGCTTTCATTGATCGAACGATGAGGCACTTCCATGAGCACGAAGAAGCGTGCGCTTCGCCAATGGATTGTCGTCGGTGCATTGACTGCCCCGCTACTTGCGTTCTCGCAGGCCACACAGGCGCAGGGAGATTTCTCCGGCGGTTGGCGATCGAATAATGGTGAAATGCGCATCGAGCAGTCCGGCAGCCGCGCATGGGGCGAATACGCCATGAAGGACGGCCGCATTCGGGGGGATGTCGATGGTGATACGTTCTCCGGCATTTGGACTCAGACATCCTCAAATCGCGGCTGTCCTGACGAGCGGATGGGCAGCCGGTATTGGGGCCGCGTTACGCTGCACTTGAACGAGGAGGGGGATCGCTTCTACGGCCGCTGGTCCTATTGCGATGATGAAATCGGCTCTGGCGGCGGCGAATGGACCGGCGAACGGCACCGCGATCATCATTTTGGCCCGGAGAACGACTGACAATCTGGGGCGGAAGCTAAGCGCCAGCGAACCTATGAACTAGGTTGCCGCGCGGCCTCTTGCATGTTGCCCAGCTGCGCACGCAGCGCATCCAAATGGTGCGGCGCGCCGAAATGATCGGGTTTGGCCGATGGAATGCTGCGATAGGCCACTTCAGCCTGCGCGGTCTTTCCTTCGCGATGCAAAGCTAGCGCCTGGCGGAGGTGATGGACATGGCCCCGGTCCCGGTTTGCGAAAGGCGCTAAGCAATCAACCGGTACCCGCCGCTTTCGGTGATGAGGATGCGGGCCTCGCCCGGATTCTGCTCGATCTTCTGGCGCAGGCGATAAATATGGGTCTCCAGCGTGTGGGTGGTGACCGCCGGGTTGTAGCCCCAGACTTCGTGCAACAGCGTTTCGCGCGGCACCGTATCGCTGCAGCGATAGAGGTATTTGAGGATATTGGTTTCCTTTTCCGTCAGGCGGATTTTCCTGGCGTTGCCGTCGAGCAGCATCTTGGCGCTGGGGCGGAAGGTGTAAGGCCCGATGCGATACATCGCTTCCTCGCTGAGGCCATGGCTTCTGAGATGCGCATGCACCCGCGCCATCAGGACCGCGAAGCGGAAAGGCTTGGTGACGTAATCGTTGGCGCCCGATTTCAGGCCGGCGATGGTGTCGGCGTCCGTGTCGGCGGCGGTCAGAAGCAGGATCGGGCAGGTGATGCCGTGGGCGCGAAAGCCCCGGCACAGCTCCCGCCCGTCGCCGTCAGGAAGGCCGACGTCCAGGATCATGAATTCGTAGAGGCCATCGCCGACTGCCTGGCCGGCGGCAGCGCAGTCGCCCGCTTCCACGACCGTATAGGCGCCTTCCTGGCTCAACTGCTCGGCTAACGAGGCGCGAAGCATGGCATCGTCTTCCACCAGAAGGACGCGCTTGGCACTGGACATGAGCGGGAATCATCCAAGGTTAGAGCGGAAGTCTACCCGGTTTCGAGGCGCGGGTGTATTGGGAAGACGCATGCCGCACCGCCCCCACCGCTTGAAACCGCAGGCCTCAGCCGGATCGGGCCTTCGCCGCGTGGCGCGGGCGGCCGATGCGCTCAGGGCCGGCCGGCCGGTGCGCCTCGAAGGAAGCGGGACGTTTTCAATGTTGGCTGCGGAGGTCCTGGACGATGCGGCAATCGCCCGCATGCGCCGGGCGCGCGCCTTTCTGGTCTTGAGCCACGCCCGGGCGCGCACTCTGAAGATCCGCCTCTACACGCCGCACGTCGTCGCCTTGCCTCTGACGGCACTGATGGACGCGGCGCGCATCCGCGCCATCGCCGATCCCACGGCCGACCTCGCCACGCCGCTTAAAGGCCCGTTCGAACCCGTCCGCGAAAAACTTCCTGAAGCCTTCGCCGCCTCGGTGAAGCTCGCCAAGCTTGCCGGTCTGTTGCCGGCGGCGATCGTGCGTCGCGTCGCTGCCCGAGGCGATACCGTCGCCGTTTCCGTCCGCGACATTCTTTCTTACGAGAAAGCTTCGGCCGCGAGTCTGAAACTAGTGACGCGCGCGCGTGTGCCGCTGGAAGGGGCCGAGCGAGCCGAACTCGTCGCCTTTCGCGCGGATGACGGCGCACCGGAGAATATCGCCATCCTCATCAACCGTCCGCCGACGCCGGGGCCGGTGCTGACACGACTGCATTCCGAATGCTTCACCGGTGACCTTCTGGGTTCGCTCAAATGCGATTGCGGTCAGCAATTGCGCGGCGCCATCGGGACGATTTCCAAAGCCGGCGGCGGTGTGCTGCTCTATCTGGCGCAAGAGGGTCGCGGCATCGGCTTGATCAACAAGCTGCGTGCTTACACGCTCCAGGACCAGGGCTTCGACACGGTGGAGGCCAACGAGCGGCTGGGGTTCGAGGCCGACGAGCGGCTTTACGCCATTGCCGCGAAGATGCTGGCGCTGCTGGGCTACAAATCCGTCCGTCTACTGACCAACAATCCGGACAAGGTTGCCGGCTTGCGGGCGGCCGGCGTCGAGGTGGTGGAGCGCGTCCGCCACGCCTTTCCCGGCAACAAGCACAACCGCGCCTACCTCCGAACCAAGATCGAAAAGGCGGGGCATCTGCTCTAAAGCGCAATTCGGCGAAGTGTGCAGCGGTTCGCCGCCAGATTGCGCGACAAACAAGAAAACTCGGCAGATTTTGCCCGGTGCACCCAGGCGTCGCGCCGGAAATCCGGGCTCCACTTCTGGCAAGGCTCTTGCTTGGAAGCTGCCATGACGGCAATCGACTATTCCAGCCATGTCACGAATGCGGCGCCAGGGCCGGCGACGGCGGTCGCTTCGGCGAAGAAAGCCGACGCGCTGGACTTCTCGTTCGCCGACTTTCTCGACATCGTCAATCCGCTTGAGCATATCCCCGTGGTCTCGACTCTTTACCGCGCCATCACCGGCGACCGGCCGGGCACGATCGAGAAAATCGCCGGAGATACGCTGTATGGCGGCGTCATCGGCTTCATCAGTTCGCTCGCGGACACTGCTTTCCAGGCGGTCACCGGCAAGAATGTCGGTGACACGGTGCTGGCGTTTCTTACGGGCGACGACACGACGCAAACCGCCTCCGCCGCGCCCGCCCAAACGGCCAGCGCATCTACTCAGACGAGCGTCGCGCCCGAAAAACCCGCGCAGGTGACGCCGGCCAAATCCGTAAGCAGCCCCGACATATCCGCGCTGATGAGCGCTCTGTCCCGTAAGGGCGTCGACTCTGGCACCGCTGCGCGCGCTGCCTATGCGTATCGGCGCACCATCGGCCTGATGACTTCTGTCCCCGAGCTGCCGCCGAGCTAATCTCTGTCACCGAAAATCGCGCTGCCCACGCGCACATGCGTCGCTCCGAAACGGATCGCGGTTTCGAAATCGTCGCTCATGCCCATGCTGAGCAGCGGCAGGCCTTCTTCCGCGGCGATCTTCGCCAGCAGCGCAAAATGCGGTGCGGGCGCTTCGCCGACCGGCGGTATGCACATCAGCCCCTTGAGGTTCAGCCCCAGTTCGCGCGCCTCGGCGATGAAGGCGGCTGCGTCCTTGGTCGCCACGCCCGCCTTTTGCGGCTCCTCGCCGGTATTGACCTGCACGAAAAGCGCCGGCGAGCGCCCCGCCCGTTCACACTCGTTCTTCAGCGCCTGGGCCAGCTTCTCCCGGTCGAGCGAATGGATCGCATCGAACAGGTGGGCCGCGTCGCGCGCTTTGTTGGTCTGCAAAGGCCCGATCAGATGCAGCTCGATATCGGGATAATCGCGTTTCAAGGGCAGCCATTTCGCCTGCGCTTCCTGCACGCGGCTTTCGCCGAACAGGCGATGTCCGGCCTCAAGCAACGGGCGGATGTGCTGCGTGTCGTGGGTTTTGCTGACGGCGATCAGTTTGGTGAAGGGGGCCGGTTTGAGCGCGCTCTTTCGCGCCGCTTCGATACGCGCCAGGATGAGAGCGAAATTTCGCGCGATTTGTTCCTGGGTCATGGGATGAGCGATAGCTTGGCGAGGAGGAAGCTGGCAAGGGCGGCGGCGCGACTTGCCGCACATGCCCGCTATGCGCTGCCGCCGCTGGTCCTGTTCACCGACGACGAACGCCTGCCCGATCCGCTGGCGGCGGCCCGCGCCCTGCCGCTCGGCAGCATGGTCGTGGTGCGCTCGCGCGAGGACACACGGCGTGCCGCGCTTACCCGAGCGATGGTCGATCTGGCGCGCGCCCGCGCCCTGATCGTGCTCGTCGCAGGCGACGGCGCGCTGGCGGCGGCTTGCGGGGCGGACGGCGTGCATTTGCCGGAGGCGCGCCTCGGCGAGGCGGCCGCTTGGCGCGCGCGCCGCCGCTCCTTCCTGATCACGGCGTCCGTACATTCCTTGGCGGCGCTGGCCAAAGCGAATTCGCTCGACGCGGTTTTCCTGTCGCCGATCTTTCCCACCAAAAGCCATCCCGGCCGCGCCGCTCTGACTGCTGTCCGCGCCAATGCGATCGCGCGCGGCGCATGCGTGCCTGTCTATGCGCTGGGCGGAGTCGAGCCGCGCAATGCCGGTCTGTTGTCGGCCTTTGTCGGCATCGCCGCGATCGGCGCCTTAAACGTGCAAGCGTAGATGCAGAAACACCGCATCCATGCGGATGCGCGGTGCGCCGTTGTAGAAGACTCCGGTATCGCGGCTATAGTGAAGTTGCTGCCAGCCCAAAGTCGCCTGTAGATTGGCGTTGAAGACATAGCCGACAGAGGCGGAGGCGCCGCGCACGCCCAGGATGGGCGGCCCGTCCGCGGTGCCGCTGCCATATTCGCCGCCCACGATCCACGGCCCATAGCTCACCGTCGCGCTCAGATGCGCGCTCTCGGTTCCCCCGCTTGCCATCGCGTTGTTGATGTCAAAGGCATAGGCGTTGCTGTGGCGGTAGGCGCCGCCAATGGCAAGCTTCACATCGTCGTTCAGATTATAGTCGATCTCACTGCCCAGGCCCCAGTCCGTCAGCCCTGCATGGCCTGCGGTCTTGGTCCCGGCGTCCGCATGGGCGAGCGCGAAGCCGCCGCAAACGCCGAGCGAGACAGGCCCGAAATCACTGCTGTAGCTGGCTGCCGCTTCCCAGATGCTCTCTTGCCGGTTCGGCACGTGCGGCCCGCTGGAGACGAACGGGAGCACATCCTTTCCTTCCGAAGGCGTATAGGACGCGGCCAGCTGCACGCCGAACAGCCTCGGCGTGTAATAGGAGATCTTGGCGTAATTGAGCGAGGATTCGACGGCGCTGTTGAGTGCGAAGACTTTGACAAAGGCCCTGCCGGTGGACGGATCGCGGAAGAAGGTGGCGTTGGTGTTGTCCATCGTGGTCTCGTCGTCGACCACGGGTCCGGTGACCGCCAGCTGATATGCCGCTCCGTCGGTCATGCCAAATTCGACGCGGCCCAGCCCTGTCTGCGCCATCGCGTAGACTTTCTGCACGAAATCGTCGCCGTAATTATCGCCGGAAAGCCGGTCGTGATAGATCTCGAACGAGCTCTTGAGCGCCAGCACCAGCCCGCTGTCATAGTCGCGCTCCAGTGTGGTCGTCAGCGTCGCGGCGCCGCTCGCAGTGGTCGTGTCAAGGTCACCGGGCTGATCGGCCGTGAGTACCGTTCCTTGCGCATGACCGCCGACCGTCAGGCTTACGTTGGAGAGGTTTGTGGTCCACGGGCTGATGCTCCAGTCGCCCAGACCGGCCAAGGCTGGCGTAGCGATCGTGGCGGCCACAGCTGCGCCGGCAAGCAGAAATGCTTTCATGACCCCCTTCCCAAAGTCTCTTCGGACGCATTTTCCGCGGCGAACCCCCAGGTCGGGCAGGTCTCGCCGCACTATGCTCCTCTCCCCTTGTTACCGGACGGATCGCCGCGTTTAACCTTAAACCTTTATAACATAAGATGATCCGCTCGTTGCGCGCCGGCCTGCGGCCCAGTATAAGCCAAAACCGCGTGAAAATCGGGGGTATGCGCGGGAACGACAGACTGGTCTCGCGAAGAAGGATGAAGAGCAGCCCGATGCGGATTTTAACCTTAGTTGCGTGCGGCCTGCTATTGGCGGGTTGCGGATCGTCCAACACCGACGTCATGCAGGACAGCGAAACCGGCTCTACCGCCATTTCGAGCGATAGCGGCCAGCGCACCCTGGGTGTCAATTCCTATCTGTGGCACGCGGCGCTGGACACTCTGTCTTTCATGCCGCTGGCTTCCGCCGACCCGTTCGGCGGGGTCATCATCACGGAATGGTATTCCTCGCCCCAGGCTCTGGACGAGCGGCTGAAGGTCACGGTCTACATTCTGGACCGGCATCTGCGTGCCGACGGGATCAAGGTGGCGGTATTCCGCCAGACCCGTTCGGGCGACACCTGGGTGGACGCCCAGGTCAATCCCGACACGGCCACCAAAGTGACCGATTCCATCCTGACGCGCGCCCGCGAACTGCGGCTGGCGACCCAGGCCCCGAGCAACTAGGCCCCTTTCGAAGGATGTCCCTGCGATAGTCTGCCCTGACTGAGAGGGTGGAATTGCCGGCGCATTTGCCGCAAAACACGCTCGGTCTAGGGATTCGAAGTTCGCATGGCGCGCTACAACGCCAAGGAATCGGAAAAGAAGTGGCAGGAGGCCTGGAACCAATCCGGCGTCTTCCTGACGCCGACGGATTCCACCCGCCCTAAATGCTACGTGCTGGAGATGTTCCCTTATCCGTCGGGACGCATCCACATCGGCCATGTGCGCAATTACACGATGGGCGACGTCGTTGCCCGCTTCAAGCGCGCCCAAGGCTTCAATGTGCTGCATCCGATGGGCTGGGACGCCTTCGGGCTTCCCGCCGAGAATGCCGCGCGCGAGAAAGGCGTCAACCCGCGCGACTGGACCTACGACAATATCGCGGTGATGAAGGGTCAGCTGAGGCTGATGGGCCTGTCGATCGATTGGAGCCGCGAATTCGCCACCTGCGATCCGGCCTATTACCGCCATCAGCAGAAGCTGTTCCTGGATTTTTATCGCGAGGGCCTGGTCTATCGCAGCGAAGCCGACGTCAACTGGGACCCGGTCGATCAGACCGTGCTTGCCAACGAGCAGGTGATCGACGGCAAGGGCTGGCGCTCGGGCGCACCCGTCGAGCGGCGCAAGCTGTCCCAATGGTTCTTCAAGATCACCGCCTTTTCCGACGATCTGCTGGCGGCGCTCGACAGGCTCGAGCGCTGGCCAGAAAAAGTCCGCCTGATGCAGAAGAACTGGATCGGCCGCTCCGAGGGCTTGCGCTTTTCCTTCGATTTGTCGAACGGGCAAAAAGTGGAAGTCTTCTCGACGCGCCAGGACACGCTGTTCGGCGCCAGCTTCCTGGCGCTGTCGCCCGATCATCCGTTGACCGAGGAACTGGCCGCCGCCGATCCCAAGATTGCCCAATTCGTCGCCGAATGCCGGCGCATTGGCACCGCCGAGGAAGCGATCGAGAAGGCCGAGAAGCTGGGCTATGACACCGGCCTTCACGCCGCCCATCCGTTCGACGAGAACTGGAAGCTTCCGGTGGTGATCGCCAATTTCGTGCTGATGGCCTATGGCACCGGGGCGATCTTCGGTTGCCCCGCCCACGACCAGCGCGACCTGGAATTCGCGCGCAAATACAAATTGCCGGTGCTGCCCGTCGTGGTGCCTGAGGACGCCGATCCGGAAACGTTCAAAGTCGGCGACGAGGCTTATATCGGTCCCGGCCGGCTGGCCAATTCGCGCTTCCTCGATGGGCTTTCGGTCGACGAGGCGAAAGAAGAGGTCGCCAAGCGCCTGGAAGCAGCCGGCCGCGGCGTGCGCACGGTGAATTACCGCCTGCGCGACTGGCTGGTCTCGCGCCAGCGCCCGTGGGGTTGCCCGATCCCGATGGTGCATTGCCCCAAATGCGGCGTGGTGCCGGCGAAGGAATCCGATCTGCCGATCAAGCTGCCCGACGATCTGGCGTTCAATGTCAAAGGCAATCCGCTTGCCGCTCATCCGACCTGGAAGCGCACCAGCTGTCCCAAGTGCGGCGGCGAAGCCGTACGCGACACCGATACACTCGACACTTTCGTGGATTCGTCCTGGTACTTCGCGCGCTTCTGCGACACCAAGGCGGCGGAGCCGGTAAACCGCGCCGCCGTCGATTACTGGCTGCCAGTCGACCAGTACATCGGCGGCATCGAGCACGCGATCCTTCATCTTCTGTATGCGCGCTTCTTCGTGCGCGCCATGAAGCAGTGCGGCTATCTCAAGCTCGACGAACCGTTCGCCGGTCTGTTCACCCAGGGCATGGTCTGCCACGAGACCTACAAGGACAAGGACGGCAACTGGCTTTCGCCGGATGACGTGGAAAAGCGCGAGGGCGCAGCGTTCCGCAAAGGCACCGGCGAGCCGGTCGAGGTCGGCCCGTCCGAGAAGATGTCTAAGTCGAAAAAAAACGTGGTCGCGCCGGAGCCGATCATCGACGTTTTCGGGGCCGATACGATCCGCTGGTTCATGCTCTCGGACACGCCGCCCGAACGCGACATCGAATGGACCGACGAAGGCGCGGAAGGCTGCTGGCGCTTCGTGCAGCGCATCTGGCGGCTGGTGAGCGAGGCCGAGGACCTGCCGCCTCCCGGTACATCCGTCGGAAACGCCGAAGGCGCGGCGCTGGAGCTGCGCCGGGCCGCCCATCGCGCCGTGGCGGCGGTGACGGACGATCTGGCCTCCCTCAGGTTCAACCGCGCGGTGGCGCAGATTTATACCTTCGCCAATGCTATAAGTGCCGCACCGGAGGTTTCGGGCGCGGTGCGCCGCGAGGCTTTGGAGACGCTGGTGCTTTTGATCGGACCGATGATGCCGCATCTGGCGGAAAGCTGCTGGGAAGTTTTGGGGCATCGGCAATTTGTTGCCATGGCGCCCTGGCCCGTCGCCGATGCCGCGCTCATCGCTGCGGATACGGTCACTATCGCCGTGCAGGTCAACGGCAAGCTGCGCGGCACCATCGCCATGGCGCTCGGCGCGGACAATGCCTCCGTGGAGAAAGCCGCGCTGACGCTCGACACGGTGACACGTGCCCTGGACGGCAAGAAGCCGCGCCGGGTGATCGTCGTGCCGGACCGCATTGTGAATATCGTCGCATGAGAGCCGCGGCCGCCATAGCCGTTCTCGGCCTCACGCTCGGCCTTTTCGGCTGCGGCTTTCATCCGCTTTACGCGACCCCGCATGGGAGCATGAAAAAGGACATGGGTTCGATCTATGTCGAGCCTGTTCCCGACCGTCTGGGCTACGAGCTCAGGAACCAGCTCCTCGATCTGTTGGATGCGCGCGGGCAAGCCGCCGGTGCCGCTTATCGCCTGCGCCTGACGCTGTCGGAAAAGAACGAGGCCGTCGGCGTGCAGAGCCAGATCGTCGGCAGCATTACCCAGACGGCCATCACTCGCTACAACGACACGCTGAGTGTCGATTACGAGCTTGTCGACGCCAAGACAAACGAGATTGTTACGCGTGGAACCGAGACCGGCCTTTCGGCCTACAACGTGCTGTCCTCGCCTTACGCCACGTTGGTGTCGCAGCAGGAGGCCGACCAGCGCGCCGACGACGACATCGCCGATCGCATCCGCATCGATCTGGCCGTCTTCTTCGCGCAAAAAGCCAATAAATGATCGTCAAATCGTCCGAGGCCGACCGCACCGCGAAAAACCCGCCGCGCGGGCTTGTCGCTGCTCTGGTCTATGGGCCTGACAGCGGCCTGGCGCGCGAGCGCAGCGAAACCCTGCTCAAGACGGTGGTGGAGGATTTGTCCGACCCCTTCCGCGTCTCCGATCTCGACGAACAAACCTTGTCGAACGATCCCGCGCGTCTGTTCGACGAAGCGGCGGCGATCTCCATGCTGGGCGGACGGCGCGTGGTGCGCGTGCGCGGGGCGGGGAGCGGTCTGGCTAAGCTGTTCGAATCATTTCTGGCCGAACCTGCGGGCGACGCGCTGGTGGTGGTGGAAGCGGGCGATCTTGCCAAAGGCTCGGCGCTCAGGCGCGTATTCGAAGAAGCCGACAATGCCGCGGCCATTCCCTGTTATGCCGATTCCGCACGCGATCTGGCCGACGTCGTGCGCGATGCGTTGAAAGCCGAAGGCCTGTCCATCGCGCCGGACGCGTTGGAAGACGCGGTGTCGCGTCTGGGTTCGGATCGCGGCGTGACACGGCGCGAACTGGAAAAGCTGGCTTTGTACGCGCACGGCAAAAAGCAGGTCACGCTGGAGGATGTGCGCGCCGCGATGGGGGACGAGGCCGCAGCGCGCATCGAGGAGGCCTGCGACGCGGCGGGATCAGGCGATCTCGACCGCCTCGATCTGGCGCTGGAGCGGCTGTGGATTTCGGACGTTTCCCCCGTCGCCGTGCTGCGCCTGGCCATGTCGCATTTTCAGCGCTTGTTGCTGGTCGGCAGCGCACGCGGCGAAAGTCTGGATGAGGCGATACGCAAGCTGCGTCCGCCGGTGCATTTTTCGCGGCTTCCCGCCTTCAAGGCCCAGGCGCAGAAGTGGAATGAGGCCAAGCTCGGCGAAGTCCTCGATCTGCTGCTGGAAACCGAAGCTCTGTGCAAGACGACAGGCGTTCCCGCCGAAGCCGCTTGTGGCCGTGCCCTGTTCAACATCGCGGCGATGGGGAGAATGCGCTGATGCTGAAGGTCCGCGTCATTCCCTGCCTCGACGTGAAAGACGGCCGCGTCGTCAAGGGCATCAATTTCATCGACCTGCGCGATGCGGGCGATCCGGTCGAGCAGGCGATGCTTTATGACAAAGCTGGCGCCGACGAACTGTGCTTCCTCGACATCACGGCTTCTCACGAGAAGCGCGGCATTCTGCTCGACGTCGTGCGGCGCACCGCCGACGTCTGCTTCATGCCGCTGACTGTCGGCGGCGGCGTGCGCACGCTGGACGACATCCGCGCCCTGCTGCTGGCGGGCGCCGACAAGGTCTCGGTCAATACCGAGGCGGTGCGCCGCCCCAAATTCATCCGCGAAGGCGCGGAGAAATTCGGCAGCCAGTGCATCGTTGCCGCCATCGACGCCAAACAAACAGCACCCGGCAGGTTCGAGGTCTTTACCCATGGCGGGCGCAATCCCACCGGTCTGGACGCCGTCGCCCATGCGGTCAAGCTGGTCGGCTACGGCGCGGGCGAAATCCTGCTGACCTCCATGGACCGCGACGGCACCAAGCTGGGCTACGACATCGAACTCACCCGCGCCATCGCCGACGCCGTGCCGGTTCCGGTGATCGCTTCGGGCGGGGTAGGCACGCTCGATCATCTGGTGGAGGGCGTGCGCGACGGCCACGCCAATGCGGTGCTGGCCGCTTCGATCTTCCACTTTGGCCAATCGACCATTGCTGAGGCCAAAGCGGCTCTTGCCAAAGCCGGATTGTCCGTGCGCAATATCTGACGTGCCGCCGTTCTGCCGGAGCCAAGACACCAATGGATGACCCCCGCATTGCGACGGTTCGCTCGACCGGCCACCACAGATTGCATGAGGTCCAGAGCTCTGCTCTGGCGGTGACGGCGCGTCCGCTGCGCCTCAGCCGGCGCATGACCCTGGACGACGCGTTCCGCACCACCTTGCTTGAATGCCTGGCCCATGTCACCGCCAATGTCTCGCCCGTGTGCCGCTCGCGCGACGTGGAAAGCCTGCATCAGTTGCGCGTCGGCCTACGCCGGCTGCATGTGGCGTTTTCCGCGTTCGGCGACGAGTTCCGTACGCCCGCGCTGCTGGATCTGAAGGCGCGCACCAAGGCTTTCACCGACGCCATCGCACCCGCGCGCGATCTCGACGTCTTCATCGAGGAATTGTTCCTGCCGATGGCTGAACGGCTCGGCCACGACGAATCCTTCAAGATTCTGCGCGCCCGCGCCGAGCAGGCCCGCCAGCACGCTTGGAACGAGGCGGTCGCGCATGTTTCTGGCGAGGAGTTCGCCGTCTTCCAGGACGATGTCGCCGCCGCTGCCGAGGCACGCTCATGGCTAGGCGGCCGGGACGTCGCCGTCGATCTGAAGGCGCGGCTGGCGGTGCGCGTTGCGGTCAACTCGGCGGCGGCGCGCATAATGGACGAGCAATTAATGCGGGTGCGCAAGCGCGGCCGGCGCGTGAAGAGCCTCGAGCAGCGCGAATGCCATCGTTTGCGCATCGCGCTGAAACGATTGCGTTATGCGGCGGAATTCTACGGCCCCCTCTACAAGAAGAAAGCGGTGAAACGCTATCTCGGCCGCTTGAAAAAGCTTCAGGACCTTCTGGGCAGCATCAACGATGTGGCGCAGGTGCGTGCCGTGCTGGCACGCCTCGTCGCCGACGAACCGACGTCGGCGCATGTCCAAGCCGATCTGTATTTCACGGCCGGACTGATCAATGGCTGGCAGCGCGCCCGCGTCAAACGGTTGAGCAAGGAGGCGCTGCGCCGCTGGGACAAGTTCAAGCGTCTGGACCCGTTCTGGGCGTAGTTACCTCCTCACCCTCAGCGGTGCATTGAGCTGCGCAATCGTCGCCGTCCCGTTTGCATCCAGCGAAAGCACCAGCGCCGCCGCCAGGTCCAGTTCGTCCGGCATCGGCGTGGACATGTCCCAGCCCGTCGCCAGCGCATAGGCCGTGCGCAGCACGCCCATATGGGTCACGGCGACACCGTCTTGCGGCAGCTTCGCCGCGTCGGCGAAGAAACTCGCTACACGCGCCTGCAACTCGCCCGTCGATTCGCCGCCGGGCGGACGGAAGTGAAGACCGCGTCCGGCGCGTGTGAATGCATCCTTGCCGTCGCGCGCCAGCATTTCCTCGCGCGTCAATCCTTCCCACTCGCCCCAATTCTGTTCGATGAGGCGCGCGTCGAGCGTCGGGTTTTCAAGCCCCAGCAGCGCCGCCGTTTGGCGGGCGCGCAATTGCGGACTGGCAAAAGGGCGCGCAGTCTCGAACCCAACCGGGGGCAGCAGCCGCGCCATCTTCGCTTCGCCGTCGGCGCTCAAGGGCAGGTCGATGCGGCCCTGGACGCGCCTTTGCGCGTTCCAGTCCGTGGGTCCGTGGCGGATGAGGGCGATGCGCAAGCGGGTTTCCTTTCGCGTCCTGTCCTAGCCGATCCCGAAAAATATTTCGCCGCACCCTCTTGAAATTAGGGTTTTTATTCCTACATGCGGCACACGGCGGCGCTCTGTGTCGTCGCGGACGAATTTTGCGTTTTTTCCGGCGGAAGGTGACCGGGATAAAGGGGGGTACCCCCCTCGGAATCGGAGGTTCAATTGGGCAGACCTGCCGCAGGATGCGGAAGAAGGGAGGACAAAATCAGACATTCAGCTCCGCGATCACCGGCACATGGTCGGACGCCTTGGCCCAACCGCGCATCTTCCGGACGATGGTCTGCGAGACCAGCGCGCCCTTCAGCCCCGGGCTGACCCAGATGTGGTCGAGTCTGCGGCCGCGGTCGGAGGCCTCCCAGTCGGCGGCGCGATAGCTCCACCAGGAGTAGATTTTATCCGTATGCGGAATGAATTCGCGCGTCACGTCGATCCAGTCGAAAGCCGCCTTGGCGTCACTGAGCAACTCAGTCTCGATCGGCGTGTGGCTGACGACATCGAGCAATTGCTTGTGGTTCCACACGTCGTTCTCCAAGGGCGCGACGTTGAGATCGCCGACCAGGATGACGGGCGCGGTGCGCCTGCGCTTCTCGAAGAAACGCGCCATCCCGCGCAGAAAATCGAGCTTGTGGGCGAATTTGGGATTGATCTTTGGATCGGGAATGTCGGCGCCCGCTGGTACGTAGAAATCGTGCAGTTCGACGCCGTTCTCGAAGCTGACGCTGATGTGGCGGGCATGGCCTTCGCGGCAGAAATCCTCGACGGCCGTCTTCTTGAACGGCAGGCGCGAAAGGATCGCCACGCCGTGATAAGCCTTCTGCCCGTTGATCGCCTGATGGACAAAACCAAGCTTCTTGAACGCCTCGGCGGGAAACAACTCGTTGGCGACTTTGATCTCCTGCAGACAGAGTACGTCGGGGGTGTGCTCGCTGAGGAAGCGCGCCGCCAGATCGACCCTGAGCCGCACCGAATTGATGTTCCAAGTGGCGATCTTCATGCCGCCTCCAGCGGCCAGCGCGCCCTTGCGGCAACGTTCAGCGGATCGAACAATCCCAATTGCGCGCGTTCGATTCCCGCCCAGGCGACCATGGCGGCGTTGTCGGTGCAAAGCTCGGGCGGCGGAACCTTCATTGCGAATCCCTGGGCTGACGCGAGCGCGCCGAGCGCGCTGCGGATGGCACCGTTGGCGGCGACGCCTCCGGCCATGACCAAAACGGGGGACGGTGTTTGAGGAAAATCGCGGATGAACATCGCCATCGCAGCTCTCGTGCGGTCGCGCAATATGTCGATCACGGCCGCCTGGAACGAGGCCGCCAGATCAGCCGGTCGCACCTCTCTTTCAAGGGTCACTTGCCGCACGGCGGTTTTGAGGCCGGAAAAGGAGAAATCCGCCCCCTCACGCCCGAAGAGCGGCCGGGGCAACGCGTACCGCTTGGGATTGCCTTCCTTCGCCAGGGCTTCGATGCGCGGCCCGCCCGGATAAGCCAGGCCCAAAAGCTTCGCCGTCTTGTCGAAGGCTTCGCCAGCCGCATCATCGATGGTGGTCCCGTAAAGCCGGAAGCGGCCCACGCCCTCGACGCCCAGAAGCTGGCAATGACCGCCGGACACCAGCAGGAGCAGAAAAGGAAACTCCAAACCCTCGGACAGCCGCGCGCTGAGGCCGTGGGCTTCCAGATGATTGACGGCGATCAGCGGTTTGCCGGCCGCCAGGGCCAGCGCCTTGGCGGTGACCAGCCCCACCATCACCCCCCCGATCAGCCCGGGACCGGCGGTGGCGGCAACGGCATCGACCTCGCCAAGCTTTGTTCCGGCCTGCGCCAGTGCTTGTTCGACAATTCCATCCAGCATTTCCACATGGGCGCGCGCGGCAATTTCGGGGACGACGCCGCCGTAAGGCCGGTGCTCGTCCAGCTGGCTGAAGATGACGTTCGAGAGGATTTCGCCGGGACCGCCGCCCGCCCCGCGCACCACCGCAGCCGCGGTCTCGTCGCAGCTCGTCTCGATCCCCAGAACCGTGAATGCACGCAAAGACAGAACCCGTGATAAGTAGAAACAGCCTCTAACCCGAAACTGCTCATGTCGCAAAGCTCCCTTCGCCTCGGCACTCGCGGCTCCAAGCTTGCCCGCGTACAGGCCAGCATGGTCGCGCATGCCTTGCAGGAAAAGGGGATCGCTTGCGAGGTCGTAGCGGTCAAGACCACGGGCGATCGCATCCTGGACCGTCCGCTCGCCGATGCCGGGGGCAAGGGCCTGTTCACCAAGGAGCTGGAAGAGGCGCTGCTTTCCGGCGTCATTGATCTTGCCGTTCACTCGATGAAGGACGTGCCGACGGCGCTGCCGGAGGGTTTGATCATCGGGGCCATTCTGCCGCGCGAGGATCCCAGAGACATCTTCATCGCCAAACGTGCACGTACGCTGTCGGAATTGCCCGCCGGCGCGCGCGTCGGCACCAGTTCGGTGCGGCGCAAGGCGCAAGTCCTCCGCTTGAGGCCCGATCTCGAATGCGTGCCATTACGCGGCAACGTCGACACCCGTCTTGCCAAGCTGGAAGCCGGCGAGATGGACGCGATCCTGCTCGCCATGGCCGGCTTGAAGCGGCTTGGTCTCGCCGACCGCGTGATCTGCATTCTGGATGCGGAGCAATGGCTACCTTCACTGGCGCAAGGTGCCGTGGGAATCGAAATCCGCCAGTCCGATACGCGCACGGCTTTGCTAATCGCCGCGCTGGACGACGAATCCGCTTCCATTGAACTCGCTTGCGAACGCGCCTTTCAGGCGGCGCTCGACGGATCGTGCCGCACGCCTATCGCGGGCCTAGCTCGCGTCAACGGCGCGCAGCTTTCCTTTCGCGGCGAAGTCATCGCTCCGGATGGAAGCAATTCCGCGGCAACGAATTTCCAAATCGACCTCGGCGCCGATCCAAAGCAGGACGCGGCGCGCGCCGGACACGATGCGGGCGCCGCACTTCGCCCGCGCGCTGCGCGCTGGCTTGCGCTCTAAGGTCTTATGGGAGGAACAGGGATTCTTATTCTTCTTTCGCCGTCACGTCCTCGGAGAGGCTCTTGACGAGATCGAGAACACGCTTGCGCACCTTGGGATCCTTGATGCGCATATAGGCAAGCGAAAGTTGCAGGCCTTCGCCGCTCGATACGAATTCAAGAACCGGCGGGGATTCGGTCTCGGCAAAGCCGGGTGCATTGGCCAATTGCTCCGAGACGCCTTCGTAGAAATAAAAGATCGGCACGCCCAGGATGCGCGCGATCTCGAAAAGGCGGCCGGCTCCTATCCGGTTGACGCCCTTCTCGTATTTTTGCACCTGCTGGAACGTCAGGCCGAGCAGCTCGCCCAGGCGCTCCTGACTCATGCCAATCATCATCCGCCGCAGACGTAGCCGGTTTCCTACCTGGGCATCGATTGGGTTTGCTTGTTTTTTTGGCAAGTTCGGTAACACGTGTATTTGTCGGCGGCGTGGACCTTATCCGCAGGAACACGGAAACGGAAAGATTAAAACACAGACTCAGCGCGCCATGCGTCATTTTCCTCTGGAAAACACCCAGGCGAGGCCCGCACAGGCACTCAAAACCAGCCAGAACCACCCTTCGCGCAGGCGAGAATAGGGTGTAAGTGCAATTGCTGCGGGAAGGTTTCCATCCACAACGCCAAGCTTGTCGAGACCGAGCTTAGCCGTGATTCGCCCCAGAGGGTCGATGATGGCCGAGATTCCCGTATTAGCTGCACGCGCGACCGGGATGCCCTCTTCGATTGCGCGCACGCGCGCCACCAGAAGATGCTGCTGCGGCCCGGCCCAAGGCCCGAACCACGAATCATCGGTGACGTTGACGAACCAGCCCGGTCTTTGCGTGCCCACGACCGCCCCCGGGAAAAGAATTTCGTAGCAGATCAAAGGGCCTACGCTCGGCGCGCCAGGCACATTGTAGGTGTGCGGACCGTCTCCGCCGGCAAAGCTGCCGGTGATACCCGTAAGCTTGGTGATGCCCCACTGATCGAAGCTGTGCTCGAAAGGCATATACTCGCCGAACGGAACCAGATGGAATTTGTCGTAGGTGGCCAGCAGCTCGCCGCCCCGGCCGAAGATATAAAAGCTGTTGTAATAGCTGGGCTCGTCCGTTCCGTTGCGTTCTTGGCGAACGGCCCCGGTCATGAGCACGCGCCCGCGCGCGGTCAGCATGGCGATCTGGTCCAGCGCCACGGGCTCGCGCGCCAACAGGAAAGGCGGCGCCGCCTCCGGCCAGACGATGATCGTGGGGGAAAGTGCCGCCGGCTCCTGGCTCAGCGAAAGAAGCCGTTCCCAATTTCCAAGAATATGATGTTGCTTGTATTTTTCGGCTTGCGGAACATCGGGTTGGACCAGCCGCAGCTTTACGCCCGGCACGTAAGCCGTGGGCACGGCGGCAAGCCTGACCTCCCCGCTGATCCACAGAAGGAGGAAAAAGGCGGCCACGGACGAAGGAAAAGGCCATTTCGACCCTGGACGGAACAGCTCCGCCAGCGAAGCGCCAAACAGAATCGTGAGCAACGTGAGCGTATAGGAGCCGAACAGAGCCGCGCTTTGCAGGACTCCGAGCGAAGCACCCCAGCCATAGGCCGCGATGTTCCAAGGAAAGCCGGTCAGCACATGACCGCGCAGCCATTCAGTGGCCGCCAAACTGGCCGTGAAAACAAAGATTCGCGCCGGGCCCACGCGCCAGAAACAGGCGGCGATCCCACATGCCAGCGCGGTGAAAAGCGCAAGCCCACCGGGAAACAACACTGCCACGAACGGAATCTGCCACTCGTGCGCGCCCGGATCGACCAGGAAGGCGTAGCCGACCCAATGCAGCCCGGCGAGGAACTGGCCAAAACCGAAAGCAAAGCCGGCGAGGGCTGACGTTCGGATGGGTCGCGCAGCGCCTTGTGCCCCGTCTATCAGCAGAACAAGCGTGCCGTATCCCAGAAGCAAAAACGGAAAAAGCTCGAAAGGCGCAAAACCCAGCGCCGACAACGACCCCGCGAGCCACGCGAAAAGAAGGCGCCGACCTCCACTCAAACCGCGCACGAATGTTCCCGCTCGGCCGAAAATGGACGTCATCGTTCAGTCCGCATCCTTTTTGCCGGCTGGCGCGGACGGGCGGATACACAGGCGTTTGACCCTTCTGGGATCGGCTTCGAGCACTTCGAACTCGTAACCGGCGGGATGCGCGACGATTTCACCGCGTTGTGGCACGCGTCCCAACAGCGAGACGACGAGCCCGCCTAGCGTGTCGATCTCGTCTTGGGTCTCGTCGAGAGGGAATTCGATACCCGTCTCGTTCTTGAAATCCTCCAGGTCGATACGCGCATCGGTGACGAACCCACCGCCGGCAAGCGGGCGGGCATGCGGGGCTTCCTCGTCATGCTCGTCAGCGATGTCGCCGACAATCTCCTCGATAATGTCTTCGATCGAAACCAGCCCGTCGGTGCCGCCATATTCGTCGATCACCAACGCTAGATGCGTGTGCGAAGTTTGCATCTTCAAGAGCAATTCCAGAACGGGCATGGAAGGCGGCGCGAATAGGATATCGTGCTTGATCCTTGCGATGGGCACTTCGCGCAAACGAAAATCCCCGTTGCCTTCAAATTCCAGAAGTTCGAGCACGCTTTTCAGATGCACGAGACCGATGGGATCGTCGAGCGTCTCGCGATAGACGGGCAGGCGCGAATGCTGCGCCTCACGGAACAAAAGAATAAGATCGGCCAGGGAGGTTTTTTCCTCCACCGCGACGATGTCGGCGCGGGGCACCATCACGTCCTTCACCTGGAGCTCCCCGAACTTGAGAAGATTGGCGAGCATGGTACGTTCGGGCGCCGACAGCGCCGGACTCTGGCGGTCGCTTTCCTCGATCACCTCTTCCAGACTCTCACGAATCGCGGCAGCCGCGTCGTCTCCGCGCAACAGATGCGCCAGGCGCTTCAGAAGAGATGGCGATTTTTCGTCTTCGTTGTCGAGAATGGCGCGATTTGCGTCGCTCATGGCCGTCAAGCAACCTTTTGTCCATAAGGATCGGCGACATTCAGGACCTTGAGGATTCTCGCCTCGAGCGGTTCCATGATTTTGGCCTGACGCGCGGTCACATGGTCGAAACCGAGAAGATGCAGAACGCCGTGCACCGCCAGATGGGTCGTATGATCGATAAGGCTCTTGCCGGCGCACTTGGCCTCTTTCGCCGTTACGCCATAGGCGATGGCGACGTCGCCTAGATAGCCTTTCGCGCCCCTCGATGAAGGAAACGACAACACGTTCGTGGGTCCGCCCTTGCCGCGGAAGGATAGATTCAGCGTGCGTAAGTGCCGATCGCTGGTGAGCAGGATCGTCAACGCCGCACCCGTTGCTTCGCCGCCTTGGGCCAGCGCTTCAGTCGCCGCGCGTTTCAGGCGCGCACCGAGACCGCGGGACTTAAGCCATTTTGAGTCTTGGATGAGGAGCGTGATGCTCAATCTTCGCCCTTGTCTTCGTCCTTCCGCGCCGCGCGCTTGCGCGCGCGATTCGCGTTTGCGCCTTCTTCCGCCGCATTATAGGCGGCAACGATGCGCGTGACGAGGGCATGGCGGACCACGTCTTTTTCGCTGAAGCGAGCCACGGCCGCGCCCTCGATGTCGCCGAGAATCGACAAGGCCTGGTCGAGACCCTCCGGCCAGCCGCCCGGCAGGTCGCTTTGCGACGGATCGCCAGTGACGACCATGCGCGATTCCTCGCCCAACCGGGTCAGAAACATCTTCATCTGCGCCGCGGTGCAATTTTGCGCCTCGTCCAGAATAACGAAAGCGCGGCTGAGCGTGCGCCCGCGCATGAAGGCGAGCGGAGCGACCTCGATGACACCTTGCTCCATGAGCCTCAGGCACGATTCGCCCATCACGTCGAACAATGCATCGTAGAGCGGACGCAAATAGGGATCGATCTTTTCCTTCAGATCGCCGGGGAGAAATCCCAGGCGCTCGCCGGCTTCCAGCGCCGGGCGCGAAAGAATGAGTCTGTCTACACGACGTTCAAACAGAAGATGGCCGCCGAAGGCCGCCGCCAGATAGGTCTTGCCCGTGCCCGCCGGTCCCACGCCGAAAACCAAGGGATGGGTGCGCATCAGATCGAGGTAAGCCGCCTGCGCGGGCGAGCGCGCGCGCGTGGTGTGCCCCGCCCAGGTCTTGACCGAAGGCGAGCCGAGGGCTGCCGTGTCGCGGCCCGGCGCTTCGCCGGCAAAGCGAATTTCCGAATCGAGCTCGGCCGCGCTGATCGTCTCACCCGCTTCCAGCCTGGCGTAGAGCGCGCGCAGCACGCTGGCGGCGCGTTCACGCAACGGCCCTTCGATGGAGACGATGTTGCCACGCATGCCGACGCGCACGCCCAACTTCTGTTCCATCCGCACGAAATGCTTCTGATGCGGCCCCACCAGTCCGGCCAGAAGCGCATTGTCCGGGAATTCGAGTGTTACCGCTTCGCGGGTTCGTTTCTTCGCGGCGCTCAATGCACTAGAACCTTTTCACGGACAGCCGGACGCGCCAACGCGCCCTTGAGGCTGTTGGGCAAAACCGCTTCGATCCGAACATCGGCGATCTGTCCGATCAAGGACGCCGCGCCGTCCACATGGATGGGTTGCAGATAAGGCGTGCGGCCCAGGCCCTGATTTTCCTTTCGTCCCGGCTTCTCGAACAGGACCGAGAGAACGCGCCCCGCGCACGCCGCGTTGAAAGCGTCCTGCTGCGCGCCGAGGAGCGATTGCAGTGCTTGAAGGCGGGCATTCTTCACGTCTTCAGGCACCTGTTTGCGTGTAGCCGCCGCTGGCGTGCCGGGCCGCGCGCTGTACTTGAACGAGAAGGATTGGGCATAGTCAACCCTTTGCACCAACGACAAAGTCTCCTCGAAATCCGCATCCGTCTCGCCCGGAAAGCCGACGATGAAATCGGAAGACAAGGCAATGTCAGGACGAGCCTTGCGAATGCGCTCGATGAGTCTGAGATAATCGTCCGCGCTATGCTGACGATTCATCGCCTGCAGAACACGGTCCGATCCGGACTGAATGGGCAGATGCAGGTGAGGCATTAGCTCGGCGACTTCGCGATGTGCCGCAATGAGATCGTCGCTCATGTCGCGCGGATGGCTGGTCATGTAGCGCAGCCGCTGCAACTCTTCCAATTGCGCCAGTGCCATGATGAGGCGGGCAAGAGTCCATATCTCGCCGTCCGGACCTGTACCGCGATAGCCGTTGACGTTCTGGCCTAGAAGCGTGATTTCACGCGTGCCTTTGGCAACCAGGCTTTCGGCTTCGACCAGGATCGACGCAGCGGGGCGTGAGTATTCGCTGCCCCTGGTGTAAGGCACGACGCAGAAAGTGCAGAACTTGTCGCAACCTTCCTGCACAGTGAGAAAAGCCGCGGGCCCAGCGCCGGAATCCTGCTCGGGCAGGAAGTCGAATTTGGCCTGCGCCGGAAAATCAGTCTCCAACGCATGTCCGCCTTCGCGCGCCAACCTGGCGATCATCTCGGGCAGACGGTGGTAGGATTGCGGGCCGACGACGAGATCGACGGCGCTTTGGCGCGCGAGGATTTCGGCGCCTTCGGCCTGGGCCACGCAACCGGCGACTGCGATGGTCATCGCGCCGCCGTTTCGCGAGCGCGCATTCTTCAGCTTCTTCAAGCGGCCGAGTTCGGAATAGACCTTCTCGGCGGCTTTTTCGCGGATATGACAGGTGTTGAGGATTACCATGTCGGCGTCCTCAAGCACTTCGGTCCGGACGTAGCCGAGCGGCGCCAGCAGATCCGCCATGCGGGCGGAATCGTAGACGTTCATCTGGCAGCCATAGGTCTTGACGAAAAGCTTCTTCATAGTTTGCGGTTATCGGCGATAGGCCCCGAGAACACAAGAAAACACCTGCTCCTCAGACCGGGGATTGTGCGACGTCGCCTTTCTCGGCCCCTGACTCGTTTGCGGCCGTGGCCGACCGGCCGCCCGACAGGGCCCGCCGCAACCCGCTGCGCACCGTTTCCTCGGCCAGCGCCGCGATCTTCTTTCGACCGCTCATGCCATCGGCGATGGGAGGATGGAACTCCACCACCACGTCGAGGGGACCTGCTTTCAGCCCTTCCCACAGATGCGGCAACAATTCCATGTCGCCATACCAAGCGTAGAACGGGCGATCCTCGCGCCCCAATGGCATGCCGTGCATGCCCACATAGGCAATCGAAAACGGCTGTACCGGCACGGTGCGGACAACACCCGCCTTATCGGTTCCCATTTCCACTTCCACCGCGCCCATCAGCGAGCTTTTGAACGCAATCACGCGGTTGCCATCTGTCGTTGTGCCTTCTGGAAAAAGTACCAACGCGTCGCCCTCGCGCAGACGTTCGCGAATGATGTCGCGCGATTCACCCGCTCCGCTACGCTTTGAGCGCATGATGAATACCGTCTCCTGCAAGCGCGCCATCGTTCCGAAGAGCGGCCAATCCGCAACATCGCTTCTGCCGACGAAGGATACCCGCGCAATGGCCGATATGATCAGAATGTCGAGATAGGACGCGTGATTGCCGACCATCAGAACGCCACGATCCCGGATCGGCTTGCCGATCACAGTGATCCGGATGCCGAACAATTTGCATAGGAAGCGATGAAAACGGTTGGGAAACGTCTTGCGCTGCTTCAGCTTGAAGCGCAGCAGGAACTTCTGCCAGAACATGCTGACTAGCGTCACGAGCAAAAAGATCGTTAGAATGAAGAACGCGCGCAGCGTGGGCATATGTTATGCTCAGCGCGACTTCTTCGGCACGCCGTAGAGCTCGAGGCGGTGATCGACGAGTTCAAAACCGAGCTCCTCAGCCACGCGGCGCTGCAAGCGTTCGATCTCGTCGTTGTGGAATTCGATGACGCGGCCCGAATGCACATCGATCAGATGATCGTGATGGGATTCGGGGATTTCCTCGTAGCGCGAGCGCCCGTCGCGAAAATCATGACGCTCCAGGATGCCCGCATCCTCGAACAACTTCACCGTGCGATAGACGGTGGCAATGGAGATGTGGGGATCGAGCGCAGAAGCACGGCGATAGAGTTCTTCCGCATCGGGATGGTCGGCCGCATCCGACAGGACGCGCGCGATCACGCGGCGCTGCTCGGTCATGCGCAATCCCTTGTCGACGCAGAGTTTTTCGATCCGCGTCACAGTCTGTTCCTCTTCATGGGAGGAATTCTAGTCGAGTCGCTCACTGTTTCCCACCGGGGGTAGTGGAAGTTCTACACGGAAAATAAGGGCATCTTCATTACCCCCGCCTGACCTTTGGTAATAGCCCCGGCGGCGGCCCGCTTCATGAAAGCCAAGCCGCTTATACAGCGATTTTGCGGGCTCATTAGCTCGACCGACCTCCAGAAATACGGCCTCAGCACCCATTTCTTGGACCTGCTGACAGGCAGCCGAAACGAGGACTGAGCCGACACCGCGTCGTCGCGCCGCAGGCGCTACCGCGAGCGTCAGAATCTCGGCCTCGCCGCCAGCCGCGCGGACAAGAATGAAACCGCCGACCTCTCCCCCCGCTACGAAGGCGAAGGTGCCCGGCTGCGCCAGGAGCTTGGCGATCCACTCGGCGCTCCAGGCGTCGGCGAAAGACGCCGCATGCAAACGAGCCAGAATATCCACGTCGTAAGGGGGGGTAAGCAGGACCGTCTTCATGCCCGTTTCGCTGGCAGCTTGGCGTCGGGTGCGCGCAGATAAAGAGGGCGAGGGGGAGCTTCCCCAGGCTCCGTGCTCAAGGCCAGGCGGGCGACCCACACAGCGTCCGGCGCGACAATGCCCGAGACCTGCGTCTCAAGGCCTGGGATTCGCAAAGCCTCGGCCATGCGTGCGGCCGCTGTACCGGCAAGGATGAGTCTGCCACTCAAGCCGCTCAGGACGGAGCAAGCTTCTGCGAACGTCAGAAGACGCGCGGAAAGGGGGTTGCCCAGGACTTCGAGATAGACCTCACCGCGGCGCGCGTCGTGGACCGCCGCTGCGCAAGAAGCGCCCGCTTCGGCACGCGCCTGTTCGGCCATGGCCGCCAAGCTGGTCACGCCCACAAGCGGCTTGCCGAGCGCCGCGCGCAGCCCCCGCATGAAGGCCAAGCCGACGCGCTGGCCCGTGAACGTCCCCGGACCAACCGTAACAGCAAGCCTGTCGAGCGCCTTAAAGGCAAGGTTCGCTTCGTGCATCACCTCTTCGACCATCGGGGCCAGCGCCTCGGCGTGACCGCGCTCCATCGCCACCAAGCGGTGGGCAAGCACGCGATTTCCTTCCAGAAGTGCTGCGGAACAAGCGCCCAGCGCCGTATCGACGGCGAGAATCCTCACGGCCGGCTGCTCTCAAACAATCTTGCAAGCCTCGTCGAACGAAAGCCTGGGACTGCGCGCGAACACGCCAGCGCGATCGCCGTAACCGACATTACAGAGAAAGTTCGCCTTTATGGCCGTACCGGCGAAAAACTCACGGTCGACGCCCTCATTGTCGAAGCCTGACATCGGCCCGCAATCCAGCCCCAGCGCCCGTGCAGCGATGATGAAATACGCGCCTTGCAGCGTGCCGTTACGAATGGCCGTCTTCTCAGCGAAAGCGGAATCCTTGAACCAGTCCTTGGCGCCGGCATTGTGCGGAAACAATCTCGGCACATGGCGGGCAAAATCGAGATCGTAGCCGATAATCGCGGTCGCTGGCGCCGTCATCGTCTTATCAACATTAGCCGCGCCGAGATGGGGTTTCAGACGCTCTTTGGCTGCTTTCGAAACCACGAAGACGAGGCGCGCCGGACTGACATTGGCGCTGGTCGGCCCCCAGCGCATAAGGTCGTAGGCCGCCATCAACAGCGCCGGACTTACCGGCTTGTCTAGCCATTTGTTGTGGGTGCGCGCGGCTCGGAAGATCGTATCGAGTGCTTCATCGTTGACGGCATGGGCCACGGCGCGCTCCTTCAAGCGAATCGATGCCATGTGAAAATCGCAGAAACGGCGATGAGATTAAACTGCTTCGACGGCGTTCACCTCGGGAATGTAGTGTCGCAGCATGTTCTCGATCCCGTTCTTCAGCGTCATGGTCGAGGACGGGCAGCCCGCACACGACCCGCGCATGTGCAGGAATACGATTCCCGTCTTGTCGTCGAAGCCTTTGAAGATGATGTCGCCGCCATCCTGTGCCACCGCGGGCCTCACGCGCGTCTCGATCAGGTCCCTGATCTGCAAGACAATCTCCGAGTCGCTGTCGCCGGAACCCGTCTCTTTGGGTTCCTCGGCGCCCGCCTCGATCAGCGGCAGCTCGCGGGTGAAATGTTCCATGATTGCACCCAGAATCGCGGGCTTCAGGTGTTTCCAGTCGCCTTCGGTCTTGGTCACGGAAATGAAATCGGAGCCGAAAAAGACGCGGCTCACCCCGGGCGTTTCGAACAGGGCGCGCGCCAAGGGTGAGCGCTGGGCCGCCTCGCGCGACGGAAAGTCGGCCACCGCACTGTCGCCCATCACTTCGCGGCCCGGCAGGAACTTCAAGGTTGCCGGATTGGGCGTGGATTCGGTCTGGATGAACATGGTCGTCTACTTTCTGGAGCCGTTCCAATCTATCTCTTACATGGACCCGGTCAGCCGCTGTATCAAGGCGGCTAGAAGTCCGAAATGATGCCCTTCTTTTCCCAATCGCCGTAACGGGTTGGCTCAGGGCCGGCCTGTCCGCCGCGTTCGGCAGGGGATTTTTCGTCCAGCGGCCTGTTTTGGCGGCGGCTTTCGGCTTCGGCCAGGGCGCGTTCGGCAGCCTCCACAATCCGGGCCTTAACCACATGGGCCAGGGTTTTTGCCGGCGGTTTTGCCGTTTTCCGCTTTGTCATCTTGTCGACTGCTTGACGCGCCAGCCCCGGACCATACATCAACCTTGCCGCAGATGGAGAAGAGACGTCCATGAATACGCTGCGAACCGGGCTTTTGATGGCCGGGCTGACGGGACTATTTGTCACGATAGGGTTCCTGGTCGGCGGGCCTGGAGGAATGGCCATCGCGTTCCTGTTCGCCCTGGGATCAAACCTCTTCGCCTATTGGAACGCCGACAAACTCGTCCTTGCCATGTACGGTGCGCGCGAAGTCGACGAACAAGCCGCGCCGAAACTTGTCCATATCGTGCGCCAATTGAGCCAGGCTGCGGCACTGCCGATGCCGAAAGTCTGCATCGTCGAAAACCCTCAGCCCAATGCTTTCGCCACCGGGCGCGACCCCGAGCATGCCGCCGTGTGCGTGACGACGGGCCTGCTTGATCGCGTCAGCGACGAGGAGCTGTCAGGTGTCCTGGCGCATGAACTCGCTCATGTGAAGAACCGCGACACGTTGACCATGACGATCACCGCGACCATCGCCGGCGCCGTATCCATGCTGGCGAATTTCGCTTTCTTCTTCGGCGGCGGACGGCGCAATCCACTGGGGCTGATCGGCGTGCTGCTGGTCTCGCTGCTCGCGCCCATCGCGGCCGTGCTGGTACAGATGACAATCAGCAGGGCGCGCGAATTCGAGGCCGATCGCGCCGGCGCCGAGATTACCGGCCGGCCGCTCTGGCTTGCTTCCGCCCTCGCCCATATCGACCGCGCGGCTGAGGCAACCGATAATCCCGAGGCTGACGCGAACCCCGCGACGGCTCACATGTTTATCGTCAATCCATTACATGGAGGCTTCGCCGGATTGTTCTCAAGTCACCCCCCAACTGGCGAACGTATCGCGCGCCTCAAGGCGATGGCGGGCACGCCCGCACTGGCGGTCGGTCCTTGGGGATGAGCATTTCCGGTCTACCGGCGCGGGCGGCGGCACAGAGCATCCTTTCCGAAGTCTTGCGCAAGCGGCGTCCCCTCGATGCGGCATTGGCCGCGACGGCGACTCTTGAGGTGCGCGATGCAGGTTTTGCGCGCGCCATCGCCAGCGAAACGCTGCGGCGGCTCGGCCAGCTCGATGCTTTGATCCGGACTTACGTGCCAAGGCCTCCGGCGCGAAATCGGGCCGGTTCGACGCCGGAAATCCTGCTGGCGGGCGCTTGCGAACTTCTGTTTCTCGACGTGGCGCCACACGCCGCGGTGGACGCCGCCAACCGTCTGGCGCAAGCCGACGACAAAGCCATGCATTTCAAGTCTCTCATCAACGCGGTTCTGCGGCGCGTGGCGCGCGAGGGCAGACAAGCAATTGACGCGCAAGATGCGGCTCGTCTGAACACGCCAGATTGGCTCTGGCAGAGGTGGATGGAAACCTACGACGAGGAGACGACGCGCGCGATTGCGTCCGCGCATCTTGCCGTCCCGCCACTCGACATCGTGACAAAGGGGGCCCCGCCCGGCGTTCCCGATGCGGCGCCTTTGTTCGGCCAAGTCTGGCGCCACAACGAGCCCGTGCGCGTCGACGCCCTGCCCGGCTACGCGGAAGGCGATTGGTGGGTGCAGGATGCGGCCGCGACGCTGCCAGTGCGTCTTCTTGGCGATGTGCGTGGAAAAGTTGTGATCGATCTTTGCGCCGCACCGGGCGGCAAGACGGCTCAACTCGCGGCGGCCGGCGCGCACGTGACAGCCGTGGAACGTGACGGGACGCGCATGGAGTGGTTGAAAGCGAATCTGCAGCGGTTGCGACTCGATGCAGATCTGATCGTCGAAGATGCACGCGATTTTCGTCCCGAAAATCCCGCATTGTTGGTCTTGCTGGATGCGCCGTGCAGCGCCACCGGAACGATCCGGCGCCATCCCGAATTGCCCTGGATCAAAGGCGCCAGCGACATCACGCTATGTGCGCAAACGGCCAGCGAACTTCTGGACGCAGCCGCAGACATGACGGCCAAGGGCGGTTTACTCGTCTTCGCGGTCTGTTCGCTCGAGCGCGAAGAGGGGCCTGAACAGATCGACGATTTCCTTCGCCGCCAGCCGGAATTCTCGCGCGAGACCATCGCGCCGCACGAAATCTTCGGTCTTGGCGAACTGATCGACGCCAATGGCGATCTGAGAACCCTTCCCTGCCATCTGGCACAACGGGGCGGCATGGACGGATTTTACGCCGCCCGACTCAGACGCGGGTCATAGCCTTCCCAAGGCATAAGCGACGGCGAGATAGATCTTCCCCGTGTCGGCGGAGAGGATGGTGGAAGTAAGCAGCCCGCCGCCGTCGCCTTGGCGGGCGCGGGCGAGCAGCGCCTCGAATTCCTCAATATAGGCGTTTGCCGAATCGCGGAAACGCGCATTCTCACGATAGAGCGTGGCGATGCGGTGAACCGCGTCGCCGTCGATGCAAGCGGCAAGCTTGCGAGCGAAAACGCCGCGGTCGCCGGCCAGATAGCGCCGCCATTGGTCTTCCTGTGGGTCGGCATCGGTCGCTATCGCGTCCAGATCGACGGCCATATCGGCAAGGGCCGCCTGCAAGGCACCCAGCGCCGCAGCGGCCGCCGGCTTCAAATCCTTGCGCGCCTCGCCGGTTTCGGCCGCGGCAAGCAAAGTGCTCATCTGCCAGTTCTTAGGCTCGCCTTCTCCCGGCTTGCGCCTGGAACGCTGCGTGAGCTTGCGTGCCAGACCGCGCAGACCGTCGGTGTCGGATTGCTCCGATTCTTCGGATTTTTGCCGGGACATAGGCCTGGACGCGGTGCGTGCATGAACGGTGGAAAGCGTACGCGCCGAAAGATCGAGTATCTCCTCGGTTTCGGCACGCACCATTTGACGCACACGCTGGGCTTCCTGCTGGGCGATACCAGGCAATGTGAGCAAATGGCGTTCCACTTCTTCCACGGCCTTGGCGAGGGTCGTGCGAATCTCGCCGGCTTCGGCGGAAAGCTCGCCTGCCGTACGCAACAGCCTTTCGCATTCGGCCATCGCTTCACCGACCAGCGCCCGCGTATCCGCCTTCGCCTGACTGGCCGTTTCCCCGATCAAGGTCTGTGCGCCCGCGCCCGCTTCGTGCAGGGAGTCGATCAGGCGAGCAAGTGTGATGTTGGCCGCCTCGCTCGCCTCCTTCAGCCGTTCGGCTTCGCGTGCAAAACTCTGGGTGAGCTGGCTGGTGCGGGCGGCCGCGTTTGCCATGATGACTTCGAGATGGCGTTCGGCATCGCCTGTGACCGTCTCGAATTTCTGCGACTCGCCGCCCAAGGCCGCGATCGCCTTTTCCATGGCCTCCCGTTCGCCCGACAAAGCGTTTTCGAAGACGATGCTTTCGTCCTTCAGCCGCAGCATCAACTCGTTCATGGCGGTGCGGTGGCGTTCCTGCCGGCCAAGCACGAATTCGGCACGCGCCATTGCCGCGTCGGCGACAGCTTCGATGCGTTTGGCCTGCTTGTCGAGTTCGACGGCGGCGGCGTGGGGCGCATCGGCCGCGGCATTCGCTGCCTGACGGAAATTCGACGACTGGATATCGAGCGACTGGCCTGCCGTTTTCAGCGTGCTTTCCGCCGCTTCGATGGTGGATTTGAGCTGCGCTGCGCGTCCGGCCACGGTCTCGCTGGCGCGCGCGGCGGCGTCCGCGAGCGAGCTCGCCACTCCTTCGATGCGTTCGCGTTCCTGGGTGAGACGTGCCGACAGCGCTTCGCCCCGCACATCGACGCGCGCACCCGCCTCGTCCAGTGCGGCAATCTGGTTCTCCAGCACGCTTTCAAGCGCGCGAAGCCGCGTGAAGGCGCCATCGAGACCGGCATTGAGCGCGTCGAGCTCGCGCCGGACGGCGCGCCCAAGACGAGCGGCTGTGCGCGATGCCGCCTCATCGACAGAGAAAAGACGCTCCGTCGCTTCAACCAGGCCTTCGGCGGCGATCCCCATCGCCTGGCCACGGGCGAGCGCCCAGGCGGCGGCAATGAAGAGAAGCGGCGGCACGAAGGTCGCTGCCACGAACAGAGCGACTTCCTGGACATCAAGGGCGGCAAGCCCCTTGGGCCCGAAATAGCCCCACAGATAAGCCCCCGCCGCGCCCGCCCAGAAGGCCGACAGGGTGAGCGCAAAGACGATTGCGGCCAAGCCGAATTTCGAATCCAGGCCGGAACGCTGGCGGGAGCGGATATCTGTTTCTCCTTCCAGGGACTCGGCAGACTGCAGAAGTACAGGTTGGTTGCGGTCGGACGCGCTGCTCGCCATGAGGCTCCTCGGGTTGTACGCACTGGCAGCCAGTTTAACCATTCAAGGCCCGAGTACCAAAGCCAATTCGGCTATGAAGCGTGATGAAAGTCAGGGATGGAAGCATGTTCGAGGACAAAGCCAGCGCTACCGCCCAGGGTGCCGCCATGCACCGGGCGGCCCATCAACTGCTGGATCACCCCGCGATCTTTGCCGACCCGCTGGCCCTAAGAATCATCGGCCGGGAGGCCGAAAAGGCGCTGCGTGGGGGCGAATCCCGCCACATCCTGCCGGGCGCGGCGGGGCTGCGGGCTTTCCTTGCCGTCCGCAGCCGCTTCACGGAGGACTGTCTTGCCGAAGCGATGGCCCGTGGGATCGGCCAATATGTGCTTCTAGGCGCGGGACTGGATACGTTTGCTTATCGCGGTGCCTACGATCCGGCGCGTCTGCGCATCTTCGAAGTCGATCATCCTGCCACCCAGGAATGGAAGCGTGGGCGGCTCAGGGAGGCCGGCATCGCCCTGCCGGCTTCCGTTTTCTATGTGCCAGTGGATTTCGAGCGCGAGACCGTTGCCGAAGGATTGGCGCGGGCTGGGTTCGATTTCGCGGCGCCCGCATTCTTTGCCTGGTTGGGCGTCGTGACTTATCTGACGCATGGAACCGTCATGGAGACGTTACGCTTTGTGGCGGAACGAACTGGCGCATCCAGCGAGATCGTATTCGATTATCCGGAGTCCGCCGACACGATAAGCCCCGTACAGCGCAGAGCCATGCAAATGCTTGCCGCGCGTGTGTCCGCCGTCGGCGAACCGTTCCGGACGGCTTTCAAACCTGACGAGATCAAGAACGCTCTCCTCGCCCTCGGGTTCAGCCGCATCGAGGATATGGACACGACGGCGCTGAACGCGCGCTATTGCCGCGGACGCGATGACGCGTTCGCCTTGCGCGGAAATGCGCATATGGTGCGCGCCCGAACCTAGAATGCAAACGGGGAAGCATCATGATCATGTTGATCGCTGCCAGCGCCGCCTTTCTCGGCATTCACCTGTTGGTCTCCGGAACAAAGCTGCGCGACGCCATCGTGGGGAGGATCGGTGAAAACCCTTATCTCGGGCTGTTCGCGCTGTCCTCGCTCGGAGCCATCGTCTGGCTCTGTATCGCTTACAACCATGCTTATGCGAGCGCGGACAATCACGTGCTCTATAACTTGGGCCAAGGGTTTCGCAATTTCGCGATCCCGGTGGTGGCGGTCGCGTTCATGCTGGCGGCGCCGGGCGTTTTGATGGCCAACCCCACCTCGGCGCGACAGGAAACCGCCGCCGTGCGCGGCGTGCTTCGCATCACGCGTCATCCCTTCCTGTGGGGCACGGCGATCTGGGCGGGGTACCATGTGTTGGCCACAGGCACGCTGGCTTCGGTGATTTTCTTCAGCACCTTCCTAGTGCTGGCGCTGCTCGGCACGCGCGCCATTAATGGCAAGTGCAGAAGGAAGCGCAGCACCGAGTGGCAGGCCGTCGCCAATCAGACCTCAAACCTTCCCTTCGCCGCGATCCTTGCGGGACGCAACCGCTTCGTCGCAAGCGAATATTTCGATTGGCGCTTTACGGTGGCGATCGTGGAAATCGCGGTGTTCCTGCTCTTCCACAATTACTTGTTCAGCATGTCGCCGTTCCCGAACGGCTGGCTTCCATTCTGAGGTCGAATATTTGTTAACGGGTGCTTGACGCATTTGCGCCATCCTCAAAGAGCCACAACGGGGATACGCGCATGTCCGCTAGGCACTGTGCCGTCGACCTTACCCACCTTGCCCGTTATACGGGAGGTGACGAGGCGATCAACGCCGAGGTTCTAAAGCTCTTCGATACGCAGACCAGCGAGATAGTCGGACGTCTGCAGGCCATCCTTGATGCCCGCGACGCCAAATCCTGGAAAGAGGCCACACACAGTTTGAAGGGCGCGGCACGCGGTATCGGCGCGTTCGAATTGGCCGATGCAGCGGCTTTCGCCGAGCCGATCGATCCGATCAAGGACCGCGGCAACGCGTCGCTCGCCTTGGTGGCTCTGAAGACCAATGCCGAAGCGGTCCAGGCCTTCATCAAGACCTATTTGGAGCGCTGATTTTTTGCATCGAACGCCTGGAATTCGAAGGCAATCGAGCGTTCCACCAGCGTCCGCCAAACCGGTTCGGCGATTTTGGTGCTCAGGCCCGCCTTGCGGGCCTCGGCCAGCACCTTAGTGATCACGTCTTTGATCCGGGCGTCGTCGCGTATGGCGGCACGATCGGATTTGATTTCCGCTGCACGTTCGATATAGCGCTGGCGCTCAGAAAGGAGTTCCACCAGCGCCCTGTCGATCCGGTCGACCTCGGCTCGTAGCTCGGCCATGTTTTCGCAACGTCGGGGCGGCCGAGCTTGCGAAGCTCTGCTCGTCATGGCCAGTTGTCCTGTTTTTGCGATACCCGCGGAATATGAACGGAAACAAGGCTCTGACGCCAGTGAACGGTTCGAAAGTCACAGGGGATTGTTGGTGGACTGCTTTTTACATATAAGTGCGCAGGTTTCATATCTTGTACAAGTGTAGACTGTGAAATATCGATGAGTCACGAACCCCAAACTCCCATCGAAACCGATGTCGCGATCATAGGCGCAGGGCCGGCCGGCCTTTTTGCCGTGTTTGAACTTGGGCTCTTGGATCTCAAGACGCATCTGATCGACATTCTCGACCGTCCAGGCGGGCAATGCACCGAGCTCTATCCGGAAAAGCCGATCTACGACATTCCTGGTCTTCCCATCGTCACTGGCCAGGAATTGACCGACCGGCTGATGGAACAGATCAAGCCGTTCGGTGCGACCTTCCACCTCGGCGAAATGGCGAACGCACTGGAAAGGCTGCCCGACGGACGCTGGAAACTGTCGACCGATGTGGGAACCGAGATCATTGCCCGCGTGATCGTGATCGCGGCCGGGGGCGGCAGCTTTATGCCCAAGCGCCCACCTATTGCCGGCATCGAGGCCTATGAAGGCACCTCTGTGCACTATGCGGTGCGCAAGATGGAGACGTTCCGCGGCAAGAACGTGCTGATTGCCGGCGGCGGCGATTCCGCGCTCGACTGGACGTTGAACCTAGCTCCGATCGCCAAGAGCCTGACGCTCGTCCATCACCGCGACGGCTTCCGCGCCGCCCAGCACAGCGTCAATCAGATGCGCGAACTGGTCGAAAAGAAAAAAATCAATTTCCATGTCGCTAGCGTCAAAGCATTACACGGCGAAGGCGGGGAGCTGTCGGGGGTGACGCTTTCAAGCCACGACAAGCGCGAATGGCATCTGGAAACCGAAGCGTTTCTTCCGTTTTTCGGACTGACGATGAAGCTGGGACCGATTGCGGAATTTGGCATCAACCTGCACGAAAACCTGCTTCCCGTGGACACGGCTCGTTTCGAAAGCCAGACGCCGGGCATTTTCGGCGTCGGCGACATCGTCACCTATCCGGGCAAGCTGAAGCTGATATTGTCCGGCTTCCACGAGGCGGCATTGATGGCCCAAGCGGCGTTCCATATCTGTCGGCCGAACGAGAAGCTGCGCTTCCAGTACACGACCTCTTCTTCGAGCCTGCAGAAGAAACTGGGTGTCGTATGAAGATTTTCGCCAAGGACCGCGAAGGCAAGGAAACCGTCATCGAAGGCCGCGACGGCTGGACGATCATGGAGATGCTGCGCGACGGCGGCCTGCCGATCACGGCGGAATGCGGCGGCGCCTGCGCCTGCGCCACCTGCCACGTCTACATCGAGGGCGGCTGGTACAACAAGCTGCCTCCACCCAGTGAAGGCGAGACCGACATGCTGGACATGGCATTGGCGGTACAGCCTAACTCGCGGCTGTCCTGCCAATTGATTTGCTCGGAAGAGCTGGATGGCATCAAGGTGATGCTGGCGCCAGAATAGCGGCGCGCAGCTCATCGAAGAACTAAAAGAGCATGGGCTGCCTTCAGTGCGGCGCGGGTTCGGCGGCGCCCGCGATCTTGGCGATCGCCTCCGTATAGGCGGCATTCAGAAAATCGACTTCTTTGTCGCTGTCGCGCGGGTCGGCATATTCGATCGTGACCTGTACGGCCCATGGGCCCACCGCGGCGCCGGCGAACAAGGTTCGATAATGCAGCGTTTCGAGTTTCGCGGTCTCGTAGGTACGCATATAGACCGAGAGCGGCGCGTTCTTCGGCCCTACGAGCTGCGTCGTTTCGCCGACCATTCTGCCGCCGGTTCCTTCCTGCACGACGAAATCCGGCGTGAGCATCGCCTTGGGGTCGTACGCCCCGCGCAAGGGCGTCAGCGTGATCGTTCCGTAGACCCCATCGAGCGCGGAATAGGCGCAAAAATCCGCGCCCGCTTGCGGATCGCGTTCGCCGACCGCGTCGCGTTCGAAACGGCCGATCTGCTGCGGGCAGACGAAACCCGACGCGCTATGCACTTTTGCGCCGTTGACGCCATCGGCGAACGAATCGGCCGAATCCTGGGCGTGGGCGGGCATTGCCGAAGCAATGCACGCAAAGACAAAAGCTCTACCGATCCTGCACGTCATTCTCTGTTCTCCCGCCATTCCACGAACGGACGTTGGAGCCTAGGTGTGTGTATATGCGCGTGCAAGATGGCCCTTGCCCCCATCCCGCGCTAGATTAGCTTTCGGCGGGACAAGGAGGGGAGAGCAGCATGGGCATGCTGATCACAGGCGCGGGCGCCGGGCTTGCTCTTCCGCTCTCATGACCGTCGCTCATATCTACACTGTGGCCTTCCAAGGCATCGAAGCGCGCGAAGTGGACGTGCAGGTTCACATCGCGGATTCAGGTGGCGGACAGTTCAACCTTGTAGGTCTGGCCGACAAGGCCGTCGGTGAAAGCCGGGAACGCGTGCGCGCCGCGCTGGCCGCTATCGGACTGGCGCTGCCTTGGAAGCGGATCACGGTGAATCTGGCGCCCGCCGACCTACCCAAGGAAGGAAGCCATTACGATCTTCCCATCGCGCTGGGGCTGTTGGCCGCCATGGGCGTGTTGCCGGCGAGCGAGATGGCAAACTACGTGGCGCTGGGCGAGCTATCCCTCGACGCGCAAGTGACCGCCGTGGCGGGCGTGTTGCCCGCGGCCTTGGCCGCATCGGAGCAGCGCCGCGGCCTCATCTGCCCCGCTTGCTGCGGACCGGAAGCCGCTTGGGCGGGCGGAATCGAGATCATCGCTACGCCGTCCCTGATCGCCCTCGTCAATCACATGAAGGGCGTGCAGGTGTTGAATCCGCCGGTGGCCAAGCTTGCCGACGACGCTTTCAGCGCCCCCGACTTGAAAGACGTGAAGGGACAGGAAACCGCCAAACGCGCCATCGAGATCGCGGCCGCCGGCGGCCACAACATGCTGATGATTGGGCCGCCCGGAGCCGGCAAATCGATGCTGGCGCAACGCCTGCCCGGTTTGTTGCCGCCGCTCGACGCGCGCGAGGCTCTGGAGATTTCCATGGTGCAATCCTTGGCGGGCGAATTGCCGGGCGGCTCTATCTCGCGCCGGCGGCCGTTTCGTTCGCCGCACCATTCCGCCTCGATGGCCGCGCTTGTCGGCGGCGGATTGCGCGTCAAGCCCGGCGAAGTCAGCCTGGCGCATCTCGGCGTCTTGTTCCTCGACGAGTTGCCCGAATTCCAGCGTGCGGTTTTGGATTCGCTGCGCCAGCCGATGGAGTCCGGCGAGGCCGTTGTGGCGCGCGCCAATGCCCATGTGCGCTATCCGGCACGCTTCCAGCTTGTTGCCGCGATGAACCCTTGCCGCTGCGGCTATCTCGACGATCCCGCACAGGCCTGCGGCCGCGCCCCCAAATGCGCCCAAGAGTACCAGTCGCGGATTTCGGGGCCTTTGTTCGACCGCATTGATATCCATGTGGAAGTAGCCGGCGTATCGGCTGCTGACCTCACTCTGCCTCCACCCGCGGAAAGTAGTGCTGACGTCGCGGCGCGGGTGACGCGTGCCCGCGATTTCCAGCGCAAACGCTATGCGGAAGAAGGCCTGCGGACCAATGCCGAAGCGGAAGGCGAGCTGCTCGACCGCGTGGCGTCGCCCGACCGCGCCGGCGCAAGCTTGCTGACGGAGGCGGCGGAAGCGATGCGGCTGACGGCGCGCGGCTACCATCGTGTGTTGCGCGTGGCGCGCACCATCGCCGATCTCGGCGGCGCGGCAGGCGTCGGCCGCGTGCATATCGCCGAAGCGTTGTCGTTTCGCAGGCTGGCGCATCTGCATTGACTGGAGAGGGTTGCCTCATGTCCGTTTCCCGTTTCTTCCGAACCGTGCTCGCCGTAGCGCTACTCGCCGTCGTGCCCGCCCGTGCCGCAGACGTCACGGTGTTCGCCGCCGCGTCGCTTACCGACGCGCTGAAGCAAGTCGGCGACGCCTACAAACACGACACGGGAAGCGCCGTCGTCTTTTCCTTCGCCGCATCCTCGGCGCTGGCCCGCCAGATCGAAGCGTCGAGCGGAGCGGACATTTTCATCTCTGCCGACGTGGACTGGATGGATCATCTGGATTCGCGCGGATTGATCGCGCATGCGTCGCGCGTCGACCTGCTCGGCAATCGCTTGGTCTTGATCGCCCCTGCCGAGTCCAGGATCGCGCTTGCCGCCAAACCGCACTTCGATCTGGCGGGCGCGCTGGGCGAAGGCAGACTCGCGCTTGCCGATCCCGCTGCCGTGCCCGCCGGCAAATATGCCAAAGCGGCGCTGACCTCCCTCGGCGTGTGGGACCTGGTTGAGAGCAAGGTCGTTCCAGCGGAAAACGTACGCGTGGCGCTGGCCTATGTCGCGCGCGGAGAGGCGCCTCTCGGCATCGTCTATGCGACCGATGCCAAAGCCGAGCCGAAGGTACGCATCGTCGCCACCTTCCCTGATGAGGCTTATCCGCGCATCGTCTATCCCGCCGCGCTGACGAAAGAGGCAAAGCCCGAGGCGCGCGCCTTCCTCAAATATCTTTCGGGCGCGCGCGCCAAAGCAATCTTCGCGAAGGCCGGTTTTCTTGTGCCCGGCGCAACAGGCGGACGGAGCTTGCCTTAGGGAACCCTTACTCCATTGCGGCGCAGCGATCCGGTCACCGTAGATTCCAGGCGGTGCCGTGTATGGCCCATCGCCCCGGCGCCGGTCGCCGCTTGGCGGCTCGCCGCTTATGCCGTAAGCATCGCGCGGCGAGAATTAAGTCGGGGGGAACGAAAATGACTGGCCGACCGCGCGGACGCGCGCGCCCTTATCATATCTTGCTGCTCGTGCCGCTCTTGGCGCTGTGGGTGCCGTTCTACGACCGCGCCGAACCGTCGCTTGCGGGCATTCCCTTTTTCTATTGGTTTCAGATGGCGTGGATCGCAGTCACGGTCCTTGCGATTCTCATCGTCTATTGTTTGGAACGGCGCAGCGGAGGCGGGCTGTGAAGAGCCCGTTGGATGTCGTCGCCATTGCGGTTTTCGTTGCGCTGTTCGCGTTTGTTACGATCCTCGGCTTCGTCGCCGCGCACTGGCGGCGCGGCGATCTCAATCAGTTGCACGAATGGGGACTGGGCGGGCGGCGCTTCGGAACGATCATCAGCTGGTTTCTTCTGGGCGGCGATCTCTATACTGCCTACACCTTCGTCGCCTTGCCGGCGCTGTTGTTCGGCGCCGGCGCGATGGGATTCTTTGCCGTCCCTTATACTGTCATCATCTGGCCGGCTCTCTTCGTAGTGTTTCCAAGGCTGTGGTCCGTCTCGCACCGGCACGGCTATGTCACGGCGGCCGATTTCGTGCGCGGACGTTTCGGCAGCCGCACTCTGTCGTTGACCGTGGCCATCACGGGCATCGTGGCCACGATGCCCTATATCGCGCTGCAACTGGTCGGCATCGAAGTGGTGATTGCAGGCCTCGGTCTGCATCTGTCCTTTAGTGTCGCCGGGTTCACCATCGAGCTGCCGCTCTTGATCGCCTTCGTCATCCTGGCCGCCTACACTTACACGAGCGGATTGCGGGCGCCGGCGATGATCGCCGTGGTCAAAGATATTCTCATTTACGGCACGGTGTTGGCTGTCATCATTCTCATTCCGGCAAAGCTCGGCGGTTACGGACATATCTTCGCCAGCGTCGATCCGGCGAAACTGCTTCTGCCGCTGTCGCCGCCGGGTAATTTGGGCGCGCAGTCGGCCTATGTAACGCTGGCGCTGGGCTCCGCCTTGGCGTTGTTTCTCTATCCGCATTCGGTGACCGGGATTCTCTCTTCCTCCAGCCGCGAAGTGATCAAGCGCAACGCCATCGCCATGCCGGTTTATGCCTTCGCGCTCGGCCTGATCTCGCTCATGGGCTTCATGGCGATCGCCGCCGGCGTAAAATCCGTGCCAGCTTATGCCGACGGGTTCAAAGCATTCGGCCCCAATTTCGCGGTACCCGCTTTGCTGCTACACACATTCCCGTCCTGGCTGGTCGGAGTGGCCTTCGCCGCCATCGCCATCGGCGCCTTGGTGCCGGCCGCGATCATGTCGATCGCCAGCGCCAATCTGTTCACCCGCAACATCTACAAGGAGTACTTCAACCCCGGTTGCACGGACGCGCAGGAAAGCCGGATGGCCAAGATCGTTTCGCTGATCGTCAAGGCCGGCGGACTGATCTTCATTTTCGGCTTTCCGCAGAACTATGCGATCGTGCTGCAGCTGTTGGGCGGCATCTGGATCAGCCAGACGCTGCCCGCCGTGATGCTGGGCCTGTACACGCGCTGGCTTCATCCGCGGGCGCTGCTGCTCGGATGGCTGAGCGGAATCGCCGCCGGCACTTGGATGGCGTGGACGCTGTCGTTCAAATCGGCGACTTACGTGCTGCACATCTTCGGCACGGCGGTGCCTTGTTACGCGGCGGTGAGCGCGCTCGCCTTGAATCTCGCGGTCAGCGTGGTCTTGAGCCTCATGTTCAACGCGGCCTCACGCGGAACGTGGGCCGACGAAACTCTGGCGGAGGATTACGTGTGAGCGTCGTCAGCCGAAGCGGCCGGTGATGTACTGTTCCGTCTGCTTGTTGGAAGGCGTGGTAAAGACCTTCTCGGTGGTGTCGAACTCGATCAACTCGCCCAGATACATGAAGCCGGTATAGTCCGAGGTGCGCGAGGCTTGCTGCATGTTATGAGTGACGATGGCGATGGTGTAATCGTTCACCAGCTCGTCTATCAGCTCTTCGATCTTCGCCGTCGAGATCGGATCAAGCGCCGAACACGGCTCATCGAGCAGAATCACTTCCGGTTTCGTCGCCACCGTGCGCGCGATGCACAGCCGCTGCTGCTGGCCGCCGGATAGGCTCAGGCCCGATTCGCGCAGCTTGTCCTTGACCTCGCCCCACAAAGCGGCGCGCTGCAGCGCATATTCGATGCGCCCGTCGAGTTCGGAGCGCGGCATGCGCTCGTAGAGCTTAATGCCGAAGGCGATATTGTCGTAGATCGTCATCGGGAACGGCGTCGGTTTCTGGAACACCATACCGACGCGCGCGCGCAAAAGGTTGGTGTCCTGCTTGGAATGGAGGATGTCCTCTCCGTCGAGGAACACTTCGCCTTCGGCGCGCTGGTTGGGATAAAGTTCGTAGATGCGGTTGAGCACGCGCAACAGCGTCGACTTACCGCAGCCGGAGGGACCGATGAACGCCGTCACCTTGCGGTCGTAAATCGGAAGCGTGACGTCCTTCAGCGCTTTGTTCGTGCCGTAATAAAAAGAAAGGTCCTTGATGTCGACCTTAACCTTGGTCTGCACGGCCGTATCCATGACTCAACTCCGCCTTGACGATTCGAGAATTCGGGCCGCGATGCTCAAAACGAGCACGGTGATCGTGATCAACAGCGCCCCTGCCCAGGCCAGCTTGTGCCAATCCTCGTAAGGACTCATCGCGAACTGGAATATGACGACGGGCAGATTCGCCATCGGCTTGTCGAGATCGGTGCTCCAGAACTGGTTATTAAGCGCGGTAAAGAGCAGAGGCGCCGTTTCGCCGGAAATGCGCGCGATCGCCAGGAGCACGCCCGTGACGATGCCCGCGCGCGCGGCGCGCCAAGTCACCGCACGGATGATGGCGTTGCGCGGCGCGCCGAGCGCCGCGGCCGCTTCGCGCAGGCCATTGGGCACCAGCAACAGCATATTCTCGGTCGTGCGCACCACGACGGGGATGACGATCACCATCAGCGAGGCCGCACCCGCCCAGGCCGAGAACCCGTGCATGTTCACGACGATAATCTCGTAGATGAAAAGGCCCGTCACGATGGAAGGCGCGCTCAGTAGGATGTCGTTGATGAAGCGCACGAAAAAAGAAAGGCGCAAATAGCGGCCATATTCCGCAAGATAGGTACCCGCCAACAAACCGATCGGGGTGCCGCCTGCGACAGCAAGGACGCTCATCACCACGCTGCCCAAGATCGCATTGGCAAGGCCGCCGTCCGAGCCTGGCGGCGGCGTCATCTCGGTGAAGAGCTTGCCCGAAATGCCGGAAAACCCGTTATAGAAAAGCGAGGTCAGGATGAAGCCGAGCCAAAGCATGCCGAAGAGTGCGGCAAGAACCGACAATGACAGAAAGAAGGCGTTGCGCCGCTTGCGCCGCTTGTACAGACGCTTGTTCTTCATCCCGAGATACCTCCGGCCCGCCGTTCGAGCGCGCCGAGCATCAGCTGCGCGCACGCCAGCACCACAAAGGTGATGACGAAGAGGATGAGACCCATCTCAATCAAAGAAGACAGATAGAGGTCGCCAACCGCCTCGGTGAATTCGTTGGCGATCGTGGCGGAGATTGTCGTTCCGGGAGCAAACAGCGACGATTGGATATGATGGGCGTTGCCGATGACGAAGGTGACGGCCATCGTTTCGCCGAGCGCTCGGCCGAGCGCCAGCATCGCGCCGCCGACGACGCCGGTGCGCGCAAAGGGCAATACAACACACCACATGACTTCCCAGGTCGTGCAGCCCATGGCATAGGCCGCCTCTTTGAGCGTCGGCGGCACGGTTTCGAACACGTCGCGCGTCACCGCCGAGATGAATGGCAAGACCATGATCGACAGGATTATCGAGGCGGTGAAAATGCCGATTCCGTAAGGCGGGCCTGCGAAAAAGGTCTGCAGTATTGGAACGTTGGCAAAGAAGTCGATCAGCCAGGGCTGCAGACCCTGTTGGAATGCCGGCGCAAACACAAACAGGCCCCAGATGCCGTAAATGATGCTGGGGATGCCGGCCAGAAGCTCGATGGCGATGCCGATCGCTCGGCGTAGCGGACGCGGACAAATCTCGGTCAAGAAAATCGCGATCCCGATGCCGACGGGCACGGCCATCAGCATGGCAAGAAAGGAGGTGATGAGCGTACCGTAAACGGACGCCAGGGCGCCGAATTTCTCGGTCACCGGATTCCAGACTCCGGTGTAGATGAAGGGCAGTCCGAAAGCCTTGATCGCCGGCATGGCTCCGATGCCCAACGACATAAGCACGCCGGCGAAAACGGCGATCACGATGATCGATGCAAACCAAGTCAGGCTGCGAAAGCGCGCATCCCTAAGGCCGCCGCGTTTGACGGCTCTAGCCCTTTTTTCGGTGACGGTGATCTCGGTCAAGGCGATGTTGGCCATGGATTGGGGGCTAATCTTGGACCGGAATGGAGCAGCAGCAGAACGCAGTTCGGCGGAAAGTCACAGCCCGCATCGTCCCAGCGGTCCAACCCGCCGGTTTCAGGTCACCTCCTCGCATACAAACCCCTTGCGAAATAAACCCTTGGCGGATTCTTTCCGCGTCGGCAGCCACCCCAGTCCGCCTTGCAGTGGCGCTATCACGACGAGTCTGCGTGCAACGTCCATCACAGTTCTGCGAAGCTTTTGTGACAGACAACGCGGGTCTTTGGCGGGATGTCGACGAACCTATTGATGGTCCTGCGAAAAATGGCTGGTTCATCGATCCACGGATAGCTTGCTCGAACAGTGTTCGGGCTTTCGAGCCGGTGGCACTGAGAAGGGACAAAATCAACCATGCGGATGGCGCGCGTCAGCCGTCCTTAAACGTTTTTCAAGGGGGTACGCGGCTAAGGTTTCCTTTCCTCTCGGAGGGCGGGGTCACGGCGACGCGCATCATTCGCATTGTTTTCGGCTTGGCCGCACTGGCCCTTCTGGTGGCGGCGCTGGGCGACGTCGTGCTGCACGGACGGCTGAGCGTGATGTTGCCCGGTACGTTCGCGGCGTTGGTCGGCGTCGTCATCGCCTACATCCTGCACAGCCTTTTGGTCTCACGCGAACGCAGTGAGTTGGCGGACAAGCAGGCGGCGCAATTCAAAACGATCGTCACGCGCCTGGAGTCCTCACTGGCCGCCGCCGCCGCTATGAACGCTCGTCTCAATCAAAGCGAGGCGCGTTACAAAGGTCTGGTCGATGCCCAAGGCGACGCCATCTTCCGCCGCTCCCCCGACAGCTGCCTCACCTACGGCAACGACGCGTTCTTCAAGCTTTTCGGACTTAATTCGCAGACAGCCATGGGCAAACCTTTCGCGCCGGAGCTTCATCCCGACAGCCGGGCGCCCCTATTCGGCAGCTTTGCCGGTCTCGAGACCGGGCGCGCGGGGGTACGCTACGACCAGCATGTGCGCACGGCGTATGGTTGGCGCTGGCTTGCCTGGGAAGATTATGCGGTACGCGACAATCTGGGCCGGCTGGTCGAAGTCCAGAGCGTCGGACGCGACATCACCGAACGTAAAGCCCTTGAAGATGCACTGACCGAAGCGCGCGACAAGGCGGAGGCCGCCAGCCGTGCGAAGTCCGGCTTCCTGGCCACCATGAGCCATGAAATCCGCACGCCGATGAACGGCGTTCTCGGCATGGCGCGCCTTCTGCTCGAAACCGAGCTTCGACCCGAGCAACGCACCTATGCCGAAGCCATCACGCAGTCCGGCGAGGCGCTCTTGGCTTTAATCGGCGACATCCTGGATTTCTCGAAGATCGAGGCGGGCACGCTGACCCTGGAAGACGAGGAGGTTAATGTCCGCGCATTGATCGAAGGCGTCGTCGAGCTTCTCGGCCCGCGCGCACATGCCAAGGGCATTGAGTTGATCGCGCTTGTCGGGCCCGAAGTTCCGGAGGCGATCCGCACGGACAGCATGCGGCTCAGGCAGGTGCTTACAAATCTGGTCGGCAACGCCGTCAAATTCACCGAGAAAGGCGGGGTGCGCATTGACGCATCCATGATGACAGGACGCGAGCGTACCTATCTACACTTCGAAGTGCGTGATACCGGGGTCGGCGTGCCGCCCGAAAAGCGCAAGGAAATCTTCGACGAATTCGTCCAGGCCGATTCCAGCCACGGCCGCAAATTCGAAGGCACAGGGCTGGGGCTGGCAATCTGCCGACGTCTAGTGGAAGCCATGGGTGGAGAAATCGGGGTCGACGCGGCACCTGGCGGCGGCAGTCTGTTCTGGTTCACGTTGCCGTCGGTCATCGTGACACAGGCACCGGACCGGAACGCGCCGCTTACCGGGATGCGCATCGCCATCACTACCCACAACGGTGTGCTGCGCGATGGCTTGAGCGCCCAAATCCGCGCCGCTGGCGGCGATGTCGCCGGACTTACCGAGGACGGCATCCGTCAGTCCGACATCATGTTGATCGACGCCGGAACCGAAGCCGAGCCAGCGCCGCCGACCGGTCCGGCGCCGCAGATTCCCGCTCTTGTCCTATTGACGTCGGCCGCCCGCTCTAAACTTTCTCAGCTTCGCTCCATGGGCTTTTCGGGCTATCTGGTGAAACCTGTGCGTCAATCCTCGCTAGTCGAAAGGTTGCGCACTCAGCCTAAACCGGGTGCCATGAACAGCGGTCAGCAAGCGCGTCCAGCCGCCGCGCCTATCCTGCCGCCACCGGCTGAAGGAAGGCTGACAGGCCTTCGGATTCTTCTTGCCGAGGACAATCCGATCAATGCGCTCCTGACCCGGGAGCTGCTGCGACGGCGCGGCCATGAGGTCACGGAAGTCACTAGCGGCGAGGCCGCGGTGAAAGCGATGGAAGAGGGCCTGTTCGATCTCGTCCTTACCGACATTCACATGCCTGGCATGGACGGCATCGAAGCGACCAAGGCGATTCGTCAGAACGAAGCCAGCCTGTCCCGCCCCCGCACGCTGATCGTCGCACTGACCGCCGACGCGCTGGAAACCGGACGTAGGGCTTGCCGTGAGGCCGGAATGGATGGTTTCCTCACCAAACCTGTCGAACCAACCCAGCTGGACGATATGTTCGCCGCTTTCTTTCCCACCGAGTCGTCTGCGCGCAACGTCGCCGCATGAACGCGCGCTTACGCGAGATTTTCGCAAGCTATCTTCAGCCGCGTATCTTGGTGATGCTGGCGTTGGGCTTTTCGTCCGGCCTGCCGTTTCTGCTGGTGTTTGGCACCTTGTCCGCCTGGCTCCGGCAAGTTGGCGTTTCACGGACCGCGATCGGCGTCTTCAGTTATGTGGGCCTTTCCTATGCCTTCAAATTCCTGTGGGCGCCGCTCGTCGACCAGATGAAGCTGCCGCTGATCGGAGATTGGCTCGGCAAGCGCCGCGCCTGGATCCTGGCCGCGCAAATTCTGGTCGTCACTTGCCTTGTTGCCATTGCGTTCTGCGATCCGGCGCGGATGCTGTTTGTGGTGGCGATCTTTGCCGTCGTGCTCGCCTTCGCCTCGGCGACGCAGGATATCTGCATCGATGCTTGGCGTATCGAAGCGGCCCAGGATCAACGCACGATGGCGACCGCTTATCAGCTTGGCTATCGCCTTGCGCTGATCGCCGCGGGCGCCGGCGCCTTGATCGTCGCGCAGCAGGTGTCATGGCCGGCCGCCTATTTGACGATGGCCGCGCTGATGGGTGCCGGCATTGCGACCACGTTGCTTGCGCCGCGTCCGGAGGAAGCGCCCGAACCGGTCATCGGCGAACAGGCGGTCGAGACTTTGGCCGAGGAGCTGCACATCCATGGCGCTGTCATGCGTGCGCTCGAATGGATTTACCGCGCCGCCGTTGCCCCGTTCGTCGACTTCTTCGCCAAACATGGCTGGAATGCGCTGTTCATTCTTGCCTTCGTTGGCACCTATCGGCTTTCCGATTTCGTCATGGGCGTGATGGCCAGCAATACCTTCTATATCGACCTGGGTTATTCGCTGGAGATCATCGCCGCCGTGGTGAAGTTCGCGGGCATATGGATGACGATCCTGGGTGTGATGGTGGGCGGATTCGCGCTCATGCGGTTTGGAACGACGCGCGCCCTGCTGATCGGCATCATCGCGGCGATCATCGCCAATCTCGCTTATGCATGGCTCGCGACTCAGCACGGCAGCGTCTCTTCTCTTGCCATTGCGCTCGGTACCGAGAATTTCGCCAGCGGCTTCGCGGGGACTGCCCTCATCGCCTATATGTCGGGCTTAACCAGCCGCGCCTTCACCGCAACGCAATATGCGCTTTTCTCCTCGTTCTACGCCTTGCCTGGAAAACTGATGGGCGGAATGTCGGGATGGTCGGTGGACTGGTTCACGCGCCATCCTTCCGTCGCCGCCGCGATCGTAGGGCCGGACGCCATCGCCGCCGGTGCCAAGACCGCCGGATATGTCCCGTTTTATGTCTGTACCGCGGCCCTGTCCGTACCGGCATTGCTGCTCGTGCTGCTTATGTTGCGGCGCGAACGTTTGGTGCGAAACGTATAAATACGTATTAGCTATGGGCGCCGGCGAGGTTTGTCTTGTCCGCGGTCGTAGGGTAAAATCCTTCTTTGCGCACATAGGCTGACGCCCGAAGGCAAGAAAACCGCCTTCGCCCAAGGGAAGCGCTTTCAGTGGTCAACATTCACGAGCCTGGTCCCCTTGAGGGCCGACTGGAGCAATGGCCCGTCCTGGCTGTCTCGGGCGCGCTGGAGGTACGACTGGCTGAGACCGACATTGAGGTCGAAGCTGCCCAGCGCTTGCGCTATCGCGTCTTCTACGAGGAAATGTCCGCCCTACCTTCGCCCGACATGCGCGAGGCGCGCCGCGATTTCGATCGTTTCGACGAGGTTTGCGATCATCTGCTAGTGATTGATCGCTCGCTGACCGACGAGGATGGGCAGCCTGCCGTTGTCGCCACCTACCGGTTGATGCGCGATGTCGACGCCTCCCGCGCAGGCGGCTTTTACACCTCCACCGAATATGACCTTTCGCCCATGCTGACGGGCATGCCGGACGGCAGCCGACTTCTGGAGCTCGGCCGTTCCTGCGTGCTCAAGGCCTATCGCAGCAAGCCCGCGACCATGCAGCTTCTATGGCGCGGCGTAATGGTCTATGTGGCGCGTTTCTCGATCGACTTGATGTTCGGCTGCGCCTCTTTCGCAGGAACCGACCCCAAGGCTCTGGCGCTGCCTTTATCATACCTCTACCATTTCCATCGCGTGCCTCTGGAAATCCATGTACGCGCGCTGCCTTCGCTGTACGTCGACATGAACCTCATGCCGAAGGAGGCGATCGATCCCAAAGAGGCGTTGCGCTCCTTGCCACCGCTGCTCAAAGGCTATGTGCGGGCCGGCGCCGGCATCGGCGACGGCGCCGTGATCGACCGGCAGTTCGGCACCACCGACGTGTTCATTTATTTCCCCGTCTCCAAGATCGACGCGCGCTATCGCAGTCGATTCGGAATGTCGGCTTAGTTGCGTCCCTTCAGCCGGCGCTCGATGGCGTCCCAGATCAGTTTGGCGCCGTCTGGACCGCCGAAACGCTTCACCTCCTGAATGCCCGTGGGGGACGTGACGTTGATCTCGGTGAGATAGTCGCCGATCACGTCGATTCCGGCGAAGATCAAACCGCGCTTCTTCAACTCAGGGCCGATGACAGCGCAAATCTCCAGGTCGCGTGCTGAGGGCTGCGCGGGCACGGGCTTGCCGCCGACATGCATGTTGGAGCGCGCCTCTCCTTCGGCCGGAATGCGGTTGATCATGCCGGCGAATTCGCCGTCCACCAGGATGATTCGCTTGTCGCCTTTGCGCACTTCCGGCAGATAGCGCTGCATCATGATCGGCTCGGGATAAAGCGACGCGAACATCTCCAGCAGCGCGCCGAGATTCTCGTCGTCCGGCCTGAGCCGGAAGACGCCCGCCCCGCCGTTGCCGTAAAGCGGTTTCAGGATGATGTCCTTGTGCTCGCCGCGGAAGGCGCGGATTTGCGCCGGGTCGGACGCGATCAGCGTCGGCGGCATCAAATCCTTGAACGCCGTCACCAGCAATTTCTCCGGCGCGTTGCGGACCTCGGCGGGATCGTTGGACACCAGCGTCTTCGGTTGCAGCCGCTCAAGCAGATGCGTGGTGGTGATATAGGCTAGGTCGAACGGCGGGTCCTGGCGCAGCAGGACCACGTCGGCCCTGGAAAGATCGTATACGGACGGTTCGCCCAGGGTGAAATGATCGCCTGCTGCCGCGCGCACCTGAAGCGGGCGGACGGTCGCCCCGACCATGCCGTCGCGAAAGAACAGCTGGCGCGGGCCGTAATAGAGCAGCGAATGGCCGCGCGCCTGGGCTTCCAGCGCCAACACGAAAGTCGAATCGGCGTCAATGTTGATACGCTCGATCGGGTCCATCTGGATTGCGACGGTCAAACTCATGCGGCCATCCTGGGGCGTGTGGACATCAGGGTAATAGATCGCCGTTTAAGCCGGGTTCTACAAGGCCCGGTCAAAGCGCATCCGCCCCCCAGGCGTCGCGCAGATGACGGGGCAAGCGGCCCGGAACCACGGTCACAACGTCGAAGCGCACGCCTTTCTCGGCCTTGTGCCCAGCCAGATAGAGCTCGGCCGCGTGGACAATGCGGGCGCGTTGACGCAGGCCCACGGCTTCGGCGGCCAGCCCGTCTTGCGGCCGCGTCTTGACTTCCACAAAGCAGACGACGCCGGACGGGCTCTTGGCCACAAGGTCGATCTCGCCGGCGCGGGTGCGCACGCGCCGGCCCAGGATGCGGTAACCCTTGCAGCGCAAGAGCAGTGCCGCAAGCGCTTCGCCGCGCCGGCCGCGCTGCTCGGCTTGCTTGTGAAGCTCAAGACGTCCCGTCTTGCCCATCGTTCTTCCTTGCGAGGGCCCTCGCATAGACTTCGCGGCGCGGCGCCTCAAGCATCTCAGCCACCAGATCGACGGCCGCGCGCACCGGCATGAAGACAAGCGCCTTGTCGAGCGCCGAGTCCACGCGCGAAAAATCGGTCTCGGGTTCCCCGGCGGGTCCTACCACAAGGGTGATCTCGCCCCTCGGAGGAGCCTGGGCATAAGCTTGCGCCAAGCTTGCGAGATCGCCATGGCGCACCTCTTCGTGCAGCTTGGTTAACTCGCGCGCCACGGCCGCCGGACGAGAACCCAGGATCTCGGCCATGTCGGCGAGGCTTTCCGCCAAGCGCTGGGGAGCTTCGAAGAAGATCAGCGTGGCGCGAACGGATTTCAGCTCTTGAAGGGCCTGACGCCGTTCGCCTTGTTTGGCAGATAGAAAGCCGGCGAAGAAAAACCGGTCCGTCGGCAACCCCGCCAGGGCAAGAGCGGCCAGCGGCGCCGAGGCGCCTGGGATGGCATGGACCTGAATCCCTGCGGCCAGCGCCTCGCGCACCAGCTTGTAGCCCGGATCAGAAACCAAAGGCGTGCCGGCATCGCTGACCAGGACCACGCGCGCGCCGCCCTTTAGGCGCGCCAACAGCCTGGGGCGCTCGCGCGAGCCATTGTGGTCGTTATAGGCCGTCAGCGGCTTTGCGATTCCGAAGATGGCCAGGAGCTTGGCGGTGACGCGGGTATCCTCGGCTGCGATCAGGTCTGCACCTTCCAGCACATCGAGTGCGCGCAGAGTGACGTCTCGCGCGTTGCCGATCGGGGTGGCGGTGACGTAAAGCCCTGCCGCCAGTTCGTCCAAACCGGATTTACGCCGAGCCCGCGAGTGCTTAGGCTCGCCGCGTGAAGGAGCGTCCCATGCCTGTGCCTGCCGCGTCATCCCGCTTCACCCTCCGCTGCCTTTGTGCCATTGCTGGCGCCGTTGCGGTAGTCGCGTTAGCCGCCTGCACGGCGACGCCGGCCCCTCCCCCGGCGGCGGTCCCGGTTCAGCCTCCAGCCCCGCATCAGCTTGCCGCCGATCAGCCGGATTTCTTCAAGCTGCCCAATCTGGCGCAAGAAAAGACCCCTGTGCGCGTCGGTATCATTCTACCTTTCTCGAACTCCTCGGCGAGCGTGCGTGCATTGGCCAACTCCATGATGAAGGCGGCCGAGCTCGCCCTTTACGATTCCGGCAACCACGACATTTTGCTGATAACGGCGGATGACACCGGATCCTCGGCGGATGCCGCTGGGGCGGCGCAGAAGCTGCTCGACCAGGGCGCGGAAGTCATCATCGGGCCTATCTTTTCCGCTTCGGTGAGCGCGGTTGCCCCGCTTGCCCATGACCGCGGGGTGCCAGTGCTCGCTTTCTCGACCGACCGCACCGTGGCGGGCAACGGCGTCTATCTCATGAGCTTCCAGCCCCAGAGCGAGGTCAAGCGCGTTATCGCTTATGCCGCGAGCCAAGGTCACAAGAATTTTGCCGCCATGATACCGCAGACGCCCTACGGCGACGTCGTCGAACAGAGCCTTCGCCAGGCCGTCACCGCGGCGGGCGCTACTGTCAGCGACGTGGAACGCTTCAGCCCCAGCGCGGGCGCGGTCATGGATCCAGCGGCCGCCGTCGCAAAATCCGGTTGCGATGCGCTTTTCATCGCCCTAGATGGGTCGCTTTCGCGCAGCATCGCACCCACGCTCGCCTATGACGGCATGGACAACACGAAGGTGAAATATCTGGGCACCGGGCTTTGGTACGATCCTGCCACCACCAAAGAGCCGCTTCTATCCGGCGGATGGTTCGCGGCGCCGCAGCCTAGCGGTGGCGACGCCTTCAATGCGAAGTATCGCCAGACCTTTGGTGTAGAGCCGCCACAACTGGCATCTTTGGCCTATGACGCGATATCGCTGGTAGCGCTGTTGGCGCCCGGCACCCCTTATCACCGTTTCACGTTGGCTGTACTGACCGATCCTAACGGCTTTGCCGGTGTGAACGGCATCTTCCGTTTTCGTGCGGACGGATCGATTGAGCGTGGGCTTGCCGTGCTGGCGGTCGATCCCAACGGCTTCACGGTTGTCAGCCCCGCGCCGACGACGTTCCAAGCAAGCGGATCTTAGTCGGCCAGCTCTGCGATCACGCGATTGAGTACCAGCATGCCGCGCGGCGTCGCCGAAAGCCTTCCGGCTTCAAGCTTGACAAATCCGTCGGCGGCAAGTGCCGCGATGCGCTCCGGCTGAAGTGCAGAGCCCCAGCGCGCGCGATAGGCCGCAAGATCGAGCCCTTCGCTCAAGCGCAGGTTCATGAGCAGATGCTCGCGCGCGCCGGCGCGGTCGTCGATCTCGCTGATATCCGTAAAGCCGTGGCCGTTGCGCACCACCTTCTCGCGCCAGCGTTCCGGCAGGCGCTCGCAGACCGTGGCGATGCGCTTGCCGTTCACATCAAGCCTGCCGTGCGCGCCCGGACCCACGCCTGCATAAGCCCCGTAACGCCAATAAAGCAGGTTGTGCCGCGACTCGCAGCCGGGACGCGCGTGATTTGAAACCTCGTAAGCCGGAACCCCCGCTCGCGCCGTCATGTCCTGTGTTGCTTCGTAGAAGGACGCGGCCAAATCGTCGTCGGGCAGATGGAAAATGCCCCCCTTGTGCATGGTCGCGAACGGCGTTTCCGGCTCGATGGTGAGTTGATAAAGCGAAAGATGTTCAGTGCCGAATGACAGCGCCTCGGCCAGCTCGGCACGCCAAGCCTCCAGGCTTTGACCCGGGCGCGCATAGATGAGATCGAGCGAAACGCGCGCGAATGTCCGCATGCCAAGCGTCAATGCCGCTTTGGCCTCGCCCACGTCGTGCAGACGGCCCAAAAACTTCAAATCCGCATCGTTCAGCGCTTGTACACCCAAGGAGAGCCGATTGACGCCTGCTTTCGCATAATCGGCGAAGCGCGCCGTTTCCGCACTCGCCGGGTTGGCTTCCAAGGTGATTTCCAAATCGTTGGCGCTGGGCCACAGACGCGCCGCCACGTCGATGACGCGCTCGACGGCGCGCGCGCTCATCAAAGATGGCGTGCCGCCGCCGAAGAAGATGGTTTGCAGAACCGGACGATCCGTACCCTGCAATTCGGCGACATGGGCCATTTCGCGCAAAATCGCTTCTGCCCAGCCTTCTTCGTCGACGCTGGTGCGTACATGGGAATTGAAATCGCAATAAGGACACTTGGCCGCGCAGAATGGCCAATGGACATAAAGGCCGAAGGCGCTCACGGGGATAGCACGGCGCACGCGAATTGTTCGAAGGCGCGTGCGCGATGGCTGATGGCGTGTTTTTGTGCCGGATCGATTTCGCCGAAGGTTTGGTTCATGCCGTCGGCGACGAAGATCGGATCATATCCGAAACCGTTCTTGCCGCGCGGCGGGAAGGCAAGATGGCCGCGCACTTCGCCTTCGAAGATTTCCGTTTGGCCGGACGGCGCCGCAAGCGCCAGCGCACAGACGAATTTCGCGGACCTGTCGCGGGTCGCTTTCAGTTCGCGTTCGACGCGTGCCATGGCAAGCGTAAAATCCTTGTTCGGGCCGGCCCAACGCGCGGAATAGATTCCGGGCGCGCCGCCCAGCGCCGCAACGCACAACCCCGAATCGTCGGCCAGGGCTATAACACCGCCCTCCTCGGCCGCCGCGCGCGCCTTCACAAGCGCGTTTTCGGCGAAGGTCGTGCCCTCCTCTTCCGGTTCGGCCAGACCCAGCTCCACCGCCCCGCGCACCAATATCCCGAAAGGCGACAGCAAATCGGCGATTTCTCGGACTTTGCCTTGGTTGTGGCTGGCAACAAGAAGCGTGGACCCGCGCGAAAGTTTCATGTGCCGAGCGCCGCCTTTTGCAGGGCGACGAGTTCTTCGATGCCCTTGCGCGCAAATTTGAGCATCTGGGCGAACTGTTCGTCGCTGAACGGCGCGCCTTCCGCCGTGCCTTGGAGCTCGACCAGCCCGCCCGCTCCGGTCAGCACGAAATTGGCGTCCGTCTCGGCCGTGGAATCCTCGGCATAATCGAGATCGAGCATGGCTTGGCCCTTCACGATACCGCAGGAAACGGCTGCGATGTGATTCTTGATCGCCGGCTTGGTGACCATTCCGGTCTTCTTCATGAAGGCAATGCACCCCGCGAGCGCCACAAAGCCTCCGGTAACGGAAGCGGTGCGGGTACCGCCGTCCGCTTGTAGAACGTCGCAATCGATCACGATCTGGCGTTCGCCGAGCGCCGTGAGGTCGACGACCGCGCGCAAGGAACGTCCGATTAGTCGCTGAATCTCCAGGGTCCGGCCGGATTGTTTGCCGACGGCGGCTTCGCGACGCATGCGTTCGTGAGTGGCGCGCGGCAACATGCCGTACTCCGCCGTCACCCAGCCCTTGCCCGAACCGCGCAGGAAGGGTGGGGTGGTCTCCTCCAGGCTTGCGGTCACGAGCACATGGGTATCGCCGAATTTGACTAAGCAGGAACCCTCGGCATGCTTGGCATACCCGGGTTCCAGGCTGACGCTGCGCAACTGGTCGGGTGCGCGCGGGGGATTGCGCATAGGGTTTCCCTTGAAGTTTGAGGCTTCGGCCTTTACCTAGCGGCTCCAGCCACCTGGATGCAAACCAGGGCTGGCCTATTTGGGAATATTACAACCGGTTCAAAGATTTGGGTATGAATCCTTCGAGGGCAAACGCCGGTATTCTAGAAGACCGGCAGCGCGAAATCTTCCGCCATCTGGTGGAGGCGTTCCTGACGTCCGGGGAGCCCGTCGGGTCGCGCACGCTTTCCCAGCTTCTGCCGATCACACTGTCGCCAGCCTCGATCCGCAACGTCATGGCGGATCTGGAGACCATGGGGCTGCTTTACGCACCACATACCAGCGCAGGGCGTGTTCCGACCGAAAAGGGCCTCAGATTGTTCGTCGACGGGCTTCTGCAGATCGGTGAGTTGGCGCCGGCCGAGCGCGCAGCCATCGAGGCGCGCATGACGGGTACTGGGCATGGCGTGGAAGACGTGCTGACCCAGGCAACGACGCTCCTGTCGGGCCTTTCGCGCTGTGCCGGCTTGGTCGTGGCCGCCAAACAGGATGCCGTTCTGAAGCATGTGGAATTCCTGAGTGTCGCTCCGGGCAAGACGCTGGTCGTCATCGTTACGGAGGACGGCCAAGTGGAGAACCGACTGATCGACACGCCGATCGGCTTGCCGGCCTCAGCGCTCTCAGAGGCTTCAAACTATCTGAACGCACGGTTGCGCGGACGCACGCTGGACGTGGCCCGTACGGAAATCCTGGCCGAGCTCGAAGGTGAACGCGCAGAACTCGATTCGCTGACCGCCAAGATCGTCGCCGAGGGGCTGGCGACTCTGGCCACGCACGCGGACGGCGAAGAGAAAGTCTTGATCGTGCGGGGCGCTTCGCATCTGCTCGAGACCATGGAAGCGCAAGGCGATCTGGAGCGCATCCGCACCCTGTTCGACGACATCGAGCGCAAGAACGATCTGATCCGCCTGCTCGAACTGGCGAAAGACGGGGACGGCGTGCGCATCTTCATCGGTTCGGAGAACAGGCTTTTCAGCCTTTCCGGCTCCTCGATCGTCGCCGCGCCCTATGCAAATTCGCAGGGAAAGGTCATAGGCGTGATCGGCGTTTTGGGGCCCACGCGGCTCAATTACGGGCGCATCATTCCGATGGTCGATCATACGGCGAAAGTCATCGGCCGTTTGCTTGGATAGGGGTTTCTGGTTTAGGGACGCATCATGGCCGACGAAAACGAACAACCTTCTGCGGAAATTCCGCCGCCGGATCAGCAGAACGAAATGGCGGCGCAGCTCGCCGAGATGCGCGATCGCATGCTGCGCGCCCTGGCCGATGCCGAGAACACCCGTCGCCGTGCCGAGCGCGACAGGCTGGAGATTTCACAATACGCCATCGCACGCTTCGCTCGCGATATGCTGCAGATTGCCGACAATTTCGGCCGAGCGCTTGCCGCTTGCTCGAAAGAGCTGCGCGAAGCTGCCGATCCCCAGGTCAAGGCCGTGATCGACGGCGTGGAGGCTACGGAACGCCAACTGCTCGCCACCCTGGAGCAGTACGGTGTGAAAATCATCGACACGACGGACGCCAAGTTTGATCCCAAATTCCACCAGGCCATCGCCGAAGTACCCGGCGAGGGAAAGTCGCCCGGCACGATCGTGAATGTGGTGCAGACCGGCTACATGATCGGCGAACGGCTGTTGCGCCCCGCCATGGTCACGGTGGCGCGCAAGGAAGGCGGACCCGTGAGCGGCGTCGACACCAAGGCGTGATGCGCGACGGCGCGTATGCCGGTAGGATAGCCCCATGAGCGATGTCCGAATCGTCGTAGCTGGAGCCTCAGGCCGCATGGGCCGGGCCCTTATCCGCGTTATCACCGAAACCAAGGGCTGCGTGCTATCGGGCGCTCTGGAGGCCAAAGGCCATTCCGATCTCGGCCAGGATGCCGGCAGTCTCGCCGGACTCAAGCCGATGGGCATCATGCTCACGAACGATCCGGCACCGCTTTTCGCCAAGGCGCAGGCCGTCATCGATTTCACGGCACCCGGGATTTCGGTGCAGCTGGCGGCTTTGGCCGCTGAGGCGCGCGTCGTTCACGTTATCGGCACGACGGGGTGCTCGCCCAACGACGAAGCCAAGATTCGCGACGCTGCCCGTCATGCCGTGATTGTGAAGTCCGGCAATATGAGCCTGGGCGTGACGTTGCTCGCGGCCTTGGTGAAACGGGCGGCCAAAGCTCTTCCCGATTTCGACATCGAGATCGTGGAGATGCACCACAGCAAGAAGGTTGATGCGCCATCCGGCACGGCCCTGTTGCTGGGAGAAGCCGCAGCCAACGGGCGCGGCGTCACGCTTGGCGATCATGCAATTCGGGCGCGCGACGGCCACACCGGCTCGCGCAAAGCGGGCGCCATCGGTTTTGCCAGTTTGCGCGGCGGCACGGTGGTGGGCGAGCACGAAGTTATTCTAGCGGGGGCGGGCGAACGTGTCGTGCTGTCGCACATTGCCGAAGACCGTGCAATCTTCGCACGCGGCGCCGTAGCAGCAGCCCTTTGGGGACAAGACAAGAAGCCCGGCCTTTACGCCATGGTCGACGTTCTGGGCCTTTCGGACTGATCTTCCCCAGCAAATTCCATGGCCAGCATGGCGCGCTTGCGCGCAACACCCCAGTGATAGCCGGTGAGCGCACCATTGCTGCCCAGCACACGATGGCAGGGAATCAGCCAGGAAATCGGGTTGCGCCCAACCGCGGCGCCCACGGCGCGGCAGGCGCTCGGGCTTGCGATTTTTTCCGCAATCGCACGATAGGTGACGAGCTTGCCGCGCGGAATTGCCAGGAGAGCTTCCCAGACCTTCAGCTGCCACGGCGTACCCATCAGATGAAGCGGTAGAACGCTTTCGCCCTGCCGTTCCGGATCGAAAATCCGCATCGCGATCTCTGCCGTACGCCCGGCGTTCTCGCGATAATCTGCCTTGGGCCAGCGAGCTTTCATGTCGGCGAGCAAATCTTCCTCCTCGCCTTCGTCACCGAAGCCGAGCCCGCAGACGCCTTTTTCCGTCGCCATCACCAACACCGTGCCAAACGGACAAGCATGAAATCCGGAATCGATCCTCACGCCGCGGCCGCCTTTAGCGTAATCGCCAGGCGTCATCGCTTCGATCTTGAGACACAGATCGTGCAGCCGCGATGGGCCCGACAGCCCGGCGTCGAGCGCCGCGTCCAGGACGCTGGCGCCGCGTGCAAGTTCTCTTTTGGCGTGTCCGAGCGTCAGATGTCCGACGAACGCTTTCGGGCTGACGCCGACATAGCGCGTAAACAGGCGCTGGAAATGGAACGGTGAAAGGCCGGCGACATCCGCCGCGTCTTCGAGCCGCGGTTGATCGAGATAATGTTCGCTCAAGAAGCGGATAGCGCGGCTCATCCGCCGCCACTGCATCGTATCCTCGTTGAGGTCCATGATTTCGCTCATGGGGTCAGGATGGCGCAAAGGCGGCGCCGACTGCGACCCGATTCTTGCGGCTTCAACACGGGTTTCGTGCGCGCCAAAGGGCGGAGCGCAAGGCCTGCGCGAAAGACGTCCTTTCCGCCGGCGCCAGGAACGTGCCCAGGCGAACGCCCTTGCCGTGGCTCCACAGCATCAATTGGTTCTCTTGGTCCATCTCCACGCGCACCCAATAGGGATTAAGAACGATATCCTGCTTGGCGCCGGGCTTGCGTGTGATCTTGAGATTGGACATGGTCAGCGTCACATGCTCTTCGCGCGCTGCGGCCGCCAGGCTGTTGCGAAAAGCCCAGGCGAGCAGCGCCACATCCGCGCCTATGAACGGCAAGATCGGCCAAGCCCCGCGCTGGATGAAACTCGCCGCCAAGGCAAGATTTATGGCCGCGACGAGCCCGAGAATGACGAACAAGGTGCGCGGATTCAGCGGTGGGTTCGGCCGCAGAATCCGGTCCAGCAGAAATTCGCGATCCTCGTTCATCGCAGGATGATGAGCAGGACAGCGCAAGTTGGCAAGCGTCGTTGGACAAGCCAGGATTTGCGGTCATACTCGCCGGAATTATCCGCCTTTCCTGGAGCCGTCATGGCCCGCCCATTCTCGAAATCGGACGCCGAAACGTTCTTCGCGCGGCTTAAGAAAGCCAACCCGGAGCCAAAGACAGAGCTTTCCTATGTTAATGCCTATACCCTGCTGGTTGCAGTGGTGCTTTCCGCGCAGGCGACCGACAGGGGCGTCAACAAGGCGACAGAAGCATTGTTCAAGGTCGCCGACAGCCCGGCGAAAATGCTCGCGCTGGGCCAAGCCGGGCTAGCCGGATACGTCAAGACCGTTGGCCTCTACCGCACTAAAGCCAAAAACGTCATCGCCTTGTCGAAGCTTCTTCTCGAGCAGCATGGTGGCATCGTGCCGCGCGATCGCGAAGCGCTGGAAAGCCTGCCCGGCGTCGGGCGCAAGACCGCCAATGTCGTTCTCAATGTCGCCTTCGGTGAAAAAACGGTCGCCGTCGACACCCATATATTCCGCGTTGCCAATCGCTCCGGCCTGGCGCTTGGCAAAACGCCGCGCGACGTGGAAGATGCGCTGGTGCGGATTGTTCCGGACGCCTATCTGCTTCACGCCCATCACTGGCTGATCCTGCACGGGCGCTATGTCTGCGTGGCACGCACACCGAATTGCCCCGAATGCGTCGTGCGCGACCTTTGCCGGTTTGCCGACAAGACGGAACCGCCGAAAGCGGTCAGGAAATCGGTTGGCGTCCGCGCAAAACGATAAGGCAATTGGCGTCCGCCGCGCTCTTGGCGCCGCGCGGGATGGTTTCGACGTGGCGGACGGTTTGCGAGTCGCCTTGCGGATATAGAAAAAAGAACGCACGGCAGTTGGCTCCGTCATAGCGCCACATTTCAGCTCCGTTCTCTTTGCGGACGAACGTGGGCGTACCGAAAAACCCGCGCAGATCGCCCGCCGACAGTCCGACCAGACTGGCCGGTTCGCCCGAGGGCGGCGGCGGCGGCAAGGGCACGGTCTGGGTGGGAGCTTTCGGCTGGCTCGCACAAGCCGAGAGCATTGCACAAAGACAGACGGCCAGAACGGGGCGGGTCATACGGGACGTTCCTCATGCCAATAGCGTTTGAACATGTGAACCATGAATGCGGCGCCGAATAAAGGTGCTATCAGATTGGCGATGGGCACTATTGTGAGCACCGAAATGATCACCCCTGCCGAGAAAACCCCGCCCGAATGACGTCGGCGCAGCGCATCCGCCGCTGTGCGCGAGAGGTGGCGCAGCGCCACCAGTTCGAAATATTCGCGTCCTAGCAGCCAACCATTGGCCAGGACGGTGGCCAGTTCGCCCAGGCCAGGCACGGCGACAACATCGGCGGGCAACAACAGCAGGTCGACCAAGACCACCAGGACGGCCAAACGCAGGCCTGTGAACAAGATGGCGCCAAACGGCGCACCCGAGGCTTTGGGATCGGCGGGGTAATAGCGCGCCTCGACCTTCTTGGCGATTTCTTCCAGAAACAGCGACGCGAAGAACGCCGCCACCGGCGCGCCCAGGAAGAATGGCAAGAGAAGCATGAGCGCGGGCACGACCAAGTCGACAAGCGTGTTAACCCAAGGTGCGCCGAGCGTCGGCAGACGGTGCACGCAGTAGACCACCGCCACGAATAGGATGGCGTACAGGGCGATGGTGAGAAGCAGGGACCACATCACCACGCTGGACGATGTCCGGTCGAACAGGAGGTTTGCGGCCTTGCGCAGGCTTGCGAACATGGCTTGCGTCCTTTAATGGGGCCTTTATAGGCGCAAATTCAGCGGGTTGGACAAAATATGGTGCGCAGCTTTGATGTCATCGCAATGGGCAACGCCATTGTCGACGTCATCGCCCCGGTCGACGACGGGTTCCTTCTGACCCACAAGATCGCCAAGGGCGTGATGACCCTGATCGACGAGTATCGCGCCAATCAGCTTTACCACGCGTTTTCTGAGCGCCGCGAGATCGCCGGCGGATCGGCGGCCAATACGATGGCGGGGCTGGCCTCGCTGGGTGCGCGGGGGATGTTCGTCGGTAAGGTGAAGGCCGACCGGTTGGGCGAATCGTTTGCCGCCAGTTTGAAGGACATCGGCGTCCATTATGCGACCATTCCGGCCAGCGACGGCCCTCCGACGGCCTCTTGTCTGATCGCCGTGGCGCCGGACGGTCAGCGCAGCATGAACACTTATCTTGGCGCCAGCCGCGAGTTGTCCCCGGCCGACATCAAGAAAACCGACGTTGCTGCGGCGGACGTCCTCTATATTGAAGGCTATTTGTGGGACGCGCCGTCGGCCAAGGCGGCTTCGCGCAAGGCCATTGCAATCGCCAAAGAAATGGGGACGAAAGTCGCCTTCACGCTCTCCGATCCGTTCTGCGTCGGACGTTATCGCGAGGAGTTCCTCGAATTGCTGGAGAACGACCTCGACATCCTGTTCGCCAACGAGGACGAAGCCAAGGCGCTGTTCGAAGTCGAAGCCTTCGATGAGGTGCTACAGCATGCGGACCGATGGGGCGGGATCGCGGCGCTGACGCGTTCCGAAAAAGGTTGCGTCGTGGTGCGCGGCCGGGAAGTTCACGTCATCGATGCCGCGCCGGTCACGCGTGTGATCGACACCACCGGCGCCGGCGACCAGTTTGCGGCGGGTTTTTTGTACGGGCTGGTGCGCGGGAAAAGCCTGGGCGTCTGTGGACGATTGGGCGCGTTGGCGGCAGGTGAGATTATCTCCCATTACGGCGCACGACCGGAAACCTCGCTTGAAGTCCTCGCTGCCAAAGCCACCTTGCTCTGAGCTTCAGTCCATGGCTTTTCGAAGATAAACGTAGAGCGCCCCGTCTCCTCCGTGACGACGATGAGCGCCGCGCGTGTCGGCGATGAGGCGCGCGAATTGAGGTTCGCGGAGCCAGCGCGGCACCATCGTCTTGAGCACGCCACGCGAGCGCCCGGCAAGCTCCAGATCGAAGGGTTCGTCGCAGGTGCGCGCGCCCTTTCCCGTGACCACGAGCACCAGTCTGTCGCCGCGCTTGTGCGCCGTCTGAAGGAAAGACCAAAGCGCGCGATGCGCCGCATTCTCCGTCAGCCCGTGCAGATCGAGTTTGGAATCCGGAACGATCATCCCGCGCCTTAAGCGTTCGCCGGTTCGCCCGTCCACGCCGGTGGGCGCTTGTGTCGCTTGAGCTTTCTTCTCCGCCGGCTTGGACTGGCCGCTTTGAGGCTGTGGCCGGCATTTCTTGTGAACCGCCTTTCCCGACAGAACGTCGTGAAAAAGTTCGCGTTCCTCGTCTGTCGTAGGCCGGCGGTTCATGGCGCGCTCGTAGGATAGTCAGTTCTGTCCTTAAGCCACGCGGCCACAGGTTTAGGCAACAGCACGAAAAGTCGACCCGTTTGATTCATCTCGCCTGCCAGCATTTCCGCCTCTTTGCCGAAGCCGAAGAAAACATCGCCGCGAACCGGACCGCGGATTGCCCCGCCGATATCCTGCGCTACGAAAAGAGCCTGCAACGGTTTCGCATTTGGCAATGTCGTGGAAACAAAAAACGGCACGCCCAGCGGGTGCAGCCGCGCATCGACGGCTAGGCTGGCACCCGGCGTCAGCGCCACGCCTTCGGCGCCGTTTGCCCCAAGAGTCGGATCGCCGACCGGTTCTTCCTTGAAGAAAACGTAAGAAGCGTTGGTCTCCATCACCTGGCGGGCTTCGCCGGGATGGGCAAGCAGCCAAGCACGAATGTTTTGCAGCGAAACCCCCTCCGGCTTCAGCGCGCCACTCTGCTGCAGCTTGCGGCCTATGGCCGTATAGATTTGTCCGTTTTGTGCCGCATAGGCTACGCGCGCCTGGCTTCCGTCCTCGAAATACACGCGACCGGAGCCCTGAATATGCAGGAAGAAAATTGCGATGGGGTCGTTGGCATAGAACAAAATACGTGCTCCGGGTAAGCCTTTGGCATCGATCTCAGCGCGCGTGGCATAAGGAACGAGACGGCCTCCTTCCACCTTGCCTGCGGTGTGCTCGCCGCGCAGCTTCGGATGGAACGCGCCCAGATCGACGCTTACCAGATCGTCAGGCACCCCATAAACGGGCGTCTGGAAGGCGCCATGTCTGGTGCGGCTGGCGAAGATCTCCGGCTCATAATAGCCCGTGAAAAGCCCGTCTTTCATTTCACCGGCGCTGATCTGAATCGGTACGAACCAACGTTCGAAATACGCGCGCGCCTTGTCCGCGTTTGCGAACTGCACCGCGTGGCAAGGCGCGCGCCAATCCGCAACATTTCCCGCATAACCCATCGCTTCGGCCGTATCCTGCCGAGCCATCGCCGCGCAAGATCGTGCAAAGGCCGAAAGGGCCGCGCGCAGATCGCTTTGCTGCCAACCGGGCAATTCGGCGAAGGATGTCTTGGTCAGACGCAACGGCCCCGATGCAGGCGTGCGCAAGACCCACCAAAGCCAGCCTGCGGCAAAAGCAAGGCCGAGAAGACCGAGAAAAACCGCTGCGAGGAGCCGCAATCGCACCGTCACGGAGGTTTCAAACGAGTTCGCCGGACGTCGCGACCAGGGTCCAATTGGGATCGCGCGCGCGGACGTCGCGTGAGAAGGTCCAGGTGTCGATCACATCGCGAACCGTCTTGGTGTCGCCTTCGATCAGCGCTCCGTGCGCATCCGTGGTGGCGGAAATGAATTGCGCATCGAACGACAGCGTGATCTCGGCCATGCGTCCTTTGACCACCGCGGCGACGATCTTCGCCTCTTTGAAGCCTACGAAGGTGAACGTCACTTTTTCGCCCCGTTCTTCGCGCTCGCGCGTGGCCGCTTCGAAGGCGGCGTAGACCTCCTCGCTGAGAAGCGGGCGCAGGCTGGCACGATCGTTGTTCGCAAAAGCGGTCACGATCATCTCGTAGGCCGCGCGTGCGCCCGCCACGAAATGGTCTCTGTCGAAGCTGCGGTCGGCCAGCTGGATATCGAGGAGGCCGCTGGCCACCGGATCGGACGGCCGCTCGGACAAGGCTGGGCGCACAACGCTTCGACCCTCCCCGCCCGCAACGGCGCTGTCGTCGCCGGCCGGCACCGGGGGGTGTTCGGACAGCCGGTAATTCTCCGGCGGCGGCCGTTCATGCCCCGTCCGGCGACCTAAGACGGTGTAAAGGCGAAAAAGGATGACGCCCGCCACCATCGCGATCAGAAAAATATCGAGCAACTGAGAGTTCGCCATGTCGCGGATACCTTCTCCGCGGCATCGTGGCGCGCGGGAAGCCCTACCCTACCGCCGGCCGCTGAGAGGGTCCAGCTTATATCCGGGCAAATATCCAGGCAAAAATGATACTCAGAACATGGTTGCTGCGAACACGGCAGGCTGCTTGCTTGTCATGAACGCGCGTTCCATGCTAGCGCCCCCAGGCGGTTTTCCAAAGGGTTACGATGAGCGGCGAAGGAACGGCGCCCGAAGCGGGCAGCGAAAACGGGATGGACCCACAGACCGGCCGCGTCCAGGTCATTGGCCAATACGTTAAGGACCTTTCATTCGAGAATCCGAGCGCCCCGGGCAATCTGACCGCTCGTCCGCAGATCGAGCTGAGTGTCGACCTGCAGGCGCGCCAGGTCGAGCGCGAGCATTACGAGGTCGAGCTGAAGCTGCGTGTCTCGGCCAAGAACGACGATAAGCCGGCCTTCCTGCTCGAATTGGTTTATGCCGGCCTGTTCCTCCTGCAGAACATCCCCGACGAAATCCGTAACCAGGTTCTTCTGATTGAAGCCCCGCATATCATTTTCCCGTTCGCGCGACGTATCGTCGCTGACATGGTCCGCGACGGCGGCATGCCGCCTTTGATGATCGAGCCGATCGATTTCGCGGCGCTTTATCGCGCCAAGGCCATGGAAATGCAGCAGATGCGCACGGCCAATCCCGGTCAGCTGGACGCCTGAAACCGGCCGTTTCTCACCGCCAGTTCCATATCGCGTCTTCTGCGAGTTCGCCTGCCACGAAATCCGCGTGGGCGCTACGTTCGTCCGCCGTCAGACGCGACGGCAGAAGCTGGGGTCTGGCGCGCGCCGAGCGGTTGTCCTCGACGGCAGCACTGGCCGCTTCGTCCGCGGGCGCCAGCAGAAGACGCTTTTGCCGTCCGCCGATCAGCTCGAGATAGACCTGGGCCGTCAGCTCCGCGTCGAGCAGGGCGCCATGCTTCTCGCGCGCGGATAGGTCGATCCCGAAGCGGTTGCATAACTCGTCGAGCGAATAGCGGGCGCCCGGGATCTTGGTTTTTGCTATATCGATCGTATCGATCGCGCGCGAGGCAGAGATGGGCCTGTGGGAGATCCGCTCCAGCTCGGCATTGACGAACTTCAGATCGAAACTCGCATTGTGGATGACGAGCGGCGCGTCGCCCAGGAATTCCAGGAAAGCCTCCGCGATTTCTGCGAAGCGCGGTTTGTCGGCGAGAAACGCCGTGGTTATTCCGTGCACGCGCTCCGCTTCCAGCGGCACCTCGCGTACCGGATTGAGATAACGCTGGAACGTGCGCCCGGTGGGAAAATGGTCGACCAGTTCGACACAGCCGATTTCTATGATGCGGTGGCCGTCGGACGGGTCGAGTCCGGTGGTTTCGGTGTCGAGAACGATTTCACGAATGTTTTGCAGTTGTGCCAGCCTTCTGCTTCGCGCGTCGTTCGATAAGCTCCGCCACGATTTTTTTCACTTGGTCGAAAGCGTGATCGAAGCCTTTGTCGGTTTCAACCACGAAATGGGCCTTTGCACGCTTTTCCGCATCGGGAATCTGGCGGGCAACAATGCCGTTCAGCCTCTCCTGGGTCATCCCCTCGCGCGACAGGACCCGCGCGCGTTGCACGTCCTGCGGGGCAGAGACCACTACTACGGCATCCATGCGCGCGTCCGCGCCGGTCTCGAACAGGAGCGGAATGTCCAGAACGACAAGCTCCGCTCCTTTGGCTTTTGCTTCCTCGATGAAGGCACGTTGGGCGTCTGCCGCCAAGGGATGGACGACGGCCTCCAATCTGGCGAAAGCGGAGGCGTCGGCACCTAATTGACGCGCGAGCTCGCTGCGGTCGACCCGGCCACTCTTGACGGAGCCTGGAAAGGCTTCCGCGATCTTGGCCACGGCCGCGCCGCCCGGTTCGTAGAGGGCATGCACCGCTGCATCGGCGTCGTAAACCGGCAAACCAAGCTTGGCGAACATCTTCGCCGTCTCGCTCTTGCCCATGCCGATCGAACCGGTCAGACCGACAAGATACGGGCCTTCAGTAGCCACGGCCCAACGCCTCTTCCATGGCGCTCCTGAGCGCCACCGTGATCTTCGGCTCGACGCCGAAAAAGGCCGCAAACGCCGGCGCAGCCTGGTGCATCAGCATGCCCAGCCCATCAACAGTGCGCAGACCTCGCGCTTTGGAATGGGCCAACAGTCGGGTTTCCAGCGGATTATAAACGGCATCAAACACAGTTGCATCTGCAGGCAGTACCTCGAGCGGCAGATCGAGGGAAGGCGCGCCTTTCATGCCAGCGCTGGTCGCATTGACGAGCAGGCCCGCATCTTTTCCCGCCTGGCCCCAATCCTCGAACCCTGCACAAACAAGTTTTGCCGCCGTTCCGGAAGCCAGTGCAGCTGCAAGGCTCGCGGCGCGTGCCTTGTTGCGACTGAGAACCCGAATTTCCGATGCCCCCAGGTCCGAAAGCGCGCAGACTGCGGCGCGCGCCATTCCTCCCGCTCCCCAAATCACTGCCGGGCGACCCTTGAAAGTGCCGGCCCCAGCGCTTTCGACCAAGGCTGCGGTTAACCCCGCCACATCTGTGTTACGCGCCTCGATTCCGCGCTCTTCGAAAAGCAGAAGGTTCGCCGCCCCGGCGATTTCCGCCGCGACGTCGCAATGATCCGCCAACGCGAATGCAGCCTCCTTATGCGGCACAGTGACATTGACACCTCGAAACCCCGCCAGCCGCAGGCCGTTCATCACAGCGGTGAAATCCTCCCGGTGCACGGCAAGCGGAACATAAGCGGCGTCGATCCCATATTCCGCAATCCAATGGCCATGCAGCCTGGGCGACAAGGAATGCGCGATGGGCCAGCCTACGACGCCGGCAAGTTTCGCACTGCCCGAGATGTTCATCGCTCGACGATCCTATGCTCGCGCAACGCTTCCAGCAGGGGTATCAACGGCAACCCGAGCACCGAAAAATAGTCGCCTTCCACCCGTTCGAAAAGCTGTACGCCGCAGCCCTCCAAATGGTAGCAGCCCACGCTGGCCAGCACTTTGTCTCCTTCGGCCTGTATATATTCGTCGAGGAATGCATCGCTGAACGGTCGCATCCACAATGTGCAGCGCTCGAGTCTGCGCCAAACGGGCGTCCCGGCTTTCGCCAGGACGCAGGCGGTGAGCAGCTTATGCGCCTTACCGCGCAATCGCTGAAGAAGCACACGCGCCTCGGCCAAATCCGGCGATTTGTCGAGCAGGCGCCCTTCAAAAACAAGGATTTGGTCGCATCCGAGTACTAACGCCTGTGGATGAGCGATTGATACCCGGATCGCCTTAAGCTCCGCCAAGGCATTGACGATTGCGCTCGCGTCCAGCTTTTCCGCCAGCATTGAAGCCTTGACTTCCCCCTCGTCGACCTCGGCCGCAAGAACCTCGAAGGGCACGCCGGCTTGGCGCAGAAGGCGGGCACGCACCGCACTGGAAGAGGCCAGAATCAACCCGCTCATGCCCGGTTTTCTCTCCGTTCCGCCAAGAGATTCAGGATCGTGGCGGCCGTTTCTTCGACGGAGCGCCTTGTGACATCTATGGAAGACCATCCCTGCTGTTCATAGAGACGTCGCGTCGCCATGACTTCGCTGCGTACTTTCTCCAGGTCGGTGTAATCGGTTTGCATCTGCTCGCCAATTGTCGCCAGACGATTGCGCCTAATCTGGACGAGGCGCTCGGGCGACGCCCATAAACCGATGATCAAAGGCTTAGTATAGGCAAGCAATTGGGGCGGAGCAGACATGCCAAGAACGAGCGGGACATTCGCGGCTCGGACGCCCCGCATGGCAAGATACACACAGGTTGGTGTCTTGGACGTGCGACTCGCTCCCACTAGTATCGTTTCCGCCTCTTCGAGCTCATCCAAGGCTTGTCCGTCGTCATGTTGGATTGTGTAATTCAGCGCTTCGATCCGCTGCAGATAACGCTGATCTATTTCATGCTGACCTCCAGGCCGATGCGTCTCACGTGCGCCGAAGAAGCGCTGCATTAGGCTCACGGGTCCTTCCATCACATCGAAATATGGGACGGTTATCAGTGTGCATTGATTGAGAAGCTCGCTCCGTAACCCCTGGTTCACCAAGGTGAACAGAACCAGGCCCGGATGCTCCCGGATATAATCCACGGCCCGCAGAAGCTGGCGTTCGCTACGCACCAATGTGTAGGAATGCTCCTGAACGGTTACTCCTTCGAACTGTGCAAGAGCGGCCTTGGCCACAGCATGCAGCGTTTCACCCGTGGCATCCGAGATGAGATGGAGATGAAATGATCCACTCACAGTTTCGCTCCTATTCCATCCACCATGCCACCGAAGAACAGCGTATAACCAGTATCCTCAGCCGAGCTGTGTGTCCCTGTGCAGCCTGAATCAGGCATACTGCGCAATTCCTGCACAAGCGATCCAAGACCGCAGACTCCCAGAACCACTTGAGTTCGCTGATATTCCATCCTACAGAAAAACCCTAGCTATTGACTGTTCCACAATCCACAGGACAAACAACATCTTCAAAATCTTATTCTAGGAGTCTTGTTTTGCAGAGTACAAAAAAACTGCTTGAGATATTAGAAAGAAAGATGCTTGTTCCACCTCCGCTCTGGGTAATGCGTCAAGCTGGTCGTTATCTGCCGGAGTATCGCGAAACAAGAGCAAAAGCTGGGTCGTTCTGGAAGCTGTGTATGACACCGGAATTGGCGGCCGAGGCGACTCTACAGCCAGTTCGGCGTTTCGGATTTGATGCAGCAATTATTTTCTCCGACATTCTTTTAGTACCTGCCGCGTTGGGTGTACCAGCAGAGTTTGTGGATGGAGTAGCACCGAGATTGTCTCGCGTCTGTTCAACAGCGGGGTTGGAGAGTGATCCTGAGAAATGGCGGCAGCTGTTTGAACCTGTGTACGAAGCATTGCGGATGACGCGTGCCAGTCTAGCTACTTCCACAGCGCTACTAGGCTTTGCTGGTGGACCTTGGACATTGGCGAGCTATCTGGCTGCGGGATCCGGCGGAGATGAACAGAAAGCTGCCAAACTATGGTCTTATCAGGACCCTGCGGGGTTCCAGCAGCTGATAGATATTCTCACAGCATGTGTATCGCAGCATCTGATCGCACAACTGAGGGCTGGTGCTGATGCGGTCCAGATTTTCGATAGCTGGGCATCGGGCCTACCACAGCATGGCTTCACGCAATGGGTAGTTGAGCCAACGAAAAAGATCGTTGTGAGCGTGCGCGCTGCCATTCCTCAGGCACGGATCATCGGCTTTCCACGCGCGGCAACCATGAAGGGCTATGAGTTGTACGCGAGAGCAACTGGCGTCGACGCAATTTCTCTTGACACTGCAGCACCCCTGGATTGGGCGGTCGAAACGCTAGCCTCGCGCGTTGTGCTACAAGGCAATCTTGATCCCGTTGCCCTAGTCGCGGGAGGGCGCGCCTTGGTAGAGGGTGTGGATCGCATTTTGACGGCGATGCAAGATATTCCGTTCATCTTCAATCTCGGGCACGGGATTTTGCCGGAGACCCCGGTTGAACATGTGGAGGAGCTGATCCGTCTGGTACGGGGCGTGCGGTGAAGCTCGCCGTGGTCTTGTTCAATCTGGGTGGGCCGGATTCCCCCGAGGCTATAGAGCCGTACCTCCGCAATCTGTTCCGCGACCCGGCGATCCTTTCGGTATCATCTGTTGTTCGGAAACCGCTGGCATGGTTGATCGCCAGACGCCGCGCCCCGATTGCGCGCGAGATCTATGCGAAGATTGGCGGGCGGTCGCCCATTCTGGAGGAAACGCTGGCGCAAGCCCGCGCGTTGGAGAAGGCGCTGGACGAGCACCAAACGCGGGCGTTCATCGCCATGCGTTGCTGGAAGCCGGTCAGCGACGAGGCGGCACGCGCGATCAAGGAGTGGTCTGCTGATCGCGTCGTACTCCTGCCCCTTTATCCTCAGTTTTCCACTACCACCACGTGGTCATCGCTGACGGATTGGCGCAGGGCCGCTTTAGCGGCAGACATTACGGCACGCCAGTCCCGTGTATGCTGCTATCCGCGTTCACGCGGCTTCATCGAGGCGCTGGCTGGGTTGACACGCGAAACCATGGCGAAGGCGCGTCCTGATATTTCCTATCGCTTGCTGCTGTCGGCGCACGGTCTGCCTGAGCGAGTCATTGCCAAGGGTGATCCTTATCAATGGCAGGTGGAACAGACAGCGGCGGCCCTTGTGGAACAATTGGGGATAGTCGACTGGACGGTGTGCTACCAAAGTCGCGTCGGGCCGCTGCGATGGATCGGGCCGGCGACGGACGCGGAAATCCGGCGCGCCGGCGCCGACGGCAAGGGCGCCATTGTCGTGCCGATCTCGTTCGTGTCGGAGCATTCGGAGACCTTGGTCGAACTCGACATCGAGTATGAAAAGCTGGCGCGTGAAGCTGGCGTTCGCGATTATCTTCGCGTACCTACGGTAGGCACGCGACCGCAGTTCATTTCGGGCCTTGCTGAGCTGGTGCGGCAAAGTCTTGCGCAACCGGGAGCGGTGACATGCGACGGCGGCAGGCTTTGTCCGGCGCTGTGCAGTTCGTGCGGCTATGCGCAGGAGTAGGGGATGAAAGAGTTTCTTTTGAACCATTATCTCGTGATCAAGGCTTTTCACGTCATCGCCGTGATCGCCTGGATGAGCGGGATGTTCTATCTGCCGCGGCTGTTCGTCTATCACACCCAAACCACGCCGGGGGCGGCCGATTATGAGCGGTTCGTCGTCATGGAGCGCAAACTTCTGAAGATCATCATGAACCCGGCCGTGATTACGGTATGGATATTGGGCGGGACGATGGCTTGGCTGATGGACTACTGGCCCCTTCATTGGTTCCAGGCGAAGCTTGCCCTGGTCTTAGCCATGACCTGGTTGCATCATTCCTATGTCTGTTGGGCCAGGGATTTCGCGCTGGCCCGCAATACGCGGTCGGCGCGCTTTTTCCGGATCTGGAACGAGGTTCCGACCGTCCTGATGATCGGGATCGTCATCCTTGTCATTGTTAAGCCGTTTTAGCGGTCCCGGGCTAAAATCTACGGCTGGCTGTTTGCAACGCGGCCAAATCGCGGTATAAGGCAGCAGTTCCCCATTGAAGCCCGCAGCGGTACGCGCCGATCAGCGCGAAGGCCGAGAGTGGGCGCAGACGCCACAGGCGGACCGAATTATCTCCAGCTACGAACTCGCAGGACCGCGCAAGTAGCGGGGCTCGCGGGCAAAGGGCCATCGTTAGCGTTCTTTCAGGTGTAACTCCCCATGACCGTGCAATCCGGCCTGCAGGCAATGAAGCTGCAGGAGCTCAAAACCAAAACCCCCACCGACCTTCTCTCCTTCGCCGAAGAGTTGGAGATCGAGAACGCCTCGTCCATGCGCAAGCAGGACATGATGTTCGCGATCTTGAAGGAGCTCGCCGACCGGAATGTCGAAATCACCGGCATGGGCGTGCTGGAGACTCTGCAGGATGGGTTTGGTTTCCTGCGCTCACCGGAATCCAACTATCTGGCGGGCCCGGACGACATCTACGTTTCGCCCTCGCAGATCCGTCGCTTCGGGCTGAGAACCGGTGACACGGTGGAAGGGCCGATCCGCAGTCCCAAAGACGGCGAACGCTACTTTGCGCTGTTGAAGGTTTCGACGATCAATTTCGAAGACCCGGAGAAGATCAAGCACAAGGTCCACTTCGACAATCTGACGCCGCTGTACCCGACGCGCTGGCTCAGCATGGAGCTGGCCGACCCCACCATCAAGGACAAGACCGGACGGGTAATCGATATCGTGTCGCCGCAAGGCATGGGCCAGCGCGCGCTCATCACTGCCCAGCCGCGCACCGGAAAGACCGTGATCCTGCAGAACATCGCGCGCGCCATCTCGACCAATCATCCCGAGTGCTATCTGATCGTGCTGTTGATCGACGAGCGGCCCGAGGAAGTGACCGATATGCAGCGTTCGGTGAAAGGCGAAGTGATTTCCTCGACCTTCGACGAGCCGGCCAGCCGTCACGTCCAGGTCGCCGAAATGGTAATCGAGAAAGCCAAACGGCTGGTCGAGCACAAGCGCGACGTGGTGATTCTGCTCGATTCTATCACCCGTCTAGGCCGCGCCTACAACACGGTCGTGCCCTCTTCGGGCAAGGTGCTCACCGGTGGCGTCGACGCCAACGCCTTGCAGAAGCCCAAGCGCTTCTTCGGCGCCGCGCGCAACATCGAGGAAGGCGGTTCGCTGACCATCATCGCCACCGCCTTGATCGACACCGGCAGCCGCATGGACGAGGTGATCTTCGAAGAGTTCAAAGGCACCGGCAACTCGGAAATCATCCTGGATCGCAAGGTCGCCGACAAGCGCGTCTTCCCGGCGATCGACATTCTGCGCTCCGGCACCCGCAAGGACGAGCTTCTGGTCGACAAGGGCACGCTGTCGAAGACCTATGTATTGCGCCGCATTCTCGCGCCCATGGGCACCATCGACGCCATCGAATTCCTGCTCGACAAGCTGCGCTCGTCCAAGAACAACGCCGAGTTCTTCGAAAGCATGAATACGTAATTCTACGGAATCAGCACCGTCGCTCCCGTGGTCTTGCGCGAATGCAACGCTTCGTGGGCGGCGCGCGCGTCCCTTAAGGCGAAGCGCTGGTTGATCACGATCTTGACCGCGCCTGAAGCGATCACAGCGAAAAGATCGTCGGCTGTCGCCTGCAATTCCTGCGGCGTGCGCGTGTAGTGGAAGAGCGTGGGGCGGGTGAGGTAGAGCGAACCTTTGGCGCTCAGGACGGCCGGTTCGAAGGCGGACACGGCGCCCGACGAATTGCCGAAGCTGACCATCGTGCCGCGCACCGCCAAGCAATCGAGCGAGCCGGCAAACGTGTCCTTGCCGACGGAATCGTAGACCACGGGTACACCCTCGCCGTTCGTCAGCTCGCGCACCCGCGCCACCCACTCGTCCATGCGCAGGTTCAGCACATGGTCGTAGCCATGGGCTTTGGCGAGTTCGATCTTGTCGTCGGAGCCGACCGTGCCGATGACGGTGGCGCCCAGATGCTTGGCCCATTGGCCGGCGATCAGGCCGACGCCACCGGCCGCGGCATGGATCAGGATCGTCTGGCCGGGCTTCACCACGAAGGTGCGCTTCAACAGATATTGCGCCGTCATGCCTTTGAGCAGAGAGGCTGCCGCGACCTCGTCGCTCACGCCGGCCGGTAGTTTCACCACGCGGTCCGCCGGCACGTTGTTGGCCTCGGCGTAAGCGCCGATGGGGCCGGTGCAATAGCCCACGCGATCGCCAAGCTTCAGTCCGGCCGCGTCTTCGACCAGCGCTTCGACGGTTCCTGCCGCTTCCATCCCCAGGCCCGAGGGCAGCGCCAGCTGATAAAGGCCGGAGCGGTGATAAGTGTCGAGGAAATTGACCCCGATGGCGGTGTGGCGCACACGGACCTGGCCGGGCGCGGGCGGCGGCAGATCGACGTCATGCAGCGAGAGAACTTCGGGGCCGCCGGCTTTGGCGAAACGGATGGCTTTCATGGGTATTTCCTAAGGCATTGTTCCGGCTAACGAAAGGCTCGAAGGTTGATTTTGAGAATCAAGGGTGGGGTACCCCCTCCCCTGCGCTCCGCGGCGACGCGACGCAGAATTTATCCAAAGATGGGGCCGCCAGCGCGCCATTCAATGCCGCTTAGAACCGCAGCTCAACTCAAATGCTGCCGGAAGAAGGTCGCGGCGCGGCTGTTGGCGAGTCCGGCGTTGGCTTGATCGTAATGCTTGCCGCCCGGCCGCGCGAAGGCGTGGTTCATTTCCGGATAACGATGGATGGTGATCAGTTTGTATCGGGCGAGCCCGTCCACGATCTGCTTTTGCGCTTCCGGCGGCACAAATTCGTCTTTGCCCGCGACATGCAGCATCAGGGGTTTCTTGATGTTCGCCGCCTCGCCCAGCATGGTCTGGATGTTCACGCCGTAATAGCCGACTGAGGCGTCGCTGTCGGTACGCGCGGCGGTGAGATAGGCGAGCAAGCCGCCCAGGCAATAGCCGACCGCTCCCACCTTGCCGGTGCAGCCCGGGATCGTGCGCAGACGCGTTAGCGTCGTCTGGATGTCTTGCACACCGAGTTTCGCGTCGAAGCGTTTCATGAGATCGAAGGCGCGTTGCCATTCCGCGTCGGTTTTATCGGTCAGTTGGACGCCCGGCTCCAGCCGCCAGAACAGATCGGGGACGAGCGCGAAAAAGCCGCTCGCGGCCAATTCGTCGGCTACGGCGCGCATGGCCGCGTTGACGCCGAAAATTTCCTGGATGACGACGATGCCGGGACCCCTGCCCGCGGCGGGACTGGCCAGATAACCGGCAAAGGAACCGTCGGGTCCGCTGATCGTGATCTGTTGTCCTGACATGGAAGCGGGGCTCCGTCTAACCTCAGATGAGGTTAGACGGAGAGAGGCCGACAGACCAGTCCCGCGTTCGCTATTGCACGCGCGTCCCTTGCGGCGGACGCGGCGGCAATTGCAGCACCTGACTAAGCGTCACCGCGTTCGTGATCGGCGCCGAGCAGTTCTGTTGCTGGCAGATATAGGCGGTGGGCTGACCGTTCTCCATCTTCTTGCCGAATGCGGGATGGGTTTCGGGCAAAGCCTCGTCCGGCGAGACTATCAGGAGCAGACGGTTCGGAACGCTGCGCCCCATCACGGCCGAGACGAGTTCCACCGTCTTGGGACTGTCCTTTTGCCCGACGATCACGATCTGCAAACCGGCAAGCAGGATCTCGAGCCCGTTCAGATAGGTGCCCATGCCGAGGGACGAGCGGCCCAGTTCGCCAGCGAAACTGCCGACGATGGCGGTGGCGCGCTCGCGATAGCTGTTTTCGCCGGTGGCGAGATGAAGCTTGGAGAGCACGCCGATCATCGCCCCGTTGGCGCAAGGCACTGCTTGGTCGAGAACCGTCCGTACACGGTACAACAGCGGCGCATCGTCCGCGGCGGTCTGGAAGTAGCCGCCGATCTGGTTGTCCCAGAAAAACTCGTCTAGCACGCGCACCCAGTGCTTGACGCGGTCGAGATAGCGTTTGTCACCGGTGGTTTCCCACAGAGCGAGCGCAGCGCGCGCCATGTGCGCGTAATCGTCGGCGAAGCCCATATGACCGCGCTTACCGTCACGCCAGGAATGATAGAGGCGGTCGCCGTCGGCCATTGCTTTGATGATGAAGTCGAAAGCGCGCGTCGCAACCGCGACCCAGGCCGGATTGGCGAAAGCGGCGCCGGCATTGGCGAAGGCGGCGATCATCAAGCCGTTCCAGTCGGCGAGGACTTTGTCGTCGCGCAACGGCGCGGTGCGCGTCTGGCTGCGAGCGGCGAGCAGCAGCTCGCGCTGGCGCTTGAGCAGCGCTTCGTCGGCTTCAGGCAGCGGATAAGGAAGATTGCCGAGCCGCATGACAACGTTGCGCCCCATGAAGCCGCCTTCCTTGCGGATATTGTAGACGTCCTTGAAACGCTGGACGAAGGTGCCCATGAGCGTGGCGTCGATTTCCGCGTCGCTCCAGAGGTAATAAGCGCCCTCCTCGCCGTCGACGTCGGCATCGATGCTGGAGGCGAAGCCGTCGCCGACCATCATTTCGCGCGTCACCCAAGCGAGCGTCTCCTCGACGCGCGCGCGGTAGAGCGGCATGCGATTGTGCTGGCCGACAAGCGTGAGCAGATCGACGAGCAGCGCGTTGTCATAAAGCATCTTCTCAAAATGCGGGATCAGCCAGCGCTCGTCGACCGTGTAACGGTGGAAGCCGCCGCCGATGTGGTCGTAAAGGCCGGACAGGCAGATGGAGTCGAGCGTAATCTGTACCTGCTGGGCGAATTGCGGCGCGCCGCTGCGCAGAAAAGCGCGCCACAGAACTTCGGTTAAAGGCGCTTGCGGGAATTTGGGCGCGCCGGTGAGCCCGCCGTAGAACAGGTCGAAGCGCTGCGCGATATGCACGGAGACCACATCCAGAACGCGCGGGTCGAGCGGGCCTCTGAGGTCGCGCGACCATTGCGCGCCCAGCGCTTCGGAAATCCTACCGACATTGGTGACGACAGTGTCGGCTTGTTCGCGGTACAGGCGGGAGACGTCGGCGAGGACCGTCTTGAACGGCGGTTGGCCGAAGCGTTCCTCATTCGGGAAATAGCCGCCCACGAAGAACGGTTCGCCGCGCGGCGTGAGAAAGACGGTGAGCGGCCAGCCGCCTTGGTATCCCATGGTCTGGGCCGCGGTCTGGTAGAGCTGGTCGATGTCGGGGCGTTCTTCGCGGTCGACCTTCACGTTGATGAAGTTCTCGTTCATCGCCGCGGCGGTCTCGGGATCGGCGAAGCTCTCTTTGTTCATCACATGGCACCAGTGACAGGCCGTGTAACCGATGGACAGAAGGATCGGCTTGCCGCTGGTTTCTGCTTCTTGGAGGACTTCAGGCCCCCAGCTGTGCCAATGGACCGGGTTGTCCTTGTGAAGAAGAAGGTACGGGCTGGTTTCCTCTGCGAGGCGATTGCTGCTCATCTGTTTTTTTCCAATTGGCGCGCGACCGGCAACGACCCCACGCGCGCATTGCGTTGAGGGAGTGATCTAGACCAAGCTTCCTTTAGCGCGGGGACGCGCGCACTCACAAGCTGGAAGCTAGCCGTGAAGGTGAACATCGAAGTCGATATGACACCGCAAGACGCCTGCAACGGCTGCCAGACGCCGGGAAGATGCAGGAAGAGGTCATGGTCGAAAAGCGAAAGCGGCTGATGGCGGCCCCGGAAGGGAACGATCCGCAGGCCCCGTTGAAGGCTTGGATGCCGCTGGGCGGTTTCGAGCCGCTCCAGAAGCGGGACGGCGCCAAACGCGCCGCGGAACCAAAGGACCAGTTCGGACGCTGATGGGCCGGGGCGACACGATCTTTGCGCTGGCGAGCGCGGCCGGCCGCGCCGGGGTAGCCGTGTTCAGGGTTTCCGGGCCGAAGGCCGGCAATTGCGTCAAGCACTTGACCGGACAAGATATTCCGCCGTCGCATCGGGCGGTGGTGCGCAAGCTTCGCGGCCGCCGCGGGGTTATCGACGAGGCTTTGGTGCTGTGGTTCGAAGGCCCGGCAAGCCTGACTGGCGAGGATGTGGCTGAGTTCCAGGTCCATGGCGGACGCGCCATCGCAGAAGCCTTGGCGGCGGAATTGGGCACCCTACCCGGCTGCCAGCCGGCCGAGCCGGGCGAATTCACCCGCCGTGCGGTGGAAAATGGCAAGTTCGATCTGACGCAGGCGGAAGCCATCGCGGACTTGGTCGCGGCCGAAACCGAGGCTCAACGCCGCCAAGCCCTGCGTCAATATGACGGACACTTGGGGGCGCTTTACGAGGGCTGGCGCGCCGAGCTGTTGAAGGTGCTGGCCTGGGCGGAAGCGGCCATCGATTTCTCGGACGAGGACTTGCCGGATAACGTGCTGGCCGAAGTGCGGCGGTCGGCCGAAAGCGTCCGCAAAGCGATTGAAACTCATCTGAACGACGCGCGGCGCGGCGAGCTGGTGCGCGAAGGGCTGTTCCTAACAGTGATCGGTCCACCGAACGCCGGAAAGAGTTCGCTGGTAAACGCTCTAGCGGGGCGCGACGTGGCGATTGTTTCCGAAACCACAGGCACCACGCGGGACGTGATCGAAGTGCGGATGGATCTGGGCGGCTATGCGGTGATTCTGGCCGATACCGCCGGTTTGCGGGCAGCCAGCGAAGCGGTGGAGGCCGAAGGCGTGCGCCGCGCTCTGGCGCGGGCGCAAGCGGCGGATCTCGTTCTGCTGCTGTTAGATGGGAGTGACGCGAATTCATCGGTAATTCTGCCGGACAATATGGTTAACAAACCATGTCTGACCGTCTGGAACAAGGTCGACTTGCCCTGGCCTGTCAAGCGAGAGGGCCTGAAGCTGTCACTCAAGACCGGCGAGGGCTTAGAGGCGGTGATAGCGGCCATCACTACCGTGGCCAAGGAGCGGCTGGAAGGCGGCGGCGATGCGCCGTTGCTCACCCGGCCGCGCCACCGACATGCCTTGGGCGAAGCGGTGGCGGCCTTGCAGCGGGCGGCAGGAGCGCAGCAGCCCGAGCTCTTCGCAGAGGACCTGCGGCTGGCGCTGCGCTCGCTGGGCCGTATCACAGGCCGAGTTGACGTGGAGGAGCTGCTCGACACCATCTTCCGCGATTTTTGCATTGGGAAGTGAGTGTTTCACGTGAAACATCGCCCAGCGCTTGCGGAGGCCAATCCCCTCGCCTATTGAGCGCGCCATGAGCGGATACGATGTCATCGTCATCGGCGGAGGTCATGCCGGCTGTGAGGCGGCCGCGGCGTCCGCGCGCGCCGGAGCGAAGACCCTGCTCCTCACCCACAAGCGCGCTACCCTGGGCGAGATGTCCTGCAATCCCGCCATCGGCGGGGTCGGCAAAGGCCATCTGGTGCGTGAGATCGATGCGGCAGACGGGCTGATGGGCCAGGTGGCCGATGCGGCCGGAATCCAGTTCCGTATCCTCAATCGCCGCAAGGGTCCGGCGGTGCGCGGGCCGCGCGCCCAGGCTGACCGCAAGCTTTACCGCCAGGTCATGCAAGCCGCACTGGAAGCCACGGCGAACCTGGAAATCCGTGAAGGCGCCGCCGAGGATCTGATCCTGTCCGGCGGACGCGTGGCTGGGGTGGTTACGGCGGAAGGCGAGGCTTTGCGCGCCGGGGCCGTGGTCCTGACGACGGGCACGTTCCTGAAAGGCCTGATCCATTGCGGTGAGGTCAAGATCGCAGCCGGCCGGGCGGTGGCCGGGCGCTCGAAGTTCGAAGGCGAGGGCGTGGAAGCGCCGTCGATCGGCCTATCGGACACGCTGTATGGGCTTGGCTTTGCCATGGGACGGCTGAAGACCGGGACCCCTCCCCGCCTGGACGGCTCGACCATCGATTGGGCAAGTCTGGAGGTTCAGCATGGCGACGATCCGCCCTCGCCGTTCTCCTTCCTGACCGCCGCGATCACGACGCCCCAGGTCGCCTGCCACATCACGCGGACAAACGAGCAGACGCACGCGGTCATCCGCGCCAATCTGCATCGCGCGCCCATGTATTCCGGCCAGATCGAGAGCCGCGGCCCGCGCTATTGCCCCTCCATTGAGGACAAGGTGGTGCGCTTCGCTCACCGCAGTAGCCATCAGATTTTCCTGGAGCCGGAAGGGCTGGAAGACAACACGGTCTATCCCAATGGGATTTCTACCTCCCTTCCGGAAGACGTGCAGATCGCCCTGCTGAAGACCATTCCTGGGCTGGAAAAGGCCAGCATCCGCCGGCCGGGCTATGCCATCGAGTACGATTTTGTCGATCCGCGCGAGCTGTTGCCATCGCTGGAGAGCAAGCGCGTCCCTTGCCTTTACCTGGCCGGCCAGATCAATGGCACGACGGGCTATGAGGAAGCCGCTGCGCAAGGCTTGATGGCCGGGCTGAATGCGGCGCGGGCGGCCGGCGGGTTCGGCGCGGCCGATCCGGTCATTCTTGACAGAGCCACGGCCTATATCGGCGTTTTGATCGACGATTTGGTCACCAAAGGCGTCAGTGAACCCTATCGCATGTTCACCTCGCGGGCCGAGTACCGCCTGACGCTCAGGGCCGATAATGCCGACCAGCGCCTGACTCCCGTTTTCGACAAGGCGGGCTTGATCGGCGCCGAGCGCCGAGGTGCCTTCGCCGCCAAGATGGAGCGGCTGGACAAAGCGCGGACGCGGATGCGCGTGCTCAACCTCACCCCAAATGAAGCCCAGAAGCATGGCATCATGGCGCGGCTGGACGGGACACGGCGCACCGCCATCGAGCTGCTCGGCCTGCCGGGCGTGGATTTCCCGCTGCTGGCCGGCATCTGGCCGGAATTGCAGGACCTCGAACCGGATGCCGCGGAACAGCTTGAGATCGACGCCCAATATGCCGGCTATCTGCATCGGCAGGAGGCGGATATTTTGGCGTTCCGCCGCGATGAGTCTCTGAGTTTGCCGGGCGAACTGAATTATTCCGCCGTCTGCGGCCTGTCGGCCGAGGCGGCGCAAAAGCTGGCTGCGATCCGGCCAGCCACACTGGGGCAGGCGTCCCGCATCGATGGGGTCACCCCAGCCGCTCTGACCCTGGTGCTGGCTTATGTCAAATCCGTCCGCAACGCAGCCTGAACCTTTCGGGCCGGAAGAATTCGCGGCCGCGACCGGTGTTTCACGTGAAACATTGGCGCGGCTGAAGGCCTATATCGGCCTGCTGACGGATTGGAATGCCCGCCACAATCTCGTTTCCAAGGCGTCTCTGGACGAGGTCTGGCAAAGGCATGTCCTGGACAGCGCCCAGCTCGCGCCTTTGATCCCGCGCGAGGCCAAGACGCTGGCCGATCTCGGTAGCGGGGCCGGCTTTCCGGGGCTGGTCCTGGCCGTCTTGCTGCGAGAACGGATGGCGGTGACGCTCTTCGAAGCAACCCGAAAAAAGGCGGATTTCTTACGCGCCGTCGTTGACCGGCTGGGACTTGCCGTTGCCGTCCGCAATGAGCGGATCGAAGAGACGGCGAGGGCGACGTTCGATGTGTTGACGGCGCGTGCCTGTGCACCCTTGCCCGAGTTGCTTGAATATGCACAGCATTTTGCCGGCCCAGGCACGGTTTGCTTGTTCTTGAAGGGTCAAAATGTAGGGGTTGAATTGACCGAGGTCCGTAAATCTTGGAGGATGAAAGTCCGGGAGCATCCCAGCGTAACGCATCCTTTCGGGGTCGTTTTGGAGATCCGAGAGTTAGGCCATGATCGAAATCGCTAATCGCCAACCGCGTGTCCTGGTCGTCGCCAACCAGAAGGGCGGCGTGGGCAAGACCACCACGGCCATCAATCTGGGAACGGCTTTGGCGGCGGTCGGCGAACCGACGCTGATCGTCGACATCGATCCGCAAGGCAACGCTTCCACCGGGCTCGGCATCCCGCGCAGCGAACGCAAGCTCACCACCTACGACGTGCTGATGGGCCAGGCGCGCCTTGGTGAGGCCATCGTGTCCACGCGCATTCCGCGGCTGTCGCTGGTGCCCTCCACGGTGGATCTGTCGGGCGCCGAACTCGAGCTGATCGACGTGGCACGGCGTAATTTCCGGCTCAAAGACGCGCTGGCGGAATATTCCGTACACGGATCATCACCGTTCTCCTATGTGCTGATCGATTGCCCGCCGTCGCTCACTTTGCTCACAGTCAATGCGATGGTGGCGGCCGATGCGGTGGTGGTGCCGCTGCAATGCGAATTTTTCGCTCTCGAAGGATTGAGCCAGTTGCTCAAAACCATCGAACTGGTGCGCGTGAATCTGAATCCGTCGCTGGAAATCCAGGGCATCGTGTTGACCATGTTCGATAAGCGCAACAACCTCTCGGACCAGGTCGCCGCCGACGTGCGCGAACATATGGGCGCCAAGGTCTACAACACGATGATCCCGCGCAACGTGCGTATTTCCGAAGCGCCGAGCCACGGCTTGCCGGCACTGGTCTACGATCTCAGATGTCCGGGAAGTCAGGCCTATATCAAGCTTGCGGGCGAACTCATTCAGCGCGAACGAGTGCGGGCAGCCGCATGAGCGCGGAGGCTAGAAGTTTGGCAGAGGACATGCGTCCGCGCGGCTTGGGTCGCGGCCTTTCGGCTCTGATCGGCGAAGAGGCAGTGCCGACGCGTGGCGAAGCGCGCGACCGCGCCCCCCGCACCATGCCGACCGCGTTCCTCAAACCCAATCGCTTTCAGCCGCGCAAGCGCTTCGCCGAAGAAGATCTGAACGATCTCGCCCAATCGGTGAAAGAGAAAGGTATCCTCCAGCCGATCCTGGTGCGGCCGATCACTGGCGATCCCAATACGTTCGAGATCGTGGCGGGCGAACGGCGCTGGCGCGCGGCCCAGCTCGCCAAGCTGCACGACGTGCCGGTCATCGTGCGCGAGATGAGCGACGGCGAGGCGCTCGAACTTGCCATCATCGAGAACGTCCAACGCTCGGACCTCAACGCCATCGAAGAGGCCGCCGCCTATCACGAGTTGATGGACCGCTTCGCCTATACCCAGGACAAGCTGGCGAGCGAAGTCGGCAAGAGCCGCAGCCATGTGGCCAACACGCTGCGCCTGTTGAAACTGCCCGAGAGCGTTAAGGCGATGGTCCGCGACGGGCGGTTGACGGCCGGCCACGCGCGGACCTTGATCGGCGTGGCCGACCCCGAAGCACGGGCACGCGAAATCCTGGCCGGCGCCCTGAATGTACGAGAGGCCGAACAGCGTTCGCAGGTCAAAAAGGGAAAGATCCACAAGCGGCCTGTGGAGGATCCGAACACAAAAGCACTGGAACAAAGCATTTCCAATAGTTTAGGGCTCAACGTTAAGATTCTACACAAAGGGGATAAGGGCGGCGAGGTGCGAATTTCCTACAAATCCTTGGAGCAGCTCGATGACTTAACACGCCGACTCAGGAACGGTTGATAACTTCCTAATTTTACGAAATATTAAGTATAATCAAGAAGTTCTTCACTTCTTTCAAACGCTGTTCACCAACGCTAACGCCGTCTTGGCGTCGATGCGGCCGTCATACAGCGCCCGCCCAATTACAACACCGGCAATATTCGGTTCCCCCGCCCCCAACAAAGCCTCTATGTCTGCAAGGCCTGACACGCCCCCTGAAGCAATGACGGGGATGTTGACGGCCCGGGCTAGCGCCGCGGTGGCCCGGACATTCACGCCGTGCAGCAATCCGTCCCGATCGATATCGGTGAACAGGATCGCCGCTACGCCCGCATCCTCGAAGCGCTCGCCCAGTTCTGCGGGCGTCAGTTCCGTGGTTTCCGCCCAGCCCCAGGTGGCAATCCGGCCGCCTTTGGCATCGGCGCCTACCACGATCCGGCCGGGAAAAGCCCGTGCGGCCTGTCTCACAAAGACGGGATCGGTAAGCGCGGCCGTTCCCAGGATCACCCGGGTAATGCCGGCGCCAAGCCAGGCTTCCACGCCTTTCATGTCGCGGATGCCGCCGCCGAGCTGAATGGGAAGCGTGACGGCCGCGCGGATCGCCTTGACGGCCTCGCCATTCGCCGAACGGCCTTCGAAGGCTCCGTTCAGGTCCACGCAATGCAGCCATTCGAAGCCGGCGTCGGCAAAGGCGCGCGCCTGTGCGGCCGGATCGTCGCTGAAGACAGTGGCCGTGTCCATTTCGCCACGCCTCAGGCGCACGCAGCGACCATCCTTCAGATCGATGGCAGGAAAGATGATCACGGCATCCACCTCAGGAAATTGCCGAGAGTGGTGAGGCCCGTGGCCTGGCTCTTCTCGGGATGAAATTGGGTACCCACGATGTTAGCGCGTCCGATGGCCGCCGCGAACGGCCCGCCGTAATCGGTGGTCGCCAAGACCGCGGCGGAATCGGCCGGGCGGATGACATAGGAATGCACGAAATAAGCGTGCGCGCCCGGCTCCAGCCCTGCGAACAGCGGATGCGGGCGAGCGAAGGCAAGCTCGTTCCAACCCATGTGTGGGATTTTGAGGGCCGGGTCGGAGGGCGTCATTCGCACCACGTCGCCCTTGATCCAGTCCAACCCCGGATGATCGCCGAACTCACGCCCGACGCCGGCCAGCAGCTGCATGCCGACACAGATGCCGAGAAACGGGGTGCCGCGTACGAGCACGGCTTCGCTCAGCGCCTCGACCATGCCGGGCAGGGCCTTCAGCCCCGCCATGCAATCAGCAAAGGCGCCCACGCCCGGCAGCACGATGCGTTCCGCTTTGGCGGCCACGGCCGGATCAGCGGTGACGGCGATGGTGTGGCCGGTGCTGCGTTCTTCCGCCGCACGCGCCAGAGCCTTTTCCGCCGAACGCAGATTGCCGGAGCCGTAATCGATCAGGGCGACGATAGACATCGAGTGCCAGAATGCACGAATTACAGCGGTGCTCAAGCATCCCGGGAGCGGTTGCGCGAGACCCGGCCTAATCGCTGTCCATCTTCAGCGCGGCGATGAAGGCTTCCTGGGGAATGTCCACTTTGCCGAACTGGCGCATCTTCTTCTTGCCCTCTTTCTGCTTGTCGAGGAGCTTGCGCTTGCGGGTGACGTCGCCGCCATAGCATTTCGCCGTGACGTCCTTGCGCAGCGCCGAGATAGTTTCGCGCGCGATGATCTTGCCGCCGATGGCCGCCTGAATCGGAATCTTGAACAGGTGGCGCGGGATCAGCTCTTTCAGCTTCTCGCACATGGCGCGTCCGCGCGCTTCCGCGCGCGCGCGGTTGACGATCATCGACAGGGCGTCCACCGCCTCGTCGTTGACCAGGATCGACATCTTGACCAGATCGCCTTCGTGATAGCCCTCGACATGGTAATCGAAGCTGGCATAGCCGCGGCTCACCGATTTCAGCCGGTCGTAGAAATCGAACACCACTTCGTTCAAGGGCAGGCGGTAAACCACCAGGGCGCGGCTGCCGGCGTAAGTGAGTTCGATCTGCGAACCGCGGCGGTCCTCGCACAACTTGAGCACCGCGCCCAGATGTTCGTCGGGCACGAAGATCGTCGCCCTGATCCATGGTTCCTCTATCTTGTCGATTCTGGCGACATCGGGCATGTCGGCGGGATTGTGCAGCTCGATCATCGAGCCGTCGGTCAGATGGATGCGGTAGATCACGCTCGGCGCGGTGGCGATCAGGTCGAGGTCAAATTCGCGCTCCAGCCGCTCGCGGATGATTTCCAGGTGCAAAAGGCCCAGGAAGCCGCAGCGAAAGCCGAAACCGAGCGCCGCGGAGGTTTCGGTTTCGTAGGTGAAGCTGGCGTCGTTGAGATGCAGCCTGGACAAGGCTTCGCGCAAATCTTCGAACTTGGCCGCGTCGGCGGGAAACAGGCCGCAGAACACCACCTGTTGCGCCGGCTTGAAGCCCGGCAGTGCCTCCTTTGCCGGCTTTCTGTCGTCGGTGATGGTGTCGCCGACATGGGTCTCGGCCACTTCCTTGATCTGGGCGGTGATGAAGCCGACCTCGCCCGCCGTCAGCGAATCCACCAGCACCTGTTTGGGGGTGAAGACGCCGACCCGCTCCACCTGGTACGCCGCGCCCGACGCCATCATGCGGATCTTCTGGCCCTTCTTCAGCTCGCCGTCGACGATGCGCACCAGGACGATGACGCCGAGATAGGCGTCGTACCAGGAATCGATCAGCAGGGCTTTGAGCGGCGCCTGCGTCTCGCCCTTGGGCGGGGGCAGGCGATGGACGACCGCCTCCAGGACTTCTTCGATGTTGAGGCCGGTCTTGGCGGAAATGGGTATGGCCTCCGACGCATCCAGCCCGATCACGTCCTCGATCTGCTGGCGAATGCGGTCCGGCTCGGCGGCGGGCAGGTCCACTTTGTTGAGAATCGGAACGATTTCGAGACCTGCGTCGATGGCCTGGTAGACGTTGGCCAAGGTCTGCGCCTCGACGCCCTGGCTGGCGTCCACCACCAAGAGCGCGCCCTCGCAGGCGGCGAGACAGCGCGATACCTCGTAGGCAAAGTCCACATGACCTGGCGTGTCCATAAGGTTGAGGGTGTAGGTCTCGTCGTCCTTGGCCGTGTAGGTGAGGCGCACCGTTTGGGCCTTGATGGTAATGCCGCGTTCGCGCTCGATGTCCATGGAATCAAGCACTTGGTCCTTCATCTCGCGGATGGTCAGCCCGCCCGTGAGCTGGATCAGCCGGTCGGCCAGGGTCGATTTGCCATGGTCGATATGAGCCACGATGGAGAAGTTGCGGATGTGCGCCAGGTCGGTCATGAAGCGGGGGTAATAGCGGCGTGACCCGGCGCCGTCCAGCAGCCCGGTTCATTGCGCCCCGGATTTGGGCTAAAGCTCTCGGAGGGTGCAGCCGGCCTCGGCGCCGGGAGGGTTCGGACATGGCGAAGACGGGTCTTTTTGCCGCCTCCATCGCCGCCTTTTGCCTTTTGGCCGCGGCCCGCGCCGACGTGACGGACCTCTACGGCAATTGGGAAAATGCCGGCCGCGACGCCAGCGGCATCGCCCATGTCCAAATCAGCCCGGCTGGCGGCAACCATGTCAGCGTCCGTATCTACGGCGATTGCCATCCGATCGAATGCAATTGGGGCTTGGTGGAGGCCCGAAGCTACACCGCCAGTCCGCAATCAGGTGACGTGACCAGCATCTCGGCGGCCTTCAACTCGGGCTTCGCCCGCAAGCAGATCATCATCCGCGAAGGGGGACCCGGCGAGCTTGCGTTCGAGGCGCTGACCGAATTCGTCGACGGCTCCGGCCGGCATGATTTCGACATGACGGGCAGGCTGAAACACACCACTTGGGCGGGGCCGATCGGCCAAAGCTGGGAGAACAACTCCGGCCAAGGCACAGGGTGGGGCGGAGGCGTTCGCAGCGGAGCGTCGCAGAAACCAGACGAAACCTGCGTTGCTTTCGATCCCGCCACGGTGCAGGCGGTCCAGGCCGGGACGTCCTGGAAAGTCATGGCCGGCAAAGAAACGCTGGCCGAGGCAGGCAGCGACGAGCGCAACGCCCTGCGTGTGCTGGCAACGATCCGTCATTACCGATTCGACCGCAAATGCCATGTCGGCACGGCACCGGTGGCATACTGGAAGCGTGGCGCAGCAATGCCGGGCGGGCGGATGGGCGCAGCGGACTGCATCGCCTTCAACCCGACCACCGCGCATGCGGCGCATATCGGCCATCGCTGGAAGATCGTCGACGGTGTGCAATGGATCGCCGATTTCGGCGACGACAAGACTGAGGCCGATTCGGTGCTGTCGTTGATCCGCTTTTATCACCTCGACGAGGAATGTTTCGTGGCGCGGCCGAATCCGGCGATGGTCTATTGGCTATCGCATTAAAATAGTTTCCGGCTCGCGCGCACGGCGAGCAGCAGCGGAATGAAGGCGAGGAACTGCGCCAAGCTGGCCACCGCCACCAGAGCGGGGAGGGACACGTCGTAGAGCGCGCCCAGCAAGGCGCTGCCGGCGAACCAGGCTGTGCCGAACAGCGCAGTGAAAATGCCGTAGGCGCGCGCCCGCGCCGATAGCGGCACCAGCTTGGCGACGGCGGCCGACATCACCGCTTCGTGCACGCCAAGGCTGGCGCCCCAGGCCAGCGTGGCGGCGAGCGCGGCCCAGAACCCGCCGAAAAACGCCAGCGGCGCGACGGCGATGCCGAGCGCGATGCCGGGGAAAATCACTTTCAGGCCGGCACGGTCGAACCAGCGTCCGAAGACGAGCGAAGCGATCCCGGCGGACGCCATCGCCGCCGCGTAGAAAATGGCGATGGCGTCGCCGCGAACCGTGCCGGTGCGTCCGAAATGGAAGGAAATCAGCGTGAAATCGGCAAAGCCGAAAGCCACCAGGGCCGACGCCGCGGCGTACAGCCAGAAGGCGCGCGAGAAGTTCTTCGCGGCGGCTTCGTCCTTCGGGCTGGGCGCCACCACGCCTGCGGCGCGGTAACGGAAACGCAAGGCAAATACCAGGATGAGAGTGACGGCCGCGGGTACCGCCAGCCAGGCGAAGGCCGCGCGGTAGTCGTGATGGATTGCTAGGACCAGAGCGGCGATCAGCGGGCCCGCCATGGCGCCAACCTGATCCAATACTTCGTGCAGGCCGAACGCCCAGCCTTGGCCGATATGCTCGCCGGCGCGGCTCAGCATGACGTCGCGCGACGGACTGCGGATCGCCTTGCCGGCGCGCTCCAGAACGATGAGCACCGCCGCCATCTGCCAGTTTCCCGCCAGCGCCAGCGCCGGCACCGCCAGCATCTGAACGACATAACCCGCGAGCGTGATCGGCCAATAGGCGCGCGTCGAATCCGCCAGGCGGCCGGAGAACAGACGCAGCATGTAACCGGAAAGCTCGCCCAGCCCGGCAATCAGTCCGACGGCGAAGCCGCTGGCGCCCAAAGTCGCCAGGAACGGGCCGGAAATGCCGCGCATGCCCTCATAAGCCGCATCGGCGAACAGACTGACGATACCGAAAGCGACGACGAAGGCGAGGGACGATTTGGCGTCGAACGTCTTGGTGTCCCGCATATCAGCTCCGCAGCGTTGCGCCCGTCGCCTTCACTACGGCGGCGACGATCTTCTGGCCGATTGCGTCGATCTCCGCGTCGGTCAATGTGCGGTCGTTCGGTTGCAGTCTGATGGCAATGGCGATGGATTTCTTACCCTCGGGCACACCTTTGCCTTCATAGACGTCGAATACCAAGACCGTTTCGATCAGCGCGCGCTCCGCCCCCTTGGCCGCCCGGACGATTTCTTCGGCAGTCACTTTAGCGTCGACCACAAAGGCGAAATCGCGCTCCACCGCTTGGTAAGGCGACGGCGCGAAGCTCGCGTTGCTCTTGGATTTGGACTCGGGGATGGCGTCGAGGAAGACCTCGAAAGCGCAGGCGGGGCCTTTGAGGTCGAATGTCGCCAGCACCTTGGGATGCAGTTCGCCAAAAATGGCCAACATCTTCGGCCCCAAGGCCAGCATTCCCGAGCGGCCGGGGTGGTACCAGGACGGCGCGCCTGCTTTCACCGGCGCGGACATGGGCGAGCCCATCGCGGCTTCGAGAACCGCCAGCATGTCGGCTTTGGCGTCGAAGGCGTCGGCCGGATGGGAGGATTTTGCCCAGCTGCGCACGCCGCTGCCGATGCGAATCCCGGAGGCCACGGTTTTTTGGTCGCCCGGCATGCCGCTGTCGAAAGCGGCTCCAATTTCGAACAACATCAGGTCGGAAAAGCCGCGTGCCACGTTGCGCTGCGCCGCTGCCAGCAGCGAAGGCAGAAGCGAGGGGCGCAAAGCATCCAGATCGGCGGCGATGGGGTTTTCGAGCTGGCGCGCGTCGTCGCCGCCGCCGAACAGGGCCGCGTGCGCGCGCGGGACGAAGGTGAAGGAGATCGTTTCGTTGAAGCCGCGGGCGGCCAGCGCGCGGCGCACCAGGCGCACGCGCTTCTGCGCCGGCGTCAACACTGGGCGCGCAATCGCGTCCGGCCGCGACATCGGCACGGATGGCACATGCTCCAAGCCGTAGATGCGCACGATTTCTTCGACCAGATCGGCTACGCCGTCGACATCGCTGCGCCAGGATGGCGGAACCACCTGCAGCGGATCGGAACCTTCCACGGCAAAGCCGAGATTGGTCAGGATACGGACGATTTTGTCCTTCGGCACGTCGAGCCCACCCAGCCGCTTCACGGCAGCGGGCGAAAATTCGATCCCGCGCCGCCGAGGCGGAATCGCGCCCGCCACCACGATGTCCGACGGTTCCCCGCCGCACCAATCGAGGATGAGCTGTGTCGCCAGTTCCAGGCCCGGCACCACAAATTCGGGATCGACGCCGCGTTCGAAGCGGTAGCGCGCGTCCGATTGCAGTTGCAGCTTGCGTCCGGTCGCCGCGACGCGCGCCGGATCAAAATACGCCGACTCGATGAAGACGTTCACTGTGGTTTCGCTGCAGCCAGTTTCCTCACCGCCCATGACGCCGGCAATGCCGCGCGCGGCGGCGTCATCGGCGATCACGCACATTTCGGAATCGAGCGTATAGGTCTTGTCGTCAAGCGCCAGCAGCGTTTCGCCATCCTTCGCCAGACGGGCCTGCATGTTGCCCACCAGCTTGTCGGCGTCGAAAACGTGCAGCGGCCGGCCACGGTCGTGCGCGATCAGGTTGGAGACGTCGACCAGAGCCGAGATCGGACGCAGGCCGATGGCCTTCAGGCGATCCTGCACCCATTTGGGCGAGGGCCCGTTCTTCACGCCGCGCACGAAGCGCCCGGCGAACAACGGACAAGCGGATTTGGTTTCGAGCGTGAAGTTGAGGGCGATCTTTTTCGGGCAGGGATATTTGCCCGCGACGGGTTTGACCGGTAGTGTCTTCAGCTTGCCGAGGCCGGCGGCCGCCAGATCGCGCGCGATTCCATAAACGCTGGTGCAATCGCCGCGATTGGGGGTGATGGCGACGTCGATCACGGCATCGGTGAGGCCGAGCACTGCGGCCGCCGGCTCGCCGACCTTGGCGTCGGCGGTAAGCTCGATGATGCCGTCGTGGTCGTCAGAGAGCAGCAGCTCGCGCCCCGAACACAACATGCCGCGCGATTCCACGCCGCGGACGGTGGCGACCCTCAGCGCCTCGCCGCTGACCGGAATGACCACGCCCGGCCGTGCGAACACGCCTTTCATGCCGGTATGCGCATTTGGCGCGCCGCAGACGACCTGCACCGGCGTGCCGTCCCCCGTATCCACCATGCACAATTTCAGCTTGTCGGCATTGGGGTGCTTTTCCGCGGAAATCACGTTGGCGACAATGAAATCCTTCAGCCGCGCGCTGGCATCCTCCACCGCTTCCACTTCCAACCCGATGCTGGTCAGCTTGTCGGCGATAGTCGCGGCATCGGCGTCGGTGTCGAGATGATCCTTCAGCCAGGAGAGCGGAAATTTCATCGGCTGAGGCCCCCGTCCAAGGTCGGAACGTCCAAAGCCGCGAAGCCGTAATGCCTGAGCCAGCGCAGATCGGATTCGAAGAAGGAGCGGATGTCTGGAATACCGTATTTCAGCATAGCGAGTCGGTCGATGCCGCCGCCGAAGGCGTAGCCCTGATAGCGCTTCGCATCGATGCCGCAATTTTCCAGCACGCGCGGGTTCACCATGCCCGAGCCGGCCAGCTCCAGCCAGTCGTTGCCTTGGCCGAATTTGATCTGTCCGCCCGAACGGTCGCAGCGCAGATCCCATTCCACGCTGGGTTCGGTGAAGGGAAAGAAGCTGGGACGCGCGCGCATCTCCACCTGATCAACTTCGAAGAACGCCTTGCAGAATTCCTCCAGCACCCATTTGAGATGACCCAGATGGGTGACCTCGTCGATCACTAGGCCTTCGAACTGATGGAACATCGGCGAATGGGTGGCGTCGGAATCCACGCGATAGGTGCGCCCCGGTGAAATGATGCGGATCGGCGGCTTCTGCTTCAGCATGGTGCGCACCTGCACCGGCGAGGTATGCGTGCGCAGGACGTGGCGTGAGCCGTCGGCCTGCTTGGCCACGTAGAACGTGTCGTGCATCTGGCGCGCCGGATGATCGGGCGGGATGTTGAGCTTGGTGAAATTGTAATCGTCGAATTCGACGTCCGGGCCTTCGGCGATGGCAAAGCCGAGGTCAGCGAAGATCGCCGTGACTTCATCCAGCACCTGGCTGACCGGATGAACCGTACCGGCGGCCTCGGGCCGCGGGGGCAGGGTGACGTCGACGCGTTCGAACGCAAGCCGCGTGTTGAGAGAGTCCTCCTCCAACGTCGCCTTGCGCGCGGCGATCGCCGCCGCCACCCGGTCGCGCAGCGTGTTGAACAGCGGGCCGTTCGTTTTGCGCTCGTCGGGCGTCATGGCGCCCAGCGTCTTCAACAGCTCGCTGACGGCGCCTTTCTTGCCAAGCGCGGAGACGCGTACGGCTTCCAGCGCCACTTCGTCGGCGGCGCCTGCAATGGCGTCGAGGATCTGACGCTCGAGGGATTGAATGTCGCTCATAGAAAACCTCAGAAACCGCTTGAATCACGGACCTTGGCAATTGCCAAGGTCCACCGGCTCCGATGAGGTCTGAATTACGCTTTCGCGCCGCCCGCCTGATCCACCAGAGCCTTGAAGGCCTCGGGCTCCTTGACGGCGAGATCGGCAAGGACCTTGCGGTCGATCTCGATCCCGCACCTGAGGAGCCCGCTGATAAATCGGCTGTAGGTGAGGCCGTGCTCGCGGCAGGCCGCGTTGATGCGCTGGATCCACAGAGCGCGGAAGTTGCGCTTCTTCTCCTTGCGGCCGATGTAATTGTGCTGCAGCGAATGGTCGACGGCGGCGTTGGCCGACGTGATCGTGTTCTTGCGGCGGCCATAAAAGCCTTTGGCGGCCTTGAAGACGCGCTTGCGGCGGGCGTGCGACGGGACTGCGCGGGGGGCTCGGGACATGGTTCTTGCCTCCTACGCGTACGGCATCCAGCGCTTGATGCGCTGGGTTTCGCTGTTGCTCAACGTGGAAGTACCGCGCAGATCACGGATTTGGGCGTTGGTATGGCGAATCAGGTGGTGGCGCTTGCCAGCTTGGCCGTGCTTGATCTTGCCCTTGGCCGTGAGTTTGAAGCGCTTTTTGGCGCCCGACTTGGTCTTCATCTTGGGCATTTTGGTCTCCTTTTTTCTCCTGGGTGGCCGGGTCAAGCCCGGCCATGGAGGTTGCCGTTTGGAGCCGCCACGGCATGCCCTTTCGCCGGTCGGCTCATGAGAAGGGGCGTCTTACACGGAAGGCGCATTTATTTGCAAGCCTGTGCAAGGTTTAACGCGATTTCGCCATTTTCCATGGCAATATGCTGCGATGCATACAAAGAGGCGTGCATTCTCGGTGTGGAGACAGAGATTTATGAAATGGAGCCATCTATTAGCCCTTTACCTGTTCTGGCCAGCCGTTTTGCTGGTGGTCTGGGGTGAACTGACACCCAACCCTCCCGATCTGGAAGTGGTGATTTGGGATAAGATATTGCATTTTATAGCTTATTTCGGTCTGGCAGGATTGGCGACCGTGGCCCTTGAAGCGCGCAGACCGGCCGTCTGGGCGGTCTTGGTGCTGGCGGTTCTGGGCGGCATGCTCGAAATCCTACAGGGCTTCACCGGGCGCGATCCAAGCTTTTACGACGAAATCGCCAACATACTAGGCGCCGCCATGGGCGGTTGTTCCGGCTGGCTGCTGATGACCCTGCTGCAGGCCAAACCGCTGATCCCTGAGCGCGAATAGAGTGGCGGACCGGAAAACGCCGTTACCACGTTAGACCGCCCGAAGACGTCGTTCTACTGTGTGAAATCCGCGATTTGCTGGAGGAATGTCCATGAATATGCCACGTTTCTTCGCGCTCTGCCTCGCATCGGTCGCGCTTGCGGCCGTTGCCGGCTTTGCCGCCGACTCGCCGGCCAAGACGGCGGAAGGTTTCTATGCGGTTTATTCCACGTTCCATCCGTCCGACGGCATTCCGGACGCGGCCGGACGCGCCAAATACGCGCCGTTCATATCCGCGGCCCTCGACAAGCTTCTCGCCGACGGCAACGCCGCCGAGATAAAGTTCAACAAGGCGAACAAGGATTCGCCGCCGCTCATCGAGGGCGATCTCTTCACCTCGATGTTCGAAGGCGCCACCTCGTACAAGATCGGCGCCTGCAAGATGAGCGGCGCGCAGGCGAGCTGCGCCGTCAATCTCGTCTATGACGACAAGAAAGACACGCCGATACGCTGGACGGACACGGTCTATCTGACGAAGACGAAGGCGGGCTGGCGCGTCGACGACGTCGGTTATGGCGGGAGCTGGGAATACGCCAACAAGGGCCGGTTGAGCGCGACCGTGCGCCAGGCGATCGCCGATTCCGGCGGTTAAATCCTTCGGGCGGGGGGATTCTTGATTCTCCGCGAGCGACCGCGTAGGCAAGAAGCCGCCTTTCCTTAAACGGGCCATTCCTTGGCGCTGTCTTTGCCCAAAACGCTGTCGAACGCGCGCCTGATCACCTTGGGGGCCGCGCTTGCGGCGTTTGCGGTCGTGCTGTTCGCACCCGCCGTTCTCAACGACGCCGACACTTATTGGCACATCGCCGCCGGCCGCTGGATGCTCGACAACCAGGCCGTCCTGCGCATCGACCCGTTTTCCTACACCTTCGCCGGGCATCCCTGGCAAACACACGAGTGGCTCGCCGAAATCGCCATGGCGCTCGCCTATGTCGGAGCGGGCTGGAGCGGCGTGGTTCTTCTGTTTGGCGCCGCGGCGGCGCTCACCGCGGGATTGCTGGCGCGCCATCTGTCGCGGTGGCTCGGCGGGCTCGCCCTGGCCGCCACGCTCGTGCTGTCGCTCGCCTGCGCGGCGGGAAGCCTGTTGGCGCGGCCGCATCTTCTGGCGCTGCCGCTGCTGGAGATGTGGACGGCCGGCCTGGTTATCGCGCGCGAGGAGGGGCGGGCGCCGTCGTGGAAGCTTCTGCCGCTCATGGTGCTGTGGGCCAATCTGCACTCGAGCTTTCTGATCGGGCTGTTGCTGATCCTGCCCTTCGCGCTGGAGGCCGTGGAGGAAGAATCGCAGACTCGCGCCGCCGCGCTGCGGCACTGGGGTATTTTCGGCGGCCTGTCGTTGCTTGCGGCCATGATCTCCCCGCATGGGATTTACGGATTGATCTTCCCATTCAAGCTCATGGCGATGCCGAGCCTCAACCTGATCAACGAATGGGCGCCGACGAATTTCCAAGACTTCCAGCCGCTGGCCGTCGCCGTCGCTGTGGCGCTTTATGTTCTGTTGTCGCACGGCGCGCGGATGAAGCCGCTGCGGATCGCCGTTCTTTTGGGCATGCTATACCTCGCGCTGATCCACATGCGCCACCACATGCTGATTGCCATCGTCGGCCCGCTGATACTCGCCGAGCCTCTCGGCCGCGCATTACAGACACCCCCGCGCAACGAAAAGGCGCGTCACGGCCTTGCCATCGGACTGGCCTTCGCCGTGCTTCTTGCCGCACTGGCCGCGTTGCGTCTTTGGCTGCCGCTTGTCCGCGGCGACAGCGGCACGACACCGGCCACGGCGCTCGCTCACGTCCCGGCGTCGCTTGTGCACACGCCCGTGCTCAACGATTACTCCTTCGGCGGCTATTTGATCTTCAACGATGTCCGGCCCTTCATCGACGGCCGCGTTGAGCTTTACGGCGAGAAATTCCTCGGCCGCTATGTGCAGATCGTGCGCCCCGACAAGCAGGCGCTGGGAGCGGCGCTCGACAAATACCATGTGCGCTGGACGATTTTCGCCGCCGACAATCCGGTTGTCGGCGCCATGGACGCGACGGTTGGCTGGCACAGGTTGTATGCCGACCGCTGGGCCGTCGTTCATGCGAAAGACGGCGGGCAATGAACGCGAAGGGCGAGCTCTACGAAGATCTGGCGCGCCAGGCGCGCGGGCTGTTCGCCGGCGAACGCGACGCCATCGCCAACGCCGCCAATCTTTCGGCGTTGATCTGGCAAATTCTTCCCGATCTCAATTGGGCCGGCTTCTATTTCCTGAAAGGGCGCGAGCTGGTGCTCGGCCCGTTCCAGGGAAGGCCCGCCTGCGTGCGCATCGCGATGGGCACGGGCGTATGCGGGGCGGCAGCCGCGGGCCAGACCATCCTGGTGCCTGACGTGCATCGCTTCCCCGGACACATCGCCTGCGATGCCGCTTCCAATTCCGAACTCGTGGTACCGCTCTTCGCCGACGGCCGCGTGATCGGCGTACTCGACCTCGACAGTCCGCTCTTCGGCCGGTTCGACGAAGCGGACGCGACCGGCATCGAGACTCTCGCCCGGCTTTGGGTCGAGGCCAGCGATCGCCTGTAGCCAACTATTTCTGTGCCTGTCTTTCATAAAGGTGCAGCAGCGAACTGCGCGCGGTGCCCCACGAAGGTCTCGTCGCTGCGGCTCCGCTTTGATCGGTAAAAGAAAAGCGGCTTGGGTTAGCAAGCCGCCGAAGTCATTTGCAGGGTATCATGACAGGGAACTAGCCCCGTCAAGACCGTGAATCAGAAGCCAAGATTTGCGCGGAAAGCACCGACCGAGAGAGGCCGGAAAACGGCGGAGAGAGAAGCGCCGTACCGATTGCCAAGCTTTTCACTGAACACGTTAAGCCGGCCCACCGTCTGGTAACGCCTACTCCAATCCGTTCCTCGGCTTGATTTGGTCTTCTGAAAAAAAAGAAGCGGCTGTCGATTGACAGCCGCTTCCCAAGTGTCACGCGATTTTAGTAGTTGAACTTGATGTTAACCGCGTAGCTGCGCCCACTCTGATCATAGAGGAAGGGCTGGTTTCTGAACTGCAGATATGCGCTCGTCGCAGAACCACCCAAGTTCCGGCCTTCGAGAACGATGCCGAAGTGGTCGAGGAACGAGTAGCTGACCTGCGCATCGATCTGACCATAAGAGCGGTCATACGCGGCGTAGGTCAAAGTGTTGATGGCGCCGCCGGCAGGGCAACCCGCCGTCGCACAAATGGACGCGAACGCAAAGGTGCTGTAGTTCGGATCCAACGCGCCGCCCTTCCAGGTATAAGACACGCGGCCCTGGAACGGACCATTCTCGTAATAGCCCTGCACGGTGTAGGCATTTGCCGCAACGCCCGGGAACGGCAGGTGGGCGGCGAAGCTGGAGGCGTTCGCCGTCGTAGACTTGGCGTAGGTGTAGTTGGCATTGAAGCCGAAGCCGTTTTCGAAGGCATACTGAGCATTCAGCTCGACGCCCTCGATGCGGCCGCCTCTGCCGTTCGTGAAGGTCGTAACGCCGCCGGCCGTGCCGCCGAAGTCGTCCGGCAACACTTCAGATATGATTGCCGTCTGCGTAAAGCTGTCGACGCTCTTCCAGTACAAGCCGCCGCTCAGCAGGCCCTGCGTGCCGAAATACCATTCGTACGTCAGATCCATTTGATTGGCGCGATACGGATCGAGCTGGTTGTTACCGCCGGAAGCGCTATTGAAGAAGAACCCTTCAGGCGAGCAAACGCCAGTGGACGCGAGGACATGGACGTTGCAGCGCGTCCCGACAACAGTGTGCGTGAAGTTGGTATAGAAACCCGCGCCGAGCTGCCAATAGTTCTGCTCTGCCATGACGCGAGCGGCCGCGAAGCGGATCTTCTGCCCATCGGCGATGTCTACAACCGCGTTCAAGCTCGGCAGGATGTCGGTATACTGACGATGCGTGACGCCATAGGTGGCCCCGGCGTCGTTCGGCAAGCCGTTCCAGCTCGCCGTACTGAGATAGACCGGGTTCGCGCCAAGAGTGTACTGGCCGATGTCCAACTGGGTGTGAACGACGCGCACGCCAGTATTGATATGGAAGCCGTCGACCGGCTGGCCGATGTCCAGCATGAAGTAGCCTTCAGAGACTTTGTTCGAAATCTTGAAGGAGTTGATCACATCCTTGAAGCGCTTGATATCGGCCACAGGGATGTTCGGGTTGGCGGCCTCTAGGAAGCCGATCGGGCCGGCTTTCGCCATCAGAGCCGGATTCTGCGTCAACAAATTTTGGATGCCTGCTGCCGGGAAGAAGTCCTTCACCATGGCTAGGCGTCCAGGATTGCTGGTGCCGGTCTGCACATCGACGTTCGGCAAGGACGGATCCTGGTAATAGGTCCAAGGTCCGCGGATCGTCTGGTCCCCTTCCCAAGAGAGCTGGCCTTGGCCATTCGGGCACCCTGCCCCGCCGAAGACGTGGGTTGGGGCGTTGTGACCGTTGATGCCACCAGTACCAGGGATGTAAGCACCAGCGACGGTGTATTGACCAGCGGCGTAAGTGTCGTCCCACGCGCCATCGGGGTTGTCGCCGAACGAGCAGTTGCCGTTGCCATAGGCATTCGCCAGATAGCGGCCAAAGTCGTAGTTGACGTTCTTGGTCGCATAACGCAGACCGCTCGACAGCGTCACCTTCTCCAGAAGGTCATATTCGCCATCTAAACGGCCCGACCACTGTTGGTTCTGGGATTTGACATCCCATGCCCAATTCGACTTGAACACGATGTAGGCCGGATTGGTCAAGAGATCCGGCGTCACATAGCTGACGATCGGGAAGAGCCCCTTATAGTTGGTGTAAGTGAAGTTGCAGCTAGGCGAACCGGGATTTACGCCTTGGTTGCCGCCGCAGCCCAGCGGATTGGCATAGTTCTTATTGGCGTTGCTGTTGCCGACATAGCTCCAAGGATTGTACTTCCCCTGGTCGACAAAGGCTGGGTTGCTCGAAGTGTACGTGCCGGTAACCGAATTATAGGTGGCGGTCGGGTACGGGTTGGCCACAGTCCCAAAGAACGCCAACTGGTCGGGCGTAAGGGTGGCCGCATACGCAGCCCACGGCGTATTGACGGAATGCCCGGAAGCCGCCCAGGCGGCCTCGGTGTTACCGTTGAAAAAGCCGTTGGAGTTGTCGATGCCGTAGCCGCTCGGCCGAACGTCGGCTTGCATGAACTCGGACCTCAGCGTGCCTTTGCCATAGGCGAACTTGGCGTTGAGGCGGAGCTTGCCGCCGTCGTCGTATTTCAGATTGGCCTGGATGTTGTCGGCGACGTTATGGTCTTCCTCGACCATCGCCGCGGTTTCCGCGCTGTGCGTCCGGAAGGTGCCCTGCAAAATGACGCCGTTCGGATCAATGGTGGAGGTCGCGAGGGGATCAAGGCCCTGGGCTTCGCCGTTCGAGTGGGTGAAGGCCTTGTCCGTGATGTCGCGCCGGTCGACGTCCAGCTTCGAATGGAACCAGGTCAGGCTGGTCTGGACCGAGGCGATCGGGTTGAAATCGATGCCCAGGAAGCCGCCGAACCGCTTACGGTCCACCGTACTGTGCGTCAGATACGACAGTTCCGGCTCGATGTAATTCTTGCCGATAGTGTTATCGACGCCCGTCGCAGGACCGGCGACCGTCCAGCCGTTGCGGTTCTGAGACTGCGCTTCACGAACGAGAACGTCGTGTTCGTCGTAAGAGAGCGCGGCGATGACGCCGAGTTGCTCGTTGAACTTGTAGGAGGCGACGACCGCACCACCCGGCGTAACGTTCTTGGCGCCTTCGCTGTAGTTCCCGCCAATGTTGCCGCCAATGGTCAGACCGTCCTTGCCGTCAAGCGCGTTGCGGATGCGCAGGTCGATGGTGCCGCCCAAGGCGCCAGCAACCAAGCTCGCTTTCGGGTCCTTGTAGACATCGACGCCGGCGATCAAGGACGACGGAATGCCTTCCATGGAGTTCTGGAACTCGTTGCCGTTGCCGGCGCCCGAGCCTTCGCCCGTCGTGTACATTTCACGGCCGGTGACGAAGACGTCGCCGTCGAGCAATGTCACGTTGTACGACAAGCCGCGGATGCGAACCTGCGTGCCTTCGCCGGCCGCACGGTCGATCTGCACGCCAGGCAGACGTTGCAGCGATTCGGCGACGTCCTTATCGGGCATTTTGCCGATGTCTTCAGGCGTGATCGACTCGAGGATCAGATCCGAGTTCTTCTTCGCTTCCAGCGAGGTGGCCAGCGATGCGCGGAAGCCCGTGACCACGACCGTTTCGATCTGGTCTTGGGCTAGTGCAGGCGCTGCCCCCGCTCCAATAAGTAACGCAACCACAGCGGTTTGCGTACAGAATTTCAATCTACGGTTCATTGTTCGATTCCCTCTCCTGTTGGCCAACCTCTATCCACGCGCCGAAGATCGCCCTCGGGATGTGCGGGGTCAGTTGCCGCGACGATAGCCGGATGGGTGTGCGCTTTCCATAAATATATGACAGCGCCCACTGACCGGCTGTATCATTTCGCGAGCCATGTGGACTTTGAGCCACGGTCGAATTCGGTTTGGTTGCGTCATTTTGGGGGTCATGTGGCCCTTGCGCCACGGTTGAAGAACGTCGCCTTGGGGGGGAGACAAGAGGATGGTTCCAAGCCAAAACGCCCTGGTCATCGACGCCGCGGATTAACCGCGGTTTTCCTGGCACGCCTGCTGAGCGGTGCGCGCACCACCCGGACGGAATCGAGCAAAACCACGGTCTCGATCCTGTCGATGAAGAGGGCCTTGTCGGCTCGGCATCGACTGCCCACGCCGACGAAGTCCTGCGTGCCTGTTCATGTCGGGCCGGCCGCGGCTCGACGAAGCGGAAAATCAGGCGTTTGGCGGAATGGTGGATTCGCGCACGATCAACTTATGAGCGAAGCGCCGTCAACGGCGGCCGCCGACTTCGTCCAGATGCTTCAACAGATCGCGCGGATCTTCGTACACCCGCACGGCGCCGCTGCGCTCCAGCTCGTCCTGTCCATAGCCGCCAGAGAGCAGCCCGACCCCCAGCGCGCGGCACCGCCTGGAGGCCAGCATGTCCCAGATGCTGTCGCCGACCACCACGGCGTTTTCGATGGGAGCGCCAAGGCGTTCGGCTGCGGCCAGGAACAGATCCGGATCCGGCTTGGCATATTTGACCTGGTCGCGCGTCACCACCGGGACTTTTGCCGGGTCGACGCCCAAGGCGGCGAGATTGGGTGCGGCCGTTTCCATGCGCCCGCTGGTGGCGATCGCCCATGGAATCTTCGCGTCGGTCAGCGTGGCGAGCAGGTCCTTCGCGCCCGGAAGAGGTCTGACCGACGACACGTTGCGCTTATAGGATTCGGTGTGACGGCTGCGCAACCTCGCCAGGAGTTCCGGCGTGATCGGCAAGCCCGTCTCGCGAAGCAGCTGGTCGGTAAAAAGCCCGCCGCTCATGCCGATCTTGCGGTGAATGCGCCAGACTGAAAGCGCGATGCCTTCTTCGTCCAGCGCCTCGTGCCACGCCAGGACGTGCTGGTAGACGCTGTCGACCAGCGTGCCGTCGAGATCGAACAGGAAGACGTTTTGAATATGCATTGCCGATACCTCCAAGCGCGTGTCGTCCGAGCGGCCGAAACATAACGCGCCGCGAAGTGGCACTATAAGACCGCCGGCACGGTGCTCGATTTATTCAATATCAAGAAATTTCCGCTAGATCGGGTCAATGAGGATTTGTCTCTCACTCGCTCTGGTTGTTCTGGCTGTAAGTGCGGTCCAAGTCGACGCGGCGCCGAAATACCCGTTCCAGGACGCCAGCCTTTCTCCCGACGCGCGGGTTGACGATTTCGTCGGCCGTCTGACGCTCGAAGAGAAAATATCGCTGTTGTCGGGGCAGGATAATTGGCACCTGCCCGCCATCGAACGGCTCGGCGTTCGCGGGCTGGTGATGACCGACGGGCCGGCGGGATTGCGTTCCTTCCAGAGCCTGTCTTCGACGGCCTTCCCCGTCGGCGCAGCGGCGGGGGCCACCTGGGACACGGCGCTGATCCGCCAAGAAGGCCGCGCCATCGGCGAAGAGACCATCGCGCAGGGCGTCGACGTGATCCTCGGTCCGGACGTCAACATCGTCCGCATCCCCGTCGGCGGGCGGAATTTCGAGACGTTCTCGGAGGACCCGGTGCTGACCGGCATGATCGGAACCGCCTATGTCGAGGGGGTGCAGAAAACCGGCGCTGGCGTCGCCCTCAAGCACTATGTCGCCAACGAACAGGAGAACGGCCGCGACTCCGGCGACTCCGTCGTCAGCGAACGGGCCTTGCGCGAAATCTACCTCGCGGCCTTCGAGCGGATCATCAAGAACGCGAATCCGTGGAGCATCATGACGGCCTATCCGCACGTGAATGGCGTCTATGCGTCGGAAAACGAGATCCTGTTGCAGAACGTGCTGCGCGACGATTGGAGTTTCAGAGGCGCGGTCATGTCGGACTGGACCGGCACGCACTCCACCGCAGCGGCGCTCGAGGCGGGTCTCGATCTCGCAATGCCCGGACCGTCGCAATGGCGCGGCTGGACGCTCGAACAGGCTATCAAGAACGGCCAGATCGACGAGAAATACGTCGAAACGTCGGTGCGCCGGATCGCCATGATGATGCTCAAGGCGAAGATTCTGGACCCCGTCGAAAACAAGCACGGCAGCCTCAATACGCCACTGCACCAGGCCATCGCCGAAAAGGTCGCGGAAGAAGGAACGGTGCTGCTCAAGAACGACGGCTCGTCGCTGCCGTTCGACCGCAAGAGCATCAAGACGGTCGCGGTCATCGGTGCGCCCGCCGATCATCCGGCTTTTCAGGGCGGCGGCAGTTCGCAGGTAGTTCCGGCCCGCATCGTGACGCCGCTCTCGGCACTGCGTGCGCTCTATGGCAAAGATGTGACGTTCGTCTACGCGCAGGGCGTGGACAACGAGCCGCGTATTGCCGCCGTCGACTCGCGCCTGCTTTCGCCCACCCGCGACCGCAAGAACATCGGCCTGCACGCGGTCTATTACCAGGACGGCAATTTCCAGGGCGGCGTCGCCTTCGAAAAGACCGACGCCTATTTCCTGAAGTGCGGTTTCGGCGGGGCCGCGGCCAAGATCGATTCATCGAAGATGCCTCATGGCCTCAAGGCGATCGCCGACGCCGCGGCTAAGGGCGAATACTTCCAGGATCAATGGAATGCCGGCGCGGGCTTTTCCGTGAAGTGGACCGGCTATTTCTTCGCGCCCAAGGACGGGACCTACGAATTCTCGTTGGTGCACGACGATTCGGCGACTCTGACGCTGGACGGCAAGGTCCTGATCAATGATGCATCGCAAATCTATTCCGCACCCATTTTCCCCTTCATGGACAATCTGAAGGAGCGCCGTGCTACTGTCGCGTTGAAGGCGGGGCAGGCCTATCCCATCGAGATTGATTTCAGCGCCACGCCCACCTCGTCTGTTAAATACGACCAGAAAGTCTTCGAGCTCGGCGTTCGCGTTCCTGCGGGCACTATTGAGGAAGCGGTGGAGGCGGCGCGCAAGGCCGATGTGGCCATCGTCTTCGCCGGCGCCGGCAGAATGGCCGACGCCGAAGGGAGCGATCGGCCGGGCATCGATTTCGATCCGGCACAGAACAAGCTGATCGACTCCGTCGTCGCGGCGAACCCTAGGACCGTCGTGGTCGTGAATGACGGCTCCTCGGTGACCATGCCGTGGAAGGACAAGGTCCGCGCCATCCTCGACACCTGGCTGCCGGGGCAGGAAGGCGGCGTTGCGATCGCCAAGATCCTGTTCGGCGACGTCAACCCATCGGGCCGGCTGCCGATCACGTTCGCGCGGCGCATCGAGGACAATCCCGCCTATCTCAACTATTCCGGCGGCCCGGTGCAGTTCTACGACGACGATATCTTCGTCGGCTATCGCGGTTACGAAAAGCGCAAGATCGCGCCGCTATTCCCCTTCGGCTACGGGCTTTCCTACACGACGTTCGACTTCGGGCCGCTGAAAGCGCCCAAAATGGTGAAGGCGAACGAGAACGTCGCGCTTTCGCTCAAGGTGACGAACACCGGCAAACGCGCCGGCGCCGAAGTGGTGCAGCTCTATGTGCAGGATGCACACGCGCCGGTGACGATGCCGGTGAAGGCGCTCAAGACCTTTGCGCGCGTCAAGCTGAAGCCCGGTGAAACGAAGACCGCGACGCTGACGCTTTTGCCGCGCGATCTTTCCTATTGGGACGTCGAGACCCACAGATGGGTGCAGGACCCCGGTCAGTTTAACGTGATGGCCGGAACCTCGTCGCAGGACATCCGCTCGACGGCGTCGTTCATCCTGTTGGGCGGGGCCAGCCTGACCGCGAACGCGGCGCAGTGATATCTCGCACGAATTGCTCTCTTGCACGCCGGCGTCACGGTCGGACGCCCCAAGGGGTTTGAGTTCGATGCAAGTTCATAGCGTTGAGAACAAAACGAAAAATCAAGTATAGCCGACATCGCCGCGAAGCCCTTTTTTGTATCACGGCGGCACACCACACCCTTCGCGCAACAAGACGTTAGGACGGCATTAAGCGGCGCATCCTATCCTAAGTTTGCCGCGTCTTGGCAGAGGGTCACAGCAAGTGGCGCGCGCCTGATGTCCTAGGGTGTCAATAAGTGGAGGTCCTATGAACAGCCTTTTGACTCGCTTTGTTCGCCACGAGTCGGACGCGAAGGACATTATACACAGCTTGATCGCGGCTCTCGTCGTGGTCGTGATCATCGGCGCGTTGCACGCCACCGGAGCGTTGCAAACCACCGGTGCGAAACTGAGCACCACGTGGATCAACCCCGTGCTGATATATTCCGCGCCATAAGAAACTCCACGAACCCACAGCCTCCGGGATGCTTCCGGTCTTAAGGCGAGCCGACGAGCACTCAGCCGTAACTCTTTGACGAGAATGGCGCACCCGACAGGATTCGAACCTGTGACCTCTGCCTTCGGAGGGCAGCACTCTATCCAGCTGAGCTACGGGTGCGGGCCGGTTGAGCTATAGACCAAGGGGCGGCCTGATCGCAACAAACGCCCGCGATCCGGTGCAGCCAATTGTCTTTCCGCAGCGCCCGGAAGACCTCGCGGGCCGACCGGATGGCCGCCTCAGAGAGCGGCCATGACGCAGAAGTGGATGCGTCAATCCAATCCTAAACCGTTCTAAGAGCTGGTCGCTGGCAATGGCTGCGCGAAACTGCACGGCAATATGTTCGTATTGCTCAGTCAGAGGAATTCACGTCCGCGAAAAACTGAAAGCAGCCTGACACCGTGTTTCTCCAAAAGCTCGGCGGCACCCTCTTCGCGGTCCACTAGAACCAGGGCCGACTCCACGATGGCTCCAACCTTCCGCACAACGTCAACTGCCTTCAGGATAGAGCTGCCGGTGGTGGCAACGTCATCGGCTACCACCACGCGCTTGCCTTCCAGCGTTTCATTTGGGGCAAGGCCCTCGATGAGGTCCATCGTCCCGTGTGTTTTCGGCACTTTCCTTACAAAGAAAGTTCGGACGGGATGACCTTCGACTTCACTGATGGCGGCCAAACTACCAATGATAGGAACCGCCCCCATTTCCACGCCGCCGACAAAATCAGCCTTCTCGCTCCGAACCCGCTCCAGGAAGGCGCGTGCGGAGAGGTAGGCGCCGCGAGGGTCCATCATCGTGGGCTTCAGATTGAAGTAGAGTTCGCTCTCGGCACCGGACGAGAGACGGAATTTCCCCTTGCGGAACGAACGCTGACGAACGATCTCAAAGAGCGCTGCATCATCGTCGTCGGTCATTCGCTGAATCTTCGCGACGGCACCTACGTTGTCCTCGTGCACCAGAAGACCGCGCCTCCCAATGGCCACAGCCTATGAATCGATGTGTTGTGAGGATGAATCGGGCCGAGTCAAGGGTCAAGAGTCAGGAACCACATCCAGTAGCCCCCCCCGAGAGACGGACGCTATGTAATTGCGGCAGGTGCTATTTCAGAATGGACCGAAAGGCGCCGTCCCAATCTTCGCTCGGCGGGTTGTCCTCGAAATAAGCGATACGCGTGAGGTGAAGGTCGTAGAGCTTCTGGCTGGCGCCGGAAAGCTTGCGGCACTGCTCGATCAGTTCGCGCGCCTTCTGCCATTGCTGGGCGCGCATCGATTGGAAGATGTGGTCGTGGAAGGTGGCGAGCGCGCGGAATTTCGGGCTGGCGCGCATTACAGGATTGCCGAGCATTGCGTAAAGCTTGACTGGCTCGTCGTGGCTGCCGAGCGCGATGTAATCGACTTCCAGGAAGGCGAAGCCGCGTTCCGAGGATTTGCGCGTGTCCTCGCCGACGATCACCGCGGGTCCGTACTGGCCGGAGATCTGCTGGATGCGCGCAGCCAACACGGCGCAATCCCCGTTCACCGAATAGGCGGTGCGGCCGTGCGCCCTGAAACCGCCCGCAATGGCGGGACCCGTAGAGATGCCGATGCCGATTTCCACCGGCGACAGCGCCACACCGTCGATGCGCCGCTCGTGGGTGATGATTTCGTTGGTGCGCGCGATGACTTCCATCATGCCGGTTGCCGCCTCGCAGGCATGGATGGCGTGTTCGGAATCGTCGAGCGGGGCATTCCAGAAGGCGGTGAAACCTTCTGCGGTCAGCTTGTCGATGGCGCCGCCATGACCCAGCGCTTCGTTCATCAATGGCTCCAAGACGCGCTGCATCAGGCGGGTGAAGGCCGCGGGGTCACCGCGGAAGGAAGAGGCAAGCTCGGCGAAGCCGCGCACGCCGCAAGCCAGGTAGGTCACGGTGCGGCTTTCGCCTTCGAGCTTCATGAGCTGCGGATTGCGCGCGATCTGATCGATGATGCGAGCGGGCAGCGCGTCGGCGAAAGCGAGCCGGAGCCTGCTGCGCATGCGTGCGATTTCGAATCCGCGGGCGCTGGCGCCCGCCAGCCACACCGCCACCAGTGCGAGATTAAGGCCTAGCGCGTCAAAGAGAACATGCTGGTTCGCGTAAAGCCGCCAGGAGACGTAGCTCACCCCCGCGATGGTGCACAGGACGAACAGCCCCGCCCAGCGCATGCCCAGGCGCGCGAAGACGAAGACGCAACCGAGCCCGAACAGCGCCAGGCACAACAGCTCCGCCTCCGCCGCCGAGGCGGGCCGGCGCAATGCCGTGTCCAGAAGAAGATTCTCGGCGGCTTCCGCGTGCACTTCCGCCGCGGGACGGGGCCCCATCGGCGTGTCCACCAGATCGTCCGGCGCGCCGATATAAACGATGGCGCCCTGCAAGCTATCGGGCGCGAGCGTCTTGTCGATCAGGGCGGAGGCGGAGATGTTACGCTCGGTGTGCGGACCGGTATAGGCGATCCACAGCGAGCCGTTTGGCGCCGTCGCCAGCTCGCCGCGTCCGGTGTCGACGGAGGCGACGCCCGGCTCGCCGCCGAACAATCCGCTGTTGCCGTCGTCGCTTTTCAGTGTGATCGCATCCTTGCCTTCAACCAGGCGCAACACCTCAGCGTCGAGTGAGGGCACGGCTTTGTCGCGCAAGCGAAAGACCAGCGGCATGCGCCGGACCTTGCCGTCGGAATCGAAATCCAGATTGACCGCGCCGATGCCGGCACTTGCCGCTTCGATGGCAGAAAGCGAGGCCGACGCCTGATCGAAGGCGCGCACATGGCCCAAAGGATCGCGCGCGCCCGACCAGCCGACCGTGGCTTTCAGCGTCAGAGTGCGCGCCGGTCTGGCGTCGCCCAGCACAAAGCCCGTCACGGCCTTGACGCCGCCGAGCGCCGAAGCCAGCGCGTCGTCGGGCGAAGGCATATGTTCGAGCGCGGTGCGGGCGGTGTCGTAGGAGGGTCCGGGCGGCACGAGCGCCAGGAGGTTTTTCGGCGATGCCGGATCGGGCTTGTCGAGCGGGGTGACGAAAACGACGATCGAGGCGCCTTGCGCATTCAACGCCCCGACAAGCTGCGCGAGGGCCGCATGCGGCCACGGCCAAGCGCCGAAGCGTTCGGTGCTGGTGGCATCGATGTCGAGAACGCGCACGCTATGGCCGCTTTTGGCGCCCGTGTCTTCATAGGGGCGCGGCTGGGATGTCTGGTAGCCGTCGAACAGAATTCCGCGCAGCCGGCCGGCAACTCCCCCCGCGTTTGTGCCAAGCACAAACAACGCGATGGCAAGCGTGATGAGCGGAAACGCCCAAACGGCGATCGGCCGGTCGCGAAGGTTCATGATCATCCTATTGCGGCGTCTTTGACGCCGCCGCAATCAATTTATCACGCGACGCAGGAAAAAGCGGAAGAAGCTTTGCGTCATTCTGGCAGGCCATAAGAATTTCAATGAGATCCCGCAAAAGCCTGCCAGAGCCGCGAGCCCAAGGCCGAAGCCGCGAAAATCGCGCCGGCCGCCAGCACGATGCAGGGTCCAGCTGGAGCGTCCGTCGCATAGGCGGAGGCCAGGCCGAGCGGCGCGGCCAGCGCGCCCGCCGCTGCGGCCATCACAGCCATCGCCTCCGGCGTGCGGGCGAAGGGCCGTGCAGCGGCCGGTGGGATGATCAGCAGCGCCACGATCAGGAGCGCGCCCACAACTTTTAGTCCGAAAGCGACCAACAGGGCCACGAGCACCAAAAAAGCCGCTTGCACCCAGCGCCCGCCTTGGCCTTCCGCTGCGGCAATGTCGCCGCCGACAGCGGCTCGGAGCAGCGGGCGCCAGAGCAGAGCCGTAACCGCGAGCACGCCAAGGCTCGCCGCCGCCACTGCGGCCAGATCGCTTGCCGACAGCGCCAGCACGTCGCCGAACAGATAGCCCAGAAGATCGGCGCGCACATTCTCCATGGTCGCCAGAAGGATAAATCCAAGCGCCAGGCCCATATGGCCGACAATGCCCACAAAAGTCCCCGCCGGAATGATGCGGTCGCCGGCTCGCGCCATCACCAACGCCGCGAAAATGGCCAGCGCCGCCGTGCCGACCAGCACGTTGATGCCGATCAGCAGGCCCAGTCCGGCGCCGAGCAGGCCCATATGGGCGACCGACTCGCCCAGATACGCCATGCGCCGCCACAGGACGAAACAGCCGATCGGGCCCGCGGCCGCGCCCAGAAGGGCGGCTCCCAGAGTGGCGCGCCACAGAAAATCATCCATCGGCGCGGACCGTTTCGCCCGACGGGGCATGGGCATGGTCGTGGTGATGGGCGTAAAGCGCCAGTTCGCCAGCGGCGCGCGCACCGAACAGCGCAACGAAGGCCGGATCGCGCACCACCGCATGCGCGTCGCCTTCGCAACAGACATGGCGGTTGAGGCAGATAACGCGATCGGCCTGCGCCATCACCACGTGCAGATCGTGGCTGACCAAGAGCACGCCGCAGCCGAACTCATCGCGGATCTCGGCGATCAGATGATAAAGCGCGGCCTCGCCGGAGACATCGATGCCGGCGATCGGTTCGTCGAGCACCAGCAAATCCGGGTGCCCGGCGATGGCGCGTGCCAGCAGTACGCGGGCCAGTTCGCCGCCCGAAAGCGCCCCCAATTGCCGGTTCTTCGCTTGGGTGATGCCGACGCGCGCCAACGCGGCCTCTCCCGCCGTGAGCGGCGCGAACAGGGCGAGAAACCCCGCAACCGTCATCGGCAGACTGGCATCGCGGGCGAATTGCTGCGGTACATAACCGACCTTGAGATCCGGCCGGCGTTTGATCTCGCCCTCGGCCGGCATCAGCCCGAGGATGGCCTTCAGCAGCGTCGTCTTGCCTGAGCCGTTCGGCCCGATCAAGGTGACGATCTCGCGCGGATGGACCGCCAGGGACACGCGGTCGAGAATGTGCGTGCCGCCGGCATAAACGCTCAACCTGTCGGCCGCGATCAGGGGTTCGTTCATTGCGCGGTGTTATAACATCGCGCTTTTTGGAAGAAAGAGCGTGTTAGGTCCGCTTTGCCGCCCGCTTGACGGGTCATGGGCGAACGCGGCGCCGGAAAGATCACCCCCGGTCACGGGTGTGGAATTGAAGGTCAACGGCAGGCATTGCCGCCTAAGAGCGGGCACATTCGACATGGCCCGGCAGAAGCCGGGCCTTTGGCCTATTTCGTAAGCCGCATCGCCACCTGGGCGAGAAGTATACGCGCGCCTCGCCGCCCCAGCGTACGGTCGGTGGCGCGCTGAAGCCGGTCGGCAATCTCCCCCACATCAGGCTGCCGCCAGGGCCTCACCGAGGTGGCGGTGAAGGCCATCAGGCTGCGGACATAGACATCGCGCAGCACCGGCATCTCATCTTCGGTTTGGGCGCGCAGTTCGGCATTGGGCACGTCCAGGCCGATGCCGATCATCAGCAATCCCGCGATCTTGTCGCCGTCGATGATCGTCGTATAGATCGGATCGATCATCAGATAGCTTGCCGATTGTGTGATCTTGTGAACGGCGCTTTTCTTGCCGTTGCCGCCAGCGCTGGCCGGTACGGCCAGCACAAGAGCGACAAGAACGGCGAGCAGGGCGGAACGGCGCATGGATCGGCTTTCGCGGTTCCTTCAGCATTTAATCCAGTATGGTAAAGCGATGGTTAGCGCCGGTCCGGCCGGTAAACGGCGGAGGGCGAAGGGATACTGGAAAGTGCAGGGACTTCAGCAGTCCGCCTACGTTGCTTCGCAACTTCGGCGCGACAGCCTTCGTCCACTTCGCGCCGAAAGCAGTGAGGCTGGCTTGCCGAGCCGTAGCCCGCGAAGCGGGCGAAGGCTGGTGGAGCTGAGCGGAATCGAACCGCTGGCCTCCTCATTGCGAACGAGGCGCTCTCCCAACTGAGCTACAGCCCCAAGCCACGCTTGGTGCCCGGCGTGGCTCCAGGAGCGAAACCGGGCGCGGGGGCGGTATCTAGGAAGCGCCCCCCAAACCTGTCAAGCCGCACGCCTTGCGAAGGACCGCCCGGACTGGCACAACGGCCCGAATCCGCTTGCCCCTAACAGGCCCGGGAGCGCCAGATTCCGATGCTCGATCCCATCTCGTCGCTGATCCTTCTACTGCTCAGACTCTACTGGTGGGTTGTGATCGCCGCGGTGGTGACCAGCTGGCTCATCGCCTTCAATGTGATCAATCTCCATAACAACATCGTGCGCAGCCTGGTGCGCCTTCTCGACATCCTCACCGAGCCGGTATTCCGTCAAGTGCGCCGCGTCATCCCGGTTTTCAGCGGCATCGATATCTCGCCTTTGATCGTGCTGATCGGCATCTGGTTCTTGCAAGAAGTGGTCGTCTGGGTGGCCTACCGCATGGCGCTTTAACTGCCGTGTCGGCGCGCGTCCATCATAGCGAGCGAGGCGTGAGCCTGCAGGTGCGCCTGACACCCAAGGGCGGGCGCGATGCGATGGAAGGCTGGACGCAAGGTGCCGACGGCGCCCCCTACCTAAAAGCGCGGGTGCGGGCGGCGCCGGAAAACGGCAAGGCCAATGCTGCGCTGATAGAGCTTCTTGCCGAGACCTTGTCGGTGCCTAAATCTGCCGTGCGAATCGCGGCCGGCGGGTCGGCGCGGTTGAAACGGATCGAAATCGCAGGCAACGGCGGCGCCCTGGCGGCCCGCCTCGAAGCCTTGGGAGAGGCCCGGTGAGCGCTTCCATCATCGACGGCAAGGTTCATGCGGCAGCTTTGCGCGCGCGCGTCGCCGAGGAAGCGGTGCGGCTCAGGACCGAGTACGGCCTGGTCCCCGGATTGGCCACTGTTCTGGTCGGCGACGACCCGGCCAGCGAAGTCTATGTCCGGGGCAAGAACAAGATGGCCGAGGCGCTGGGCTTCACATCCGCGCACCGGCATCTGCCGGGCACCGCGAGCGAGGCGGAGGTTCTGGCCGAAGTCCGCGCGCTGAACGTCGACAAATCCATACACGGACTACTCGTGCAATTGCCGCTGCCGGGGCAGATCCGCGAAGAGGCGGTGCTTGACGCGCTCGACCCCGCCAAGGATGTGGACGCGCTGACGCCCACCAACGCCGGCTTGCTGCTCAGCGGCCGCGCCAAGCTGGTTTCCTGCACGCCCATGGGGGTGATGATCCTGCTCAAAGAGACGCTGGGCGAGATCGCGGGGCTGGACGCGCTGGTCATCGGCCGTTCGCTGCTGTTCGGCAAGCCCGCGGCGCAGCTTCTGCTGGCCGCGAACGCCACCGTCACCATGGCGCATTCGAAAACGCGCGATCTTCCTCAGCTTGCGCGCCGCGCCGACATCCTGGTCGCGGCCATCGGCCGGCCAAATTACGTCAAGGGCGATTGGGTGAAGCCCGGCGCCACGGTAATCGACGTCGGCATCAACCGGGTGGATGCGGGCGAGGGCAAGACCAAGCTGGTCGGCGACGTGGATTTCGAGGAAGCGGCCAAAGTCGCGCGCTTCATCACGCCGGTGCCCGGCGGCGTCGGCGCCATGACCATCGTCTGCCTGATGCGCAACACGCTGATCGCGGCGGCTTCGCAAGCCGGCCTGCCGATGCCCAAGGTCTAAAGTTGCTTCTTCAGCGCTTCGGCGAGCTCGTCGGGGCCGAACGTTTCGTCGTAACTGGCGATGAATTTTCCGTCTCGCCCCATCAGATAGATATGGCTGGAATGATCCATGGCATAGCCGCCGCCTTTGAGCGGCCGCTTGCGGTAATAGACGCGATAGGCATGCGCCGCCGCCGCGATGGCTTTCGCATCCCCTGTCAAGCCCACGAAGCGCGGCCCGAACCCCTTCAAATAGGTTTTTAACACGCCTGACGTGTCGCGCTCCGGATCGATGGTGATGAAGATGGGCACCACGCGGGCGGCCTTGGGCCCGAGCTTTTCAAGGGCATCAGCCATCACCGCCAGGGTCGTGGGACAGACGTCTGGACAATAGCTGTAGCCGAAGTAAACCAACATGAAACGGTCGCGGAAATCGGTCGCGCGGCGCACCTTCCCGTCCTGGCCGATCAGGATAAACGGTCCGCCGATCAAGGCTTCGCCTTGGCTCACGACCCGGCTCATGCCAGACAGCGAATCGCTCGCGTGCCACAAAAGACCCGCCGCGACCAGGGCCGCCGCGATAAGATAGGGAATCAAGGCAAGCGGCGTACGGATCATTACGTGCTGTGTTCCCGGCGCGGGGCTAGGTCCGATAGAATTGATTGATAGTATTGCGCGCGGGAAAGGCAATCGGTCAGGCCATGGTGACAATGGATACGCAAGCACAGCCTCAGCGGGCGCGGGTGATCCCCGCTGCGCGGGCTTCGGCGGTCCGAGGGCGTGTGCGCCTGCGCACTTTGTCGAACCTGCGCTGGATGGCGACGGGCGGGCAGACGACGGCATTGTTCGTCGTCTATTTCGGTTTCGGTTACTCCCTGCCGCTCGTGCAATGTCTGGCATGCGTCGCCTTCAGCGCCGGGCTCAACATCATCCTGGCTTTGCGTTATCCGCCCAGCCACCGGCTCACCAACCGCGAAGCCACCGTCTATCTCGCTTACGACGTGCTGCAGCTGGCGGCGCTGCTTTATCTCACCGGCGGCATCGCCAATCCTTTCGCCTTGATGTTTGTCGCCCCCGTCGTCATCGCGGCGTCGACGCTCAATCTCGGCAACACGCTGATCCTAGGCTGCATCGCACTGGCGTCGGCTTCGTTGATCTCGGTGGTGCACGAACCGCTGCCCTGGTCACCGGCCCAGCATCTCATCTTGCCGGCGCTTTATCAGGCCGGCTTGTGGGCCTCTCTCGTGCTCGGCATCGGCTTCACCTCGGTCTATGCCTGGCGCATCGCCAGCGAAGGGGCGCGGATGTCGGCCGGTCTTGCCGCCACCCAGTTGGCGCTGGCGCGCGAACAGCGCTTGTCGGCTTTGGGCGCGCTGGCCACCGCCGCAGCCCACGAACTGGGCTCGCCGCTGGGCACCATCGCCGTGGTGGCGCACGAGCTCGAGCGCGTTCTGCCCGCCAGTTCGCAGGAGGCCGAGGATGTGCGCCTGTTGCGCAGCCAGGCCGAACGCTGCCGCATGATTCTCATGCGCTTGGCCAGGCCCGAGGAAGCGATGCTGGGGGCGACCGCGCGTCTGCCGCTGTGCGCCTTGCTCGACGACATCGCCGACACTTATCGTGGGGAAGATCTGGACATCGTCATCGCCGCCGCACCCTCCAACCGCGACGAGCCGCAGCCCCAGGTTTGGCGCGCCCCCGAGCTGTTGCACGGGCTGGGCAATATCATCGAGAACGCCGCCGATTTCGCCAATTCCCGCGTGCGCGTGGAAGCCAGTTGGGGGCCCACCATGCTGCGCGTCACGGTGGAGGACGACGGTCCGGGCTTCTCGCCCGACATCATCGAGCGGATCGGCGAGCCCTACATCACGTCGCGGCCCGGCCATCATGCCTTGGGCGCCACCGAAATGGGGCCGCCCACGGCCCCCCTGGGGAAGCGCGAGGGCATGGGGCTCGGCTTCTTCATCGCCAAAACCCTGCTGGAACAAACGGGCGGTACGGTTAAGGCGGTCAACCTTGCTGAAGGTGGCGCGCGCGTCAGCGTATCGTGGCCGCGCGGCCAAATTGACGGTGAAGCGCCTCTGCCCAGGGCACAGGAGGATTGACGCCTTCGGCGCCTCGGCCTATTTGCGCAACGATCAAGGATCCAAACTATGACCACGCAAGAAGACAAAACGCTGCTGATTGTGGAAGACGACCGCCCATTGCGCGAGCGTCTGGCCCGCGCCATGGAAACGCGCGGCTTCGTCGTGACGATCGCTGAAGGCGTCGCCGAAGGCAAAGCCCGGGTCAAGGAATCGCCTCCGGCCTACGCCGTGGTCGACCTCAAGCTGGAAGACGGCAACGGTCTGGACGTGCTGGAGACGTTGCACATGGTGCGTCCCGACAGTCGCGTGGTGGTGCTGACCGGCTTCGGCAATATCGCGACCGCGGTCGCCGCCGTGAAATATGGCGCCATCGATTATCTGCCCAAGCCCGCCGACGCCGACGATATCATGGCGGCGCTGCTGGCGCCTCCCGGCTCCAAGCCCAAGCCGCCGGAGAATCCGATGTCAGCAGACCGCGTGCGCTGGGAACATATCCAACGGGTGTATGAACTGTGCGGCCATAACGTCTCGGAGACGGCGCGCCGGCTCAACATGCACCGCCGTACGCTGCAGCGGATTCTGGCGAAACGCAGCCCGCGGTAGAGTCCGCTTACGATCAGACGGAATCAAATACTCACTTGTCATGGCCCGCGACTGCGGGCCACCCAGTTGAAACCTGCTGAAATCATCAAAGAAGAATGCGGCGTAGTTCATTGAAGAGCGCGCCGCCGTCACCTGGGTGGCCCGCACAAAGGCGGGCCATGACACGGAGTTTTCGTGCGTCGCCGTGATGCAACGCCGCTCTACAGACCATCAGTCGCCTCCAGAATACTCGCCAGCCGCTCGGCGGCCACGCGCGCGAAGCCGAGGGTCACGGCCTTGCGCCGGCTCGGATGAAGCACGCCGCGCGGCGAAGGGCGCACGATCGCTCCGCCGTAGCGGTCGGCAACGATCAGGCCGGTGCCGGCCGGCACGTGCTCTTCGGGAAAATCCGGCGGGATGGCGAAATAGAACAGCTCGCAGAACTCGAGATATTCGGGCCACTTCTGGTCGCCCTTGAGGTCCTGGATCGCGACCTTGATCTCGACGCCCAGCATGGTGCCGTCAGGGCCGAGCGCCGCCACGTCCAGCCGGCGGCCGTTGGCCAGCGTGAATTCCAAGAGAGGCGAAAACCCTTCCTGGAGCAAAAGGCGGCAAATGCCGCGCGCGACCTCGGCCGCCGTTTCCATGAGAGGATGATAAGCACAAAACACGAACGAAATCCAATTCGCGCATATGTCGAACATCGCCATGCTGATCGCTGTCCAAGGCGGTGCGACAGCGGAGTCGGATCCGCACAAAACGAATTGAGGCCGAGCGATTTCGTCCTTGTCTGGAAGAATTCTCGTAGTACTTTCAAATGTAGCAAAAGTTCAAATTTGTCCTCCACCAAATTAAACTACTGGTTGACTCACACACTTTTTAGTTGTATCCATAAATTGGAGTGACGCATATCGGCTGCACATTCAGCTTTCTTGGTACTCGGGCCCAAGTTCGCCCCGAGAGAGCGTACTGATCATTTGAAACATCGCAATCGATATTGTTCGCGGGACGCCAACGCGGTCCGCGTGATGGTGGGCCCTCGAAAGGGAGGAAGTGCACATGCGAATCATCGGAACGAGAACTTGCGTCGTGCTTTCGGTGCTGGCGCTCGGCGTCATATCGACTGGTAGCACAGGCGCCGAAACAGCGCCGCCGGCCCAGGTCGTTGCGCCGTCGCCGCTCAGGCAAATCCCGCCTGCCATCGCGGCGTTGATCAAGAAACAACGCGAGGACTGGCGCATGCGGATGATCAACACGCCGCGGCCGAAGAAGGCTTGCTACCGCGCCATCTATCCAAACACCAAATGGCACGAAGTCGCCTGCACCATCCCGCCGAAGCACTACTTTGGGCCGCATCACGGGTCGGTGGCGGCGACAGTCGGTGCCGGCGACGACTTCGTGGCCCAGCCCGCCAGCCCGATCATCCAGGCAGAAGGGTCGTTCGATAGCGTCAGCGGCGTCACCAGCGAGTCAACCACGGGCGCCACTGCGGGCCAGGGCGTGAACGGCCCCAACATGTTCACACTGCAGCTTAATTCGAACTTCTTCTCAACGTCCGTCTGCACTGGCCTCGGGTCGTCGTGCAAGGGCTTTGCCCAATTCGTCTACGACAGCTCCGCAAACCAGGCCTGGATCCAGTACTGGCTGGTGTCCCCTGGCGGCAGCTGTCCGAGCGGATGGGCATCGGTCGTGGGAGACTGCGTGCAGAACGCCCCCACGGGCGTCTCCGGTCCCGCGGGCGGCGTGACAATTGCCGATCTGGGCGACATGAGGATCATCGGCTCGGGCGCTTCAGGCGGCTCGGTCACCCTCTACGTCGGCGGCTACATGCAGTCGGCGCCTGGCGGAAGCGTGATTCCCGATCTGTCGGGCAACTGGGGCGACGCCGAGTTCAACGTCTTCGGCGACGGCGGCGGCGGCCAGGCTGTCTTCAACGCCGGTTCGACCATCGTGGTCAGGACCCAGGTGGACACGGGGACGAACATCGCGCCCAACTGCATCATCGACGGCTGGACGGCGGAGACCAACAACCTCGACCTGGTGAGCACACCCACCGTGCCACCCGTGCCACTGGCGCAGTACCCGTCGATCGTCTTTGACGAGAGCAACGCGGGCGGTGGGCCTCAATCCTGTGCGACCACCATCGGTGAGCCCCACCTCACCACCTTCGACGGGCTCTACTACGACTTCCAGGCGACCGGCGACTTCGTGCTCGTGGACGCAGGCCCCGACTTCATCGTCCAGGCCCGCCAGCAATCGGCCGCCGCGGTGTTTCACAATCCGAATGTGATGATGAACACGGCGGTTGCAGCCAAGATCGGACCGAACCACATCATCATCTACGACAGCCCGGCGCGCGTGATGATCAACGGCGCGAACGCCAACCTCGCCCAAGACAAGATGACGAGTCTGCCCGGCGGTGTTTATGCCTTCCGGTCCGGCGACATCTATGTCGTCTCACGCGATACCGGCGAACTGCTGCGCGCGCAACTCTACGACGGCTGGATGGACATCGAGGTCGGTCTCGGCCACCGGCCACGGTCGAGCGCGCGCGGCATTCTGGCGAGCCCCAGCCGCACGGCGCTTCAGATGCGCGACGGCACGACGCTGGCGGAGCCGGTCTCCACCAACGACCTCTACCAGCGCTACGCCAGAAGCTGGCTCGTGGAGCCGAAAGAGTCGCTGTTCGCGGATCAGACGGTGAAGTTCGCCGCGCCCGCGCGGACCTTCTTCGCCAAGGATCTCGATCCGCAGGCCTTCGCGAAGGCGCGCGCCGCCTGCACGGCCGCCGGCGTGACCGACGCGACACATCTCGACTCCTGCACGCTCGACGCGGCGGTCTTCAAGAACCCGATTGCGGTGAAGGCCTTCGCCCACGCGATCATACCGCACATCACGATCACACCGGTAGAACTTGGCAAGATCAAGCGGTGATCAGTCGGAGACGTGCAGCGCACCGGGGCGGGGCGAACTGCGCTTCGCCCCGGCGGAGGTGGTGCCAAGGATTTCAGCAGTCGCCTGAGCATCCACGTCGCGCCTGATGGCAGGAAACAGCAACAACAAAGGGCGGTTCAGACGAGCCGCCCTTTCTTTTCGCGTGCCGTGAAACTCAAATTGGGGCCACCACCGCCGACGGTGAGGAGTTATTCCGCCGCCAGCCGCACCGCCTTCGCATTGACGCCGAAATTGACGGCCTGGAGAAACTTGATGCCGTCCTCGGCGATGTCGTCGCCCACGGCGCGGCCGCTTTCGCGGCTCAGCCTTTCCCGCCCAACACGCCTTTCGTGGACGCGACCTCGCCGTCCAGCCTGTCGTCAGGAGCAACGGCTTGGCGTAACGCCCGCGCCAGCCCCTTGAAGCAGGTTTCCACGATGTGGTGGCTGTTCTGGCCGTACAAATTCTCGATGTGCAGGCAAATCCCGGCGTTCTGGGCGAAGGCCTGGAACCATTCCTTGAACAGTTCGGTATCCATCTCGCCCAGCTTGGGCCTGGGGATTTCCACCCGCCACACCAGATAAGGCCGGTTCGAAACGTCGACGGCGACGCGGGTCAGGGCCTCGTCCATCGGGATGATGGCCGCTCCGAACCGCGTGATCCCGCCTAGATCGCCGAGCGCCTTCTTCACCGCCTGACCGATGACGATGGCCGTGTCCTCGGCGGTGTGGTGGAAATCGACATGCAGGTCGCCCTGGGCGCGGACCTTAAGGTCGATCATCGAGTGGCGGCCAAAGCTCTCCAGCATATGGTCCAGAAAACCGATGCCGGTATCGATATCGCAGTCGCCGGCCCCGTCCAGGTCCAGCGAAACGGCGATTTCGGTCTCCCGTGTCTTGCGTTCGACGGTAGCTGTGCGCATGGGGCCTCCGAAGCAATGCCCGCATGTTGATAGCAAGCGCAGAGAGCGAGCGAAAGCCGTCCGACCTCAGTTCTGTGGGTTCCCCGCCCAGCCGCCGTAGACAGGATTGGGGATGATGAAGAAGCGTTCACCGATCCCTTTGCCCTCGTCGTTCTGCGACATGGCGCGGACGATTTTACCCTTGCTGTCGAGAATGGGCAGGTCCGTCACCTGATCGCCGACCCAGATGAAGGGCTTAGGCGATCGGTGCGTGCTCTTGGTCAGCGCGGCCACGGCCGCGTTCCAGCGCGCCACCTTATCAGACGGCGTGCCTGCCGATTGGCCGATCTCGTAGTCGAACCAGATTCCTACGGCCTTCAGATTACGTTGCGTTATCGCGTCGTCGGCGGCGTCACGGTTGGTAACGATGGCGACCAACCCGCCCAAGGCATGCACGGTCTGAGTGAACCCAGCGGCGCCTGGAATGTCGCGGGCGTCCTGCGCTTTGATCCACTTTGCCCATGTTGTTGGTGAAAATTCGCTGCCGCAGGCTTCGCGCTCGCGGGTGTAGAGCGAGTTGTCGAGCACGGTCTCGTCGGCATCCATGATGACGATCCAGCCCTTGGGGCCGTATTTGGCGGCAGCCTGATGCGCGGCGCGGACGGCGTTCTTGTAGGCCGACGTGGCGGCGCGGCAATACTCGAGCGAGTTGCGGAACCAGTGCAGTCCCAGCGAAACCTTGGCGTAGTCAGGTGTGGCGCATTGCCAGGTGTCGGTCTCACCCGGCTGCGGCGTCGGCACGGTCTGGGTACTTGATATCCGCGCGTGACAGTCATAGCTCTGAGTCACGGACTGCGCGATCGCAGGCATGATGAGCAGGCCAGACAGGGCGACGACCAGTATAGTCGCAGGCGCCTTCCATTGACGAAGCATTGCGCAGTTCCCATCGAATTCTGTCACTATACTTTAAACTTATCATAGGTCCAAAGCCATGAAAGAGACCTGGCGCTCCACAACTATCCTCTCCATCCGCAAAGGCTCCGCCGTGATCGTCGCCGGCGACGGGCAGGTGACTTTGGGCAATACCGTGATGAAGGCCAATGCCCGCAAAGTCCGCCGCCTCGGCAAAGGCGATGTCATCGCGGGTTTTGCCGGCGCCACGGCTGACGCTTTCGCTTTGTTCGAGCGGCTGGAGGCCAAGCTCGACCAGCATCCCGGCAATCTGGCGCGGGCCTGTGTGGAGCTGGCCAAGGACTGGCGCACCGACCGCTACCTGCGCCGGCTGGAAGCCGTGATGGCGGTGGCCGACGCCAAGAGCTCGCTGATCCTCTCGGGCACGGGCGACGTGGTGGAGCCCGAAGACGGACTGATCGGCATCGGCTCCGGCGGTCCATACGCCCTGGCCGCCGCCCGTGCGCTGGTTCCTTTCGACCTGCCGGTCGAGGAGATCGCGCGCAGGGCGATGAAGATCGCCGCCGACATCTGCATCTACACCAACGAAAACATCGTCATCGAAGGCCTGTCCGGACCATGAGTTCCGCTTTTACGCCCCGCGAAATCGTTTCCGAGCTTGACCGCCACATCGTCGGCCAGAACGACGCCAAGCGCGCCGTTGCCATCGCGCTGCGCAATCGCTGGCGCCGCCAGCAGCTTCCACCCGACCTGCGCGAGGAAGTGCTGCCCAAGAACATCCTGATGATCGGGCCGACCGGCGTGGGCAAGACGGAGATTTCGCGCCGGCTCGCCAGGCTCGCCCAGGCGCCGTTCCTGAAGGTGGAGGCGACCAAGTTCACCGAAGTGGGTTATGTCGGACGCGACGTCGAGCAGATCGTGCGCGATCTTCTGGAAGTCGCCATCGCCCAGCTGCGCGAGAGGAAACGCCGCGAGGTGGAAGCCCAGGCGGAAGCGCGCGCCGAGGATCGCGTGCTCGACGCTCTGGCGGGCAACTCATCCGGGGCGACGCGGGAATCCGTCCGCAAGTCGCTGCGCGCGGGCGAACTCGACGGCAAAGAGATCGAGATCGAGATGAAGGACGCCGGCTTCATGCCGTCGTTCGAAATCCCCGGCATGGGGAACGCGCAGATCTCCATGGTCAATCTCGGCGACATTTTCGGCAAGGCCTTCGGCGGACGTGCCAAGCCGCGGCGCACGACGGTCGCCGAGGCGCTTGGGCCGCTGCTGGCCGAAGAGGCCGACAAGC
>JBEKMG010000006.1:0-199148 GCA_050008635.1 Rhizomicrobium sp.
CAGAGGTAAGGGGTGCAACTTGTAGTCGAGTCGCGGCTCAAAACATCAAACATTCCAATTCGTTACGCGCCATTGACAGGGCAAGGCCTGTGGCTATAGTGCCCGGCCTTCCGCGAAAAGTCGGTTTTTGCGGCTTCTTCCTTCACCAACCTTGGACCTGTCATGAGCAAGCGCACGACCGCCAAATTCAAGATCGACCGCCGCATGGGCGAAAACATTTGGGGCCGTGGCAAGAGTCCCGTGAACAAGCGTTCCTACGGCCCGGGCCAGCACGGTCAGCGCCGCGCCAAGAAGCTGTCGGACTACGGCACGCAGCTCCAGGCCAAGCAGAAGCTGAAGGGCTATTACGGCAACATCACCGAGCGGCAGTTCCGCAAATACTACACGGAGGCTTCGCGCCGGCAGGGCGACACGGGCGAGAACATGATCGGCCTGTTGGAGCGCCGGCTCGACGCGGTGGTTTATCGCGCCAAGTTCGCGCCCACGCCGTTCGCGGCGCGCCAGCTCGTGTCCCACGGCCATGTCAAAGTCAACGGCAAGCGCATCACCATCGCTTCCTACATGATCAAGGAAAGCGACGAGATCGCGCTGGCGGCGAAAGCGCGTGACATGGCGCTGGTGCTGGAAGCCGCCAAAACCCCCGAACGCGACACACCCGATTACCTCGAAGTCGATCACGGCAAGATGACGGCCAAGTTCCTGCGCACGCCGAAGCTCTCCGACGTGCCTTATGCCGTGCAGATGCAGCCGCACCTGATCGTCGAATTCTATTCGCGCTGATTCGTTTCGATTGCGCTTTTGCGAAAGCCCCGCGAATATCGTGGGGCTTTCTGCTTTTGGGGACCGAGATGAACTACATCCTCTACGGCGACAAAGGTTCCGGGGCGTTCTGCGTGGAAGCGGCGCTGGCGGAAGCGGGTGCGCCCTATGAATTCCAGACGATTTCGCTCGACAACAACGAACAAAAATCGCCCGCGTTCCTGGCGATCAATCCCAGCGGCAAGCTTCCGGCGCTGCGATTGCCTTCGGGTGAGATTGCCACCGAGACGGCGGCGCTGCTGCTGATCGTTGCCGAACGCCATCCGCAAGCTGCGCTCCTGCCGCTCATGGGCACGCCCGAGCGCGCGCAAGCTGTTCGCTGGATCGCGTTCATGGCCTCGGAAATCTATCCGATGGTCGAGATCTACGATTATCCGGCGCGTTTCGCGCCCGAAGGCGAGCCCGCCGAGGCGCTACGGCGCAAGGCCAACGATCGCATCAGAGAGCGTATGCTCGTCGTTGAGCAGGCGGTTGCGGGTCCCTGGCTGCTGCCGGGCGGATTCTCCGCCGCCGATCTTTATGCGGCAATGTTCAGCCGTTGGCGGCCGTGCCGCGATTGGCAAGATGCGAACCTGTCGAAGATGCGCGCGATTGCCGCCGCGGTTGCAGCCCGCGAGAAAACCGCGCCCATCTGGAGCAGACATTTCCCGAACTAGGCGTTCTCGAGCGCGACGCCTTTCTCGACGAGGTAGGTCTTCAGCTCGCCGCTCTCGAACATCTCGCGGATGATATCGCTGCCGCCGACAAATTCGCCCTTCACGTAAAGCTGCGGAATGGTCGGCCAGTTCGAGTAGTCCTTGACGCCCTGGCGGATATCCGCGTCCTTCAGCACGTCGACGGCTTTGAACTTCACGCCCAGGGTGGAGAGGATTTGCACCACGGCGGCGGAGAATCCGCATTGCGGAAAAACCGGCGTGCCTTTCATGAACAGGACGACGTCGCTGGAGGCGACATCCGCGGCAATACGGTCGTGGACACTGGCCATGATCTCGTGCGCTTTCGCTAGGGTTGTGACGATGAGATAAGGGCGACGCCATGCAGCGTCAAGCGCAAGTCAGTTCTTCGCCGCCGTTTGCAGCGACAGTGCATGGAGCACGCCGCCCATCCGCCCGCCCAGCGCGTCGTAGACCATCTGGTGCTGCTGCACCCGGCTTTTGCCCTTGAAGGCACTGGAAGTAACCATGGCCGCGTAATGGTCATTGTCGTCGGCCAGGGGCGTGACCGTTATTTCCGCGTCGGGGAACGCTTGCTTGATCAGCTTCTCGATTTCGCCGGCGGCCATCGCCATCAAAGCTCTCCCGACATGTACGCGGGAAACCAGTTCTCATGCGTCCTGCGCAAGCGGCTGAGCGTAATCTCGCCCTTTCCTTCCACGGCGATTTTATCCCCGCGAACGGCGCCAAGCAAAGCCGCCGCGACGCCTGCGCGTTTTGCGTCGGAAACAAGGCGTTCGGCGGCTTGAGGCGGCGCGGCCAGCAGATAGCGCCCCTGGTCTTCGCCGAACAGGAAGCGGATCGTGCCCGACGCAATCGTGGCGCCGATGTTTCCCGTCAGCGCCATTTCGGCAATCGCCACCAGCAGCCCGCCGTCGGAAACGTCGTGCACGGTATCGACGCGGCCAGATTCGATCAGTGCGCGCACAAAATCGCCGTTTTTCTTTTCGAGAGCGAGATCAACAGGTGGAGCCGCGCCTTCTTCTTTATGTTCCACTTCGCGCAGATAAATCGACTGTCCAAGATGGCCCCTGGTCTCACCGATCAGGATGATGGCGTCGTCTTCACGCTTGAACGCGACGGTCGCCATGCGATGCACATCCTTCAAGAGGCCGACGCCGCCGATGGTGGGCGTCGGCAAAATGCCTTCACCCTGGGTCTCGTTGTAGAGCGAGCAATTGCCGGAGACGACGGGAAAGTCGAGCGCCCGGCAAGCAACGCCCAAACCATCGATGCCCGCCACAATTTCACCCATGATCTCGGGCTTCTCGGGATTGCCATAGTTGAGGCAATCGGTGACGGCCAGCGGCACGGCGCCAACGGCGGTGAGGTTGCGCCACGCTTCGGCGACGGCTTGCTTGGCGCCTTCGTACGGATCGGCCCTGCAGTAGCGCGGAGAGACATCGGTGGTGAGGGCGAGACCTTTATTCGTGCCGTGCACGCGTACGACGGCCGCGTCGCCGCCTGGGCGCTGCACCGTGTCGGCCATCACCGTATTGTCGTACTGCTCCCACACCCAGCGCTTCGAGCACATGTCGGGTGCGCCGAGAATCTTCAAAAGCGAATCCATGACCGGGCGCGAGGCATCGAATGACGGCGTCCCATGCGCGGGCTCGCGCCTGACGAATGGCCGCTCGTAGACGGGCGCCGCATCCGATAGCGAACCCACCGGCATGTCGGCCACAACTTCACCCTTGTGCTTGATGATCAGCCGATGCGTGTCGGTGGTGACGCCGATCACCGCGAAATCCAGTTCCCATTTCCTGAAGATGCGCTCGGCTTCGGCTTCGCAGCCGGGCTTCAGCACCGCCAGCATGCGCTCCTGGCTCTCCGACAGCATCATGTCGTAGGCGGTCATGCCCGTTTCGCGCTGAGGCACCTTGTCGAGATCGATGATAATGCCCGAGCCGCCCTTGTCCGCCATTTCGGATGAAGACGAGGTAAGTCCGGCCGCGCCCATGTCCTGAATGGCGACGATGGCGTCGGTTTCCATCAGCTCCAGGCACGCTTCCAGCAGCAGCTTCTCGGTGAAGGGATCGCCGACTTGCACCGTCGGGCGCTTTTCCTCGGAATCTTCGTTGAACTCGGCCGAAGCCATGGTGGCGCCGTGGATGCCATCGCGCCCGGTTTTGGAGCCGACATAGACCACCGGGTTGCCGGCGCCCTTGGCGGCGGAAAGGAAAATCTTGTCGGCGCGCGCCAAGCCCACGCACATGGCGTTGACCAGGATATTGCCGTTGTAGGAGCGATGGAAATTTACCTCGCCGCCGACGGTGGGCACGCCCATGCAGTTGCCGTAGCCACCGATGCCGGACACCACGCCCGCCACCAGATGCCGCGTTTTGGGATGGCTTGGTTCGCCGAAGCGCAACGAGTTCATCATCGCCACTGGGCGCGCGCCCATGGTGAAGACATCGCGCATGATGCCACCCACGCCCGTCGCCGCGCCTTGGTAAGGCTCGATGAAGGAGGGATGATTGTGGCTCTCCATCTTGAAGACCACTGCGTCGCCGTCGCCGATGTCCACGACGCCGGCATTCTCGCCGGGGCCTTGCAGCACGCGCGGGCCTTTGGTCGGCAGCTTGCGCAAATGAGCGCGGGTGGATTTATAGGAGCAGTGCTCGCTCCACATCACCGAGAAGACGCCCAGCTCCACCAAATTGGGATCGCGGCCGAGCAGCGAGCGGATGCGGGCATATTCGTCGTCGCTCAGGCCGTGCTCGCGGACGATCTGCGGTGTGATGGCGGTCATGACAGTGCTTCGATCAAGCTTTCGAACAGGGCGCGGCCGTCGGTGCCGCCCAGCAGCGGATCGCACACCCGCTCGGGATGAGGCATCAGGCCGAGCACGTTGCGCTTCTCGTTGAGGATGCCGGCGATGTCGCGCGCCGAGCCGTTGGGATTCTCGCCTGGCGCATAGCGGAAGACGACTCGGCCTTCGCCTTCCAGCCGGTCGAGCGTCTCCACGTCGGCAAAATAGTTGCCTTCGCCATGCGCCACCGGAAAGACCACGCGCTGGCCGTAATTGTACTTGCGGGTGAAGGCGTTCTGCGTTTCTTCGACGGTCATGCCCACCGGCCGGCAGACGAATTTGAGACCGGCATTGCGGATCAAGGCGCCGGGCAGCATATGGGTTTCGGTGAGCACCTGGAAACCGTTGCAGATACCGAGCACCAGGGCGCCCTTTTCCGCCTTGGCCTTCACGTCGCGCATGACGTGGCTTTGGCTCGCCATCGCCCCGCTGCGCAGGTAATCGCCATAGGAAAAGCCGCCGGGCAGGACGATCAGATCGACATCGGGCACTTCGCTTTCGGCATGCCACACCATGTGCGGCTTTATTCCGGTCATCTGCTCCAGCGCGGTCGCCGCATCGCGGTCGCAATTGGAATCGGGAAAAACGACGACGGCGGACTTCACCTTAGAACCTCGTCATGGCCGGGCAGCGAGCGGAGCGAAGCGCGACCCGGCCATCCAGACGCCGCGCGGAGCTAGAACGGTTCACGCTTTCAACTCAATTTCGTATTTCTCGATGATGGTATTGGCGAGCAGCTTCTCGCACATCTCGGTCAGGCTGGCGCGGGCTTTCGCCGCGTCGCGCTCGTCGAGTTCGATGTCGATGACCTTGCCTTGGCGGACTTCGCCGATGCCTTGAAAACCCAACCCGATCAGCGCGTGGCCGATGGCCTTTCCCTGCGGATCGAGAACCCCATTCTTCAATGTCACGAAAACACGTGCTTTCATTTTACGAGCATAGGTCCTTTCGCCTCTCCTTGCCCCGATTCGGGCATGATTCCCAAGCGCCGCGCGACTTCCGAATAAGCTTCCATCATGCCGCCCATGTCGCGGCGGAAGCGGTCCTTGTCCATCTTCTCGTTGGTGACCGCGTCCCAAAGCCGGCAGGAATCGGGACTGATCTCGTCGGCGAGCACGATGCGCATGTAATCATTTTCCCACAGCCGCCCAAACTCGACCTTGAAGTCGACCAGCTTGATGCCAACGCCGAGAAACAGGCCGGAAAGGAAATCGTTGATACGGATCGTGAGATTCACGATGTCGTCGAGGTCTTGCGGCGAAGCCCAGCCGAAAGCCGTGATGTGTTCCTCGCTCACCCAGGGATCGTGCAGCGCGTCGTTCTTGTAAAAATACTCGATGATGGAGCGCGGCAGCGCCGTTCCTTCCTCGATGCCCAGCCGTTTGGACAGCGAGCCCGCCGCCACGTTGCGCACCACAACCTCAAGGGGAATAATCTCCACTTCCTTGATCAACTGCTCGCGCATATTGAGGCGGCGCACGAAGTGCGTGGGTACGCCGATCGCGTTCAACTGCGTCATCAGATATTCGCTGATGCGGTTGTTGAGCACGCCCTTGCCTTCGATGACGGCTTTCTTGGTGGCGTCGAAGGCGGTGGTGTCGTCCTTGAAATACTGGATGACCGTTCCGGGCTCCGGCCCTTCATAGAGGATTTTGGCCTTGCCCTCATAGATCATGCGCCGGCGTTTCATCCGTTCTTCTCCGCCTAAAACGCGAAACGGGGCCTCGACTTTTGAGTCCCCGCCGAGGCCGCAAAATAGCGATGGGATGGGCGCGCGGCAACGTGCATGGAGCGCACACCTGCCTCGCACCGTCGCCTGTACGCTCTGGCTGGGTTATTGTACAAGGCTACGGATGGTGTTTGGTGTATTTCTTCAATATCTTTCAAGGGGTTGAGTATGGGCGACGCGTTCGAGGACCGCAAGAAGAAATATGAGGACAAATGGGCTCATGACGAAGAATTGCGTTTCAAGATCGGCGCGCGCCGCAACAAGCTCCTGGGATTGTGGGCGGCCGCCGAAATAGGGCTTACGGGAGCCGCCGCCGAGGAATACGCCAAATCCGTCGTGGCGGCCGATCTCCAAGGCGCCGATAGCGTGTTCCGCAAGATCCGCGGCGATTTCGACGCCGCCAAGCTCGCCCATTCCGATCACGTCATCCGTCGCCAGATGACCGATCTTCTGGCGCTCGCCGCCGACCAGATCATGCACGAGTCCAAACATTAGGTCGGGTCATGCCTTAAGGGTCGATTTCGATCGCCACTTCAACGTCCTTATGGCGATGGTTATGGCGCCATAGGCGGACATCTTCGAGGGCTCGGGCCAGGGCTTCGATTTCCGTTTTGATTTTGGAATCGGCATTGGCCGTCCCGACGATCCGAATCGTATAGGGCGGTTCCACGGAATTCGTCCCACTGCGAACAATCGACTCGATGATAGCGTCGACATCCGAGCCGCGCCCTTCGGGCACGCCAACCGCGCGGCGCAAGGCATTCAGAAAATCCAACGGCGTCGCCCATTCGCCGGCGTCCAGCTCGATGATCCGCATGGAGCAATTACTCCGCGAACACCCGCGCGAAAATCGTATCGACCTGCTTGAAGTGGTAAGCGAGGTCGAACAAGCTTTCGAGTTCCTTGGCCGACAACACGCGCGAGACATCGGGATCGGCCTTGAGCAGATCGAGCAGCGCGCCTTCGCCGTTCCACGCCCGCATCGCGTTCTGCTGCACTAGGCGATAGGCGTCATCGCGCGTCAGTCCCTTTTGCGTCAGCGCCAGCAGCACGCGCTGGCTGTGCACCAGCCCGCGCGTCTTCTCCAGATTCTCTTTCATGCGCTCGGGGTAGACGACCAGTTTCTCGACGATGCCCGCCGCGCGCACCAGCGCGAAGTCGAGCGTCACCGTCGCGTCCGGCCCGATATAGCGCTCCACGGAAGAATGGGAGATATCGCGCTCGTGCCACAGCGCCACGTTTTCCATCGCCGGCATCACATAAGCGCGCACCATGCGCGCCAGGCCGGCGATGTTTTCGCTCAGCACCGGGTTGCGCTTGTGCGGCATGGAGGAAGAGCCCTTCTGGCCGGCGGAAAAATACTCTTCCGCTTCCAGGACCTCGGTGCGCTGCAAATGGCGGATTTCGATGGCCAGACGCTCCAGCGAACTCGCGACGACGCCAAGCGCCGCGAAGTAAGCCGCATGGCGGTCGCGCGGGATCACCTGGGTGGAAACCGGTTCCAGCTTGAGCCCCATCTTGCTGGCGACATGGGCTTCCACGGCCGGATCGATGTTGGCGAAAGTGCCCACCGAGCCGGAGATCGCACAGGTGGAAATCTCTTCGCGCGCCGTCTCCAGCCTTTCGCGCGCGCGCAGGAACTCGGCGTAAAAACCCGCCAGCTTGAGGCCGAAGGTGGTGGGCTCGGCATGGATGCCGTGGCTGCGGCCAATGGTGGGCGTGTATTTGTGCTCGAAGGCGCGCGTCTTCAGCGCCGCGAGCAGGAGATTGACATCGGCGATGAGAATGTCCGCGGCGCGGCGCAATTGCACGGCGAGACAGGTGTCGAGCACGTCCGACGATGTCATGCCCTGGTGCACGAAGCGCGCTTCGGGACCGACGATTTCCGACAGATGCGTCAGGAAGGCGATGACGTCGTGTTGGACCTCGCGTTCGATCTCGTCGATGCGTTTGACGTCGAACTTGGCCGCCTTGCCTTTTTCCCAGATTTTCGCGGCGGCTTCCTTGGGGATGACGCCGAGCTTCGCCAGCGCATCGGCGGCGTGGGCTTCGATCTCGAACCAGATGCGCAGCTTGGTCTCGGCCGACCAGACGGCCGTCATTTCAGGGCGGGCGTAGCGCGGAATCATGAGCTGTTTCTAGACCGGCGGCGGGTTTTGCGAAAGACCGGGCAGGGTGACCGCCTCGATCAGGCCGCGCGTATAAGGGTCTTTAGGGGCCCTCAGGATGTCGACGATGGGCCCGCGTTCCACAAGTTTTTTGTCCTTGAAGACCATCGCCTCGTCGGCGAGCGCCTGGGCCACGGTGAAATCCGAGGTGATGACCAGGAAAGCCGGGCCTTGATGGGTGCGAAAATCGGTCAGCACCTCGCGCATGATTGTCTGGGCAAAGGCGTCAAGCCCGCGCAAAGGCTCGTCCACCACCGCCAGCAGCGGCGCGCCGACGATGGCGCGCGCCACCTGCAGTCGCCTCTTGTCGAAGGCGCTGAGCGTGGCCACGATCCGCCTGCCGTCATGGGACGCCAGCCCCACGCGCTTCAACGCCGCTTCGCGATAGCCGGCGACCAAATCGCCCGACAGGTTGAGATGCGCGCGCAAAGGTTCTTCGACCGTATCCCACAGGGTCATGCGCGGGTCGAGCGCATCGTCGGCGCCGGTGATGAAGGCGATGCGCCGGCGTAGCCGCGACCTCATGGTCTGCGACAGGATGTTGAGGTCGACCGCGTCGAAGACCACGCGTCCGGCGGGTGCGCGATCCAGTCCCAGCACGGCGCGCGCCAATTCGCGTCGGCCCGATCCTTCTTCGCCGACCAGCGCCAGCGAAGCGCCGCGGCGCAGCTCGAAGGTGATGCCTTCGCGCCGGCCTCCCGCCACAAAATCGAGGCCGTAGACCTGCAGCAAAGGCTGGCCACGGGCGGCACTGCGGCCCTTGGGCTGGTCGAGCAAGAGTTGCGGCAGCGCCTTGAAAAGCGTGCGGGTATAGGCGTGAGCATGACCGCTCGCCAGCCGCGCCGCATCGCCTTCTTCGACCACCTTCCCTTCGCGGATCACGATCACACGCCCGCCGAGCCTGGCCGCCGCCTGCAAGCCGCCGGTGGCGTAAAGGAGCGCGAAGCCCAGGCGCTTCTGCTCGGCCAGCAGCGCCGCCAGCAGCGTGCGCACGGCAGTCGGCCCCAGATCGGCGAACGGGTGATCGGCCAGCACCAGATCGGGGATCTGTGCGCATACGGCCGCCAGAATCCCCCACGCCAGGGAGACGGGGTCGATTGCGCGCGGTTTCCGGTTGAAGATCGAAAGCGGCGGGGCGCCTTCAAGCCGTTCGAGTGCGAGGCGCAGCTCCTCGCGCGCGCTGGCCAGCGGCGACCCCAGCTTTCGCGCCACCACCCGGCTCAATTGCCCCAGCACGCCGACATGGGGCACGAAGGGCTGCGCCAGCGGGTTCAGCAGATAAGCGATGCGGATGGGCGCGCGCGCGCGTTTTGCCGCCGGCCGCGCCTCGGCATTGCCGAAGCGGATGGTGCCGGAAATCTGATCCGCTCTTTCGGCAAAGCCGCCCAGCACGCGTATTAGCGCTTCCTTGCCCGATCCGGCCTCGCCCAGCACGACGACGCTTTCGCCCGCATCCAGCGCCAGCGAGAAGCGATCGAGTTCCGGGGCCGCTGCGCCCGGTCTGGCGACGGTCAGCTCGGCGATTTCGAGGATGCGTCTTGTATCGCTCATGGCCGTTCGCCTTCGTCCAAGCTCGCCGCAAGACGCGCGCACAGGATCAGGACGATCAAGGCAAGGGCGGGAAACGCCGCCGTCCACCAGGCGTGAAGGTAGTTTGCTTTGGCGGCGGCGATCATCAGCCCGAGGTCACGTGCCGGCGGCGTGGCGCCGAAGCCCAGGAAACTCACTGTCGACAGGATGATCGTCACCGCCGCCAAGGCGCGCGCCGCCACCGTCGCCAGCGTGTCGCGGAATTCGTAGGTCAAATCGCGGCGCAATAGCGTGGCGGCGGCGATACCCGTGGCGCGCGCATATTCGGCATGAGTGGATCTGCTCTGCGCGTCCACGCGGTCATAGCCGCGCACGAAGGCAAGCGGGGCGGCGGCAAGACCAGCGGCCAGGGGGGCGTAAAGACGGGCGGACAACCCGATCGCCAGGATGGCGAGCAAGAGCGCCGGAATTGCCGCGAAGACACCCATGGTCCCGCGCAGAGTCAGGCCCGCAAAGCGCGGCAGACGCGCGGACACGGCGCCGAAAAGCCCGCCCACGGCGATGGCGACCAACGCCGCCAGAAGCGCATGGCCTACCGTCACGCTCAAACCGTGCAAGGTCTCGCTCAACAGGTCGCGGCCGAGCAGGTCGGTCCCGAACGGATAGGCCGCCGAAGGAGCCCCCAGCATCGGCCCGACGCCGCTGGCGCCGGCCGGGGCGTGCGCCAGAAAGTCGCTGAGCGCCACGGCCACGGCGATCAGACCGAGCCCGCTCCAACCGATGAGGCGCAGGATGGCGCGCAGCAGGGGCGCGGCTTGCGAGGGCGAGGAGGAGGTCACGCTCACCTTTTGCCCTCATTGGCCAAGGCATAGGCGCCGATGCGGCCCAGAAAATCAGTCAGAAAGGTGAGGCCGGCGAAAATGAACAGGATCAATGCCGTCACGTTCCAGTCCTGCAAGGCGACGGACTTCACGAACAGATCGGCCGCACCGGCACGGTGGAACACCCACTCCGCCACCACGGCGGCAGACAACAGCGCCAGCATGATCTCGCCCACGCTGGCCAGCAGGCCGGCGATCACCTGCGGCACAGCATAGACCCATTCAATCTCCAGCGCGGAAAGACCCATGTGCTTCAAGCCGACGCGGTAGGCTTCGCTTGCGCTTTCGGCAGCGGCTCTTCTCAGCGCCAGTTGCACGGCGGCGGCTCCGGCGAGGCCCACCGTCAGCACCGGCAGCACAACGAGTTCCAGGGTTTGCATGCTGCGGGAGAAAATCGGCGCGGACGCCGCCACCGGCGCGTTGACGCTGACCGGCCAGTGCAGCAGATGCGCCGCTCCATAGGCCAGCGCCAGGCCAGCGCAGAACACCGGCGCGGCGGTCACGATCTGCATCAGCGGCGCCGCCGCCCGCCTGACCGGACCGGCCCCGAACAGAAGGCCCAGCGGCGCGCCGACGATCAACGCCACGCCGCCGCCCGCCAGCACAAGCGCCAGCGTCGCCGGTACACGTAGGCTGAGTTCGTCGATGGCCAGAAGGCCGCTGATGGCGCTCCTGCCAAAATCCAATTGCGCAAAGGCCCAAAGCCGCAGGCAAACCGCTTCCAGGAACGGTGCCAGTCCATGGGCACGCGGCGCGGCGATCGCGGAAATTGCGGCCGCCAACACCGCCGCAGCCAGGAGTCCGAGCGCGAAACGTCCAGCCTGGCAAGCCGCAAATTTCAGCATACATGCCCCACTCTTTCAGGAGCGGACTATATCAGCCGCGCGGCCCTAAGGAACAAGACCGCTGCAAGGAATCTCACAACAATCCCAAAGCTTTGAAACTGGCGTGTCCACTGCGTCCAACGATCACATGGTCGTGGACGGTGATCTGCAGGGCTTTGGCCGCTGCCGCCACATCGCGCGTCATCTCGATATCGGCGCGGCTGGGGGTGGGATCGCCGCTGGGGTGGTTGTGCACCAGGATCACGGCCGAAGCCCCTAGCTCCAGCGCGCGCTTGACGATCTCACGCGGATAGACGGGGGTGTGGTCGATGGTGCCGGCAGATTGCACCTCGTCGGCGACCAGCACGTTCTTGCGGTCGAGGAACAGGACACGGAACTCCTCGTTCGGCGAACGGGCCATGGCTGCCGCACAATAATCGATGAGGGCCGCCCACGAACTCAAGACCGGCCGGCCCAGCACGCGGGTCCTGGAAAGTCTCAGCGCCGCGGCCTCAACGATTTTCAATTGGGTGGCGACACTTTCGCTCATGCCCTCGACTTCCAGGATGCGTTCGCGCGGTGCGGCGATGGCTTCCGCGAAACCGCCAAAATGAGCGATCAACGCTTTGGCGAGCGGTTTGACGTCGCGCCGCGGGACGGCCGCAAACAGCACCAATTCCATCATTTCGTAGTCGGGCAACGCATCGGCGCCGCCCGCCAGGAAGCGTTCGCGCAGCCGTTCGCGATGGCCGAAATAGTGGGGCGCGTCCTCGAACGGTTGTTCAACGTCAGAAATATGGCGGCTTGTGCCAGCCTTTGGGCGAATATGTGAAGACTTCGACGCCGTCATCGGTAACACCCACGCTATGTTCGAACTGCGCGGAGAGCGAACGATCGCGCGTGACCGCCGTCCAGCCATCGCCCAGGACCTTCACCCCGTAGCCGCCGAGATTGATCATCGGCTCGATGGTGAAGAACATGCCGGGCTTGAGACCGATGCCGTGGCCCGGTTTGCCGTAATGTACAATGTTGGGCAGGGCATGGAAGACTCTGCCGACGCCGTGCCCACAGAAATCGCGTACCACTGAGCAATGCTCTTCGCCTTCGGTGTAGGATTGGATGGCATGGCCGATGTCGCCGGTAGTGGCGCCGGGCTTTACCGCCGCGATCCCGCGCAGCATGGATTCGTAAGTGATTTCGACCAGGCGTGCCGCTTTACGCTTGACGTCGCCGACCAGATACATGCGGCTGGTGTCGCCGTGCCAGCCGTCGAGGATCACGGTCACGTCGATATTGACGATGTCGCCGTCGCGCAGCGGCTTGTCGGAGGGCATGCCGTGACAGACGACATGGTTGATCGAGGTGCATAGCGTGTAGCGGTAGCCGCGATAGCCCAGACAAGCCGGCAGCGCGCCGTGGCTGACAGTGTAATCGTAGGCGAGCTTGTCGAGATGGGCCGTGGTCACGCCTGGTTTCACTTCCGGCACCAGCAGATCGAGCACCTCGGCCGCCAGCCGTCCGGCCCGGCGCATGCCTTCGAAGTCTTTTTCCGCATGCAGGGCCACCGCGAAATGGGCGCGGCGCGCGGCTTCGAAAGTCTCGGCTTCTGGCATCGAAGAAAACATGGTTGGCTCTGTTTGGACTCTGAATGTAGGGCTCGGTGCCGGGCATTGCTAGCACGGCCCCACTATGCCCCTGACGGCCGCGCACGCCAACGCCGGCTTGTGTAGGGTCTTTTGCCCTGCGCATGCTTGACGTTAGGTTATACATGCCTTGGGTGCACGCCGTGCCCGACGACGCGCCTGCGCGAGGAGGTGGACATGCGGTGGTGCGGTGTCCTGTTTGCGGCCAGCCTCTGTCTGGCCGCGAGTTCCGTCAAAGCTGACGGCATCTGGAACGGTCCGGGCTGGTACGTGGTCGCCACCCAATATGCCGTTATCCTATGGTCCGGACCTTACGAGAACCAGGACGAATGCGAACTGCAAAAACCGCCGGACGATGATCCGCCGGGTGTCAGCTATTCCTGCTCGTATTTTGATCAGGCCCCCGAGCCATCATCCTAAAGTGCCATATTGAATTCCGGACGGCGGCGAGGCCAGATAGCCAGCAATGAATTCGACATCCGCGCTTACGGCCGCCGTGCTTATCATCGGCGACGAAATCCTGTCCGGCCGCACCCCGGACACCAACAGCAACACCATCGCCCGGTTCCTGGGTGTGCTGGGCATCGATCTCAAGGAAATCCGCGTCGTCGGCGATGTCCAAGACGAGATCGTGGCCGCGCTGAACGCGCTCAGGACCCGCTACACCTACGTTTTCACCACCGGCGGCATCGGCCCGACCCACGACGACATCACCGCCGACGCCATCGCCAAAGCCTTCGGGGTGAGCATCGATTATCATCCGGAAGCGCTGGCGATCTTGGCGACGCGCATCAAACCGGAAGACCTTAACGTGATGCGCAAGCGCATGGCGCGCATCCCGTTCGGCGCCAGCCTGGTGAAGAACAGCGTCTCGGCCGCACCGGGTTTTCAGATCGAAAACGTCTTCGTGATGGCCGGCGTGCCGAAGATCATGCAAGCGATGCTGGAGGACATCGCGCCGAGGCTCGCCCGCGGCCAGGTTGTTCAGGCGATCACGATTTCCTCGCGCCTCGCTGAAGGGACCATCGCGGCCGCCTTGGCAAAACTCCAGAGCGAACACGATACGGTCGCCATCGGCAGTTATCCCACCTATCGGGAGGATGGGTACGGCGTGCAGCTCGTCGCCCGCGGCCGCGACGCCGCGGAGGTGGGAAAAGTGGCGCAGGCGATCGAAGAGATCATCCGAAATGCCGGCGCAGAGCCGAAACGCCATTCACCATGACGGCGTTAAGGCTCTGTCACATTTACAGAAAATGGTAGCAAAATTGCTCAGAGCGTGTATCGTTGCCTTAGGGTAAGGGCGGTCGCGATGCACGACCACTGACGGGGCCCCAAACGAACAAGACGGACGGTACCGCTGGACCCTTTTGGGCGGCGGACCGGAACCTCGGGGGAGTGGAAAGTGGCAGTTAATCGGATCCTGGCGGCCGTAGTCGGCGGCATAGCGGTTGTGGCGGCCGGCGTTGCGGTGGCCGACAATTACGCTTCCACCAAGCAGACGGATTTCTTCGCTCCGGGCAAGCATCAGTTCTACGTCTGGTGCGGCAGCGGCAACGACTATACGGCCACGCAAAAGGGCAAATCCGCCGAAGACGCCCAGATGAAGCTCTACAACGCCGTCAAGGCTTCGGCCTGCTGGCCGGTTTGGCAAGGCCGGGTTTCGGGCTGACTTTACGCCTCGTCATGGCCGGGCAGCGAGCGCAGCGAAGCGCGACCCGGCCACCCATCTAATCTTCTTTCTTCTTCACCCGATGCTTGCCCTTGGTCAGGGCGACGATCATGCCGCGCAAGGTGCGCACTTCCTGATCGGTCAGCGAGGCGCGGTGCAGCATGGCGCGAATGTTGCGGATCATCGGGGGCTGCTTGTCGGGCGGATAAAGAAAGCCCGATTCCATCAGCTCACCTTCGAGATGATCGAAAAGCTGGAACATCTCCTCGCGCGTTGCGGGTTTTGAGATCGGCCCGTGGTCTATGCGCTCGGGCGCCGTCTTGTCGCCGGCGCGGAACCATTCGTAGCACGCGATCAGTACCGCCTGTCCCAGATTGAGGGAGGAGAAATCCGCTGTGGGGATGGTGATGATCGCATCGGCGAGCGAGATGTCGTCATTGTCCAGTCCGGCGCGCTCGTTGCCGAACAGAAGGCCGGTGGCGGCATCGCCCGTCGCCGCTGCGAGCAGCCGCTTGGCTGCTTCGGCGGGCGTCAGCACCGGCTTGGTGAAGCCGCGCTCGCGCGCCGTGGTGGCGTAGACCATGTGCAAGTCCGCCAAGGCGTCGTGCAGCGTCTCGAAGAGCCGCGCGGAGGCGACAATGTCGGAGGCGCCAGCCGCCATGGCCTCGGCCTTCTCGTTCGGCCAGCCGTCGCGCGGGGAGACAAGGCGCAAATCCTCGAGCCCGAAATTCTTCATGGCGCGGGCCGCCGCGCCGATGTTTTCGCCGAGCTGGGGCTGGCACAGGATGATGGAAGGGGCGTTGGTCATGGATCTACTTTATCTCCCCAAAGACCGGGGGGTGAAGTCGGCAATGCGGCTTTGACCTCGCATCTGCCCCCCGCTATATCGCCCGTCTGCCCATCCCGCCGAGGAGTTCCATGAACAAGATCAAGGTAGCAAACCCTGTCGTCGAACTCGACGGCGACGAGATGACCCGCATCATCTGGGCGCTCATCAAGCAGAAGCTGATCCTGCCCTATCTGGACATCAAGCTCGAGTATTACGACCTCAGCATCGAGCATCGCGACACCACCGGCGACCAAGTCACCATTGACGCTGCGGAAGCCATCAAGAGGCACGGCGTCGGCGTCAAATGCGCCACCATCACCCCCGACGAAGCGCGGGTGAAGGAATTCAACCTGAAGAAGATGTGGAAGTCGCCCAACGGCACCATCCGCAACATCCTGGGCGGGGTAATCTTCCGCGAGCCGATCATAGCCAAGAACGTACCGCGGCTGGTGCCGGGCTGGACCAAACCCATCGTCATCGGCCGTCACGCTTTCGGCGACCAGTACCGCGCCACCGATTTTCGTTATCCGGGCGCCGGCACGCTGACCATCAGATTCGTCGGCGAGGACGGCAAGGTGATCGAGCACGAGGTGTTTCGCGCGCCCGGCCCGGGCGTGGCGATGGCGATGTACAACCTCGACGAATCCATCCGCGATTTCGCCCGTGCTTCGATGAACTATGCGCTGGCGCGCCACTATCCGCTCTATCTCTCCACCAAGAACACGATTCTCAAAGCCTATGACGGACGCTTCAAAGACCTGTTCGCCGAGGTGTTCGACGCGGAGTTCGCCGGCAAGTTCAAGGCGGCCGGCATCACCTATGAACACCGCTTGATCGACGACATGGTGGCGAGTGCGCTCAAGTGGTCGGGCGGTTACGTCTGGTCTTGCAAGAATTACGACGGCGACGTGCAGTCCGACACGGTGGCGCAAGGCTTCGGCTCGCTCGGACTGATGACCTCTGTGCTGATGACGCCCGACGGAAGGACCGTGGAGGCCGAAGCCGCGCACGGCACCGTCACGCGCCATTACCGCGAGCATCAGAAAGGCAAGTCGACCTCCACCAACTCCATCGCGTCGATCTTCGCTTGGACGCGCGGTCTGGCCCACCGCGCCAAGCTCGACGGCAATACAGCGCTCGCCAGGTTTGCGCACACGCTGGAGAAAGTCTGCGTCGATACGGTGGAAGCCGGCTTCATGACCAGGGACCTCGCCCTCCTCATCGGCCCCGACCAGAAATGGCTGACCACCGAGGGTTTCTTGGACAAGGTGGATGAGAATCTGAAAAAGGCGATGGGGTAGGTTTCGCGCCCGGCGCTCACGGAAGTTGTTCTTGATTTGTTCCTTCGTGCTGATATTCTCGCCATCCAACATTTGGGAGGAGTTTCATGATCGGTTACGTCACCATCGGCGCGCTCGACAGCGAGGCGTCGGGCAAGTTCTACGATGCGGTTCTGGGTGCGCTGGGCGACGAGCGCAAATTCGTCGACGGCGGCTGGATCGGCTACGGTCCGAAGGGCGAGAATAGCCATTACGCCTATGTCTGCCCGCCGCACGACGGCAAACCTGCGCGTCCCGGTAACGGCATCATGCTGGCCTTCAAGGGGCATTCCAAGGCCGAGATCGACGCTGCGCACGTGGCCGGTCTGGCTAATGGCGGCAGCGACGAAGGCAAGCCCGGCCCGCGGCCCGCGGATTCAACCAGCTTCTACGGCGCTTATCTGCGCGATCCGACCGGCAACAAAATCTGCGTGTATTTCAAGGCATGATTGCCGCGCCTCGAAGGGTCAATCGTCTTCGCGGAACCAGTCGTGGGCCTTGCCGGCGGACGCCATCTCGGACTGCGTGAGGTCGCCTTCGTCGCCGGAGTCTTTAATGTGCTCGCGGGCGGCATCCTCGATACGCTTCTTGAGCGCCGGGTGCTTGCGGATCAGCATGGCGAAATCCTCCGCCGACAGGGCAAGCAAGCGGCATTGCGACATCGCAATAATGGTCGCGTGGCGTTGGGTCTGGAGCAGCAGCGCCCGTTCGCCGAAGAAATCCCCTGGTCCGAAGCGCAGCCTCTTGTGCGGCATTTCGGCCTCCACTTCGCCCGAAACGATGAAATACATCGCCTGCGCCGGCGCGCCGCGCACCGCAATGATGCCCCCGCGTGCCACGGTCTGCGCTTGCAGAAGGTTCATGATCTCGCTCAGGATGCGCGCGTTGAAATCCCTGAACAGCGGCACGCGCGCCAACATGCCGAAGGTGACCACGAAGTCGCGGCGGTGAATCGTCTCGATGAATCCGGTCGCTATGACGCCGACGGGCAAGGCCAGCAGACCGAGGCCGGCGACCATGGTGAAGCCGGCAACCATCCGCCCCAAGGCCGTCACCGGTACGACGTCGCCGTAACCCACCGTGGTCAAGGTGGTGATTGCCCACCACATGGAATCGGGGATGGAGCCGAAAACTTCCGGCTGCACCGCGCCTTCCACGGCATGCATACTGGCGGCCGCGAATACGCAGGCGCACAACATCAACAGCAGCGTGCCGAACAGCGCACGCCGCTCGCTGGCGACGACCTGGGCCAGGGTGGACAGCGCGGGCGAATAGCGCGCGATCTTGAGCAGTCTCAAGAGCCGCACCAACCGCAGGAAACGCAGATCGAGGAAAGGGAAGAACATGGTGAAATAGACGGGGGCGACCGCCAGAAAATCGATCACCATTAACGGCTTCAAAGCGGCGCGCAGCCGCCCGCGCCAGGGGCCCAGCTCGCCCATGATCGGGTCTTCCACCGACACCCACAGGCGCAAAATGTATTCCACGCTGAAAATCGCGACGGACACGATCTCGAGCGCCGTCAGATCGAACCAATACAAGTGCCTGATCGCAGGCACGCTCTGCAGCGTAAAGCCGATCACATTGAGCAGAATGAGAACGATCAGGAACACCTCGACGATGCCGCCGAGCCATCCTCCGGCGCGCCCGCCTTCGAGCACGAGATAGACGTGGCGGCGAAGCGTTTCGTGGTGCTCTGTTTTCATCGCCCTCGCATCATGTTGCCGCGCCGAGGCGCCGTTCGATGGCGGCCAGCGCGTCGGCAGCGCGCGTTCCGTCCGGTCCGCCCGCTTGCGCCATGTCGGGCCGTCCGCCGCCGCCCTTGCCGCCTAGCGCTTCGGCGCCCAGCCGCACCAGATCGACGGCGTTGATACGGTCCTTCAGATCGTCGGTAACTCCGACCACCAAAGATGCTTTACCGTCCGCCACGGCCACGAAAGCCACAACGCCGGACCCGAGCTTCGCCTTTGCTTCGTCGGCCAGACTCTTCAAGTCCTTGGCGCTGACGCCTTCCACGATGCGCAGCACGGTGTTGATGCCCGCAATCGTTTTGGCGTCGCCGCTTGTTCCGCCGCTTACGGGGCCGGCAAGCGCAAGAGCCTTCTTCGCTTCGCCCAGTTCGCGCTCCAGCCGCCGCCGTTCCTCGGCAAGCTGGGCCACGCGCGCGGGCAACTCCGCCGCATTGGTCTTGAGCGTTGCCGCGGCGTCGCGCGCCAGCTCCGCTTGGTGCAAAAGGTATTGCCGCGCCCCTTCGCTGGTCAGCGCCTCGATGCGCCGCACACCCGACGCCACCGCGCTCTCCGATAGAATCGCGAACAGACCGATGTCGCCCAACCGGCGGACATGCGTGCCGCCGCACAATTCGACCGAATAGGGTTTGTCCGCGTCCTCGCCCATGGTGAGCACGCGTACTTCCTCGCCGTATTTCTCGCCGAACAAGGCTTCCGCGCCTGCCTCGATCGCCTTGTCGGTCGGCATCAGGCGGGTGGCGACGTCGGAATTCTGGCGCACCACCGCGTTCACCAAATTTTCGACACGTTCGAGTTCTTCGGGCGTCACCGCCTTATGGTGGCTGAAATCGAAGCGCAGCCGGTCGGGCGCCACCAGCGAGCCCTTTTGCGCGACGTGCGGTCCCAGCACGCGCTTGAGCGCCGCGTGCAGAAGATGTGTCGCCGAATGATTGGCGCGCGTGGCGCGGCGGCGCTCGCCGTCTACCGTAAGATCAACCGAGTCGCCGGGCAGCAATTCGCCTTTGGTCAATTCGACCACATGAACGTATAGCGCGCCGAGCTTCTTTTCTGTGTCGATCACCCTGCCTTCGACACGCGCGGATTTCAGCATTCCGACGTCGCCGACCTGGCCGCCGGATTCGGCATAGAACGGCGTCTGGTTGGTCAGCACACGGACGGTCTCGCCCGCCTTGGCCTTAGGCACGCGCTCGCCGTCTTTCACCAACGCCACCACGGTGCCTTCGGCTTCTTCGGTGTCGTAGCCCAGGAATTCCGTCTTGCCGACCTCGTCCAGGATGGCGAACCATTGCGCGTCAGTGGCTGCTTCGCCCGAACCGGCCCAGGCCTTGCGCGCGTCGGCGCGCTGCTTGGCCATTGCCGCGTTGAAGCCGGCCGTGTCCACCGCGATGCCGCGGGCGCGCAGCGCATCCTGCGTCAGGTCGAGCGGGAAGCCAAAGGTATCGTAGAGCTTGAAGGCGACATCGCCCGGCAGCGTCACGGTTCCCTTTGCCGATTGGGATATTGCGGGGAGAGTTTGAGATATCGTCCCTGTGATTTTTTCGACTTCCTCGTCGAGCAATTTCACCCCGCGCGCCAGCGTTTCGCGGAAGCGGGTCTCTTCCAACTTCAGGGTTTCGGCGATCAGCGCTTCGGCGCGCTTCAGTTCGGGATAGGCTCCGCCCATTTCGGCCACCAGCTCCGGCACCAAGCGGTACATCAGCGGATCCTTCGATCCGATCAGATGGGCATGGCGCATGCCGCGGCGCATGATGCGGCGGAGCACATAACCGCGCCCTTCGTTCGAGGGCAAAACGCCGTCGGCGATGAGGAACGAGGTCGCGCGCAGATGATCGGCGATCACCCGGTGGCTGGCGAGCGCCTCGCCCACGGCCTTGGCGCCGGACGCCTCTTCCGACACCTCGATCAGGTGACGGAACAGGTCGATCTCGTAATTGTTGTGCACGCCCTGCTGGATGGCGGCGAGACGCTCCAGTCCCAGCCCGGTATCGATGGACGGCTTGGGCAGCTCGACGCGGGTGTTCTCGTCCACCTGCTCGAACTGCATGAAGACGAGGTTCCAGAATTCGAGGTACCGGTCGCCGTCTTCGTCGGGCGAGCCGGGCGGCCCGCCGGCCACCGCCTCGCCTTGATCGAAGAAGATTTCCGAGCAAAAGCCGCAGGGGCCGACCGGGCCCATCGCCCACAGGTTTTCCTCGTGGCCGATGATGCGGGCGTCGGAGAGGCCCGCAATCTTCTTCCACAGCACGCGCGCTTGTTCGTCGGAAGGATAGATCGTCACCCAAAGCTTGTCTTTCGGCAGGGCCGCCGTCTTGGTGGCGAAATTCCAGGCGAACAGGATCGCCTCTTCCTTGAAGTAGTCGCCGAAGGAGAAATTCCCCAGCATCTCGAAGAAAGTGTGGTGGCGGGCGGTGTAGCCGACATTGTCGAGGTCGTTGTGCTTGCCTCCGGCGCGCACGCATTTCTGCACACTGGTCGCGCGGCTGTAGGGCCGCTTTTCGGCGCCGGTGAACACATTCTTGAACTGCACCATGCCCGCGTTGGTGAACAGGAGCGTCGGGTCGTTGCGCGGCACCAGCGGCGAGGAGGATACGACAGCGTGCTGCCGCTCGCGGAAGAACTCCAGGAAGCCGGCGCGGATATCGGAGAGACTCTTCATGGGGACGTTGTAGCGGCCGCCCAAAACCTTGTCATCTGGAGTAGGACGGTTTGGCGCGGGATCAAATACCGGTGTCATGGCCCGCCTTAGTGCGGGCCACCCAGTTGAAGCCGGATGAGATCCTCGAAGAAGGGTACGGAGAAATTCCTTGGGAATTGAGCCGCTGTCACCTGGATGGCCCGCATTCGCGGGCCACGACACGGGGTGGGGGGCGGCAACCCACTCGTTCAACGTCGAAGGGGCGCGCCGGTCACCCGGCACGCCCCTTCTGGAGTCGCTCCCTCATGCCAACAAGGGAACGGACAGGGTTCAGCCTTCCGCGGCCTCCGGCGTCTCGTCGCCGCCAAGGGCGAGGCTTTGGCCGATCAGGCCTGCGTTCTGGCGAATCGCGGCCTCGATCTTGGCCGCCACATCCTTGTTGGCTTCGAGGTAAGCCTTGGCCTGCTCGCGCCCCTGGCCGATTCGCGTGCCGTCATAGGAGAACCAGGAGCCCGATTTCTCCACAGTCCCGGCCTTGACGCCCAGGTCCAGCAGCTCGCCGGACTTGGAGATGCCGTGGCCGTACATGATGTCGAATTCGACCTGTTTGAAGGGCGGGGCGACCTTGTTCTTGACCACTTTCACGCGGGTCTGGTTGCCCACCACTTCGTCGCGGTCCTTGATGGCGCCGATGCGGCGGATGTCGAGGCGGACCGAGGCATAGAATTTCAGCGCATTGCCGCCGGAAGTGGTTTCCGGATTGCCGAACATGATGCCGATCTTCATGCGGATCTGGTTGATGAAGATCACAATCGTGTTCGACTTTGAAATCGATCCGGCCAGCTTGCGCAGCGCCTGGCTCATCAAACGCGCCTGAAGGCCGGGCAATTGATCGCCCATTTCGCCTTCGAGTTCGGCCTTGGGCGTGAGGGCTGCGACCGAGTCGATGACGACGATATCCACGCCGCCGGAGCGCACCAGCGTATCGGTAATTTCCAGCGCCTGTTCGCCGGTGTCCGGCTGCGAAATGAGCAGCTCGTCGATGTCGACACCCAGCTTCTTGGCATAGCCGGGGTCGAGCGCATGTTCGGCGTCCACATAGGCGGCGATGCCGCCCTTCTTCTGCGTTTCGGCAACGACATGCAGCGCCAGAGTCGTCTTGCCCGAGGATTCGGGGCCGTAAATCTCGACCACGCGGCCGCGCGGCAGCCCGCCGATGCCAAGCGCAATGTCCAGCCCCAGCGATCCGGTGGAAACCGTATCGGCTTCCGTCACCGGATCGCGCTGGCCGAGCTTCATCACCGAGCCCTTGCCGAAGGCCCGATCGATCTGCGAAAGCGCGGCTTCCAGCGCGCGCTTCTTGTCGTTTCCGTCTTCCTTGCCCACGACGCGCAAAGCCGCCTGATTCATGAGTTCGCCCTCCTTATTCCATGCCGCGCGCCCTATTCCCAATGAATTCAGCGCCGCAGGGGTTGAGGACAAGGTACATGATTTGTTCTGGTTGGCAAGATGGTGGTTAATTCATTGAAATACAACGAATAACTCTATACATGTTCTGTTATAGTTCTGGTGTTTTGGAGGCGGGGGTTTGCAACCGCCTTGCTTTTGTGTCTAGAAGATTGCGTCAATGATAGTCCTGTCGCCTAGGTTGCCGAACAGTACTGGAGGCACGCGTGCAGGACGCGAAGACCAATTCATTCCTCATCCGTTGGATGCGAACCGGCGGTACCGTCCTTTACCGTCTATTCAAGACACTGCGAACAACGGCCATTTGGGCCGCGAAGACTGTCCGACGCATGTTGACGGCGGTTGTGCCCACACAAGAAGGATTGGCGTCCGCCGCAGCCGTTCTGAAGTCGGTACGAGATCTCACGGTCAGTCTGGTTATAACGCTTGCGATCACCGCCGCGCTGACGGTCATCGTCATCCGGATAGCGCGTTCCGATGTCGTCATCGAACCGATCAATCTGAACCAGGAATTGCTCAGTTCAGGGCTGACGCCCGCCATCGCCGCCGAGCGTCTCCGTGATCACATACTTCAAGTTCGCGAGCAGACACGCATTGAAGCAGAAGTAAGCTTCGCCTCACCGAAACTCATACTCAACGGCGAGCGGCCAAACATCGTTGTGCCGGAAACGGGCATCTCCTTCGAAGCGATAGCGGGATATGCAAGAGACTTGCTGAAAATCGAGCAACCGCGAATCTCCGGCGAGATTGTGAAGGTGGGAGCGAACCTGGAAATACGCCTACGCGAGCAATCTCTTGGCCTGATCAGCAAGCATAGCGTTTCGCCCCGTACGCCGGTGGATCAACTGCTCGCCGAAAGCGCTGTCGACGTTGTGTGCGTGCTCGAACCGCTTACTGCACAAGTTTTTCTGTTCCATAGAGACACTGCGCGTGCGATCGATATAGCGAAATCCCTCATCGCCTCCAACGACGTCGCGAACGCAGTACGCGGGAGAGCGTATAATCTTCTCGGTGTAGCGAGCACAAATGACAATGACTATCCAGCCGCCGAACGCGAGTTTTCCGAGGCGGCACGTCTGGATCCGCAGCTCGCTTATGTCTACCTGCGCAACCGGTGCGAAGCCGAAGGCACAAATCCGGCGATCAAGCCGGAGCAAGCAATTGCCACTTGCCGCAAAGCGATAGATCTCCACCCACGATACGCACGTGGATACTTTACACTCGGAAATGTTCTCCTCGAAAGATCCCTCTATGCCGACGCAATAAGCGCCTATCTGAAGGCCATTGCGATTGACAGGGACGACAACGGCCTCGGCAGTACTCGATCAGACACATATTCCAATCTTGCGACCGCCCATCATCTGCTCGGTATGAAGCTGCGGAAGCAGCAGCCCGCAGCAGCAATTCAAGAACTAAACAAGGCAAAGACTTACTTCGAGAACGCTATCAGGCTTGCACCGAAGGACAGCGAGCTGCTTCTTGTGATTGCACTGCAATATTTTATGAATCAAGATAAACCCACCGCGACCGGCTATCTTCGTCGCGCGATTGCCGTGAACAAACCCGCTACCGTCTCGGCCATAAACGAATTCGCGGACGGCCAGCTCAGTGAAGGTAAATTCGACACGGCCATCGATCTTTATAAGTTCGCGCTTGACGCTGCGCCGGATGTTGCCGCGCTGCAATCAGGCCTGTTGCGCGCGGAAAAGCAAAAGGCCGCCGCGCGCAAAGACACATCCAAGAGCAACGAAACGCGCAAGCCCTGAGTTCTATCCCACTCACTTCGGCGCCGGATGAAGCCGCGGCTCGCCGGATAGTATGTCCTCGATTTCGACGGCACCGATGCGACCCGCGATGACGGCGGCTAACACGGGCCCAAGGGGCCACGGACGCCTATCTCGGCTTTGCCATCCGCACTTTGACGACCGGAGCGGGAGGCGGCTCGTTTGCCCGCTCTGCTTTCTGGGCCTTTGTGATGGCTTTGCGCTTCAGAACAAAGGCAGGGGACGGGTTTGGCAGTCTGGGCATAAGGGGCGCTCCGGGGTTGCCCTCCGTTCATAGGCCCTGATTGTGCCCAGACGAAGGCCAGCGGATTTCACACCGAGACACTACGAATTTTATGGTGGGTACTTGGGCGCCGTAGAGCGCTTCGTTCACCATGGCCGCCGTTTTGGGTCAGATACGGGGACAACGCCCTGAATGTCGCCAATCGAGCCGCTTGCGAATACGTATGAATACCCAGCCCGCGCGTGGCAATTTGTTAGGGCCGTCTTAACCGGACTGCTGCTCTAATCCCTTTTACTTGGTGTGGTGTCGTGCCGAAGGGCTTTCGTCGAAGCTGGGCCGCGACGACGAAGACCGACCTAATGGGGGCGTTACAGGCATTCCGCGAATCGCGCGGGTTGCCGCAGGACGCTTGCACCTGCCAAGGGACGATCAAGCAATGAAACATTCCGGACCGTACAAGATCGCCGCGCTCGTCCTGTCGATGGCGGCCATACCGTCCGCATTTCGCGCCTGGTCGTCGCGCTGGCGCGCGCGTCGGAAGTTGAGCAATTCGGTCGGCGCGCTGATCTTTTCTTTTCTCGTTTTGCTGTGGGCGGCCTATGTCTGGCTCACGATCGTCGAACATTCCGCCAGCCTCGAAGAGGCGCAGAACAGCCTCAACGCTTATGCGCAGTCCTATGCCGACCATGCCGCGATGCTGGCGAGCGTCGACATCGAGATTCCGGTCGGGTTGCAGGCGGCACCCAGACCGCTTTCCGTCGATGTCGCGTTCGGGGCGCGGACTCTCGCACGCTTCCGCAAGGATCTGGCTCTGCCGCCCGGCACGATCCTCTCGCTCGAATACGGCAGCAGGCAAGGGTACGGCTCGCGACGGGAGGGCAACATGCTTGTGGCGCGTGCCGCCCGTCCGACCATCGGGCTGGTCGCGACGGCCCGGCGTCCGGTGAGCGACGCGCTCAAGGAGTGGCGGCAGGGCGCCCTGTTCGAAGGCGGTTGTCTGGCCGTCATCACGCTCCTGATGGCAGGGTTGGGCCTGCTGCTGGTGCGTCAGATGAGACGGCGCGAAGCCATGCACGGACAGCTGATCGCCTCCAAGGAGCAGGCCGAGGCCGGAAATCGCGCCAAATCCGAATTTCTCGCCACCATGAGTCACGAAATCCGCACGCCGATGAACGGTGTTCTCGGCATGACGGGCCTGCTGCTGGGAACCGCGCTTGACGAGGAGCAGCGCAAATTCGCCGAGACGATCCAGGAATCCGGAGAGGCCCTGCTCACCGTCGTGAACGACGTCCTTGATTTCTCGAAGCTGGAGGCCGGCAAGTTCGACATCAACAAGATCGAGTTCGATCTGGTGGCGACGGTCGAGAACGCCGTCAGCCTGATGGCTTCGAAGGCGCGCGAGAAAGAGATCGATCTGGCCGTTTTCGTCGAGCCGGCGGCGCGCGGCGCCTATATGGGCGATCCTACGCGTATCCGCCAGATCCTGCTCAACCTGCTCAGCAACGCGATCAAGTTCACGGACAAGGGCGGGGTCTCGGTCCAGGTGAATGTGCGGCTCTGCAGCGAAGCCCCGCTTCCCGACGGCGTCGTGCCGCTGCGCTTCGAAGTCGCCGACATGGGAATCGGCATGCCGGAAAGCGTGCGCGAGCATCTGTTCCAGAAATTCAGCCAGGTCGACAATTCGATGACCCGGCGTTACGGCGGCACGGGTTTGGGGCTGGCCATCTGCAAGCAGCTCGTCGAACTTATGGGCGGCAGGATCGACGTCAACACCCGCCTGGGCCAGGGTTCGACCTTCTGGTTCGAGCTGACGCTGGTTCGCACCGGCACCACGGTGATCGACCGCGACAATCTGCCGGCACAGCTCAAGTCGCTGCGCGCTCTGATCGTCGACGACGTGGCGATGAACCTCGATATTCTGGGCCGGCAGTTGCGCGCGCTGGGAATGGAATCGCTGGGCGTGAATGACGGTTTCGCCGCCATGGCCGAACTCGAACGGGAGTGGCACCGCGGCAAGCCCTACGACATCGTTTTCCTGGATCAGATGATGCCGGGAATGTCGGGATGCGAACTCGCCCGCCGCATTCACCAGTCGGAACATTTGGCGGAGTGCAAGCTGGTGATGGTTTCCTCGGCGGGCCGTCAGGCCATCCGCAACGAAAGCGATCTGCGGCTCGACGCCATTCTGGAAAAGCCGGTGCGCCAGCAGGATCTGCTCGATTGCCTGATCGGCATCTACAGCATCCGTATAGAGCCCGCCGCCCTGCCGATCTATCGCCGCGATTCCAAGGCGGCAACCGCCGCGGCGAAAAGGAAGCTCCGCGTCCTACTCGTCGAAGACAACCGGATCAACCAGCAATTCGCGCGCGTGCTGTTGGAGAAGGCGGGCCACTTTGTCGAGGTCGCCGATAATGGGCACGTGGCCGTGGATGCGATGCGCCGCGACGATTACGACGTCGTGCTTATGGACGTTCAGATGCCGGAATTGGACGGCATCCAGGCGACGCAGCAAATCCGCAAATTGCCTGCGCCGAAATCGGCGGTTCCGATCATGGCCATGACCGCCCACGCGATGCCGGGCGCGCGCGAACAATATCTCGCGGCCGGCATGGACGATTACATCTCCAAGCCGATCCAGCCCACGCTGCTGCTGTCCAAGCTCGCCGCGATTGCCGGAAAGCTTCCCCGAGAAACGTCGGCCTCCATTGAAACTCCACCGCGAGCGCCTGACGGCGTTTCCAAGGACGTCCTGGATTTCGAAAAACTGCAGGTCCTCGACGCGGTCTTGCCCCGCGAGGAATCGAGCGCCTTCGTGGAGCTGTATCTGACGGATGCGGATGCCCATTTGGCGGCCATTGCCGACGCGGCCAAGCGCACGGATTTGAACAGCATCGCGCGCTCGGCGCATGTGCTGGTGAGCACGGCGGGAAATGTCGGCGCCACGGAAGTCAGCGTCGGCGCGCGCTGCCTCGAGACCGCCTGCCGCAATGGCGCTTCCGTTGCTGCGGAAATTGAGGGATTGCAGACCGCACACCGCGCTGCGTCGGACGCCTTGCGCGCCTGGCTTGCGGCGCGGTCCGCCGAGACGCCAGCCGCCGAACAAGCGTAGCGCCGGCCGAACCGCGATCACATTTGGTTTTGTGTGTTACTCGCCCATTCCCGCCCGTTTGGACGCCGGCGCCCCGGAGAGCACTTCCTTCACCTTGGCGGCGAGCTGTTTCAGCCCAAAGGGCTTGGGCAGGAAGTGGAGGTCCTCGGCTTTTTCATCGTTGCGGCGGAAGGCCTCTTCGGCATAGCCCGACATGAAGACCACAGCTATCTCCGGCCGGATGCGGCGCACCGCGCGCACTAAGGTCGGCCCGTCCATGTTGGGCATCACCACGTCGGTGATGAGAAGGTGGATGGGGGCGGCAGCCTTGCGCACGATCTCAAGAGCTTCCTCGCCGCCTGAGGCCTCAAGCACATTGTAGCCGCGCATGCGCAGCGCGCGCGCGGCGAAGTTGCGCACCGCCTCTTCGTCTTCGACCAAAAGGATCGTGTCCTGGCCGGTGATATCGCGGGGGGCGGTGCGCTCGAGTTCGGGAGCGGGCGCGGCGTTCTGATCGGGACGGAAGCGCGGCAGAAAGATGCGGAAAGCCGTTCCCTTGCCCAGTTTCGATTCCACGGTGATGAAGCCGCCGGTCTGCTTGATAATGCCGTAGACGGTGGCAAGCCCGAGCCCGGTTCCTTGGCCCACCGGTTTGGTGGTGAAGAAGGGGTCGAAAATCTTGCCCAAATGTTCCTTGGCGATGCCAGTGCCGGTGTCGGCCACCTCGATGCGCACATAATCGCCGGCCGGCATGATCGCGGTGCCGAGCGCCACCGGCGTCGTCGCGGTTTCGTTGGCGGTGCGAAGGGTGATGGTTCCCCCATTCGGCATTGCGTCGCGGGCATTGACCACCAGATTGATGATGGCGTTCGAAAGCTGCGTTTCGTCGGCATGCACCGGCCAGATCTCCTGCCCGTGCTCCAGCTTCAGCTCTACGCCTTCGCGCAAGAGCCGACGCAGCATCAGCGCAAGTTCCCCAAGCACATCGCGCACCGCCAGCACCTTGGGCTGCAAGGTTTGTTTGCGCGAGAAGGCCAAGAGCTGCTTCACCAAGATCTCCGCTCTCAGCGCATACTGGTGGATTTCGTTGATATCCTTGAAGGAAGGATCACCCACCTGATGGCGCATCAGGAGGAATTCTGAATTGCCGATGATGACGGTGAGCAGATTGTTGAAATCGTGCGCCACGCCGCCGGCCAATTGCCCAACCGCCTGCATCTTCTGCGATTGGGCGAATTTGATCTCCAGCGCCTTCTGCTCCGAGACGTCGAGCAGATAGAGGATCACGCGGCCATCGTTCATCGGTCTGGCGAACAGTTCGGCCATGCGATCGCCCTGGCCCGCCGCGTGCAATTCCGCCGAACCGACGCCGGCGGTTCCTTCCACCGCCTTGGCGATCAAGGCGCTGACGCGCTCGCGGTCCGAGGGCTCGACCAGATCAGCCAGCGCGTGCCCCGACAGCGCGCCCGCGGAACCGAAGAACGCCTTGAAGGCCGCATTGGCGTCGACCAGTCGGCCGTTCGCATCGGCAAAAGCGACTCCCATGGGTGCGTCGCGGAAGACGTCGCTGACGCCGACATTCGCAGGCGCCTGGGCGGGCTTTGCCGGCGCGCGCGCGCCTGGCGAGAGGCGGGGTGTGAACCACCAGACCGTCTGCCCGCCGGCCAAGGGACGCACCGCTCCGACGATCTCCAGTCCTGGCGCCACAATGAAGGATTCTTCGCGCGCGACGCCTTCCGCGGCACAGCGCGTCAAGCGATAGAGTACCGAGGCCGAAGGCTCTCCGGCCAATGCCAATTCGGGGGGAGCGGCGGCTTCACCCTCTGCGGCGCCCGCCATGCGTCTGTAGACCTCGTTGCAGTCGAGCACAGCGCCGTCGGCTCCGGTGATCGCCCAGGCGACGTTGGCGCGCGCGGCGGCTTCGGCGATGCGGCGCGCATCGGCGGCGCTCATCGATTCGCGCGGCCACACCGCATAAAGGAATAGGCTGCCGACCGCCGCAATGCCGCAGAGCAGCGCCACGCCGGCCCAGCGCGCCGCGTCGGGCGTCGCCACCGCGAGCCCTGCCGCACCCAGCGCCAGAAGAACGAAACCGACTGCCGCCCAGCGCCAGCCGCCGGCCGGGAGGCCGAGATTGCCGCCAATGATGCTGCGAGTCGCCATCATGGGGTGACATTACCCATCATTATCACCCCCGGCGAGAGCCGAGATCGGTCTTGCGGAATCCAGAGGGACGGGTCAATTCGCTCTGATTTTCCCAGTAAGCCGCATGACGTAGCCGATGACCTGGGCGACGGCTTTGTAATGTTCGGGCGGAATGGCCTCGTCGACCTCGACGGCGGCGTGCAGCGCGCGCGCCAGGGGCGGGTTTTCGACGACGGGCACATCATGCTCTTTCGCCACCTCGCGGATGCGCAAAGCCAGGGTGTCCACACCCTTGGCCACGCAGATCGGGGCGGCCATCTTGCCTGATTCGTACTTGAGTGCGACGGCGAAATGCGTCGGGTTGGTGATGACGACGGTGGCCTCGGGAACCGCCGCGATCATGCGCTTTTTGGCCCGTTCCTGACGGATCTGGCGAATTCTGGCCTTGATCATGGGGTCGCCTTCGGTCTGGCGGAACTCCTCCTTGATCTCCTGCCTGGACATGCGGTTGCGCTTGAGGAACTGGAAGCGCTGCAGCAGATAATCCGCTCCTGCGATGACCGCCATCGCCGACAGCGCCGCGATCAGCACCTTGAACAGCAGATGGGTCATGTCGCCGGCAATTCCGGTCGGAGATTGCTCCAGCACTGCTTGCAGGGCTCCGCGCTCCGGCCACAGCTGGGTCCAAACCGCCGCCCCCACGATGACGATCTTGAGCAGGCCCTTGAACAGGTTGGCGAAACCGTTGAGCCCGAACATCCGCTTGAAACCCGAGGTCAGCGAGATCTTGGACAGGTCCGGCTTGATCCGATCAAAGGTAAAGACCGGGCGATGCTGGAGAATGTTTCCGGCCAGGCCGGCGATCATCATGACCGCGAAGATCGGCCCAAGGATCAGCGCCAGCCGTCCCCCCAGATCGCGCATCAGGCCCAACAGCTCGCCCGGGCCGATGCCGATCTGGTCCGGTTCGGCCAGGAACATGCGGAAGCTGCTGGCTAGCCCGAGCGCGGCGGACTGACCGAACATGGCGATGGCGAGCGTACCGCCCAAGAGCAGGACCAGCGTCTGCACCTCGGCACTTTTGACGACGTCGCCGTGTTCGCGCGCTTCGTCGAGCCGTTTTTGTGTTGGCTCTTCGGTTTGTTGGGATGGGTCGCGTTCGTCGGCCATCTAGAGGAATACCCCCATCTGGCCGGTATAGAAATCGAGGAACACCGTCATCATCGAGCCGAGCAGAAGGACGAGCAGCAGAAAGCCAACCAGGATGTTGATCGGCATGGCGACGAAGAAGACCTGGAGCTGCGGCATCATGCGCGCCAGGACACCGAACGCCGCGTTCACAGCGAAGCCGAACACCAGGAACGGCGCGGCCAACTGGAATCCCAGTGCGAAGGAGCCGCTCACCAGACGGATCGTCAGTTCGGCCATGTCGCCGGTGGGCAGGCTGGTTCCCGGCGGGATCAGATGATAGGAGCCGGCGATCGCACCGATCGCCAGATGATGCAGATTGGTGGCGAAGATGAGCACCACGCCCAGCAACGAAAAGAAATTGCCGACGACGGCGCCCTGCTGGCCAGTGGTGGTGGGATCGAGGGTCTGGGCATAGGAAAGCCCGGTCTGGCTCGCGATCAGAAAGCCCGCGACAGAGAGCGCGCTGATGATGATGCGGGCCATCGCGCCGATCAGAATGCCGGCGGTGACTTCCTGGGTGATCAGCAGACCCAGCGCCAAAACCGAAGCCGGCGCCTGCTGGGGATAACTGCTCGCCACGGTAGGGGCGAGCGCCAGCGAAACCGCCAAGGCCAGCATCAACCGCACGCGGCTCGGCACGTTGGCGTCGCCGATCGCCGGCAACAGCATAACCATGGCGCCGGTGCGCGCGAAGACCAGTAGATAGACGAGGACCGCGCCGGAGAGGCCGGGAAGGGTGATCGTCATCTGGGCCCTAATACGCCGCGATGCGCTGCGCGATGTCGGTCATCAACCCGCCCATCGCCTCGCCCGCGAAGGGCAGCGCGATCAATAGCACCAGGAAGATCGCGATGATCTTCGGCACGAAAACGAGCGTCATTTCCTGGATTTGGGTCAGCGCCTGCAACAGGCCGATACCGAGTCCGACCACCAGCGCGGTCAGCATCGCCGGGGTGATGATCTCCAGCAGCACGTACATCGAGGAGCGGGCGAAATCGATGGTGTCGGCGGGAGTCATGGTCTTTTCTCAAATCGGCATGTTCATGATGGACTGATAGGCGGCGACGACCTTGTCGCGCACGGCGACCACCGTATCGAGCGTGATTTCGGCGGCGTTCACCGCATTGACCACATCGACGATGTTGGCCTGCCCGGCGACCTGCTTGGAGGCCATCTTTTCGCCCTGCTTGATCGTGCCGATGCTGTCCTTCACCGCGTCGGTGAGAAAATCGGAGAAACTTCCCGCGCCACCGGCAGGAACCACGCCCGGCGCGGATGTCGCATCGACGCCCATCTTGGCGATCGCCTGATAGGCGGCTGCTGCGGCGGCTGGCAATACGGCCATCGGATGCTCCTCTTACTGGATCCCCGCCCCTGCCTTCGCGAGGGCAGGCTTCGCGGGTTCGCGTCATTTCTTGAGCAAATCCACCGTGCGCGACAGCATCGTCTTGGTGGTGTCCATCACGGTGAGGTCGGCCTCGTAGGAACGCTGCGCTTCGCGCATGTCCATGATTTCGACCAGGCTGTTGACGTTGGGCAGCTTGACATAGCCCTGCTTGTCGGCCGAGGGATTGCCCGGATCGTATTGCATGCGAAAGTCGCTCATGTCCTGGACGGGCTTGCCCGCCTCCACGACAGTGGCGTTCAGTTCGCGGTCGAATTCGCTCTTCACGGTCGCGATCTGGCGCCGGTAGGGATCGCCGCCGGTGACGGGCGAGGTCGAGTTGGCGTTGGCGATGTTCTCGGCGATGATCTTCATGCGGTCGGACTGCGCGCGCATGCCCGACGCGGCGACTGTCATCGATGTCGAAAAGTCCATGCTTTACTCCTTCTACATGCCCGTCTTGCCGATAGCGGTCTTCATCATGTCGATCGCCTTGGCGTAGAGGTTGGTTGCGGCCTGGAATTGGGCCTGGGTGTCGGACACCTTGATCATCTCCTGCTCCAGGGACACCGAGTTTCCCGACGGATTGGATTCGACGTCGGGCGTATTGACGTCGGTGAACGCGCTGCTGCCCTGCGACGTGATCGCAATGTGGCGTGGATTGTCGGTCATCAGCGCGCCCGAGAACTTATGGTCCGAGGTGGCGCTCCTCAGCGCCTGCTCGAAGTCGATGGGCTTGAGGTCGCGCGCCGTGTAACCGGGCGTGTCGACGTTGGCGATGTTCTGCGAAAGGACGTTCTGACGCTGGCTGAGCCAGGTCATGCGTTCCTTCAACATCGAAAGCAGCGGAATGTTCGATACTTCCATCGCTCTCAGCTCCGTATACGGAAAATTAGTCTTAAGCCGCCCCATGTTGTGCGCCAACGATTAAGCCGCGTTTAACGAAAACGGAAAAACCTGCCGGGCAAATTCTTCCCGCGCTTAACTCGCGGTTAAGCTTGACGGCCTTTGATGCGCGTCATGGATCTTCTCGATCTTGGGCGTTATCTGGGCGCGCTGCTCCTGGTGCTGGGGCTGATCGGCTTCGCCGGATTGGCCGCGCGCCGCTTCGGCTTGCCGGGCCTCGCCAAACCGGCGGCCGCACGGCGGCTCAAGATCGTCGAGAGCTTGATGCTCTCGCCGCGCCAGCGCCTGGTTCTGGTGCGTCGCGACGACGTCGAGCATCTGGTGATGATCTGCCCTGACGGTGCCTCGGTGATCGAGGCGTCCATCGCCGCGCCGCCCGCAGAGCCGCCCGCATGACGAAGCGTCTCGTCCTTCTGGCCGCGATTCTATTCGCGCTGGCGATCCCCGGCGCGGCTCATGCCGCGACCCATGCTGCGGCCTCGGGGGCCGCAGCGGCGGGCGGATTGTCGATCGATTTCTCCGGCGGCGGCCTGTTCACCGACCGCATGCTGCAGATCATCGCGCTGATCACCATCCTCAGCGTGGCGCCGTCGATCCTGATCATGATGACGAGCTTCGTGCGCATCGTCGTGGTCTTGTCGTTGTTGCGCACGGCGCTCGGCCTGCAGCAAAGTCCGCCCAACAGCGTGATCGTCAGCTTGGCGTTGTTCCTCACCCTGTTCGTGATGACGCCGACGCTGAAGGACGCTTACGCGCAGGGTGTCGAACCGCTCATCAACAATCAGATCACCACCGAACAGGCGTTCGACCGGGCCGCGGTGCCGATGAAGAAGTTCATGCTCGCCCATGTGCGCGAAGCCGATCTGAAGTTGTTCATGGATATGTCCGGCACGAAGACGTTGCCGGCACCCGATGTGGTTTCGCTCACGACGATCGCGCCGGCCTTCATGCTTTCCGAACTGAAGCGCGCCTTCGAGATCGGATTCCTGATCTTCGTACCGTTCCTCATCATCGACATGGCGGTGGCCTCGATCCTGATGAGCATGGGCATGATGATGCTGCCCCCGGTGATCATCTCGCTGCCGTTCAAGCTGATCTTCTTCGTGCTGGTGGACGGCTGGCGACTGATCTCGGGCTCTCTGGTGGAAAGCTACATGCACGGCCCGCCGCCGGGTTGACATCTCCGTCGAAGAAACCGTCCGGAGTGCAGAAATTTGGCTTGACGTCGTCTATATTTTCATTATTCTGGAAATATGAAATTGGAACAAGCCTTGGCCGCGTTGGCGGCGCTGTCGCAGGAAACGCGCTTGGCGATCTTCCGCCGGCTGGTGCGCGCCGGCCCCACCGGCGAGACGGCGGGCGCCATCGCAGATGCGCTCGACACGCCGGCGCCGACCTTGTCCTTTCACCTAAAGGAACTGGAGCGCGCCGGCCTTATCGTGCAGCGCCGGGAAAGCCGTCATCTCATCTACGCCGTGCGCATCGAGCGCATGCGCGCGCTGCTCGGCTTTCTGATGAAGGATTGCTGCGGCGGCCGTCCGGAAATCTGCAACGTCGAGGAGGTCTGCGATGCCGACTGAGCGCCCTTACAACGTCCTTTTCCTGTGCACGGGCAATTCGGCGCGCTCGATCTTGGCGGAAGCCTTTTTGAACGCCGAAGGCAAGGGCCGCTTTCGCGCCTTCTCGGCTGGCAGCTTTCCCAAAGGCACGGTCCATCCATTCGCGCTCACGCTGCTCAAGCAGATCGGACTGCCCACGGACGGCCTACGCTCCAAGAGCTGGGACGAGTTCGCCGTCGCCGGCGCGCCGCAGATGGACTTCGTCTTCACCGTCTGCGACCAGGCGGCAGGCGAAGTGTGCCCCATCTGGCCGGGACAACCGGTGAGCGCCCATTGGGGCGTCCCCGATCCAGCCGCCATGAGTGGAACCGACGCCGAGAAGATGCAAGCGTTCCGCGAGGCGTTGCGGCTGTTGAGCAATCGCATCCGCGTCTTCATCGAGTTGCCGTTCGACAAGCTCGACCGGATCAAGCTGAAAGCCCGCCTTGACGACATCGGTCGTGCGAACGGCTGACGGAGCGAGCATGTCTATTTTCGAACGCTATCTCACCGTGTGGGTTGCTCTTTGCATCGTCGCCGGAGTCGCACTTGGGCACTTCTTTGCGCCGGTGTTTCACGTCATCGGTGCGGCAGAGATCGCCAAGGTCAACTTACCTGTGGCGGTGCTGATCTGGCTGATGATCATTCCCATGCTGGTGAAGATCGACTTCGCGGCCTTGTCGCGGGTCAAGGAGCACTGGCGCGGCATCGGGGTGACGCTGTTCGTCAACTGGGCCGTCAAGCCGTTCTCGATGGCGTTCCTCGGTTGGCTTTTTATCGGCTGGTTGTTCAAGCCTTACCTGCCTGCCGGCCAGATCGACAGCTATATCGCCGGTCTCATTCTGCTCGCCGCGGCGCCTTGCACGGCGATGGTGTTCGTCTGGAGCAATCTTTCCGGCGGCGAGCCGCATTTCACGCTGAGCCAGGTGGCGCTCAACGATCTCATCATGGTGTTTGCTTTTGCACCGATCGTGGGACTTCTCCTCGGCCTGTCGGCAATCACCGTCCCGTGGGAGACGCTGCTTCTGTCGGTCGTTCTGTACATCGTGGTGCCGGTGATCGTCGCGCAGGTCGTGCGGCGGAGCGTGCTGGCGGGCGGCGGTAACGAAGCATTGACCCGGCTGTTGTCGGCACTTCAGCCGGGTTCGCTGGTGGCGCTGCTGGCGACGCTCGTGCTTCTATTCGGCTTCCAGGGCGAGCAAATTCTGGCGCAACCTCTGATCATCGCGATCCTGGCCATGCCGATTTTGATCCAGGTCTATTTCAACGCGGGGCTAGCCTATCTGCTGAACCGCGCGGCCGGCGAGGCGCATTGCGTTGCTGCGCCATCCGCTCTCATCGGCGCCAGCAACTTCTTCGAATTGGCGGTTGCCGCCGCCATCAGTCTCTTCGGATTCAACTCGGGCGCCGCGCTGGCTACTGTCGTGGGGGTCTTGATCGAGGTTCCCGTCATGCTTTCGGTGGTGAAGATCGTGAACGGCAGCCGCGGCTGGTACGAGGCGGGCGTCCGGCAAAACGACCGGCGTTATTCGCCCTGAAGGCGTTTTCTTTTGCGCACCTTGCCCATAATCTACTGCTTATGGCGAGCAAGACGCATGATCACGCAGACTGGACCCACGGCCACCATTTCCTGGGCCACGCGCACGAACGGGCGGAATCGCGCACCAGGCTGGTGACGATTCTGACGGCCTTGTTCATGGTCTTCGAGATCGCGGCGGGCCTTGTGTTCGGCTCCATGGCGCTGCTGGCCGACGGCGTGCACATGGCCACTCATGTCGGGGCATTGGGGCTGGCGGCGGCGGCCTACTGGCTGGCGCGCCGGCACGCCGCCGACGCGCGCTTTTCCTTCGGGTCCGGCAAGTTCGGCGATCTTGCCGCTTTCACCAGCGCCATCATTTTGGGCTTGCTCTCGCTTGGCGTGGCGATCGAATCCATCCGCCGCTTCATAGAGCCTGTCAGCGTGCATTACGCCGAGGCGTTGTTTGTCGCCGTCATCGGTTTGGCGGTGAATGTCGCCAGCGCCTTTCTTCTGCGCGATCCGCACGAGCATCACGATCATCACCACGACCACAATCTGCGCGCCGCCTATCTGCATGTGCTGGCAGACGCGGCGACGAGCGTGCTCGCCATTGTCGCGCTCGCTTCGGGCCTGATCTTCGCCATCGGCTGGGCCGATCCGCTGGTCGGCATCGTCGGCGCGCTGGTGATCGCCTCCTGGGCTTACGGGCTGGTGCGCGACAGCGCGCTGGTGCTGCTGGATGCGGAAGACGATCCCGACCTGGCGCGCGACATCAAGGCATTGGTGGAACGTGAAGCGGGATCGCAAGTCTCCGATCTGCATCTGTGGCGACTTGGACCCGGACATCGCGGCTTGATCGTCTCGCTGGTCGGCGGCGGCGAAGCGGACAATGAACGGATCAAGCGGATCCTGGTCGAGCGTTATCCCAGCCTCAGCCACGTGACGGTGGAAGTGACCGTCTGCGCCGATTGTAGCCGGCTCTAAACAAAAAAAGGCCGCCCGGATGGACGGCCTTTGGAATTCCGCTCAAAAACAGGGCGTGCCTATTTTGGCAGCAAACCTTCGCGCTGCGCGCGCTTGCGTTGAAGCTTGCGGTAGCGACGGATCGCTTCGGCGCGCTCGCGCGCCCGCTTTTCGCTCGGCTTCTCGTAATGGCCTCTCAGCTTCATCTCGCGAAAGATGCCTTCCCGCTGCATCTTCTTTTTCAGCGCCTTCAGCGCCTGGTCGATATTGTTGTCGCGAACGATGATCTGCAAAGGCAGGCTCCCACACGGTTTCTTGAGGGCCGGCTAGATAACAGAAGGGTTAGGTGATGTCCATCGCACCTCTTCAAATCCTCGAAGGACTTCCTATCTTTAGGGGCGGTGTGTGGCGCGCGCTCCCCGGAGGCGCGCCGGGGGGTACCCCCCCTCTGAATTCCATAGTCTCGCCATGGCAATTTTGAAAATCGCTCGCATGGGACATCCAATTCTGGCGCGCCGCGCCGATCCGGTCCCGGACCCCACCGCTCCCGCCATTCGCCGTCTGGTAGCGGACATGGTGGAGACCATGATCGACGCCAACGGCGCGGGCTTGGCGGCTCCCCAGGTCCATGTTCCGCTCAGGGTAGCGGTGTTCCAGGCGCCCGACGACCGGGCTGAGGATGGTCTGTCGGAGGCCGAACGCTTCGACCACACCGCCCCCTTGACGGTGCTCATCAATCCCGAAATCGAGATTCTCGCCCCGGAGGTTGAAGGTGGCTGGGAGGGATGTCTCTCCGTCCCCGGTCTGCGCGGCTTCGTCGAGCGGCCGGCTCATATCCGTTATCGCGGCTTCGATCACGAAGGACATCAGATTGCGCGCACGGCCAAAGGTTTTCACGCCCGCGTCGTGCAGCACGAATGCGACCACCTGGACGGCATCCTCTACCCCCAGCGGATGAGCGATTTGAAGCAACTCATCTTCGAAAGCGAAGCACGCCATTGGGTGCGCGCCGACAGCCCTGAATGAAATCGTTCAATGTCGCGAAGCGTTCGAAAAAAAACCGGCACGGGTTGGCTTGTAGCTGTCACGGCCGAGGCGCAGTCTACGCGAGCGAGCTTTTGGGGAGGACGCCATGAGTATTCTCAAGAATATTTTGGTTTGTGTTGGGTGCGGGCTTTTGCTGATGCCGCTTGCTGCGAAGGCAGGACCGCTGATGATCGCAGAAGTGGACACGGGGAACGTCGATTGCCTTTTCTTTCCGGCCTGCAACGCCGGCCCCGCCACGACCGGCTCTGTCGGTACGTTCATTCCGCCTGGCGATGTCGGAACGGGACTGCTGACGTCGCGCACTTTCTCGGCTGCAAGCGGCGCTCCGGAGGCCGGCTATACGGCCTATGTCTACCGCGTGAACATGGGACCGGTGGCGTGGGGCAACCTAGACAACTGCGTCACCAAACTGATGCTGGATATCGGTCCGATCGCCGAACTTCGCTACCATCCGGTCGAGTTATACCCGGCTGATGTGTTTGTCGTCACTTCGGGCGCGGTTCCAAATGGGCTCGGAACGGTAGGCCTGTCGTCGGCGGTGCAGACTGGCAGCGTCATCACCTTCACGTTCAGCCATCCGATATGTCCAAACGGCTCGGTGACCGCCAAAATCCCGGGACAAATCAGTTTCTTCTTCGGGGTGGTGTCAAGAACGTCACCGAAGCCGTCAACGGCGCGCGTCGTATACACTTTAGGTGGCGGTGCGTTCACTGCGGCGCGCGTGCCGATGCACTGAACAATCCATACTGACATTTGCCTTATGGGCGCCGATAATGTCGGCGCCCTTTTTCTTGGTGATGGCAGATGACGGTACGCAAATCGAAAGCAGCCAAAGATGACGTTGCTCTAAAGAATGCCGTGATTGAAGCGGCGCTCGACCACATCGCCTTCGATGGGTTCACCGACAAGCTGATGGATCGTGCCACGAAGGAGGCGGGCGCGAACAAGCAAGACTTGCTGCGCCTGTTCCCCAACGGGGCGCTTAGCCTTCTTGAGGCCACTTCGGAAAGCGTCGACATCGAAATGGAAAAACGGCTGGCGAAGCTCAAGCTTGCCGCCATGCCAATGCGAAAACGCATCGCCACCGCCGTGAAGACGCGGCTGGCGATCCTGAGGCCCCACAAGGAAGCGGCGCGCCGCGCTGTCGCGCATTTGAGCCTGCCGCCAAACGTGGCGCTCGGGGCCAAGCTCGTCTACCGCACGGTGGACGCGATGTGGCGCGCGGCCGGCGACGTCTCCACTGACTTCAATTTCTATACCAAGCGCGCCATCCTGGCCGGCGTCTATTCGGCGACGCTGATGCGCTGGTTCACCGACGACAGCGAAGACGAAAGCGCCACCGACGCGTTTCTCGACGCGCGCATTGAAAACGTCATGCAGTTCGAGAAGCTCAAAGGGCAGGTGAGGGAAAGGGCGAAGAAGCTTCCCTCGCTCACCGACGTTCTCGCGGGCTTCAGCGCGCGGAAGTCTTAGGACCCATGCCTCCAGGCGTGCCCGGAGCAAAAAGTCGCTTGGCTACGTTTATTTGTCGGATGGCGTTTCGCCAACAGAATCGGTCTGCTTCTGACGCCAGTCCGCGAGCCGCGCAGCAAGCGCCTCGTCCGAGAGTGCCAAGATGGCCACGGCATGCAGCGCCGCGTTCTTAGCGCCCGCTTCGCCGATGGCAAAAGTCGCGACCGGAACGCCGCCGGGCATCTGGACGATGGACAGTAGGCTGTCGAGGCCCTTGAGTGCCTTGGATTCCATGGGCACGCCGAGCACCGGCAGAGCCGTCATCGAGGCCGTCACCCCCGCCAGATGCGCCGCGCCTCCGGCCGCCGCGATGATCACCTTCAGGCCGCGCCCCGCCGCCGTCTTGGCATAGGCGCTCGCGCGATCGGGCGTGCGGTGTGCCGAGATGATCTTGCTTTCATAAAGTACGCCCAGCGCCTCCAGCATGTCGGCGGCGGCGCGCAGACAGGGCCAGTCCGACTGGCTTCCCATGATAAGGCCGACGAGGGGGGCGGTCATGCTTCCTTACCTCAAGGTTTGGGCCGCGAATCGGCCATGAAGGAAGCGGCGCATTATAGAGGCGGAAAATGCCAAGAAAAGCGCGCGCTTGGGAAACGTTAACCATTTGTTCGTCTTCATAAACGAGTTATTAACGAGCGATTGTTAGGTTGGTTAAACAGGCCAAAAGGCCGAGGGTGCGCATGAAAGTCGACAGAACGGGCTCTGTCCGTGGAGCGCGCGCGGTGGGGGTTGCTGCTTATGCACGGCAGACCCAGGCCGTCGCCGCCGCCGAAGGTCCAGCGCCTGTCAGCGCCACGGCCAGCGTTCTCGGCATCCCCGAATCCGAATTCACGCCGCGCGTGCGCGACGCCATCATGACGCTGATGGGCGAAGTCGACAATCTGCGCCGCGAACTGCAGCGGACGCGCGAACGCCTGGAGGAAGTGGAAAAGACCGCCGATCAGGATCATCTTTTGCCGCTTCTCAACCGGCGCGCCTTCGTGCGCGAGCTGACGCGCTATATCGCCTTCACCGGTCGTTACGGCACGCCGGCGACCCTCATCTATTTCGACCTCGACGGGTTCAAGGCGGTGAACGACACCCACGGCCATGCCGGCGGCGATGCGGTCCTCAGCCACTTCGCCGAGACGCTGCTTTCCCATGTGCGCGACAGCGACGTGGTCGGACGGCTCGGCGGCGATGAATTCGGCGTGCTTCTGACTCATGCCAATCAGGAACAGGGATTGAAGAAAGCGAATCAGCTCGCCGAAAATCTGCGCGCGTCGCCCACCGTGTGGAACGGCAAACCAATTCCGACGAGCTTTTCCTATGGCGCCTTCGAACTGAAACCCGGCGACACGGCCGACCTCGCCATGGCCAGAGCCGACGAAGCGATGTACGCGCACAAGCGCGCCGCGCGCTGATCAAGCGATGATATCCGGCAAAAGCTGGTCGTTGATCTTCTGGATCTGATCCTTAAGCTGCAGCTTGCGCTTTTTCAGCCGCGTCAATTGCAGCTGATCGTGCGCGCCGGCGAGCGCCTCGATCGCCGCATCGAGGTCGCGGTGCTCCTGCATCAGCTCGGCGAGCTTGGCGCGGAGCGCAACTTCGTCCGGGGCGGTGACTTCACCGGTCATTTCACGCCTTCTTGGAACGGACGCCCCTTGCCGGGCCTTCGCCCCAACGCTTGGCCTTGGGCCAATCATAACCGAAAGAATCGAGGGCGCGTGCAACTGTGTGATCGACCAGGTCTTCCAAGGTCCTCGGGGCTGCGTAGAAGGCGGGGACGGGGGGCAGGATGACCGCCCCCATCTCGGCCAAGGCCGCCATGGTCCTGAGATGGCCCAGATGCAACGGGGTCTCGCGCACCAGGAGCACCAGGGTGCGACGCTCTTTCAGCACCACGTCCGCGGCACGGGTAAGCAGCGTCGTTGTGACGCCGGTGGCGATCTCGCTCATGGTGCGCACCGAGCAGGGCGCCACGATCATGCCCCTGGTCCGGAAGCTTCCCGAGGCGATGGGGGCCGCAACATCACCGACGGCATAGGAAAAATCCGCTTTGGCCGCGACGGCTTTAGGCGTCAGAGACGTCTCACAGCCGATCGTCAGTTGGCCGGCCTTGCTGATCACCAAGTGAGATTCCACCCCCAGCTCGTCCAGCGCCTCCAGCAGGCGGATGCCGTAGACCACCCCGGAGGCGCCGGAAATCCCGACGATCAGGCGGTCCCTGGGGCTCGTTCCGGGTGCGTTTTTTCCCATGGTTCAACCCTTTACAGGTCCTAAGGGATAGGCGGAAGAGGGCCGTGACAGAACCCGAAGTTGGTGCTCTAATCGTATATGCCTAAAACAATGAGGTGCATGCATGGCACTGCAAGGGCATATCCAGGAGTTGTCCGAAAAGCATAGGAAACTGGAAGAACTTATCGAAACCGAGATGGCGCACCCTGATTGGAACGAAGCCCGGGTAGCCGCCCTCAAAAAGCAAAAACTCCGAATCAAGGACGAACTGGAACGGCTGCGAAGCAGCGTCCACTGATCCGTACTCGTGCCTCGTAATACGACGCCCAAAAGGCGGCGAGGGGGTGCTTTATTCCGCAACATGAGATGATTTCGCCGCTATGGCGGTCGGCTCAGACTCATGCGGGTTCCTTGTATTACAGCCCCAACGCCTTATGCGCCTCCGCCAAGACACCTTCCCAGGTGCGCCCGCCGGTGAAACGGCCGGCCGCCAGGACCAAGCTTGCGGAGCCGTCGTCGGCGATCAACGGGGCGACGAAATATTCTCCGATCAGGAAGCTCATCGCGTTGGTATCGGTGCGGCCGAGGAAGCGTAGCGGTGTGCCATCCGCAAGTGCGGCATCAAGCGCCGTCAGCCAGCGGGGCAGAAATTCCGGTAGCAGCACTTCATCCAGAAACTTGCCGGTGTAATCGCCCAGGATCTGGGCAATCGACGCACCCATCTGGAGCGCGCGCCAGCGCCGCTTGCCACCCTCGATGACGCGCTCCCAGATCGCGATGTCCGCGTGGAAAGGTTTGAGCACGCGCGGGATCATGTCGCGGCGCAAGGGGATGCCGCCCTTGACCTGCTTGCGCCACAGGCCCAACAGGCGGCGCAGATCGGGATGGCTGAACGCAACGGACGCATCGCAGAGCGCCGGCCAATTGTTCGTCTTGGCTTTTTCGTTGTAGCCGGCTGCGCCGCCACTCATCGCGGATGTTCCCCATCGCCCTGAGCGCCCTACCGCTCCTAAATAAGTCATACTTATCACTGATTCGATGCGGCCGAAGTAAAAAGGAGCATTGCCGCGCGTGACGCATATAGAAGAGAAGTGCGGCGCGCTTCTCCCAGGCTCTGCGGACGCGCGCCACCAAATGCGCGCGCGCAACCAGGTTTTCGGCCCGGACGAGCAGTGTGTCGATTTCAACCCTACGTGTTCTGCTGGCCTTAGACCAGCGGCCGTGACGCCAGCGGTTCTTGTTGTCCAGCTGCCCACTGCCCTCAATTTTTCGAGGGGGACCTATGCCGATGTCTTGCCGGATGCGGCGCGGCGGCGCGCGGCCGCGCGCTGCGTCTTGCGAATAGGAATTTGGCGGCGAAGCTCTTCGTTGGAGATCGTCTGCAGTTCCTCGTGGGTGAAGGTTATTGCGCGTCGCCATGGGTTGATTTCCCGCCGACCCGATTTTTGCCGGGGGGCTAGAGCATGATCCGATCTTATTGAATCGGGTCATGCTCTAGGTTCCTTGATTTTCGCACGATCTTGCGGCGAACCGCTGCACACTTCGCCGGATTGCGCTCTAGGACGCAGACTTTGTTGCGGCAAGCCGCATGGACGCAGCCCTGGCCCGTTGCTAGGAAGGCGCCGCCAAAAGAGTGGAGCCCATGACCGATGGAAAGATGGCGGCGCGGCGAGGTGGCCCCGTGCGCCTGCTTTATGCCTGGATGATGCGCAACGCGCAGGGCAAGCACGCCTGGGCGGCCCTGGCCTGCATCGCCTTTGCGGAAGCCTCGTTTTTTCCGTTGCCGCCCGACCTGATGCTGCTGCCGATGATGCTGGCGGACCGCAAGCGCGCTTTCCGGCTCGCTGCTTGGTGCACGCTGTGGTCGGTGATCGGCGGCATGCTCGGTTATACGATCGGCGCGCTGTTCTGGGATACCGCAGGGCTGTGGATCATCCATATGCTCCACATTCCTCTGGCGCAGGTGGAGGCATTGCGCCTGAAATACATCGAGCACGCCTATCTGATCATCGTTCAGGGCCTGACCCCCATCCCTTACAAGCTGGTGACCATCTCAGCGGGGCTGGCCAACGTGCCATTCGCCGCTTTCATGGCCTACTCGGCGATCACGCGCACCCTGCGCTTTGTCGTCCTCGAAGGACTTCTCGTCTACTGGTTCGGCGATCAGGCGCGCATCATCTTGGAGAAGTACCTCGAAGTGGCGCTTGTCGTATTCCTGGTCCTGGTGGTGCTGGGTTTCGTGCTGATGAACTACATCCTCAAATAGGCGTGCCGAACTTTGAAGTTTCCGCCCACTATGGCTATGTAGACGCTCGATCCCGCGTGCTCACCCTAAAAAAGCCATACGCGCAATGTGTTCGTTCGCCGCATGATGTCGAAACTTTCCTCGATCGCCGCGATCCTGTTCACGACGTTGATATTCCTCGTCGGCAACGGGCTGTTGGGCACGCTGATTCCGGTGCGCGCGCATCTGGAAGGATTCTCCACTCTCGCCATCGGCGTCATCGGTTCGGCCTATTTCGCGGGCTTCGTGGTGGGCTGCTTCACAGGGCCGCGTTGGCTGACGCGTGTCGGTCACGTCCGCACCTTCGCCGTGTGCGCAGGCATCGCCGCCGCGGCAACGCTGATGCAATCCATCTTGATCAGCGTCACCGCCTGGATTGCGATGCGCGCGCTGTTCGGCTTCGCCGCGGCCAACATGTACATGGTGCTGGAGAGCTGGCTCAACGACCGCGCCGGAAACGAAACGCGCGGCCGCATCTTCTCCTCCTATCTAAGCGTCAATTTCGCCGGCCTGTTGATCGGCCAGATGCTGTTCGCGACCGCGCGGCCGCAGAGCTTCGTACTGTTCAGTCTGGCAACGATCTTCTATGCGCTGTGCCTGATTCCGGTCGGGTTGACGCAGCTCAAGCAGCCCGCGCCCGCGCCGGTACCGGTGCTGAGGCCGCTGCGTCTGTTCCGCATTTCGCCGGTCGGTGTCGCCGGCTGCATCGCCGTGGGGCTCGCCAACAACGCGATCTGGACCCTGGCGCCGGTCTACGCCCAGAGCCGTGGGCTCTCCAGCGGCTGGATCGCGCTCTTCATGTGCGCCTTCACCGTCGGCGGCACGCTGGTGCAGGTGCCGGTGGGCCGGCTCTCCGACCGCATGGACAGGCGCTACGTCATCGCCGCAACCTGTGCCTTGGCCGCCGCCGCAGGCATTGCCATTGCCCTGTTCATGGGCAACGGACGAGGCATGATGCTGTGGGCGATCGCCGGGTTCGGCGTTCTAGTGCTGCCGCTCTACGGCCTGTCGGTGGCGCACGCCAACGACCGCATCCCGCGCGAGGCCTTTGTGGAATCCTCGGCGACGCTGCTGCTGATCAATTCGCTGGCGTCGGTACTGGGCCCGACGATGGCGGCCGGCATCATGGACGCGTTCGGCACGCAGGCGCTGTTCTACTTCACGGCGGCGGTGCATCTGGCGATGATGGGGTTCACCGCCGTGCGCCTGCGCCAGAAGGAAGCGCCGGGCACCGAATATCGCGAGAAGTTCGAGCCCCTGCCGCACCAGGCTTCGCCTACCTCCCTGGAACTCGATCCGCGCGGGCCGGAAGAGGAAAAAGCGGCTTAAGCACAGATTCCTTTTTTGTCGCGCAATCTAACGGCGTACCGGTTCCCACTTCGCCGAATTGCGCTCTATGGCTCGCTGTGTTCGTCTTCCGGCTTGTCGGACGAATCCTCGATGATCACCGGCGCTGGCGTTTCGGGCTGCGGTTCGTTTCCCGGCGCGGTTGCCTCGGGCTGCGAACCCGGCGCGTCTTCCACCGGTTTCAGAGTCTCGCCCCGCTTGGCAGCGCGTTTCATCGCCCGCTCGCGCTTGACCGACGCGCGGCTGACCGCAAGATCGAGCTCAAGCTGCGAACACAGACCCAGCGTCACCGGATCGACCGCCTTGATGTTGCTGGCGTTCCAGTGCGAGCGCTCGCGGATCTTCTGGATCGTCGTCTTGGTGGTGCCCACCAGCTTGATGATGTCGGCGTCGGTGAATTCGGAATGGTTGCGCAGGATCCAATAGACCGCGTCGGGCTTGTCCTGGCGCTTGGAGACCGGCGTGTAGCGCGGCGCCTTCTTCTGCTTGACCAGCGGCATCTTGTATTTGGGCGGCGCCATCTTGAGGCGCAGCTTGTGGTTCTTCTCGGCCGCTTCGATCGCTTCGCGGCTGAGCTGGCCGGAGGTCACCGGGTCCTGGCCCTTGATGCCCTTGGCGACGTCCTCGTCGGCGATGCCCTTCACTTCGAGCGGATGCAGGCCGCAAAAATCGGCGATCTGCTCGAAGGTGAGCGAGGTGTTGTCCACCAGCCAGACGGCGGTGGCCTTGGGCATCAGCGGTTTGTTTTCGGCGGCCATGATCTTCTCCCTTGCCGGGGGTCCGTTCACCGTCCCACCCGACCTCGCAAGGATCGACCTTTCGAGGAATGGAGGAGGTTTTAGCGGGGTTTGGGTGGGGAGGGAAGGGTTTTTGCAGGCGGCGTCAGAAAAAACTCGCCGAAACGCCGGCTTAGGTAATTTTTTGCGTGGGGGCAAGTGCCGTCCGAACCAAGCCAACGTCAATCTTACACCGTCAGCAACATCTTTCCGATATGCGCGCTTTCTTTCATCCGCGCATGCGCGGCTTGGGCGTCGGCGAGAGGAAAAGTGCGGTCGATGACCGTTTTGATTTTTCCTGATTCGATCAGCGGCCACACTTCTCGCAGGAGCGCGTCGCGGATCGTGCCTTTCTCTTCGTTGGAGCGCGGACGCAGCGTGGTGGCCGAAAGCGTCAGCCGCTTCGCTAGCATCGGCGCGAAGTTCACCGTCGCGCTCATGCCCGACTGGAAGGCGATGTTGACGATGCGGCCCCGGAGCGCGGCGGCGTGGAAATTCCGTTCGATGTAATCGCCGCCGACCATGTCGAGGATGACGTCCACGCCCTTGCCGCCGGTCGCCGCCTTCACGGCCTCCACGAAATCCTCGCTGCGGTAATTGATCGCGCGTGCCCCTAACGACTCACAGGCTGTGCATTTCTCAACACTGCCCGCCGTGGCGAACACTGTTTGGCCGCGGGCGACGCACAATTGGATCGCCGCGGTACCGATACCGCTGGAGCCGCCATGGATCAGCACGCTTTCACCCGGCTTGAGGTGGGCGGTGTCGATCAGATTCGTCCATGCGGTGAAATGCGCCTCGGGCAAGGCGGCGGCCTCCACCAGGCCAACGCCCTTGGGCACCGGCAGCACGCATTGCACGGGCACGGCGGCGTATTCGGCATAGCCGCCGCCGGCCACCAGCGCGCAAACCTTATCGCCGAGCTTGTGATTAACAGCGCCGGTGCCAAGTTCGGCGACCTCGCCGGAGACCTCCAGCCCCAGCGTTAACGGGGCGCCAGACGGAGGCGGATACAACCCCATCGCCTGCAACAGGTCGGCGCGGTTAACGCCCGCCGCCGCCACTTTGACCAAGATTTCGCCCGCGCGCGGTCGCGGTTTTTTGCTCTCGGCCAACTTCAACACATAGGCGGGGCCTGGGTTTTCAACTTGAACGGCCTTCATGGTTGACATTGTTTGGTCCTTGCGCGGCAGCAGGTTGCGGAGAAACATTAGCAACGCATTGCAAGGACCGAAACGATGGCCATCGATCCCGAAGAATTGCTGCCCCGCAAGAAGCCCGCCGGCATCACGCTCGGCGAAGACCTCTCCATCTTGTCGGAATTCGAATTGTCCGCGCGCATCATGGCGCTGGAAGAAGAAATCGCGCGCTGCCGGCACGCCATCGGCGTGCGCCAGGCAACGAAGTCCGCAGCCGACTCGTTTTTCAAACGCTGAATTTCGCAGTCGCAGCACGTCAATGATTAATATGAACAGCGTGAACGTGACCTCTTCGCCACCATCGCATTGGTTTATGCGATGTACATGCGCTGTCGCATCTTGCGCAATGCGAACGAGTTGATAGCCTCATGAGACATACAACGCGGGCGGGGGATTTCGTATGGCGTACACCGACAGCGGCGACGACAATTTGCACGAGTTGACGCTTCAATCGTTCACAGGTTCAGCGCTTTTCCAACACACCTTCGACGAAGGCATGTCGCTGGTGGAGGAAACCGCGCGCTATCTCGACGGACCGGGCCGCGAGGAACAGCGCACCCTGCCGCGCAAGGCCGCCATGCTCTATGCCGGCGAAAGCATGCGCGTGACGACGCGCCTGATGCAGGCGGCAAGCTGGCTGCTCGTCCAGCGCGCCGTGCACGACGGCGACATGGGCATCGAAGACGCTTCGAGCGACCGCTATCGCTTGGGCTCGAAGGAGATCTGCTTCGGCGGCAGCGCGGAAGGCGTCGAGCTTCTGCCCAAGATGTTGCAAGATTTGCTCTCGCGCAGCGAAAATCTCTATCGCCGGATCGCGCGGCTGGATGAAGTGCTGTTCGACAATGTGCCGGCGCCGCCGGGCGCGCGCGGGAATTTGGCGCTGTTGGAACAGGCGTTTGGGGGAAAATAGAAAAAGCGAATAGCGAATGGCGAGTAGGGGAAAACTATTCGCTACTCGCCATTTCCTTCACTACTTCACGAAATCCTTGAACTTCTTGTTGAAGCGCGTCAGGCGGCCGCCGCGGTCGAGCAACTGATGCTGGCCGCCGGTCCAGGCCGGGTGGGTGGTGGGGTCGATGTCGAGCGTCAGCTTCTGGTCCGGCGTGCCCCAGGTCGTGCGCGTGCGATAGCTGGTGCCGTCGTTCAAGTGAACGTTCACAAAGTGATAGTCGGGGTGAATGCCCTTTTTCATGGCGGCAGGCCCTTTTTCAGCAAGGGGCGGCTTATAGGGGATAGGCCCGAAAGGTTCAAGCACGCCCTTCGCGCGGCCTCTGCCGCTCCTATATAGAAGGGGTCGCTCGCGAAAAGGCAGGCAAAACATGGCGCAATCGGGCGCGGAATTCGCCGAACAATTACAGTACGTCGCCGCTGGACGGGCCAAGTCCCGTTCCCTGGCGCCTTTGCGTGGACTGCTTCCGTTCCTCAGCCCCTATCGCTGGACGGTCCTGGCCGCCGTCGCGGCGATGCTCGTTGCCGCCACGGCGACCCTGGTCCTGCCACTAGCCGGGCGCGGCTTGATCGATCACGGCTTCAACACGGCGGAAGCCGCTCGCATCTCGAAATATTTCCTGGCATTCCTGGCCGTCGCGGGGGTCATGGGTCTGTCCTCGGCGGTGCGCTACTACTTCGTGACCTGGACCGGCGAGCGCGTCATCGCGGATTTGCGCAAGGCGGTGTTCAACAACGTCATCGCGCTTACGCCGTCCTTCTTCGAGGTGACGCGCACGGGCGAGGTGCTCTCGCGGCTGACCGCCGACACCACGCTGATCCAGACCGTGATCGGCTCCTCCGCTTCAGTCGCGGCGCGCAACGCCGTGACGTTGATCGGCGGCTTGGCGATGATGTTCGTCACCAGCCCCAAGCTGTCGTCGATGGTGGTGGGCGCGGTGGCGCTGGTGATGGTGCCGTTGATCCTGTTCGGACGCTGGGTCAGGACCCTCAGCCGTAAGAGCCAGGACAAGATCGCCGACACCAGCGCGCACGCCAGCGAAACAATCAATGCCGTGCAGACCGTGCAAGCCTTCACGCACGAAAAGCAGGAGCGCGAGACCTTTGGCGCGGCCGTCGAAGATTCTGTCGTCATCGCGATCTTACGCACGCGGGCGCGCGCGGTGATGACGGGGGTGGTGATCTTTGCCGCTTTCGCGGCCATCGTCTGCGTCGGCTGGGTGGGCGCGCGGGACATCATCGCGCACCGGATGACCGGCGGGCTTCTGCTGCAATTCGTCATTTACGCCATTTTAGTGGCGGGCGGCGTGGGCGCGCTCAGCGAAACCTGGGGCGACATCCAGCGCGCTGCCGGCGCCTCCGAGCGTTTGATGGAATTGCTGCACGCCAAGCCTGCCATCGCCGCGCCCGCCCATCCCAAACTGCTGCCCGAGCCGGCACGGGGCGCGGTCCGCTTCGAGGACATCAGCTTCCGTTATCCCTCGCGGCCCGATGCCGCCGCGCTGCACGATTTTTCGCTCGAGGTGGCACCGGGCGAAGCGGTGGCGCTGGTGGGACCCTCGGGCGCGGGCAAATCGACAGTGTTCCAGCTTTTGCTGCGTTTCTACGAGGCCCAGGAAGGAAGGATTTCTTTCGACGGCGTCGACATCGCCGATCTCGATCCGACCGAGTTGCGCCGCCATATTGCTATCGTGGCGCAGGATTCGGTGATCTTTTCCGGCACACTTGCCGACAACATCCGCTACGGCCGTCCAGAGGCGAGTGACGAAGAGGTACGGGGCGCCGCCGAGGCCGCCGCGGCGAGCGAGTTCATCGCGCGCCTGCCGGACGGGCTCGACACGCGCGTCGGAGAGCGCGGCGTCACCCTGTCCGGCGGCCAACGCCAGCGCATCGCCATCGCGCGCGCCAACCTGCGCAACGCACCGCTGCTTCTGCTCGACGAAGCCACCAGCGCGCTTGACGCTGAGAACGAGAGACTTGTGCAACAAGGCTTTGCCAATCTGATGGCCGGCCGCACGACCATCGTGATCGCGCACAGGCTGGCGACGATCCAGCGCTTGAAGCGTATTGTGGTGATGGACCAAGGCCGCGTCGTCGGCGAGGGCAGTCATGCCGAACTGGTCGCGCGCGGCGGACTTTATGCACGGCTGGCGAATCTGCAATTCTCCTCTGCGGCGGCGCTGGCGGGATAGGGGAAGGCGATGAAGATCAAGCCTTGGCATCGCATCGCGGCGACAGCGGGCGCCGTTCTGATCGTGGCTGTTTTGGCAGGCGCCACCCGCATGGCCGAATCCCACGGCGTCTTCACCACGGTGAAGCCGGGCTTCGCGGGAGGCTGCCGCGCAATTCCCAGCGCGACCGGCCCGGAAGACATCGCCATCGACAGCAAGGACAAGATCGCGTTCGTCTCGGCCACCGACCGGTCGGCGCGCAGCAAGGGCAAGCCTTCGCCGCGCGACGGGCTTTATTCCTACGCCTACACGCAGCCCAGCGCGGGACTGGTCAAGCTTTCCGGCACGCCGGAGGATTTCCATCCGCACGGCATCAGTCTTTATCGCGGGCCGGACGGCGGCCTGACCTTGATGGCCGTCAACCGCCGCATGGATGAGACCAACACGGTCGACATCTTCTCGGTGGAGATCGAGAACGGCGCGATCAGCCTGACGGAAGTCGGCAGCATAGGCGGCCGCATCCTAGTCAGCCCGAATGATGTGGCGGCGATCGACGAGGATCGCTTCTATGTCGTCAACGATCACACCAGCCAGACTTGGCTCGGCCGCTGGCTCGACGACAATCTGGTGCTGCCGCGCACCAACATCCTCTATTTCGACGGCGTGAAATTCATCGAAATAGCCAACGGGCTGAATTTTCCCAGTGGCGCGGCGCTCTCCGCCGACGGGCGTTATCTCTATGTGCCGGAAGCTTATCCGCGCACGCTTCTGACCTTCGAACGCAATCCGTTCACGGGCCAGCTCAATCAGGTGAGCGCGCTGTCCATTCCCTCCAATCTCGACAGTGCCGACGTCGCCGCCGACGGCAACATCTGGGTGGGGAGCCATCCCAAGGCCCTCGCCATGGCCAAATTCCGCGACGATCCGTCGAAGCCGGCGCCGTCGGAGATTTTCCGGGTTTCGGTGAAGAACGGCATCCCGCAAACGGCATCGCTCATCTATGCGAACATGGGCGATGAGATCGGCGGCTCCAGCGTGGGCGCCGTGGCCGACGGACATCTGCTGATCGGCTCGCCGTTCGACCGCAAGATCCTGGACTGCCGGTTGCCGTAGAAAACGAAAAGGGCGCCGTCGCCGGCGCCCTTGATCACTGCCCCCTGGGAAACCATTACGCGGCGACTTCCTCCGCCGGATCGCGCAGCACATAGCCGCGGCCCCAGACCGTCTCGATGTAATTGTCGCCGTTGGTCGCGGCGGCGAGCTTCTTGCGCAGCTTGCAGATGAAGACGTCGATGATCTTCAGCTCCGGCTCGTCCATGCCGCCGTAAAGATGGTTGAGGAACATTTCTTTCGTGAGCGTGGTACCCTTCCTGAGCGAAAGCAGTTCCAGCATCTGGTATTCCTTGCCGGTCAGATGCACGCGCGAGCCGTCAACTTCCACCGTCTTGGCGTCGAGATTGACGGTCAGCTTGCCCGTCGTGATCACCGACTGCGAATGGCCCTTGGAGCGGCGCACGACAGCCTGGATGCGCGCGACCAGCTCGTCCTTGTGGAACGGTTTGGTCATATAATCGTCAGCGCCGAAGCCCAGCGCCTTGACTTTCGCTTCCACGATGGCATTGCCCGAGAGAATGAGCACCGGTGTCTGAACCTTGGCGACGCGCAGGCTCTTCAAGACCTCGAAGCCGCTCATGTCCGGAAGCTGCAGGTCGAGTACGATGATGTCGTAATCGTACAGCTTGCCGAGATCGATCCCCTCCTCGCCCAGATCCGTCGTGTAGACGTTGAAGCCCTCCGACCGCAGCATCAGTTCGATGCTCCGTGCCATCGCGCTGTCGTCTTCGATCAAGAGCACGCGCATGTCAGACCCCTTTTGGTCGTCAAGCCGGCAGGGTTGCTACCGGTTTTGGTTAATCACCTACCAGACGGTAAGCGGAAATGGTTAACATCAACTTTCTGTCGTGGGACAGATTTCATGGGATGCGAACGTGCCTTAACGGCGCCAGAACGAATCCAAACCCATGTTACATCCCATTGATTCGATTTGTTAAGTTTACTGCAACTTAAATCCTTTCCTACAAGATGTCTTTTTGGGGCCGCCAGAATGGCAGGCCCGAAGGACGCGTAATGCAAGGGTTGGAGAAGGAAATAGAGGCGGTTTCGGCCCTGCGCCGGTTCGGCCGGGTAGCCCGGATCGAAGGGCTTCTGGTCGAGGTGACGGGCGCGGCCGGGGCCATCAGCCTGGGTGGGCAAGTGCGCCTAACCCCTCACTCCGGCAAGCAGATTCCCTGCGAAGTGGTCGGTTTCCGCGAAGGCCGTGCGCTGGCGATGCCGCTCGGCGTGCTCGAAGGCATGACGCTGGGCGCCCGCGCCGATTTCGAAGGCCATGCCGCCGCGATTTTCCCCAGCCAAGCCTGGCTCGGCCGCGTGCTCGACGCCTTCGCCGTGCCCACCGACGGCAAGGGGCTCCTGCCGCAAGGCCAAGTCGCTTATCCGCTCAAGGCGCAGCCGCCGCCGCCGCAGGCCCGCGCGCGGATGGGCGGCAAGCTCGATCTGGGCGTGCGCGCGCTCAATGCGTTTGTCACCTGCTGCAAGGGACAGCGCATGGGCATCTTCTCGGGTTCGGGCGTCGGCAAGTCGACGGTACTGGCCATGCTGGCGCGCAACACCGATGCGGACGCCATCGTCATCGGCCTGGTCGGCGAACGCGGCCGCGAGGTGAAGGAATTCGTCGAGGACGATCTGGCTGAAGAAGGCTTGAAGCGTTCCGTCGTCGTCGCGGCCACCTCCGACGAGCCGCCTTTGGTCCGCCGGCAAGCGGCTTACACGGCGATGACCATCGCGGAACAGCTTCGGGACCAAGGTTTGCATGTGCTGCTCCTTATGGACAGCGTGACTCGTTTCGCAATGGCACAACGCGAAGTCGGCCTCTCCGCCGGAGAGCCGCCGGCGTCGAAGGGCTATACGCCGACCGTATTCGCGGAATTGCCGCGTTTGCTGGAGCGCGCCGGTCCGGCAGCCGAAGGCTGCAAGGGTTCGATCACCGGATTGTTTACGGTTCTGGTCGAAGGTGACGACCACAACGAACCGATTTCCGACGCGGTCCGCGGCATTCTGGACGGCCATATCGTGCTAGACCGTGCCATTGCGGAACGCGGAAGGTTTCCGGCCATCAACATTCTCAGATCGGTGAGCCGCACCATGCCTGCCTGCAACGCGCCGGAAGAGCAGGACATTGTGGCGCAAGCACGCAAGTATATCTCCGTGTATGACGATATGGCGGAATTAATCAGGCTTGGCGCCTACAAAATGGGCACCAACGCCGAGGTCGACGTCGCGATTGGTAAGCATCCTCAGTTCGAAAGCTTTTTGGCGCAAAAAAAGGATGAACGCGCGACGTTAACCGAAGGGTATGAAGAATTGAGCAAAATAATCAAAAGCAGTGTGGGGAAGGGTAAGGCGTCATGAAACGACAAGACACATTGATCCGTCTGCGCAGATTCCGCGTCGACGATTTCAAGCGGCGCATGGCGACGCTTGACGGCATGAAAGCGGATGTCGATAAGAAACTTTCCGATCTCGAGGAAAGCGTGGCGCGCGAGCGCCAGCGCGCTGGTGATACGGACATCGGAAGGCTGGCTTTTCCTTCCTTCCTGCGTTCCATCGACGGGCGGCGCGAAAACCTGCGCGCCACGCTCAAGGACATCGAGCGCGAACGCGTCCAATGCCAAGCTGATCTCACCTCCGCCTTCCAGGATCTGAAGAGCCTGGAATTCGCCAATGAGCAACAGGAAAAGCGCTTGGCCGAAATCGAAGCCCGCAGAGCCCAATCGCGCCTCGACGAAATGGCGCTGGTCCGCCACCTGCGCAAGCATGCGCTCAGGGGTGCATAAAAAGGCGAATGGCGAGTAGCGAATAGGGGGCATTTCTATTCGCCATTCCCTATTCGCACAGCGCTATTCCCTATTCGCCATTCGCCCAAATAGCCTTAAAATCCCCTGCTTGCGCATTGCGTCGCCGAGGAGGGTTTCATGTCCGCATCCGAGTATTTGTCGCCGCTGGTCGGGCGGCTGGTGTTCGTCTGGTTCTTTTTGTCCCAGGTGCTGCATTACGGCGGCGATTGGAGTGCAACGACTTCGCTGATGGCGTTCAGCGGCGTTCCTGCCGCGCCTTTCGTGCTGCTGGTAACGCTGATGCTGCTCATCCTGGGCAGCCTGTCGCTGCTGCTGGGGTTTCACACCCGCCACGGCGCCGTGCTGTTGTTCGGGGTGATGATCATTGCCAGCGTGCTGATGCACGATTTCTGGCAGATCAACGACAATCCTGTGGCCCGTCACGCCGATTTCGAGCTTTTCGCACGCAACATCACGATCGCGGGCGGCCTGTTGCTGCTCGTCGGCCTAGGGCCGGGGCCGTTTGCATTCGACAATCGCCAGGGCGATAGGAAGAAAAAGTGACAAGCCCCCTTCCCCGGCGGAAAGGTTGCTTTCCGCCGGGCCAAACCGGTCTGCCGCTTCAACAATGACTTAGCGGAGAACTGCGGAACGGATGAGATGCACCGCCGCGATCAGTACTGCGAAGAGGACGAAGTAGGCGAGCAGTGTGATCATCTGCAGACCGAGGACGTCGTGCCAACCCGTATGCGCGTAAGCCGTAAGGTCCTGCTTGCCCAACGTCACGGCGCGCACAAAAACCAACAGCACGTAGCCGACGAGTCCCAGAACCGTCGCCGACAGAATCGAATTGAAGCTCTGGATGGCGAACCCCGCCACGATCGCTACGACAGCGATGATCGCGAGCGTGATCCAGTCAGCATGCGAGATGATGCCCTGAATCGTGTGCCAGATATCAAGCAACGCAGACATAATAGTACCCCCTTTGAACGCGTGTTCTTTTCCCACAGCAAACGCGTTTCGCCGCGCCCGGAACGCGAAGCCCTCCGTTAATGCCTATTAACACATCATACACGATTTCCACGATGCGGCGAGTTCACGCAAAGTGATCCGTCTGCCTGGAATTTTATAGTTAACGAAGCGACGGCGCGATTTTTAGATTGCCTATTTGCCCGCCAAGAGCGCCTGCCAATGCTTCAATTGCCGCCACGGCAGGGCTCTGTGGATGAAGCACGCACAGCATGGTCTGGCGGCGGACGGCTTCGACCACGCGCAAATCATTGGGCACGAAACCCAGATAGTCCGGCATAACCTTCAAGAAGGTTTGCGCCGAACGTATTAACGCGTCGGCGGTGCGTTTCGCTTCACCGGCTCCGGCCGCCAGGTTGATGACGATCGCAGGCGCGCGTCCGCCCGTTCGCTTCACCATCAGCTTGGCGAAAGCGTAAGCATCGGTGAGCGAGGCGGGATCGGGCGTCGCCAGCACCAGCGTGTCGTCGGCATGGGCCGCAAACGTCATGGTGGCGGCACCGACGCCGGCTCCGAGATCGATCAACACGCGGTCGTAGCCGCAAGCGCGTTTGAGCAGTGCGGCCAGACGTTCAGCGGTCTCGGCATCGGCGTCGGCCAGCGCGCCGCTGCCCGCCGGCGCCGACAAGAGATCAAAGCTGGCATGCGAACCGATCCCGACATGCGCGACCGCATCGGCCAGGAGGATCTTTCCCGCCAGCAGCCCCGGCAAGTCACCGCTATTTGCGAGACCGAGCTGCACCGCGACGTTGGCGAGACCCAGATCGGCATCGCAGACCAGCACGCGTTCGCCCAGATCGGCGAAGGCCTGCGCCAGCGCCACCGCGACGAAGGTCTTGCCGGTTCCGCCCTTGCCGGAACCGATGGCGGTCAGACGAGGGCCCAAGGACTTGAGCGTCATTGCGCGCTCTCCTGTTCGCTTTCGGCGAGAAGGCGCGACAGCGCCAACGGCGTGAGCGTCTCCAAACCGCCCGCCACGAACGGCGAACGCGTAATATGGGCGAGGCCGACCCCCGGCGTCATGGCGGCGGCGGCAAGCGCGCCCGCGCGCCGGGCCAGGTCGACGGCGGTGATGATCAGGCGGGTCACGCCGATGCGTGCCAGCCCAGACGCCATCTCGGCAATTTCCTCCGCGTCGGTCAGCGCCGACAACACGCCGACGGGTTCCACCGACTCGATCTTGGCCAGCGCCGCATACACGGCGGCAATCTTGGGCTGCCGCGGATCGAAGCCTGCCGTGTCGATGACGGCCAGCGTGCCTTGCGCGACGGCATCGCCGGTCAGGCTGGCCAGCGCGAAAGCGGAATCGGCGGTCGCGATGGCGGCGTCAAGATGCTCGGCGAAGGCGTTCAGCCGCGCCACCGCGCCGGCGCCCGCCACGTCGCCGGCGATCAGAGTCACGGCACGGCCGGCAAGCCTGGCATGAGCCGCAAGCTTGGCGGCGACCGCGGTTTTTCCGACGCCATTGGGGCCCACGAGCAGAAACGCCTTGGCGCTTACAAAATCGATGGGCGTGGATTTCATCCGCGCATCGATGGCGGCAGCGAGCGCCAGCGTCATGTCGCTTACATTGGTCTTGGCGCTGGCTTCGGCGAGCGCATGCCCCATTGCGTCGGGCAGACGGTGGCGCGCGAAAGAAGCCAGAAGCTCGCTGCGATCGAAACGCCGCCGGCCCGACTTCGCCGCCGGTTTATCGCGCAGGCGGCGGATCATCGCGTTGCGGAAATCGGCATCGACATCGTTGACGGGCTCGCCGATTTCGTCCTCAAGGACCGGCGCGTCGGGTTCCTCGAGCGCCGCGCGCACCATGACGCCGCCGCCCTTGGCGCGTTCGCTGCCGACGATGACCGCCTCTGGCCCCATCTCGGCGCGCACGCTGGCCAGCGCCGCATTCATGTCCTTGGCGATGAAGGTGCGAAGCTGCATCACACTTGCCCCAGCGTACGCAAGCGGATCGAAGCATGGATTTCGTTCTGCGACATGACCACGGTCTGGGAGCGGAAACGCTCGATGATCGAGCGCACGAAAGGCCTGATCTGCGGACTGGTCAGCAGCACGGGCACGTCGTTCTTCTGGCTGGCTTCTTCGAAGCGGTCGCGCACGCTGGTGATGAACTGCTGAAGCTGACTGGGCGCCATGGCGAGCTGACGGTCCTCGCCCTGACCGATGATCGATTCCGCGAAGGCCTGCTCCCAGGCCGGCGACATGGCCAGGATCGGCAGATAGCCGCCGGGCGAAAGGTTGGCGTGGCAAAGCTGGCGCGCCAGCCGCCCGCGCACATGCTCCGTAATATAAAGCGCGTTCTTGGTGTGGCCGACGGCCTCGGCAATGCCTTCCAGGATCGCCGACAGGTCGCGGATGGAGACGCGCTCGGCCAGCAGCGTCTGCAGTACGCGCTGCACGCCGGTGACCGAGATCTGCGAGGGGATGAGTTCTTCGACCAGCTTCTTGTGCTCGGCGGGCAGATCGTCGAGCAGCTTTTTGGTCTCGACATAGGAAAGCAGCTCGGCCATGTGCGACTTCAACACTTCGGTCAGATGCGTGGTCAGCACCGTACCGGGCTCGACCACCGTATAGCCGCGGAAGCTGGCTTCCTCGCGCATCGTAGCGGTCACCCAGGTGGCGGGCAGGCCGAACGCGGGTTCCGTCGTGTGCGTGCCGGGAAGATCGATCGGCAGGCCTTTGGGATCCATCACCAGCAGGCTGCCGGGATAAAGCTCGCCCCTGCCGGATTCTACTTCCTTTACGCTGAGGCGGTACTCGTTGGCGCCGAGCTGCATGTTGTCGAGAATGCGAACGGGGGGCATGACGAAGCCCATCTCCTGGGCCAGCTGGCGGCGCAGCGCCTTGATCTGGTCGGTGATGCGGTGGCCTTGGACATCGCTGATGAGAGGCAAGAGGCCGTAGCCCAATTCGACGCGCAACAGATCGAGCGCTAGTGCATTGGCGATCGGTTCTTCCTTCGGCGCGGCGTCGGCCTTGGCTTTCTCTTCTTCGACACGGGTCTTGGTTTCTTCGGTCGATTTGCGCTTGTAGGCGCTCCAAGCGAGGGCGCCGACGCCGGCGGAAAGCCCGGCGAAGGCGAAGGTCGGCATGCCGGGCAGGACCGCGACGATGCCCATCACCGCGGAGGCCATGCCCAACGCCTGGGGATAGAAGGACAGCTGGCGCATCAGCGCGCGGTCCGTGGAACCTTCGACGCCCGCCTTGGAAACCATCAGGCCGGCCGCCGTGGAAACGATCAGCGCCGGCATCTGGCTGACCAAGCCGTCGCCGACGGAGAGCAGCGTGAAGGTATGGGTGGCGTCGGCGAAGCTCATGCCGTGCTGCGCCACCGCGACGATGATGCCGCCGACGACATTGATGCCGACGATCAGAAGGCCCGCGATAGCGTCGCCGCGCACGAATTTGCTGGCGCCGTCCATGGCGCCGAAAAAGTTCGATTCCGCTTCCAGATCCTTGCGGCGCCGGCGTGCGTCCTTTTCGTCGATCAGTCCGGCCGACAGATCGGCATCGATCGCCATCTGCTTGCCGGGCATGGCGTCCAAGGTGAAGCGCGCGGCGACTTCGGCGATGCGGCCGGAACCCTTGGTGATGACGACAAAATTCACCACTACCAGGATCGAGAACACGATCAGCCCGATCACGAAGTTGCCCTGCATGATCAGCTTGCCGAAGGCTTGAATCACATAGCCTGCCGCCGCGGTGCCGCTGTTGCCGTGGGCCAGAATTAACCGCGTGGAGGCGAGGTTGAGCGCCAAGCGCAGCAGCGTGGTGATGAGCAGGATCGCCGGGAAGGAACTGAACTCCAGCGGCTTGCGGACGAACACCGCCGTCATCAGGATCAGAATGGAAAAGGACAAGGAAAAAGCGAGGCTGATGTCCAAGAGCCAAGTCGGCAAGGGCAGGATCAGCACCACCAGAATCGCCATGATGCCGAGCGCCAGCGCGAGATCGCTGCGCTTGACTAGATCGGCAATGCCGGCGAGGGAGAAATCGAAACCCGGCGCGCGTGCGGTCGTGGTGACGGAAACTTCAGCCATCTAGCTTGTCACCCTGCCATTCTTTGTTCGCCCGGCTGGGGAACCGCGAGGCCGGCTTGGGTGTATTCGCGCAACTTGTTGCGCAGTGTGCGGATGGAGATGCCGAGAATGTTCGCCGCGTGGGTGCGGTTGCCGAGGCAATGATCGAGCGTGTCGAGGATCAGATCGCGCTCCACGTCCGCGACGGTGCGTCCAACCAAGCCGCGGGTGATGGCCGCCGCCGATTCCACGGCGGAGCGCACGGGCCCGGGAAGATCGGCCTGGCCGGCGCCCAACATGCCGCCGCCTACATGCGTGCCGTCGGGCAAACGGATGGCTTCGGGTCCGATCTCAGAGCCAGTGGCCAACAGCACCGCGCGGTGAATGGTGTTCTCCAGCTCGCGCACGTTGCCGCGCCAGGGATGAGAGGCGAGCAAACGTTCCGTCGCCGGCGCGATCGCACGGTAAGGCACGCCGTTGGCGTCGGCATATTTGCGCGCGAAGTGCCGCGCCAGAGCCTGGATGTCCTTGGGTCGTTCGCGCAGCGCCGGCAGGCGCAGATTCACGACGTTCAAACGATAGAGCAGGTCTTCGCGGAAGGTGCCGCGCTTAGCCACTTCGGCGAGGTCGCGGTTCGACGTCGCAATGATGCGGATGTCAATCTTAACCGGACGGGTGCCGCCGACGCGGTCGATCTCGCGCTCCTGGATGGCGCGCAGGAGCTTGGCCTGCAGGTGCGCGTCCATCTCGCTGATTTCGTCGAGCAGCAGCGTGCCGCCATTGGCTTCCTCGAACTTGCCGATGCGCCGCGCGACGGCGCCGGTGAAGGCGCCTTTCTCGTGACCGAACAATTCGGATTCCAGGAGGTTCTCCGGGATCGCCGCGCAATTGACGCAGATGAAGGGCTTGTCGGCGCGGGACGATTTCCTGTGGACATAGCGCGCCAGCACTTCCTTGCCCGAGCCGCTTTCGCCGGTGATCAGGATGGAGGCATCGCTCATCGCCACTTGGTCGGCGAGGGTGATGACGGCCGTCATCGCTTCGTCCTCGTAGATCATCTGATGGCTTTCGTCGGCGACGGCGGCCAGCACCGCGGCGATCAATTCCGGATCGGGCGGCAGCGGCAGATATTCTTTGGCGCCGGCGCGGATGGCGTCCACGGCCTTGCGCGCGTCGGTACCAACACCGCAGGCCACCACCGGCGTGCAGATGCGCTCGGTCGCCAGCGCCCGCACCAGGGTGCCGATGTCGCAACAAACGTCGCAGAGAACGAGGTCCGCGCCTTGGCCGCCTCGCAGGCTGGCGAGACCTTGTTCGATGTCGTTCGCGTGCGTGACCTTGGCGCCGCGATCCATCGCGATCTTGGTCGCCGCTCCGATCTGGCCCTGCAATCCACCGACGATGAGTAGCCGCATGTTCGTCTTCCTTGCCTAACCGGTCAGCTCTGGCCGGCCTTGATGATTTCCGTCATGGTGACGCCGAGGCGATCCTCCACGAGAACGACCTCGCCGCGCGCCACCAAGCGGTCGTTGACATAGATATCGATGGCTTCGCCGACCTTGCGGTCGAGCTCGACGATGGTGCCCTTGCTGAGCTTCAGAAGCTGGCTGACCTCCATCGCGGATTTGCCGAGTACGGCCGAGACCGTAACCGGCACGTCGAACACCGCTTCCAGATCCTGGGCGGAGCGCCTGACGTCCACGTCGGCGGCGGATTCGCCTGTCAACAGGGCCGGCGCACTGTCGTCCTGGGCATCGTGGGAGAGATCTGGCAGATCTACGTCGTCGTTTCCCGCCATTGTTTATCCTTTCGTGATCGTAGTCTTGGTGGATTGCGTAAAGCGCCGCGCGATTAGATCGCCGACCGCCGCTTCGAGCACGGCAAGGTTCCGCTCGGCGCCGCCGCCGCGCCATTCGATGCGGCAATCGGCGCCAACGATGCCGGGATCGGCCGAGGTGACGATGCGTCCATCAAACCCTTCGTCGTGGGCGATTTCCGCGAGCCTGCCGGACAGCGCGTCGATCACGGCTTGGGAAGCGCGCAGCACGATGCGCGGTTCGCCGATGGCCTGGTGCATGGCATCCCGGAGTGCCGTCTCGACGTCGCCGGTCGGAAAAGAGGCGATTGCGACGGGAGCCAGCTTGCGGGCGGCGGCAAACGCGATGCGCGTCGCCTCCTCGCGCAGGGTTTCGATTTCGTCGTGAGCGTCGACGAATGTCGCGCGCACCGTTTCGGCCAGATGAGCGACGGCGACGACAAGCGCCTCGGTGGCGCGCACCTGGCCGGCCTTGAGGCCCTCGTTGCGCGCCTTGGCGAACATCTGGTCTATTTCTTCCTGGGTGAAGACCTTGCGCTGGCGCGCGCGCGCCGCGTTCGACACCAGATCGCCCTCGGGACGGAATTCCGTGTCAAAGGTGAACTTGCTGACCGGTTGCGTGCCCTTGTTCATCAGTATACCAACTCGTCTTCGCCCTGCTTGTTGGCGATCATGATTTCGCCTTTGTTGGCGAGGTCCTTGGCGACATTGACCATGCGCATCTGCGCCTCGTCGACGTCCTTCAGCCGCACCGGGCCCATGGCCTCCATGTCCTCGCGCAGGATTTTTCCGGCGCGTTCGCTCATGTTGGAGAAGAAGATGTCGCGCAGGGCATCGGTGGCGCCCTTGAGCGCGAGGCCCAGCTTGTCCTTTTCCACATGACGCAATAGCGTCTGAATGGAGCCGGGATCGAGTTTGCCCAGGTCCTCGAAGGTGAACATCAATGCCTTGATGCGCTCTGCTGAGTCGCGGCTGCGTTCTTCCAGCGCGGTGACGAAGCGGCTTTCGGTCTGGCGGTCGAAATTGTTGAAGATTTCCGCCATGTGCTCGTGGGCGTCGCGCTTGGCGGTGCGCGCCAGGTTGGACATGAACTCGACGCGCAAGGTGCGTTCAACCTTGTCGAGGATGTCCTTCTGCACGCTTTCCATCCGCAGCATGCGTTGCACCACCTCGAGCGCGAATTCCTCCGGCAGCGACGTCAGCACGCGCGCGGCGTGTTCGGGCTTGATCTTGGAAAGCACGACCGAGACCGTCTGCGGGTATTCGTTCTTGAGATAATTCGCCAGCACCGTTTCGTTCACGTTGGCCAGCTTGTCCCACATGGTGCGACCCGCGGGCCCGCGGATTTCCTCCATGATCTGGGAGACTTTTTCCTGCGGCATGATGCGGGAAATGATCCGCTCGGTGGCTTCGTAAGAACCCATCAGCGAACCGGTGCCAGACATCTGCGAGACGAATTCGACCAGCAGCTTCTCCACCACGTTCGAACTCACCGTGCCCAGATTGGACATGATCTGCGAGATTTCCTTGATCTCGTCCTCGTCGAGCATCTGCCAGATCTTGGCCGAATGCTCCTCGCCCAGCGACAGCATGAGAATGGCGGTACGCTCCGCGCCGGACAGCGAGCGGATGTCTTCTTTGACGGAGGCTTTGAGGGCGCGGGACATCGTTCGTTACACCGGTTGGTGGAGCCAGGTGCGCAGGATCGCCAGCGCTTCTTCCGGATGCGACTGCACGACTTCGCCGACTTTCTTGACCGAGGATTCGCGCACCTGTCCTTCGATGCGGCTGATGTCGATCATGCTTTCGCGCGGCGGCGCGATTTGCGCGGGCCCGTGTCCCGGTTGCGCGGCCGCTTCGGTGCCTTGGGCGGAGGGGGCCGGCAACTGGCCCGCGGCGGGCGTGCCGGAGGCAATCTGGCCGGGCGCCACGGTCAAAGAGAAGGGCGCGAACATGCGCGCGATCAAGGGGCGCATGACGAACAGGCCGATGAGCAAGGCGGTGATCGAAAGGATGGCCGCTTCGATGATCTTGAACCAGTCCGAGCCGTCGAGCCCGAGGAGCGGCGTTGGAGTCGGCGTGCCGACGTCGGTGTCGATGCGGGCAAACGGCATGTTGACGACCTGCACCAGATCGCCGCGCCCGGCGTCATAACCGATGGCGGATTTCACCAGGGTTTCGATCTTCTTCATGTCCTGCGCGCTGCGCGGCTTGTCCGCGCCGCCTGGCTCGGGCGCCCCGTCGACTGCGACGGCGACCGACAGTTTTTTCACTATGCCGGCATCGACGGTACTGGTCTTCACCGTCTTGGAGATTTCGTAGTTGGTGGTTTCTTCGCTGCGGCCGGAACTCGACTTGGTGTTGTCGGCGCCGCCGGCGGCCTGCTGGCCGGGCAGCGCATTGCTCACTGAGACGGCGCCGGCGCCCGTGCCGGCGTTGTCGCTGGCGTTCTGCTCGACGGTCTGGGTGGAGCGTACGACTTTGCTGTCGGGATCGTAGGTCTCGCTGGTCTCGCTCACATGGTTGTAGTCCATGTCGGCGGCGACCTGCACCCGGACATGGCCTTGGCCGACGATGCTCGCGACGATCGATTCGATGCGCTGGCGCATGCGGTCTTCAAAATCGGTGGTGTTCTGCTCTTCGCTGTCGGCAGTGGCGTCGTCGCCGGTTTTTTCTTGACCGCCGGCCAACAGATTGCCCCGGTCGTCGATGATGGCGACGCGGTCGGGAGAAAGTGAAGCCACGGCGGCAGCGACGAGGTGCTGGATCGCCTGCACTTGGCCGTGGGCCAGAACGGCGCGGGTCTTGACCACGACCGAGGCGCTGGGCGTCTGCGCATCACGCGAGAAGATCTGGCGCTCGGGAATGACCAGATGCACGCGCACGCTCTCGACGCCCTCGATGGTCTGGATGGAGCGCGACAGCTCGCCTTCCAGCGCCCGCAGGCGGTTGATGTTCTGCACGAAGGCGGTGGTGCCGAAAGCGTCGGATTTGTCGAAGATCTCGTAGCCGACGCCGGCCGCGGGCAGATTCTCCTGTGCCAGCTGCATGCGCAGCTTGGTCACTTGGTCGGCGGGAACCAGGATTGTGCCGCCGTCGCCCTTGGCATCGTAAGGCACGTTCATCGCGTCGAGCTTGGATGTGACCGCGGCGGCGTCGCGCGCCTCCAGCCCGGAAAACAGGATGCTTTTGGGCGGCTCGGAGATCACGCCCGCAACGTAGAGAAAAAAGGCGGTGAGTGCCGCAGCGACACCCGCCATTACGCCGAACCGCGCGGCACCTATGGCTTTGATGAAATCCGGCAATGACTGCTCCCTCGCGAACGGGCGGGAAAGCGGGACGAGATCCCGACATTCCGCCGTGCTAGGCAAACATTGCCGTGTGTTAGGTAAAGGGCGCCTTAATGGCGCCGGAAAACGGAATTCAGAAAACGGAAATCAGAATTAATGGAATCCTTCCGGCTTCTGATTTCCGACTTCTGTTTTCAGTTCCTGTACTGCTGCACGCGCGTCGCACGCAGGCCCGGCAGGCCGAAGCGGTCGATGGCGCGCTGCCACGCGAGAAATTCCTCGACCGTCAGCGTATAGCGGCGGCACGCTTCATCCAGGCTGAGAAGCCCGCCGCGCACCGCGGCGACGACTTCGGCCTTGCGGCGGATCACCCAGCGCTTGGTGTTCGGAGGCGGCAGATCGGCCATCGTCAGCGGGCTTCCATCCGGCCCGATGACGTAGCTCACGCGACCTCTGCGGTCTTCGCCCATGTTCATCGTACTCCTGACTCCACTACCCACGGGCAAAATAACCGCGACGCCTTAAAAAAATGGTCTATATGCAGGGTAAACGACATCGTAAAACGACCCGTAGATTTGCACCTATTCTTGAGTTGCCGGCGCCTTTACTGGGTAAAGGCTCCAGAAATCTCCGTTAATGAGACATCTGCAAGAGCTCGTCGAGCATCTGGGACGCCGTGGTCACGATGCGCGAGCACGCCGAATAGGCGCGTTGTGTCGTGATCAGATTGGTGAACTCGGTGGCCAGATCGACGGTCGAGCCTTCGAGTTCCTTCGACTGGATGGTGCCGGAGCCGCCGGTGTTCGCGACGTTGACGACAGGCGTGCCGGAGTACGGCGTAGAGGTGTAGGCGTTGCCGGAGATTTCCGCCAATCCGTCGGGATTGGCGAAAGTGGCCAACGGGATCTTGAACACGGCCTGGGTCAGTCCGTTGGAGAAGTTGGCCGAGACGGTGCCGTCGCTGGCGATCGTGATGCCGCTGACGCTGCCGTACACGGCGCCGTCCGTGTTGGCGCTGGTCAGCACCGAGGCGGTGTCGTATTCCGTGACGCCGTCGGTGCTTCCGGCCGTGCCCATGTTCACCGACAGGATCTGTGGGACGAGCCCCGAAGTTGCTGTCACCCACGGGACGGTGATCGATGTCGTGCCCGAGGCGGGCGAGGCCGAGTTGACATTGGCCAGTGAACCGTCCGAATTGAAGGTGAGCGTGCCGTGAGCGATCGGAATGTTGCTGGCGGTGCTGATGTTGGCCGCCGCGCCCTGATAGGTGATCTCGTATGCCCAGGTGTTCGCGGGCGTGGTCATCTTGATGAACGAGAATTCCAGGGGCTGCGTGCCGCCTTGGCTGTCGTCGATGTTGACCGTGCGCTGAAAGTCGGGCTTCACCGCGCCGCTCGCCATGTTGTGGGCCGAGTCCGTGGCATTGTAGCTCGCAGGGGCCAGCGCGGCGCTGGCCTGCAGATTCGCCTGGAGCGTGATATTGGTGGAAGCAACCGCCTTGCCCGACAGGTTGTTGACATTGATCAACGACAAGTCGCTGGGGTTGGTCGGCGGATTGCCGCTGGTGTCGAGCACCCAGCCCAGCACGTAAAGTCCGTTTGCGTTCTTGAGATTGCCGCTCGAGTCGGCCGTGAAGCTGCCGGCGCGGGTGTACTGCTGGGTCGACGTATCCGTCGGAGACGAGCTGACGACGAAAAAGCCGTTGCCGGAAATGGCCAGGTCCGTGGACGAAGAGGTCGTCGTCAGCAATCCTTGCTGAGTGACATTCTGTCCCGCCGCGGCGGTCACACCCGCCGAAGAAGGATCGCTGGTGCCGGCCGCCGAAGCGAGCAGGGTTGCGAAATCGCAGGTGGCCGTCTTGTAGCCGACCGTGTTGACGTTCGCGATGTTCGACGAGGCGACGCTCAGGGCTGTGCTGTTGGCGGACAGGCCCGCAACGCCGGTCATCATGGCGCCGTAGAGACTCATTTCTTTCTTCCTTCTCGGCGTTCCGGGCTTCGCCCGGTTGCCGTCCTTCAGAGAGTGCCGCCGGTTCTCGGCCGCGGTTGCGATTAGTTGGCGACGAGGGTCGCACTCGTAAGCGGCACTTCCATCGTTCCGATGACGAGCTGCGGACTGCTGCCCGACAGGTCGATTCCGGTGACGGTGCCTTTGCTGGCGACGGAGGTCGTCACCGTCGATCCGTCCTGGGCGGCGGACGTGACGCTGAGCGTGTAAGTGCCGTCGGACAGCTGGTTGCCGTTATTGTCCTTGCCATCCCAGGCGAAACTGTGCGGGCCAGCCGCGGTTTCGCCGGACGCCGTATAGACGGCCTTGCCGCTGGAATCCGTCACCGTCAACGTAGTCGTGGCGGCAGCGCTGCTCAGACCATAAGTCCAGTCCGCTGCGCCGCTCGACAGCGCTGCTTCGCCGTTGGTGAGCACGACGCTCTTGCCGAGATAGCTCATGGCGAAGCTGTTGCTCTGGTTTTGGCCGAGCGAGATCAGAGAATCGAGCTTGGTGTTGGTGTCGATCTGCTGTTCGACCTGGCTGTACATGACCAATTGCTGGGTGAACTGGTTGGAATCCATCGGCGACATCGGATCCTGGTTCTTCAGCTGCGTCGTCAGCAGTGTCAGGAAGGTCTGGAAATTGCCGGAAAGCCCCTGCTGGGCGCTCGAGGCGGCGCTGGTCGTTGTGGCGGCGCTGGTGGTTGGCGTGACGGTGGTCATGGCAGTGCTTCCTTTCGCGTCTTAAACGCGGATGTCGAGCCGCACGCTGTCAGGCGCGAGGCTGGCGATGGAACTTGAATTCGAGATCGCGTCCGTACCCACGACGGCCTTCACGGACAGTGCGCGGCTGCGCCCCTTGACCACGCTGCCGCTGTCAGTCTGCCGATCCTGTCCTCTTAACGAGAAATTGAGGCCATTGTTCGACAGGCTGACGCCCGCATCGTTGAGGGAGTGGGTGAGGTTGGCGGCGTCGCGCTGCAGCAATTCGAGGGTCTGCGGCTTGTCGACCACCAGATTCGCCTGCGCCTTGCCGGAATTGTCGAGCGAGAGATGGATTTCGACGCGGCCGAGCTCTGGCGGATCAAGGCGAATGTCGAAATGCTTGATGCCTTCTGCGGATTTCGCGGCGATCGTCAAGCCGAGCGTGTCCATTGTGGACGTCGAAGTCGCATCCCGATGCTGCGGCGCAACCTGGAGGGTTACGTCCCCGGAAGCGGAACTTGCCATATTAGCCGGCGCCAGAACGACCGTTGCCGCAACGGAAGGAATGGACGTATTAGCCGATTGTCCGGAGGCGGACGATTGCGCCGTTGGCGCCGGAGCCGCGTCGTGCGCGCTTGCCGGCAGGGTCGGCGCCGGTGCGGCGTTGCCGTTCGCGTCGCTCTTGGTCCCATCGGCCGCTTTAAGCGCATCGGCCTGGGGCACGTTCGTGTTGGCTGCGTCCGTCTTGAGCGCGTCGGTCCCGGCGGCGGCCAGTTTAGCGGAGGCCGCTTTAGCGGTATTCGTGGCGGCGTCCTTGCCCGTCTGACCCGCAGTGCGCATGAGCGTCGGACTTGCGTCCGACGCCGCTGACGTTGCACCGACCGCGACGGCGGCCGTTGCCGCGTTGTCGACAGCGGGTTGCATTTGGATTGCGGCAGCCTGTGCCAGCTGAGCCAGAGCGACGGCGAGATTGGCGTCCGGCGCAGCCTTTGGCTCGCTCTTCGCGGTCGGCTCGGCATCCTGCGCAGTCTTCGGATCGTTCTTCGCCGCAGTATCCGACGCGGCCGGCGTTGTGTCGGTCGTCGGGTCCGTGACAGGCGCCGCATCGCCTGATTGCGGCTGCGTCAGCTGCGGCGGCAAGAGGGCGACAACGGCAGCGGCATTCGCCGTCTCGTCCGGCTCTGTGCCGGTTTCGTCGGCGGCGGCTTGCTGCGAACCGGCATTCTTGCCCGTCTGCACGGGCTGTTGCGGCGTGGCACCCTGCAACAGCGCGATCAGGCTCGAGATGTCTTGCGGTGTCTGCTGAGTTTCTTGCGATTCGGTTTGGGCAGCGGGATCGGTTTGTGCGTCCGCATTGTCGTTCGGCGCTGCCGACTGACTGACACCACTCGCGGGCGTCGCGGGTTGCGCCAATTGCTGAAGCAAGGCGCCGAACGGCGCATCGGGACTGGCCGATGCCTTCGCACCCGCCGTCGCGCTGGTTTGAACGTTCAGTGCCGTCGTCTTGGTCACAGCAATGACTGTCGCGATGTCCGCCACAATGCCAATCCGCAGTTATTCCGCCTTTGGCAGAAGCAAGGCCCGGACCAGAGCCGCAAAGGGCGCAAAACGCTTTGTTCATCTGGAAGTGTGAGCGGCGGCAAGGCGCATACGCGCAGGGCATGATCTGCCGCGTGCGGCAAACTCTGCCGCGTCGAATGGCGCTTTCGGCCGCTTTTCCGCGCCCACAGCGGCCTGCCGTCATGGCATGAGGCTTGCGATCCCGTTCGTCGGAGACAAAGCATTTTCGGGACGCAGACCTTGAGTCTCAACGGAATCATGTCGGGCGCGCTGTCGGCGCTGCAGACCAACATGGCGGCGCTGCGCGTCGTTTCGAACAACGTCGCCAACGTCAACACAACGGGCTATGCGCGCCGCGTGGTCAATCTGGAGACGATTTCGGCGGGCGGCCAGCTCGCCGGCGTCGACATTTCCGACGTCCAGCGCGTCGTCGACCAGTATCTCAATCAGGAATCCCTCTCCGCCGGCGCGTCTTCCGCGAACTACGACGCGCAGAGTTCCGTCTTCGACCAGATCAACGCGCTGCTGGGCTCGGTGGGCGGCGGCACGGCCTTGACCTCGCGGTTGAGCAGCGTGTTTTCGGCGCTCGGCCAGGCGGCGCTGTCGCCGACCTCGTCGTCGAGCCAGACCAGCGTGCTGAACGCATTCCAGAACTTGGCGTCGTCGATCTCGTCCCTGTCGAATTCTCTTTCCGACCTACAGAAGCAGACCGACACCCAGGTGGGGACCGCAATCAGCTCGGCCAACGACCTCATCAAGCAGATCTACGATTTCAACGGGCAGATCAAGACGGTATCCGCAACGGGCACCACGGACTCGGCGCTTGAGGATCAGCGCGATCTGGCGCTGCAGAAGCTGTCGCAACTGATGGACGTGCGCACCGCCCAGCAGGCGGACGGCTGCACGACGGTGATGACGCAGGACGGAATCAGTCTGGTCGGCAACACTTACGCGCAGCTCTCCTATACGGCGGCCAGCGCCAACGGAACCTTTCAGCCGATCACGGTCCAGAGCGTCAATCCGCAGAATGGCCAAACGATCGGCGCAGCCCAGGCCCTCGATCCCCACCTGTCGGGCGGCAAAATCAAAGGCCTCATCGACGTGCGCGACGGTGCCCTGGCCGATTTGCAGAACGAATTGGGTTCGTTCGCGCAGGGTGTGGCGCAGTCCTTCAATGCCCAGCACAACGCCAACAGCGCCTATCCGCCGCCGACCACACTCGACGGGCGCGACACCGGCCTGCTGGCGAGCGATGCGCTCAATTTCTCTGGCAAGACCACAATCGCGGTGACGGATTCCAGCGGTAATCTGGTTTCCAAGATTGCCGTCGATTTCGGCGCCGGCACACTGTCGATCAACGGCGGGGCGGCCACAGGCTTCGCAGCCACGGTCGGCGGATTTGTCAGCGCTCTGAACAGTGCGCTCGGCTCCAACGGCACGGCGACGTTCGCCGACGGTCAACTCTCGATCGCCGCAACCAGCAGTAACGGCCTCGTCGTCCAGGACGACGCGACAACGCCAGCGTCGCGCGGCAGCGTAGGTTTCTCGCAATTCTTCGGTTTGAACGATCTGTTCCAAGCCTCTGTCCCCTCCGTTCTTTCGACCGGATTGTTGGGGAGCGATGCGGGCGGACTGGCCGTGGGCAGCAAGATCGATTTGATGCTCAAGAACGCCAACGGTGACATCGCCAAACAGGCCAGTGTGACGATCGACGCAAGCATGACGACCGTCGGCGCCGTGGTAAGCGCGCTTAACACGGCGATGGGCGCGACCGCGACCTTCACGCTGAACAGCGACGGCTCGATCACAACGACGCCGTCCTTAGGCTATCCGGGATACCAGGTCCAGGTGAGCGACGACACGACGCAGCGCGGCACCACCGGCATGAGCTTCACTCAGTTGTTCGGTATCGGCACCAACCAGATGGCCCAACAGGCCTCCGGCTTCTCGGTCACTTCGGCCATTGCCGCTTCGCCCAGCCGGCTCGCTTTCGTCCAGGCGGATTTATCGTCGAGCGGCGCCATCGTCGGCAGCGACGATTCCAGCGGCTTGACCGCCCTGCAAAGCCTCGAAACGTCCCAACAGACCTTTGCCAAGGTCGGCGCTCTAGGCCAGCAGGTCACCTCGCTCGGCAACTACGCCGCCGCCCTTTATCAGGATGTCGCCACGCGCGGAACCACCATCGCGTCCAACAAAACCGCGCAGGACGATCGGTTGACGGAAGCGCAATCGCGCCAGTCGTCCGTCTCCGGCGTCAGCATCGACGAAGAATTGTCGAACATGATCATCTATCAGCAGGCTTACAGCGCCGGCGCGCGCATGTTGAACGTCGTGGACCAGCTCTACTCGACGCTGCTGCAGATCCAGTGAGGAGCGTGACATGACAATCGAACGCGTCGCCACCAACGCCCAGTCGCAATACCTGCTCTCGCAGATCATGAAGGCGAACGCGGCGCTCGACACCACCCAGGCCCAGGTCGCCAGCGGCAAGGTCTCGTCGGATTATGTCGGCATCGGCGACAAGACGGCGTCCCTCGAGGCCGCGCGCTCCGCGGCCGCCCGCGCCGACGCCTACGCGTCCAACACCCAACTCGCGGTCACCCAGACCGATCTCCAGGATACTCATCTCACCACCCTGTCGAGCCTTGCCGAGCAATTGAAAGAGGCCATCACCACCGCCGTCGGCAATTCCAATGGCACCAACCTGATGACCACGGCGCAGGATGTCTTCGAACAGGCGTCGTCGATTCTCAATTCCACGGACGCCAACGGCAACTACATCTATGGCGGCGGGCAGGGCAACAGCAAGCCATTCACCGCAACGTCGTTGTCCGATCTCGCCACGGGTCCCATTGCAAGCTTCTTCCAGAACGGCACGCAGAAGAAATCGGTGCTGGTAGGCGACGGCCAGAGCGTACAGATCGGAGTGCTCGCATCCGACATCGGAACCGAGCTAATGACGGCGTTGAACACGCTCAACCTGTCCGACGCGCCGTCCGGCAGCCTCGATGGGCAATTGACCACTGCGCAGGCTTCCAACCTGTCCAATGCCGTCCTGCCGCAGGCGACGACGGCCTACACCGATCTCAACACCGCAACGGCGGCGAACGGCGAAACCTATTCTCGTCTTAAGGACGACATCACCAACCAGCAATCGCAGTCGACGCTCTATAAGGGCTTCGTTTCGGATATCGAAGACGTGGACATGACCCAAGCGATAACCAAACTCAGCGAGAACCAGACCGCGCTGCAGGCCGCTTTGGAAGTGACCGCCAAGCTGGGCCAGCTTTCTCTGCTTAATTATCTGCCCGCCACCACGACGACCGGATAGTCGCCCTTGCGAGGTTGCCGGGCAGCGGATAAGACCGCTGCCATGAGTGCCCAACCGTCCAAGACGCGCATTGTCGTAGCCATGTCCGGCGGCGTCGATTCCTCCGTCACCGCCGCGCTGCTCAGGCGCGACGGCTTTGAAGTGATCGGCGTAACGTTGCAGCTTTACGATGCGGGCGCGGCGCGGCGCAAAGGCGCCTGCTGCGCCGGGCAGGATATCTACGACGCCAAGCGCGTTGCCGAGAAGCTTGGCATCGCCCATTACGTGCTCGATTACGAACAGCGTTTCCGCGAACGCGTGATCGCCGATTTCGTAGAGACCTACGCCAGGGGAGAGACGCCCATTCCCTGCGTGCGCTGCAACGAACGGGTGAAGTTCGCCGACTTGCTGGAAAGCGCGCGGGCGCTGGGCGCCGAGGCCTTGGCGACCGGCCATTACGTCCGCCGCGTCGACGGGCCGAACGGCGTGGAACTGCACCGCGCCGCCGACTTAAGCCGCGACCAGAGCTACTTCCTGTTCGCCACGACGCGCCAGCAGCTTGCCTATCTGCGGTTTCCGCTGGGCGACATGGAAAAGCCGGCGGTGCGCGCCATCGCCGCCGAACTTGGCCTCGTCAACGCCGACAAGCCGGACAGCCAGGACATCTGCTTCGTGCAGGATGGGCGCTATGGGGCCCTGGTCGAGAAGCTGAAGCCGGAAGCGGCGCGGCCGGGTGACATTGTCGACGAAGCAGGTCGTGTGCTCGGCCGCCACGACGGCGTCATCCATTTCACGGTCGGACAGCGCAAGCGGCTCGGGCTTTCCGGCAATGACGAGCCTCTGTTCGTGCTCGGACTGGATGCCGAAGACGCGCGGGTGATCGTCGGGCCGCGCTCGTCGCTCCGTACAAGGAACATCTCCCTGCACGAGGTCAACTGGCTGGCTGATCCGGCGGAGGCCGCCACGTGTTCGGTCAAGGTTCGCTCCATGCGCGCGGCGGTACCTGCGCGGGTCGCCACCGGCGAAAGCGGCACGGCGACGGTGGAACTAGCCGAGGCGGAAGAGGCGATCGCCCCCGGCCAGGCCTGCGTTTTCTACAAGGAGGACCGCGTCCTGGGCGGGGGCTGGATCGCGCCGGCCGAGATCGCCTTGGCGGCGGCGGAGTAACGACCTACCCGTCATGCTGAGGTGCGCGGCCGTGGTTCGAGGCGCGCTGACGCGCGCACCTCACCATGACGGCCGCGCCTCGACCCGCCTACGCTAAAGCTTCGGCGGGCGAGACTTCGCACTTTTGTCCGCCGTAGCCTTGGCGAAGGCGGAAGCACGCTTCTTGACAGGGCCCGGCCGGCGCTCCTACATCCCCCGCCGCGGCAGCGTAGCTCAGCGGTAGAGCAGGGGAATCATAATCCCTTGGTCGGGGGTTCAAATCCCTCCGCTGCTACCAGTAACATCAGATACTTACATGAAATTGTTCTTGGCACTCCAAATGGAAAATTCCGTGGGGCTACATCTGGGGCTACAGGTCGCGAATTTCGGCTGGGACCGGAAACCGGCGTTGCGGCGCTGAAGAGCTTTTGAAATTCGCCGCCGATTACAAGGCGCGCGTACAGCCGATGTTCGGAACGGCGCTATGATAACCGCGTTCTCTTAATCAGCGGGTCGCAGGTTCGAGTCCTGCATCACCCACCACCTTCAAATACTTAGCGCACTAAGACGTTAGACGCGCGAGTCAGCGGCTTGTCCAACGTTTTGAGATGGTCTTGCAGTGTCGAAGCGCGCTTTGCCTTTCAAAATGGTTATGCAGCATAAATTCTCTATGTTTTGGAAACGCCAATAATCGCCGTTTAGGCTCCCACGAGTTTTCGTGGTATTTAGAGGCGATCCAAGAAGTAGTTGAGTTGTAAGATTTTTGGAGAGGCCAAGGACACTCGACGCACGATGAAAAAGCGTCTCGTCACGACATTGCTTGCTTGGCTGCTCTCGGGATGCCTTGCCTTGGAAGCGCTGCGGTATCAAGCGACGGTCACCAATCTGGCGCAGCGCCATGAAGTTCAGCCGCTAGCGTAGACCGCGCTGTCTGGTCTGAATACCTTGTGAAGGCCGGGTTTTCGGTGCGCGATCACCAACTCCCGCACCAATTCCTGTATGGGGAGCCCCGAGAGATGCGTTCGCATGGTCCGGCGCAAATCATGGAACTGCCACGCGGGCATCGGCTCCACGGACTTGCCGCGCGCATCCGTCTTGCGTTGTTCGGCAATCAATTCATCCAATCGGTCTTTCGCTTTCGAGAAACCGCTTATCGGCCGCTCGCCGAACGTAGTGGTCAGAACATATTCTCCGTCAAAGCGCGGGATCGCGCGTATGAGTTCGAGCGCCAGGGATGAGAGAGGGACTTCATGCGCGGCATCACCTTTCATGCGCTCCGGAGGCAGGGTCCAGAGTTTTGCTGCAAGGTCGAATTCGCTCCACCGGGCGCGGGCTGCTTCATTTAACCGTTGACCGGTAACCAGAAGTAATTGAGTGAGGGTGCCGAAGGGATAGCCGAGTTCGATAGCCGCCCGCCAGACCTGCCGCAGCTCCTCGTCAGTCAGAACCCGCTGCCGGGGTTCGGCACTGCCGACGATTTCGCGGATTTTGATACGATCACAGGGACTCGTCTGAAGCCCGTACAGATCCCGCGCTAAGGCCCAGTTGAAGAGTTTGCTGGTATAGGCAAACGCATGACGCGCCGCGTAACGCCCGCCCGCGCTTCGTATCTTCCCTTTTTTGTGACCGTCGGCGATCCGTTCAAGCATCTCCACCACATCCCGGCGGTTGATATCGGTAATGGGCTTATCGCCCCAACGGGAAATGAGTTCGCGCCGGATGGTCGAAGACATAGCGTCGCCCCATCGCAATTTCACCGCATGCCGCTGTATGAATTCTTCAGCGATGGCCTCGAAATTATCGTCGTTCCGCTTGCGCTCCGCGCGCTGCCGCTCCTTCTCACGTTCGCGCGGATGTACGCCTGATTGGAAATCATCGACGGCCGCTTTTGCCCGCTCTCTCGCCTTGTCGAGCGAAAGGGATGGATAGTTGCCGAGGGTTAGTCGTGCGGGGCGGTGCTGTCCGGCAACGCGCCGGTACACGATAAAGGTCTTATGGCCCTTGTCGGAGACCCGGACGCCGAAGGGCGGCACGATGGTGTCGTACACGACATAGCGCCGACCGGAAGCGGCCGGTTTGAGAGCTTGAATTCCGCGATCCGTGAGCACTTTGCGTGTGGTCATGAGATTGCTAACGTAGCCCGGAAGTGGAGCATGGAATTGTGGAAGCAGAGCATGGGATTCCGACCGCAAAATTGCCTCTGGGCTACACTGGGGCTACAAGCCCCCTCTGTCAATCGGCGTGAAGCAATGTTCAGGAACGTTCAAATAACTCTTGCAATGCCATGCACTTACGACGACTTTGTGCTTCTTCGTGTTCACCTATGATTCGGGATGTTTTGTAGCGTTAAGGGAATCATAATCCCTTGGTCTGGGGTTCAAATCCCTCCGCTGCTACCAGCCTTACGCGACGGACATTCCGCGGAAAAGCGTTGAAGCCCCATGGGATGGAGAACTCTCGCTCTCGGTTTGCTGGTTGCGTGGACAACCGCCGCGCAGGCCGCCGACACGCGCTCGCTTGAAGCGGGCGGACGCGAGCGGAGCTACATCGTCCATCGCCCGGCAAATCTCGCCCGCAATCATCCGGTGCCGCTGGTCGTGATGCTGCACGGCGGTTTCGGCTCCGGCAGCCAGGCCGAAGAAACGTATAAATGGGACGAGGAAGCGGGCAGGCAGGGCTTCGTCGTGGTTTATCCCAACGGCATCCGCCGGAGCTGGAACGCCGGAGGCAATTGCTGCGGCAAGGCGCATCGGGACGACGTCGACGACGTGGGTTTCCTCACCAGGCTGATCGAGACCGTCGTCCGAACCGAGAACATCGATGCCAGACGCGTCTATCTCGCGGGCATATCGAACGGCGCCGCCATGTCGTACCGCTACGGCTGCGAGGGCACGTTTCCCATCGCCGCCATCGGCGCCGTCGCCGGAAGTTTCTCGTTCCCCTGCGCCAAGCCGCATGCCGTCTCGGTGATGGAGATCCACGGCCTCGACGATGAATCCGTCCCCGTTGCGGGCGGACACGGCAGGCGGGCGGCGACCGACGTCGACTGGCTGGGCGTGGAAGAGACACTGGACAGGTTCCGCAAGGCGGACGCCTGCGGGGCGCCTGCAACCGAGGAGAGCGGCGTGGTGCGCAAAGCCGTATGGCGCTGCGCGCAAGGCCGCGAGGTGGCGCTGATTACGGTGGCGGGCGCGGGCCATCAATGGCCGGGCAGCAACAAGCAGCGCGGGCTGATGGCTTGGATCCTGCGGCTCGATCCACCGTCCGCCGCGCTCGATGCCACGCCGGCATTGTGGACGTTCTTCGCCGCCCATGCCGCCGATTGATTTCCCCCGCGGCGCGTGACACTAGATCGCCCCGCCACCGGCGGAGGAAACCGCATTGTTCGCCATCACCATCGAAGACGTGCGCGCCGCGGCGAAGGCGATCGAAGGCTCCGTCGAGCGCACGCCCACCCACCTGTCGCGCACCCTGTCCGAGATCGCCGGTTGCGAAGTCTGGCTGAAGTTTGAAAACCTTCAGTTCACCGCTTCGTTCAAAGACCGCGGCGCGCTGAACAAGCTCTTGTCGCTGACGCCGGCGGAGCGGGGGCGCGGCGTCATCGCCATGTCCGCCGGCAATCATGCCCAGGGCGTGGCCTATCACGCGGGCCGGCTCTCCATTCCCGCCACCATCGTCATGCCGCTGGGAACGCCGTTCAGCAAGGTCAAGCACACTAAGGGATTTGGCGCGCGGGTGGTCCTGGACGGGGCGACGTTGTCGGAATCCTTCACGCGCGCACAAGAAATCGCGGCGGAAGAAAATCTCGTCTTCGTGCATCCCTACGACGATCCCAAGGTAATGGCCGGACAGGGCACGGTGGCGCTGGAGATGCTGGCCGACGCGCCCGCGCTCGACGCGCTGGTGGTGCCCATCGGCGGCGGCGGATTGATCTCCGGGATCGCCGTCGCGGCGAAGGCGCTGAACCCCGCCATCGACATCTACGGCGTGCAGACGCGCGCTTATCCTTCCATGTACAACGTGGTGAAGGGCGAGAGCCTTCCCTGCGCCGGCCAGACCATGGCCGAAGGCATCGCGGTCAAGCAGCCCGGTGCACTCACCACGCCGATCGTGCACGCGCTGGTGAAGGACATCTTGCTGGTCGGCGAAAGCGACATCGAGCACGCCATCGCGGCGCTTCTGGAAATCGAAAAGACGCTGGTGGAAGGCGCCGCCGCCGCCGCTTATGCCGCCGTCATCGCCAACCGCGAACTGTTCGCAGGCCGCAAGGTCGGGGTGGTGCTGTCCGGCGGCAATGTCGACATGCGGTTGTTGTCCAACGTTATCCTCCGCGAGCTGTCGCGCGAGGGCCGTATTCTTTCCCTGGTGATCGAGATCGTGGACATGCCGGGCATCTTGGCGCGGGTTTCGACTTTGATCGGCGAAGCGGGCGGCAACATTCTCGAAGTCAGCCACAACCGGATGATCACCGACACCTCGGCCAAACTTGCCGACCTCGGCATGACGGTGGAGGCGCGCGACGCCGAACACGCCGCCGAGATCCGCAAAACGCTGGAAGCAGCCGGGTTCAAACTAAAGGGGTAAGGGCGTCAAACCCTCAATCGTCATGGCCGGGCTTGACCCGGCCATCTAGCCGGCGAGCGTCTGCGAGCCGAATGGACTCTGGATGGCCGCCTCAAGGGCGGCCATGACGCAACTGGACAGTCGACTGGACCCAACGTGCGCTAATCCAGGTCGTTGTCACTCTCATCTTTTCTTCCGTGTCCGATGTGCGCAGGACATAGGCAGCCGATGGTATAGGCTTCCAGAAGCGCTCGTCGTCGAGGTTCCCTAACAACCAGATAGCGATACATGTAACCACCTCTGAGCCTTTTCGGTTTGCCTCGAAGGTGCTTTTCCGTGAAGGAGGACAGACCGGCCAAGTGATTTTTTAGACGTTGAGCTATCCCGCCCTTTGCGCGCGGTGTGCACCCGACGTGGACGACCTGTCTCTTGGGATTGTAGATGATGTACACACCGAGTTTGTTCGGTGCTTTAAGCCTCTTGCCGGCCTCCGGGAAAGCTATGAGCGGAGCACGCTTCAACTTTTGGAACTTCCCCCGAATGATTTTCTGCTCATTCTTCATCACGCCCTCCTGATACCGTTACCGTGAGAATTTCTCCGACAGCACGATGGACGACACCGTCCGCGCCACGCCGTGCGTGTGGCCGATGCGGTCGAGCGCGGCGTCGAGCCGCGCCGGACTTTCGGCCTCCACCGTGGCGATCAGGTCGGAGGCGCCCGACACCGCCGCCAGCGAGCGCACTTCCGTCATCTTCCTCAGCTCGGCGCCGACGCGGTCAGCCTGTTTGGGATCGGTGGAAATCATCACCACGGCCTTGAGATGGCCGATGGCATCTTCGGACAGCTTCACCGTATAGGCCTTGATCGTGCCTTCGCGCTCCAGCCGCGCGATGCGTTCCTGCACGGTAGAGCGCGCCAGCCCCAGCTTGCGGGCCAGCGAAGCGGTGGGCTCGCGCGCATTGGCGCGGAGCAAGGCGATCAGTTTGGCGTCGGTGGGGCGCATGGGCATGCTCCGGCATTCTGTCGGACATTCCGGCGATTCGCCGGATCATACAGCAAGTTCCGGCGCTTTGCCGCCTGCCCTCCGGCGCGTTTTAGCCCCACATTTTGGCTGCAACAGAACGGGAGTGCGCCCCATGAAGAACGTGATGCTCGTCGGCAGCGGCAAGATCGGCGTCGCCATCGCTCAGTTTCTGTCGGAGACCGGCGATTACAACCTGACCGTCGTCGACCGCGATCCAGCCAGCCTTTCGCGCATGCCCGGGAAGAATGTCGAGCGGCGCGAGATCGTCATCGAGAATCCGCGCGCCCTGACCGACGAGATGCAAGGCCAGGACATCGTGCTCTCGGCAACGCCCTATCATCTGACCGCGATCATCGCCGAAGCCGCCAAGCGCGCCGGCGCTCATTACCTCGACCTCACCGAGGATGTGGAATCCACCCGCAGCATCAAGAAGCTGGCGGAGGGCGCCGAGACGGCCTTCATTCCGCAATGCGGGCTGGCGCCAGGCTTCATCTCCATCGCCGCCTACGATCTGGCTAAGAAGTTCGACAAGCTGCGCGACGTCAACATGCGCGTGGGCGCCTTGCCGGTGTTTCCCACCAACGCGCTGAAATACAATCTCACCTGGTCGACCGACGGGCTGATCAACGAATACTGCAATCCGTGCGAATCCATCCGCGACGGCGCGCGCGGCGAAGTGCCGGCGCTGGAGGAGACGGAGCATTTCTCCCTCGACGGCACGGAGTACGAAGCGTTCAACACCTCTGGCGGGTTGGGGACGCTGTGCGACACGCTGGAAGGCAAGGTCGAAAATCTCAACTACAAGACGGTGCGCTATCCCGGCCATCGCGACATCGTCAAAATGCTGGTGCGCGATCTGCGCCTGGGCATGCGCCGCGAAATCCTCAAGGACGTGCTGGAGACTGCAATTCCCATCACCTATCAGGACGTGGTGCTGATCTTCGTCACGGTTTCCGGCTGGCGCGACGGGCTGTTAACCCAGGAAAGCTATGCCAAGAAAATCTATGCGCAGACCGTCGGCGACAGGCTGATGAGCGCCATCCAGGTGACCACCGCGGCGGGCATCTGCGCCATGTGCGATCTCTTAGTGGACGGAAAATTACCGCAAAAGGGCTTCGTGCGCCAGGAAGAGACAAAGCTCGCGGACTTTCTGTCCAACCGCTTCGGGAAGTATTACGCGTAGGCTGCCGCGACAGGGAGGGCACCATGCACGACCATATTCTCGCCGAATTCGGCGTCACGCCGTCCGGCACCCATATCGTGCGTTCGCCGATCGACGGGTCGGAGATCGGCCGCGTCGCGTATGACGATGCGCCGGCCATCGAGGCGAAAATCGCGGCGAGCGTGAAAGCCTTCCGTCAGTGGCGCGACGTGCCGGCGCCCAGGCGCGGCGAACTGGTGCGCCTGTTCGGCGAGGAGCTGCGCGCCAACAAGGAGGCGCTCGGCCGCCTCGTCACCGTCGAGAACGGAAAGATCCTGCAGGAGGGGCTCGGCGAAGTGCAGGAGATGATCGACATCTGCGATTTCGCGGTCGGCCTGTCGCGCCAGCTCTACGGCCTCACCATTGCCTCCGAACGGCCCGGCCACCGCATGATGGAGACCTGGCATCCGATTGGGCCGGTGGCGGTGATCTCGGCCTTCAATTTTCCGGTAGCGGTGTGGGCGTGGAACGCCGCGCTGGCCTTCGTCTGCGGCAATCCAGTGATCTGGAAGCCGTCAAGCAAAACGCCGTTTACCGCGCTGGCGGTAGAGGCGCTGTTTGCGCGCGCGGTACAAAAATTCGGCGAAGCGCCGGCAGCGCTGGCGCAGATTGCATTGTGCACGAGGGAGGGCGGCGATCTTCTGGTCAAGGATGCGCGCATTCCCGTCGTCAGCGCCACCGGATCGACGGCGATGGGCAAAATCATCGGGCCCGCCGTTGCTGCGCGCTTCGGCAGGAGCATCCTGGAACTGGGCGGCAACAATGCGATGATCGTCTGCCCTTCGGCGAAACTGGAGCTGGCGGAGCGCGCCATCCTGTTCGCCGCGGTGGGCACGGCGGGCCAGCGCTGCACCTCGCTGCGGCGCCTGTTCGTGCATGACAGCATCTACGACAGGCTCGTGGGCGCGCTGAAATCCCATTATGCCAAGCTCGTTGTCGGCGATCCGCTGGCCAAGGCGACGCTGGTGGGGCCGCTGATCGACCGCGCCGCGTTCGAGGCGATGGAGCTTGCACTGGCTGAGGCCGCGCGCGAGGGCGGCAAGATCACGGGCGGCGGGCGCGTGCTGGTTGCGGAATATCCCCATGCCTATTACGCACGCCCCGCCATTGCAGAGATGCCGAAACAAACGCCCATCGTCATGCAGGAGACTTTCGCGCCGATCCTCTATGTCATGCGCACGCGCGATTTCGGCGAGGCGCTGGCGCTGCACAATGCGGTGCCGCAGGGGCTTTCGTCGTGCATCTTCACACGCGACATGCAGGAGGCGGAAAGGTTCCTCGCCGCGTCGGGATCGGATTGCGGCATCGCCAATGTGAACATCGGGCCTTCTGGCGCGGAAATCGGCGGCGCCTTCGGCGGCGAAAAGGAAACCGGCGGCGGGCGCGAGTCGGGCTCGGATTGCTGGAAGGCTTACATGCGCCGCCAGACGGCGACCATCAATTACTCCGACGCACTGCCCTTGGCGCAGGGGATCAGCTTTGGGGAATAGCGAATGGCGAATAGGGAGTAGGGTAAATTCTTCTATTCGCTACTCGCCATTCGCTACTCGCCCCTGTTAACCTCTCCTTAAGCATTTCCTTCATTCCCGCACGGTCCCGCCTTAGGCTTCCCGCATAATTGGGGGGCTTCGAGGCATGCCGAAAGTGGCGCAATTGACGGGCCTGATCGTCACTGCGATCGTCGTGTTCGGCACGGATGCGGACGTTTTCATCGCCGTGCCGCTGGGTATCCTTGCGGGCGCGCTGGCGACCTTCTTCGTGGCGCTGGCGGAGAAACGCGAAACGGCGAAAGTTCACGAATAGCGAACAGGAAGTTCTTCGCCCTATCAGTGGTGTTCCGGCGGGATGTTGTCCAGCGCCTGTTCCAGCTCCTGGAAAGTCGGCTGGGCTTCGGAAGGCACGCTGCTGCGCCCTATCTCGACGGAAACCTGCGCCGCGTTGCCGTGCAGATGCGCGACCAGGATGTCGCGGATCACGTGATAGAACAAAGCTTCCTCGTCGATGATCGATTTCAGCCGCACGCTGATCGGGCCGACGATGCCGTAGGCCAGGAACACGCCCATGAAGGTGCCGACCAGCGCCGAGCCGATCATGCGGCCGAGCACTTCCGGCGGCTCCGAAATCGCGCCCATGGTTTTGATCACGCCGAGCACGGCGGCGACGATGCCGAGCGCGGGCAGCCCATCGGCCATCGTCTGCAGCGCGGTGGCCGTAGCCAGCGTCTCGTTGTGGTGTTTTTCGAGCTGCTTGTCCATCGCCGCTTCGACCTGATGCGGATCTTCCAGGCTCATGGTCATCATGCGCGCCGTGTCGCAGATGAAGGACAGCGCGAAACGGTCCTTGCCGATCTTGGGATAACGCTTGAAGATCGAGGATTCCTCGGGCCGCTCGATATGGGCTTCCAGCGCGATTAGGCCTTTGGTCTTCATCAACTTGGTGAGCAGGTACAACAGGCAGAGCAGATCGCGGAAATCGGACGGCTTCCATTTAGGACCCGAGATGATCTTTTTGACATCGGGGCCCATCTTCCTCAGCGTATACATCGAACCGCCGATCAGCAGAGCTGCGGTGGCAGCGCCGCCGATGGTCAGGACTTCGTGCGGCACGGCTTCGAGCACCACGCCGAGTGAGCCGCCGGACATGATGAAGCCGCCGAACACGCAAACGAAAAGGACGACAAGACCGCCAATCTGAAGCATGCAACCCGCCCGTGAAGCATGGGCGAGTATTGAGGAAAGGGCTTAAAGAGCGATAAATCAGGCCCCGCGTGCGGGGGCGTCGCGGCCCGGTTTCCGTCTTGCCGAATCGTTAATTTCCGTCAGCTTCTTGTCGACCAGGACGGTCAGTTCGTTGGCGACCGTGTCGCCCAGCCGCGTCGCTTCGTCTTCGGCGTGCGCGGCCCGCGCAATGGCCTCCAGATGCAGCGCTACCAGCTCTTGGTCGGGCTGGTGTCCGGCGCGTTCGATCACGTCCAGATATTTACACAATCCGTTGGCGATGCGCCCGGTGGCGGTGAGCCCGGCATTTCCCGCCAGCCCGCGGATTTCGTGCGCCTGCTCGAATATCGTGACCACATCGGCGGCGCGCGCCGCCTCTTCTATGCGATCGACATAGCCGAGCACCGCAACGCGCATATCCTCCACTTTGCTGGCGATAACGCGCGCGGCGGTGGCTGTGATCTCGGGATCACGCAACGCATGCAACAGATGCGACGCGGTCTTGCGCGAGAACACGGGATAAGCGCCCGGCGGAATCTTGGTCGCACGCGCGCGCTTGTGCGGCGACGTGGGTTTCTTGCCGGTCATTTCAGCTCCACGTCGCTTTCAAAATCTTCGTGCCGACGCCAGGGGCCGGTAAAGGTTTCATCTTTACGACGCCTGCGGTCGGGCCCGAAATATTCGTCGCAACGCACAAAAGGGCGCGGTCGCTCGACGATTTCCGCGATCCTGAGGAACAGGCCTTGGGCCGTGATTGGCTTGGCCAGGAATTCGGTGACGCCGGCATCACGCGCGGCCTCGACCTTGTGGCGCTCGGTATGGCCGGTGATCATGATGATCGGCACGTAGGGATTCGGGTTGTCATGCGACAACCTCACCTCGCGGGTGAAAACGATGCCGTCCACGGGCTTCATGGACAGATCGGTCAGGATCAAGTCGGGCGATTTATCGCGCAGGACGACAAAGGCGTCGGCCCCGTTGCTTGCCTCGTACACATGCTTGATGCCCAGCGCCGTCAACAAAGAGCGCAACAATGTGCGCATGTGCACATTGTCCTCGACGATCAATGCCTTCAGATGATCGAATGTCGCCGCCGACATCGTCCCTCAGCCCCGAAAAATACCGTCGGATCGAAAAACATCCGGTACATTACCCATGCCACCACATCGCTCTGTTTCGCGGCTGGCGCGGTACGGCGCTTGTGGCAAGGCTTTACCCGATGGCATGGTTCGCGCAATCAGCCCCACTGCCACCTCAGGTTAAGTAAGGATTAATAGCAAGTCCTTATAAGATTACCGAAGGAAAGGATATTTCACGAGTCTATGCCAAGTCTTTTAAGGAAAACGTTTTTTCGGCTCCGCATCCTCCTGCAGGCTATTTTGTCGCCGGTGGCTTTTGGGGCGCTCGCCCTGGTGGAGCAGGGGGGCAAGGTGGTCCTGATACGCCATTCCTATACGGCCGGGTGGCATCTTCCCGGCGGTGGCGTGCAGAACGGCGAGCCGCCCGAAAAAGCCGTAATGCGCGAACTGAAAGAGGAACTCGGGCTCACCGGGGCGAGCGAACCGGAATTCGTCGGGATTTTTACCCGCAAGATCTGGCCGGTGACCAACGTCATCGCGCTTTACCGCGTGCGCGAGGCCCGTTTTGACTTCAAGCCAAGTCTCGAAGTACGCGAAATCGTGCTTGCCGATCCTGCATCACCACCTCTGGGCACGCTCTCCGGCGTTCGCCGCCGCTTGGCGGAGCTCGCGGGACTAGCGCCGCAAAGCCCTTATTGGTAATCGCTCAGACCGGCTCCCAGCCGAATGGTCGCGCCTAGAACGGTTTTGCCTGCGGATGACGTTTCCTCGTCTTGCTTTTGTCGTGCCACGCCAGTAGCGAGGGTGCCATGAAGGCAGAAGAGCAGACTGCTTGGCAGATCAGGCCCGAGCGCCCCGAAGACGCCCACTTGGTGAAGACCTTGAACGAGGCAAGCTTCGGCCCCGGCCGTTTCGCCAAATCGGCGTACCGGCTGCGCGAGGGCGTGGACCCGGTCGCGGGGCTCAGTTTCGTTGCCATAGAGGATGGCGAACTGCGCGGCTCCATCCGTTTCTGGCCGGTCGCCATCGGCATGGAGAAATCTTTGCTGCTCGGGCCTTTGGCGGTGCAGTGCGACCAGCGCGGACGCGGCATCGGCATCGCGCTGATGAAACGGGGCATCGAGGAAGCGCGCGCCCAGGGTCACGCCAGCATTATTCTGATCGGCGACGAGCCTTATTACGTGCGCGTGGGCTTCGCCACCTTACCGCCGGGGCGCATCCGCTTTCCGGGGCCCGTGGATCAGGCGCGCATCCTTTGCCAATCGCTGAAGCCGAACGTGCTGCTGACGCTTGCGGGCGAAGTGCGCCGCGCCCAGATCGACCATCCGGTGTGCGCCGACGGCGCGGGGATAGTCTAACGCCCCTCTTGCCGCCAGGCCAGCATCAGCGTGCCGAGCAGAAGCAACAGCGCCGCCCAGGCGGGCAACAGCGGCGTCTGTTCGACGCTGGTCACCAGCGAGGCGTTGTTGGCGGCGATACCGATCCAATCTTCGCCCGCCATGCGGCGTCCACGTTCGACGCGGCGGATGTCGGGCATGCCGTCGGCCAGCCAATGCACCGAGCCGCCGCTTCGTTCGGCCAACGGCCTCAGGATCGCATCGTTGGCGCGCATGTCGGCGACTTCCTTCGGATTGAGCGGGCCGGCGGCGGCGACCGCCGACAATTTTCCGTCGGTCACACGATAAAGTCCCAGCGCATCGGCTTTCGCCTGTGCGCGCCAGACGCCGGGTTCGATTTTGGCGAGTGTGATGGTCGTCACTTTGCCCGACGGATCGGTCAAGGTCACGGGCGGTGCCGCGGCCGCCATGGTGCGGCGCTCGATGACGATGTCTCCGCCGGTAATGGCGGCGGTCAATCTTTCCTCTTCGAGTTCCGGCTCTTTCATCAGCCAATGCGCCAAGCGGCGCAACAGCTCGGCTTCCGGCCCGCCGCCTTCGAAGCCGCGCGCCCACAGCCAGCCCTGATCCGACAGCAATTCCGCCACGCGTCCTTTGCCGACGCGGTCGAGCACCAAGAGCGGCTTGTCGCCCCCGCTCATCACGGTCGCGCCGGTGATCTTTTCTGCGCCGATCAAGCGGAACCAGCGGCCCCAGCTTGGTGGTGTTTTGTCGGTGTTGGCGCCGGGCAGGTCGCGCGTCACCGGATGGGCGAGGCCATCCGGCGTGACAACGGGCTTGAAGGGGTGCGCGACGACCTCGCCGCTGGGCTGCGCCGGCAGCACCGAGGAGAGCGGCGTACGGTAAATGCTCAGTGGTCCGGCGAATTCCGGCCCGGCAGACACCAACAGCGCGCCGCCATTGTAGACATAGCCCGCGATGTTCTCGAAATAGGCCAGCGGCAGGATGCCGTGTTCGCTGTAGCGATCGAAGATCACCAGATCGAAGCCGTCGAGCTTTTCGGCGAACAGCTCCTGGGTCGGGAAGACGATCAGCGACAGTTCCTTGAGCGGAGTCTCGTCCTGCTTCTCCGGCGGGCGCAGAATCGTGAAATGCACGAGATCGACGGAGGGATCGCCCTTGAGCAGATTGCGCCACACCCGCTCGCCGGCATTGGGCTCACCGGAGATCAACAGCACGCGCAGGCGATCGCGCACGCCGTTGATCGCCACTACGGTGCGATTGTTCTGCAGCGTTAGCTCCGACGGACCCGGTTCGACTTCGATCTCGGCTACGCTTTCGCCTTCGTGGGCGATCGGCACGGCGATGGGCGTGTTGCGGCCGAGCGGAACACCGAGCGCACCCGCATTGCTGCCGTCGATGCGCAGGGTGACATGGGCCAGTCCACCTTTGCCGCCGCCCAGATCGTCGACGCGGATGACGATTTGCGCCGTCTGCCCGACGATGGCGTAGCGCGCCGCGTCCACCACGGTAAGCTTGCGGTCGCGCTCGCCGCGTCGGCCCACGATCAGCGCCTGCAGCGGCGCACCGGCGCCCAGCTTCGCCGGGGCATCGTGCACCTCGCCGTCGGTAACCAGGATGCTGCCTGCCACACGCGAAGGCGGCACGTCGGCCAGCGCCGCGTTCAAGGCCGCGAAGGCTTGCGTGCCGTTGTCCTCGCCGGAGGCGTTGGTCGTAACAGTGGCAACGCGCACCTCCAGATTCTTTTCGCTGGCGAGTCTTTTCTTGAGTTCGGCGACCGCCTTGTCGGCGTCGGGGCGGCGCGATCCGATGTCCATGCTCTGCGAATGATCCACCACGATTGCAACGACGTCCGACAAAGGTTCGCGGCTTTGGCGGACGATCAGCGGATTGGCAACCGCCAGGATCAACACCAAGAGCGCCAGCGCCCTGGCCCAGGCGCCGCGCGCGCGCATGAAAAAGGCGTAGCAGGTCAAGAAAACGACGGCGGCGATCAGCGCCCAAAGCGGGCCTGGAGAGATGTGCGGGGCGAAGGCGAGCGAGTCCATGCGCCTATTTCCCCAACCGCTCGAGAATGGCGGGCACATGCACCTGGTCAGTCTTGTAGTTGCCGGTGAGCGCATACATGACGACATTGATGCCGAAACGCAGCGCCAGCTCGCGCTGCCGCGCGCCGCCGGGAGAGACGTCGACCAGCGGTCTTCCTTGGCTGTCCACCGCCCAGGCGGCGGCCCAGTCGTTGCCGCCGATGATCACGGGCGAGACGCCGTCGCCGCCGCGCACCGGCCCTTCGTCGGGATTGGCCGGCGGCAAGGCTTGCACCCACACAGGCGAGCCGTCCCAGCGGCCCGGATAATCCGAAATCAAATAGAAGGTTTTCGTCAGCACATGATCGGGCGGCAAGGACTGGAGCGGCGGCAGATCGAGCTTGCCGAGTAGCCGGCGCAAGGTCTGCTGGCCCGGCGAGTTCACGCCGCGCACGGCGCCAAGCGTGAGGTCGCGCGTGTCGATCAGGATGGTGCCGCCGCTGCGCATGTAGTCGGCGATCTTCGACAGCGCCGCCGGTGACAAATCCTTTTCACGCGGGTCCATCGGCCAATAAAGCAGCGGGAAGAAACTGAGATCGTCCTTCTCCAGATCGATACCCATCGGCTCCTTCGGCTCGTAGGAGGTGCGCGCCGCCAGCGCCTCGCCCAGCCCGACGAGTCCCGCCTTGCTCATCGCGTCGACGTCGGGAATGGCGGTGACGACATAAGCCAGCCTGGTGTCGAGCGCCGCCTCGAGATTGAAGGGCTCGTCGGCGCGCGCCTGGCCAGGATGCAGAAGCAGGAACACGCCCAGCACGACGCCAGCGCCGCGCGCAAAGCGCCGCGGCGCGTAGCCGCGCAACACCAGCGAGATCGCGAAATCGGCGAGCAGCAACAGCATCGCGAGCAACAGCAGCGGGGCCTGCAAGGCGACGGACGCACGCGAGGCGTAGAACGTGAGGCGAGTGCCGAGTGCGCCGAACGGCAAGAGCACGGTATCGTCGCGTGTCGCGTTCAACGCCCGCTCGGCGCCCGGCGCGCCGTAAAGACCGGGCGGATGCAGGCGCGACGGCTCGGTGACGGCGATCTGCGCGCCGCGAATGGGCTGGGCCTCGGCACCCGCCGTCGCCAGACGGCCGAAGCCGTCGAGCGTGAACGCGGCGGGCAGACTGGCGTTCACCGTCATATCGCGCGGATCGGTTCCGACCGACAGCGACAGCAGTCGCCGCAGCATGTCGACGTAAAGGCCCGACAGCGGCAGTGTCGACCAGCTTGGCCCAGCCGTGACATGGAACAGGACGATCCAGCCCTTGCCGCGCCGCGTCGCCGTGACCATCGGCGTGCCATCGGTTAGCCGCGCCCAGGAGTGCGACGCCAGTTCGACCGAAGGCTCGGCCAGGATTTGCCGCGACACGGAGACGTCACCGGGAATCGAAAGGCCGCCGAAGGGACTGTTGTCGGGAAAGGGCGCCAGATGCTGCGGCGACGCCCAGGCGAGCGCGCCGCCAAGGTAACGCCCGCCGCTGCGCAACTCCACTGGAACCAGATCGTCGACGCCGCTTGCCATGCGCTCGCCGGCGAAACGGACCAGCAACCCGCCGTTCTCCACGAATTGTCTCACGCCCTCGTGATCGGCGCCGGCGATCTTGCCGATGTCGGACAGGATGAGCACCGAGACGCCGCGCGAAAGCATTTCGGAGATCGTGCCTTTACCGAGGTCGGCGTAAGGCGACAGAGCGCGCTCCAGATAATAAAGCCCCGACAGCAGCGGTTCCTCGCCGCCCATGTTGCTGGCGGAGACAAGCCCGACGCCGCGCCGCGGCGCGCCGCGGTCGAACAGATGCACGGCGCCCGCGCTGTTTTGGGCGGCGATGGCGATACGGGCGGTCGCGTTGCGCATCTCCAAAGGCAAGGCGAGGCGCGCAGAGGTCGTGTTCCTGCCGTCGCCGAAACGAAAACCCGCGGTGCCGAGAATCTGGCCTTGATCGCCGAACGCCGTGACCGCGCCTTGGCGCACGCCGCTGGTGCCAGGGCGCAGCAGCTCCGCCTCGAAGCCGTCCGCCGTGTTGACGACCGAGGTCACCGCCAGCGAACCTTGCCGGTCGGAAAAGATCCGCAAAGGGCCGAGGCGCGAAAGCATCTCGGCCACCGCGCGCGCGTGGCCGTCGTCGATGCCGTCGGCGAGCCAGAAGATTTCGGGACGCGTGGTGAATTTTGCGTGTCCCAGCGCCGCCAGCGCGTCGCCGCGGTCGGCGAGCCACGGTTTCGGCGCCAGCGCGCGCGCGGCGCGTTCGGCGCGGCCGGCGTCCATGAAACTCGCGTCCGGCTTATCCGCGGTCGCGACAATGGCGATGGGCCGGCGCTGGCGGGCGGCGAGGCGCACGGCTTCTTCCACCAATCCCTGGTGGGCTTTCCAGTCCGGCGCGGCGGTCCAGCCGTTGTCGACGAACAGAACGATGGGGCCGGTTCCGGCAATCTCGAGGGTGCGGCCGATCTGCGGTTCGGCCAGCGCCACGATCAACGCCGCCGCCGCGACAAGCCTGAGCAGCATCAGCCACCAGGGCGTGCCCGCCGGAGTCTGCTCTTCGTCACGCAACCCCATCAGCAATGCCAGCGGGGGAAACACCACGCGCTTCGGCAAAGGCGGGATCACGCGCAATAGGAACCAGATCGCCGGTAGCACAGCGAGCGCCAGCAAGATCCACGGCGCCCCGAAGCTTATGTTTGCCAGTCCGTCCATGCGCGGCTTTCGCTAGTTCCGCAGCCTGTGTCCGCCGCTAAGATCGGCATAAAGCGCCACCAAAGCGGTCTGCGGCGAACGGTCCGTGCGGTGCGCCAGGTAAATCCAGCCGAGCTTGCGCGCCAACAGCGCCACTGCCTCAGCATGCGCCTTGAAGCGCGCGCGATATTCCGCCGCCACGCTTTCCGCCCGCCCCAGGATGCGGTTCGCCGTCCCTTGCACGGCTTCGAAGCGCGTACGCCCCATATAAGGGAAGTCTTCTTCCGCCGGATCGACGATATGCACCAACCGTCCGCCGGCGTTGTGCCGCGTCAAGCGGCGGATCGCGGCTTCGATGTCGCCGGGCGGCGCCAGGAAATCGCCGAACCAAACGAATTGCGCGTTGCGCGGCAGCGGCCGCTCGGGCGGAACCGCATCGTTGGCGGGTTCGCGTTCGGCGAGCGCATAACCGATCCGCCGATAAGCCGCGCGCGAATTGGCCGGGGCTTCGCGTTCGCCGAACAAGGCGATGCGTTCGCCGCCGCGCACCAGGAGCACGCCCAGCGCCAGCGCCAGCAGACTGGCGCGATCGACCTTGCTCTCGCCGCCGGACGCAAAGCGCATGGAGGGCGAGCCGTCGCGCCACAGCCAGACGGACTGCGCCGCTTCCCATTCGCGCTCGCGCACATAGAGATGTTGGGACTTGGCCGATTGCCGCCAGTCGATGGCATTCGCTGCATCGCCGGGGCGGTAATGGTGGAACTGCCAGAAGCTCTGGCCGATGCCGGGCTTGTGCCGCCCATGCATGCCAAGGCTCACCGCCGACGCCAGCCGCTCGGCGCGCACCATCAAAGGCGGGAGGCTGGCGCCCAGCGCTTCGGCGGCATCCTGCAGGGACGCGGTCGCGCGTTGCATCAAAGAAGAGTCTGGCAAAGCCGGTCGATGACGCCCACGACCGTGAGGCCTTCCGCCCGCGCGGCGAAGCTGATCGCCATGCGGTGGCGCAGCACCGGTCCGGCCAGAGCCGCCACGTCGTCCGTGGAAGGCGACAGCCTTCCGTCGATCAGCGCCCGCGCGCGCGCCGCCAGCATGAAAGCTTGGCTGGCGCGAGGACCGGGTCCCCAGGAGATGACGTCGCGCAGTTCCGGGGCGCCGTCCGCTTCCGGCCGCGCCGCGCGCACCAGCCGCAAAATGGATTCGACGACTTTCTCGCCGACCGGCAGGCGCCGCACGATGGCTTGCGCCGCGACCAACGCCTCAGGGCCGCAGACCCGCAGCGGCGCCGCTTCATCGCCGAAGGTCGTGGCGAGCAGCATGTGCTTCTCGGCCTCCTTGTCGGGATAGCCGACATCGATCTGCAGCAGGAAACGGTCGAGCTGGGCTTCGGGCAGCGGATAGGTGCCTTCCTGCTCCAGCGGATTCTGGGTCGCCAGCACATGAAACGGCACGGGCAGATCGTAGCGCTCGCCCGCAACGGTCACTTGCCGCTCCTGCATCGACTGGAGCAGGGCGGACTGTGTGCGTGGGGAGGCGCGGTTGATCTCGTCGGCCATCAGGAGCTGGGTGAAGACGGGCCCCTTGAGAAAGCGGAAGGCGCGGTGGCGGTCGTCGACTTCCTCCAGGACCTCCGAACCGGTGATATCGGCGGGCATCAGATCGGGCGTGAACTGGATGCGCTTCCAATCGAGACCGAGAACCGTGCCCAGCGCTTCGACCAGCTTGGTCTTGGCCAGCCCCGGCACGCCGATCAAGAGCCCGTGGCCGCCGGCCAGCAGGGTAATCAGGGTCTGGTCGATCACATCCTTCTGGCCGAAGATGACGCGGCCGATGCCGTCGCGCACCTTGGCCAGGATTTCCGCCGCCTTTTCGGCGTGCGCGACCGCTTGGCCCTTTAAGTCCTCGCCGATCGTCTCGTTCATAAACGTTCCGTATCCAGGTTGCAGGCGGCTTCGTGCTCCGCCTAAGCTTTGCGCCGAAAACGCGCTTTGCCGGAACGTACCGCGCTCCGGCAGGCGCAACAAGGAAAAGCGCGGGTAGTGCGCCCGCTCTTGCGACACGATGGCGGGCGATTTTCCCATAGGTCTGGCGAGCCTCCGGCGCGAGGGGGCGTTGCGCGCGCGGCTTTTGTCGCAGCCGCCGAGCTTGCCGCTGACGCCTACGCGCAGCGATTACGATCTGAATCCCTCGGCGTGTGCACTGGCGCCGCGCGAGCTCGTGCCCGCTTCCGTGCTGCTTCCCATCGTCGCGCGCGCCGAACCGACCATATTGTTCACCAGACGCAGCGAGCATCTGCGGCGCCACGCAGGCCAAGTGAGTTTTCCCGGCGGCCGGGTGCAGGACGGCGACGCCTCGCTGGTCGACACGGCTTTGCGCGAGCTGGTGGAAGAGACCGGCATCGCCGCGGGTTTCGTTTCGGTGGAAGGCTTTCTCGACGTCTACGAGACTGTCACGGGCTATGCGATCCTGCCGGTGGTGGGGCTGCTCAGCGAAGGTTTCGCGCTGGCACCTGACGCGCGGGAGGTGGCGCACGTATTCGAGGTGCCGCTCGACTTCCTGCTTAATCCCGTCAACTGCCAGGAGCATGTGCTCGAATGGAAGGGCGGGATGCGGCGCGTTTACGCCTTTGTGTACGAAACACATTATATTTGGGGCGCAACCGCTTCGATTCTGGTGAATTTGGTACAAAGGCTTTCGGCCTCATGACGCGTCTCGATCCCCAGCCCTGGATAAACGCACGTCCGACGCAACAGCTGATGGCGGCGCTCGGCGAGGCGCGCTTCGTCGGCGGCGCGATCCGCAACACGCTGTTGGGGAAGCCCGTCGGCGACATCGACATCGCCACGCCGCTGACACCGGACGAGGTGGGAAAGCGATTGACGGCGTCCGGCATTCCCTTCGTGCCGACCGGAATCGAGCACGGTACCGTCACCGCCATCGTCGACGGCAAGCCGTTCGAGGTCACCACCTTGCGCCGCGACGTGGCGACCGACGGAAGGCACGCGGTCGTAGCGTTCACCGGCGATTGGCGCCTGGACGCGCAGCGCCGCGATTTCACGATGAACGCGCTCTACGCCGACGCCTCCGGCGAGGTCTTCGATTTCGTCGGCGGCATCGAGGATCTGAAGGCGGGCCGCGTGCGTTTCGTCGGCGACGCGGTGCGGCGCATCCGCGAGGATTATCTGCGCATCCTGCGTCTGTTCCGCTTTCACGCCTGGTACGGCAAGGGCGAAATCGATGCGGAGGCTCTGCGCGCGGCGGCGGCAGAAAAGGACGGCATCGCCAGACTTTCCGGCGAACGCATCGCCAAGGAGATTCTGCGCCTATTGGAAGCCGAAAATCCCGCACCCGTATTGCGGCCGATGGCGGCGTCGGGGATCTTGGCGGAGGTGCTACCGGGCGAGGCGAATATCGCACGCCTGAAAAGCCTGGCGAAGATCGACGCCGCTAGTTCCTTCGCGCCCGATGCGCTGCTCCGTCTGGCGGCGCTGTTGCCGCACGATGCGGAAATCGGCAAAGCGGTCGCTGATCGCTGGAAACTTTCAAACGCTCAGCGCGAACGGCTGAACGACATGGCCGGCGCCAACGAAGAAATCGTCCCCCATCTTTCCACCCGCGAAACGCGCAAACTGCTCTACCGGCTGGGCGTGCGGCCGTTCAAAGATCGCGTGTTCCTGAAGTGGACGATGGACGCCAAAGCCTCGAACACCGTTTCCTGGCGCGCGCTTCTGGCGCTGGCCGATGCCTGGCAGCGCCCGCGCTTTCCGCTCAGCGGGCGCGACGTGATGCTGGCGGGCGTGCCGGAGGGACCGCTGGTGGGCCAAATTCTCGGCGAAGTCGAGAAGTGGTGGATCGACAGCGATTTCACCGACGACGAATTCTCGTTGGCCGAACGGCTCAAGGCAGTGGTGCAGGCGGTGGCGCGTTGATGTCGTTCGAGCTGCTCGACTCTCTTTCAATTCCAGCCGATCCGGCGAAAGCGAACGAAGACGCCTTCGCCGCGGAGAAGAACGCCGCCGTGGTGTTCGACGGCGCCACCGGGCTTGGCGAGATGCTGCTGCCGGGGCCTTCCGACGCGGCCTGGATCGCGCATTTCGGCGCGCGCCGGTTGATGGCGCACGTGCGCGACGGCGACTCGCCGCAAGACGCGCTGCGCCATGCGCTGGCCGACGCGAAAAAGTCTTTCATAGGACTCAGGCGTCGTCCGCCCAAAGAGAAATATGAGATCCCGTTTGCCTCGATGATGTTCGTGTCGGCGGAGGAAAGCGGCTTCGAGGCCTTGTGGTTCGGCGATTGCGCGGCGCTGGTGTGGCGTCCGGACGAGGGCGTCGAGATTGTCGGCGAGGCGTTCGACAAGCGCGCGGCCGAAGCGCGGCGCGTCAAGTTGCTGGCCGAAGCCAAGGGTCTGGCGCCCGCCGCCGGTCTGTCGCGCGCCGAATATTTGCCCCATCTGCGCGCTTCGCGGAACAAGATGAACACACGCGAGGGCGGCTGGTTGTTTTCGCCCGATCCGCGCGCCGCCGATCACGTTGGCTCGCTGCGCATCGCCGCGCCGGCGGGCACGCTGGTGCTGCTGGCGACGGACGGATTCCTGGCGCTGGCCAGCGATTACGGCGCCTATGATGCGCAAGGTCTTGTGAGAGCGGCGCAGGAAAAGGGCCTGAAGGCGCTGGGCGAGCAAGCACGCGCCCTCGAAGAAGCCGACGCCGAAGGTCGCCGCTTCCCGCGCCTGAAGAAAAGTGACGACGCCACGGCGGTCCTGCTGGGGCTGGTGTGAATTCAGACGGCGTGCACCATCAACACGCAGCCGTTCCAGATCATCCTGAGCGCGACGAAGAGCACGATGAAGATACCGGCATAGCTGATCCAGGGATAACGGTTCAGCAGCTTGGCCACGAAGCTCGCCGCCAAACCCATCAGGGCGACCGACAGCGAGAGCCCGATCACCAGCACCCAGATGTGATGCATCGCCGCGCCGGCGACGGCCAGTACATTATCCAGCGACATGGAGATGTCGGCGGCGGCGATATGAACGATGGCGCGCCGCATCGCCGCCGAATGCTTGCAAGGCAAAACCGTGGTTTGCGGCAGGCCGGATTCCGTCAACAGCTTGGCGGCCTGGTGTTCCTTATGCGACTGACGGATGTCGCGCCACAGCCGCCAGCACACCCAGAGAAGCAGGATGCCGCCCGCGATCATCAGCGGGATGTATTCGAGCAGCTGCACCGTGAAGATCGCCAGGATGACACGCAGGACGACAGCCGCCGTCAGCCCCAGGAAAATCACCTTGCGCCGATCCACCGGATGCACATGCGCGGCCGACATGCCGATGACGACGGCGTTATCCCCCGCCAGCACGAGGTCGATCAGGATCACCTGAAGCAGCGCGAAGAACCCGCCGTGAGTGAAAATGTCCAACAATGCGTTTCCTCGCGTGTTGCCGGGCGTCAGGGCCAGCGCGCTTCCGGCGGCAGGGACATCAGGATTGCCTCGGCATGGCCGCCCGTCTTCAGGCCGAACTCGGTGCCGCGATCGTAGAGCAGGTTGAACTCCACATAGCGGCCGCGACGCACCAGCTGATGGGCCTTGTCGGCGTCCGTCCAGCTTCGTTGCATGTGCCGTCTCACGATGTGGGGATAGATGTCCAGAAATGCCAGTCCCACCGCTCTGGTGAAGGCAAAATCCTTCTCCCAGTCGCCCGTGTCCAGCCCGTCGTAGAAGATGCCGCCCACGCCGCGCGGTTCCCCCCGGTGCGGCAGGAAGAAATACTCGTCGCACCATTGCTTGAAGCGCGGATAACAAGCGGGATCGAAGGCGTCGCAGGCGCGTTTCAGCGCCGCATGGAAATCGACGGTGTCCTCTTCGTTCGGCGTCACCGGCGTCAAATCCGCGCCGCCGCCGAACCAGCTTTTGGCCGTGACGATGTGGCGGGTGTTCATATGCACGGCCGGCACATGCGGGTTCTGCGGATGAGCGACGAGCGAGATGCCGCTGGCCCAGAAACGAGAGTTCTGGTCGGCGCCTGGAACGGTTTTGGCAAAGTCGGGCGCGAATTTTCCGTACACGGTCGAGATGTTGACACCGACCTTCTCGAAGACGCGGCCGCGCATGACGCTCATCACCCCGCCGCCTGCCTCCGTTCCGTCTTCAGCGGACCGCGTCCAGGCCCGGCGCTCGAAACGGCCAGCCGGACGGTCGCCAAGCGCGCCTTCGTCCTCGATGGCCTCGAAAGCAACGCAGATGCGATCGCGCAATTCCTCGAACCAGGCTTGGGCGCGGGCTCGGCGCTCGGTCATGAAAATCCCTTTGTCTGTCTAAGCGCCTCTGCCAGCACAATGGCGCCCGCCTGCGCCACGTTGAGCGAGCGCATTCCCGTCTTCAACGGAATACGCAAGCGCGCATCGGCCCGCTCGTGCACCTCGGCGGGCACGCCCTCGCTCTCCCGGCCCAGAAGCAGAACATCGTCTGGGCGGAAAGCGAAATCCAGATAGGATCCGGCGCCCTTGGTGGTGAGAAGGACAAGCCGAAGGCCGGTGCGGACCTGAAGGAAGGCGTGCCAGGAGGCGTGGCGCACAATCTCGGCCCGCTCCAGATAATCCATGCCGGCGCGGCGAAGCTTTGCGTCGCTGAACAGGAAGCCGCAGGGCTCGATGATGTCCACACCAACGCCCAGACAGGCGCCAAGCCGAATCAGCGCGCCTGCATTCTGCGGGATGTCGGGTTGGTAGAGGGCGAGGCGCATGACTTTGGAGCTTTTCAGACTTGAGCCTCTTTTCCTAAGGCGTGAGGCGGAATGTTGATCATTACGCAAGGGAAATATTTTTGCCCCTTAACCGCCCAACACCCAGCCGGGCTTGGTTTTTTCTGCGTCATTGTGCCGCAAGACCCTCCAAAATCACCGTTCTATTTTAGCTCCTGCGACTTAGGCGCGCCGTCTTTTGCGGCGGCGGCGTAATGGGGGGTGTTGTCTCTCTCATTCGCAATCAAAAAAGGTGAATTTCGTGGCGACTGCGACTAAGCCGGAACCCACGCGGCGCGACTTTCTCTATATCGCGACCGGGGCCGTAGGCGCCGTCGGCACCGCTTTCGCGGCTTGGCCGTTCCTCGACCAGATGAACCCGACCAGCGCAGTGCTGGCCCTGGCGTCCATCGAGGTCGACCTCTCGTCTGTCCAGCTGGGCCAGCAGGTCGTGTTCAAGTGGCGCGGCCATCCGCTGTTCGTCCGCCGCCGCACGTTCAAGGAAATCGCCGACGCGCGCGCGGTTGGCTTGTCGGATCTGCCCGATCAACTGGCGCGCAACGCCAATCTGCCGGACACCGCGCCGGCGACCGACGCCAATCGCGGGTCAAAAGCCGAATGGCTGGTGCTGGTGGGCGTATGTACGCATCTGGGCTGCACCCCGACAGTCAGCACGCCTGGGTCCCCGCAAGGCGAATATGGCGGTTGGCTCTGCCACTGCCACGGCTCTGAGTACGATACCGCCGGACGGATCCGCAAAGGGCCCGCGCCGCAGAACCTCGCGGTTCCGCCCTATTCCTTCATGTCCGACACCAAGATCAAAGTCGGGTAACGGAGCAAACAATGGCCGGTCATTCGACCTATGTTCCCGCAACCGGCTTCACCCGCTGGCTCGATAAGCGTCTGCCGATCCTCAGGCTGACGCACGACACGATGACCACCTACCCGACGCCCAGGAATCTGAACATCTGGTACACCTTCGGCGGCATTCTCACCTTCTGCCTCGGCGTGCAGATCGTCACCGGCATCGTGCTGGCGATGCATTATGTGCCCAACGCGGATCTCGCCTTCAATTCCGTCGAGGGCAGGATCATGCGCGAGGTCAATTACGGCTGGCTGATCCGTTACGTGCACGCCAACGGCGCCTCGATGTTCTTCCTCGCCGTTTACATCCATATGGCCCGCGGCCTCTATTACGGGTCCTACAAGGTGCCGCGCGAAGTCATCTGGATCCTAGGCGTGCTGCTCTATCTGCTGATGATGGCGACGGCCTTCTTCGGCTATGTGCTGCCCTGGGGGCAGATGTCCTTCTGGGGCGCCACCGTCATCACCAGCCTGTTCAGCGCCCTCGACCAAGTGATCCCGCATCTCGGCACCGCCATCACCACTTGGTTGTGGGGCGGCTTCGCTGTCGGCGACGCCACGCTGAACCGCTTCTTCTCGCTGCACTATCTGCTGCCGTTCGTGATCGCCGGCGTGATCGGCCTGCACATCTGGGCGCTGCACGTGCCGGGCAACAACAACCCTCTCGGCATCGACGTGAAGGGACCGCAGGACACCGTTCCGTTCCATCCCTATTACACGGTGAAAGACGCGTTCTATCTGTCGCTGTTCGTCATCCTGTTCGCGGGCTTCGTGTTCTTCGCGCCGGATTTTTTCGGCAATCCCGACAATTCGACGCAGGCCAATCCGCTGGTGACCCCGACCGACATCGTGCCGGAATGGTACCTGTTGCCGTTCTACGCGATGCTGCGCTCGGTGCCGCAGAAGCTGATCGGCGTGCTGGTTCTGGCCGGCGCCCTGGTGACTCTTTTCTTCGTGCCGTGGCTGGACACGTCGAAAGTGCGTTCTTGCCGTTTCCGTCCACTGATGAAGCAGTGCTTCTGGCTCTTCGTGCTGGATTGCCTGATGCTCGGTTATGCCGGCTCGCAGAGCACCGACGCAGCGCTCAACTTCGGCAGCATGCAATTACCGCTGGTGTGGTTGGCGCGGGTGGGCACGGCCTATTACTTCGGCTATTTCTGGGTACTGATGCCGTTGATCGGCCTGATCGAGAAGCCCAAAACCCTACCCGAAAGCATCGCCAAGTCCGTCCTTGGGGCAAAGGGAGAACGGACATGAGAATCGCGCTTGCGCTCCTTGCCATGGCACTCGGTCTTTCGCTTGGCGGCGCGGCGTCTGCCGCCGACGACGGCGCGGCGCTGCCCGTCAAGCATGTGCAATGGTCCTTCGAGGGTCCGCTCGGCACCTACGACCGTGGCGCGCTGCAACGCGGCTTCAAGGTCTACAAAGAAGTCTGCTCGGCCTGCCACAGCCTGAATCTGGTGGCGTTCCACGATCTGGCGGCGCCCGGCGGCCCCGGCTTCACCGAGGCGCAGGCCAAAGCGATCGCCGCCGGCTACAAGATCCCGGCCGAGCCCAACGACAAGGGCGAGCTTTTCGACGCCAACGGCAACCGCCTGACACGGCCGGGCATTCTCGCCGATCGGCTGCCGCCGCCGTTCCCCAATGAGGAAGCCGCGCGCACGGCCAACAGTGGCGCGCTGCCGCCCGATCTGTCGCTGATCGAAAAGGCGCGAGTCGGCGGGCCGGATTATGTCTATTCGATCCTGACCAGCTTCGGCCACACGCCGCCCAAGGGCTTCAAGGTGCAGGACGGCAAGTATTACAACCCTTACTTCGCCGGGCGGAACATCTCCATGCCGCCGCCGCTGATGGCCGGCTCGGTCAGCTACACCGACGGCACCAAGAGCAGCGTGGCGCAGGAAGCACGCGACGTCGTCACCTTCCTGGCCTGGGCCTCGGAGCCCAAGCTGGAAGAGCGCCACCGTATCGGCTTCGAAGTGATGGCGTTCCTGGTACTGCTGGCGGGGCTGCTGTTCCTGACCTATCGCAAGGTGTGGAAAGACAAGCATTGATCCTTCGAGGCCCGTTACGCGGGCACCTCAGGATGACGCACGTCATGGTGAGGTGCGAGCGGCGAAGCCGCGAGCCTCAAACCATGCATGCTTGCCCACCCCTTCGCCCATGCTAAAACCCACCCTTCCTAAGGGTGAGCTATGACCAAGACAGTCCTCGGCATCATCGGCGGCAGCGGCGTCTACGACATCGCCGGCCTTGAGAATCCTCGCTGGGAGCGGGTGAAGGGTCCGTGGGGCGAGCCTTCGGATGCGCTCCTGTCCGGCACTTATGCAGGCGTGGATATGGTCTTCCTGCCGCGCCACGGCCGCGGACACATCCAAACGCCGAGCTCGATCAATTACCGCGCCAACATCGATGCCTTAAAGCGGGCGGGCGTCACCGACGTGATCTCGGTGTCGGCCTGCGGCTCGCTCAAGGAAGAGCTGCCGCCGGGCACCTTCGTGATCGTCGACCAGTTCATCGACCGAACCTTCGCGCGCGAGAAGAGCTTTTTCGGGCCAGGCTTCCTGGCGCATGTCTCCATGGCCCATCCGGTCTGTCCCAGGCTGACCGACATGCTTGCCCTTGCGGCGCGCGAGGAAGGCATCAAACACGCCAAGGGCGGCACCTATCTCTGCATGGAAGGCCCGCAATTCTCCACCCTCGCCGAATCCAACCTCTATCGTTCCTGGGGCTGTTCGGTGATCGGTATGACGGCGATGCCGGAAGCCAAACTGGCGCGCGAAGCCGAGTTGCCCTATGCGCTGGTCGCCATGGTCACCGATTACGATTGCTGGCATCCCGATCACGACCATGTGACGGTGGACGCAGTGATCAAGGTCTTGCTCGACAACGCCGAGCATGGGCGCAAACTCGTCTGCCGCGTGGCGACCAAGCTGGGGCCGGCGCGGACGCCTTCGCCGCTGGGCATCGAGCACGTGCTCGACACCGCCTTGATCACCGCGCCCGACAAGCGCGACGCGCAGCTTGCCGCCAAGCTCGACGCCGTGGCGGGGCGGGTTTTGAAGAGATAGAAGATGGCCGGGTCGGTTTGCGCGCTGGCGCTACAAACCGCTACGCTCGCTGCCCGGCCATGACGAAGGGAAACAGCATGGACTTCGCATCCGTCATCCGTACGATTCCGGACTATCCCAGAAAGGGAATACAGTTCCGCGACGTCACCACCCTGTTCGGCAATCCGCGCGCCTTCCGCGCTGCGGTCGATGCCTTGGTGCAGCCTTATGCCGGCGTGCGCATCGACAAGGTCGCCGGCATCGAGGCGCGCGGCTTCATCCTGGGCGGGGCGGTGGCGCATCAGCTCTCCACCGGCTTCGTGCCCATTCGCAAGAAAGGCAAGTTGCCCTTCGACGTGATCGGCGAGGAGTACGATCTCGAGTACGGCAAGGACCGTGTAGAAATCCACACCGATGCGGTGAAGCCGGGTGACTATGTCGTGGTCGTCGACGATCTTATCGCCACCGGCGGCACGGCGTTCGCCGCCATCAAGCTCTTGGAGCGCGCCGGAGCGAAAATCATAGGCTGCTGCTTCGTCATCGATCTTCCGGAACTTGGCGGCGCCGACAAGATCCGCGCCCTGGGTAAAGAGGTCACTACGCTGGTGTCGTTCGAAGGGCATTGAGACAAGACATGAAGCTCTATATGTCCCCCGCTTCTCCTTTCTCCCGCAAGGCGCGCATCATCATCCGCGAGCTCGATCTTGAGCGGCTGGTGGAAGAAATCCCAACCAATCCCGCGACCAGCGAAGAGCTGCGCAAGGTCAATCCGTTGGGGAAAATCCCGGCGCTGGTGCTCGACGACGGTTCGACGCTGATCGATTCGCCGGTGATCTGCGAATATCTGAATGAATTGGGCGGCGGAAAATTCTTTCCCGGCATGAGCATCTGGCGGGAGGTTTCCGGGCGCTGGCGGGCGCTCACCTTGCAGGCGCTGGGCGATGGCGTCGCCGATGCGGCGGTGGCGCGCGTCTACGAAGGGCGCCGCCCCGAGGAATTGCAGAACAAGGACGCCATCGCCAAATACATGACCGTGATCGGCCGCTCGCTCGATGCGCTGGAACGCGCGCGCTTCACTGAGCCGCCGACCATTGGCGAGGTCGCAGTGGCCTGTGCCATCGGCTATCTCGATTTCCGCCTACCGGAGCTGAACTGGCGCGACTCGCGGCCGAAATTGCGCGACTGGTATGAGGGTTTCGCCAAATATCCCGCCATGCAGGCAACCTGGCCGGCGAACCCGACGTGAAGATCGGTGGCAAGCAATATCGCACTATCTGGCCGCGCGCCGACGAGAGCGTCGAGGTCATCGACCAGACCAGGCTGCCGCACGAATTCACCACGGTGGTTCTGCGTTCGGCCGAGGAATGTGCCCAAGCGATCCGAGGCATGATCGTGCGCGGCGCGCCGCTGATCGGCACCACGGCGGCTTACGGCGCGGCGCTGGCGATGCGCGCCGAGCCTTCGAGCAAGGCCCTGGTGCGCGCGCTCGACATGCTGCAAGCGACGCGGCCGACGGCGGTCAATCTGCGCTGGGCGCTGAAACGCATGGCTGGCGTGTTGCGCGAAGCGTCGCACGGCGAACGTTTCCCGCTGGCCTGGAAGGAAGCCGCCGCGATCTGTGACGAGGACGTGGAGGTCTGCCGCTCCATCGGCGAGCACGGGCTGAAAATCCTGCGCGAGATGGCGGCGAAGAAAAGCGCGCCGCTCAATATCCTCACTCACTGCAACGCCGGCTGGCTGGCTTGCGTCGATTGGGGTACCGCGCTGGCGCCCGTCTACATGGCGCACGATGCAGGCATCCCGGTGCATGTGTGGGTGGACGAAACGCGGCCGCGCAACCAAGGCGCCTCGCTGACGGCGTATGAATTGGGCGCGCACGGCGTGCCGCATACCATCATCGCCGACAATGCCGGCGGGCATTATATGCAGGCTGGGCGGGTGGACCTTTGCATCGTCGGCGCCGATCGGGTGACGAAGAGCGGCGACGCCGCCAACAAGATCGGCACTTACCTCAAGGCGCTGGCCGCGAAGGATAATGGCGTGCCGTTCTACGTGGCGCTGCCGTCGTCCAGCATCGATTGGACGCTGGCCTCGGGCGCCGGTATTCCCATCGAGGAGCGTTCCGCCGACGAGGTGCTGAAAATGACCGGGCGTCTGCCCGACGGCTCGGTGGCGACGGTGGACATCGCCGCACCCGGCAGCCCCGCCGCCAATCCCGGCTTCGACGTGACCCCCGCGCGGCTGGTCACCGCCTTCATCACCGAACGCGGCGTGTGTGCGGCAAGCGAAGAGGGGCTGCGCGGGTTGTTTCCTGAAGGCCGGAATTAGAACAAACTTGTCATTCCCGGCGAGCGCGAAGCGCGAGGGAAGGGAACCCAGGTGTCAATATCATGCGAGCTTCGATACCTGGGTTCCCTTCCCCTGGCGATGCTAACCGCATCGCTCGGCCGGGAATGACAAATTTATTTTATTTCTCGTTCACCCGGAACAACCCAAGCGTTCGTTCGCGTGCCAGTTTGGCGGCGTCGGCGTTGTAATCAGCGCGACGGTTGGAATTGAAGCCGTGGCCGGCGTCGTAAATGTAAACCGCCACTTCGGGATGCGCCGCGCGCACTTTCTCCACGCCCTCCAGCGGAATGCCGGCGTCATGCTTGCCGAAATGCAGGATGGTCGGGCATTTCGGGTTTTCGTTCGCCATCGTGGGAATCATGGCGCCGTAATAACCCGACGCCGCCGCCAACCCGTTGCAGCGGCAGGCCGCCGCCCAACTCACCGAACCGCCATAGCAGTAGCCGGTGATAAACACCGCGCTTTTGCTCTTCAGCGCGTCTACGCAGACCTGCGTGTCCGCGACGGATAGGTCGAACGGATGCTGCTGGCGCGCGATGGCGACGGCTTTCTGGATGTCTTCCGGCGAATAGCTCGCCTGCAAGCCCGGCGCTTCGCGGTCGAACAGAGCGGGCACCAGGACTTCGTAGCCTTCGGCGGCGAAGGAGTCCGCGCATTCCTTGATGTGATCGGTGATGCCGAAAATTTCCTGGATCAGCACCAGCCCGCCGCGCCGCGCGCCCTGGGGCTCGACGTGATAGACGCCGATGGTCTTGCCGTCGGACATTTTCATCGGGATCATCTTGCCTGCGGTCATTTCGCGCCTCCTTGGCCATCCGTTATTTCAACGGACATGGCGGGGCATGGCAAGATGTTCACAAATTGAACCGGAAGTGCATCACGTCGCCGTCCTGCACGACGTATTCCTTGCCTTCCAGCCGGAATTTTCCCGCGTCGCGCGCGCCCGCTTCGCCGCCCGCCGCCACATAATCGTCATAAGCGATGGTTTCAGCGCGAATGAAGCCGCGCTCGAAATCGGTATGGATGACGCGCGCCGCCTGCGGGGCGCGGGCGCCTTTCGCAACCGTCCAGGCGCGCGTTTCCTTGGGCCCGGCGGTGAAAAACGTGATCAACCCCAAGAGATCGTAACCGGCGCGGATCAGGCGGTTGAGGCCCGGCTCTTTCAAGCCCAGACTGGCTAGAAACTCCACGCGTTCTTCGGGCGGCAATTGCGCTAATTCCTCCTCGATGCGCGCCGCGATGACGACGGCGCCAGCGCCTTCGCGTGCTGCCTTTTCCTCGACGGCTTGCGAAAACCGATTGCCGCTCGCCGCCGAGGCTTCATCGACATTGCAGACATAAAGCACGGGCTTCTGCGTCAGCAGATTGAGCAGGCGGTAAGGCTCGCGCTGTTCCGGCGTCAGCTCCGCCAGCCGTGCGGGCTTGCCCTCGCGCAACAGTTCCACGGCCTTCATCATCAGCGCCAATTGTTCCTTGGCTTCCTTCTCGCCGGAATGGGCCTTCTTCTCGATGGGAACGATGCGCTTTTCCAGGCTTTCGAGGTCCGCCAGCATCAGCTCGATTTCCACGGTTTCGGCGTCGCTCACCGGATCGATGCGGTCCTCGACATGGGTGATGTCGTCGTCCTCGAAGCAGCGCAGCACGTGCACGACGGCGTCCACTTCGCGGATGGTGGCGAGAAACCGGTTGCCCAGCCCTTCGCCTTTGGAAGAGCCGCGCACCAGTCCGGCGATGTCCACGAAGGTGATGCGGGTCGGAATGATCTCCGCGGATTTGGCGATCTCGGCAAGCTTGTCGAGCCGTGCGTCGGGCACCGCCACATCGCCGATATTGGACTCGACGGTGCTGAACAGATAGTTCGCCTCCTGCGCCGCCACCGTCTGGGTCAGGGCGTTGAAAAGCGCCGATTTGCCCACGTTCGGCAAGCCGACGATGCCGCATTTGAAACCCATCAGTCCTCGTCCTTTTCCGGCTTTGCCTTCTTCTCGGGCGGATGAAGGATCAGCGCAACCTTGTTCATGAAACCGATCATGTCGCTTTCCGCCAGGCACGGCGCGGCTTCGGCGATGGCCGACAGCATCGGCACCAGCCAGTCCTCGTCGGCCTTGGAGAAATTCTGCAGCACGTGGCCGTGCACGCGCCCTTTGCTGCCCGGATGTCCCACGCCGATGCGGATGCGGTGGTAATCGGGACCCAGCACGGAGGTGATCGAGCGTAGGCCGTTGTGCCCCGCATCGCCGCCGCCGGTCTTGGCTTTCAGCTTGGAAGCGGCGAGGTCGATCTCGTCATGCATCACCACCACCGCCGACGGCGGCAGTTTCAGGAACCGCGCCGCGGCGCCGACCGAGAACCCGCTGTCGTTCATGTAAGTCATGGGCTTGAGCAGATAGGTCTTGCGCCGCGCCAGTTTTCCTTCCGCGACGAAGCCCTGGTACTTGGCGCGCCACGGCCCGAAATCGTAGCTCTCGTGGATCGTGTCCACGGCCATGAAGCCCGCATTGTGGCGATTGCGCGCATATTGCGCGCCCGGATTGCCCAGGCCAGCGATGAGAAGCGGTGTGTCCGACATGCTGCGAGATTACCCGCGCGAGCAGACCTGTGCCTACTTTTTCTCTTTCTCCGGAGCCTTGGCGCCGGCGGCGGGTGCGGTCTTGGCGCCGGCGGCGGGGGCAGCCTTGGCGCCGGCGACTGGGGCAGCAGCGCCGGCAGCAGGAGCCGCAGCGCCGGGGACCGGAGCCGCGCCGGGCACGGCGCCTTCGACGGGCACGGCCTCTTCCTCGACCACCGGAGCAAGGGCGGCTGCGGCCGCGGCGGCGGCGGCGGCCTTCTGCTCTTCGATGATGTGGGTCGGCGCGACGATGGAAGCGACGGTGAAGTCCTGGCTGACCGCCGATTTCACGCCTTTGGGCAGCTTGAAGTCGGAGATGCTCAGCGAACCATGGATTTCCAGGCCGTTCAGATCGCCTTCGATGTAATCGGGGATGTTATCGGCCGAGCAGATCAGTTCAACCTCGTGGCGCACGATGTTAAGCACGCCGCCGCGCTTGATGCCGGGCGAGTTTTCCTGGCCCTTGAAGCGAACCGGAATGGCAAGTCGCACCGTCGCGCCTTCAACCAGCCGCATGAAGTCCACATGCACCGGGCGGTCGCTGACCGGATCGAGCTGCAGGACGCGAGGAATCACCCGCGTCTTCTTGCCGTCCAGGTTGAGCAGGAACGGCGTCGTCAGGAACGAGCCGCTTTCCACATGGCGCGCGAGGGTCAGGGCATCCACGGAGACGGTCAGAGGCTCCTCCTTGCCGCCATAGACGATGGCGGGGATGTGGCCTTTGCGGCGGGTCTGATAGGCCGGGCCCTTACCCGTGCCGGGACGCCGCTCGACGCTGAGTTCCTGAATCTGGCGCATATGATTAAGTCCTTGGTTTTCCAGCCCTTCGTGCAGGCTGGACGACCGTTTGCGACCGCAAAGGGCAGGCTTGTAGCGGATGGGGGCGGCCAAGGCAACCTGGGCCGGCCGCTCAGCGCCTGCGGTCCTCCAGCACGTCTTCGATATAGACCTTCTGGGTCAGCACCCACAGCGCCACCGCCAGCGGCGTCGCCAGCACCGCGCCCCAGATGCCGAACAGCGGAGCGAACACCAAAATCGCCAGCAGGTTCACCACCGGAGGCAGCGAAACCGTCCAGCGCTGTAGCAGCGGCTGGCTGATATTGCCCTCGATCGTCAGCACGATCAGGTAAACGATGCCGGCATAGAGCGCGAGGATCGGTCTGACGCTGAGCGCCAGCAACAAGCCCGGAATCGTCGCGATTGCCGGTCCGATATAGGGCACGAATACCGCGACGCCCGACATCGCGGCCAGCGCCAGAGGCAGCGGCACGCCGATCAGCCACATGCCGAGGCCCGTCATCACGCCCAGAAACAGCATGTCCAGCGTCATGCCGATCAGCCATTTGCGCAGCGCCACGCCGATCGCGTCGAGGATCTGGCGCGCCCGCTCGCGGCGGCGCGGCGGCACCAACCTGAGCACGCCGGCGACGTAGGTATGCGGATCGGCCGCGAAGTAGATGCCCACTGCGACCACCAGGATCATTTCGCCGATGCCGCCCAGGATGCCGCCCGCCAAGGGCAGGGCGCTCAACAATCTGGCGGTCGCATCGGTCGAATTGTCCAGCGCGCCCAGCACCTCGCGCCCGATGACCGTTCCGCTCAGCCACACCCGCGCGGAGTCTATGGCGCCCGGAATCTGTCTGACGAGGGCGGCGAACTGGTCGCTGGCCAGTGTGCCGAACAAGTCGAAGAACCCGATGACGACGATGCCAAGTCCCACCGTGGTGATAAGCACCGAGACGCGGTCGGGGACGCGCAAATAATGGCCCAGCGGCGCGGAGATGTTGCGCAGCGCGAGCGCCACCAGGATGCCGCCGAAGGTCAGGATCAGGACCAGCGACACCCGCCATAGGATCAGCAACAGCACGACGATCAGGGCCGCGATCAGAATCCGGCGCATGAACACGGCTTCCTCCGAAGGCGCGTGGGGAGAGTGGCCGTGTGGGACGTTGTCGTCGGACTTGGGCATAGTGGCGCTCACGAATCTAGCGCGAGAATACACGCCTTTTCAACGGTTTCGAGGCTGGGGCGGAATATTTTCTACCCGTCTGCGGACGCGGTCTCTCCGGCCGCGCCCGAATTCTTGAGACACGGGTTCAGTCGAACAGGCTCGACACGCTTTCTTCATTGTTGATCCGGCGCAGGGCTTCGCCGATCAAAGGCGCGATGGAGATGCGGCGGATGTTGGAGCATTTGCGCACATCGTCGGTCGCCTGGATCGAATCGGTGACCACCATCGATTTCAGCACCGAAGACTGGACGCGCGCCACCGCGCCGCCCGACAGCACGCCGTGCGAAGCATAGGCGCAAACGTCCTTGGCGCCGGCCTTCACCAAGGCTTCAGCCGCGTTGCAGATGGTACCCCCGGAATCGACGATGTCGTCCACCAGGATGCAGGAACGCCCTTCCACGTCGCCGATGATGTTCATCACTTCCGACTCGCCGGCACGCTCGCGGCGCTTGTCGACGATGGCGAGATCGCCGCCCAGCCTTTTCGCCAACGCGCGGGCGCGCACCACGCCGCCGACGTCCGGCGAAACGACCATCAGATGGTCGCCGACACCCAGATAATCCTTGATGTCCTTGGCGATCGCCGGCATGGCGTAAAGATTGTCGGTCGGAATGTCGAAGAAGCCCTGGATCTGGCCGGCATGCAGATCGACGGTCAGCACACGGTTGGCGCCAGCCTGAGTGATGAGATTGGCCACCAGCTTGGCCGAGATCGGCGTGCGCGGGCCGACTTTGCGGTCCTGTCGCGCATAGCCGAAATAGGGCAGCACCGCCGTGACGCGCCGCGCCGAGGCGCGCCTCAGCGCGTCGATGATGATCAGCAACTCCATCAGATTGTCGTTGGCGGGGAAGCTGGTGGACTGGATGACGAAAATGTCCTCGCCGCGGACGTTCTCCTGGATCTCGACGAAGATTTCCATGTCGGCGAAGCGTCGCACCACGGCCTTGGTCAAGGGCAGCTTCAGATACTGGGCGATCGCTTCGGCCAGCGGGCGGTTGGAATTGCCCGCAAGCAGCTTCATGCCTCGGGTTGTTTTTGTCTCTCCCATGGCCCGCGCTCACCCCGTTGTTGTGACGATTTGATGACCGGCTTTTAGCAAGCGGAGGTGGGTGGGTAAACGGCTTTGTTATTTCGCCAACATAATCGCGGAAACTTCGCGGCCGTAATCCTTTTCGCCCGCGTGAGTCGCGCGGCGGAAGCTGTAGAAGTCGGCAGCCCGCGCATAGGTGCAGACCGAAAGCGCTTCGATATCAGTGATGCCCGCGTCGTCGAGCCGCAGCGCGACATAAGATTCGAGATCGAATCGGAAATAACCGTCGCGGGGCACAAAGAATCGCGCATTGGCGGAATCGGCGCGCGTGAAATTGGCGCGGAATTCGCCGTCCACCTCGTAATTCGCCTGGGAGATGCAGGGCCCGATGGCGGCGGCGATGCGCGCGCGCGCCGCACCCAGTTCCTCCATCGCCGCAACCGTGCTTTCGACCACGCCGTCGAGCGCGCCTTTCCAACCGGCATGCGCCGCGCCGATCACTCCGGCTTCGACGTCCGCCAGCAGCACCGGCGCGCAATCGGCGGTCAGCATGCCGAGCGCCAGTCCCGGCAGGTTTGTCACCATGGCGTCGGCCTCAGGACTTTCACCGATCTCCCAGGGCGCCGTGACGGTCACCGTTTTGGGGCTGTGAATCTGATAGAGGGTCAGAAGTCTCGCAGCGGGACCGAAAGTTTCCGTCACGCGGCGGCGATTCTCGATCACCTTGGCGCGGTCGTCGCCCGACAGCGGACCGCAATTGAGCGAGGCGTAGATGCCTTCGGAGACGCCGCCTTGACGGCCGAAAAATCCGTGGGCGATGCGCGGCAGGGAAAGATTCTTGGCGCGGAGAATGAGCATGGTTCAGCGATAGCACATCCGGCGCAGCGGCTCAGCAAAATCCCGGCGGCGGCGGCGCGGTTTTCGGCGCCAACGCCAGCGCCTTGAACAGCGTCCCCATCTCCTGCGGGTTTACCAGCCGGTCGATGGCGGCGGCGATAGCGCGCGCCTCTTTGGGATTGGCGACGATCAAGCGTTCCGCACGCGGCCCGAGGCCCAGATCGGCGAGGAAATTGCATTGGCTGACGGGACCGTAGGCCGCCGCCCCGCCGGCCCGCGCCGCTTGCGCCAAGGCCAGAAAATCCACATGCGCCGACAGGTCGCTTTCGCCCGGTTCGGCCAGCACGTCGGCGAACTTGTGGCCGGCAACGGCTTGCAGCGTTTCACCGAAGCCCAGCTCGTCGTAGCCGTAATCCACGATTAAGGCGGCACCGCCTTGCGCGGCGACAACGCGCGCGATCTCTTCGACCAGCGCCAGCGCGGAAGGCGCGACCTCGTAAACGCCGCCGTCGGGCGCCGCCGCGCGGCCCGGTGGAATCAGGGCGGGATTCGTGGGCTGAGGCGCCAGCGCGAAGGCGAGAGCGCCGCCCTGAACCGTCACCATCCGCTCGCACCAGCCGCGCGCCGTCTTCACGAATTGACGCACCGGAAGGCAATCGAAGAATTCGTTGGCAAGCAGGAACAATGGCCGGTCGGCGAGCGATTCGTCGAAGCGCGCGCGCCAGGATATGTCCGCGGCCGAGGTTTTCAGCTTTTCCTTCTGCATTGCCTGCAGGACGGGACTCGTTTCCACCAACACGATGTCCGCTTCGTCCAGGAATTCCGGCGCGGCGGTCCCGATGGCACGCAAGGCGTCCGCCATCAGCGTGCCGCGGCCGGGGCCGAGTTCCACCAAACGCGGGCGGTCGGGCCGCCCCTGATCGTGCCAAGCCTGCACCACCCACAGGCCGCAAAGCTCGCCGAAGGCCTGGCTGATTTCCGGCGCGGTGGCGAAGTCGCGTCCGATGGGATCGCGTGCGCCATAAGTGCCGCCGGCGGGATCGTGCAGGCAAATCGTCATGAATTGGGCGATCGAAAGCGGGCCTTCCGCCGCGATGAGCCCCGCGATTCGTTCCGCCAACGCGTTCATGCGCGCGCCGGTTTCTTGAGCGCGATCCAGAAAAAGAATGCGGCCGCCGCCCACATCGGCAGGCTCAGCGCCATGCCCATGCTGAACCAGCTGGTGATCATCGATTCGGAATCACGGAAGAACTCGACGAAGAATCGCGCCGCTCCATAGCCGGCGAAGAAGATGGCCGTGAGCAGGCCGGGGCGCTCGTGCAAACGGAAGCGCCGGATGCAGACTTGCAGGATCACGAACAGCAGCAGGCCTTCCAGCGCCGCTTCGTAAAGCTGGCTGGGATGGCGCGGCAGCAGTCCGGCCGGGCATCTTCCGCCATAGATTTCCCTGATCGTGGCGTTGCAGAACACCATTCCCCAGGAAGAGTCTGTGACTTTTCCCCACAGCTCGCCGTTGATGAAATTGGCGATGCGGGCGAGGAACAGGCCGATGGGCGTGACTGTGGCGATCAGATCGCCAACCCGCAGGATATCCAGCTTACGGTTGCGGCAGAACAGAACCAGCGCCACCACCACGCCAACCAGCCCGCCATGGAACGACATGCCGCGCAGTTCGGGCACCAAGCCGTGCCATTCCGCGATCAGGCGCAGCGGATTGGTCAGGTAGCCCATCGGCAAATCGCCGCAGTCCCGGCCCGTCCAGATGCCGCAGAAAAAGGTGCCGTAGAACAGGTCGTAGCCCAGCCGCCCGCCCACGATGACACCCAGCGTCGTCCACACGAACAGGTCGCCGATGTCATCGGCTGTCGCCGGCGGCTTGCCGGAAAAGGGCTTGTTTTTCCACAGGCTCGCTTGGCGCAGCATCCTGAGGATCAGCCACCAGCCGAGCAGAAGGCCGCCAATATAGGACAACGCGTACCAGCGTATCGCCACCGGCCCCAAGTGAATCAGGACGGGATCGATTTGGGGATAAGGCAGAAGCGCTTCGACCATCAGGGTAAAGACGCTCTGCTTCGGCCGGTTGTGTCAAGGCGAATAGCGAATGGTAAACGCCCCTATCGCTACTCGCTATTCGCTATTCGCCTGTCATATAAGGGCCGACCACAAGGACGACCGCCCATGCAGACCGACAATCCGTTCCTCTACGGGCTGGCGAAAATGTTCACCGACGCTGCCGGAGCCGCGCAAAGCGTACGGGCCGAAATCGACACCTTCGTGAAGCAGCGTCTGGAGAAGCTGGTCGCCGACATGGATTTCGTCCCCCGCGAGGAGTTCGAGGCGGTGAAGGCGATGGCGGCCAAGGCGCGCAGCGAGAACGAAAAGCTGGCGGCGCGCATCGCCCTGTTGGAGCGGCGCGCGCGCGCCTTACGGCCGGTCAAACGGCCGCCCAAACGGCGCGCCGTCTGAGAGCCGTCTGAAATCTGTGAATTGCTTTTTGTGTCCAAAGGGCATGCAGGGGAGACTCTTGTCACCCCACAAAATCTTGTGTCAGGTTGACCATCAACTGCTTCGTTTTGCGTCGCATGCCAGTTCCAGGAGTCAGGGATGACTGTAATCCACCAGGACGAGCCCGTTAGCCGCACCCATCCGCTCGACATGCTGGAACGGACGGTGGAGGAGAACGGCTGGGCGTTCGAGCGTTCGGGCCGCGACGAGCTGAATCTTTCCGTCGCCGGGCGCTGGTCGGATCATCATTTCAGCTTCACCTGGCGCGAAGATCTGCAATCGCTGCATCTGTCCAGCGCCTTCGACATGCGGGTGAAGGGCGAGACGCGGCTTGCCGATGTGGCGGCGCTGCTGATGTTTGTGAACGCGCGGCTGTGGATCGGCCATTTCGACCTCTGGCCGGAGGACGGCACCATCGTCTTCCGCCACGCGATGATATTCCCGGATGCCCACGCCAGCGCCTCGCAATGCGAAGCGCTGCTCAATCTGGCGCTGGAAGCCTGCGAGCATTACTACCCAGCGTTCCAGTTCGTTTTGTGGGGCGGCAAATCGGCCGAAGAAGCCGTAGCCGCAGCCATCCTGGAGTGCGCGGGACAGGCATGAGCGGCGCGCGCCCGCCGATCCTTCTTGTCGGTGCGGGCCGGATGGGTTCGGCGCTGATCAAGGGCTGGCTCAAGAGCGGCCTTAGCCCGATCCTCGCCGTCGAGCCGCAACCGTCAGCCGCTCTGCGAAAGCTGAAGGGCCTGAAATTCGTCTCCGCCATCGAAGCAATTCCGCCGCGGCACTGGCGCGCCTGCGTCGTCGCGCTGAAACCACAAATCCTGAAAATCGAGGCAGCGCGCCTAAAACCTGTCGCGGCATCCGGCGCGCCGATGATTTCCATCGCGGCGGGAACCAGCGTCGGATTCCTCAAGAAGGCGTGGGGTGGGCGGGCGCGTATCGTCCGCGCCATGCCGAACACGCCCGGCGCCATCAGCCGCGGGATCACGGCGCTCTACGCCGCGCCCAAGGCGACCGTAAAGGACAAGAAACTGGCCGAGACCCTTCTGGCCGCGCTCGGCCAGATCGTGTGGGTGAAAAGCGAAGTGCTGATCGACGCGGCGACGGCGGTTTCGGGATCCGGGCCGGCCTATGTTTTTGCCTTGGCCGAGGCGCTGGCCGCAGCGGGCGAAGCCGCCGGCCTGCCGCGCGCGGTGGCCGAACGGCTGGCGCGGGCGACGGTTTGCGGCGCCGGCGCTTTGCTCGACGCCGACAAGCGCGCCGCCGCCGATTTGCGCCGCGACGTCACCAGTCCCGGCGGCACCACCGAAGCCGCGCTAAAAATTCTGCTGGCGGAAGAGGGGCTGTTCGCGCTGATGACGCGCGCGGTCGCGGCCGCCAAAGCGCGAGCGGAAGAACTGGCGCGTTAGATTGGCAACCGAATCGTCGCGCGCAGGCCGCCGTTAGGGCTTTCGGACAGCAGCAGCTCGCCGCCATGGGCGCGGGCGATATCGCGGGCGATGGCGAGCCCCAGTCCCACCCCGCCGGTCTGCAGATTGCGGCCTTCGTCCAGGCGATGGAACGGACGGAAAGCTTCCTCGCGCTTGCCGCGGGCGATACCGGGCCCGTCATCGTCGACATGGACTTCTGCGAAGCGCGTCCCAAGCTCGAGCGAGACGCGGACTCGTCGGCCATGCTTGAACGCATTGTCGATCAGATTGGTGACGCAGCGGCGCAGCGCGTTAGCCTTCACCGCGAGCAACACGCCGCTCGGCGTTTCGAGCGTCAGACGCTCTTCCCCGCCGCTGCGCGCGCGCGCGGAAGCGCTGGCGGCGTCGCGCACCAGATCGCCCAGATCGGCGAGCTGGGCCGTTTCGCCGCCTTCGCCGCGCGCGAAATCCAGATATTCGTCGAGCATGCGTTCCATCTCGGCGATATCCTCGCTGAGCGCCTCGATCTCCGGGCCGGGTGGCATCATGGCAAGCTGCAAACGGATGCGGGTGAGCGGTGTCTTCAGATCGTGGCTGACGCCGGCCAGCATTTCGGTGCGCTGTTGCACATGGCGCTCGATGCGTTCGCGCATGGTGAGGAAGGCTTGGGCGGCGCGGCGCACCTCCGTGGCGCCGTAAGGCTTAAAGTCCGGCACCGCGCGGCCCTTGCCGAAGGCATCGGCGGCGCGCGCCAGCCGCTCGATCGGCCTGACCTGGTTGCGCAGGAACAGGATCGCCACCGCCAAGAGGATCAGCGAGGAGCCTACCATCCACACGATGAAGATGTCCGGGGCCGACACGGTGATGCGGTCGCGCGGCACGATCATGCGTAGCACGCCGTCATGCACCTCGACGCGTATGTCGAAGATGTTCACGTGGCTGCCGACCTTGAAATGACGCGCCTCGCCGATCTGCTGGCTAATGGTCTCGTCGAGAGCTTCGTCGATGGTGTTTTGGTGACTACGGCGGACCGGCGGAGGAATTTTGGCGCCGGGCATGAAGGTCAATTCGTAGCGCAGTTGACGTGCGGCCAGCGCCCGCCTCTCGGTGCGCTCCTTGTCCGGATAATTATCCTCCAGCGTGATGAGGAAGGCGGCGTCGGCGGCGACGTCGCGCGCCATGCGCCGCGTCGTGGTGTCGAGATCGCGCTCGAAGAAGACGTAGGACACGATTGCCTGCAACAGGAACATCGGCGCCACAATGATGATGAGCGAACGGCCGAACAGGCCGCGCGGCATCACGCGCTTGAGCAGGCGGCCGGGACGCAGCCGCGACAGGGCCGTCTTGAGGGTTTCAAAGGACGCGGTCGGGGACAAGGACGTAACCCACACCGCGAACGGTCTGTAGATAAAGCGGAAGCTTGGGGTCCTCCTCGATTTTGCGCCTCAGCCGCGTCACTTGCACGTCGATCGAGCGCTCCAGCGTCACGCCCAGCCGCGCGCACAGATCGATGCGCGAAAAGGAGCGCCCGGCGTTGGCGGCGAAAAGCTGCAGCAGCGCGCTTTCGGAACTGGTCAGGTGCACCGGCTTGCCTTTGCGCCGGAGCTGGCCGCGCTCGGGATTGTAGACGCAGTCGCCCATGCGCACTTCGGCGATGGCCTTCTCGGCCGGCGGGGCGGCGCGGCGCAGCAGCGCGCTGACGCGCAGCACCAGCTCGCGCGGCTCGAACGGCTTGGGCAGATAATCGTCGGCGCCGTGCTCCAGGCCCTTGATGCGGTCCTCGGCCTCGCCCTTGGCGGTCAGCATCAGAATCGGCACGGATGAGTTCGCGCGCACGTATTTCGTCAGTTCGAAACCGGATTCGCCGGGCATCATCACGTCGAGGATGAGAAGATCGAAGGCCATGCTCTTCATCAGCACGCGGGCGTCGGCCGCGTTTGCCGCCGCGCTGACGCGAAAGCCGTTGGAGGACAAATAGCGCTGCAAAAGCGTGCGCAACCGCTCGTCGTCGTCAACGACCAGAAGATGCGGGTCCTGTACGGCCGAGTTCATGGTTTGCCCTTCGGGCCGATGACGCCCAGCAGGACCTCGCGGAAGCCGTTCACCGCGTCCTGGCCCGCCGCTTTGAACGCGGAAACGAGCAGCAGGCGCTGCACCTCCCAGATGGCGTCGGCCAGCGCGGTGCCGGTCTTGGTCAACTGCAAACGGCGGGTACGCCGATCCTGCATACCGGCTTTGCGTTCGACGAAACCGCTTTTCAGCAGATCGTTGAGCACACGGTTCAGGCTTTGTTTGGTCACCTTCAAGAAGCCGAGCAATTCGGCGACGGAAAGCCCCGGATTGCGCGCAATGAAATGCAAGGCACGGGCGTGCGCGCGTCCCAATCTTGCTTTGGCGACCGGGCCGGCACCTTGCGCCGAAATATCGCGAGCGGCGATGAACAACAAATCCAAGCCTTGCTTTAGCGCCTCGTCGCTAAGGTATAGTGTTTGTGTATCAGGCGATGTCCCGCCGAATTTTACGTCAGACATACTGACACAAATAAGCCGCCTGCCCTGGCAAGGCAAGGGGCTGGAGGATGACACAATGGCCGATGTGATCCCCTTTGACGACCGCGACGGTTCGCTTTGGTACGACGGCAAGCTCGTGCCATGGCGCGAAGCCAAGACCCACGTCCTGACTCACGGGCTGCACTATGCTTCCTCGGTATTCGAAGGCGAGCGCTGTTATTCCGGGCGCATCTACAAGCTAAAGGAGCACACCCACCGGCTGTTCGAAAGCGCGCGCATCATCGGCATGAAAATTCCGTACACGGAAGAAGAGATCAGCAACGCCTGCATGGAAGCGGTCCGCGCCCAGGACATCGTGGACGGCTATGTCCGCCCCGTCGTCTTCCGCGGCAGCGAGATGATGGCGGTGTCGGCGCAGAACACCAAGATCCACGTCGCCATCGCGGTGTGGCAATGGCCATCCTATTTCGACCCCCAGCAGAAGCTGAAAGGCATCCGACTCGACATCTCGCAGTGGCGCCGTCCCGCCCCAGATACCGCGCCGACCAAAGCCAAAGCGGCCGGCCTCTACATGATCTGCACCCTGTCGAAGCACGCCGCCGAAGCCAAGGGCTATGCCGACGCGCTGATGGCCGACTACCGCGGCTATGTCGCCGAAGCGACGGGCGCCAACGTCTTCTTCGTCAAGGACGGCAAGCTGCACACGCCGATCCCGGATTGCTTCCTCGACGGGATCACGCGCCGCTCGGTGATGGCGCTGGCCCGCGCCCGCCAGATTCCCGTGATCGAACGGCACATCGAGATGAAGGAGATGGCGGATTTCTCCGAATGCTTCCTCACCGGTTCGGCCGCCGAAGTGACGCCGGTTGCGGAGATCGGGCCGTATCGCTTCAAACCGGGCGAGATTTCCGCGGCGTTGATGCACGACTATGCCGATGACGTCCGTCGGCCGGTTTCGCAGGTGAAGCTGGACTAGTTATTTCCAGCGCTCCGCCGCTTTGTCGTCCGAGGCCTTGGCTTCGACCCAGGCCGTCCCGGCGCCGCGCCGTTCCTGTTTCCAGAACGTCGCTTTGGTCTTGACGTGGTCCATCAGGAACTCGCAGGCGGCGAAGGCCTCGGCGCGATGCTGCGCCGCCACGGCGACGAGCACGATGGGATCGCCTGGCTTCAATTCGCCAATGCGATGGATGATCGTGACACCCAGAAGCGGCCAGCGGCGCCGGGCGTCCTGCACGTGACGCGCGATCTCGCGCTCGGTCATTCCCGGATAATGCTCCAGGACAAGCGAGGTCAGCCCGTCCTCGGCGCGCACATGGCCGATGAAGCTGGCGACCGCGCCGGCGCGCGGCAAGGCTTCCACCTCGCGCGCGAGGTCGAACGGTTCTGGCTGGATAACAATACGCGTTTTCATCCGCCCGTCACCGGAGGAAAGAAGGCGATTTCGTCGCCGTCGCTGAGCTGCGTGTCGAAGCCGACATGCACTTGGTTGGCCGCCGCGCGCAGACGCGCCAGATCGGCGAAGGCCTCCGCATAGCCGGGTCCGCGCGTGCGCAAATGCCGGGCGAGGTCGCGCAGCGTCGAAACATCGGCCGGAAGAGCGAGGTCTTCTTCGCTCTTGCCGACATTCTGACGCACCCAGGCGAAATAGAGCAGCTTCACGCCGGTGTCCCGTCTTGCGGACGCGGACGGGCGTGCGCCAGGCCCGCGCGCAGATAGACATAGCCGGTTCCCACGGTCAGGGCGGCGGCCACCCATAGCGCCACATAGGCGAAGGCAAGCGCGCCGGGCACCACCTTGTCGGCCATCGGGCCCAGGATCATCGCGCCGATGGCGAACATCTGGATCGTGGTCTTGATCTTGGCGAAGAAGCTGACCGGCACGCTGACGTCGGCGCCGGCCAAAAATTCGCGCAAGCCCGAAACCAGGAACTCGCGCGACAAGATCACCAGCGCAGGTACCAGTTTCCAGCCGTCGAAACTGCCTTCCGACACCAGCATCATCAGCGCCACGCCCACCAGGATCTTGTCGGCGATGGGATCGAGCATGCGGCCGAAATCGCTGCCGGCATTCAGCTTGCGCGCCGCCAATCCGTCGAGCGCGTCGCTGATCCCGGCGATGCAGAAGATGGCGAAGGCGATCAGCCGCGCCGTCTCGCCTGGCAGCCAGAAGGCAATAACGAAGACCGGCACCAAGGCGATGCGCAAGACGGTCAGGATGTTGGGCAGGCGGATCATGGGCGCACTTTATCCCTCTCACCCGCCGGGATGGAAGAAGTCGTAGATTTTCTTGGCGAGTGTGCCCGAAAGGCCCGCCACGTTTTCGATATCGGCCAAGCTGGCCCCGGCCACCGCCCGCGCGGAGCCGAAATGCTGCAGCAGCGCGCGTTTGCGCGAGGCGCCGACGCCGGCGATCTCGTCCAGGGGATTGGCGCCGATGGCTTTTGAGCGTTTCTTCCGGTGGCTGCCGACGGCGAAGCGGTGGGCCTCGTCTCGCAGGCGTTGCAGGTAGTAGAGCACGGGACTTTTCTGCTCGAGGCGGAATGGCGCTTTACCGGGCTGGTGGAAATGCTCGTAACCCGCCTCGCGCTCGGCGCCCTTGGAAATGGCGACCAGTGCCACGTCCTCCACACCCAGATCGGCGAAGACCTGGACGGCCACCGCTAGCTGGCCCGGCCCGCCGTCGATCAACGCCAGATCGGGGCGTTTGGCCTTGGCGTCTTCGTCTTCCTTCATCAGGCGCGCGAAACGCCGCGTCAGCACTTCGCGCATCATGGCGTAGTCGTCGCCGGGGGCCAGCTCGGCCGTCTTGATGTTGAACTTGCGGTATTCGCCTTTTTCGAAGCCGTCCGGCCCTGCCACGATCATCCCGCCCACCGCATGACCACCTTGGATGTGCGAATTGTCGTAAACCTCGATGCGGCGCGGCGGCGTATCGAGCCCGAAAGTCTCGGCCACTCCGTCGAGCAGTTCGCGCTGGGCGGTGTTTTCTGCCATGCGGCGGCCGAGCTGCTCGCGCGCATTGCCCAGTGCCATCTCCACCAGCTCGCGCTTCTCGCCGCGTTCGGGCACCAGGGTCCGCACCTTGCGTTCGGCGCGCAGCGAAAGCGCCTCGCCGAGCAATTCGCGATTGGGAATCGCCTCGGAGAGCAGGATCAGGCCGGGCGCGGGGCGCTCGTCGTAGAACTGGCCGATGAACGCCTCCAGCACTTCGCCGGTGGAAAGCTCGCCGGCATGGCGCGGGAAATAAGGCCGGTTGCCCCAGTTCTGTCCGGCGCGGAAGAAGAACACCTGTACGCAGGTCTCGCCGCCTTGGCTGAACGCCGCGAAGAGGTCGGCCTCGGCGAAGGTGGAGGGGTTGATCCCTTGCGTCGATTGCACCTGATTCATGGCGCGCACACGGTCGCGCAGCCGGGCCGCGCCTTCGAAGTCGAGGGCTTCGGCGGCGGTTTCCATGTCTTTCACAAGGTCGGCTTGCACGGCGCGGCTTTTGCCGGCCAGAAAACGTTCCGCTTCGCCCACCAGATTGCCGTAAGCCGTCTCGTCGATCCGCCCCACGCAGGGCGCCGAGCAGCGCTTGATCTGGAACAACAAACAAGGGCGTGTCCGCGACTCGAACACCGAATCCGAACAGGAGCGCAGCAGGAAAGCGCGCTGCAGCGTGTTGAGCGTGCGGTTGACCGCGCCGGTATTGGCGAACGGCCCGAAATAGATGCCTTTCGCTGTCTTGGCGCCGCGATGCTTCAGAAGCTGCGGAAAGGCGTGGTCCTGGCGCACCAGGATGTTAGGAAAGGATTTGTCGTCGCGGAAAGAAACGTTGTAGCGGGGCTTCAGGCGCTTGATGAGGTTGGATTCCAGCAGCAGCGCCTCGGTCTCCGACGCGGTCGTGATGAACAGCATCTCTGCCGTCTCTAGGATCATGCGGGCGATGCGCTCGGTATGCCCGCCCGACTTGGCATAGGACGCCACGCGCTTCTTCAGGCTCTTGGCTTTGCCGACGTAAAGCACGTCGCCTTTGGCATCGAGCATGCGATAAACGCCCGGCGCATCGGGCAGTGTCTTCACATACGGGGCGATGCGCGCGACGCCCGTGAGGGGCTCCGAGATGTTCGGGTCATTGCTCATAACGCGGATATAATACTCGATGTCATCCCCGGCGAGCCCTGTGCGTGTCACGCACAGGGCGAGGGAAGGGGACCCAGGTAGTTTAGGCAACTCGATTTTGAAGAGGTTAGCTTAATCGCCGAAATCAGGTTACTTCAATTACCTGGGACCCCTTCCCCTCGCGACACTGCCGTGTCGCTCGGCCGGGGATGACAACGGGAGTTGCGGCTGATGCCGCTCACGCCGCAACGGCGGTGGAATTGTCGGCTTCTGCAGCGGATGGACTGATGTTGCGCCACGCGGGAAACGAAATCTTGCAAGCCGTTCCCTTGCTGAGCTCGCTGTTGATGGTCAATTCTGCGCCATGCAGCTCGGCCAACCGTTTGCAGATGGGAAGGCCGAGACCCATCCCTTCGTTCTCATGTTTCAAAGGGCTCGCGATTCGGCCAAAGGGTTGCAGGGCAAGCGGGATGTCCGCCGCCCTCATGCCGATTCCCGTGTCCCTGACGACAAGATCGATTCCTCCATCCGCCGCGGGTGAGGCCTCTATCGAAACCTCTCCATGCCGCGGCGTGAACTTGATCGCGTTGTCGACGAGATTGAACAGCATCCGGCGGATCTTGGTTTCGTCGGCGCGCATGAGCGGCAGCCGGGGCGAAACGGCACCCTTCAGCACCAGCTCTTTCTTTTGCGCAGCCGGCGTCATGAGATCGAGACAATTGCCGGCGACCGCCGCAAGATCCACGGGACTTTCATCCAGCTTCAGCTCGCCCGCTTCCCCCTGGGACAGTTCAAGGATTTCGGCGGCGAGCGTCAACAGATGTTGGCCGCTGCTGTGTACGTGCGCGGCATATTCCCTGTACCGGTCGTTGCCGAGAGGTCCGAAGAACTGCTCGCGCATTGCTTCCGAAAAGCCCAGGATCGCGTTCAACGGAGTCCGCAATTCGTGGCTTAGCTGCGCCAGCGTGGACCATTTTTCCGTTCGCGCGTCGTCGCGCTCGCTGAGGGCCTGCTTCAGCGAATTGCGCAGGATTTCGTTGTCAACCCGAATCTCGATGGTCCGGCTCACCGCCTGGGACAGATTCCTCGCGGCAAGACCGATGACCAGGAGGTACAGAAGCATCAGCCCACCGTTCGCCGCGATATAGTGGTCCGAGTGCAAAAGCGAAACGACGGCAAGCGGCACGATGAATGCGCCTGCGTAAGCGAGATAGGCCGGAAGATAGGCCGCGATCGTCGTCAAGGCCCCTGCGGTCATGCCGGCGGCCACGAGCGTCAGGAAAATGAAGTGGTTTGCATCGCCCGAGGCGGGAAGGCCGAGTGCGAGGCCGCCCCACAGCAGTCCCGACGCGAATGACCCGATGCAAAAAATGCGTGCCCAACACACGCTGCACCGGCCGGTCGCGCTGGCCTGCAAGAATCGCCTGTGAAGCAGAATGCGCAGGCCCGTCACCAGCACGGTCGCCGCAAGCCAGGCAATAAGAAGTGGCTGCGGAAACGAGTCCCGCAGAAAAAACGCGACGACGCACGCGATCGCGAGATTGACCGGAACCGCGAAATTTCCGCGATAGAGCAGCCGCAGTTTCTCGGCCAAAATCTGATCTGAGCGTTCTTCTGCGCTCGGGAGTGGCCTGGACATCCTTCGCTCGTGCGTGAGGTGGCCATCGGCAGGGCTCACGCGGGGATTTCAACCTAAAGTACTGCTTTGACGTTTAAGGCACGGTAAATGACCTAACCTGCCGCGCCCAGGCGGCACATCCAGGCCCGAGAGGAACGATCAGGGGCCGTTTTACGGCCTTTGCCGCTCGATCTCCACGCCGGCGGATCCGGCGCCGGGAAGCGCGTGGAGTTTCTCAACGCGCACGCGGGCGGTCTTCACGCGCGTGTCCTCGAAGCAGACGGCGGCGATGCGCTCGGCCATCGTCTCGGCCAGGTTGATATGGCCTTTGCCGACCAGGCCGCGAATTTTCTTGGTGATCGCCTCGTAATCGACGACCTTGTCGAGCCGGTCTTCGATCACCACCGCGTCTTCCACCGCCAGGTCCACATTGATGCGCACCGGTTGCAGCTTGCCTTTCTCGTGGCCGTGGATGCCGATCTGCGCCAGCAGCTCCAGGTCGCGGATGAAGACGTGGCGGATCGCCTGCGCCGCGTCGGCGATGCGAAGAGGCTGTACTTTGTGCGGCGTGCTCATTCTATTCCTTCACGCCGACGTCCGGCGTCTGCCAGATCAGATGCTGACCGCCGTCCACAGCAAGCATCTGGCCGGTGACGGCGGAGGCCTCCAATAGATAGCGCACCGCGTCGCACACGTCCTGAGGCTCGGCGCCGCGCTCGAGCACGGTAGCCTCGCGCTGGCGGGCGAAATCGGCGGCGCTTTGCCGCGCGTTGATGATGGTCGGGCCGGGCCCGACCGCGTTCACCCGCACACGCGGCGCCAGCGCCTGGGCCAGCGTCGTCGTCAGCCATTTCAGACCGGCCTTGGACAGGCTGTAGGACATGAATTGCGGCGTTGGCTTCAGCACGCGCTGGTCGATCAGATTGACGATGGCGCCGTGAGTGTCGCGTGGCACTTGGTGGGCGAAGGCCTGCGCCAGCACGAAAGGTGCGCGCAGATTGGTCTCCATGTGTTTGTCCCAGCTTTCGCGGCTGACGCTGTACCAGTCGTCGTTCTCGAACATAGAGGCGCTGTTGACCAGACCGGTGAGTGGACCAAGTTCTTGGGCCGCGCGCTCGATCAGCGTCGCCGTTTCGCTTTCGCGGCCGAGGTCGGCTTTGAGCAGAGCCACTTTCACGCCGGCCGTCGCCGCATCGGCCGCCGTGGCGCGCGCTTCCTTTTCGGAAGAATTGTAGTGGATCGCGACCGCCCAGCCATGGCGTGCCAGATCGAGGGCGATGGCGCGGCCAAGTCTTTTCGCGGCGCCGGTGACAAGGACGGTTTTCACGGCTGTGGTCATGGAGGGAGCTTAACACCCCCCTCCCTCTTATGGGGAGGTGGCTACTGGAGAAACCCCACCAACCGCTTCACATCCGCCAGGATGGGTTCGGCAATGGCGTTGGCGCGGGCCGCACCGTCGGTTAGGACGCGGTCAATCTCTGCCGGATCTGCAAGAAGACGGCGCATCTCGGCGGCGATGGGCGTCAACTTGGCGACCGCCAGGTCCGCCAGCGCGCCCTTGAAGCCGGAGAATTGCTGTCCCGCGAACTGCGCCATCACGCGCGCGCGCGGCTCGTCGGCCAGCGCCGCATAGATGTTGATCAGGTTCTCGGCCTCGGCGCGGCCGGCCAACCCCTTCTCGGAATCGGGCAGTGGCTCTGGATCGGTCCTGGCCTTGCGGATCTTCTGGGCAATGGCGTCGGCGTCGTCGGTCAGGTTGATGCGCGAATAATCGCTTTCGTCGGACTTCGACATCTTTTTGCTGCCGTCGCGCAGGCTCATGACGCGCGTGCCCGCGCCTATAATCACCGGCTCGGGCAGCGGGAAGAAATCGGGCGCCGCGAAATCGTTGTTGAACTTCTGCGCGACGTCGCGGGTGAGTTCCAGATGCTGCTTCTGGTCTTCGCCCACCGGCACATGCGTCGCTTTGTAGACCAGGATGTCGGCGGCCATCAGCACCGGATAGGTGTAGAGGCCGACCGAGGCGCGTTCCTTGTGCTTGCCGGATTTCTCCTTGAACTGGGTCATGCGGTCGAGCCAGCCCAGTCGCGCCACGCAGTTGAAGATCCAGGTGAGTTCGGCGTGCGCCGGCACGCGGCTCTGATTGAAGACGATGGCGTGTTTGGGATCGACGCCGGAGGCGATATAGGCGGCGGTGGCCGCCCGCGTGGCCTGCACCAGCTCCTTGGGGTCCACCCACACCGTGGCTGCGTGCATGTCGACGACGCAATAGACACACGGCATCCGGTCTTGCAGCTTCACCCAGTTCTTGAGTGCGCCCAGATAATTGCCCAGGTGCAGTGTGCCCGTGGGCTGCATGCCGGAAAAAACGAGTTGTTTGTGCTTCGGCGCGTCGGTCATGGAGAGAGCCCTGAATGAGGCGCCGGGTTATGCCGCGAAGCGCTGGCCGCCGCAAGCCGCCGTTGTGCCGCGATTGTCAAGTCGTGGCCGTTTCCGCGTTCTCGCCCTCCAGCGCCTTCAGCAGCCGCGCCTCGATGGACTTCAGCCTCTGGGGATGGGTGACTTTGTGGCCGAAGCCGTCGCGCACATAGAACACGTCGACCACGCGCTCGCCGTAGGTGGCGATCATCGCCGAGGAGATCGACAGGCCGGATTCGAACAGCGCGGTGGTCACGTCGTAGAGGAAACCGACCCGGTCCAGGCCGCGCACTTCTACTACGGTGGCGGTATGGGACGCGTCGTTGTCGAAATTGACCCGCGAGCGCACCTTGAAGGCGCCGGTACGGCTCTTGGGCGGACGTTTGGCGATCAACAGACGCGGCACGATCTCGCCGGTCAGGGTCTTCTCGATCGTTTGGCGCAGGCGCGCGACGCGGGCCGCGTCGCCGAACGGTCCGCCCTCCGCGTCCTGCACCGAGAACACGTCGAGCGCGAAACCATCCGAGGTGGTGAAGATCTTAGCGTCCACGATCGATCCGCCGGAGACCGCGATGGCACCGGCGATTTGCGCGAACAGGCCCGGATGGTCCGGCGTGTAGACGGTAAGCTCGCTGACGGCGCGGAAATCGTTGCTCAGGGCGGCAAGCGCCAGCAGCTCGCCACTGGCGTCGGCTTCGGCGAGCATCCGAGCGTGGCGTTCGTGCGTTTCGGAATCGAGAGCCAGCCAATAGGCGTCGTAGTGGCGCGACAAGGCCCGCTCGCGCGCCTCTTCCGGCAGGTCGGCGATGCGTTTGGCCAGCGCCTGCTTTGCTTCCTCGACGCGCGCGCTGCGCGCCCGCACGGTGTCGCCGCCCGACATCACGGTCTCGGCCTCAAAATAGAGTTCGCGCAGGAGCTGGCCCTTCCAACCGTTCCACACGCCGGGCCCCACTGCGCGGATGTCGGCCACCGTCAGCACCAGCAGCAGACGCAGCATCTCGGGCGACTGCACGATTGCAACGAAATCGCGCACCGTCTTTGGATCGGCGACGTCGCGGCGCTGGGCGGTGTCGCTCATGATCAGATGGTTTTCCACCAGCCAGGCGACCGAGCTCGTGTCCTCCACCGACAGGCCGAGTCGCGGGCACAGGCTTTCGGCGATGGCCGCGCCTACGTCGGAATGATCGCCCGGCAGGCCCTTGGCAATATCGTGCAGCAGCATCGCGCAGTAAAGCACTTCACGCGTATTGATGCGCTTGATCAGATCGCTGCACAGTGGATGCTCGTCCTTGAGCTCGCCGCGCTCGATCGAGGCCACGTTGCCCACTGCGCGGATCAGATGCTCGTCCACCGTGTAATGGTGGTACATGTTGAACTGCATCAGGGCGACGACGCGGCCGAACTCGGGCACGAACCTGCCGAAGACGCCCGCCTCGTTCATCAGCCTGAGCGCCCGCTCCGGGTCGCTGCGCGAGGAGAGGATTTCCAGGAACAGCTTGTTGGCTTCGGGGTTGGCGCGCAGATCGTCGTCGATGAGATCGAGCGAGCGGGTGATGGTGCGCAGCGCGTCGGGATGGATGTCGACGCTCTTGGCGTCGGCGACGTGGAAGATGCGGATGAAATTGACCGGATCGCGCTTGAAAGCATCGGCGCGCGCGTTCAGCCGTGCCGTGTCCACGAAGAAATCGTCGTCCTTGCCGCGCGGCTTGAGGAATCCGGGCAGGATGCTCGCCAGCGTGGCGCGGCGCTTTTTGTTCTGTACTTCCAGCGCGGCGCAGAAGATGCGCGTCAGGTCGCCCACGTCCTTGGCTACCAAAAAGTAGGCGCGCATGAAATCCTCCACCGCGTGGAGCGGTGAGTCGTCAGTGAAGCCGAATTGGGCGGCGAGTTCGGATTGTACGTCGAAGGACAGCCGTTCTTCAGCGCGGCCGGTGAGGTAATGCAGCCGCACGCGCACGTCCCACAGGAAGGCTTCCGCTTTCTGGAAGGTTTTGTATTCGTCCTTGGTGAAGACGTTGCGCTGGACGAGGTCCGCCGCGTCGTAGACGCGATAGAGATATTTGCCGATCCAGTAGAGCGTCTGCAGGTCGCGCAGCCCGCCCTTGCCTTCCTTGATGTTGGGTTCGACCAGGTAACGGCTTTCACCGTGCTGGTGATGGCGCTCGTCGCGCTCGGCCAGCTTGGCCTCGACGAAATCCTGGCCCGAGCCGGTGGCGATGTCCGACCAGAATTTCTTGCGCAACTCCTCGTAGAGCTTCTCGTCGCCCGCCAGATAGCGCGCTTCCAAGAGGGCGGTGCGGATGGTGATGTCCTGCTTGGCCAGCCGCACGCATTCCGGCAGCGAGCGCGTGGCGTGCCCGACCTTCAGCCCCAGATCCCACAGCAGGTAGAGGATGAATTCGATGACGCTTTCGCCCCACTCCGTCTGCTTGGTGGGGCGCACGAACAAGAGATCGACGTCGGAGCCGGGGGCCATCTCGCCGCGGCCGTATCCGCCCGTCGCCACGATCGTGATCTGTTCCGCAGCGGTGGGATTCTTGGCGGGATGGAAATGCTTGACGGCGAAATCGTAGAGCAACTGGATGGTGGCGTCCTGGATCGCCGCCAGCGCGCGCGCCGCCGCCTGCCCCGGCAGTTTCTCGGCCAGCACCTGTTGCTTCACGCGCTCGCGCGCGTTCACGAACTCGCTCTTGATGAGGGCCAGCGCCGCTTTGCGCAGTTCGCCGCGATCGCGCTTGCGGCCGGCGAGCGTCTTCAGTTCGCGGCGCAGCGCCTTTGCGTCGAGCGGCATTCCACGGGCCGATCCCTCATACAACAATGCGCGTCACTCCTGAGTTCGACTGCATAGAAATCTGGCCTGCCGCCAAACGCAAGTTGCTGCTCATTTGGGCATCGTCTGTGCCCGCGCCCAAGCGAGATAGTCCGCACTGCCGCCCTCGATGGGCAGGATCAGGAAACAGGGCAGGGTGTAGGGATGAAGCGGGCGGGCGGTGGCGATGGCCCGTTCCACCAGGGACCGGCGCGCCTTGATAAAGGCGGCCACTTCGGGGCCGGTCTCCAGCTTGCCCTGCCATTCGTAGACGCTGGTCATGGAAGCGGAGATATTCACGCAGGCCGCCAGCCTTGCGGTCACCAGCGCCTCGGCGACGCGCCTGGCCGAAGCCTCGTCGGGAAAGGTGGAATAGAGAAAGACGAATTCGCTGTCGCTCATGCTTCATCATCGCACAAAAACAAACGGCGCGGGAAACGTTCCCGCGCCGCCTGTTTATCCAAGCTCTTCGGCTCAGACGAGCTTCAGATTGACGGCCTTGGGGCCGCGCTTGTCGGCTTCGACTTCGAAGCTGACGCGCTGGCCTTCGTTGAGGCCGCGGAGCCCCGCAGCCTGCACGGCGGTCATATGGACGAACACGTCCTTGCCGCCGCCTTCCGGCGCGATGAACCCGAATCCCTTCGTCGTGTTGAAGAACTTGACTTGACCAATGGTCATGACGGCTTTCTCCTGAAAGCATTAAAGTCCGCTGCGAACACCATGTCCGTGGCGGTTGTCGAAGTCGCACCAATTTTTCAGGAAAAGCGTCGTCGTCGTCACTCCAGGCCTTCACTCCCACCGGGAGTGGTCGCATGGGCGCGCTTGAAACTTGTCACTGTGGCTTGCGCGGCCTCAACCGCGCCCATATAGGCGGTCCACCTAATGTTGGCAAGTCGGGAAGCTACCAGCGCTCCGCGAGTGGGATATGTCCCGGCTGCGCCGCAACGCGGGCAATCCATGCGGAGACGCGCGGGAAACCGCCGAGATCGAAACCGCCGTCGGCGGCTGAGTGCGTGTAGGCGTAAAGCGCGATGTCGGCGATGGAATAGCCGTTCCCGGCAAACCAGTCGTGCGACGAAAGGTGGCTTTCCATGACGCTCAGCGCGGCGTTTCCTTTCGCGTGCCATTCCGGAACGAGATGACGCTTTTTCTCGAAATCCTCGGGCTTTGCAAAGGAAAGCCAGTAGCGCGCCACGGCGACATAAGGCTCGTGGCTGTATTGTTCGAAAAACATCCATTGCAGCATTTGCGCCCGGTCCCAGGCGTTGTTTGGCTGAAGTCCGCTTCCTTCGCTCAGGTGAAAAAGAATGGCGCCGGATTCCGGCAGGATTCGCCCGTCCTCGAATTCCAGAACCGGCACTTTTCCGTTGGGATTGAGCTTGAGGAATGGCGGCTTGCGCGTCGTGCCGTCGTGCAGCGGATAATCCTTCAGCGTTATGGGAACACTGAGCTGGCGCGCGGCAAGCCGCACCTTGTAGCAATTCCCCGACATCTGCATCTGGTGAAGGATCGGCATGGTCGCCCCCGCAACGTGACGCGGACATTATGCCCGATTCACTTATGCGTGCGGTGCGAACCAGCCTTGCGCGATCCCGGCGCGACCGTGCGGATGATGGTCCCGCAGGCAAGGCGCGGCCCGGCATTGCCGTCGGGTTGGGTTGTGTAATCGTCGGCCTTGGCATGCACGATGATCGAGGCGCCGTCGCGGTCGAAGATCGATTTCTTGCCGTTGCCCAGCGAAAATGCATTCGTAATCATTGAGGCATGCAACGTTCCGTCCGCCGCCGCGAACTGGTTGGGCAGGTCGCCCGGGCGCGGCCCGCCCTTGACGAGGAAGCCGTGCAGCTTGGTCGGCTCGAAGGACAAATCCGGCCCCGCCGAGGTGAAGAGTTTTTTCGGATCGCACGACGCCGTGGTGTGGATCATGATCGCGTGCGCGCCGGGCTGAAGCGTGCGCAACTCAATCTCGATCAGAACGCCATGCGAGGTCTGCTGAAAGCTCGCCCGGCCCACCGGACTGCCGTCCAGCCCGATCAGTTTGGCGGCGGCGCGCGCTTTGGATGCGGCGCCGGCAGGCACGGCCAGTCCCGCCGCGAGCAGGAATACGACGAGCACGCGCATGACGTTCTTCATGGAAATCCCCCGGGTTTTATGCACCGAATCCGCGCCACCGCCGGCGAGCGGCGCTTGCGCGACCGATGTAACATCTTGAAAGAAATACTTCATTTTTTATGCACCGGAGCCGGCTGACGAAGCTCCGTAGCGTCAATCTTAGCTCTTAAGGTTGACTCTTTGCACGTTTGCAGCCGGAATCCTGACCATAAGAAGTTGTGGAATGTCGGGGGCGTGGAATGGCGGCAGGGGCTCGAATTCGCGCGCGCGTTGGCGCGGCTTGTCTTGGCTTGGGCGCGATCGCGGTGCTGGCGGGCTGCGCGGAAACAGTGGACGAAGGCGCCACCGATTACCGCAAGGCGACGATCAACAGCCAATCGGCGCAAGGCGCGCCGACTGACATCTCGAAGAAATACGCGCTCTCCAACACCACCGATTTTTCCGGCAACGATGCCATCCCGGTCACCGCAGGCCGGCGCTATTACGTCTCGCTGCTGCAGGCCTTCGTCGGGCCGGAGGCGCGGGTGGGCGGCACCAACTGGTTCCAGGAGCACGAACAGGTGGCCTTGGTGCTGCGCGTGCACGACAGCAACGACCGCGCCCATCCCGGCCGTCTGGTGTTCTTCACCGACGATCTGAAACTAGGCGGACAGTTCCTCAACTTCTCCAACCTGCTGACCATCGGACCGACCGAATACAAGGGCGGCGTCATCACCATCGATGTCGACGAAGTGCATCTGCGCGGCACCACCAACCACATCAAGGAAATGCTGCAGGAGCTGGCGCAGGAGCCCGATTGCCCGCTGGGCGCGCACGCCCCGGCCAGCGGCCACGACGAATGCGACGACGAACCGACGCCCGATGCCGGCGGCCCGTCCGACACGGCGCAATCGGCGCTGGTCGGCCCGGCGCCGAGCAAGCGCCGCACCTGGGAGTCGCGCGAGCGCGATCTGTTCAATCTCATCGACACCGACGGCTATTCGACGCGCTACACCCTGACGCTGCTGCCCGCCGGCGGCGTGGCGGGGCTGCCTTATCCGCGCTTCGAGGTGGGCAATTACGTGCTGATGCGCCACGACAAGCGCGACAACGCCTTCGAGTGGAGCCGGTTGCAGCTCGACAACAACACCGGCCGGCTGGTCTATGCCGCGACGCGCAGCGACGCCAACGGCCAGATCGCCTCGCGCGATCCGCACGACGACAAGGACCTGAACTACCAGAGCCGCAAGGACCGCTTCGATTCCAGCGGCCGGAAGGATCTGTGGCAGGAACAGGCCGGCGACTACCGCGAGCAATCCTATGCGACGCTGCAGATCAACGCGCTCGACGATCCGGCGCCGCCGGCGGTAATCAATCCGCCGCGCCCCCGCTCGCTGACCCAGGAACGGACGATCCGGGGGCAACACAAAAGCGCGACGAAGAATGGCGGCCGGACCAGACAACAGCTATAATTCCCCTTGTGGAGGAGAACAGGGGAGCAGCATGAAGAAGATCATTCTTGCGGCCATGGCCGGGTTTGTGGCGGCGCTCATCGGCACCGGCGGCGCTGCCGCCACGGATATGCGCACACTTTCCGAGTTTCTCTTGGCCTGCAAAAATAGCCCGCGCATCTGTCAAGGAACTATGGTGGACTATCTGCGGGCCGCCGACGATCAAGGGTTTGTCTGCGTGCCGAAAGAGCTGGCGTTGGAACATGCCGTGAGCCAGGAACTCGACTGGCTGCGCCAGCAAGCGGCCATCGACGCAGCGCTCAACAACGGCTTTGCCGAAGACGCGCAATGGACCGCCATCAACACGTTGTGGCCGTGCAAGCAGGAGCAACCGCAGGAACAGCCGCAGCCGCAGCCGACAACGCCGCCGGAACAGCCACAGCCGCCGCAGTAACGGGCCGCCGGCGCGCGACGCCAAACAGGCTTGTCCCGCCGTAGCTGTGGCGAAGCCGGACGCAGAGGTGTGCCTCAACATCTAGAATGCTCATTCGCCGCTTCCACCTCCTGTCGATCTTCGTTTTCGTGGAAAGGCTTCCCCTGCCGCCCAATTGAACCTCGTGGACAAGGGGGAGCCCCCTCCCTTTATCCCTCGCCCTTCTTCGGCGAGGGGGCCGGCCTGAAGACGCGCGACGGGCCATCCGTCGACAGGTCGCTGGCGATCTCTCCGCTGCGATTGATGAAGGTGTTGAGGGGCTGCTGTGCCCGCCGCGCGCCTGTGCGCCGAAGCCCAGCGGACGAAGGCGCAATCACCGCATCCAGCAATGCTTCGCCCAACACCGAAGCCGGCTTATCCTTCTGCACGGCACACCCTTGCCCACCGAAGCTTTAGCGTAGGTAGGTCCTTCGCACGCATTCACGACCGCACATTCTACGGCCGGATGCGAAGTGTGGGATAAGTTGTAATGTTGGGCGCTAATGCCTTGAAACGGCGAGGCGTCTCGTTGCATGCAAACGTGGATAAGCGACAGCGCGTCCCTAGAAAGAATCGGCGGTTTGAAACCAAGAGGTGAACAGAATGCAGACCAACCTGGAAATCGGCGAAGAGGAAGCCAAGCTTGCCGTCGATCTGATCGTGGGCGAGCTTAAGCGCCGCGGGAAAGTTGCGGCGATTGCGGTTGCCGACCGTCATGGCGAACTGATCGCCTTGTGGCGGATGAACGGCGCGGGGCTTTCCACCATGACGGTGGCGAGCAACAAGGCCTTCACCGCCGCGCGCACGCGCGGGCCGAGCGGCGATCTGGGGGACAGCATCCGCGCCGACGGCTGGGACATCGCCTTCCTGAGCGATCCCAGATATATCGGCTGGCCCGGCGGCGTGCCGGTGATGATCGGCGGCCAGGTTGTGGGCGCCATCGCGGTCAGCGGACTGAGCGGCGAAGAAGACGCCGAACTCGCCACACTGGGCGCCAAGCGGATTATCAAGAGTGTGGAGTCTGGCGGTTCACAGGGTTAAGCGAGGCGGCTCGCTTGTCTCCCCGACGCCGCGTGAGCGCGTCTCGTCGCGTGTGAGGAGGGATAAGCGACGGCGCTTTGTGACCACCCGCCGCGCGCCGTGCTATACTGGCGCCGCAGCGGCGGTGATACACGCGGAAAACGCGGGAACGCGGCGAAGCCGGGGGGACAAGAACTATGCAACATTTGAAGATGTTGAAGATCGCGGCGATGAGCGCGATCGCATTGGGGGCGCTGGCGGGATGCGCGCCGGGCTATTGCGCCTATAACGACTGCTCGAACGGTTATTCCGGCGACGGCGGCGACAACGGCGCCAGCAACGATTCCTACGACAGTCACCACGATCGCGACCATCACGGAGACCGTCACGATGGCGGTCATCACGAGGGCGACGATGGCTGGGGTCATCACGACGGCGGCGATGGCGGCCACGACCACCATGACGGCGGCGGGCACCACCACGACGACGGTGACTACTGAACGGCCTCGACCGGAGGCGAGCGCGTCGCGCCTCATCACGCGCAAACGCGGATAAACTCAGTCGGGCAAAGGCGATTCGCACTGACGCAGTCCGCGTTGTGTACAGCGACGGTCCACGAGGAGGTGGCAATGACAAAGGAAGTCTGGGTTTCTCTTTCGACTGGCGAACGGGCGATTCTGCGGAACGCACTTACTTGCTACGCACGCGAGAATGCTGCCGAAACTCCCGCAGTCGCCGAGCTACTGAAAAAACTTGAACCGTCTAAACCGTATCCCGATATCACAATCGGCGTCTATGGCGGACAGGTACAATGGACGCTCGGGAATCCGTTTCCGCTCCGTGTGTGCGATTACGACGGTGACAAATGTGACCTGCCCGATCTCGATAAAAGTGGCCAGTGGTGCAGACAGTGGTTCGAGCCAGCGGACACTGGGACACTCTAATTGATGGGTCGCAAGCGATAAAATCCTCGTGACACAAAATCGAGGTAACCACGATCACGTAAGACTTGAAGCTGTTGGCGGATTTTTTGTTTGACGTGGTGATTGTTCGGGTAGATTTGGCACAGGCGCTGTTCAAATGCGTAAACGTCGTCAAGAACAAACTCCTGCTTACCGATTAGCTCGACACAGTTCATAACTTCGATCAGCCAGCCTCGTGCTTCCGCACCTTCGTCACGAAGGAATAGCGTCTTTTGCCATTTCTCAAGAACTGACTCCTTGGGTAGTAACGTCCCGCTTCTCACGAAGAAGATTTTTCCAATCTCAGGAATCCGATTAAGGAGAATGTTACATCCAATCCATCCGGCTCTTCTCGCTGTTAGAGCTAGCGGTTTACGTTCTTCAATGATAGCGCGCACAAAGAACTGCTTCGGGACGACAAAAAAATCGGTAACGCTCAGTTTCTTTAGATCATAGTTCATCAACATAAGGTTGGGATTGTTGCTTGCGGTAAGCCGCTCGCACATAGTGCGAAACGCTCCATCGAGCACTCTGGCTCCGAACTTGCTCTTCTGTCCCTTGAGTTCGTATTCCTCATTGCACGACGAACAATAAAAATCGGCTACGGGGCGATTGTTCTCGTACTTTGTGATGTTGGTTCGACCGCAGTTTGGACAATAGGCTTGGCCGCGGACCCAGGATTCTGTCCAAAAGCGCGCGCTTTGGGTGGGGCCGTGATAGGGCGTTTGTTCTTCTTCAAAGCCTAGCTTCATCTGCTCTGCTCAATTGAATCGTGTCGCATGGCGTCAGGAAACAACCTGGGTCTCCCAGCCATCATACTCGCCGCCGCATTCCTGTGCGAGGTCGACAAGAAGCGACGTTACCTTGCCGAGGATTTCTTCATCGGGCACGTCGCTATGGGAAAGGATGGCGCCGAAACCAGCGCCCGGCCTGTAGGGCTCTGTCGTATTGCGTAGTTTGAATCCTATGATGAGGCATTTGTCGATGAACAGCGCACGCGACTGCGGTGTGCCGAAATAGGCGAAGTGGTCGATTTCGCGAACGCCCGCTAGTGCGTCGCCGTGTTCGCGAAGCGCGTCAAGTACATGGGCGTTTAGCGCGATCTGATCCTTATGAGTTTTCTGAACCACACCCCCTCCGGCGCTGCGCGTCACGTCCCCCGTAAACGGGGGAGGAAAGTAAGTGCTACTTGCTTCTGCTTCCAAATGTTTTCGGCACATTAGGCCGGCCGGCGCGTTTGAGGCGGGTCCGCCTACCCCTCACCCGGCCAGCCTTCGGCTGGCCACCCTCTCCCACAGGGGGAGAGGGATTCCCATCCCGCACCGCATTGAGAAACGCATCGTCCACTGCCCGGTCCACTTCCGATTGGCGCGCGAACGGATCGTCGGCCACGGCGAGTTCGACGGCGGTGAGCCGCTTGATCTCGTCGCGCAGGCGCGCAGCCTCCTCGAATTCGAGATCGGCAGCCGCTTCGCGCATCCGTTTTTCCAAATCGGCGATGTGCCCGCGGATGTTGTGGCCGATGAATTCCTTGCCGTCTTCCGCGAAGCCGAGCTCGCCCGCGCCCACCATCACATGGTCGCGCTCGTACATCGAGCCCATGATGTCGCCGATCTGTTTCTTGATGCTGGCGGGCGTGATGCCGTGCACCTGGTTGTAGATGCGCTGCTTGTCGCGGCGGCGGCCGGTCTCTGCCATCGCGCGCTCCATCGAGCCGGTGACATGATCCGCATACAGAATGACGTTGCTGTCCACGTTGCGCGCGGCGCGCCCGATGGTCTGGATCAGGCTGGTTTCGCTGCGCAAAAAGCCTTCCTTGTCGGCGTCGAGAATGGCCACCAGCGCGCATTCGGGAATGTCCAGCCCCTCGCGCAACAGGTTGATGCCGACCAGCACGTCGAAGGCGCCCAGCCGCAGGTCGCGGATGATCTCGATGCGCTCCAGCGTCTCCACGTCCGAATGCATGTAGCGCACGCGGATGCCTTGCTCGTGCATATATTCGGTGAGGTCTTCCGCCATCTTCTTGGTCAGGGTGGTGACCAGCGCGCGGTAGCCCTTCTTGGCCACCAGGCGGCATTCGGCGATCAGGTCGTCCACCTGGCTTTCCACCGGGCGCACCTCCACCGGCGGATCGATCAGGCCGGTGGGGCGGATCACCTGCTCGGCGAAGACGCCGCCGGTGCGCTCCAGCTCCCACGGGCCGGGCGTCGCCGAGACGTAGAAGGTCTGCGGGCGCATCGCGTCCCATTCCTCGAACTTCAGCGGACGGTTGTCGAGGCAAGACGGCAGGCGGAAGCCGTATTCGGCCAGGGTGAATTTGCGCCGGTAGTCGCCTTTGTACATGGCGCCGATCTGCGGCACGCTGACGTGGCTTTCGTCGACGAACACCAGCGCCTCGTTGGGCAGATATTCGAACAGGGTGGGCGGCGGCTCGCCCGGCTTGCGCCCGGTCAACCAGCGCGAATAGTTTTCGATGCCCGCGCAAGAGCCCGTGGCCTCGATCATCTCCATATCGAAATTGGTGCGCTGTTCCAGGCGCTGCGCTTCCAGCAGCTTGCCGCCCGCGCGGAACTCGTCGAGCCGGACGCGCAATTCCTCCTTGATGCCCTTGATCGCCTGGCCCAACGTCGGGCGCGGCGTGACGTAATGCGAGTTGGCGTAGATCTTGATCGCGTCCAGCGTGCCCGCCGATTTGCCGGTGAGCGGATCGAATTCGGTGATCGCGTCCACGTCGTCGCCGAACAGTTGGATGCGCCAGGCGCGGTCTTCGTAATGCGCCGGGAAAATGTCGATAACGTCGCCGCGGACTCGAAAAGCACCGCGCGCGAAATTGTCGTCGTTGCGCCGGTATTGCAGGGCGGAAAGCTGCCGCATCAGCTCCATGCGGTCGGCGCGTGCGCCGCGCTTGATCGTCACCGCCGTTCCCGAATAGGTCTCCACCGCGCCGATGCCGTAGATGCACGACACGCTGGCCACGATGATGACGTCGTCGCGCTCCAATATCGCCCGCGTCGCCGAATGGCGCATGCGGTCGATCTCCTCGTTCACCGAGGAATCCTTTTCGATGTAGGTGTCGGTGCGCGGGATGTAAGCTTCCGGCTGGTAATAGTCGTAATACGAGACGAAATACTCCACCGCGTTCTCGGGGAAGAAGTTCTTCATCTCGGCGTAAAGCTGGGCCGCCAGCGTCTTGTTGGGCGCCAGGATCAGGGCGGGGCGCTGGGTGATCTGGATCACCTTGGCCATGGTGAAGGTCTTGCCCGAGCCGGTGACGCCGAGCAGCACCTGGTCGCGCTCGTTGGCATTGGCGCCGCGCACCAGCTCGGCGATGGCGGTGGGCTGGTCGCCCGCCGGCTCGTACTCGCTGACCAGGACGAAGCGTTTGCCGCCTTCGGATTTCTCCGGCCGCGGCGGGCGATGGGGCACGAAACCGGCGATCTCCGCGCCGGTCATATTGCCAAAACCGCGCGGGACCTCCGCGAAACCGCCCCTTGGAACCATTCCGTTGTTGTGCGCCATGCGCCCAATATAGGGGCTGTTCGCGGTTTGTGCAGCCGTTCCGCGAATCAAATGCGGCGCCGGTCGGGCCGGCGGGCCGCTACCGGCCTATTCGCCGGCGTCCTTGGTGCAGCTGTCGTCGGCGCCCCACAGCGCGCTGGTGCTTTTCTTCAGGATGTTCTGCTGGCGCTTGGCGAGGGCGGGAAAGAAGGTGATGCCCGTTTTTTCCTCGATCTCGGAGATCGGCACGGCATATTGCGGCAGGTCGGCGGTGTCGAGCTTCTTGTTCGGCAACAGCATGCCCAGCGCGCGGTTGTTAGCGGGATCGTAGATCACTTTGAAGAACGCGTCGGGCACGCGCACGCGTTCGTTCTTGCCCGAGGGAATCCAGCGCTCGGGCGCCGTGTCGTCGAACACGGGACCGGTGACGACGTAAAGCTCGGGCCTGCCGCCGCACAGGATCCAGCCGCGCACGTCGGTTTCGAGCTGCTTCCAGATGTTGCGGTTGAAGCCGATGCCCACCTGGGGGCTCATATTGGTGAAGAGGAAACTTTCGTTGGTCATGGGCTGGCTGGATTTGAAATCGCCGGCCGGCGCCTGATGGCCGCGGTCGAAGCCCTGGCCGCTATAGTCCTTGTTGATGGCGCTCAAACCCTCACCGATGCTCTTGTCTTCCTCGAATTTGTTGGAGCGGGTGGCCTTGCCGGTGAGCCAAGCCTCGGGCAGCCGCTCGATCACCCAATCGGGCGTGCGCGTTTTGGGGTTGAAGGCGGCGGCGTAGCCCTGCCGGCACAAGGCGATCGGCCCGTCCTCGGATCCGTCGGATTTCATCCGCGGCAGGCCGATCTTGGCGTAGCGCGCGGCGCATTTGGGAAAACCGTCGTCCGCCGCGCGTGCTTGTATCCCCGCCGCAAGGCAGAGCGCGAGGGCGACTGAGGCGGCCGGGCGGATCACAGCGATTTCTTCGCGGCGTTGCTGTTGATGCCTTTCGACACCGCGTAGCTGCCCGCGCTGATGCCCAGGAGCCCCAGCACACTGTCGGGGATGTTCACGAAGGCTCCGCTCTCGATCGACAGGAGCAGGAACAACCCGGCGATGACGAAGGTGAAGAGCAGGAACTGGAAGCGGGAAAGGCTCGCCTTGGTCGAGTCGGGCTCGGTCAGGACCTGCGAAAGGTCGATCTTGCCCACCAAGATGAGCCACAGGATCAACAACGCCGTGCCCATCACGATGATCATCAGCAGGATGGCGGTGATGAAGGACAGTTCGCTCCACATCGGCGACATGGGTTATCTCCCCCTGTTGGAAAGGATGGTCCGGCCCAGCTTGGCGGACAAATAGATGCCGTTGCTGCCCGCGAACAACACGAGCAGTTCGTTGGGAACGTCTGGCAAGCTGGTCAGCGTGTGTCCGTGCGCGGCATGGAGCGCCAGCCGCGCATACGCGACGAGCGCGAACAGGAACATCGCGAGAAGCTGCACGCGCTCGGGCGCGGGCCTTCCTTGCTTGTTGTGTTCGGCGTCCTGCGCCAGAATGCCGGAAAGCGATATGCCGCCGTTCAGACAGCGATAGAGCACCAGCAAAGCCATCGCGCCGAGCCAGCACAACAGGCCCTGTTCGGTGAGCGCGGCGATCTCGGCAAGCCCCATCGCTTCAATCTGGGCGAGAAAATTGAAATCGTCAACAAGTCAACCTGTGAATAACTTTACGCCAGCAAAGGAGAACGGCAATCTAGAGATGGCAATTGTCTTGGAAAATCAACGCGTAACTTGACGGGCCTGGGGCTGCTCTTGCGCCTTCAGTATGGCCAGAGGCCGTTTTCTATGCCTTGGCAAGGTCGCCAGCACCGCGGGCCTTGAGCGGCGGGAGAATTCCCGCCCGCGGGCGATGCGCCAATCTGTATTCTTTCGGCGGGCCGTGCCGCACGCCCAACGAAGAAAAGAAATGCGGCGCGAGCGCATGGGATGCGAAGGAGAATCGCGGTCGCCCATAAAAAATTGCACTGCCGTGTTCTCCGCGCGTCACAGAAATCTCTTCACGGCGTTCGTCGCGCGCGAACATGCCGATCTTATGCGCATTTGCACAAATATCGAGCACGATGCGAAATTGTGCGCGTAGTCGATTTGTGTTTTGCTAAGAAATAAATGCGCGGGGGTTTTCGAGATGCACACGATCGACGTCAAGCATGACGGCTTGGGTAAATTCCGCCGTATCGCCGGCTTCGGCGTCGTCGAGCAAAAGGCCGCCGTTCAAAGACAGCTGTGGGACAAGCAGTGGCAAAGGCGCCAGGAACTGGAGCGCAAATATTTTGCCGGATCGAATGGGGCCACGCTACAGGCGCTGAAGAGAATCCAAGCCGACGAGCAGAGCGAGGAAGCCGGGCGCGAAATCCTCTCGCTGACGTCGATCTTGTTGAATGCTTTGCATTCCCGGCCGTCCGTCGATTGGACGCCGCTTTCCGACCGCGCGGAATTTTCGGAACCGCCGCCCGCCGAGCCGCGGCAATCGCAGTTCGTCCGCGAACCGCGAAAAGCGGATTTCATGCCGGGGCCGCCGCGCAACCTGGTTGCGCTGATACAGGTGCGCCGCCGCCGGCAACAAAAGGAGGCGGCGAAGACGGCCTTCAAGACCGCGCACGACGAATGGGAATACGCGGTTACCTGGAAATCGCAGGAGCACGACGCGGCGATGAAAAAATACCGGGCCGCGCTGGCCGATTGGGAGGCGCGCAAATCGGCCTTTCACACCGCCCAAGCCAAGGCCAGTGCGCGGCTGGAGTCCTTGTGTCGGCGTTACTCAGGCAAGGATGCGGATGCCGTCGTCGCCCATTGCGATCTGGTCCTGCTCGCGGCCGATCGCCCGGACGGGTTTCCGAAGCAATGGCGGATCGATTTCTCGGCGGGCGCGATGACCGTCGATTACGAACTGCCCTCCACCGATCAGATGCCAAGCGTGAAGAGGGTGAAATACGCTCCCTCGCGCGATGCGTTCGAGACCGTGCATCTGCCGGAGCGCGAAAGGGATCAGCTCTACGCCGAAGCGATGTACCAGACCTGCCTCATGGTCCTACATCTTCTCTTTGCGTCTGATGAGGCGGATGCGATCAAATCGATTGCCTTCAACGGCTGGGTGAATTTCATCGACACGGCGAATGGCCGGCCGGCCCGCGCCTGCATCATGTCGGTGCAGGCGACGAAGCAGGCGTTTCGCCGGATCGATCTGTCGAGCGTCGATCCTCAGGCGTGCTTCAAGGCATTGAACGGCGTCGCCAGCACCAAGCTCGCCGCGATGTCGGCCGCCGTGCGGTAAAGAAATTACGGCGCGCGCCGTCAACCTCTGTGCGCCGGGCGGGCGAGCTTCTCTTGGCCGCCGTAGCTTTAGCGTAGTCGGCTGTCGGCGGGCGCTTGCGCGCGATCCGTCATGCCGTAGTCGCGCATGACGGCGGCGATCCTCAGGCGGTAATCGGCGAACACCTCGGCGCGTCCCAGCGCCTGCGCCGCGCGGTGCGCGTCCGTTCGCCGCCAGGCATCCACCGCCGCATCGTCGCGCCAAAACGATAGCGACAACAGTTTGCCGGGTTCGCTCAGGCTCTCGAAACGTTCGATGGAAACGAAGCCGTCGACACCGTCCAGCAAAGGGCGCAGCTCCGCGGCGATGTCGAGATAACGGGCGCGGTCGCGCGGCCAGACCTCGAAGATGACCGCGATCATGTCCCGCCATCCGCGCGCACGGGCCGCAGAAAAGTGCGCTCCTCGCGAAGAATGAACCGCTCGCGTTCGGCGAAGGCGAAATTCGCCGCGCCTTGGGTGTCGGTTCTGAGCCGCGCGCGATAGGCCTCGTAGGCCGCCAGGGATTCGAAGCCGATCATGGCATGGGCGATGTTGTTGGTGCCTTCGTGCGGCAGGAAATAGCCCAGCAGTTCGCCGCCGCAGGCCGGAATGATGGAAAGCCAGTTGCGCGCGTAGGTCTCGAACGCTTGGCGTTTGAAAGGATCGATCTCGTAGCGGATATGGCAAACGACGTTCATGTCTCGCTCTCCGATGGCGGCGAGGCGCATCCTAGTCCTTGCTATGACGCGAATGCTTCGATTACCATCGAAGTATGAAAAACGGCCCAAGCATCGCCCAGGTCGCCGCGCTAGCGGGCGACCCGGCACGCGCTAACATGCTCGCGGCGCTGATGGGCGGAAGTGCGCTGACCGCCAGCGAACTCGCGGGCGACGCGGGCGTCACGCTCTCGACCGCAAGCTCGCATCTGGCCAAGCTCGCGGCCGGCGGATTGATCGCGGGGCTCAAGCAGGGCCGGCACCGCTATTTCCGTCTGTCGGGAGGCGACGTGGCGGAGATGCTGGAGACCATGATGGGCGTTGCGGCGCGCGCGGGCCATGCGCGATCGCGTCCAGGCCCGTACGATCCGGCGCTGCGCAAGGCGCGGGTCTGCTACGATCATCTGGCCGGCGAAATGGGCGTACAACTTCTCGAAAGCCTGACGGCTTCGGGACGCCTCGTCGTCAAGGAGGAGAACGCGCGCCTGACACGGCGCGGCGAAGCGTTTATGACGGCGTTTGGCGTCGATCTCGCCGAACTGGCGCGGCAGCGCCGCCCGCTGTGCAAGACCTGCCTCGACTGGAGCATGCGCCGCCATCATCTGGCGGGCAGTCTGGGCGCCGCCCTGCTCGGCCGCCTCACCGCCCTGAAATGGGCGCAGTGCGACAAACTCAGCCGCGCGGTGATCTTCAGCAAGACCGGCGAAGCGAACTTCGCGCGGCTGCTGGCGCGTTAGCACGCGGCGTCATTCTTTTATTCCGCCTTGTTCAACATCTCCGCCGTGGCGGCGGCGTGCTGCTGAGCCTTGGCAAGGTCGGGTTCGGCGATGCCCTTGCGGGCCTCGGCGGCGGCGGCCTGAAGCGACAGCTTCTTCAACAAGCCACCGTCGGGAATGGCGCCGTGGCCGGCGTTGGCGCACGGGTTCATCTCATGCGCATCGAAGCCGGGGCCGCCGGGTCCCACCAGGCAGTTCAGCGTGTGATGCAGATGCGTATGCACCAGAGCGACGTCTGTGCTCTGCGCGGCCAAGCCGGCATGCTGCTCGGCGAGCACGATTTGCGAATGCCCGTCGGCGAGCGCCGAGCCCGGCAACAGCAGGGCGGCGAAGGCGAACGAAAGCGGCAAGGTGTTCTTCATGGCGTTTTCCTTCCGAATGACGCGCCGGCCGTGTCTTATTGGAGCCGGTGCGGACGCTCATAGACGAGGTTGTCGCCGTCCCACACCTTGATGCGCTTCAACCCTTTCCTCTTCATGGCATGGGCCAGGACTTTGGCCTGCCGGTCGTTGTCGCACTCGGCGGCGACCTTCGCGTCCAACGTTCCATCGTCGTTCATGTAGTAGATCTCGTAGCACGGCATGCGTCGTCTCCTTTGACTAGGCGATGCCCCCGGGCTCGTTTTGAATTTGTGCCATGCGCATTTGAAAGTCGAATGACAAATACTTAGGAATGTTCGCGAATTTTGGCTGTCGCAACGTTTTGTTGACATTTCGACGTGGACTTCCCACATCTTGACGGAACCATCCGGGGAGGGATGAGCCATGGCGGATGCCAATGCTTCCGGGCCCGTCGCGAGCGCCGATTCCGCGCGCATGCTGACGATCATCATCTATCTGCTTTATCTCGCGTCGCTGTGCAACGGCATCACGGCCATCATCGGGGTGGCGCTGGCCTACGCCAAGCGTGAGGACGCGCGCGGCACGCCCTACGACAGCCATTTCTCCAACGCGATCGAGATGTTCTGGATCTTCCTGGTCGGCATGATGGTGGCGGTGCCGCTGTGTTTCGTGCTGATCGGCATTCCGCTGGTGATCGCGCTTTACGTTTGGGTGATCTTCCGCACGGTGAAAGGACTGGTGCGCGCCATCGACGCGAGGCCGTATTATTAGACGCGCTGCCGCTTGACGATGAAGGCGATCAGCATCACCGTCAGCGCGGCCGCGAAACCGACCGGCGGGATGATGTAGACCATCCAGGGCGCAGCGGCAGCAGTGGAGAAAGTGTCGCCCATCGCGACGCCCCAGAACTGGCAGCTGCTGCCACTTTCGGCGATCCGGCAGCCGGGATAGAGCGCGCTCGCCACCACCAAAACCGGCAGAAGCAACGCCGCCGTGGGTCCGCCGAATACGCCGACAAAAGCGCGGCCGGGGCTTCTCGCCTGGATCGCCGCCAGCGCCACGATGCCCGTTAACAAGATCAGCGGCACGGCGTTTATGCCCAGGATCCAGGCGACGTCGAGCGATTGTTTGAAGAAAATTCCGAGTGCCGGCAGCTTGCCGCAAGCCGCAGCGCCGAAGGCGCAGCCTTCGACATGACCCAATCCAAGAATCGCCCAGCCCGCTAGCGCCGGCGCCGCAAAGGCCAGAAGGCCCAGCAGCCATACCGACTTTGCCAAACCGTGACGGTTCTTCCGCGATTCCGCCATGGCGCCGTTACTCGTCTCCGAAATGTCGCATTTGCGCGCTGAGGTGCTGCGGAGATTGATGTTTGCGCGGGCGCGCGAAGAACCAGCCCAGCAGACCCAGCATCAAAGTCAGCGCGAAGGAAAAAGGCATGAGGCCGTAGATGATGTCGGGCACGCTGGCGGCGGTATGGAAGCTCATGCCCATCTGCGCGCCCCACAGCGTGCAATTGCCGATCCCGTCATTGTTGACGGCGCAATCGCCGTAACGGGCGGTGAGGACCGCGATCATCGGCAGCACCAGCGCCAGGATCGGCAGCAGCAACAAGCTCAGCGTGCCCAGCAGCGGGTGGCGCGCGGTGAAGGCGGCGAGCGTGGCAGTGATGGAAACCGCGATCAGGAAAAACGTGTTGGTGGAGACGCTCCAGGCGAGCGCCAGCGCATCGCGCAGACCGCCGCCCAGCATCATGCCGTGGCACAACTCCGGTCCCGGTTGACAATGTGTCGCGTAGGCGGCGCCGCGCACGATCCACACCAGCAGGGACGGGCCGAGCAGCAAGCACACGCAGACGCCCCAGATCGTAAGCGCTGTGCGCTTGTTCCCCGCAATGATTTCCCGCCCTTCCATGCTCCTATGTTAGGCGCATTGGCGCGGCGAAGGGCACAAATGATTAAAGCATGATTAACGCTACGGAATGTTGCGCACGGCGCGAAGCGCTGCCATTGGCCGGCAATTAGGCGGTTGCCGTTCTCCTCCGGCATCTCGCCATAATGTGTTCTCCCGTGCTAGTTGCTGAGCCGATCTGGATTCGACGTATGCGGAAGTTTTTTCTTCTCACTCTTGGATGGCTCCTGGCGGTTGCGGGCCTGGTGCTGACGCTGTCGCCGGTGCCCATTCCCTTGATCGGCGTCGTGCCGCTGCTGGTGGGCTGCGCGATACTTTCGACCCATTCCAAAAGATTTCGCCGCGCGCTGCAGCGTCTGCGCCATCGTTTCGCCTTCGTGTCGCGCTGGCTCGAAGGCATGCGGCATCGCATGCCGCACGATGTGAAGACGATGATCCGCCGGACCAACCCGCGCGCGCTCTTTCGCCTTGCGCGCATGCGCTTGCGCCACCACGCCTGATGACGATCGAATTCGGCCGCGGCTGCTCGGCGCCTTACGGCGAGGCGTAAGGCGCGTCTTTGTCGGAGGCGCGTTATTGCCTTATATGAGGGGTCATGGAGCAAGCGGCCGCCATTATCCTTCGTCCCGCCCGCGTGTGGAGCGGCGGCGTTAGCCATGAAGGTTGGGCCGTACGTGTGCGCGGCGAGCGCATCGAAGCGGTGGGGATCATGGACGGCGGCGGCGAAACCGTCGCGCTTAAAGGCGCCACGTTGCTGCCCGGATTGATGGACCTGCACGCCCATCTCTTCCTGCATCCTTACAACGAAACCGTCTGGGACGATCAGGTACTGAAGGAGGCCGAGGCCTATCGCACCATCCGCGCCGTGCGCCATGCCGAGGCGACGCTGCGCGCCGGTTTTACCACCCTGCGCGATCTGGGGACCGAAGGGGCGGGTTACGCCGACGTCTCGCTCAAGCGCGCCATCGCGGAAGGGCTGGTCGCCGGCCCGCGCCTGTTCGTTGCCACGCGCGCCATCGTCGCCACCGGCTCCTACGGCCCGGCGCGCGCGAGCTACCGCCCCGATTGCTGTTTCCCGCAAGGCGCCGAGGAAGCCAGCGGCATCGACGAAATCGTCAAGGCCGTGCGCCTTCAGGCCAGCTTTGGGGCGGACTGGATCAAGGTCTATGCCGATTACCGCGCCGGCCCCGCTGGTTCCACGGTGGCGACCTTCTCGCAAGACGAATTGAAGGCGCTGGTCGAGGCCGCCCATTCGCTCGGACGCCCGGTATCTTCGCATGCGACCTGCGACGAGGGCATGCGGCGCTCCATTGATGCCGGCGTCGACAGCATCGAACACGGCTATGGCGGCACGCGCGCGACTTTCGCGCTGATGGCGAAGAAGGGCATCGCCTACTTGCCGACGCTGACCGCGGCGGAAGCGATCGGCGTGCATCGCGGCGGCGACCCGCACGAACGGATGAGCGAGGCCGAAGCCGCCTTCGCCCATGCCCGCGCCGAAGGTGTCACGATCGGTTGCGGCAGCGACGTCGGCGTCTTCGCCCATGGCGACAATCTGCGCGAGCTCCTCTGGATGGTGCGCCAGGGCATGAGCGCGAGCGAAGCGCTTCTGGCGGCCACCGCGGTCAACGCCGCGATCCTCGGCAAGCAGAACGAGCTGGGTGAAATCCGCGAAGGCTTCCTTGCGGACCTCGTCGCGGTGGACGGCGATCCGGCAGCAGACATCGCGGCGCTCAAGAATGTGCGGCTGGTGATGAAGGGCGGCGCGCGCGTGGCGCTGTAATCACTCCGCTTCCTGGAGGGCGATCGCGGCGGCGAGCCGGCGGACCCCTGTCGCGCCAAATACTTCAGCTGGTTGGCGCTGCCGGTTCGCCGTGGGACAACGACACCGATTCACAACTGGGCTTCGGCCGGAGGCTCCAACGCCGCGACAAAATCGTGAAGCCGATCGGCGATCGCCTGAGGCGGCCCGTCCACCAGCATTTCCGGCGGCCCGAACGCGATCGAGACGGGACGAAGGTGCGGAAGCTTCCGGTTGCGCGGCATCGCTTCGAAGGCGCCTTCAATAAATGCCGGAACGGCGGGCACACGCGCCTCCGTAAGTAGCAGCCCGATTCCGGGCAGGAAACGCTGGAGCCGGCCATCGGGCGAACGCCACGACTCCGGGAACCAGACCAGGCATTCGCCGCGCCGCAGCACTTCCACCGCGATGGCCAGAGTCTCACTCGGACGCCGCTCGTCGGCGGGGAACATGTTGAGCGCGCGCATGAGGGGATGAAGCCAGCGCCGCCGGAACAACCGGGCGGCATCTCCGCCCCAATGAAGTTCGATGGAGCTAAGCGCCGCCGCCACCAGCATCGGATCGAGATCGCTCTCGTGATTGGGGACAACGACGAAGGGCCCCCGGGCGGGCAGATGCTCGCGCCCCTCGACCCTCAGCCGGAACAGCGCCGGCATGAGAAACGCATTGAAACGATAGAGCAGCTTCGCCACGACGCGGAGCAGCGGACCGGCCGGCTCGAGCCAGCGCTGGACGACGGCCTCGTACTCTGCGCCGGCGCGCGTGGTTGGCACGCTGGCCATCTCGGCAAAATGGCGCAGAAGATCGCGGACTGTAAGACTTTCGCCGGCCAGGCTCTCGTCCAGATGCACACCGGCTTGCTGTTCGAGCACGAGAGCCAGAGCGACCCACTCCAGCGAGTCGATCCCAAGATCGAGCAACGGGCTGGCATCGAGGCTCACCGGCTTTCCCGCATAGCGCGTCTTGAGCAGGTCGAAGACGGAACGCGCCGGCTCGCTTTCGAGCAAAGCCCTGTCCTCGGCAGACAGCTCGCCTTGGCGCTTCGAAATTTTCGCGGTCTCGGCCGTGTCGTAGATTGCCGGAAGCTTGAAGCGCTGATACTTGCCAAGGCGGGTCTTCGGCAGCGGCTCGCGCACCAGTCGGTATCCGGCAAGCCGTTCGTAGGCCGGCAGCGCGAACGCGGTTTCCGACAGCGCGACGCGGATGACCTCATCGACGCGCGGCGATCCGGATGCGCGGATCGCCTCGAGATCCGGAAGAACCAACGCCACCAGAGAGCCGCCCCGCTCGAGGATTGCCACCTCGCGGATAAATGGGCTCGCTCCATAGTGCTTCTCGAGGTCCTCGGGGAGCACCTTCTTGCCGCCGCCCAGCACAATCATCTCCTTGATCCGGCCGGTGACATAGAGGAAGCCGTCCGCATCGAGATGCCCGATATCGCCGGTGCGGAACCAGCCGTCGGAAGTGAATGCCTCGCGGTTGGCTTCGTCGTTGTTGCGGTAGCCGCTGAACACGGTCGGCCCGCGAAGCTGAATTTCGCCATCGCTGCCCTCGGCGCTTCCCTCAGGCGCCGCGATCCGAAGCTCTCCGGCGAAGGCTTTGCCCTCGCTTCCCAGGCGATCGCGGCCCGGGAGATTGCCGGTGAAGATCGAGGCCGTCTCGGCGAGGCCATACCCGGTGCGCACATCGAACCCGAGTCCGGTAAGCGGCCAGAGCACCTCGGGCTGCAGGAGGGCGCCCCCGCAGGCAAGGAGGCGAAGCCGCGGTCCCAGACGCTTGCGCACCGAAGCGAAGAGCCAGCGGCCGGCGTTCACGCCGAACCGCCGCCGCAGCCAGACGCTGACGCAGAGCAGCATGTGGAAGATCGCTGCGCCAAGACGGCCGCTTGCGGAGACCTTGGCCTCAAGTCCGCTTACGAGTGCCGTGTAGAGTCGCGGCACGCCGACGAGGGTCGAGACCTCCGCCAGCGAGAGCGCGCGCAAGATCTGCGGCCCTCCGACTTCTTCCGGAAACACAACCGTCGCGCCGCATGACAGAGCGGTGAGGATGCCCACCAGGAAGGGATAGACGTGGTGCAGCGGCAGCGGCAGGAGAACGCGATCATTGGGCCCGACCAGCCGCGACGCCTTCAGCGCTTTGACATTCGCCCAGAGTTGGGAACTCGTCAGCAGGAAGGCTTTCGGCCGGCCCGTCGTGCCGGATGTGTAGACGAGCATGGCAGGCGCGCTGGCATCCACGGCCGGCAAGGGAGCAGCTCGCGTGAGGAACAGGCTCCGCCACGAGGTCGTGCCCGGAACCGGAGTGTCGCCCAGGACCACGAGTTCGCATGCCGGATCGATTTCGCGCAGCGCGTGGACGTGTCCGGCACTGGTCAACACCTTGCCGCACTTGGCCTCTTCGAGAGCGATCTTCAATTCGGCTTCGGAATAGAGCTCGTCCAGCGTATGAACCAGTGCTCCGGTGCAGCCGAGTGCGAGGCGCGCAATGACCCAATCGGGCCCGTTCGGCGCGATCAAGCCGACCGTTTCACCGGGGCCGATGCCGCTCTCCCGCAAGCCCCAAGCCAGTGCGGTGATCTGGTCGGCAAGACTCGCGCACGAGATCTGGCGGACGGTATCGCCGTCAATCGAAATCAGGCTAGGCCTCTCGCCCTGGCCGGCCAGTTCGTGGACAAGCGTTTGGATGGTCCAGTCACCGCTCATGGCCCATCACCGCCGTCGGCAGACTTGCTTCATCCGCATGTCCCCCTGCGATTGCGCCATGGCGCACCTGAAACTGCAGGATTAGGTACGACCAACCATCGTCCTGGACAACGCCATCGATGTCAATTCGATGACCGCTGACGGGTATGTTGGCATTCAAGTCGCGACCGACTGCAACTGGCGCCAAGCGGCCGTTCTCGCCGGAGCGATCCGTCGGAAGCGGCGTGGCGCTTTAGCGGCCCTTTTCCTTCCTCAGGAAGGCGCGGATGAGCGCTGCATTGCGGCCTCGGTCGGCGGCGCCGGTGCGGCTCTTGGCGCGGATGTCGACGCGCACGCCGATGGCGCCCGCCGGCCGCACCCGGATTACGATGTCGGACACCGTGCCGAACCAGAAGCTGGTGTCGGTCGCTTCGATGCGTCCGCTCTTGAGATCGAACGACGCCACTTGCCAGTCCAGCGCGTTCACCGCGTTGAGCGCGCGCCAGAACAGTTTGCGAAGGAATTCCTTCTGCGGCGTGTTCCCGGCCAAGAGCTCGAGCGGCTTGATGTCCAGATAGGCGTATTTCTGCGCCAGCGCCGTGGTGATGCGCTCGCCCTCGTAACGCACGATGAGCGGCCCGTCATAGGAAGGCGGATTGGGCGCGCCTTTGCGCCAGGCGAGCAGAGTGTGGAACTGGGGCGCATTGCCGATGTCGGTGGAGACGTCGTGGATCGGTGGCAGGGAATAAGCAAGCCACAAATTGTCGACCGGAATGCCCACCAGCAGCGCCGATCCGATCAGACCGATGCCCCCCAGACGCCAGCCGAGACTGTCGTTCGCCGCCAGCGCGCGCGCGATCCAGGCGATGGAGCAGCCGAGCGCGAAGGCGCCGACGGCCACGCCCGGAACCAGGATCTTCACGCCCAGCGCATAATCCCAGAAGCCCAGCCGCGTGCCGAACGAAGCCGTCAGCGCGACGGCAAGTCCCAGCAAGAAGCCGCCGAACGCGACCTTCGCGAGAATGGGCTGATAGCGCATGGTCTCCTTTTCTTATCCCGCTTGTTCCACGCCGGTCAGGCGGTGGCCAGCAAATTGCTCGCGCATCCACTATTTGGCGATCTTCCCCGAAAGGTAATCCAGCATAGCCTTTTTCGTAATCATCTGCCCCGGTTTCGGAACCACGACGAGCAGCGGCCGTTCGTCCCATTTGGGATGGCTGACCGCGATCGCCGCCGCTTCGGCGACCGCCGGCTCGTGCGCTTTCAGCCGGCCGACAACCACCCCCTCGCGCGGCAGCTCGCGCCGCCGCTGAAACTATCGTCACATTATAATTATTCTTGACTCGCCGGCCAAAGGGCGTGAGCGTTTCGCCGCCCCCAACTTGCCGAAGGAGTACCATAATGGCCTCGCCGTTCAGTCTTTCGCCCCTGCCATGGGCCGACAACGCCCTCGAACCCGTCATCAGCGCCCGCACCATCTCGTTTCACTATCACAAGCATCACAAGGCCTATGTGAATGCGCTGAACGGGTTGGTGGAAGGCACACAATACGCGGCGATGAAACTGGAAGAGATCGTGCACAAAGCGCACGCCGATGCCGGGGCCAAGAAGATTTTCAACAACGCCGGCCAGGTGTGGAATCACGATTTCTATTGGCGCAGCCTTTCGCCCAAAGCCTCCGCGCCCCAGGGCAATCTGGCCCGCGCCATCGACCGCGATTTCGGTTCGGCGGCCAAGCTGATCGAGGCGCTCGCCGAGGCCGGCAAGACGCAGTTCGGATCGGGCTGGGCCTGGCTGGTCTCGACGGGCGGCAAGCTTTCGATCGTGAGCACGCCGAACGCCGAAAGCCCGATGGCCAAAGGCGTCAATTGCCTGCTCACCGTCGATGTCTGGGAGCACGCCTATTACCTCGACTATCAGAACGAGCGGCCCCGTTACCTGGAGACCGTGCTGGCGAAGCTGCTGAATTGGACCTTCGCCGCCGAGAACCTGTCCAAGGAAGCACGCCCGGTCCGCAGTGCCGTGGAATAACCCATTGAATTGGAGGGAAAAGGGGACGTTATGTCCTCTTTCTCTCTCCCGCCCATGTGGCCCTTTTGGCACCACTGCATCGACTTTCAACCTAAGAATTGGCGGGAAACCTTGAGATTTCATGTAATTTTTTTAATTAGAAAAAGGTGAGAAAGTATCTTGACGTTGACGTTAGCGTCAACTTAAAATCTAGTACTGAGAATTTGTCAGGATTGGGCCTCAGGTCCTAGAACCGGCAAACCGGCAAACCCGTGGCCCGCGCAAGCAATGCAGGGAACCATGAGCCACACTTACACCATCCGTCAGCTTACCAAAGAGTTTGCCGTCACCGCGCGCACTTTGCGCTTTTACGAAGACGAAGGCCTGATCGGGCCCGAGCGGCGCGGCCAGACGCGCATTTATTCGGTTCGCGACCGCGCCCGGATCATCCTGATCCTGCGCGGACGGCGGTTGGGCTTTTCGCTCGCCGAAATCCGCGAATATCTCGACCTCTACGACCGCAACCTCAGCGTCAAGCAGCTTTTGCATGCGCGGCGCAAGTTCGAAGAGCGTATCGCCGCTTTCGAACGCCAGAAAGTCGATATCGACAGCTCGATCGCCGAACTCAAGCGCAGCATCGGCGAGGTCGAAGACCGCGTGGCGGACCATGCGCGCAGGGACGCGCAGACCGCGCCGCGCGAGGCCATAGCGGCTGAATAAGACACCCACGATATGCTATCCTCCCCGCGCAAGCGGGGAGGTCTCCATGCCGAAGACAATTTGCACTTTCGTTGCGGGCGCGTTGCTGATTGCGGCCGCGCCGGCCTTTGCCGACGACAGTTCCGCGTCGCTGAGTGCGGGCGGGATCGTGTTCACCAGGAGCACGCCGGTCCGCATGGCGGCGGAAGAGCTTACCCTCAGCCCCAAAGCGGTGCGCATCCGCTTCGAATTCGTCAACGACACGGCGAAGGACGTCGATACCATCGTGGCCTTTCCGCTGCCCGACATCGATACTGCTATGTTCTGGGGCAGCGCGCTGGGCGCCGTCACCGACGATCCGGTGAACTTCGTCGGTTTCAAAATTGTGGTCGACGGCAAGCCGGTCGCGTTCAAGACGGAGCAACGCGCCTTCTACAAGGGCCAGGACGTCACCGCGCTTGTCGTCGCGGCCGGCGCACAGATCAATCCGGCCGCAGGCGAAGGCTACATCAAGCTCGAAAAGCTGCCGCGCGCCAAACAGAAGCTCCTCATGGACAAGGGCGTCGCGGAAGGCGACGGCATCAACGAATTCGTACCGCAATGGACGGTGCGCACGAGGTTCTACTGGACACAGCGCTTTCCGGCGCACAAGACCGTCGTCATCGAACATTCCTACCAGCCGGTGACGGGCCAGTCCTTCGCCGTGCCGTCGGAATTCGACGGTTCGATGGAGAATCCCTTTGCCAAGCAATTCTGCATGGACGCCGCCACGCTGGCGCGCGTGAAGGCGATGATGAAGGCGCGCAAGGGCAGCCCCAACGGTCTCGGCCCCGGCATGCTCAACGCCTATCAGACGGATTACATCCTGAAGACGGCCAGCAATTGGAACGGTCCGATCGGGCGTTTCCACCTGACGCTCGACAAGCTCAAGCCGGACAACGCGCTGTCGCTGTGCTGGGACGGGGAATTGAAGAGAACCGGGCCGACCACTTTCGAGGCCGTGCGCACGAACTTCGCGCCGGCGCGCGACATCCATCTGCTGGTGCTTGAATAGAGGTCAGTGCCGGTGGAACAGCGCGCTCAGCACGCGGCGCAACCAGCCCATGCGGGCGACGCGGCGGCTTGCGCCGTCGCTCCCATATCCGTAGCGGCCGTAAACCAGATGTCCCAGCATCGCAGTTGCACCCATTAACAACGTGTACGGATCATACACGAAAAACAGCATGCGACAATCCGCGCACGGAGGATTGCGCGTAAAGGTTAATGAGGCATTAACCAGTTTGCGACGATTCAGCGACGGCTCTTCAGAGGGTGTCGATCACGATCCGATCGCGCCAGGAGGTGAGCAGCCCGCGGACACAGGCGGTCGACGACATCTGGCTGGTCCCCATCCGCGTCAAGGGTTCGACCAGTCCGCTGGCCGTCGATCCCACCGTCCGGCGGGCTTGTTCCACCGCCAGTGCGCGGCAGGGATCGACTTGGCCGTAGGCGACATAGAGCCCGGCCAAAGCGCCCACGACCAGCAGCAACGTTGTCATGATCAAGCCGCGCATCGTCGTCTCCGTTCAATAAGTGCGCCCGCCCGGATTGTCGTCCGGGATCGGGCCAGAAGAGGGACTGTGCGTCTTGGTGGAGCGACAATTGTAGAAGCCGCTGGCCCAGCCGGCGCGGTAATCCCTGTCGGTGGCGTAAGCGCTTTCGTCGCGCACCTGATCGTGGCGATAGTTGGTGTCCTGGATGGTTGCCGAGGCGCAGCCGTCGCTGTAGCCGGCTTTGAACCCCGGCGTGTTCCTGCCGGCGCGCATGTGGGCGGTGGCGAAGATGATGCCGCAGCCGGCAAGCGACAGCGCGGCGAGGAGGGTGATGGCGGTCCGAGCGGTTTTTCTCATGCGCCGGACGCTAGCACTTCGCGCACACGCGTAACAGACGCTCATAGATAGAACAGCCAAAGATAAACCTGCGCGACGGCGATGCTGGCCAGCATCATTGGAAAAGCCAGCAGCGTGAATTTGACGAAACGGAACGGCACGCCGTTCCTCTCGGCGATGCCGGCGAGCGCAAGATTGGCGCTGGCGCCCACCAGCGTGCCGTTGCCGCCCAGGCAGGCGCCGAGCACCAGCGCCCACCAGATCGGCCTGAGCGCTTCGGGGCCGCCGAGCGAGGGCCCCAAGCTCTTGACCACCGGGATCATGGTGGCGACGAACGGGATATTGTCGAGGATGGAAGACAGGATCGCCGAACCCCACAAGACCGCGCCCGTCGTGACGGCAAGGTTGCCGTTGGTGGCCAGCGACAATTTATGGGCGGCGAGGTCGAGCAGGCCGGCGCGCTCCACCCCGCCCACCACCACGAACAGGCCGACGAGGAAGAACAGCGTCACCCATTCCACTTCTTTCAGCACCTTGGCGACATTGTCGCCGTGCAGGTGGACCGGATGGCGCAGGTTTTCCAGCAGCATCAGCATGGCGGCGCCGGTGAGCGCGATGGTCGCCGCTTCGAGGCGCTGGGCCAAGACGAAGGCCGCCAGCGTGGCGCCGATCACCGACAACGAGCAGACCAGCAGATAGCGGTCGGTGATCGCCGCTTTGGCGTTCAGCTCCATGACGCGGGCGCGGTTGGCGGGCGCCCCCTTCAGCTTGATGCCCCAGATCAGATGACAGATGAGAAGCTGCATCGCCATGATGATGGCGGCGACGGGAGCGATCTCCAGCAGGAAGTCGTTGAAGTTCAGCCCGGTCGCGGAACCGATCAGGATGTTGGGCGGATCGCCGATCAGCGTCGCGGTGCCGCCGATATTGCTGGCGAGGATTTCGGCGAACAGAAAGGGATAGGCTTCGACGCGCAGCTCCTTGCAGACGATGAAGGTGACCGGCGCGATCAACAGCACGGTGGTGACGTTGTTCAACGCGGCGGAGAGCAGCGCGGTTACCAGCGCCAGCGCCGCCAGGATGCCGGCGGGCGACGCCTTGACGAACTGGGCGGCCTTGATCGCGCAATAGCCGAACAATCCGCTCTTATTGGCGATGGCGACGATGATCATCATGCCGGCGAGCAGGCCCAGCGTATTGAAGTCGATGGTGCCGATGGCCTGCCGCTGGCTCAAGATGCCGAACAGGATCACCAGGCTGGCGCCTAGCAGGGCGGCGACGGCGCGGTTCGCGCGTTCGCTGATGATCAGCGCATAGGTGAGGACCAGGATCGCGCTCGCGGCGGTGAAGACGAACGATTGCGTGTCGGGCATGGTGCGGGGCGAAGTGCGAGTGGCGAAAGGCGAATAGAGCAGAAACTTCTTCTATTCGCTATTCCCTATTCGCCATTCGCCTTGCTTAGCGCAAGCCTTAACGGCGGTTTAACGGCACTTGCGCCATGCTAGGAGCGGGTGACGGCGCGGTCATGGACAGAGCGGATCTCAGAAACCTGCAAGTGCTGATCGTGGGCGGCAAGCCGCACGCGGTCACGGTTCTGCGCACCGCATTCGGCATCATCGGCGTCAACGATGTGAGCGCGATCGCCGACTGCGAACACGCGATCCAGTTTCTACGCAACGCAACCGTGGACGCCGCCTTCTGCGACGAAACCGCCGGCGCGGTGGACGGCGTACCGTTTCCCTTGGCCGCGCGCCGCGCCGAGGGCGTTCTCAATCCTATGCTGCCGATCTTTCTGGTTTGCAGTTCGCCGGTGCGACGTCAGATCGAAAGTGCGCGCGACGACGGCGTGACCGACGTCCTCGTCCGCCCCGTCAGTGCGGCCACGATCATTCGCAAGCTGCGCATCGCCGTGATCGCGCCGAGACCATTCATCCTGGCGGGCGATTTCTTCGGTCCCGACCGGCGCGGAAATGGACGCGCCCCTTTCGTCGGCCAGGATCGACGCACGCGCATGCCCAAAAAGCTGAACGTGAAGCCGAGCGAGACGGCCGCTTTGCTGTCAACAGCAAGTTCGGCAGGCGGGGAAATCGTTCTGGTTGAATAATAAAGACTAAAATCCCACAACTTTTGAGCGGTATCAACGGGCAGGACGGTAAGCCTCGGTTTGGCTTATCCCCGCCTATGCCGCGACATTTTGGCAAAGCTAACACTCAGTTACGTAACGATAATTCGCGCCTAGCACCAATTGCAGGTTGCTCCTTATCCAACTTTGAACAATCTATAGGATAATTGTCCCAAATATGTACTTGACAACACAATGTCAAGGGATAGTATGCCACTAAATGTGCCTGTTTATAGCCATTTTGGAGGCTAAAATAAAGAAAGACAATAGTCCTAATAGCCGCCGGACAAAATCTTACGGGCTTCGCTTTTTCGCTGGGCGAGAGAGTTACCATCTTCTACAGATTGGCGGAGGTGGTGGACTCTTTGTAGGTTCTTCCGGTCGCCAGTTTTGGTGTCGGCCACCAGCCGTAAGCTGGGAGGTCTACGAGGCCGCCGAAGGTCAAATCTATGACACGCGGGCACAAGCAGCGCTTGTCGCGGGGGCGCTTGAAGAGGCGGCCCGCCGCCGAGTTGGCAAGCGCAGCGCAGTCCCTTGAACGAGTGCCGTTTGAATTTGGCGAGGAAATTCCCCGACGTGTGGTTGATCTAATCCGCAAGAGGGCAAGCGGCGTCGGTGACAAGTATGTGCTAGCCGCAATCCTAATCATAGCCGACTGCCTACGGATCAAACCTATGGGGCCACTGGCAGACCCCTTTTTTCAGTCTACACGCCTGCCGGACGGTAGTGTGTCGTATCGGTTTGCCGAGAGGATAACCACAGTCGGAGAAACACTGTTCCTATTGCGAGGGATGGATGGGTTTGCGGAATTCTGTCGGAGATTGCGCGCGCGTAGCAGGGAGGACGTGTTCTACGAGCTGATGGCGGCGCGACATTTCCATGAGGGGGGATTCAGTCTTCACGTCAGTCCCGAGACTGGTATTAAAGGTCAGGATTTTGATTTTTCCGCAACGAAAGGCGTTGAGAAGGTCAATGTTGAAGTGACGCATATTGGCACTGATGACTATTCTGCCGCGACATTGCGAAACGCATTGGGCAAGAAGCGTGGACAGGTGCCAGACAATGCGCCAGCTGTGATCTGGTGTGCTTTTCCCAAGGAATGGCGTCTCCAAGACCCCAAAATAGAAACGAACCTTGTGCAGAGTGCCCAGGAGTTCTATCGCATAACTCAGCGGATAAACGTGGTAGTGTTTATGAGTGAATATCATATTGAGCCGGCCGCACCGAATGAGAATGGGGTAGTGCTCTATCCATTTGTACCGGTAATGAATAATCGAGCGCGGCATCCGACAAAACTCTTAGATTTCCTATTCGATGGGACTATCGATATAAGAAGAAACATCGCTGACGGTGCGAGTGTTGTGGATGCTGTTGAAGCGCTAAAGCGCGATAGCAAGTTCTATCGTTGGGTTGATCAGATAGCGGGAGAGTGAAGTGGCTAACGCGCAAGATCAATTTAGTCAGGAAGAAACAGAGCAACGTGTGCGCAAGGCGTTGCGAGGCGCGTTTCGGGGTTCTCCGACGCGACTAAAAGATATTCCCCGCAAGCCGCGCGCACGTCGATTCAAAGCCGCGTCTGCCGCCAACGCGAAAAATGCGCGGCGAGCGCCTTAAAGCTCCGCGACTTAACGAGGTTGATGATAGGTGAGGCGCTTGCCTTCGGCGGCGCGAACAGCCGCGACCGTGCGGGCTTCATCATTCCAGCCCAACGCCTCACGATGGTTATAGCGGAAGTCAAATTCTGCAAGATAGCGGTGCAGGTGTTTTTCGCTGCAATGCTGATACACACCGCGCATTCCGCGCTTGAAAATCGAGAAGTAGCCTTCCGCTGAATTGGTTGTCACGTCCTCCCGTGCGTATTCTTTCGCGGAATGATTGACGGTTTCGTGCGCCGCGAAAAGCTGATCCGCACCCGTATAGAGCTTGCTTTCGTCCGTATGGAGGCGGCTCTCATGCGCGATGTTATCGCGGACGATCTTGGAGACCGTGGCCTTATCGGTGCGAGGAACGTGGAACGAACGCACTTTGCCGCCGCGCTGCACGAGCGAAACGATGGCGCGCTTCCCGCCGACGCCCACCCTTCCGCCTTTGGTGAAAGGACGCGAGCCGCGATATTTCGATGGAATGCGCTCTTCGACCGGGCCAAAATACGTTTCGTCCGCTTCGACGATCTGCCCTTCTCCGCCCATCGGGGGAAAGTCTAGGCCGCCCTGCCGCATTGCTTCCATGATCCGGTGGTGCATGAACCAGGCGGTCTTGTACTGGCAGCCCAAGGCGCGCTGTAGCTGGAGGGCACTGAAGCCCTTCTTGCTGGAGTTCACGAGGTAGAACGCCACGGCCCACTGCGTTAGAGGGGCGTGGCTGCTTTCCATGACGCTCTTGGTCGTGACCGTGAAGTCCTTCCGGCAATCCCGCCCCGCGCAGCGGTAGCGGCCAGCTATCTTCGTCTCGTAATGCTCTCGGCTGCCGCAGTGCGAGCAGAGCGGGCCGTGGGGCCACCGGGCAGCCTCAAACCATTCGCGGGCGGTTGCTTCGTCGTTAAACCGGGCTTCTGAGAATGTATTCATAACCAGCGTCCTTTTCTGGCCTGAATACTAGCACATGCGTTTGTGTTGTCAAGTACATATTTGGGATAATTGTCCTCCGCAGGTCGGGCTTAATTCCGGCCGTCGTAGCAAGGGGGTTCCCATGATGAAATCGGCCGCGGTCCAGGTCAAAGGACAACAGGCCGGGTCGCCCATGTCGCCGGTGCGCGAGCAGGCCTGGTTGGTGCAAGCGGCTGTCGCGCATGTCTCCGGCGTGGCGCTGAAAGACCTTTGCGCCACGACGCGGCGGCCTCCCAAGGCCGCCTTCGCGCGCCAGATCGCGATGTACCTCAGTCATATTGTTTTCAAGATGAGCCCGGCCGAAGTGGCCAGGGTCTTCGGACGCGATCCCTCCACCGTGGGCTATGCCTTACGCCGCATCGAGGAGCTGCGCGAGGATCCCGAGGTCGACCGCACGCTCGACTGGCTTGAAGCCATGTTGCGCCGCGCCGGGAGGAGCCCATGAGCGCGCTCACCGAAAGCGAACTGGCGCGCGAGGCCCGCAAGATCTTGCGCAAATTGCTCGCGGGCGCGCATCTGCAACAGGGCGAGGACGGTCGCTATGGAATCGTGGCGCGGGCGCGAGCCGCACGTCACGCCAAGATCAAGGTCGAGGCCTCGCTGGCCGCCGCCATGCGCGCCAAGGGCTGGCTGGCGGCGGAGGGCGACGACGGCGCCCGACTCGTCCTCACCGCAGCGGGCGAAGGCTGGTATGCGCGCGCCCTTGCCGGAACCGATCCCTTCGCCGCCCAGCACCAGTTGCGCCGTACACGGATAATCTCCGACGAGCATGGACGCGAGCAGCGCGTCGTCGTCAACGCGGCGGAATCTCCCCTGCTGTGGATGTGCCAGCGCCGGCTGGTCAGCGAGGTGCAGTGCCAGGCCGGCGAGCGGCTGCGGCGCGATTACACGCTCGCCCAGCTCAGTCCCAGGTTAGGCGTGGATTTGAGCGCGCCGGTGGTCTTCGGCTGCCGCGCGCAGAAGCCCGAATTGCTGTCCGACACGGTGCTCGCCGCCAAGCAGCGTTTTTCCGCGGCCATGCGGGCGGCGGGGCCTGGCCTCGCGGACATCCTGTTCGATGTTTGCTGCCACTTGAGCGGATTGGAACAGAGCGAACGGGCGCGCGGCTGGCCGAGGGCTTCGGCGAAGGTGGTTCTGAAGATCGCGCTCGATCGGCTGGCCCAGCACTACGGCATGGTCTTCGCGCCTCAACCTGCGCGCCTCAGGGCCTGGATCAAGGAAGAGGAAGCCGCGTCCCAAAATGGAACATGATCCGACCCGGTTGGATCGGATCATGCTCCGGATTCTTCGCTTCTCCTTCGCTAAGAGTTAGTTCTCGAAACGCGAAATGCGTGCGGCGAGGCTGCTGCCGAAGTTCCTCCCTTGAGCGGACCTCGCCCGATCGCTCTCCTTAAGCTCGGCCTTGACGCGGTCGAGATTGGTCAAAATCATGCTGCGAAGATCGCCGGCCAGGTCCAGCCCGCCGGCACACGCCTCTTGATAGTTTCCGCAAAGCTGTGCCGCCGCCGGCAAATTGGCGTCCGCCCATTCGCTCATCTTGGGGGAAAAAATGCCTCCGGCGCTCGGCCTGCCGAGACCCACATCGGGTTCGTGCGGAAGAAACACCGCAACGAAAGCGATCGAGAGTACGGCTCGGAAAATCATCAGACGGCCTTTCTCGCCAGCACGCGAGAAATCTATGCCATGCCCTTTGCCGTCGGCTGAAAGGAATCGGTAAAGTTCGATACGATCCGGTAAATCCGACTGGTTCCTGCCATTAGGCAAAACGCGGCTTTGCCGCATTCGCTCTGTCTCGATTCAAGAAAACGTCAAATTCGGAACTTTGTTTAGGCGCCGTTGATTCAAATTCGAGACAAGTGCCGGGCAACGGCCATGACAAGGAAGGTGTTACGCCGCCGGAAGTTCGATGGTGGCAGTGAAGCCCGCGGCGCTGTCGACGGTCGGCGCGCCGCCATGCGATTGCGGTTTTCCTAGAAGACCTTGCACAAGCGTCGGGCGATGGCCGGGCGCGCCCGAATCGCGCCACCATCGTTACCGAAGCGTAAACGCAGACGGCTGCAAATCTTGTGAATTTACGAACAAATCCGCGGCGCGTTCAACGTTCGTTAAGCAGCGGAACGCCAGGATGCGCCCGCGCGATACCCTGGGGCGGTTGCGGTTGATGGATATTCACAGAAAAACGGCGGCGCCACAGGAAACGAATCAAACCGCGCAACGCCGGTTGTTCGTCGCCGTGCAGGCCTCGAAGGCCGCACTCGGCGCCGCTCTCTCGGTTGCATTCGTCGGCCTGGTCGGCCGTCCCGACGTCGCCGAAGCCATCGCCATCGCCGGGCTTTTAGCGCCGGCGATCCTGGCTTTGCTGGCTTACACCTCTATTTCGCTTGCAATCCTGGAGCAGGCGGCGCTGGCGATCTTCGCCGCCTTGATTGGCTATCTGGCCGCGCTGACCGGCGGCGTGGTTTCGCCGCTGGTGGTGTGGTTCGCGCTGGTGCCTGCCGAAGCGGCGCTGGCCGGAGGACGCCCCGCCGTGTTGCGCGCCGCGATCGCGGCCTCGGCGGCGCTGCTGGTTGTGGCCGGTATCCAAGCCGTCGGCGCGCTGCCCATCTCTCGTTTGCCATCGCCCGCTTGGGGCTTTTATGCCGTCTCGGTGCTGGCCGCGGTGATCCAGGCCGCGCTCATCGCCGCCGCCTCGCAGGACCGCCAGCGCGCCGCCGACCAGGCCGCCGCCGAAGGCGCCGCCATGTACCGTTTCCTCGCCGACAATGCGATGGACCTGATCACCCGGCACAGCGCCGACGGACGCATCCGCTTCGCCAGTCCCGCCGCGCGCGCGCTGCTCGGCCAGGCGCCCGAGAATCTGCTCGGACTGGCGCCGGCGGCCCTGGTGCATCCCGACGATCTGAAGGCGATGCAGGCCGCGTTCATGGAAGCGAGCTATTTCGCGCGGCCGGCCTCGGCGGAAGTGCGATTGAAGCGTGCGGACGGCAGCCACGTGTGGGCGGAAATCCGCTGCCGTCCCGTGCCTAAACCGAACGGCGAAGCTTCCGACATCGTCGCCGTCACCCGCGACATCACCGAACGCAAGGCTTACGAGCGCGAACTGATCGAGGCGCGCGATCTCTCCGAACAGGCCAACCGCGCCAAATCGCGCTTCCTGGCCAACATGAGCCACGAGCTGCGTACGCCGCTCAACGCTATCATCGGCTTTTCCGAAGTGATGGCGCACGAGATGTTCGGCGCGCTCGGTGGGCCGCGCTATCTCGAATATTCGCGGCTGATCCACGAATCGGGCAATCACCTGCTGGAGCTGATCAACGGCATTCTCGACATGTCGAAGATCGAAGCGGGCAAGTTCGAGCTGTCGGAGGAAGTGTTCGATCTGGCCGAGGTGACGGAGGCGTCCGTGCGTTTCGTCAAGCTGCCGGCGGAGCGGGCCGGCGTGGCGATCAGGACCGCAATTGCGCCGGGCGCCAAGCTGATCTTCGCCGACAAGCGGGCGGTCAAGCAGATCCTCGTCAATCTCCTGTCGAACGGCGTGAAATTCACCCCGCGCGGCGGCGAAGTGCGCATCCGCGCCGGCCTGGATTCGCGCGGCATCGAGATCGCGGTCGCCGATTCCGGCGTCGGCATCTCCAAGAAGGACCTCGAGCGGCTGGGCAAGCCTTTCGAACAGGTCGAAGGCGAGCATGTGCGCGCCAAGGAAGGCACCGGGCTGGGGTTGTCGCTGGTCAAGGCGCTGGCGGCGATGCACGCCGGCGAAGCGGTGCTGGAATCCACTCTCGGCGAAGGCACGGTGGTGCGCGTGCGCCTGCCTTACGCCGCCATCGGCGAGAAGGGCGAACGCCTGGCGCCGCCGCAGCAGGCGCAAATCCTGCCGTTCCGCGGCGCGGCCGCATAGGCGAATGGCGAGTAGGGTTCCTTTCTATTCGCCATTCGCTATTCGCTATTCGCCGTTGCGTGCTACACAGCCCCATGATCCCTCGCCTGAAAGCCGGCATCTTCGTTCGCGCCTTGATCCGCCGTGCGGAAGTGGCGGGCGCGCAGGCCTATGTCGTGAAGAAAGGGTCCGAGGAAGCCGGCGCGGTGTTCCTCAAGGTCGCGCTACTGGACGGCACTTGCACTATTCTCAATCAGGTGCGCACCGGCGACGGCGAACTGGCGTGGGCTAAGCCGCTGGGCGGAGCTTGCGACGAGGCGCGCGCCGCGGCCTATTTCGAAAAGCAGATGAAATTCGATCGCGATTTGTGGATCGTGGAGATCGAGGACCGCGACGGCCGGGCGTTCGTGGACGAAAAGGTGGTGTAAACTCAACTTGTCATCCCCGGCGAGCGTGCGAAGCACGCGAGGGAGTTCATAGCGACAGCGTATGAACGATCCTGGTGAAGTGACCGAGCGCTACGGACAGCCCAAGCCATAAATGGCATTGATGTCGTAAAGTTTGCCGGCGGCGTCCACACGCCAGAACACGCGCCACATCTCTTTGCAGGGATATCTCGTCTGCTCGAAATATGCCTCTCGCCGGCCATCCTTGTCGGTGCGCACCTGGAATTTTTCGGTCCTCAGTTTCATCACGATCAGGTCTTCACGCGTCCCCACGGGAAATCGCTGTCGGATACGCTTCTTGAATGTGAGGTCGGCTTTGTCGACATCCGCTGGGAGATTCCTCGTCAATGGTGGCAAGGCGGGCTGCGCTGTTGGGACTGGCCGTCGGGCATTCCATACTTGAAGGCCGATGAGGAACATCGCAATGACGCTAATCCCGATTATGGTCGAGTGACGCATCGGTTCGACTCCACCTGCAACTGCAGCATTATAAACGATCCTTGCAGGACGGTAGTTGTCCTGCTACTCCCCCGCCGCCATGCCGCACACTATTTCGCACGAAACCGCGCGCCGGCGCACCTTCGCCATCATCAGCCACCCGGACGCCGGCAAAACCACTCTGACCGAGCATCTGCTGCTGCTCGGCGGGGCGATCCACGAGGCCGGCCGCGTCAAAGCGCGCGGCGAGGCGCGGCGCGCGCGGTCCGACTGGATGAAGATCGAGCAGGAGCGCGGCATCTCGGTGACCAGCGCGGTGATGACCTTCGAATATGCGGGCGCGATCTTCAACCTGCTCGACACGCCGGGCCACGAGGATTTCTCCGAGGACACCTACCGCACGCTGACCGCCGCCGATTCCGCGGTGATGGTGATCGACGCCGCCAAGGGCATCGAAAGCCAGACGCGCAAGCTGTTCGAGGTCTGCCGGCTGCGCGACATCCCGATCATGACCTTCGTCAACAAGATGGACCGCGAGGCACGCGACGCTTTCGAGCTGCTCGACGAAATCTCCGACCAGCTGCAGCTCGACGTGGCGCCGATGGCCTGGCCCGCCGGGCACGGGCTGAACTTCAAAGGCGTCTACGATCTTTATGCGGACGAGTTCGTGCCGTTTGGCGATTCGCCCGCGCCGCTGCCCGATGACGTGCGATTCAAGCTCGAAGACGATTTGGAGCTGGCACGCGCCGGGCTGTCGCGCTTCGATCCCGCCTCTTATCGCGAAGGCCATCTGTCGCCCGTTTTCTTCGGCTCGGCGCTGAAGAATTTCGCCGTGAAGGATTTGCTGGCGGCTTTGGCCCAGCACGCGCCGTCGCCGCGCCCGCAAGCCGCCAAGGACCGTGAGGTCAAGCCTTCGGATCACGAAGTCTCGGGTTTCGTTTTCAAGGTCCAGGCCAACATGGACTCCAATCATCGCGACCGCGTGGCGTTCGTCAGGCTGGCGTCCGGGCGCTTCCGCCGCAACATGAAGCTCGTCCAATCGGGCACCGGCAAGGTGATCGGCGTGCACAACCCGATCCTGTTCTTCGCCCAGACGCGCGAGACGGTGGACGAGGCCTATCCCGGCGACATCATCGGCATTCCCAATCACGGCGTCTTGCGCGTCGGTGATACGCTGTCGGAGTCCGGCGCGATCGTCTTCACCGGCATCCCGAATTTCGCGCCGGAAATCCTGCGCCGCGTGCGGCTCGGCAACCCGATGAAGCAGAAGCATCTGGCGCGCGCCCTCACCAGTCTCGCCGAAGAGGGCGTGACCCAGGTCTTCAGGCCCGCCATCGGCAACTATTGGATCGTCGGCGTGGTCGGCCCCTTGCAGCTCGACGTGCTGAAATCGCGGCTGCGCGACGAATACGAACTCGAGGCCGAACTGGAAGCTTCGCCCTTCGATACCGCGCGCTGGCTGTCGGCGGCGCCGACCGATCTGGAGAAGTTCGTGGAGTCCAACCGCGGCGGCATGGCCACCGATCGCGACGGCGCGCCGGTGTTCCTGGCCAAGAGCGCGTGGGAGCTGGGCTACGTCGCCGAAAAATTCCCGAAGGTGAAATTCGCCAAGACGCGCGAACGCAGCGACGTGCACGGCGACGTGTAACGGCGCACCTATTTCTCCGCCGGCAGGTGCAGGCTCTGGCGGATGTGCGCGACTTCGCCGGACCAGTGCAGGACCCATTCCGCCTGCGCTTGGTCCTGCGAGACGGTGCGCACTTCGCAGGTCAGCTGATAGAAAGCCTGCGGCGCGGCGACGGCCAGCACGCTCGAGATCCAGCCGGAGTTCTTGTCTTTGCTGTCGGTGTAGCTCGCCGCACATTCGCCGGCCGGAAAGCCGTTGCTGATCAGCGACCGGGATTCTCCGACCGTGATGTTGACGGCGCCGTCGCCGCCCGTGCACAACAGGTTGCGCGTCGCGGAGGCGAGCTTGGCGGCGGCGTCCTTCGGTCCCAGCATCTTGCCGTATTTCGTGCGGCTCAGCAGGCAGGATAGGTCGCCGCCATTGTCGGTGGTGACCGCGAAGAACATCACATCGCCCTGCTCGCGGTGTTTGTCATCCGGCAGGTAGTCCTTGCCGACGACCGCCGGCACGTCGATGGTAATGCCGGGATCGTCCTCCAGGCTGACGGTCTGCCAATCACCGTCGGCCGCCGCCACGCTCGAGAAGGCGAGCAGCGCGCCCGCGCCCAGGATCGATGATCGAACGAACCGCATGACTTGCCCCATCGCGCTGTGCGAAGGGAGCATAGCCGATGCGGATTGCCGCGAACATCATTCCGCGGCGGCTGTTTGCCTGTGTTCGGGCGGCGGGTGGTGAATCTGCCAGGTGCGCGTCAACCGTTCGGCGGCGTGCTGAGGCACGATGTCGAAGGCGGAAAGCTGCGCGGCCGTGTCGTCCGCAGGCGCGCCTTTCAGCAGCGCCACGGCGGAGAATGTCGCGCGGTCCAGATGCGCGCCCTTGCACAAAACCGCCAGCGCCTCGCCCGATGCATCGGACAGGATCGTCTGGGCGGTGTGCGGCGCGATGCCGAACGCCGTTCCGAACCGTTCGGCGAAATCGTGGGCCCTGGCATCGCGCGCGGCGGCGACGAGCAATGCCGCATCGGGCGCCGCCGCGATGTCGTTCGCCTCGCCGGCCAATTCGTTGCGCATCAGGATTTCGCGGCGGACGCGCGCGGGCGCTGAGAGAAAGAATTCGTTGACCAGATCGAGCGGCAGTTCGCCATGCCCGCCCAGCCGCGCCGCCAGCCTCGCGCGCGTGCCGTCGTCGGTCTCGCGCGACGTTTTTTCCAGCAGCGCCACCACCGGTGCGCGCATCGCTGGGGGGCAATCGGGTGGCCAATCGAGCAGGAGATCGGCAAGCTCGCCGACCAGCGCGGTGCGCTGCGCCGGCCCTTCTTCCGCCAGCTCCAACAGATGGCACAAACGTTCCTTCGCCGTCGGCATGCGTTCCCTCGCCGCGGTACGGTAACGCCTGGATGTTAAGGTTTCGTTGGCGATAAGCGAATAGCGAATAGCGAGTAGGGAATCCCTATTCGCTACTCCCTATTCGCTACTCGCCCTTAGTTCCCGATCTGCGCCCAGTTGTCCGGGTAGAAGCCGTTGAAGGTCGTACGCACGGCCACCGAATAGGCGCCCATCATGTCGAAGACGATGTAATCGCCCGGCCCAATCCCCTCGGGCAGCATCTGCGGGCGCGGCAGCACGTCGAGCGTGTCGCAGGTCGGCCCGTAGACGCGGAACGGTTTCAACGCGCCGGGCAGCGGCAAGGCGCGGTTCTTGGAATCGACCGTGAACACCCGCGTGGGATAATCGGCGTTCCAGCCGGGCAAAGTCAGTTCGTCGAAACTGCCATAGGTGCCGTCGTTGATGAACAACCGGTCGCCTTTGCGCAGCACCACCTGGGCGATGAGCGACACACCTTCCGCGACCAGCGCGCGCCCCGGCTCGCACAGGATGGGAAGGTCGTCGCGCTCCAGCGTCGCCAAGGCTTCGCGGATGGTGTCGAAATACCAGTGATAGGGCGGCACGTCGTTGTTGTTGTACTGGGCGGGGAAGCCGCCGCCGATGTCGAGCGCGGCGATCTTGAGGCCCGACTTGTCGATCGCGCGCCGCGCGATCTCGATCGCCTGGCCATAAGAGAACGACGACAGGCATTGCGAGCCGACATGGAACGTAAGACAGGGTGCCGCCCCCAGCTCGGCGATGCGCTTAAGCAGCCGCGCGGCCTCTTCGGGGTTGGTCCCGAACTTGCTGGAGAGTTCGAGCAGCGCGCCGCCCAGTTGCGTCACCAGCCGCACGAAGATGCGCAGCTTTTCCGGCCGTCCGGTTTCGGCGATCAGCTTGTCGAGCTCGTAATCGCAATCGACGACGTAATCGGTGACGCCGTATTTCTCGAACGCGGCCTTGGCGTGGCCGGGCAAACGCACCGGCGACATGAAATGGCAGATCGCGTCGGGAAAACGGCTCTTCACCAGCTCGACTTCGCCCAACGAGGCGGTATCGAAATGGCGGATGCCCGCGGCATGGACGAGATCGAGCACTTGCGGCACGGGGTTCGCCTTCACCGCATACATCGCGTCGCCGGGAAAACCGTCGAGGAAGCGCTTGGCCGCGATCTGGAACTTCTGCGGGAACAGGCAATAGACCGGTTCGGCCGGCTTGAGCGCGCCGATGGCTTTCTCGATCGTGGCGAAATGGTCGATACGCGTCGGCGCGTTCATGGGCAAAGCCCCAAAATGGCGCGCGCTTCTTGGGGCATAGGAGGCTGGGGGTCAAGAAAGAACTCCACCTCCCTCTCGCGAGGAAGGTGGAGTTAGACTCCGCAGGGGCAGTTGCGGAGGTGGATTAGTTGGCCGGCGGCGGAGGCGGCGCGTCGTTGTCGTTGTCGCGGCCGCCGTCGTGGTGATGGTGCCAGTGCTCCATCATCCCGCCCATGCCGTGCATACCGCCTTCTTCGAACATCCCGTGGTGGTCGAAGACGCGCTTCTGCTCGTCGCTCAGCGACGCCACAAGCGCTTCGAGCGCCGGCATTTGGGCGTCAAGGTCGGCAAGCCGTGCCTTCATCATTTTCTCGTGCAGCTTCAGCCGGTCGACGATGGAGGCGCCCTCTGCGGGCGGCGTCATCGTCCCGCATTCGTCGGAGAGCGCCTTGGCGGACGAGAGACTGACGCGCTTCCAGCGCTCGAACAGCGGCTTCTGCGTGTCGGTGAGCGCCAGTTTGGTTTCGAGATACGCCAGCTTACCGACGGCGCGAGCGTAGTGATCGGTGCACATCTGGGCGTGGAACTTCTCCATGTCCGCCCTGTTCATGTGCCAGTGGCCATGCCCCATTTGCCCGGCGATTGGCGCGGGCGGAGCCTTCGGCGCATCTTGCGCCATCGCCGCCGACGCACACAGCGCCAGCGACGCAAGGAAGGGAACAATGATCCTGCACTTCATGGGGTAACCTCATAAGGTTGACTTGACCCAATTCTAACGGTCGGCCCCACGCATTCCGTCTGAATTGGGCATAATAATTGTCGCGAATTGTCGAAAGTCCGCGCCGCAAGCGGCTTTCCTGCCATTTTGGCAAGGGTTCGGACGGCCGCGCTTACGAGCCGGCGCGCAATTGGCGGATCGTCTTCTTTCCGTCCACGCTCGGCTGGTAGACGAAGCGCATTTCGCCCAGCGCACGCCGGAGAATTTCCGGCGTGATCTTTTCCGGCACCTCGAAGGCGTCAATGCCGACGCGCGTCATGTAAGCGAGCTGGTCGTAAAGGAAATCGCCGCTGGCGCGGATTTCGCCGTGAAAGCCCAACCTTGTGCGCAGCATCCGCGCCCAGGAGAAGGCGCGCCCGTCGCGGAACTTAGGGAACTCCAGCACGATCAGCGACAAGCGGGCGACATCCTCGCCCAGCGCGGTCGGCGACTCGTCGGACTTGAGCCGCACGCCGAGCGGCGCGTTGCGCGCCAGCAGAGTCTCGCGCTCGGCGAGGAAGCGCGTCAGCGAAACGACGGCCGGCCCATCGGGCAGCGGCCCGCCGTTGACGACGTCCGTGAAGAGGTTCTCGGCGACCGCGCCGTTCTTAATGAGCGGCATGGAGTTGCTCCCGGTAGACCATGTTCCTGAACGGCTCCATGCCGACGCGCCGGTAGGTGTCGAGGAACCGTTCGCCGTCGTTGCGCAGCCTCAGATAGGTTTCGATCGTGCGTTCCACGGCGTCGACGATCTCGTGCGCGCCGAAACCCGGCCCCATGATCTCGCCGATGGAGGCGTCTTCCGCGGCCGAGCCGCCGAGTTGGAGCTGGTAGAACTCCACGCCCTTCTTGTCGACGCCGAGGATGCCGATATGTCCGGCGTGATGATGGCCGCAGGCGTTGATGCAGCCGGAAATCTTGATTTTCAATTCGCCGATGTCGTGCTGGCGGTCGAGGTCGGCGAAGCGTTCGGCAATCTTCTGCGCGACGGGAATGGAACGCGCGTTCGCCAGGTCGCAGTAATCCAAGCCGGGGCAAGCGATGATGTCGGTGATCAGTCCGGCGTTGGGCGTGGCTAGGCCGAGTTCCTTCAGCCGCGCGAAAATTGCGGGCAAATCCTTCTTGCGCACATGCGGCAGCACCAGATTCTGTTCGTGGCTGACGCGGATTTCCGCCATGCCGTATTGGTCGAGCAGATCGGCCAGCGCGTCCAACTGTTCGTGGCTCGCATCGCCCGGCACGCCGCCGATGGATTTCAGCGAAATCGTGGCGATAGCGTAGCCCGGCGCACGGTGCTTATGCAGGTTGGTCTTCGTCCAGTCGGCAAAATCCTTGCCGCGCAACGCCGCTTCGAATTCGGGCGGGACATCGTTCAGCTTCTCGAACGCGGGCGGCGCGAAATAGGCCTGTATACGCTTGAGTTCCTCGTTCGGCAGCGTCAGCGTTCCCGCCGCCTTGATCTCGGCGAATTCGCGTTCGATGCGCTTGCGCATTTCCTTTGGCCCCAGCGCGTGCGCCAGGATCTTGATCCGCGCCTTGAAGATATTGTCGCGCCGGCCATTCTCGTTATAGACGCGCAATACGGCTTCGAGGAACGCCAGCAGATCCGGCTTGGCGACGAAATCGCCGACCACGTAACCGATATAAGGCGTGCGCCCCATGCCGCCGCCGGCCAGCACGCGATAGCCGGTCTCGCCCGCTTCGTTCTTGACGATCTCGACCGCCATGTCGTGGAACTTCAACGCCGCGCGATCGTGCTTAGCCCCGCTCACCGCGATCTTGAACTTGCGCGGCAGGAAGCTGAATTCCGAATGCAGGCTCGACCATTGGCGGATGATCTCCGCCACCGACCGCGGGTCTTCCACTTCGTCGGCGGCGGCGCCCGCGAAATGATCGGCGGTGACGTTGCGGATGCAATTGCCGCTGGTCTGGATGGCGTGCATTTCCACGGTGGCGAGCTCGGCCAGGATGTCGGGCACGTCCTTCAGCTTGGGCCAGTTGAACTGGAGGTTCTGGCGCGTGGTGAAATGGCCGTAGCCCTTGTCGTATTTGCGCGCGATGTGCGCCAGCATGCGCAATTGCCTGGCCGACAGCGTGCCGTAAGGCACCGCGATGCGCAGCATGTAAGCGTGAAGCTGGAGGTATAACCCGTTCATCAGCCGCAGCGGCTTGAACTGGTCTTCGTTCAGTTCGCCGGAAAGCCTGCGCTCCACCTGATAGCGGAACTGTTCCACGCGCTGGCGCACGAAGGCGGCATCGAATTCGTCATATCGATACATCGTCGTCCTTCGGGTTCCCGCTTCGAGCCTGTCTTGGACTTGCCATCAGATCGCGCGCGGCGTCGCGCAGAACCTGGCCGGGGGTGAGGCCCTCCGCCTGCTTTCCCAGATCGCCCCGCACGCTGGGCCCGGCGGCGCGGACGATCTCGCGCTCCTTCACCGGATGAACGCCGTCCGCATCCGCGCGCACGTCGAACAGGTACGGATTGACCACGACGTTATCGGCAACGGATTTCCGCGCCGCTTCAAGCGCCGCTTCGGCCTCGGCGTCCGCGGAAAGGACCTCGCCTTCGCCGAACGCTTCCACCCAGCCGCCCGCGCGCCAATAGACGACGTCGCCGTCGCGCAGCCGGTTCGCGGTGAGCATTTGGTGGAAAGGCGCAGCCATGGACAGAAAATCACACTTTTCATCGTAGAAATCAAGACTTCACATATCATACATGTACAAATATATCATCAACATCATGTTATATGTATAATCAACCTATCATTGTAATTGCGCTAAAGATTACTCTCTAATTGTCCTACGGTTACGCTGTTAATGCCTAGGCGACAGGGGTTAGGGCGATGGCCAACGAAGGCAACCAGACTGTCAAAGACCAAAAGCCACGCAAGATCGACTCGTCAATCCTAAGCAGGTGGGAAGTGAACCTGTTGAGATGGCTGGCGGGTGCAGCCGTGGCTGCGGTGATCGGACTTGCGATTGTTTGGATTGTGTCCGCTTGGCGCGCCGATGGCCTGGTAATCGAGGCGTTCAACGTGTCGTCGGGCTACCCCTCCAAGGATAACAGCCTGAACGGCGAAACCATCGCGAAGCTCTTCACTGCAGAAATGAACGATATCTACACCGTCTCCGAAAGCGAGCCCATCGCCAAACCGGTGGAGAACAATTGGGCAGACGACATCAAAATCGAGATTCCCGAAAGCGGGACGACGTTTGGCGAACTCAATCGCGATCTGCACCTGCTGATCGGCCATGAAACGCATTTGACGGGCGTCGTGTACGCGACAGATAAGCAGGTCAGCGCCACTGTGAGCATCGGTACCCACGTCTGCGCCTTCATGTCGGATGGTTCCGATGGAAAGACCCTGAAAGATCTGTTGAGGACCGCGGCGGAGTGCGTTTATCAGGACACACAGCCTTTTCTTTATGCGGCATATCTCGCGAATAGAGATGGTTCTCCCGCAGACAAGGAAAGGGACATCAAAGAGGCACGAGAGAAATTCGAGGAGCAGACAAAAAGCAGCGATAAATTTCAGCGTGCTTGGGGCTTTGTGGAATTGGGTCTGCTGATGGTGCAGGAATACCCTAACAGTCCCAAGGCCCAGACGCAGGCGATCACGCTGTACCGCGAAGCCATCGCGATCGAGCCGAGATACGCGCTTGCCCATTCCGATCTCAGCGATGCCGAAGGCGCGCTGGGGCACTCGGAAAGTGCCGCAGCGGAACAAAAGACCTTCGATACTCTGCTCGAAAGAAACGCCGCCGTCGATCTCGACTCTGGCGAGGTCGAACGATACCGCTATAGCGCCGCCGTGGATTTGGCGAGGGATATTGGGGATTATGCAGCTGCGGCACGCCTTTACGCCGGCGCATATTGCAAGGATGGCGCCGAAGACTGCAAAGACGCAATCGATAATTTGGCAGGTCTACACGACATAAAACACGCTTTCGATCTGCTTGACGAAAGTTCGGCAACGCCTGATACCAATGGTGAGCCTGAATGCTCTCGTCATCCTATACCGAACGATAATGCCAAGCAGAGCACCGGGTACTTGCAGCGTAAATTCTTCATCGATATTGCGCGCGAATGCTGGAGCGATGCCATAGAAGAAGAACAATATGCGGAAGCGGACTTCGCGTACGACCCTGCAGGCGCACTCGACACGGTAATGGAAATGTATCCGAGTGAAGCCTTGGCTCGTACCAGGACCGGCGATTTTCCGGGTGCGCATTCGCGGATAGAAAAGACGCCACGGGACTGTTTCGACTGCATGATCACCCGCGGCGACATACGTGTTGAGGAATGGCAGCAGGCAATAGCCGAGGGAAATAAGCCGCTGGCCAAGGATATGTGGGCCGCGGCCGAATATTGGTACGCTAAGGCCGCCGGCACCGGAACGCTCCTGCCGTTCGCTTACCAAGCGTGGGGCGAAGCGCTGCTAAAAAAGGGCAAATACGACGCGGCAATCGAAAAGTTTCGCGTTGCTTACCGCAGAAGTCCGCACTTCGCCGATCCGCTGGAGATGTGGGGCGAGGCGCTGATGCAGAAGAACCGCTCAGACCTCGCACTCGCCAAATTCGAAGAGGCGAACAAATACGCACCCAACTGGGGCCGCCTGCATCTCAAATGGGGCGAAGCGTTTTTCTACTCCGGCCATAAAGACGAAGCGAAAAGTCAATTCGCCATTGCCGCTGCGCTCGATCTCAACGCTGCTGACCACGCCGCCTTGACGCGCCAGCAGGCGAAATTCTAGCCCTGCTTTTTCAACGCACTCTCATGCCACTTGTTTAGCAGTGCGTATTCCAGCGCCGACAGCGCCGCGAAGATCGCGATGCCCAGCGCGGCGAGAAGCCCGAGGCAAGCGAACATCTTGGCGATCTCCAGCCGGTTTCCCGCCTCGATGATGCGCCAAGCGAGTCCCGTCGCGGTGCCCGATCCGGCCACGAACTCGGCCACCACCGCGCCGATCAGCGCCAGGCCGCCGGCGATCTTCATCGCGCCGAGCAGATAGGGCAGGGCGCTCGGCAATTGCAGGCGCCGCAGGATTTGCCAGCGGCTGGCGCCGTAAAGCCGGAACAGGTCGATCAGGTTATGGTCGGCGGATTTGAGCCCCAGCGTGGTGTTCGACAGGATCGGGAAGAACGCCACCAGGAAGGCGATGAGGATCAGCGCCAGCTCGATGCGGTCATAGCCCACCCAGATCAGGATCAAGGGCGCGATCGCCACCACCGGCGTCACCTGCAGCACCACCGCGTAAGGATAAAGCGCGTTTTCCACCGGGCGGCTTTGGCTGAACAGGACCGCCAGTCCCGCGCCGCCGAGCAGCGCCAGCACGAAGGCTGCGAAAGTCACCGACAACGTCGCCCATAATGCTGCCATCAGGCTCGGGAAGTTTTCGACAAAAGCGGCCGCGATGTCGCTCGGCGCCGGCAGGAGATAGACCGGCACTTGCGCGGCGCGCACGGCAACCTGCCACGCAACCAGCACCGCAATGCCGAGTGCGAGGGGAAGAAAGTATTTGAGGGTCGCTCTCACGCCGCCTTCTCCTTCAGCGCCGCCGAGATCTTCCTCGCCGCTTCGGCGAACGCGTGCGTCAAGCGGTAGCTTTCGTCGCGCGCGGCAGGCGGATCGAGCGCGATCTCCGCGATCACGCGCCCCGGCCGCGCGCGCATCACCGCAACGCGCGTGGAAAGATAGGCGCTTTCGTACACGGAGTGCGTGACGAAGACGATCGTCATTGCGTCCTCGCGCCACAGCGCCAAGAGATCGTCGTTGAGCGCCTGGCGGGCCGGTTCGTCGAGCGCCGCGAACGGTTCGTCCATCAACAGCAGCTTGGGCTTGGCCGCGATGGCGCGGGCGATCGAGACGCGCATCTTCATGCCGCCGGAGAGTTCGCGCGGATAAGCGCGTTCGAAACCCTTCAGACCGACGCGGACCAGCGCCTGCGCCGCGCGCGCATGCGCCTCGCTGCGGTTCACGCCTTCGAGATCGAGAGCAAGCCTTGCGTTGGTCAGCGCGTTGGCCCACGGCATCAGCGTCGGCTCCTGGAACACGAAGGCGGTTTCGGGCTTGCCCGAAATGAATTCCACCGCGCCGCTGTTCGGCGCGAGCAAACCCGCGATCAGCCGCAGCGCGGTCGATTTTCCGCAGCCCGACGGTCCCACCAGCGACAGGAATTCGCCCTCGGCGACGTCGAGGCCCAGCCCCGCCAACGCCTGCGTGCCGGAGGCGAAGGTCTTTGAGATGTTACGCAGGGAGAGGAGCGCACGCACGATCTTACCTCCCCCCTTGTGGGGAGGTCGCCCGGCGCAGCGCTTTGCGAAGCCGGGCGGGTGGGGGGCGCTGCTCGGTTTCGCGCAATTGCTGAAGAATCTGTTCCATCACGCCGTCGATATTATCCAGCACCTCCAAATTCCGGAAACGCAATGTGCGATAGCCTTGCCGCGCAAGGAAGCGGTCGCGCCGAAGATCGTGGGCGCGCTGCGCGGGTTCGTCATGCTGTCCGCCGTCGAGTTCGATGACCAGGTGCGCACCATGCTCCACGAAATCCAGAATGTAGTTTTTGAATGGGGCCTGTCGCCGGAAGTGAAAGCCTCGTTCATTCATCTCACGCAATTTCCACCACAGCCGCTTTTCAACATCTGTCGCATCGCGACGAAGAAGGCGCGCTTGTGCAATTTTGTCCTGTCCCGCACGTTTGAACATGCATCGCCCCCCACCCGGCTCGCTGCGCTCGCCGACCTCCCCACAAGGGGGAGGTGATACTACTCGAAATATTGCGGCGCGTTGCGCATGAAGCTGAGGTCGTAGGCCTTCTGGTAAGGCAGGTTCTTGGGATAGAGGCCTTCGGCGCTCATGGTCGCGAAGAACTGCCGCCAGCGCAAATCCGTCATCGCTCCGATGCCGAACGCCTTGGTGTCGCCCGACTCGACCAGCCCATAGGCCTTCATCTTGGCGATCGCCTGGGCGATGACGCCGTCGCTCATGTCGGGATTGTCGCGCTTGATGAGCGCATTGGCAGGCTTGGGATCGCCCTCGAGATACTGGCGCCAGCCGTCGCGCGTGGCGTCGTAGAAGGCCTGGACGGCGGCCGGATTCTTGTCGATCCAGCGCTGCGGCGCCAGCACCATGTTGGCATAACTCGAATATCCGTTGTCGGCGAGCAGGAAGACTTGCGGCTTGAAATGCGCGGTGCTCTCCACCGTGTAAGGTTCGCTGGTGAGATAGCCTTCCTGGATCGCATTCTGGTCGACCAGGAAAGGCTGCAGGTTGAAGGTGTACTTGCGGATCTGGGTGTCGTCGAAGCCGTATTTCGCTTTCAGCCAGGGCCAGATCGTCGCCGTCGCCGCGTCTCCCAGCATGATCGGCTTGCCCTTCATGTCGGCGAGCCGTCGCACGTCCCGGCGCGGATGGGTCATCAGGATCGCCGGGTCCTTCTGGAACAGGGCCATCACGGCGCGCACCGGAACGCCTTGGCGCACCAGGTTGAGCGGCACGAAGCCGTTCGAACCGATGCCGAAATCGGCCGCGCCGCCGGCGATCAATTGGGGCACGTTCACGCTCGGCCCGCCTTCGCGGATTCGCACGTCGAGGCCGCGCTGTTTGTAGAGACCGAGCGCCAGGGCCTCGTAGAAGCCGCCATGTTCCGCCTGCGCCTTCCAGTCGGTGACGAAGACGATGCGAGTGAGATGCGGCGCGGCGTGGGCCGAGGCGGCGAACGCAAGCGCCAAGATGGCGAGAAGCAGGCGAAACTTCATAATCCTTTTCCCGAGCTCAACGGATTTCCAGCGCGGATCATACTATGCATGAATAGAATCTACTCTTCCCCTAAGGAAGGGTCGAGGCGGTCCGTCGCGGCCTCGTATCTGCCTTAAAGGCACGTTTCCCATTTGCGAAGCGGGTCCGGCAACTTCACACGAAGAGCAATCGCTATCTTTGCCATGACAAGCAGGCTAGGAATTCGTCAGACACTGTCGTTTCCGGCCGACGACGATACGCTTGCCGAAATCCGGAAGATAATGTCGGAAAGCGGCCTCACGTCCTGAACCGCTCCGCCAAACGGGTTGCTTGGACAGCGGCGTCCAACGATTGGGATAGAAAGAGTAAGCCATGAAATACAAATTCGGTCTTCTCGTATGTTTCATCGTCACGCCCGCTTTCGCGCAATCGCTGTGCACGGCGGACGAGACGGTGGTGTTCACCTGCCAGGCGAAGGCCAAGGTCGTTTCGGCGTGCGCGTCGAAGGATGTAAGTCCGCATGGGGGCTATTTGCAGTTCCGCATCGGTCAAGGGAATGCGACGGAGATCTCTTATCCGGCAAGCCGGACGCGCACGGCGAATGTCGTGACGTTCGGCTATGCCGGTATGGATATGGGTCCGCCTGGCCATTATGTGATGCTCGTGGATGGACCCGATACTTATGGGATCATCACGACGGATGACCGCGGACCGCAATATGGCGGGGAAGAATCCGCCTTCGTGCGGCAGCGAGACGGAAAGACCGTCGATTCTCTCGTTTGCGATCAACTGACTTCGCCGACGGACGCCGGACTTGATCTGCTCGACAAGGCCGGGTTCAAGAATGTTGACAGCGACGCACTGAATCTGCCGTAACGGCTGTAGAACGGGTGCGCCATGACGGGGCTCGGCAGGGCGGCCAGGCTGACCGCATGCCCCGACAACCGCCGACAACATGCGTCGACTGTTCAGGCTTGCCAGGAACGTCGGACCGAGGGCAGCATAACGCGGAATCGGTGACCATCCGGGGAAGGTTGGAGTTCCTAATGGCTGGGCCGCTATCAATATTATCTGAAGTTTTCGAGTGGCGCGCCGGAGATTGGGCGGAAGTGCGGCCGCTGGACGAGATTCTCGCAAGTCTGGATGGCGAAGGGTGCCTTGAGTCGCTTCCTTTCATGCCGGAGATGATCCCGTACTGCGGACAATTTCTGCGTGTCGTCAAGGTGGCTCACAAGACCTGCGATCCCACAGGCTCCACCGATCTGCGCCGAATGAAGAACGCCGTGCACCTCGAAACCCGTTGCGACGGGAGTCATCACGGGGGCTGCCAGGCCGGGTGCTTGCTCTTCTGGAAAACAGCTTGGCTCAAGAAGCCCGGCTCGCACCAAGCGAACGCCTTACGTCCGGTCTGCGACCAAGCCGCACTGGAACGAGCTACGCGCGTTGGAAACGAAGACGAAGCCGTCTATCGCTGCCAGGCCACCGAGATCGTGCGGGCGACGGCGCGTCTGCCGTCGACCCAGCCGATGCAATATGTCCGGGACATCGTCTCGCGCAACGTCACGCTCGCCGAGTTCTTGTGGCACGCGCCCGCCATCTACCTGAAAGGCGTGAAGAACAGGCTAGCCAGATTGGTCGGGAAGTCCGCGAGTGAGGGGCGGCGCGTTGCGCAACGCGCGCCGCTTCACCTTCGCCCCGGCGAATTCGTGCAAATCCGGCCGGAAGAGGAAATCCCGGAGACGCTCGACCGGGAAAACCGGAATCTCGGTCTGCATTTCGAGTCCGATATGCGTCTTTATTGCGGCGAGGTTCGTCGTGTTCTCGGCCGGGTCGAACGGGTCATCGACGAACGGAACGGCAAGATGCGCCGCATCCACCGGGACTGCATCGTCCTCGAAGGCGTGACCTGCCGCGGCCTTTCCTCGCGCCATCGGCTTTTCTGCCCGCGCGGCGCCTACGCCTTCTGGCGCGAGGCGTGGCTAGAACGTACCGAGACAGAAAACGCCGCCGTGGCCGATAAACAAACCGCGTCTTAATTCCCGCCGCCGCTTTCGTCGTCCTGGGTGGACTGGCCGGGATTCTGCGCCGGCTTCTTCTCCTCGCCCGATCCGAACAGCCAGTCCCAGAAGCTCTTGCGTTGTTCGCCGGTTTGCTGCGGCTGCGCTTGCTCTTGCGCGGGCGCGCCGTTTGCTTCGTCGTCCGTCGTCGACGGCACGCCTGAAGCCGTCAGCGTTTCGTCGACCGGAATGCCCGGCGGCGAACGGTCGAGCGGCTTGGGCGGCAAGCCTTTTTCTGCCGCGGTCATCACCTCGCGCCAGATTTCGGCGGGCAAGCTTCCGCCCGTCACCCCGCGCATCGGCGAGGAATCGTCGTTGCCCACCCACACGCCGGCCACGTAATCGGCGGTGAAGCCGACGAACCAGGCGTCGTGATAATCCTGGGTAGTGCCCGTCTTGCCGGCGGCCTCATGGGTCGACAAGGCGGCGCCGCGTCCGGTGCCTTCCGTCATCACGTCGTACATCATGGCGGTCAGGTCGCGGTTGACATGTTCGGCGACGACCCGGGGTTCCTCGGGCGCCTTGCGCTTGTAGAGAGCCTTGCCGCCGGGGCCGTCGACTTCCGTCACCATATAGGGCGTCACCTTGATCCCGCCCGAGGCGATGGCGCCATAGGCGCTGGTCAATTCCAATGGCGTCACTTCGCTGGTGCCCAAGGCGAGGGAAGCATTGGCTTCGAGCTTGGAGGTGATGCCGCAGCGCCGCGCCGCTTCGACCACCGCATCCAATCCGACTTCCTGGGCGAGATTGGCGGTGACGGTGTTGACGGAATGGGCCAACGCGTCGGCCAGGGTCAGCTGGCCGTAGGCGCGCCCGCCGTAATTGGTCGGCGTCCAGCCATTGATGTCGACCGGTGCGTCGTCGCGCACGTCCCAGGGCGAGAGGCCCGCTTCCAGCGCCGCCATGTAAACGAAGGGCTTGAAGGCCGAGCCGGGTTGGCGATGAGCCTGGGTGGCGCGGTTGAAGGTGCTTTCCGTATAGTCCGTGCCGCCGATCATGGCCGAGATGGCGCCGTCGGGCTTCATCACCAAGATGGCGGCTTCGCTGGCGTGCGCCTTCTTGCCTTGCTTGCCGAGGATGACCTTTATCGCCGCCTGGCGCGCGGCTTCCTGCAGCCTGGGCTCCAGGGTCGTATGCACCAGAAGATCGCCGGAAAGTTTCTGCCCGCTGGCCTCCGCCAGCTTTTGAGCTTCGTCCGCGGCGGTATCCAGGAAGAAGTTGCGCGCATCGACGGCGGTACGGTCGGTGACGACGGCGGGATGGGCGCGCGCTTCGGCCGCCTGTTCCTCGCTGATCGCACCGGTCTCCACCATGGAATTCAACACCATGTCGGCGCGCTCCTGGGCGCGGGCGAGATCGCGCCGGGGCGAGAACACCGAGGGCGCGCGCGTCAGGGTCGCCAGCATGGCGGCTTCCGCGAGCGTCAGGTTCCGTGCCGACTTGCCGAAATAGATATGCGCCGCGCCGTCCACGCCGTAGGCGCCCGAACCCAGATAAAGCCGGTTCAGATAGAGTTCCAGGATCTGCTTCTTGCTGAGCGATTTCTCCAGCGCCACTGCGTCCATTAGCGCCGTCAGCCGGCGCGAGAAGGTGCGTGCGGAATTGGTCCAGAGGACCTTGGCCGTCTGTTCGCTGATCGTCGAGCCGCCGGCAACCACGTGACCGGCGCGCAGGTCGGCCAGCAGCGCGCGCAGCAAACCGCGCGGATCGATGCCGTGATGCGAATAAAAGCGGCGGTCCTCCATGGCGATGAAGGCGGCCGGCAGATAAGCGGGCATCTGGTCCAGCGTCAGCCGTTCGCCCACCAGGGCGCCGCGGCGCCCCACGACCTCGCCCTTGGCGTCCAGAAAGGAGTAAGCGACGGGGCGGTTGAGAGCGTAGAGGTCCTGCGACAGGTCGAGCGTCGGGGCGAACAGCCCGAGCACATACGGCAGCAGAAACAAGCCGACCACCGGTACGGCGATAATTCCGCCGGCCCACACGCCGACCCGCGTCAGGATGGCGCGGTGATCGATGATCCAGCCGCCCAGGGCGTCGGCCCAGCGGCCCAGCATTTCCAAGATTTCCCGCACGCCGTCACCCATCGCGCCGCTTGGTGGACGATATTTGGGGCGGATTCAAGACATTGGGCGTTAACGATAGGAAAGGTGGCCGAATTTCGCCCGCGGAAGTGCACTCACTCGACTCTGATGAACTTCCGCGATGCGTCAAATGTAGCCGTTTGGGTCGTTCAAACGCTGGGAGTCGCGCGTGCACGTCATGTCGGTCCAGGTGTCTCGCGAACACATGATGGCGAGAGCGTGCCGGCCATCACGGTCCGCTCTAATACCGCAGTCTCGACGATCGAACAGATGCTGAAATAGTGAAGGCGCTAGGCCACGGTGACCCGATCGAAGGAACTAGTTGACCGTAAGGTCCACCTTGTGGTCTAGAATGGTAGGTACATCGACCAAATCCGCGTTGGATGGCGAGTACCGATAGGAGGGCACATGCCTTTTGTCGGCAATGATTCGCAGTGGCCGGTGGTGGTGGACGAGTTTTCTGGCATTCCAACCCTCGAAGATGTTGAACTCTACAATGTGCGTCGCTTAGAGCGACTCGCACGTGGGGAGCCGCATGTTCAGGTCGTGCATTCCCGCTCTGGAGTTCGCATGCCGGATGGTTGTCGGGAGCTGATTGCTGATTTCGATGTCACACACCGCGAAGAACAGCGACGCTTCGTCGCCGGCGTCGCATTGGTGGTGTCCTCGCCCGTCCTTCGATTTATGTTGGCTCTGCTCTATCGGCTCAAGCCTGCGGTTTACCCGCGCAAGCCATGCGCCACAATAGATGAAGCTCGGAGGTGGGCTTGTACGGTACTTACTGGAACAACGCGCTGAGGGAAGACCACGTTCGATCTGATTCCACGAGGCGAATGATAAAGAAATCACAACATCAGAATCTTGGTCATCGGTGCTGGCGTGCGCAGCTTGATGTGCGCCTATCCGATCCAATCCAAGTTCTGTCGAAACCATGAGCGACGTCACCATCAGTAGATGGAGCGGCTGTTTCGGCCTGTTGGCTGTGATCTGTTGGCTCGCCGAAATTCCACTTTGGATGATAGGGAGCCCGCCATCGGTCTACGATGGTGCAGCGCTTGGCCGGTACTTGTTCAGTATTAGAGACATTGCCCTAACCCGAGTGCTGCTTGACCAGGGCATGTACGTTGCGCTGCTGGTGTTTGCAGCCGGATTTCGTCACTTGGTCCGGAGGGCAAATCCTGATGCGGAATGGATCGGGACACTGGCTTTCGGCGCGATGATTATTTGGTTGGCGGTGACCCTCGTCGCCGACGGACTCGAAGGTGGCGCGATCCTCGATGCAATGAGCGGAAAAGCCGATGCTGCAGCCGTCAGGGCCCTCGTGGAAGGCACGCTCCTCATCTACAACGGGTCGATTGCGTTCATGGTGACTGCGTTGTTCCTGGCTGCGGCGGGAATTGCGACATTCGCGACGCGCATCTTGCCGTTCTGGACAGGTGTAATCGCAACAATTAGCGCTGCACTCTGCGTTGCGTGCGTGCCCGCCATGTATTTCGGCGCTGTAGACTATACAAAGTTCTACAACGCAGGGGGCTGGGGCGCCACGATCATCGCCAATATACCGCCAATCATCTGGTTCGTTGTGGCTAGCGTTTCGATGTTGCTAAGACCGTCATTCAAGACTGTGTCTTGTGCACATTGAAGCGTGTTTGTGAGGTCGGTGTTTGGCTGGGCCGCCCAGGCGAGATCGTGCTATCGCGAATGGCAAGTAATGGCGCAAAGCGGACTTTCATTTGAATGAACCAAGGGCGCCGCGCCGACATTGCTCTTGCGGCGGGCGCACGCCGCCCGCGAGATGATCGATTCAAGGCTTCAGCCGCTGGGCTTAGGCAAGCCCGAAATCAGGGGCCGATCCAATCCTCCAACTCAGCCTCGCGATGCCGATAGGCCCGATACAGGCATTCCTTGCTGGTGCAGACGTTGCGGCGCAACGCAATCCAATCGCGCTGTTCCGCAATCACCACGTCTTCATCCGCCGCGCGGTGGCGGGCGTAACGATACAAGCGTGCGAGTTCGACATCGCGCCTTGCGAGGTCGCTGTCGGAACAGATCAGGCGTTCCGCTTGGTTGCGGGCGGTAGCGCAATCGAAGCTCGGATGCGCGGTCGGCACGAATGCGGCTTCAGGCGCGCTTCCCACGGCTGGAGCGGGCGCCGCGCCGGTCACGGCCGGCGTCGTTTGCGGCGCGGGGCCAGCGGCTTGGGGCGTCATGGCACGGAGTTTTCCGCAGCCCTCCGCGTCGCCGCCGTTGCAGGCCTTTTCGTAAAGGCCGCGGGCCCACGACACGTCCCGCCGCTCGCCTTCGCCATTGTAAGCCATCGAGCCAAGGCTCGTGCAGGCCCGTGCTTCGCCGGCACGACATGCGCGTTCATACAGCGATATGGCCTTTGCGAAGTCCTTTGCCTGATACGCTGCCTGGCCGTCCGCGAACAAGCTTTGGCCGTCGTCGCGCCCGCATCCGGCGATGGACAGCGAACAGACAGCCAGAACCAACAGCAGATTCGATTTCCGGCCGACTGGATTCCACCTCATGACAAGTCCTCCTTGGCGCGCTTCGTCATGCTCCCTCGAAACGAGGCAACGCGCAATTCGCCAAATCGCGCATGATCCGCACACGCAGCTTTATCTTTTCGCAGCTCGTCCTGCCGTAAGTCTTTGCGCGCGCGGGAAATTGTTATCCGCCATCCCGTATCAAAAAATATTTTCGCTCCCCCCTTGGGTACTGTCCTAACTAGGACAGTTGACAAGGGAAATTAGGACACATGGATTCAAGATGCGACGACCTAGAGAAATTCGCGCCCGCCGTCGATCTAGAACTTGATCCTGGTATCCGTCGGTTTGTTCTCGTGCTGCGCAGCGGCGGTATAGAGACCTTTGAATCGTGCGAAGGCGGAGACGGTCACGCCTTCCCTGAGCCAACGGTTCGCTTTTGCGGGAACAACGGCGAAGGCTTCAAAGCTCTCAGCGTTGCGATGACGTATGGATTGCCGGTGTTGGCGTTGCGCCGTGCGTGGCGCATGGATGATGGAGAATTGACCGGCCCCTGGTGGGAACTCACATTCCGCACCAGAGGCTAGCCCTTACTTACATGCCAGTTTGCATCAACTCAAACGAGCGCAGTGTTCGCATTTCGGGCGATTACCGGTGCCAGGAACGCGGTTATACGACTCGATGTTGTTGCCTTCAGTGCATTGGTCATTGTCGTGGTACACGTTGCGGTGCCACGTTTGCTTCGAGTGAAAGGCGGGCACTTTGGCCATAGCCAACTCCATCGGTGAGACGGAGCGCCGCTTGACTCAAGCACACAAACTCGGATTCAGTCCGGCTTGCAAGTAGGTTCCCCTGACGGCGCTCCCGTTAAGGGAACCAGGAGGGGCGGTGGTGCAAACACCGCCCTTCACCTCCTGGTAGTCACGTCCGAATCGCTACTGATTCGGTTTTTTCGTCAATGCTTCCCACCATCAATTACTGTGAATGGTCCATGCTTATGGCCTTGCGGTTGTTCCGCAACTACCCCGGTTAGCGCCTTCTCGACAAGTTCGCTAATGGTCCAAATGTGATCTGTGACGCCTAACTGCATCGCCGGCGTCACCCGCAATGCTTCATGCACGCGGCAAAAATTGTAATGCATGACGTACAGCGCGACGGCTGCGCAATGGTTGAGGTAGGTCTTGGAGAAGCCATTCGTCAAACGCGTGAAGCGCCGTTGCTGCATCCGCAGCGTCAAATTCTGACGTTCGACGTAGCTTGTGCTAATCCGCGTCGGCGTGCCGAATACTACATTCTTGGTTACGCTTACTACTTCGCCAGGGCTGTAGCGGCGTGACGCTTCCGGCGTGCCCATTACGGCGTAGTGCTTCTCGACAATGCCGTGCGCGCATTGCTCGCCAAAGGCCAACGAGATCGCCCACGGATAGGCTTGAAAGCCATCGGTGCTGATTTCCGGGGAACCGATCACACGGCGGCGAATGTCGTCACAGAAGTCCTGTGTGTTCTCTCGCGTCCGCTTACCAATCCGGTATGTGATGATCGCCTTTGCGGTGTCGGCCAGCGCCAGGAATGTGTACTGGTCGCCGACCATGTCGCTATCTTCGGGGTTCACCTGCTTTTGCTTTTTGCCGACGAACGACCAGATTTCATCCAATTCGATCCGGTTGATGTGCAGGTCGCGCATCATCGCGCCGTGCAGCTTGGAGCAGCCTTCGCCCACGCGGACAGCCAAGCGCATGATGGTGTCACGATGGACGCCGGTAAGCCGTTCGACGGCGCGGATGGAGCAGCCTTCCGTCAGCGCGGCGACGATGGCGGTCTGTTTCTCAGTGGAGAGAATGTTCATGGGGCCAAATCCCTGAATTGAAGGGACGGCCCGAAAGCGCTATATAGAAGCGGTCACGGCTTAGGGGCCAAATCCCTGAGTTGCGATCCGGGGCCTTCGGTGCTTCCAACACCGTTGGCCCCACTGATTCCTGGTTGCCCCGCCGGGATTCGGACCCGGACCTCTCCGCCTGTAAAAGCGAGCGTCCTACCACTAGACTAAGGGGCACCAAGACGAAGCCGATTGCGGGCCGTTCCTTCTCCTTTGCGGGGCTGCGGGAACCCGACTACGTGCGTGGCCACCAGTTCGATACGGTGTGGGCCGACGGGGATCGGGCGCCGAAGAAGGGGGCGAGATAAGACGCCGAAAGCCCGCGCCGGCTTTCGCTGACACGGGCTTTCGCTTGATCGTCGTGCGGCCCTACGGGGAGGGGCTAACCGCGAGCGGCACGACTCAAGTCCTGGAAAGCATCAGAACGGGACCTCGCCGATGACTTCGCCGGTGTAGGGATCCACTTCCACGAGCACGGGGTTGCCGAAGCGGTCATAGCTCCGCACAACGTAGCGGTCGTCGACCCAATACGGGTCGCCGATAAAGCGGTCGTAGTGATGGCGGCGCAGCTCGAAGAACACCCGGTCGAGAGCGAGGAAGCCGTGATAACCATGCCGCCAGTAGTGGTTGTGGGGCCCCATATGGTGGCCTATCGGCCAGCCATGAAAGTGTCCCGGGCGGGCATCGGCCATGCCGGCGCCCGCGGTGCTAAGAACTGCCGCCGCGGCGGCTGTCAGAAGAAGCGTCTTGAAGTTCATTGTCATCTCCCTATTGGGCTCGTGCCCTGCTTGCTAGAGGCGGTTAACCGAATCTCCGCCGTTCTTGTGCGTGCGACACTAAAACGGTCCGCCTGAACGTCCTCTGGACAAGGCGTTCATGGCGGGTTCATCTGGACCGGGGTAGAAAACATCATGCGCGCGCGCGTTGTTTCCAGCCTTCTTCTGTTGCTTGCGCTCGCCTCTCCGGCCTTTGCCGCCGGCTGGCAGGCCGAGGGCAGGCCGTCGCTCGACCGTCTCCTGCCGGAAATCCGCCGCCACACACCCGGCACCTTCTATGATGCCGAAGGCCCCTTCAGCGATGCGGACGGTCTAGCGCGCTATCGCATCAAATGGATGACGCCCGAAGGGCGGATCATCTGGTTCGAAGTCGATGCGCGCAACGGGCAGATTTTGGGCATGGTCACGGGCACACTTCCGGGTCCTTCCGGCCGGCGCGGCCAAGGTCCGGAAGGATATCCGCCGCCTTATCCTCCCGGCGATCGCTTCGACAGTGACCGTTACGACAATAACTCCGACCATTACGGCAATTACGACCGGCCGGGTTATGATCGGGGGCAAGGCGGCCGTGATTGGGGTAACGACCGCGGCGGCCGCGACCGGGACGGCGGCAATTGGGATCGCGGCCGTGGCGATTCCGGACGCGGCCACGACCGTTGAGACTGAGAAAGCGATGCGTATCCTGCTTGTCGAAGACGATACCGATCTGCAAAGGCTGCTGAAGAAGTCGCTGGCCGACGCCGGTTATGTGGTCGATACCGCTTCCGACGGGGAAGAAGGCCATTTCCTCGGCGACACCGAACCCTACGACGCGGTGATTCTCGATCTCGGCCTGCCCAAGATGGACGGCGTGCGCGTGCTCCAGCAATGGCGCAAGGCCGGCCGCAAGATGCCGGTGCTGATCCTCACCGCGCGCGACCGCTGGAGCGACAAGGTCGCCGGCTTCGACGCCGGCGCCGACGATTATCTGGCCAAGCCGTTCTACACCGAGGAACTGCTGGCGCGGGTGCGCGCGCTGCTGCGCCGCGCCGCCGGCTTCGCCACCTCCGAGATCGAGGTCGGGCCGCTGCACATCGACACCCGCGCCAGCCGCGTCACGCTCGACGGCAATCCGGTGAAGCTGACCAGCCTGGAATACCGGCTGCTGGCCTATCTCGCCCATCACAAGGGGCGCGTGGTCTCGCGCACCGAGCTGGTGGAGCATCTTTACGATCAGGATTTCGACCGCGACTCGAATACAATCGAAGTCTTCGTCGGCCGGCTGCGCAAGAAGCTGGAGGCCGATCTCATCCAAACGGTGCGTGGCCTTGGCTATTGCCTCGACGATCCGACGGCTCCTCGGAAAAACAGCGCATAGGCTCGATTCGCTTGCCGCGCGCCTGATCCTGGCCGCCGCGGTATGGGCGATGATCGGTCTGGCGGTGGGCGGCTATGTGCTGTCCGACGCCTTCGTCTCCGCCGTGCGCGACAATTTCGATACCGCGCTGCAAGTTGATCTCGACGGCATGATCGCCGCCGCCGAGCCCGATCCGGGCGGCGATGTCGCGCTGCAGGAGCGCTTCCTCAACCGCCGGTTCGACCGCGTCTATTCCGGCCTGTACTGGCAGATCGTGCCGGAACAGAAGGGCGCCCAGGTGCAGATTTCCCGATCGCTGTTCGACACGACGATCCGCATCCGGAACGCAACCAAAGCCGGCGGTTTGGTCTGGGGCACTGCCGACGGTCCCGAAAATCAGCGCCTGCGCGTCCTGGCGCGGCGCGTTTCGTTTCCCATCTCCGCCACGGCGAGGACCGACGACGCCCGCGCCTATACCTTCATGGTGGCGGGCGATCTTGCCGTAGTCGACGAGGAGATCGAGGATTTCAACGACACGCTGATCTGGTCGTTCGCGCTCCTGGGACTGGGACTGATCCTGGCGATCTTCATCCAGGTACGCGTCGGCCTGATGCCGCTGCGCCGCCTCGGCGAAGCCCTGGCGCGCATCAGGAGCGGCGCGTCGCGCCGGCTGGAGGGAAATTTCCCCGCCGAGATCGCGCCGCTGGCCGCCGAACTCAACAGCCTGATCGAGCATTCCGCCGAGGTGGTGGGCCGCGCCCGCACGCATGTCTCCAATCTGGCGCATTACCTGAAGACGCCGTTGACCGTTCTGGCCAGCGAGGCCGAAGCCGATCCCGGTCCGTTCGCCGAGGCGGTGAAGCGCCAGGTCGACGTCATGCGCCGCCAAGTCGATCATTACCTGGTGCGGGCGCGCGCCGCAGGTGCCCTCGATGTGCTCGGCAATCGCACGCCCGTCGCGCCCGTGCTGGAAGATCTGGCGCGGGTTCTCGACCGCATCCATGCCGAGCGCGGAATTGCGATCGCCGTCGATTGTCCGGCTTCTCTCGCCTTTCGCGGCGATCGCCAGGACCTGGAGGAGATGGCTGGCAACCTGATGGACAATGCCTGCAAATGGGCTTCCTCACGCGTCGTTGTGAAGGCGCATGGCGAAGGCGCGCGCATCGCGCTGTCCATAGAGGACGACGGACCTGGCCTAGCGGCCCCCGACCGGGGCCGGGTGTTGCAGCGCGGGGAAAGACTGGACGAAAGCGTGCCCGGCTCCGGGCTTGGGCTGTCGATTGTGCGCGATATTTCCAAGCTTTACGGCGGCGGGCTGGAACTTAAGGAAAGCGTGCTGGGAGGGCTGCGCGTGGTCCTCGACCTGCCGGCAATCGGTTGATTTTGCCCGGCAATGCCCCGTTAAGAATAAATCGTTACTCTCGCCCGCTGGCAGTGTGTTTGGAGCCGTTTGCGAATACGGAATATGCGATGCTGACGCCTGAAAGGGTCGGATTGCTGCACTCGTTCCTCGGCAGTTTGCCCGAGCGTATGGCTGCGCTTCTGGCAAAGGCGGTGGAAGTCGACCGGCTGACCGAAAGGGCAGACCTGCCGCACGAGACGATCCTCGACGGCCTGCGTTCGGTGCTGCGCAAATGCGAGTCGCCGCAGCGCACGCCGACACCGCTTCGCTTGTTCTGTCTGCCGTTCGAAGATCTTCTGTTCAACGGCGCGCGCAAGGAGAAGCAAAAGGGGTGCATTTCGCGTTCGAGCATCACGCCGGTGTGGAATTGGCTCGGCCAGACTCTGATCCCCGAGGAGACCCGGTCCTATCGCGAAGACATCAAGTCCCTCGTGCTCGCCTACAAGCTGGAAGAGGCGCTTGAGTGCGCCAGCAAATTCTGGCCGGTTGCGGGAGGCGCGCTGCGCACGGCGATTGCCAAGGACCACAAGGGCGCGCGCTTGACGCTCAATGGCGATCTCGCACTCGGCGACGCGGAGGACATATCGTTGCTGCTCAGCGCCGGTCCGGCGATGGTCGAGATCCAGCAGATGCTGCCCAAGCCGGTGCCCGTACTGACCGACGAACATCTGTGGAGCTTGCGCCGGATCTACGACCGCGTGGTCGAAACAACGCTCGACTCCGCGCCTTATGTCCCCGTCGTGGCGATGGCGCGTCTGGCCAAGCCCTGGGAAGCCTTGAAGCTCGCTCTACTGGTCACGCACCAGACCCAGGACACGCTGATCTCCTCGACCGACATGGGACTGGTCGGCGACATCCTGTTCAACCGGATGGAGAATTGCCGCATGGCGATTCATGCCACCCGCCATCCAAATTTCGACGTCGACGCGCTGCTCGAAAATCTGACCGGCTTCACCGACATCTCCAGCGCCATCGTCAAGGAAGTCGAAATCCTGCGTCGCGGCAAATGGGGCCAGCGCCTGCTCAAGGATCGCGCCGCGGTGGGCGCCGTCATGGACGGTTTCATGGAGCGCGCGCCCAAGGAAATCGCCGCGGCCATGCCATCGCAGAAGACCGGCTTCACCGGCGGATCGCGAGTGTCCGATTTCTCCAGGCCGGCGGACCCTGAACGGGTCGAGCGCGCACTGCGCTACGCCAGGCTGATGGACGGTTGCCGCCTGCTCGCCGCCGCCGCCTCTTTCGGCGCCAAGCTGCAGGATGCGATGGACGAGGCGACACAGACGCTGCGCGGCTACAACGAAGACGTGGTCAAGGAATTGCGCACGGCCGCCGGCCCGCGCCGCGAGATCGTCGAGCGCCAGTTCCAGCTTGCCGCCGAACTCACCGCGCTGTTGTTCAGCGCCGAGGAAGCCGAATTCCTCCGCCGCCGCGGCAAGGCCGCGCTTTCTTCGGCTGCCGCGGCGTAAACTCGAAATCACTCTGAATTGAACTACAATGTCATCCCCGGCCGAGTGACCCCGTCACTCCAAGATGACCCGCGCACGTGCTTCGAAGCGCGGCCGTCATGGTGAGGTGCTCCGCGAAGCGGAGCCTCGAACCACGGCCGCGCACCTCAGCATGACGCGCGCGGGGCCTCGAAGAGCGCTCTCTCCCTCTGTCATTGCGGCGGTGAATCGACGAGAATATACCGGGGGGCGCTGGAGATTTGCATGACGCCCCATGCTGCGTTCGAGTACCTGAACAGGATTGCGGGCATTGCGCCTTTGGGCGTGCCGACCTTCGAGGGGGCGGAGGCGGTGATTCCCACCCCGCTGCGCGTGGCTGCCGCCGCGGCAGCTTCGCTTGGCCTTGGCGCCGCCGTGGCGGGCGAGATCTGGCGCTTTCGCGGCGGGGAAAAGCAGTCCGTCGCCATCGATATGAAGGCCGCCGCCGCTTCGCTGGTGTCGTATTCGCTGCTGCGCCGGAACGGCGAGCCGCTGCCGCGCCCCGACGAGGCGATCCCCACCACCGGCTTCTATCAATGCGCCGACGGGCGCTGGATTCATCTGCATGGCGGCTTTCCGCATCTGGCGATGCGCACGCTCGATCTGTTGAACGCCGGCAACGACGCGCAGTCGATCCTGGAGAGCGTCTCCAAATGGAGCAGCCTGGCGCTGGAGGACACGCTGGCCTTCACGCAGCTTTGCGGCGCCGTGGTGCGCAGCGAAGAGGAATGGCGCACCAGCGTGCAAGGCCGGGTCACCGGCCCGCCCATCGTGCTCAAGAAAATCGGCGATGCCCCGCCGCTTCGCCTGTCGAACAGCCGCAGGCCGCTCGGCGGCGTTCGCGTGCTCGATCTGACGCGGGTGCTGGCGGGTCCCGCTTGTTCGCGCCTTCTGGCCTCGCACGGCGCCGACGTGCTCACCATCCGCGCCGAGCGCCTGCCCGCCGTAGAATTCTTCGATCTGGACAGCGGCGCGGGCAAGCGCACCGCGTTCCTCGATCTGGCCAGGCCGGCGGATGCGGAAGACCTGCGCCGGCTGGTGCGCGGCGCGCAGATCTTCGTGGATTCCTACCGGCCGGGCGCGCTTGCCAAGCTCGGTTTTTCGCCGGCGGCGCTGGCCCATATCGCACCGGGCATGACCTATGTTTCGGTGTCGGCCTACGGCTCGGACGGTCCGTGGGCGGGACGGCGCGGCTGGGAACAATTGGCGCAGGCGGCGACCGGGATCGCCGCAGAGCAGGGCGCCTTCATGGCCGCGCGCCGCAAGAGCCGGCGCGAATCCTTGCCCGAACTGATCCCAGCCGCGGTCTTGGATTACACGACCGGTTATCTGGCGGCGGCCGGGGCGATGGCGGCGCTGCTTCGGCGCATCCGCGAAGGGGGCAGCTGGTCGGTGCAGGTGTCGCTGGCGGCCACGGCGATGTGGCTCCAATCGCTGGGCAAATTCGACGCAGCTTCGGTGCCGAGAAGCTGGGAGCCGCGCGACGGACTCGACCCGTATCTCGGATCGTGCGACACGAAGGCAGGACGACTCGAACTGCTGGGGCCGGTCGTCCGGATGTCGAAGACGCCGCCTCTCATGGGGGCGCCGCCGGATATAGCGGGTGCACCCCGATGGGCATCCGCGCACGAGGATGCCAATGCCGCCGAAGTCCAATCCGCTTAAGCTCAATGCGCTGCAATTGCGTACGCTGTCCCTGCTGCAGGGCCTGGCGGGTCTTCCTGATTCCGCCGTGCGCGACGCCAACGGCGAGGTCACCGTCATCCGCTTTCCGCAGGCGCATAGCGATCATTTCCATCTCGGCAGCGCCGTCGTGGACGCCAAGAACGCGACCGGGCTGTACAACGAAGCGGTGTGGAATGCGCTCGACCGCAAGGGTCTGGCGCGCAGCGACTGGCCGCATCGCGTCACACTGACCGTCGCCGGGCTGAGCTACGACACCGGCCGGGAAGGCGAGGTCTTCCGCATCGCCAAACGTTAGCGGGTAAGAGATAAGTTATCGCTTTGTCATGGCTCGCGAATGCGGGCCGTGACAATTGAGTTGAGCGAGCAAAATAAATCCGAAGCTGCGCTACTCCACTTTCTTCAAGACGATGAAAACCTTGAACAGCTCGGCGGCTTCCGGCGTCGCCATGAAAGCGTCCAGCGCCGCGGCGTCGGCGGTGATTTTCACGTCGCCGAAATTGCCGGGTTCGACGGTGCCCGCGATCTTGCCGGCCTGGATCGCTTCTTTCACTTTGTCTTCGTCAAGCAGGTAAAGCGTCAGCCTATGGTTCTTACCGAAGCGGTAGAGGATCGGCACACTCGAATCCTTCAAGCTTTCGTCCGCCGGCAGGCCATCCGTACTCACTTGCACGGCATTCATGTAGCGGTTGCGTTCCAGTTTGGCGGTGCTGAGCGTGAGATACGACCAGCCGCCGTTGTCGGCGGCGTTTTTCGGCGTCACGAAAATGACGCTGACGGTTCCGTCCTTGCCGGGCAGGAAATGAAAATAGGTGTCGACCTTTTCGCCTTGGCCGTGGCCCTTCCACGTGCCGTAGAGCGCTTCGTCGGCGCCGAGGCCCGCCGTCGTGCCGACCGGAGTCTTGCTGGTCACCGGCAAACAGCCCGCCAGCAGGAGCGTGCAGGCGATCGCCAAAGCGGCGCGATGAATTTTCATGACGTTTCCCCCAAACGACACAGGCATGCGCGCCGCAGTGCGACCCTGGACGCGAAGATCAGGGCCATTATAGTCCCGTCCACGGATGTGGGTCGAACCAATGAACGCAAGAAAACGCCGCCGTCTCTATTTCGCACTCGCGCTTTTGGCGGGTGGCGCCGGCGCGGCCGCGCTGGTGATCGCGGCGCTCAAGGACAATGTCCTCTACTTCTACAGTCCCAGCGATGTGTTCTCGAAGCATGTCGCACCGGGCGTGGCGTTCCGCATTGGCGGGCTGGTCGAAAAACACAGCGTCCACAAGGCCCAAGGCACCCAAATCCGCTTCACCGTCACCGACGGGCGCGCGCAGGTGCCGGTCGAGTTCACCGGCGTGCTGCCGGCTCTGTTCCGTGAGGGCCAGGGCGTCGTGGCGATGGGCAGCCTGACGCCGTCGGGTACTTTCGAGGCCGACCAAGTGCTCGCCAAACACGACGAAAAATACATGCCGCCTGAAGTGGTTGACGCGCTCAAGCGCAGCGGCCGCTGGAAGGAAAGCAGCGCGCCTTGACTCTCCCGGTTGTCCTCTGGGCCTAGCTTCTCGAGGCCCACAAAGCGCTCTTCGGCAAAACATTTCAGATAATTCACGTTTTAGAGAGAATCAGGCAATGGTAAAGGCGTATTTGACGCTCGAGAGTTTTGGGGAACGCTCCAAGCAAACGGAGAAAGAGCGTGATGAAAAAACAGCAGGCCATGGAATTTCTTAAGCGGAACAGCCGGTTGGTGGCCGTCGGATCCGCTGCGGCCCTGATTTTGGTGAGCTTCGGCGCCTTTGCGCTGCTGCCCCGCGGTGCGTCGCACGCTGAAACGACGGAGCCGGTCCGTTATGTCGCAGCCCAGCCGGACCAGAGCAACGCCGCCGCGCCGCCGCCGCGCATGGTCGAGAACGGCACGCCGTTCAGCTTCGCCGATCTTGTGGAGCGCGTCAGCCCTGCCGTCGTCAGCGTCACGGCGGAGGAAATGCAGACCGTCGACAACCAGGCCGCCCTGCCGGACAATCTGCCCGATCCGTTCCGCGAACTCTTCAAGCAGTTCAACCAGGGCCGTCCCCAGTTGCAGAAGGCGGTGTCGATGGGCTCCGGCTTCATCATCGACAAGTCGGGCCTGATCGTCTCCAACTATCACGTCATCGACGGCGCCAAGAAGATCAAGGTGAAGCTGCCCGACGGGCGCAGCTTCGACGCCAAGCTGATCGGCACCGACCCCGCCACCGACGTGGCGCTGCTCAGGATCCATTCCGACAAGCCGCTGCCGACGGTGGAATTCGGCAACGATCGCCAGCTGCGCGTCGGCGATTGGGTGATCGCGGTCGGCAATCCGTTCGGCCTGTCGAACACCGTGACCGCGGGCATCGTCTCCTCGATCGGGCGCGATCTGACCAGCAATACCAATCAGCCGTACACCGATTTCATCCAGATCGACGCGCCGATCAATCGCGGCAATTCCGGCGGTCCGACATTCGATCTGCGCGGCCAAGTGGTCGGCATGAATTCGATGATTTTCTCGCCGTCCGGTGGCAGCGTCGGAATCGGCTTCGCCATCCCCGCATCGACCATCCGCGACGTCGTCGCTCAGCTTCAGGCTCACGGCCATGTAGCGCGCGGCTGGCTCGGCGTGCAGATCCAGAGCATGACGCCGGAAGTGGCCGCCTCGCTCGGTATCTCCGATCCGAAGGGTGCCATCGTCGCCGGCGTCGTGCCGGACAGCCCGGCCGCGAAAGCGGGCTTCCGCCAGGGTGACGTGATCACCGCCATCAACGGCAGGGAGGTCGAGGATTCGCACGATTTGACGCGCGGCGTGGCAAGTCTTGCCGCCGGCAAGTCGGCCGTCTTCACCGTCATTCGCGACGGCGGTATCAGGTCGCTCCAGGTCACCATCGGCCAGAAGAAGGACGATCAGGTGGCGTCCGCGGACCAAGCGACGCCGTTGGGCGAGCCCGGTACCACCGGTTCGGCGATGGGGTTGGGACTGGCGGCGGTGACGCCGGACGTGCGGCGCGCCTACAATCTCGACGACGATGTCCAGGGCGTGTTCGTCACCAAGGTCGATCCCGACAGCGACGCGGCCGACAAAGGCATGCAGCCCGGCGACGTACTGCTCTCGATCAACAACAAGACGGTGCGCACGCCTCAGGACGTCGAAAAAAGCGTCGCTGCGGCGCATTCTGCCGGTCGCAAAAGTGTGCTCTTATTGGTGTCCAGCGGCGGAACCTCTCATTTCGTGGCGGTGGACATAGCGAAGACCTAAGGTTTGTTGCGTACCGGGCGGCGTTTCGCGAAAGCGGAGCGGCGCCCGGCCCCCGCGCCGACGGTGGCGGCCCCATCCCCCCGTTGCCGCCGTCGGCGCGGACCCGATTCACCCGCAAACGGAGGTAGGCATGCGCATCCTCGTCGTAGAAGACGATCTCGAAGCGCAACGCTATCTTGTCAACGGTCTCAGAGAAGCAGGCCACGTCGTTGATGATGCCGCCGACGGTGACACCGGCCTGACGCTCGCTCTGTCGCGGCCTTACGATGTCGCCATCATCGACCGCATGCTGCCGAAGATGGATGGCCTCAACGTCGTGGCCGAGATGCGCGAGCACGGCAACAACATGCCGATCCTTTTCCTCAGCGCCCTGTCCGAGGTCGACGACCGCGTGAAGGGGCTGAAGGCGGGCGGCGACGATTATCTCACCAAGCCTTACGCCTTCGTCGAGCTCTTGGCGCGCATCGATGCGCTGATGCGCCGGCGCTCGCCCTCTTCGGTGAAGACCAAGCTTTCGGTCGGCGATCTGGAGCTCGATCTTCTGACCCGCATCGCGACGCGCGCCGGTCAGACGATCGACCTGCAGCCGCGCGAGTTCCGTCTGCTCGAATATCTGATGCGCCATGCGGGACAGGTCGTCACGCGCACCATGCTGCTGGAAAGCGTCTGGGAATATCACTTCGACCCGCAGACCAACGTCATCGACGTGCACATCTCGCGGCTGCGCGCGAAGATCGACAAGGGCTTCGACGCCGCGCTGCTGCACACCGTCCGCGGCGCGGGCTATATGATCCGTGCGCGGTAGCCTTCTTCTTCACTGGACGCCGGGCATCCTTCGCACCCAGGCGTTCCGCATCGTCCTGATTTATGTCTTCGTCTTCGCCGTATCGGCGACGACGCTGGTCGGCTTCACCTATTGGTACACCGAGCGTTCGCTCAACGCCCAGACCGACCAGATCATCGAGGCCGAGATCACCGGCCTTGCCGAACAATATCAGCGCTTGGGCCTCAGGGGTCTGGCCGATGTGGTCGTCGGCCGCTCGATCCATGGCGGCCAGGGGCTGTATCTGCTGGCCGACAATGTCGGGCGTCCGCTCGCCGGCAATCTCGACGAATGGCCGCAATCGGTTACGCACGCCGGCGTTTTCACCGAGTTCCAATATGACCGCCGCGTGCAAGGTCAGTTGGTGCCGCGGCGCGCCCGTGGCATGGCCTTTCTGCTGGTGGGCGGCTTCCAGTTGCTGGTCGCCCGCGACGTCGACGAACGCGATCTGACCAGACGGCTCTTCACCACGACGCTGCCTTGGAGCGTCGTCTTGATGCTGCTCTTCGGCCTGATCGGCGGGGCGCTGATGAGCCGCAAGGTACTGGCGCGTCTGGATTCGATCAACCGCACCAGCGCCGAGATCGTGGCCGGCGACTTTTCGCGCCGCGTGCCGCTGAGCGACGCGCACGACGAGTTCGATACGCTGGCGGAGAACCTCAACCGGTTGTTCGAACGCATCGAACGTCTGCTGAAAGGCATGCGCGAGGTGGCCGATTCCGTCGCCCACGATCTGCGCACGCCGCTGAACCGCTTGCGCAACCGCCTGGAAGAGGCGCAGCGCCGCTGTGATCCGCAAAGTCCGCACGCCGCCGACCTCGAGGCGGCCATCGCCGAGACCGACGGACTGATCGCCACCTTCAATGCCTTGCTGCTGATTGCCGAAGCCGATTCCGGCATGGCGCGCGGAGCGTTGACCCAGATCGATCTTTCCGCGGTGATGGCGGACGTGGCCGAGCTCTACGCGCCGCTGGCCGAAGAGAAGAACATCGCGTTGACCGTCATGCCCGCGGGCGTTCTGACGATCGAAGGCAATCGCAGCCTGATCAGTCAGGCGCTCGCCAATCTGATCGACAACGCCATCAAATACACGCCGGCGGAAGGGCGCGTCACGATCTCGGCCGACGAAACCCCGAGCGGCGTCGATCTGGCGGTGGCCGACAGCGGGCCGGGCATTCCGGCGGCGGATCGCGCCCATGTCGTCGAACGCTTCGTGCGGCTGGAAGCGAGCCGCAATTCGCCCGGCACGGGGCTCGGCCTCAGCCTGGTGGCGGCGGTCGCGCGCCTGCACCAAGCGCGCCTGACGCTGGACGACAACAATCCCGGCCTGAAAGCCACGATGTCCTTCCCGCGCACGCCGCAGCGGCCGGCGAAGGCAGCGAATAGGGAGTAGCGTCCTTCGGGACGCTCGCTTTGCTCGCTCCTCAGGATGAGGGCAAACATAAATCCTCTCATGCTGAGGAGCCCGTCGAAGGCGGGCGTCTCTAAGCACGCTATTCGCCATTCGCTATTCGCCCTAGTATTCGCCCATGACTGCGTTCGATTTTTCCATCGCATCTCTGCCCAAGCCGTTCGACCGTGCCCGCGCCGAGCGCACTTTCGAGCGTTTGGCGGAGGAAGGATATCGCCCTGAGGGCGATGCGCGCGCCCTGCTGGAATCCGCCTTCGGCAACAGCGCGTTCCTCTGCCGGCTGGCATTGCGCGAACATCAGGCGCTGGCGCGCCTGTTCGCCGAAGGTCCGGGCGCGCTTCTGCACCAAGCCATGGCCGACGCCTTGGCCGCTGCGGGGACGCAGAGCGAAGCGGACATCATGGCCGCGCTGCGCGGGGCCAAACGCCGCGCCGCGCTGACCGTGGCGCTGGCCGACATCGCCGGCGTGTGGACTTTGGAAGAGGTAACCGCCGCGCTCACCGGCTTCGCCGACGCCTGCGTCAAGAGCGCCTTGCGTTTCGCCTTGCAGGAGGCCGCGCGCGACACGCCGCTGGCGGGCCGGGACGGGGAGGCGCTGGAGGCCTCAACCGGTCTGGTGGTTCTGGCCATGGGCAAATACGGCGCCTTCGAGCTCAACTATTCCAGCGACATCGACTTCATCGTCTTTTACGACGCGCAAACATTTCCCTTCCGCAAGCGCGGCGATGCGCGCGGCGCCGCCGTCGACATCGTCAAGAAGCTGGTCAAGCTGATCGGCGAGGTCACCGCCGAAGGTTACGTCTTCCGCGTCGATCTGCGCTTGCGCCCCGACGCCGGCGCCACCCAGATCGCGATCTCCACCGAAGCGGCCGAAAACTATTACGAAGAGATGGGGCAGAACTGGGAACGCGCGGCGCTGATCAAGGCGCGCGCCTCTGCCGGCGATCCCGCCGCCGGGGCCCGCTTCCTGGCCGCCATCGCGCCCTTCATCTGGCGGCGCAACCTCGATTTCGCGGCCATCGAGGACATTCATTCCATCAAGCGGCAGATCCACGCCCATGTCGGGCACGGCGAGATCGCGGTCGCCGGCCACAATATCAAACTCGGGCGCGGCGGCATCCGCGAGATCGAGTTCTTCGCGCAGACCCAGCAGCTGATCCTGGGCGGACGCGACCCGTCGCTGCGCGCCTGCGGCACCATCGCCGCGCTCGAGGCGCTGCACGCCCGCGGTCATGTCAGTGATGCCGCCGCGCGCGACTTGACCAAGGCCTATCGTTTCCTGCGCACCCTCGAACATCGCCTGCAGATGACGGAAGACGAGCAGACGCACACCGTTCCCAAAACCCCGCAAGGCGTGGCGCACACGGCTTGCTTCATGGGCTTTGCCGATACGCCAGCCTTCGCGCTGGCGCTGCTCGACGAACTCGAAACCGTGCAGGGCCATTACGCGCGCCTGTTCGAACGCGAAGCGCCGCTGGCGACGGAGGGCGGCAATCTGGTCTTCACCGGGGTGGAAGACGATCCCGAAACGCTGAAGACGCTGGAGCGCATGGGCTTTCGCGATCCCGCCCATGTCTCGGGCGCCATCCGCGGCTGGCATCACGGCCGCATCCGCGCCATGCGCAGCGCGCGCGCCCGCGAGCTGCTGACCAAGCTGGTGCCCGCCTTGCTCGCGGCGCTGGCGGCGACCGCCGACCCCGATGCCGCCTTCGCCCAGTTCGACCGCTTCCTCACCAATCTGCCGGCCGGCGTGCAGCTTTTCTCGCTGCTGCTCGCCCATTCCGAGTTGCTGCGCCTGATCGCGGAGATCATGGGCTCGGCGCCGCGCCTGGCGACCCATCTCGCCCGCTCGCCGGCGACGCTCGACGCGCTGCTCGATTCCGATTTCCTGAGCACGCTGCCCTCGCGCGCGGCACTCGACAAATCGCTGCAAAGCCAATTTAAGCGCGCCGGCGATTACGAACGGGTGCTCGATGCGGCCCGCCGCTTCGCCAAGGAACAAGGCTTCCGCGTCGGCGTGCAGGTGATCGAAGGCGCGGCCAAGGCCGATGCGGCAGGCCCCGCTTTCGCCGCCATCGCCGAAAGCGTCATCGTCAATCTTCTGCCGCACGTCGTCGATGCGCTTGCCGACGGCGCAGGAAGGATGCGCGACGGCCAGTTCGCGGTGGTCGCCATGGGCAAGCTCGGCGGACGCGAAATGACGGCGGGCAGCGATCTCGATCTCGTCTTCGTCTACGACGCGCCGGCGGGCGTGGAAGCCTCCGACGGCAAGAAGCCGCTGCCCGTCATCGTCTATTACGCGAAGCTGGCCCAGCGGCTGATCGCGGCGCTGACCGTGGCGACGGCGGAAGGCGGCCTTTACGAGGTCGACATGCAGCTGCGCCCGACCGGCAACAAAGGCCCGGTGGCGGTGAGCCTGGAATCCTTCACACACTATCACGAATCCGAATCCTGGACCTGGGAACGCATGGCGCTGACGCGGGCGCGGGTGATCGCCGGGCCGCCGGAGCTGGCCGTCAAGCTTGACGCCGCCATCGCCGCCACGCTGTGCCGGCGTGTCGATTGGACGAAGCTGTTCGCCGACGCCCAAGAAATGCGCGAAAAAGTGACAGCGGCGTATCCCGGGAAGAATCCCTGGGACCTGAAATACGCGCCCGGCGGATTGATGGACATCGAATTCGTCGCTCAGATTCTGCAATTGCGCCACGCCCACGAGAATCCTCAAGTGCTGTCCACCAACACGATCAGGGCGCTCAAACACCTGGCCAAAGCGGGCGCGCTCGGCGCCATCGAAGCCGATGCGCTGATCGCTGCGGCCAATCTGGAGCACGCGCTGACTCAGGCGCTGCGCATCGCGCTGGACGGACCGCTCGATGCCCAAACCGCGACGCCGGGGCTCAAGGCGCTGCTGGCGCGGGCGGGCGAGGTGGCGGATTTCGCGGTTCTGCAAAAGCTGCTCGCCGATCTTCAGGCCCGCGCGCGGCAGATCTTCGAGCGGGTGCTTAAGGGATAGGGTGGATTCGAGGCGGCAATCGCCGTCCGTGCGGCATCGGGCGAGTTGACGCGGCCCAAAGTTGACCACGCCGGCACAACCGGCTTGAATCTGGGTCGGGGCTGGGCGATAACCCGCCTCCCACTTGGAACGCGGGCGTAGCTCAGGGGTAGAGCATAACCTTGCCAAGGTTAGGGTCGGGCGTTCGATTCGCCTCGCCCGCTCCAAG
>JBEKMG010000007.1:0-197566 GCA_050008635.1 Rhizomicrobium sp.
AACACCCACCCCCAGCACCGGCAGGGCATCGATCAGCTAAAGCAAACCACTACCGTATCTGGACGCATAGCGCAGGGTGTGGTCAAAAAGTGGGTAGTTTCGGACCTATCCTTATATCCCGGGGGTGGGGGGTACCACCAGCGATTTTCTCCTTTTGCATTTATGCGCTCCCGCGCGGACATACGACACCCGCGAGGGATATGGGTGTAAAATCCTATTGTTCAAGAGGCGATATTATACTTCACGTCCCCACCTACTGGGGGTAGTATTGGGAGTGCGCTATGAGTGCGCAACTCCCGATCCCGCCAGAAGAAAGCTTCCGGCTCGGTCGGCATTGGAGCCTATGGGAAATGATTAATTTCATGATTCCGCACTACATGGCGGCACTCCGCCTTGTACAGCAAGAAATTGCCGTGGGCGCAAACAAAGTCGCCATCGAAGGAGAAGAATCGGCCCTAACCGACGTAGACAAAGATCGTATCCGCCAAAATATTGTCTATGTCGGACGTAAGGCCGATGAACTGGGGTTGGAGTCGGTCCGCAACCGTTTGGAGCGGGTGAGCGATCTTCTCCGGCTGAATCCAGTTGTGCTCGCTGGCACAATGGCGGTTCAAATGAACATCGTTTTGGAAGCCTTTGAGGACGACACCAAGTTCCTGTACCTGTATTGCTATCCGCGGGACAAAGCTCAGATATTCTTGCGCGCTCGCGCCGACTGGCAGCCAGCCCTCAAAGCCTTTCCTGCAATTGACGCTGATCTTGAACATGGCACAGACCTGTACGCCCTTGGCCACAATATGGCCTGCGTTTTCCATCTCATGCGAGTGGCTGAAATCGGCGTGCAGAGCTTTGGCAAGAAGCTGGGAGTGTCTCTGACCAAGAAGCCGGCAAACCGGCTCTCAGACCTAACATGGCATCAAATTCTCGACGCGCTGAATCCGAAGCTCAAAGCAATGTCACAGAAAACAGCGGCTGCTCGCGCAAAGCATGAGAAGTACAGCGCCATTCAGAGTTATCTATACGCGGTCAAAGATGCATGGCGGAACCCTACCATGCACCCTCGCAAGGCTGGCTACGATGACTCTGAGACGCTCAATATCATGAACCAACTGCGTTCGTTTATGAACGAACTGGCTTCGGTGATCGCACCATGACTCGCTTGAGCGCCTTATCCAGCACCTTCGGATCGTTGCTCGCGCCGATTTTCTCCGCAGCTTCGCGGATTCGCTTGGCGCGCTCTGCATCGGTCAGGACAGTTTTCTTAGCTGGCATGAACCTACTTCCCACCGGAGTTCCTACCATACCGCAACACGGCGGCGATGGCGACCAGCAAAACGGAAAAGACCAGCACGCCTTTGAGCGGGATTTTATAGCACCCTTCTACCGGTGCGCTCCACGGGCCGTTTCGGAGGCACGCATCCGTCAGATAAATCACCCCATGCGCAGCATTCCACAAAAGCCCCCCCGGGCTGTAAGTATGGATCAGCAAAAAGCCCACAACTGCGACCGTGATCGCAGCAATTACCGCGATTCTGAAGGCGGCGGAGCTACGCAAAGCCGCCAGAAAGCGCACGGGTAACATGCAATCTCCCCCTCCATTTGGTGCTCTTGCCGCGCTTACTGAGGACGATCCTACTACGCCCGGATCTTTTATTCCGAAAGGATGGAAGGCGCAAAAACTCAATTCGACCGGAACATACGTTTTAGCTCCTCTATTTCCTGATGAAGAGCCTGCGTCTGTTGCCGAACCTCGCGACCAAGCGCGTTGTGGTAGTCGCTAATGTGCCGAATATCTTCGCGCAGCATTTCTAGTTTTTCCTCTGTGGTTGCGCCGTCCCATTTCGCGTTTGTCATTGAGCATTCTCCTAGGTCTTTGGCAATTCCTAGGATAGCTGGGCGGGAGGGCCGGAGTCATTCGGCCTTCCCGTCTAGCAATGAGAGAATGGTTCTCAGAAAGTCGCGGCCTTTGCGGAAATCACGCTCCGCAGCGGTTCCCACCAGTCGTTCGATAGGTCAGCCGCTTGCCTTCAGTGCCCTTCAAGAGACGCACGGCGCGCATGTCGTCGGTAACGCCCAGCTTCGCGCGGTTGCTCTGCCGGAAATCGAACTCGGCGAGATACCGTTGAAGGTGTTGCTCGGAAACGTGTTGATAGGTTCCGATCATGCCGCGACGAAACACGCTGAAATAGCCCTCAACCGAATTGGTGGTCACGTCGCCGCGCGCATATTCTTTGCGCGAGTGATTGACCTTCTCGTGCTTCGCAATGTGGCCTTTCATTTCCCTATAGAGGTGGCTTTCATCGGTATGAAGGCGGCTTCCGGGCGATATGTTGGCAGTTACGAGGTTGGTAACGGTCAACGCATCCGGGCACTCCGCAAGATGGAACGAACGGGCGCGACCGCCGCGCTCTACAAGGCTAACCACGGCCATCTTGTGAGCAAAGCCAGCGCGGGGCTTCTTCCATCCCTTCTTGTGCCCGGTGTAGAGTTCATCGGCTTCCACAACTTCACCGGGGCCTCCCAGCGGTCCCGCGTTCTTCGCGGGGGCCATCGCTTCCCTGATACGATGCGACATGAACCATGCCGACTTGAGAGTAATTCCCAAGGTCCGGTGAAGCTGGTTAGACGAAATGCCTTTCTTGCCGGAACAAATCAGTTGGATCGCGGTCAGCCAGTCGCGCATCGCAATGTGGCTGCCTTCAAAGATGGTCCCCACCTTCACGCTAAAGGGCTTGCGGCAGGCGTAGCACTTCCTAAGCCCGAGCCGGTTGGACTTGCCCTTGAGCATCCCGGACTGGCCTACAACGCCGCAATGCGGGCATACACGGCCATTGGCCCAAAGCCGCGCCTCGACGTAGGCGTAAGCGGCGGCTTCGTCGTTGAAATGGGGGGCTGAAAAGATGGATTTGGACATGACCTAACTCCTTATGATGAAACACTATCACAAGGGGTTGGGAACGTCAAGTATAATATCGCCGTTCAAGAGGGTGTGACAATTTGGCAACAATAACTTGACATCAACGCATCAAGGTGCTGATGTCTTGATGCTATGAATACGATACGAACAACTGTCACCTTCGACCCCGACGTGGCCGTCCAACTCGACAGCCTGCGCAAGGAGCGAGACGCAAGCCTGAAGGCGCTCGTCAACGACTTGTTGCGTCAAAAGCTCCATGAGTTGAGGACGCAGCCGAAGCCATGCAAACCGTTCGTGACGCGTGCCGTCGACCTGGGTGAACCGCTGATCAAGAACATGGACAACATCGGCGAAGTGCTCGCGATGATCGAAGGCGAAGACTACAAGTGATCCTTGTAGACGCGAACATCCTTATTTACGCGAAGTCGGTCCGTTCCGCTCACCACGAGCGCGCGAGCAAGTGGCTTGACGCCCAACTGAACGGTGAGGCGCCCGTCGGACTGCCATGGCCGGTGCTCCTTGCATTCGTCAGAATAACCACGAACAACAAAGCCTTTCCCGGAGCCAAATCTGCCGCCGAACAATGGGAACAAGCGCGTGAATGGCTTGCTTGCCCGCCGGCGTGGATACCGCAACCGACCGAGCGTCACGCGGAGGTGCTGGGCGAATTGCTGTCGCTGCCCGGCATGGGCGGCAATCTCGTCACCGACGCCCACCTCGCCGCGCTCGCCATCGAGCACGGGCTGACGCTGTGCAGCGCCGACACCGACTTCGCGCGATTCCGGAAACTGAAATGGGTCAATCCGTTGGAGTGAGACAGCGGGCTATTGCGGCGTGTCGTCCCTTTTGCGATGACCGCCCCCTCCGCTCCGCGTCCATGCGCTGCCGCATTGGACTGGAGCGCTTCTCGGTTTCGTTCGACAAGCTCAGGACGGCATAGGCGCGCAGGGCGGACTGGCGGGTGGACCGTCCGGTGATATCATCCGCGTCACATGCAATGGCCAGGGGGGGCGGAATGTTCTTCATTATTTCAAAACTGTTCTGGATGTTTTTCGCGCCCACCCATTTTCTCACGCTGCTGGTTATTTCGGCTGCAATTTTGCTGAACACGAAATATGAACGCTTGGGCCGGCGCCTTGCGGCCGCATCGGTGGTTCTGTTTGTCGTCATCGGCATTTTACCGACGGGCATATTGCTGGCGCGGCCGCTTGAAAACCAGCTTGCGCGACCAAAATGGCCGTCCCATGTAGATGGCGTGCTGGTCCTGGGCGGCGGCTTGGGCTCCGAGATTCTTGCTTCTCGCCAAGCCCCCGCAACGTCGTGCAGCGAAGCCCGCCTCGTTTCCGCGTATGAATTGGCGAGGCGTTATCCAAATGCGCGCATCGTGTTCTCCGGCGGACCGGTAGCGGTCGGCGGAGGCGACGATGCATCAGCCGCCGAATACATCTTTGGACAGATGGGATTGGATCCCAAGCGCCTCACGCTGGAAAACCGGGCACGCAATACGTGGGAGAACATCGTTTTTTCTCGGAAGATCGCGAGGCCGCGCGCCGGGGAAACATGGGTACTGGCCACGTCGGCAATACACATGCCGCGTGCGATGCATGTTGCCGAACGCGCGCATTGGAAAATGATTCCGTGGCCCACCGATTATTTGACGACGCCCGATGGATTCGGAAACCTCTTTGCGATTCCGGGGAATCTTGAGGCAACAGATAATGCGATCCACGAGTGGATCGGCCTGTTGGCCTATCGCTGATCGGCAGTCCCGTCTTCGCGCTACACCTTAATCGCCGCGTATCTCCCGAACCACGGCTCTGCCTGTTCCAGTTCCGTCGCCAGTTGGAGGAGAGTTAGTTCGTCGCCGAAGGGCGCCACGAACTGCACGCCGATGGGAAGGCCGGCGGAGTTCCAAAGCAAAGGTACGTTGATCGCCGGCTGGCCGGTGACGTTCTGCATGGCGGTGAACGGCACATAGTCGATCAGCGGCGCGAAGGCTTTTTGCGGATCGCGCTCGTCCATGTTGAGGACGCCCAGTTCGACCGGCGGCGTACCGAGCGTGGCCGTCAGCCAAAGGTCGCGGCTCTGGTGGAATTTCGCCGCCCCGCGCGCGGCCTGATTGAGCGTCATCTTGGCCAGCAGGTAATCGCTGGCGCTGACGCGCTTGCCCGCCTCGTAAAGGCCGAGCGTCAGGCCCTCCAGATTGTCGAGCGACGGCGTCTGCCCGGTCAGCCGCGCGAGGAGATCGACGATCGCCGTCAGATTGCTGGTCCAGATCGCCATGAAAGCCGGTGTCAGCATCGCCAGGTCGAGATCGGGCGAGGCTTCGTCCACCTCATGGCCGAGACCGGCGCAAAGCTTGGCGGCGTGCTCCACGGCTGCGAGGCAATCGGCGTGCAACGGCGTGCCGTCGAGCTTCTTCGTCGCGAAGCCGATGCGCAGGCGCTTGGGTTTTTCCTCCGCGGCTTGCAAGTAGGACGCCGGCGCGGGCGGAGCCGTGTAAGGATCGCCCGACTCGTAACCCGCCGCCACGTCGAGCGCCGCCGCCGTGTCGCGCACGCTGCGCGAGACGACCAGGTCGACGGCCAGCCCGTCCACCGCTTCGCCCAGATCCGGCCCGCAGGAAATGCGTCCGCGCGTCGGCTTCAGCCCGACAAGGCCGCAACAAGACGCGGGAATGCGGATCGAGCCGCCGCCGTCATTGCCATGCGCCAGCGGCACGATTCCAGCGGCCACCGCCGCCGCCGAACCGCCCGACGATCCACCGGTCGAATGCGCCAGGTTCCACGGGTTATGCGCCGGGCCGTAAAGCTTGCCTTCCGTCGTCGGCACCAGACCGAACTCCGGCACGTTGGTTTTGCCGAAGGCGATCAGACCGGCTTTCTTGAAGCGCGTCGTCAGATAGGAATCGTGATCGGCGGGAAAGGCCGGGAAGAAGCGCGAGCCTTGCCGCGTGGGCGTGCCTTGCACCATCGCGAAAATATCCTTGAACAGGAACGGCACGCCGGCGAACGGCCCTGCGGGCAATGGGCCTTGCACCGCCTGTCGCGCGCGCTCGTAATCCTTGTAGACGATGGCGTTGAGCGCGGGATTCAACTTCTCGGCGCGCGCGATCGCCTCTTCCAGAAGCTCCGCAGCGGTCACCTCTCTCTTCGCCACGCGTTCGGCAAGCCCCAATCCGTCGGTGCGGTCGTATTCGCTGAAAGCCATGTTTTTCCTCGCCTGTTTACCAAACTCTAGCCGCAGACCGACGGGTTGTCATCGGCCGGAAAGGCCGGTCAATCCTGTCAAAATGGGGTCCTTGGCCGGTAAGGCGATGTTGCAGTCTTACCTTAGACATACTCCAAGAGCGAGCAGACGGGCCGCCGGTTCAGGATTCTGTGATCGCGCCGGCGCAGAACAGATTTGTCGCAAATCTGAATGAAGCGTAATCTATTTTTCGGTTGAGGAAATGGGGATGGACCATGAAAAAAATACCGTTGGGATCGACGCTGGTCGGCGCCTATCGTTTTCTGGTTACGAACATCGTGTCGATCGTAGGGACCGTGTGGTTTCCCATCGTGTTTTTTTCCGCGCTGTGCGCAGGGCTGGTCTATCTGGCCGTGCCGCATGACTGGCTGAGCGGAAACCTTGCGCACCTCAAGCACCTCAAATCTCCCGTAGAGATCATCGCCCTGCTGTTGCCCATTCTGCGCGTCTATCCCGCGATCCTGTTCCTCATACTGCTTATGACAGCGATGGTTTTCACAGGCTTGATGCGCCATGCGCTCGGGCAGAAGACCACGACGACCTTCATCTATTTTTCGCTCGGCGCGCAGGTGTGGCGGATGCTCGGGGCGTTTGTGTTGTATTACCTGATCGTGCTGCTGCTGGCCGGCGTCCTGGCGCTGCTGTTCTGCGCGGTGTACTACTTCGGCGTGCCGCTGGTTCCGCACGGCCCGGGGATCGCGATCCTGGTTGTGCTGGGCGTGATCGAAGTCCTCTTCTACATCTACGCGACGGTGCGGCTGGCGTTCTTCCTGCCAGCGGTCGTGGTGGCCGAAAACAAAATCGGCATCGGCAGCTCATGGTCGCTCGGCGGCGGTAATTTCTGGCGGATCATCGTTGTGGTTCTCCTGGCGGTTATTCCGCTCGCCTTCGTCGCGCAGCTCATCCTGCAAATGACGGTAATGCCGGTCATCATGGTCGAAGCCATGAAACTGCCGCATGACATGGGGCCTGAGGACATAGGGCACTTCCTGCACGCGTTATTGCCGCTGTTGCCGGTCTTCATCGCGATCGTCCTCGTCGAACGCATCGCGATACTGGGGTTGCTGTGCGGCGCGATCGGCACGGCCTATAACGCCGTGACAGCGTCGGATGCCCCGGCGGAAGGAGCAACGAGCGCGGCGGCGTGAACGCAGGGGGGCATTTGTTCCTGCGTATGTCTGCTGTCGAACGGGTCTCACGCGTTCTTTTCGCGATGGGATAAGCGATTTTTCGGATGTTGAAAGGGGACGAAAAATGAAGAAAATTCCATTGGAAACGACGCTGGTCGGCGCTTATCGTTTTCTGGTTACGAACATCGTGTCGATCATCGGGACCATATGGTTTCCGACCGTGCTGGTCCTGGGCTTGCTTGCCGGGCTCGTCTATCTCGTCGTGCCGCATGCTTGGCTGGCGGGCGATTTCTCGCACTTCGAGCACAAGCAGCTATGGTCGGCTCCCATTTGGCTCGCCCGCTTCGCGGTCAACATTGCTGCGCTGATCGCCGGCTCGATGATTGCCGTCGGTCTGATGCGTCACGCGCTGGGACTGAAGAAGTCGGCGACCTTCATCTATTTTTCGTTGGGCGCACCGGTGTGGCGAATGTTCGCTGCAATCCTTCTGGGCCTTGTGATCATGGTTGTGCTGTCGATTGTCGGCTGCCTGCTGAGCACGGCGGCCTTCATGTTTGGCGGGCCGCTGATCCCGCATGCCTATGCGGTCGCCGCCGGGATCGCATTTTGCGTCGTCGTGGTCTGCTTTCTCATCTATGTGGCGTTCCGGCTGTTTTTCTTCCTGCCGGCCGTCGTGGTGGCGGAAAACCGGATCGGGCTCGGCCGCTCCTGGTCGCTCGGCGGCGGCAATTTCTGGCGCATCTTCTTGGTGTGGCTCCTGGTCGTCGTGCCGGTGGGGATCATCGCCGGCATTGCTCTGGAAATGACCGTTCTGCCGGTCGTCGTGACGGAAGCCATGAAGCTGCCGCACCAGCCGACGCCGAAGGACGTCGTTGCGTTCCTACGCGCCTTGATCGTGCTGCTGCCGGTCATCGCGACGGTCCTGATCCTGGCGGGGATCGCGATCAGAGGCTTGCTGGCAGGCGCGATCGGTACGGCCTATAACGCCGTTGCCGCGCAGCCGGCGGAAGCCGCCGCGCCGGCGGAAGGGGCGACGAGCGCATGAACAAGATCCCGGTGACACAAACCGTCGCGGAGTCGTATCGCTTTACTTTCGGCGGATTGAGCAAAGTCATCGGGCTGATCTGGCTGCCGATCGTCATTCTGACGGTCGGCGGCTATTTCACGATGGTTCCGTATTTCTCCGGCATGGCCGGGGCCCTCGACAGCGGCGACATGAACCAGCAAGGGGCGCTGTTGCTGCGCGAATTGGCCTTCGAGATTGTGGCGGTCGTGCTCATGGCGATGATCGCCGTGGCGATCACGCGCGAAATCCTGGCCCCGGTGAAGCGCCCGTCGTTCTTTCGCTTCGCGCTGGGACCGACCGAGTTTCGCGTGGTCGGCGGCTTATTCGGCCTGTTCGTACTGATGATCGTCTTCACGATCATTCTGGTGATCTTCAGCATGATCATCGGGTTCGCCGTCAACGCGGTTCTGCCAGCCGCGGCGGCGGCGGCCGGCGCGGGAATGTCGAACGGCGTGGTGGGTATTGCGGCGCTGGCCGGCCTCGTCGGCTGCTTTGGCCTGATCTACGTCTTCACGCGGCTTGGGTTCCTGCTGGTGCCTGCGGTCGTGATGGAGGGCGGCTTCGGCCTCGAACGAAGCTGGCAGCTCACCAAAGGCAATTTCTGGCGCATCTTCGCGATCGCCTTGGCGACGTTGCTGCCGATCATGATCGTGGTCCTGTTCATCGATGTTGCGATCCTGGGACCGGATTTCTTGGCTCCGCACCTGGATCTGGCGCACGATCCTGCGGCGCAGATGCGCCATTCGGCCGAACAGATGCGCCAGATGTCGGCGCATTTGCCGCTGATGATGGGGATCGGCTTCCTGCTGGCGCCGTTCACCTACGGCATGACCTTCGCGCCGGCGGCTTTCGCCTATCGCGCGCTGACGGTGCCGCAAGCTTGAACCTGAATCCAGGAATGGGTGCTTTGGGGCTTTTTCCCAAGGATTGACCCGCGCGCTCATGTTAGCTAATATCTTAGCTAAGGGGTGCCGCTATGGCGACCGTCAAGATCCACGAGGCCAAGACCAATCTGTCGAAGCTGATCGCGCTGGTGGAAGCGGGCGAGGAAATCGTCATCGCCCGCGACGACAAGCCGGTGGCGAAGCTGACGGCGATGGGCGGGGCGGGGCGCGCGCCGTTCGGCCCGGCGGAGGAGGCCGCGCCTTATGATGCGCCGGCGGCGCTACGCGCGCGCATCACCGCCGATCCCGACGTGTGCGGCGGTAAGCCCTGCATCCGCCACATGCGCATCCGCGTCGGCGACGTGCTCGGCCTGCTGGCGGGCGGCATGAGCCGCGACGGCATCCTCGCCGATTATCCCTATCTGGAGGCGGCGGACATCGACGCGGCGCTGGCCTATGCCGCCGCCTCAGTGAACCACCGCATCATAAGAACGTGAAGTTCCTCCTCGCCGCCGAGCTGCCGCCGCGCCTGGCGACAGCGATGGTGCGCAAGGGGCACGTGGCGTGGCACGTCACCGATTGCGGAATGCTGACGGCCAAGGATCGCGACATCTGGCGGTTCGCGATGCAGGAAGGCGCGGTGGTCGTCACCAAGGATGGCGATTTCGCCGCGATGCGGATGCACGCGCCGGACGGCCCACCGGTCGTCTGGCTGCGGCTGGGCAATATCGCCAACGACGCGACGGAGAAAGCGCTGTTCTCCGCGCTACCACAAATCGCGACGGCGGCGGGGGAGGGCGTGGTGGAGGTGACGTGAGCCGAGATAGTCGGCCCTATCATTCCTTCGTCATGGCCGCCCTTGAGGCGGCCATCCAGGACTTTTCGGCTCGCGGACGCTCGCCGGCTGGATGGCCGGGTCAACGCCCGATGATGTGACAGTTTCTTCGATGAAACTCAGTTGCCGCGGCAAGTGCTTGTGCCTTGAGCAGATCAGAAGCCAAGGGGAACGATCCTGCAGGGTATCTTTCGTCGATGAATTTGCTTATGTCCGCATTGGCGCTGGTCCAAAGAACTCCGATTCAGAAATCCCGGCCCATATTTTCGGGCTCATGCCAAGGTCCCATGTCCCCAAGGACCTTCTTCAGCGCTGTCTTGTCTTCCGGAAGCACTACCCGAGCTTGTTCCACTCCATATCGGAACAGGCGATCGACATCTTGCTTCATGGATCGAGCGTAGACGGGGTCGTCTGCGCTCGACGCGGCGAGGGCTGCACACTGAAACGCGGCAAAGGCCTTTTCGTCATTCGGGTTTCGTGGGATGTTAGCGGTCGCCGCCCGGGCAGGTATGGAAGAAGCGGTGAGCGGAAGGGCGAACAGACAAAGTGCACCTAAAAACGTGGATATCCGCATTGCCGCTTCTCCCCGCTATTTAGACGGACCAAATCAACCTTCGGAAATGTACTGCAACAGGAAACCACCTCCGGTTTGGCGGTGCGGCTATGCCGTCACCGGCTGCATCTCGAATACGCGGCCGAGCTTGGCTGCGGTGGAGACGTCGCCCACGCGCAAAGCTTGCCGCACGGCGTCGAGTTTCCGCGCGTCGCTCAGCGAAAGATAGGGCGCCCAGTCGCCTTCGTCCTCGATCAACTCGACGGACACTTCGGCGGCATACTTGCCTTCGCGAACAAGTTTGACGGTTTCTCGAGTCATGGCAGCTTCCGCTTTCTAAAATCCGCCGACCATTTGGCCGGGTCGGGACGATAGGCCGTTATGAGTACCGCTGGTTTGGTCTTGCCCTTCGGAATGCCCCAGACTACGTGAACCGACCTGCCGTTATCATCGGTCTGCAACGCAAGGACACTCGGCCCTTTCGAGGCATCCGGGTAATCTTCGACGGGTACGGCGTCGGCCAGCCCGTCAAGGATTTCCGCAAAGAATATATCATCTGCGGCGAGTTCATCATAGCCATGCGCGGACACAAGGATTTTCCCCGCTCGCGCCAAGGCCTGTATCTTTACCAAAGTCTCGCTCATGGCAGTTGTCTCTACTCCGCCGCTTTCATTTTGCGGGAGGGAGACACTTTTTCGGGCGCGCGGCCCTTCAATAGCGGTTTGAGGTATTGGCCGGTGTAAGAGCGCGCGACTTTCGCCACCTCTTCCGGCGTGCCGGAGGCGACGATCTCGCCGCCGTTGTCGCCGCCTTCGGGGCCGAGGTCCACGATCCAGTCGGCAGTCTTGATGACCTCCAGATTGTGCTCGATCACCACCACGGTGTTGCCGTTGTCGACCAGCTCGTGCAGCACCTCGAGCAGCTTCCTCACGTCGTGGAAGTGCAGGCCGGTGGTCGGCTCGTCCAGGATATAAAGCGTGCGGCCCGTGGCGCGGCGCGACAGTTCCTTCGACAGCTTGACGCGCTGCGCCTCGCCGCCCGACAGCGTGGTGGCCTGCTGGCCGATGCTGATGTAGCCAAGGCCGACGCGGGTCAGCGTGTCCAGCTTCTCGCGGATCGAGGGGACGGCCTTGAACAGCTCGGCGCCGGCTTCCACCGTCATGTCGAGCACGTCGGCGATGGAATTGTCGCGGAATTTCACTTCCAGCGTTTCGCGGTTGTAGCGCTTGCCCCCGCAGACGTCGCACGTCACATAAACGTCGGGCAGGAAGTGCATCTCGATCTCGATGACGCCGTCGCCCTGGCAGGCCTCGCAGCGCCCGCCCTTGACGTTGAACGAGAAGCGCCCCGGCGCATATCCGCGCGCCTTGGATTCCGGCAGCTCGGTGAACCAGTCGCGGATCGGCGTGAAGGCGCCGGTATAGGTGGCGGGGTTGGAACGCGGCGTGCGCCCAATGGGCGACTGGTCGATGTCGATCACCTTGTCGAGGAATTCCATGCCCTCGATCTTGTCGTGCGGCATGGGATGCTCGCGGCTCTGATGCAGCTTGCGCGAGGCGGCTTTGTACAGCGTCTCGATCACCAGCGTGGATTTGCCGCCGCCCGAAACGCCGGTGATGCAAGTCAGCGTGCCCAGCGGAATGGACGCCGTGACGCTTTTCAGATTGTTGCCGCGCGCGCCGACGACCTTGAGCCAGCGGTCGTGCAGGGCCTTGCGGCGCTTGGCGGGGATCGGAATCTGCTCCAGGCCGACGAGATATTTTCCCGTCAGGCTATTGGGATTGCGCATGATGTCTTCGGGCGTGCCTTCGGCGACGACGTGCCCGCCATGGATGCCCGCGCCCGGCCCCATGTCGATGACATGATCGGCGGTGCGGATGGCTTCCTCGTCATGCTCCACCACGATCACGGTGTTGCCGAGATCGCGAAGGCCCTTGAGCGATTCCAGAAGCTTGGCGTTGTCGCGGTGATGCAGACCGATGGACGGCTCGTCGAGCACGTAGAGCACACCGGTCAGGCCGGAGCCGATCTGCGAGGCCAGGCGGATGCGCTGACTTTCGCCACCCGACAGCGAGCCGGCGGCGCGCGCCAAGGTGAGATATTCGAGGCCGACATTGTTGAGGAATTTGAGGCGGGCGCGAATTTCTTTCAGGATGCGCGCCGCGATCTCCAGCTGCTGTTTGGTCAGGTCCTTGTCGAGGTCGCGGAACCAGGCGTCGACCAGCAGAATCGATTTCTCGCAAACCTGGCTGATGTGAAGCCCCGCGATCTTCACTGCCAGCGCCTCCGGCTTGAGGCGGTAGCCGTTGCAAACGTCGCACGGGCTGGTGTCCTGGTAGCGCTCCATCTCCTCGCGGATCCAGGCGGAGTCCGTTTCCTTGTAGCGGCGCTGCATGTTGGGAATGACGCCTTCGAAGGTCTTCTTGGTTTCGTAGCGCCGCATGCCGTCGTCGTAGATGAATTTGATCTCGTCCTCGCCCGAGCCATAGAGGATGATGTCCTTCACCTTCTTAGGCAGGTCTTCCCACGGATCGTTGAGCGAGAATTTGTAGGCGCGGGCCAGCGCCTCCAGCGTCTGCAGATAGAAGGGCGAAGAGGATTTGTGCCAGGGCGACAGCGCGCCTTTGCGCAGCGTCAGCGTCTCGTCGGGCACGATCAGCGCCGGATCAAAATAAAGCTGGGTGCCCAGCCCGTCGCACGCCGGGCAGGCGCCGTGCGGACTGTTGAAGGAGAACAGCCGCGGCTCGATCTCCGAGATGGTGAAGCCGGACACCGGGCAGGCGAATTTCGACGACATCAGAAGTTGCTTCGGCGAACCGTCCTTTTCCTTCGCGTCGGCGAATTCGGCGGTCACCAAGCCGTCCGAGAGCTTGAGCGCGGTCTCGATGGAATCGGGCAGGCGGTTGCCGATGTCGGGCTTCGCGACGATACGGTCCACCACCACCTCGATGTCGTGCTTGAGCTTCTTGTCGAGCACGGGCGTCGAGGCAATGTCGTAATATTTGCCGTCCACCTTGACGCGCTGGAAGCCCTTCTTTTGCAGATCGAGGAGTTCCTTGCGGTATTCGCCCTTGCGGCCACGCACGATGGGCGCGTTGAGGTAGAGCCGCGTGCCGGCGGGCAAGGCGAGAATGCGGTCGGCCATCTGGCTGACGGTCTGGCTTTCGATCGGCAGGCCGGTCGCCGGCGAATAAGGCACGCCGACGCGCGCGAACAACAGGCGCAGATAATCGTAGATCTCCGTCACCGTGCCGACGGTCGAGCGCGGGTTCTTGGACGTGGTCCTTTGCTCGATGGAGATGGCGGGCGACAGGCCCTCGATGTGGTCCACATCGGGCTTCTGCATCAGCTCCAGGAACTGGCGGGCATAAGCCGACAGCGATTCCACATAGCGGCGCTGGCCCTCGGCATAGATCGTGTCGAAGGCGAGCGAGGATTTGCCGGAGCCGGACAGCCCGGTCAGCACCGTCAGCTTGTCGCGCGGAATATCGACATCGATGTTCTTCAGGTTGTGCTGGCGCGCGCCGCGGATGGAGATGTTTTTCAGCATTGTCTTTCGATCTGAACCAGGTTTGGCCAAACGCGCACTGTGGCGGGATGGCTTCCCGACCGCAACGGCGCGAATGTCATGATTTCACTCCAACCGGCCGGTTACTGGCGGAGCTCTTCGATATGGTGGCGCTTGCCCGGGTTCTCAAGGTTGTCCACTTGCTGTAAACGGAACAAATCGGGAACTATTATTCGCACGAGTCGGAAATACTGTCCAGAAACGCCGGGTGGCCGGTCTAAAGAAAAAAATCGAGGGTAGCTCGCCGATTACCCGCCTCTCTGGTAGTCAGGCGGACAACTGGGGGCGCTTGAGCATGACGACGATCACCGCGTGGGCGGAGCGGTTCAGAAGCACCAAGACCTACGACACGCTTGTGGCGTTGCCGTTGATCGTCTGGTTCGGCTCGGGGACCGGGCGAGAGTCGCTAACGATCCTCGCGCATATGCGACGGATCGCAAACGGCACCGCGGATTTGTTGGGCGTGCTGCAAATGCTGGCGCTCATCGGCTCCGTCGTGTTCAGCTTGTTGCTCATCGTCATGCTGCTGCTGCGGACGGCGCCGCGCGCAAGGGCGCCAGGCGTCATGCCGCGGGCGCTCGCTGTGACCGGGACCGGTCTGGGGACGGCCTTTCTCTACCTGCATCCACACGTGCTGCCGATCTGGCTCCAGGCGATTGCAGACATCATGATTTTTGGAGCAAGCGTGCTTGAGATCATCATTCTGCTGCGGCTGGGAAAATCCTTCGCCATCATGGCCGACGCGCGCGAGCTGGTGACAAGCGGTCCCTATGCCGTGGTGCGCCACCCGCTCTATGTGGCGGAAGAAATCGGCATCTTGGCCATGTTGATCCAGTTTTTCGCACCTGCCGCGATTGCGCTCACGCTGGCGCATATCACCGTCCAGGTCGCTAGAACCGTCTATGAAGAACGGATACTCACCGCGACCTTTCCGGAATATCGCGCTTATAAGGCCCGCACATGGCGGTTCATCCCACATGTGATTTGACGGCGGCACACTTGGCGCGTGAAGCTGGCGCACGTTGGAACATAACATGAACCTACGGAGCGGTCGATGCCGTGCGATGCAGGTGCCTCCGCCACCGGCGTTTACCATATTTGACGAGTGACTTGGCGCAGCACCGATCGGGCATCAGCGATCATCGGACGCTTGGGAGGGCGGCAATGCGCGTATGAATTCATGGAGGACGTGAAATCTCGTTGAACATTCTGAAGGTACTACATCGCGTCTTTTCGACTCATTCCGATGCGCGGATTTATTCAGCGGCGAATGATTTGTACGCACTTGGGAGGAGGGATAGAATTGGACATACGCCAGTCTCCATCGGGAGATCTCAACCATGGAGATCGATATCGTAAGCGATCACTCGCCCGTTTCCGCCGATGAGGCCGACGCTGGCAAGGACGGAGCCGCTTCAACGCAACAATTCGCTGATCCCCTAACGGCCGTCCGCGACGCGACGGTCGACTTCAACATACTGCAGCGCTGCTGGATGCGCCGCCGGTTAAGATATGGGGCATGGTGCGCCGAGTGGACCGGAGGCGACTATGGCCGAGACGGATTCGACAAATTCTTCAATGAAAATGCCTACCGCTTTGGTGAAAAGATCAAGGAGCACCTTCCTTCCGGTCTCCAGCAGCAGCTGAAGGGCTTCATCGATGGCGGCGGCGAACCGTTTCTGATCGTCAGAGGCGTTTTCTCGCGAAGAGTCCTCCAACAAAGCTTCACCAAAGCTCTGGAAGATGATCCGAGCTATCCGTCTCGCAAGATCGTCGGATACGCGGCGACGAAGCTCCTGGATGAGAACCGCTACAATCTCATCGCCTCAGGGCTGATCGCAGCGACGGGCGCGGAGCTGCGCCAGAAGTTGGTAGACAACGCTGTCTACCACGACTTTATCACGGCGACCGGGGCCGAGAAGAATCCGTTTGTCAACGACCCTGATATGTATCTGCGCTATCGAACCGCGAACCCCGGAAGGCCTCTGGCGGCGAGCAGTGACGGCAAGGCCGCACGCATCATTCTTTTTGCCTGCGTCGAGAATCCGATCGCCGATCCGATCTATCTTATTCGTGCGGACGAGGTCGTTTCCCGGCTGTTGGAGGAACATCGCAGGCTTCTGCGCGAGGCGAGCTTCTGCTTCTTCGACGATTGGGATCCCGCCACGCTTGTACGCAATCGGTTGAACGAGGCAAAGCGCATTTTGTACGATGGGCCCTCCGAAACCGATCCTTGGTTGTCGTTCGATCCTCAGAGCTTTGATCCCGAGTATGAGAGGACAACGGCTGCGCAGCTTTCCGCGGTCGCCGCGCTCATGGCGAGCATCCGCAAGACTGGGGCAACAAGCGCGCGCAAAATCGTACTGCGCCGGGGCGACGCCTTGATCGTTGACAATTACCGCGCGCTCACGCGCCGGTACGAGCAGGGCCATACCTATTTCAATTTTCGGCCGCTCGGCAGACCGCCCATCCGCTGGCTGCGGATCTATCGCGGCTACCCGAAGCGGTAGACGGGGTATGACAAGACGTTGACGCTAGGCCGTCGGCGGCACAAAAAGTTGTGGAACGAATAGAGAACGTGTGATACGACTGCCGATCCCGCACGAATTTCCGCGCGCGGCGGGCGGCCAAATCGAAATGGGCCGTGAATAACCCTGCGCCGCCGATGGTACGCGGCTCTGAATTGCGCTTAACGTTGAAGGCTAACGGACATTGGAGAAACAAGCATGGCGGGCAGCGTCAACAAGGTGATCTTGATCGGCAATCTGGGCCGCGACCCGGAAGTGCGGCGCATGACCAGTGGCGATCCGGTGGTCAACCTTTCGGTGGCAACCTCGGAAACCTGGCGCGACAAGGCCTCGGGCGAGCGCAAGGAGCGCACCGAATGGCACCGCGTGGTGATCTTCAACGAGAACCTCGCCAAGGTCGCCGAGCAATACCTGCACAAGGGCTCCAAGGTCTATCTGGAAGGCCAGCTTGCCACCCGCAAATGGGCCGACAAGGACGGCGTCGAGAAATACTCGACGGAAGTCGTCCTGAACCGTTTCCGCGGCGAGCTGGTGATGCTGGACGCCAAAGGCGAGGGCGGCGGCGGGGCACGGGTTGCCGGCGACGCGCCAGCCAGCTTCGAACGCGGCGACATGGACGACGAGATTCCGTTCTGAGGGGTGCCGATGCGCCGGTTGTGTATTGCGTTTCTTACTTTGGCGCTGGCCGGATGCGAGACGCCGTCCGGCGAGCCGGCTGCGGGCTTCGCAAGCCCGAAAATCGCCGACGCCTACATTCCGCTGGAAGGCCCCGTGTTGTTGATCTTTAAGGGCGACGCGGCCGCAGTTTCGCTCGGCGGCAGCGTTGCCGTTACCAACGCCCACAATGCCAATCTGCTCGACGCCAAGAGCGTGATCGGAAAGTCCCTCAATTACGATATTTTGTTCTTTCACACCGACAAGGCGACCGCCGAATTGCCGACGGCGGAGCCCCACGTGAGCCAGCTGGTGATCGCGTACGGCCAGGCCAAAGGCGGCACACTGCGCACGGCCGAGGGCGTGGTCACGCGCCTGGACGCGCCTGTGGAAGCGCTCTGCCGCACATGCGAGGTGCAGTCCGCCTTCACCTTCGAAGGCAATGCCGGGCCGGGCTTCAGCGGCGGGCCGGTGCTGGACGCCAAGGACGGCAAGCTGCTGGGGATCGTTTTCGGTTTCGTGGACCGGCCGGCCGGCAAGGGGCGCACCATGTACGCCTACACGATGCAGCGCGTCTTCGCCGAACTGGACAACGTCACGCGCAAGCTGCCGATGGACCGCGATTAGGGGGTCATTCGCGGCGCACGAATTTTCCTTTGCTCTTGCGCCAGACGTCGCGAATCCCGGTCACCAAGCGCGCGAAAAGCTTCGGCGGCAAGAAACCATAATCGATGCGCCCGTTCCGCCCGCGAATGGGCCTCAGATCGAAGCCGGGCCAAGCGAACTGGTTGACCTCGTCCAGCACGATCCACGATTTCTCATTGTCTAGGCCGAGATGGCGCTTGACCGCATCGGGAAGCCCGAGAGCGGCCATTTCGGCTGTGGGAGGTCGATGGGTAATCGGCGATACGGTCACGATGACCAGATCGTCTCGGCGTTCGACCTTGAGCACGATAACGCACGGACGGTCCTTGGCCCCCTCGGTCCGCTTCTTTCGGTGTTCCCTATGCCAGAGATAAGCGTAGGAAATGACAAGGCCCGGCTCCGGGACGGGAAGGGCCATGCAAGCCCCCCATTAATCTTCGAGCAGTGTGTCCAGATGATCGTGTGCGGCGCTCATGCGCGTCGCGGCGAGTGCGTCGATGAAAGATTTGGGCAGTTCAGAGACCTTGTAGGCGCGGCGCGCCATTGCCTTCAGCTTCTGATATTCGTCAAACGCCACGGCGGAAACGAAGTAGCCGGTCGTGCGCCCGTGGCTGGTGACCGCGACCGGCTCGCGCTGAACCGCCTCACGATATTGGCCGAAATTGCGAGCGAATTCGCTGGCGGGGATTTGTTTCATGAGGCACCTTTCATTTTCCGTAATTTACGCATTTTACGCGAAATATGCAAGCGCCGCCCGGCCGACGGAACGGCCGTATTTTGTCACATCTTTTGCTAGCCGAATCGACCGGCAAAATGCTAGGTAATCGGGCCGTTTTCCGCAGGCTCCGGGCGGCTTTAGCAGGGACCAGAAATTGAGCGAAGCACCCCCGTCCGCGCCCCCGCCTTCCGGCTCCAGCGTCAACCCCATCGCCATCGAAGACGAGCTCAAACGTTCCTATCTCGATTACGCGATGAGCGTGATCGTTTCGCGCGCGCTGCCCGACGCGCGCGACGGGTTGAAGCCGGTACATCGGCGCATCCTCTTCTCGATGCACGAGAACGGCTACGATTGGAATAAGGCCTATCGCAAATCCGCGCGCGTGGTCGGCGACGTCATCGGCAAATACCACCCGCACGGCGACCAATCGATCTACGACGCGCTCGTGCGCATGGCGCAGGATTTCTCGATGCGCGCCCCGCTGATCGACGGGCAGGGCAATTTCGGCTCGATCGACGGCGATCCGCCGGCGGCCATGCGCTACACCGAGGTGCGCCGCGCCAAGATCGCCCATGCGCTGACCGAGGACATCGACAAGGACACGGTCGATTTCCAGGACAATTACGACGGCTCGGAAAAGGAGCCGATCGTTCTTCCCGCCCGCTTTCCCAATCTGCTGGCCAACGGCGCCAGCGGCATCGCGGTGGGCATGGCGACCAACGTGCCGCCCCACAATCTGGGCGAGGTGATCGACGCCTGCCTGGCTTACATCGACGATCCTTCCATCGGGCTCGACGCGCTGACCGAGATCGTGCCGGGGCCCGACTTCCCGACCGGCGCGCTGATCATCGGCAAACAGGCGGCGCGCGGCGCGCTGGCGCGCGGGCGCGGCTCGATCCTGATGCGGGCGCGCTGCCACGTGGAAGAAATCCGCAAGGACCGCGAAGCCATCATCGTCACCGAGATTCCCTATCAGGTGAACAAGGCGCGCATGCAGGAGCGCATCGCCGAGCTGGTGCGCGACAAGCGCATCGAGGGCATCGCCGACATCCGCGACGAGAGCGACCGCCACGGCATGCGCGTGGTGATTGAGCTGCGCCGCGACGCCTCGTCGGACGTGGTGCTCAACCAGCTCTATCGCTTCTCCGAGCTGCAGACCAGCTTCGGCGTCAACATGCTGGCGCTGGACGACGGCCAGCCGCGATTGATGAACCTGAAGGACTTGCTCGCGGTGTTCGTGCTGTTCCGCGAAGAAGTCATCACCAAGCGCACGCGCTTCGAACTCACAAAGGCACGCGACCGCGCCCACATCCTGGCGGGCCTGGCGGTGGCGGTAGCCAACATCGACGAGGTGATCGCACTGATCCGCGCCGCGCCGGACGCCAACACCGCGCGCGAACAGTTGATGGCGCGCGCCTGGCCGGCAAGGGAGGTGGCGCCGCTGGTCGCCCTCATCGCCGATCCGCGCAATTCCATCGCCGAGGACGGCACGATCAAGCTGACCGAGGAACAGGCCAAGGCCATCCTCGACATCCGCCTGCAGCGCCTGACCGCGCTCGGCCGCGACGAAATCGCCGAGGAGGTGAAGAAGCTCAGCGAGGCGATCAAGGATTACCTCGACATTCTGCGCTCGCGCCCGCGCGTGCTCGGCATCGTCAAGAGCGAGCTCGAGGCGGTGAAGGCGGAATTCGCCACGCCGCGTCTCACCGAACTGGTCGATGCCGAAATCGAGATCGAGGACGAAGCGCTGATCGAGCGCGAGGACGTGGCGATCACCGTCACCCATGCGGGCTACATCAAGCGCACGCCCATCGCCGAATATCGCGTGCAGGGCCGCGGCGGCAAAGGCCGCGCGGGCATGGTCACCCGCGAAGAGGATTTCGTCACCAACCTGTTCGTGGCCTCCACTCACGCGCCGCTGGTGTTCTTCTCCTCGACCGGCATGGCCTACAAACTGAAGGTCTGGCGGCTGCCCGAAGCGCGCATCGCCGGCCGCGGCAAAGCGATGGTGAACCTGCTGCCGCTCTCTGAGGGCGAACGCATCACCACCATCCTGCCGCTGCCGGAAGACGAGACGCAGTGGGAAAAGCTGAACGTCGTCTTCGCCAACAAATCCGGCGACGTACGGCGCAACGAGCTGTCCGACTTCGTCAACATCAACAAAAGCGGCAAGATCGCGATGAAGCTTGCATCCGGCGACGGCATCGTCGGCGTGCAAACTTGCACCGATCGGAACGACGTGCTGCTCACCACCAAGCTCGGCAAATGCATTCGTTTCGCGCTGACCGACGTGCGAGTCTTCAAGGGACGCGATTCGACCGGCGTGCGCGGCGTCAAGCTGGCGGCGGGTGACGAGGTCGTGAGCCTGACTTTGTTGCATCATTCCGATGCCACCACCGCCGAGGCACGTGCCTATCTGAAACAGTCGAGCGCGGCACGGCGTGCCGCCACCGGCGAAGAGGAACCGCCCGTCGAAGAGGCCGAGGAGGCCGAGGAGAGCGTGGAAGAGGCCACGCTGACGCCGGAACGCTATGCCGAGCTCGGCGCCAAGGACCAGTTCGTGCTGGCCGTGTCGGAAAACGGCTTCGGCAAGCGCACCAGTTCCTACGAATACCGCGTTACCGGGCGCGGCGGCTCCGGCATCGTCGCCATGGGCATGGGCAAGAAGAACAGCGCCATCATCGCCGCCTTCCCGGTCGAGGAGTCCGACGATCTGATGCTCATCAGCAATACCGGACAAACCATCCGCGTTGCGGTCGGCAGCATCAGCGTGCAGGGCCGCGCGGCCCAGGGCGTGGTAGTCTTCCGTCTGGAGGAGGCCGAGCGGGTCGTCTCGGTCGAACGCATCGCGGATGTTTCGGAGGAGGGCGGCTGATGACGAAAATGCGCATAGCCCTTTACCCGGGCACCTTCGATCCCTTCACGCTGGGTCATCTCGACATCGTCGAACGGGCGGTCAAGCTGGTCGATCATCTGATCATCGGGGTGGCGGCCAATCCGGCGAAATTACCCATGTTCACGCAAAAGGAGCGCGTAGCCATTGTTCGCCGCGAGACCAAGCCGCTCTCCGGCAACAATCACGCGACAATCGCGGTACAGGCGTTCGACCAATTGTTGATTGACTTCGCGCAGAAGGTCGGCGCCGGCATGATCGTACGCGGCCTGCGCGCCGTCTCCGACTTCGAATACGAATTCCAGATGGTCGGCATGAACCAGCGGCTCAATCCCGAAATCGAGACCGTGTTCCTGATGGCCGATCCGCGCCACCAGGCCATCGCCTCGCGGCTGGTCAAGGAAATCGCCATGCTGGGCGGCGACGTCAGCTCGTTCACCAGTCCTCATGTCGCGGAATTGTTGATGAAGCGTTGCCGGGAGTTGGGGAAGAAGAAATGAGCCGCGATCCGAAAGACACGTTGATCATGGAATTGAAGACGGGGCCGGTGGTCATCGCGCTGAGGCCCGATCTGGCACCCGGTCATGTGGCGCGCGTCAAGGAACTGGCAAAAGCCGGGTTTTACGACGGCGTCGTGTTCCACCGCGTCATACCGGACTTCATGGCCCAGACCGGCGATCCTACGGGCACCGGCACCGGCGGTTCGGATTTGCCGGATCTCAAGGCGGAGTTTTCCAGCGCACAGCATGTGCGCGGGACCGTCTCCATGGCGCGCAGCAGCAGCCCCAATAGCGCCAACAGTCAGTTCTTCATCTGCTTCGACGACGCGCCCTGGCTCGACCGCCAATACACGGTGTGGGGGCACGTGGTGGAAGGCATGGAGCATGTCGATGCCATCAAGAAGGGCAGCGAGCACAACAACGGCGCGATCTCCGGCGCGCCCGACAAGATTCTGAAGATGCGGATAGAGGCAGACGGGGCGTGAGCTTCGTGCTGCCGGCGCTGACATGCTGACAAGACGGTCGGTTCTGGGCGGTGTTGCGGCGGGGTGGCTTGCGTCTGCGGCCGGCGCTGCGCCCGACACGCCACTGCGCCAGCGGGCGGCAGCGCGCGGGCGGTTCTACGGCTGCGCCGTGGGCTCGTATCAATTGCGCGACGACGATTTTGCGCAGGTCTTGGCGCGCGAAGCGAACATGCTCGTCCCTGAGTACGAGTTGAAGCGCGACACGGTCGAGCCGTCGCCGGGACAATTCGACTACTCGGGTGCGGACGCGCTGCTCGGTTTTGCGGCCGCGCACGGCATGAAGATGCGCGGCCATACGCTGGTCTGGTACGCCGCCAATCCGCCCTGGCTGGAAGAGAAGGTGCTGGCCGCGCCCGACGACGAGATTCTGACGGATTATGTCGGGCGCCTCGTTGGGCGCTATCGAGGCCGCGTCCATTCCTGGGACGTCGTCAACGAAGCGATCCATCCGCAAGACGGCCGCGCCGACGGGTTGCGCAATTGCTTCTGGCTGAAGCGTTTTGGCCCCGAATACATCGATCTTGCCTATCACGCCGCAAAACGCGCCGATCCGGACGCGCTGCTGGTCTACAACGATTGGGGCTGCGAAGGCGGCGAGGCCCGGAACGACCGGTTCCGAGCCGCGACGCTGAAATTCTTGGCTGACGCCCTGGCGCGTAAGGTTCCGATCGAGGCGTTGGGTCTGCAGGGCCATCTGAACGCCTTCGGCGCCGGCGTCGATCAGCGCAAGCTGCGCGCCTTCCTGGAGGAGGTGCGGACGATGGGACTGCGCATCCTGGTGACCGAGCACGATGTGGACGACAGCGGCGGGCCGCTCGACATAGCGGTGCGCGACCGCGCGGTCGCCGACGCCAGCGCGCGCTTCCTGGACGTCGTGCTGGACAACGAGGCGATGCTCGCCGTGCTGACCTGGGGGCTGACGGACCGCTATCTGAGAGCCGATAGCGGGCTCAAGGCGATGTTCTCGGGATATTCGCCCAGGAAATTGCCGCTGGACGCGGACCTCAAGCGCAAGCCGATGTGGGGCGCCATCGCGCGGGCGTTTCAGGGCTGAGGGAAGAGCCATCAAGCCGTTGGGCGCGCAGCTAGCTTTGAGCCCGCTGTCCTCTGCCATGACAGGGCCGAAAGGGCGTGGTCGGAGCGTGACCGAGGCTATGTCCTTAGAAACGTGGGAAAGAGGCCTTGATTGGACAACTCGGCGGATAGGACGGGGGGTGGACAACCTTTGTTCTTTTTTTCCAAACGCGCGCTAACATGTTATAATGATTATATAAAAGGACAATAACGCGTATTTTCGAATTGCTATTTTGCTGTCCAATTGGGATGGGTGTTTTTGAAAATGAAACTACGTCAATTACTGAGGCTCGACAGGGAGCCGGATAATGGGTGAGGGGGCTTGCAGCCGGACCACAGTGGTACAATCCCGGTGCAATTCCGTTGCAGGTCCGATGATGGTCGGTCTTGGGTAGACCATCGTGGTGCGGTCGCAGTCCTGGTCCGGCGATGATCGGTCAGGGCTAGACCATAGTGGTGCATGGCCTTGCGGGAGCTATATCCCGTCTTTTGGAGACGGGCGTGCGCGGCGCTTGCGCCTGAGCTTGCGGATGGCGTCTGAAGTCAGAAGGCCGTCACAAGACGTAAAGCAAGGCGCGGGTCTCTTTTTGTGTCGGAATCATCCTTGGAGGCCAGTGCAGGTGGATTTGCTGGTTTCGCCGGCGTGCGCTTGTAATCTTTGCCTTGCCGGGCATCGCCGCCAGGAGTGGCAGTGTAGGATTGGTCACGCAACGCACGCTGAACCGGCATGCATCAAAAGCCGATGTGTAAATCGTCGTGTTGCTCCAAATCGAAGTGGAGGCACATTTTGGCGACGGTATGTGCATTTGGTGTGCGGCGATCTTTTGCAACGATGAAAACTTTTTTCCGCAAGATGATTTTTCTCTTTGCCCCAGCCGGCAACAAGTTACGTTTAATGCATGTGCAATTCCAATTATCATGTGAGTTCGCTTGAGTTTTATCGTCATTTGGTAAGAAGCGAGATTGATAACGCTGCCGATTTCGAGGCAGCGAGGACCACGGCAAGCCTCTTGCCCGATGTTCATATTGCCAGTTCCTGCATGCAGAAGGCATTGCGGCGCAGCGATCGCGTCTATGCGCATGGCGCGGCCGAAATGCTGCGCCAGTGCGACGAACGGCGTCTGTGGCGACGGCTTGTGGTGTGTGCGTTTGAGGAATTTGGGCTTGTCGATTTGGGCCTGACCGCGCGCGTGGTGGCTGTGGCTTCGAGCAAGAATTTCCGGCTCACGCTCGGTGATGCGCGAGCTTCTTCCTTTGCTTCACGCCATGCGGGCGACGCCCGCACCAACCGATCAACCCCATGACAAAGAGGTCAACCCATGAATACGGAAATCTTGCGCAGCGAAGCAGCCCATTACCGCTCTCACGAATTCAAAGGAGTTGGGTCATTGGATCATACCGTTCGAGCCTCCGGCGAGCCAGTTTCTGACGATTCGCGAGACGGGGGGCCATTATGAGGTCGTTGTGCAGTTGACGGGCGGCACGCAGGTGATAAAGCCCTTAAGCGTGCTTTCCTCTTCGAAGGGGCCGAGGTTTGCCGTGCAAGGAGACGAGGTCTCGACCAACTACACGATCTTGAAGGATGGCAATCTCGACATTCGCGACGAGGACGGGGAATTCGTCGTTGCGCAGCGCTATACGGGCGATGCCAGCAGCGTTGCGGCCATCGATGCGGCTATGGATGCCGTGTGGAAGGATGCCTCGTGCCGTCTGGACGCTGTTTGCTTGGGAGACCGTTATCGAGTCGTCGCGTTGCAGCTTTGCACTGCCGTCATCGAACGTCAGGCGCAGTATGATTATCGTTGGACGGATAGTTGGTTGGCGGGGAAATTTGTGCCGGGAGCCACATGGCACGGCAAAGATGGAAGAAAGCTTGGGCAGATCGATTATATTGGCGAAAAGATCATGTTCCAGAACGGATTTGGGGCCTGGCTGAACTACATCTATGTCTGCACCTACGACACGCAGAAAGAAGACCTCGTCGATGTGCGCTTGAAGCCAGGACATCTCTCTGATTGAGCGCCTATTATTGTCGGACGGTCCGTTCGAAATTGCGGCTCAGCTGAGATGCCCCGGTATCGCGATTTGCAACCACGGTCGCCGACGCCAGGGCGCGCTTCCTCGACGTCGTGCTGGACAACGAGGCGACGCTCGCCGTGCTGACCTGGGGGCTGACGGACCGTTATCTGAGAGCCGATAGCGGGCTCAAGGCGATGTTCTCGGGATATTCGCCCAGGAAACTGCCGCTGGACGCGGACCTCAAGCGCAAACCGATGTGGGGCGCCATCGCGCGGGCTTTGTCCTTGTGAAAATGGTGCGCGGCTGCGCCGATTGCGCTATGGAAGCCACCGGGCTTTTATGGGATTCGCCATGACAGTGCTGGTGACCGGCGCCGCCGGTTTCATTGGTTACCATGTTGCCGAGGCGCTCCTGGCGCGCGGACGGGCCGTGGTCGGCGTCGACAATCTCAACGACTATTACGAAGTAAGCCTGAAACAGGCGCGTCTGGCGCGTCTCGAGGCCAAGACCGGCTTCGCGTTCCGCAAGCTCGATTTCGCCGACCGCGAAAGCATGGCGACGCTGGGCGCCGCGTTTTCCGACGTCACGCATGTCGTGCATCTCGGGGCGCAACCGGGCGTGCGCTATTCGCTGATCAATCCTTACGCCTATGTCACCTCGAACGTGATGGGGCAGCTGACGGTGCTGGAACTGGCCCGCACGTTCAAGCATCTGCGCAACGTCGTTTATGCGAGCTCGTCCTCGGTCTATGGCGGCAACCAGAAGCTGCCGTTCGGGGTGGGCGACGCCGTGGAGACGCCGCAATCGCTTTATGCCGCCACCAAGCGCGCCGACGAGCTGATCTCGCACACCTACGCGCATCTCTATGGCATTCCGCAGGTGGGCCTGCGCTTCTTCACCGTCTACGGACCATGGGGCCGCCCCGACATGGCGCCGATGATCTTCACGCGCGCCATCCTGGCGGGCGAGCCGATCCGCGTCTTCAACAGCGGCGAGATGTGGCGCGATTTCACCTACATCGACGACATCGTCGCGGGGGTGCTGGCCGCGGTGGGCGCTCCGCCCGCGGGCAACCCGCCGCACAAGCTCTACAATCTCGGCAACAACAAAAGCGAGAAGCTCACCGACTTCATTGCCGCGCTCGAACGCGCGCTGGGCAAGAAGGCGGAAATGTGTTTCGAACCGATGCAGCCGGGCGACGTGGAGAAGACCTGCGCCGACATCGAGGAGACGCGGCGCGATCTCGGCTTCGCACCGACAACGCCCATCAGCATCGGCGTGCCGAAATTCGTGGCATGGTACAGGGAATATTATCGCGGTTAAGGCGAGCGATGGAAAACTGCACGTCGGCCCTCAAGGCCCATTCGACGATCCTTTTCTTAGACCAGCCAACCTGACGACGTCGTCCGATAAAGCGACGTTAGGTCTCGACGTGGATTGTTTCTGATATAGCGGGTTTATCCCGTTAACCCATACGGGTTTGCTTTCGCGCTGGCCGGCCGACTGACGCAATCGGCAATATAATGTGCGCGCGCATGTGTTGTTCGCCATGCCGACGACGCCTAAAAGGCTCCGACTTTCTTTTCGGGAAACATGCCATGGCCGCCCCCATCCCCCTTATCGATCTTCAGGCTCAACGCCGTCGCTTGGGCGAGCCCTTGAACAAGGCCATCGCCGCCGCCGTCGAAGGCGGACAGTGGATCCTGGGCCCGCAGGTGCGCGAATTGGAGGAGCGGCTTGCGGAGTTTAGCGGCGTCAAACATGTCGTCGCCTGCGCCAATGGCACGGATGCGCTTATCCTTCCGCTCATGGCCTGGGGGATCGGGCCGGGTGATGCGGTGTTCGTGCCCTCCTTCACCTTTGCCGCGTCGGCCGAAGTCGTGGCGCTGGTGGGCGCAACGCCCGTGTTCGTCGACGTGTTCGAAGACACCTACAACATGGACCCGGCCAGTCTCGAGGCGGCTATCGCGATGGTGAAGCGCGAAGGCAAGCTCAAGGCCCGCGCGGTCATGCCGGTGGACCTGTTCGGTCAGCCTGCGGACTATCGCGCGATTGAGCCCATCGCCAAGCGCGAAGGCTTGAAGATGCTGTGCGATACGGCGCAGGCCTTTGGCGCGAAGTTCGACGGGCGCGTAACGGGAAGCATTGGCGACGCGGCGTCCACCAGCTTCTTTCCGGCCAAGCCGCTCGGCTGCTATGGCGACGGAGGCGCCGTTCTCACGAATGACGATGGTCTCGTCGAACTCCTGCGGTCGATCCGCGTGCACGGGCAAGGCAGCGACCGCTACGAGAACGTCCGCATCGGCATGAATTCGCGTCTCGACACGATCCAGGCGGCGATCCTGATCGAGAAACTGAAAATCTTCCCCGAGGAGATCGAACTGCGCGAGGCGGTGGCGCGGCGCTATAATGCCGGCTTGGGAAAATCGAACCGCATCCGCGTGCCGAGGGTGATCGCGGGCGCGCAATCGACCTGGGCGCAATACACGATCCAGGTGCCGAACCGCGACCGGCTACAGGCTGACCTGAAGGCGAAAGGCATTCCGACGGCGGTCTATTATCCGATCCCGCTTTCTACGCAGAAGGGCTACGCGCATTACCCGAGCGCACCCATTCCGATCAGCGAGAAAATCTGCAAGATGGTCGTCGCCCTGCCGATGCATGCCTATCTGGACGCGGCGACGCAGGACCACATCATCGAGGCGGTGCTGGCGAGCGTCGACTGACGCGGCCGTTTACGGCGTGCCGGCAACGGGCAGTTCGGTCTTTTCGCGTCCGGCGCTGTCGACGACGCTTCGAAGCTCGTGGCCGACGAACTCGGTTTGGAGGAAGTGCAGCGGCTTAGGCAGATTACGGCCCTGAGGGCTGCCTCATCCGCCCCGGGATGTCGCATGAGCGCCTTCTGTTTCTTGAAGAGACCGGGACGCACAAGACGACTTGAGCTTCAGGCGTATTCCGGCCATGGCTACATGCCCAATAACCCTAACATCCCAAAGGACTAGATGGCATCGCCCGGGCTCGGCTGCGCCGGCAATCGACCGCCCAAACTGCACAGTGGGAACCCCGCACCTGCATCCGGCCTTCAACGATACGGCGCAAAGCAAAATCGATGCGATAGTGCGGAATTCGTTTTAAGCGATAGATTCTGATTGATATTAACTTTCGGCGCCCGGCAAATTCACCCTGGATCGACTGCCAAATCTCGCGTAAGTTGCCGGTTCAGGGCTTGCTAGCGCTGACGAAAAGAGCGCGGCGGTGGGGGCTTTATGCTTACAGGTCTTCCGGCAATGTCCGAGTTACTGCTGTTGGCTGCTGTCGCCATTGCGCTCGTCGTGTGCCTCAACGGCAACACGCTCGGGGAGCGTCTTGGCGTTATGGACCATCCCGATCAGCACCGTAAATGGCACGACCGCCCGACCCCGCAAGTCGGGGGGATGGCCATCCTTCTTGGGCTCATCGCTTGGTTGTCAATCAGGTGTTACCTCGGCGGACAAGCTGAGCAGTCGCTGCTTTTTGCCATGTTGTTGTGCGCGGCCGGCGTGGGATTGGTGGGTTTCGAGGACGATCAGCACGAAACCTCGCCGCTTTCGCGAATTCTCTTGCTTCTGGCGTTCATGGGCGTGGCCTTCGCCATCGATCCCCAATTCATCGCGCACACCCTCAATTGGGGCAGCTTCAATCCGACGCCTATCCCTCTCTGGGCATACCTGATCCTGATGGGCGTGACCGTGGTCGGTCTGGTGAATGCGGTCAATATGGCCGACGGCCAGAACGGTGTTGTCGGCAGTATGTTTGTCGTCTGGTCGGGCTGCCTGATGATCGTCTCCAACGGTTTGAGCGCGGAGCTTGCGGGCGTCCTATTCGTCACGTCTCTGGTATTTCTCGGTTGCAACCTCTGGGGAAAGGTTTTTCTGGGCGATTGCGGTTCCTACGGCGTCACATTCGCGCTCGGGCTGCTTGTCACGCTTGCGCACGCCAGAGGAGAGGTTTCCCTCGAAACCGTCATCGTCTGGTTCTTCATTCCGGTGGCGGATTGCCTGCGGCTTCTGATCAGCCGCCCGCTGCGCGGCCTGTCGCCTTTCGGCGCTGACCGCGATCATTTCCACCATCGCCTCGAAGACAAGCTGGGCAAGCATCAAGGCCTTGCCACCTATGCAGCCGCCGTTGCAGTGTCTTCCCTGGTCGCGACCTTGGATCCTCGCTTTGCGCTCGTCTGCCTTTGCGGGCTTTCCGCGTTTTATTTCAGTTTCGCCTGGCTCACCGATGCGACTATTGTAGCCGCGTCCCAGCCTGAGTCTGGGGAAGACAGTACGGTTGCGGCTGCAAGCAATGTCGTGACCATATCCGGCGAAGGCAAAGACGAACGCAAGCGCCACGGAGCGGCGTGACTAATCTTGCAGCGTGAAACCGGTGGCTTGCGTGGCGTCTCGTGGGTTAATCTCTCCCCGCCACAACGACAAGAGGATGCGCTTTGCCGCACGTTTCCATAAGTAAGGCGCTTGGGTTTGCCTTCTCCTTCTCCTTCCGCAATGTAGCAGCGATTGCCGCTCGCGTTGCGTTGCCCGCGCTTGTCGGTTGGTTTGCTTTCTATATGTCGCTTTTTTTGTACCTGACGGAGCTTGAAAGGTATTTGGGCGATCCCAGCGACCGCATCGCCAGCCTGGCGCTCGGCCTTGCCACCGCCGGGCTGCTGGTGACGCTGTTTCTGCATTCAGTAATCGTGGCGTCTCTTATGGCGCTCGCGCTGGGGCTTGAAGGCGGCGGTTGGAAATACCTCCCCGTCGCGAGACGCGAATGGCGGCTCTACGCCGCCAATCTCCGGTTACTTCTGGTTGCCGGGATTTGGGTGGGCGCGATGCAGGCCCTCAGATTCACAGCAGCCAAGTTTTCGTGGCCGGCATATTTCGACCTTGTCTTCGAGGTACTGATGGCTGGCGGCCTGGGTTTGCTTACTGTTCGCGTCTGGTTTCTGGTCGCACCGGTGTCTGTCGCCAAGACCCAGGGAAGGGTTCTGCGGCGTGCCTGGCAGCTTTCGGCGGGTAATTTCTGGCGCCTTGCCGCAATCGTATTCGTGCTGCTGCTGATGGGGCTGGCCGTCGAGGCGGCGGGCGAATTCGTCATGCGCGCCAGCGGCGTGATTCCGCCGTTCCCAAGCTCGGCGTCGCTCGCCGACTATGCGGCCATTTACCGCAAGATCCTTCCTGGCATCCTGGTCGTAGTCGGCATCGCCTATCTTGTCAGCAACGTTCTGCTGACAGCCGCCCGGGCGTCCGTTTATCGCCAGCTAACGGATCAGACGAAACCTTAGCGGTTTCCACGCAATGCGCGTCGACCAGTTCGATTTCGATCTGCCGGAGGAACTCATCGCCTTGCGGCCTACGGTTCCGCGCGACAACGCGCGGATGCTCGTCGTGCGCGCGGACGGAAGCGTGGAACATGCTGCGCTACGCGACCTGCCGCGATACCTCGAGCCGCGCGACACGCTCGTACTGAACGATTCGAAGGTCATTCCGGCGCGGCTGTACGGAAGGCGCCTCCGGCGGGGGAGCGAGCCGAAGATCGAAGCGCTTCTTCACAAGCGCCTGGCCCCCGACCGTTTCCTGGCTTTCGCGCGCCCGGCCCGGAAGCTTTTACCAGGCGACCAGCTCGCCCTTGGCGCGACGATTAAGGCCGAAGTTCTCGCGCGAGGCGAGGGTGGCGAGGTCGAGCTGCGGTTTGCGCTGGACGGTTCCACCTTGGACGCCGCCATCGCGGCCGAGGGCGAGATGCCGTTGCCGCCCTATATTGCCGGCAAGCGCAAGGTCGATGCGCGCGACGTTTCGGACTACCAGACGGTGTACGCGCGCGTAGCAGGGTCCGTGGCCGCGCCGACGGCCGGGCTGCATTTCACGCCTTCCCTGTTCGAGGCGCTGGCGGCGCGCGGGGTGGACCGGGAGAGCGTGACGCTGCATGTCGGGCCAGGAACGTTCCTTCCCGTGACCGCAGCCGATACGGCCCGGCATAAGATGCATCCGGAGTGGGCAACCCTGACGGAGGAGACCGCGGCGCGGCTGAATGCGGCGCCTGCGGCCGGAGGGCGGCTCGTGGCGGTCGGCACGACCTCCTTGCGGACGCTGGAAAGCACGGCGGACCCGACCGGCCGCATCGCCGCCTTCACGGGCGAGACGGACATCTTCATAACGCCGGGCTACCGCTTTCGCACCGCCGAGGTGCTGCTGACCAATTTCCACCTGCCGCGCTCGACCCTGTTCATGCTGGTCAGCGCCTTCTGCGGCCTCGAAACAATGCGGGCCGCTTATGCCGAGGCGATCCGGGAACGCTATCGCTTCTATTCCTATGGCGACGCTTGCCTGTTATTCCGGCGGCCGCAATGAGCGGATTCCGGTTTGAGCCTCTGGCCAGCGACGGCGCGGCGCGCACGGGCGTAATCCATACGCCGCGCGGCGAGATTCGCACGCCCGCCTTCATGCCGGTCGGCACGGCGGGCAGCGTCAAGGCGATGCTGCCGCAGAGCGTGCGCGAGACCGGCGCGGACATCATCCTCGGCAACACCTATCACCTGATGCTGCGACCGGGGGCGGAGCGCATCGCGCGGCTGGGCGGCCTGCACAAATTCATGGCGTGGGAAGGTCCGATCCTGACCGATTCCGGCGGCTTCCAAGTGATGTCGCTGTCCAAGCTGCGCAAGATGACGGAAGATGGCGTTCGCTTCCAATCGCATGTGGACGGAGCGGAGGAATTCCTCACGCCCGAGCGCGCGATGGAAATCCAACGCCTGCTCGGTTCGGACATTCAGATGGTGCTGGACGAATGTCCTGCCTTCGGCGCCAGCGAAGCCGAAATCGAGAAATCGCTGGCGCTGTCGATGCGCTGGGCAAAGCGCTCGAAGGCGGCGTTCGGCGAGCAGCGGGGCAGGGCGTGCTTCGGCATCGTGCAGGGCGGCGTGTTTCCACGCCTGCGCGCACGTTCTGCGGCCGAGCTGCATGAGATTGGCTTCGACGGCTACGCGGTCGGCGGGTTGGCGGTAGGCGAGGGCCAAGCGGCCATGTTCGAGACGCTGGAGTTCACGGCGCCGCGTCTGCCGGCGGACAGGCCGCGCTATCTGATGGGGGTGGGCAAGCCAGACGATATCGTGGGCGCGGTCGCGCGCGGAATCGATATGTTCGACTGCGTGCTGCCCACGCGTTCGGGACGCAACGGCCAAGCCTTCACCTGGAACGGCACGCACAATCTTCGCAATGCACGCCACGCGGACGATCCCGAACCGCTCGATCCCAAATGCCGCTGCCCCGCTTGCCGACAGTTCAGCCGGGCCTATCTGCACCATGCCGTCAAGACGAACGAGATCATCGCCTCGATGCTGCTCACCTGGCACAATCTGACCTTCTACCAGGACTTTATGACTGACCTGCGCGCGGCAATTGCGCAGGGATCTCTTGTCGCCTTCGCCGACGGCTTTCGGGCGTGCTATCTAGGCGGAGAGGACGAAAGGCAGGCCTGATTTTCCTGGTCGCACTCAATGGCTCGCCGGCTGCGCCGCCGATCCCTCGCGTCGCGTGATCATGATATTTCCGAGCACCAGCACATCCATGTTGGTCCGCAGGAAGCAGTCCAATGCTTCTTTTGGTTCGCAGACCACCGGCTCGTTCTCGTTGAACGAGGTGTTGAGTACCATCGGCACCCCGGTGATCTCGCGGAAGGCTTCGATGAGACGGTAAAATCGCGGGTTGGTGTGGTGGTAAACGGTCTGCGGCCGTCCCGAGCCGTCGACATGGGTGACCGCCGGTATTTGTGCGCGTTTGTCTTCGCGGATTTGAAACACCTGCATCATGAAGGGCACGGCGTCGTCCTCTTCGAACCATTCGCCGACCGCGCCCGACAGCACCGAGGGCGCAAAGGGGCGGAAAGACTCGCGGCGCTTGATCTTGGCATTGAGGATCGCCTTCATGTCGGCACGGCGTGGATCACAGACGATGGAACGGTTGCCAAGCGCGCGGGGGCCCCATTCCATGCGGCCCTGGAACCAGCCGACAACCTTTCCCTCGGCCACCGCTCTTGCCGTCCGCTGACACAACACACTTTCGTCCGAAATCTCCTCGACGACGCATCCAGCCGAGTCGATTTGCGCCCGCTGAGCATCGATCACAGAGGCAATCTCCGGTTGCGAAAAATGCGGGCCCCAGAATGCGTGATCCATGACAAAATGCCGGCCGCCGCCCAGCTTGTGCCACACGGCATAGGCGGCACCGATGGCGCCGCCCGCGTCACCCGCAGCGGAATGCACATAGACGCGCTGGAACGGAGTCATCCGACGCACCTTGCCGTTGGCAACCGAATTCGCGGCGCAACCGCCCGCCAGCGTCAGATCCGTCAGCCCGGTGCGCTTCTGCAGCGGGACCAACATATTGAAGAAAGCTTCCTCGTACATCGTCTGCACCGAACGGGCGATATCACGGTGCCGTTCTTCCAGGGGTTCGCCCACGCGGCGCCGTGGCCCCAGCAATTCCTCGAGCGCTGGCGAAAAGAGATCGCTTACCTCGGGCGAGCCTCCTTCCCACTGATAGGGAACGTACTCCGCATGGTGCCGGAAGTAGGCAAGATTGAGCTCGAAGCCGCCGCCCGGCTTCAGACTTACGACGCGCCGCATGGCGTCGAGGTAGGTCGGCTTGCCGTAAGGCGCGAGCCCCATCACCTTGAATTCGTCACCATAATAGGGAAATCCGAGATATTGGGTCAGCGCCTGATAGAAGACGCCAAGGGAATGCGGAAAATAAACCCGGCCGCCGACGGCGATCTTACCGTCCTTGCCTTCGCCCCAGGCAGCGCTTGCGAAATCCCCGAAGCCGTCCACCGACACGATGGCCGCGTTGAAAAATGGCGACACGTAATAGGCTGAGTATAGGTGGCACACGTGGTGCTCGACGTTGTGGAACTTGCCTCGATAGGTCTCATCGGGAAATTGACTGGCCAGCAATTCCGGGACTCCTTGCCGTCTTGTCCGATTGCGCAGGCGGTGGAGAACAAGCGCGGGGGCTGTCCGGCGACGCACCAGATAGCCGAGTTTGCGGGCCAAGTTGGCGCGATTGTCCTGGTTGATCGCTATATGGTCCACGTCGCTGAGACCCATCCCGGCTTCGCGAAGGCAGTACGCGATCGCATGCGACGGAAAGCCCGCCCAGTGCTTGACGCGCCGGAAGCGCTCCTCTTCCGCGGCGGCTATGAGATGACCGTGGCGTATCAACGCCGCGGCGGAGTCGCCGTGAAACGCGTTAAGGCCAAGAACGTACAATTTGTATCCCTTTCAGGTGGCGCCTCAGCACTGTTGCACCTATCATCAAGAGCAGAGCCGAGGACGCCAGCATGGGAAAAACCCTTGCTGCGAGGCGGTTAGCCCATCCTATTCACGAAATTAGCGCGATTGCACGGCGTTGGCACGATTTTTCGCGCTAGGTACGCGGCAGCCTCGCGTTGATGGCGTGGTTCTTGATTTTGTCTGAGGCTGGAGATTTTGACGACAGGCTCGGATGGCGGCGACCGCGCCGCGTCTGTCACGGTCGGGCTACGGCGAAGCGGCCTGCGAGCAGACAAAAGATCGCGCGGTCCGGACAGGCCGTGGGCAGCCAGATGCGAATGCGGACCGCGCCTTCGACCACGCGCGCCGCGATCTTGATCAGTCGCAGACATAGGGTGGGCTTGGGCGCGGCGATCGGACAAGGCGCTCTTGCCGCCTTCGCCGGAGGTCTTCTCGCGCGGCATCTCGCCAGAGGCGAGGACGCAAGAAAGGCCTGAATTCCGCAAGTTTTTGGGGACAAAGTCCGGTTGACCCGTCCGGTCCCTCCCCATATGGTCCGCCCGCTCCCCGCTGCGCGGGGATAGGCCTTGGAGCGAGCCCGTAGCTCAGGGGTAGAGCATTTGACTTTTAATCAAAGGGTCGCGGGTTCGATCCCCGCCGGGCTCGCCAATAATCCGGAAGGGGGGAACCCCCTATCGCCAGTGAAGCTGCCGCAACTTACGCGCCGGCTTCGTGAAGAAAGCCAAGTCGACGAGCCCTGCGCCTAAATGTATGCGCCGGGATCTAAGGCATTCCAGATTTCCCTCGATGACCGCCCGCACGCCTTTGGTACTTTGTCCGCCGACCATGAAATCGATCAGCGGGTGCTGGATGTACGCGGTGCGCGGCGCGTATAGCTCAAGAGCTCTCAGCATGAAGTCGTAGTCCGCCGAAATCCGGTAACCGAGATCAAACGCACCGACTGCGGATGCGAGATCGCGGCGGATGTAAAATGTCGGATGCGGCGGCATCCAGCCGCGGCGGAACGATCCGGGCAGGAAGGGGCCCGCCTGCCATGTGCGCACGGCGCGCCGGCTGGCACAGTCTTTCACCATCACTAGATCGCCATGCACCGCGTCGGCGGTCTCCAGCGCGTGTGCGATGCGCGCAAGAACCGATTTGTCATGATAGACATCGTCGGAATTCAGAAAGCCGACAGCGTCGCCAGAAAAGTTCCTAAGGCCCTTGTTCATCGCGTCGTAGATGCCACGATCCTTCTCGGAAATGACGCGGACCGCGTCGCTCGCGAATGACCGCACGACATCAAGCGTTCCGTCGTTCGACGCGCCGTCTATGACAAGCATCTCCTTGTCGGGATAGGTCTGCGCCAGGAAGGATTCGATCGCGCGCGCGATGGTGGCCTGCGAATTGAAGCTGACGGTGACGGTGCTGATCTTCATCTATGCGCGCGGTTCTCCAGGAACCAACGGTAGGTCGACTCGATCCCGGCCGCCAGAGCGATGCGTGGCCGCCAGCCGAGGCCTCTCAGCTTGGCGATGTTCAGGAGCTTGCGGGGCGTACCGTCCGGCTTCGTCATGTCGTGCGAAATACGGCCCTTGAAGCCCACGATTCCAAGCGTCAGCTTGGTCAGGTCGAGTATCGAGATGTCCTCGCCCGAACCCACATTGACGTGCTGGTCCGCGGAATAGTTCTTCATGAGATGAACGAGCGCATCGGCGCAATCGTCCACATGAAGGAATTCGCGCCTTGGTGTTCCGGTCCCCCAGATCACCATTTCGGCGCTGCCCTTTATCTTCGCTTCGTGGGCCTTGCGGATCAGCGCGGGCATGACGTGGCTGGAAGCGAGATCGAAATTGTCGCCCGGACCATAGAGATTCGTCGGCATGGCCGAGATGAAATCGCAGCCGTACTGGCGCCGGTAGCTCTCGGCAAGCTTCAACCCTGCGATCTTGGCGATGGCATAGGGCTCGTTCGTGGATTCAAGGGGCCCGGTGAGCAGGGCGTCTTCCGACATGGGCTGCTCGGCAAATTTCGGATAGATGCAGCTCGAGCCGAGGAAGAGGAGCTTTTCGACCCCCGTCAGACGCGCCGCCTCGATGATGTTCGTCTCGATTGCGAGATTGTCGTAGAGGAATTCGCCGCGCCGCGTGTCGTTGGCCAGAATGCCGCCGACCTTCGCGGCAGCCAGGAAAACGGCGTGCGGCTTGTACTGCGCGAACCACGCCTCGACCTCGCGCTGACGGCGCAGGTCGAGCGCCTCAAGCTCGACGGTCACGATTTTGCAGCCCTCCGACGCGAGCCGGCGGACGATCGCGGAGCCCACCATTCCACTATGCCCAGCCACCCAGACAGGCTTGCCCGCGAGGGCGTAGGGAAGGTTTCGAGGTGCTTCGTTCGCGTTCATGGACATTCAGTCGTACCGGTTGTTACGCTGCTCGCTCGCCACTTGCTTGAGGTCCTCGGCGACCATCTCCGCAACCAGCATGTCGAACGGCGTTTCGTGCCGCCATCCCAGCTTTTGATGCGCCTTGCGCGGGTCACCCAAGAGCTGGTCGACCTCCGTCGGGCGGAAATAATTCCGGTCGATCCGCACGAGAACCTTGCCGTCCTTCGCGTCCTTGCCGATTTCGTCGACTCCATGCCCGGTCCATACGATTTTTCGCCTTGTCTCGGCAAATGCCTTTTCGATGAACTCGCGGACGGAATGCGACTCGCCTGTCGCCAGCACAAAATCGTCCGGTTCCGACTGCTGCAACATCAGCCACATGCCTTTGACGTAATCGCGCGCATGGCCCCAATCGCGCTTGGCATCGATATTTCCGAGATATAGGCAGTCCTGCAGCCCCAGTTCGATCGCCGCAACGGCGCGGGTTATTTTGCGCGTGACGAACGTTTCGCCGCGCAGCGGGCTCTCATGATTGAAGAGAATGCCGTTCGAGGCATGCATGCCATACGCCTCGCGATAATTGACCGTCACCCAATAGGCGTAAAGTTTGGCGGCACCATAAGGCGAGCGCGGATAGAACGGCGTCGTCTCGCGCTGGGGAATTTCCTGAACCTTGCCATAAAGCTCGGACGTCGACGCTTGGTAGAAACGCGTCTTATCCGCAAGGCCTAGAAGCCTGATCGCTTCGAGCAGCCGCAATGTTCCGATGCCATCGGCATTGGCCGTGTACTCCGCCGTTTCGAAACTCACCTGCACATGCGACTGAGCGGCGAGGTTGTAAATCTCGTCCGGCTGGGTCTCCTGAACGATGCGGATCAGGTTTGTCGCATCGGTCATATCGCCATAGTGCAGAAAGAGGCTCGGATTGGGCTCATGAGGGTCCTGATAGAATTTGTCGATCCGCGCCGTATTGAACGACGACGAGCGGCGCTTCACGCCGTGAACTTCATAGCCTTTCGCGAGCAACAACTCCGTAAGATATGCACCGTCCTGACCGGTCACGCCCGTAATGAGGGCCACCCGTCGCTTTGAATTTATAGGCACGTAGAAATCTCCCTGGAGAAGCAGAATTGGAGACCGCCCGAATGATATCGCGTCACCGTCGAAAAGTCTCCTGGCCTAGAACTTTCGCGCGCCGACCAATTCCGGTTTCATGCTCTGCATGCGGACGAACCGGGCCGGAATATGCATCGCCGATCGATGCCTTTGCGATCGTGCATGAAATCGGAAGGCCATATCTTATCGTGCCGGAACACCTCAGATTTTGGACAGCAACCTCGGATGGGCTAAGTATCGGGCAAAGCGGCGATTTATGCAATCCACGACGTGCAATGGACAAACCGCAGGCGACGCCATAGCCGCGCGCGATGTCGCGGATGAACGTGCGGTTCGGCCAAATCCATATGGCGAAACAAGCCGCAGAGATAATCGCCAAAATCGAGTTTTTTGGGGCGATAGACAGCCACCCACCTCAGAGCGGCTGGCCCGATGCGATCCACGACGCCAGTATCGCCAAGCCGGTGGTCGGTCCCAAAGTGTATGCAACGGGATGATAGACGCGTTCATAGATATCGGTAAGGATAGCGAGCGCGACGTAGAGCACTGCGCCCGGCCTTCCCGCGAATGCCTGACCGTGGTTGACTTGCGAACTGGCGAGCCGAGGGGGCAATGGCCAAGACCGGCAGGGTGCATGTGATAAAATGAAATCGACTCGCGGCGCGATGATTCACGCGCATCTCGTCACCGGAGCCGTGGAAAGGCGCACAATGTCGAATATTCTCCGGCCTCGGGGGCAAAATCTCTTGGATTTGGAGCAGTCATGTCGATAGCCCAGATGATTCGACGTTCTGCTCGCGCGCGCGCGGCGTTGGCTTTGCCAATTATGGCCAGAAGGCGATGGATAGAACGTCACGAGAAATACTATAACGATATTTTGGACAGACTTGCAGCGACAGCAGTTGAAGATGTTGTGCTCAGAATTGACGAATTTCGCGGCGAATTCCAATTGCCTCCACGTTCGCATTTGCTAAGACGAATTCTTCGTCACGGTTGTTATGAGCCCGCGATATCATCTCTCTTCTATAGTCATATCGATAAGGACCGCGACATCATCGACGTTGGCGCCAATGTGGGGTTTTTTACGGTCGGCGGAGCGAAATCGCTGGCCAATGGGCGTGTGCTCGCTGTCGAGCCGGTGAGCGCGGCCTTTCAACGGCTTCAGCGCAATGTTGAAAGAAATCAGGTCAGCAAACGTGTTCTCTTCTTCAACGGTTTGTTGTCCAATGAAATCGGCGATTGTGCGATCAACACCGTTGTAGGGATGGAAGAATATTCGTCGATCGGGCCGTTGACGCACCGTTGGGTGGCAGGTCAGGAATCAAGAAGTACTATCGTAAAGATGTCGCGCCTGGACGATCTGGTGTCTGACTATGGGTTGAATCCGAAGCTGATTAAGGTCGATGTCGAAGGTGCGGAACAGTTGGTTTTTTCTGGAGCCGTGGAAACCATCAAGGCGTATCGTCCGTACGTTCTGTCAGAGCTTTCGGGACCGCTCGCCAAGCAATTGGGCGGATCGTCGATGGAGGTCGTCAACTTTTTTGAGAGGCTCAATTACAGAGTCGTTGACCCGCTAGATCCCGGCGCGCGCCCGGGCGCGAGGGAATTCTGCGATATCTTTTGCATCCCCAATTGATCGAGGCAGTGGATGCGCGAGAGGGTCCAATTAACATGACGAGAAGAATCCTTAAGTCGATCCTTCGCCGCGCTCTGTTGGCGATCACGCGCCTGTCCAAGACGGTACTTCTGATCTATCTGGACGTCGATCGCTCAGTGTCGCGCACGAAGCCGGAGGAACCCCTCGCGAAGGCCAACGGCTTAGACACCGTCGGCCGCTTTCGTGAAATCATCATGGACCCGCTCAATCTCGCGATCCGCCGTCATCCCGATGCCGGGCTGATCGACGGCCAAACCGTCGTGCTTCACAACGGCAACCGAGCCGGCATCGTTGGGCAACACGCCTATTATGGGTCGTTCTCCGCGATCCTTGCGATCAACCGCGGAGTCCATGAGCCCCTGCAGGAATATGTCTTTCAGCAGATGATTAAACGTCTCGGACCCCACCCGGTGATGATTGAGCTTGGTGCCTACTGGGCCCACTACTCGATGTGGCTCAAGGGGGAGCGGCCCGGCGCCCATACCTTTCTGGTGGAGCCGGTGTCAGAGTATCTCGAAGTTGGCCGTCGAAATTTCACGATCAACGGCTATGAGGGCGATTTCATTAAGGCATTCGTGGGGCGCGATGCGTGGGCATTAGACACCTTTTCAAAGGCAAAGCACCTCGCCCATGTCGACGTTCTCCTCGCGGACATCGAAGGCTTTGAGGTTGAAATGTTGGAAGGAGCGAAAGCCACACTGGCCAACAAAATGGTCGATTACCTCTTCATTTCGACGCACTCGCAGGACCTACACAACAGCGTCGTCTCAATGCTCGAAGCACACGCCTATCAGATCGAGGTTTCGAGCGACTACGCGCATCACACAACTTCGTGCGACGGCCTCGTCGTGGCGACATCGCCGGATGCGGCCCTGATCCTTTCGGGCTTCGTCCCGCTTGGGCGAGAGGATATCGCGCGGAAAACGCCGGCCGAACTCGCGGATTATTTGTACAACGTCGTTAGGGCGGGCGTGTGATCGGTGCAGCCGTATTTCCCGCCCTTAGAGTCGTTTTGTGTTGGGATTACCCCTCTTCGTCATGGCCGCCCTTGAGGCGGCCATCCAGTTCTCGAGCCTCTCCGCAATGAACGGTTACGCTGGATGGCCGGGTCAGGCCCGGCCATGACGAAATCAGAGATTCAATTCATTCCAAATCCGCCCTAAGCGCGTCTTCCCCTATTTCGTTTCTGCAGTCCAGCGCTTCGGCTATGTCATTCCGGCGGGATGATGGCCGCGGACCTTGTCACCAGAACGGCAAGACAGCGCTCAAAAGAACACCGACCTGCGAGCCGCCGTGGCGGCGTCCTTCACCGGCGGGCAAGGGACGGCTGCGCGTTTCTTATTCAGGAACCTATTCGCAAAAGCTGCCGCGTCGTTCCTCGGAATCGTCCGAGCGGTGGGAGGAATTTTATCTTCGCGTCCTTGACATTCATGATCGCGGTGATGAGAGAGCCGGCGATCACTGCACTCATTATGCCCACCGCTCCTCCGGGCGCTCCGAACGACCCGGCTAGGAGATAGGCCGATGCTGGGCCCAGCAAAGAGATCACGGCACAGCCCATAATGTTCCAGCGTATTCGCGCCGCGGCGATGCCTAGATGGAAAGCGGGCACCGTGATCATGTTGACGAACCAGCCCGCGGCAAGGATCACCGAAAACACGACGAATATCGGATTGAATTGGCCGAACCAGATGAAACTGATCACCGGCGATCCAATGGACATCGCGCCCATCGATGCGGCGGAAGCCAAGAAGATGGCAACGAACGACCGCTCATATATTACATGCACACCGCTCGGATTCGTATGCAATTCAGCGGTGAACAGCGGCGTCAGATTTTGGCTGGGCGCCGTCACGAGTTGGCGAACCTGCTGAATGCCGCGAGAGGCAGCTTCATAGATACCGAGAGTCGCTAGACCCAGCGTCGCCGTGAGCACGAACTTGGTGGCCGGATCGTACAAGAACAAGGCGAGGTTCAACGCTTGAAGCCGGAGGCCAAACCCGATCAAGTCACGCAATGGCTTCAGACCCATGCGGTGTGGAAGGGCGAACCGAAATTTTCCGGTAGAAGCTCTTATCGCCAAACACCAGCCAAATACCAGCAGCAACAAGTACTGAGCGATCTGGGCCAGAGCCACGCCCCGCAGTCCGAGCGACCCGATAGTTGTCAGCGCGACCGCCGCCTGAATGGCCAGGGCAACCAGCATCAACATGCTCTTTTGGTACGAGAGGTGAAAGCCGATCAGCGCCGACGTCAGCACGCTCGCCACATTTTGCAGGACGAACACGCCCACGGCGAAGGGCAGCAGTTCGCGAGCTTGTTCGGTTGCGACGCCGTCGGTCACAAGGCCCAGGGCCCACCAAGCAGGCCAATAGAGAATGAGCCCAAGTGAGAGGTACAACAGAGCATTTGTGATCAGCGCCGTCTCTACATAGAGCAGCGCGCCGTGCTCGTCTTCCCCCTTGGCCTGAGCCAAAGCCACATAGCGTCCAAGACTGCTCGCCGCTCCAAGGTCGGCGAAACGGGCGAACGATATCGTTGCGAGCACGAGGGACCAGATTCCAAGGGCTGTGACGCCGAGCCGATCCAAGATCAGTCGATAGAGCACGAACAGCACAAGGCTCGAGGCCGCCACTTCGGCCAGGTTCCATACCGTATTGCGACGCAGGCTGGCGGCGGCCAATTATGCTGCCTCCGCGAAATCGAGACGGAACGCGCGGCCAACAAGGGCGCCGTCCCGCGCCGCTAGTCGCCGCCGCGCTTCAGTCCATGTATCGAGATGGCGCAAGTTCACAGATAACATCGCCGCCCGAAGGGAACTCACTCGCTGATTGTAGCCGATGATCTTGTGCTCATATTTGTTGGTGCGGCCGTAATTGGTGGTAAAAAGTCGGCCCAACGGACCAGCAGTCGTGATTCCAATTATTTCCGCAACGGCCGTTCCACGAGCGAGCTTGAAGGCGGATAGAAAGAACCGTCGAATAGACATCTTACTTGACGTACATGGATGTTACTCGCGGCTGGAGCGGATTCCAAGTCAGCAATGGCATTTCGCACTATAATGGAAACTATTGGAACGCAAGTAGCGGAGGGGTGGTGGTACAGTTTGAAGCCTGACGGGTTTTGAGCCTTCCGGCCAGTCGTGGCATACTCTGACCATGACAGCCAAGCGCCTCAAACGCCCCCGTGATCCCGTCCGGCTAGGCAAGCTGGTGGGGGATATTCTCACCGGCCAAATCAAAGACCGGGCGCCAACCCTCCGCGAAGACCAGAACAAAGACCAAGCCGCTGTTGCCCTTGGACGCAAGGGCGGTTTGAAGGGCGGGCGTGCCCGCGCTGATTCTATGACCACCGAACAGCGCAAGAAAATTGCACAGGATGCCGCGAAGAAGCGCTGGCATAAGACAGTCTAATTCTCGCGTGCAACTTAACAGCGACGGCCACCAGCCCAATTTGGAAGCGATTGAAGGCGCGTTTGGTAGCGATATCGACTATGCAATGTTGGTGAAGGTTTACGGCGCAGCGCCAGAAGGCCAGCGCCGCTACAGCCCCGCAATCTGCACGGGCGCGCACATGCACCGCGTTGAGGGCAACCCCGATCCGAAGTATGTCAGCACGTCATTTGCAGAGCGCCAAAATCTGAATATCAGAATGGGCAATCGTCGCATGACGCGCTTGACGAATGCCTTTTCCAAGAAGGCCGCGAACCACGCGCACATGATGGCAATCTACTTTATGCACTACAATTTTGTGCGTACTCACCAAACGTTGAAAATTACGCCCGCGATGGCTGCTGGCGTGACTAAGCGGCTTTGGGAAATTGGTGATATTGTGGATGTGCTGGAAACATGGGAGGCGTCGCATGACTAAACACTTTTGGTTTGGATTTCAACGAAAAGGCTAATTATGCTGACGAGCCTCATCAAGCGTTCTGTTCGCTCTCTCGGCTTCGATATTGTTCGAAGGCGGGCGCCGCAAAAATCGTCGGCCGAAATTCAGGCTTCGCTTCTACCCAATGCCAGCGTGATTTTTGATGTCGGGGCCTACATCGGAGAAACCGCGAAAGAATATCGCTCGCTTTTCCCCCGCTCAGAAATTTACGCCTTCGAGCCATTCCAAAATTCCTTTGTCGTGCTCAAAAATATATTGCCAGGAGATAAGCATTTTCATCCGCTGAACATTGCCCTCGCCGACACAGAAGGTCAGTTTGCGCTTCATTCCAACAAGAGCGCCGCGACCAACTCCCTTTTACCGACTGGAGCGGAGGGCGTGAAGATATGGGGAGAAGTTGTCGATACGCTGGGGACGGTCATAGTGCCAGTTTCAACAATCAATGCGTTCTGCGCGGCTTCCAAGATCACTGAAATCGATATTTTGAAACTGGATGTCCAGGGCACTGAGTTACGCGTGTTGCGCGGGGCGCTCCCGATGCTGTCTGCCGGCAGTATCAAAGCAATCTATGCGGAGGTAATTGTAGCCCCAACATACGATGGACAGCAGAGTGTCGACGAGATGTTACAGTTCATGAGAGAATTTAAATATCAACTCTATGATATTCAAAACTTATCATACATAGACGGCAAGCTCTGCGTATTCGACGCGCTGTTCCTGCTGAAGGCAACGAGTCACCAAATATTCAATCCTACGTAGAAGAATACGTTCCTATTTCAAACTGTACCACTACCAGCGGAGGGAATTGTTTGGAGAGATTCTATGGCTGATCGACGGACTGCGACCACGGCCCGCCCCCGCCTAGAAGCCATGAAGGTCCGATGCGTCGTCATGAGGGGAGGAGTCTGTCCGAATGCCAAGAAAATTGAGCCAAACCGGCCTCTCCGGTACGTTCTGCCCGGGGCCTGCACGCTGGCACCGGCGAAGACGGCCCTATCGTTTCAGCGCGCCTCAGAAAATCGCTATGATCCGCTCCGACCCAGGATTATCGCGGGAATGTCGATTGCTGCACGTCTAACGGCGAATCGCTGCCCGTCGCCTGACCGACCGGAAATGCCCAACGGGGTTCACAAATGTCAGGCTGTCCATTGGCATGATGAAGGCTTCCAGAAGCTCATGGGTATCGTCAAAGTGGACGAGACTTTTGTCGGCGGAAGGGCCAAGAACCGGCACAAGGACATTGGCATCTGATAACGCGTCTACGGGTCTCAAAGGCCAACAGCCGTCGGGCAAGAGGATTCCCTAGCAAGAGAAGGATGGTGTCGAACGGCCAGCGTCGCAAATGGGACGGAACCGAACTATTCGCCAATCCACTGGACCTCGATAGCACTTGACTGAGGCCTGTAGTCAGCTGGACGGCAGACAAAGAGCTGGCGCGCGCCTCTGCTCTGCGGCAGCTTCGCAAAGCCCATACGGACGAAGAAATCCGCCACCATCGCGTTGCGCGACGTGGGGATGTATTCGCCCACGATCTTCGCCACGCCGACACGCTGCGCCTCCTCGACGAGCAGATTCATCAACGTCTCCTCGACGCTGCGCCCCAACACGCGGCACGATTGCAGCCAGACGTCGATCGTCCAGACTTTCTCCCCCTTGTGCACGATGACGACCGCGATCATGCCGTGAGCGGCAAACCTGTCGCTGAGCCGCGCCTGCCAGCAGAGGATTTCGTCTGCGTTCTCCTCGAACCGGCGAACATCGTCTTCGTTGTAGCGCCGCGTCGTCAAATTGAACTGATTCGATTTGGCGATGAGCTGTGCGATGCGCGGCCTGCCCATTTTGTCGAAACGTCCGATCGTCATCGTCATCCGCAGCGACTGCAGATAATCGGCATAGTTCCCGATCTCCTTTTGCATCGCCGCGCCGAGTGCATTGCTCCTGTAGCTTTCCGCACGGCCAAGATCGGACTGGTTCAGCAGCAGATGTTCGAAGACACCGGAATCGGCAATTCGCTCCGCGAAATAGGAAGGTTCCTCGCCGATTTCGGGTACACTGACCAGCGGCAAAGCCTGGCGTATGCGTTCACGCTCGGCCGGATTGTCGTCCGCGAAAGCCATCGATTCGAGACCGAGGCCCAAGGCCTCGGTGATCGCGCGGATGTTCGCGGCCTTGTCGTCCCAGTTCGCCTGAAAGACCGCGAAATCAGCTTCCTTCAAGAGCATTTCGGGATGAAGGCGGAACGGTTCGCGTGCGACCTCCTCCGTGTTCTTGGAACAGACCGCAAGGACGATCCCGCGCCGCCGCAGATCGAGCACGAAGCGCTGAAAATCAAGATACGCCTCGCCGTCCGGTGAACCATTGCCGAGCCGAATGCCTGCCACGCCGTCATCGCCGATCACGCCGCCCCAAAGAGTGTTGTCGAGATCGAGGACAAGCGCGCGGCACGACTTGCCCGTCATCGCCGCGATCGTCCGGCACAGATGGTCCGCCACCAGCGGGCTCAGCGCGATCGCGAACGGCACCTTTGCGTCATGGAACCGAACCGGATCGAACCACGCGTCGAGCCCCACGCGCGCTGCAAGCCCAGCGAGGTCCCACACGATCCAATCGCCGCGCCCGGCGCCCTTGGCGATTTCCCCGTTGAGGCCTGCAATGAAATGCGCATTGGTCCCTGCGACCGCAACATCCATCGAACTCACGCGCGCCACGGTCGCCGGAATGGTCGCAAGAATTGCCGGCACGGAACGCTTTTCGCGCACCGCTGCGGCAAGCCGCTGCAGATAGGTTTGCGCTTCGCGGATCGCGACATCCGCTGCGGCGGCGTCGAGCAGTGCGCCCGGCCTGCCGAACGCGGCTTCGTCCAGTACGATCGCGACTGCATCGAGATTCTCGCCCGCGAAGACATCCACAGCGCCGAACGCGAAGCTCGCGGAAGAATCGTACGGCGCCTCCACCGCATCCACGAGTAGGCCGCGCGCGAGCCCCGCCGCCCGCAATGGATTGATTAGGAAGCTGAGCGTGCGGTTGCCGATCAAGCCGATCCTGAACGGGCGCAGCGGCGCCAGTGCTTCGACAAGCGACAGAAGACGCCGTGCCGTACTCTCCAATTTTAACTGCTCGTGCGGTCCCAATCTTTGATTGGCGAGCTGGCGTAGACCTAGACAGATATCCTCAGCAACCGCTCCCTGGCCGCGGACGCGCGCGTCAATCTCCCCCCAGCGTTCGGTCCAGTCGGGCGAGAGCGGGTAGTGCCACGCAAACAGGTCCCCAACATTCATCCCTTCGCGGCCTTTTTCCCTGCAATCGCGTCCACCAATTCACCGACGTTGGCGAATTTGCGCACCTCATTGCTGTTGAAGCGGATACCGAACGCCTGCTCGATGGCGACCATCAGCTGGACATGCCCAAGGCTGTCCCATTGGCGAACGTCCTTCGCCGTCAATTGGCGGGTCACCGGGCCGCTGTATTCATCGAACAAATCGCGGATGAACGTTTCGACCGCGTGCAAATTCTCGTCCATGCGCTGCGGCTCCTAATGCTTCTTGGTGGCGATAACGACGGCCGAAATGCTCAGCTTGAGTTTCCGCGCTCGCTCCAGCGTCGCACCGGTGCAGGGTGCAAACAAGGTCCGTTCGACTTTGAACCCCGCTCCTTCGACCATCTCGACGACTTCCTCGGGCGTTTGGAAGAGGTAGATATGGTCCGGCGCAGGCGAATTGACCGGCGCGTTGACGAAGATGCGCCCGCAATTTTCCAGCAGCCCGAACAGCTTTGCGAGTGCCGCGGCCGGATCGTCCAGATGCTCCAGGACTTCGGAGATGGTGATGGAGCGGAAACTGGCCCGCGGCGCGGCGACCAGATCGACCTGGCGCAAGGTCACGGGCGTGGTCGTGCCAAGAGCCTCCAACGCGGCACGTGTATCTTTGAGGCTCGACGCGCTGACGTCCCAGCCTTCCACGGCGCTGCATCCGCGCGCTTGCGCCGCAAGGTGCAGAAAGAGACCGTGACCCGGCCCGACTTCGAGATGGGTGAACGGCGATGGATTGCCCGGCAGGTAGACGTCGCGGAAAAAACGCAGCACCTCGGCATGATTGCGCCACCACAATTGCGACATCAGGATGCCGTTAAGGTAACGCGACATGAAATCGGAATTGGCATAGACCTTTGCCAGCGCCTCGGCGAAGGTGGAAAGTTGATAGTGGCCTGTCCGGCGGAAGTACAATTCCTCATCGAGGATGACCCCGCAAAGCCAAGCATAGTCTTGGCACACCTTATGGAGAGCCGGCCCCGTAAGCTTCACGATCCTTTCAGCCATATCGTCGGCAAAGGCGAGTTCGTCCGCGCCAGACTCCGCGAAGCGCGTCTGCAGGTAGGCTTCATGATCCGCAAAGGCAGAGAGCTGCGCCGCGATCGCCCGCCTCAGATGCGGATAGGCCTCAGAAACCTCGACCATCGAACCCCCGGACTTTGGAGTCATACACCCTGTAACGCAGGATATTGTCGTGAAATAGCTTTACTTCCACATCGACATTTCTTCTCGTGAGGCGATGCGAGCCTTCCGCGATCGAGCGTAACATATATTCGAAAACGCGGACGCCAAAAGCGTGCCTCGGGTCGTGGTAGTTCGCCAAGTCCCCGGTCAGCCAAACATCATTATCGAAGGAAAAAACGCGGACACCTTCTATTCCGTCCAGCGCCCTCACCGCGCAACGGCGAAGGGCAAGTTGGCTATTCATGAACGCGCCGTCCGTGAAACCCACGCCATTGTGATAGGCAGCAAGAGAAAGAGGCGGGATCACGACATCAAGGGCGATATGGCGCGCCGAAAACGCCTTTGCCTCCGGCACGAGCTGGAGGTTTATGGAATCAAGATCCGCACAGAACAACGCACTTGCCGTGTCGCTTCCCGCACTCTTTACGACGATTTTGTCCCTGATTTCTTCCATTGTTTCCCGCGTTTGAAATTCTCGATAGTTTCTCGCAAGGGCACTCCGATAACGTCCGGAGTCCCAAGCCGGCAAGCGCAGACTACGGCCGGCAAGCCGTTCGATAGAAAGTTGAATGGTGTCCGAACCGACCATGCGAGCGTCGTTCAGGATGGAATCGTCATACAGATAGGACGGGAATACGGGCAGAATCTTTTTCGCCGGCAAACTATAGATATAATCGAGCATCACGATCACGCGCTTGGGATTTCCGAACCGCGCGATGCGGTCCATAACGATTGCGCGATCAGCCGGGTATGGCGCGCTATAGCTGAGATTAATGGCGTTTTTCGCGCCGGGCAGGAGCCGGTTCATCATTGCCCGCGTGAATAGCGTGGCCGTCGAACCGCCAACCAGCACGACGTCGATGGTAGGGTCCTTCACGACGGCGTCCAATATATAAGGTGCCGCATCCTGATTGTAATCGGCGCCGTCCAGCTTTGCCGGAATCCCCCATGGGTAGAGATCCAGCGGGTCGACCGCTACAACGAAAAGGGTGCAGCACCACGCCAAGATGAAGATCGCCGCGAAGATCGTCAGCGGAGGACTGATCTTTCCCGCGCGCCGGCACGGTGGCCCCGGATCGTTTGTCGAAGGACGTTTGCCGCTCACATCAGAACCCGAGATAGAGGAACAGTGGCTGTTGTCCCATATAATGCAGTGACACGAGTGTCAGCGCCCCCACCGCCACTGCCCACAGCCAGCTCGGACGCCAGGCAATCAGAAACGGTTTCCAACCGTATATCCTGTTCTCGTAGGTGGGGATGCCCGGACGGTAGCGGCGCAGGAATTCCATACTGTTCGGAAACAGCCAGAGCACGCCGTAGGCGGGAACAATTATTCCAAGATATCTGAGACCCAGACCGTGAAGCGACTGCGTGAACATCCCGCCGAACATTTGTGCGAGAAGGTGGAAGAAGTCCGCGACGCTCGACGAGCGGAAGAGTGCAAAACTCAGCAGCATCGGAATGAAGAAGACCGCCCGGCCGAGAAATGCACGCGTACGGTCGGTGGTCATGCTGCACCAAAGTTTCCATCCGCGCGTCTTGCGCGCTTCGGATTCGGCAATGTACCAAGCTCCGTGAAAAATCCCGAACAGGACGAACGTCGTACGGGCGTTGTGCCAAAGCGCAATCGCCTCGAAATTCAGGAGCAGCGGCAGCCATTGCCCAAGAATTCTGGCGGACGATTTCGGCAACTTCCACCTCTGCGCGGCGCGGGCGCCCGACAGCGAAAGCGGGATGTAAAAGAAGCGCGCAATCGCGCGCGTGAGCGTCATGTGCCAGCGCCGATAAAAGTCCATGATGCCAACGGCTTTGAGCGGCGAGTAGAAATTGATCGGGAAGCGGATGCCCAGGCCACGCGCCGTCCCCAGAGCCATGTCCGAATAGCCGGAAAAATCGAAATAGAGCTGCGCGTAATAGGCCATTGCACCCAGCCAGGCGGTCACGGCCGGAAGGGCGACATGGGAGTGCGATACCTCGAAGACCAAGTCGGCGAGCGGCGCAAGATGGTCGGCAATAACAATCTTCTTGAACAGACCGAGCGCGATCAACGTCAATCCCGCCTCGAGATTCCGGCGCCGGACCTTGCCGAAGGTCGGGTTCGCGATTTGTGGCTGGAATTCCTTGAGGTAGATGATCGGGCCGATCAAAAGATGCGGAAAAAACGCGACGAAGAAGGCATGACGAACATAGGCGCGCAGCTTCGCCCAAAGGCCGCGCATGTCGCCGAGATAGGCCAGGACGCTGGCGTCGCGATAATAGGCGTCGACGAGGAAAATCGCCTGCTGGAACGTGTAGAACGAAATGCCGACGGGTATGGCCAAATCGACAACCGAAAAATCGTGCGCCGTGCCGGATGTGAAAGTGGATACGACAAACCATCGATATTTGAACCAGAACAGCGTCCCAAAATCGTAAACCAGCCCCAGCCACAGGAACAGGCGCCGGTATCGCTTCTCGTCAGGCGTCGTCAAAAGGAAATAAACAGAAGCAAAATTCGCCGTGATCGAACAGATCAGTAGAAGGAAATAGAAACTGCCCCAGGCCGTGTAAAACAGCAGCGATACGATCAGTAGCAGTCCGAGACCGAAGGACGCTCCAAAACGCGGCGTCAACATGTAGAACGCGACTAAGGCAAGCGGGTATAGCAGGAACAGGAATGTCGGGCTCGTAAACAGCATCCTGTCCCCCTCAAGCCTCAGGAATCCATACGTCCGGCGGCCTACCCCGTCATCCCTGTGGCACAGGCTGGACCCTCAACGATAATGATATGGCGCCGGCCAAGAGTTCAAGTGCCGCGGATACTCCGCTTCGCGCCCGACTGTTTTCCTGAGCCAGGCCTTGATCTCGGGCAAACTGACGCTGTCGTTCTAAATCCAGTCCTCGTTGCCCGCGTTGTAGGGTGGGTCGATGTAGATGCTTTTCATCTTACCTGCGTAATAGGGTGACGGTGCGCCTGCGCGTGCCATTCGGCTTTACCAGCTGGGCCGACATCCACGAATATTTCGACTCCGGATTCCACGCCGGGCACCATCATGAGTACACCATCGAGGAGTTCAAATACGTCTTCGAGCGTACCGGCTTCGACATTGATGAGTTCGTGCTGTACGAGGACGGCCTGCGCAGCGTCCAGGTGGGCAGCATGGCTGACGTCAAGTCGCAGGGTCGCACGAAGTCGAGGGCAGTCTCCGAGCCATTTTTCGTAAGCGCCGGCAAACGCGCCCTTCTGGTCGTCACCGCACTGTTTCCGCGCCTTCGCGGCAACATGCTGCTCGTCGTGGAAAAGCGTTGAAGGTGTCACGGACACGTCAGTGCGACCGCAGCGCTCATCAACGCGATGTCCGCCGGGCCGTTCGCCGCATTCAGACGCCATGCAATCTCGTATGTTTTGCAAATAATGTGCTAAGAACTTATGCTTCTTGGCCGGCTCGGCGTTCAAGCAGGCCGTCAATTAGTATAAGGGATCAAGCGATCGGAAATCACAAAGCCGTTGCCAGCAAATATTTCGCGATCGCAGCCGGTTGTCGGGCGAAAAGCCTTTCCAAATGATCGCCACAATGGAATGCGGATCAAGATGAAGTTCTCGATTGTCACGGTTTCCTTCAACCAGGCAAGATATCTGGAAGAAACGATCCGATCGGTAATCGAGCAGGACTATCCGGATATCGAATACATCGTCGTCGATCCAGGGTCGACCGACGGCAGCCGGGATATCATCGAACGCTATCGCCATAAGATCTCGAAAACTGTGTTCAAACCGGATAAAGGTGCGGCCGACGGCCTGAACAACGGGTTCTCCGAAGCGACAGGTGAAATATACGGCTTCGTCAATTCCGACGATCTGTTGTTGCCGGGCGCCCTTACTCAGGTGGCGCGCTATTTCGAATCCGATCCGACACTTGAAATCCTCTCGGGCCATGCACGCATTATCGATCCGGACGGGAAACGGATACGCGATTCTTATACGGATAAATTTAACGAACGTGCCTTTGTGTATGGCGGTGTAAATATTTGCCAAATGTCTACCTTCTTTCGCGCGGATCTTATCAGGCGATCGACGGGTTTCAACGTGTCCAACCGTGTGGCCTGGGACGCAGAATTTTTTGTGAATTTGCTGCGCCTCACCAATAAATACGTTGTCGTGGATGCAATCCTAAGCGCGTTTCGTGTCCACGCCAACGCGATCACTGGCGGCGGAACGATGACCGAGCAACAACGTGTGTTTCTAAGGACTTTGTTTGAACATATCATGGGGCGACCTTGGAGCCGGCGCGACGATTTCATTCGGTTTTATTATCTGGCAAGGAAATACGTTCTCGAACCGCGCTCTTTAGTACAACGCATTCTGCATGGCTCGATTTATGGCCGATATTCCAGTACGCGCTCACGACGATAGGCGAGCGCACCAACGTCTCCACACCTCGGTCCGCCATTCGCCTGCTGCGACGAGCGGCGCGAATAAGCCGGCTTCACTTGGTTGCGGCCATGCGATAAAACCGCAGTTCTTGCGCCAACGAAGTCGCTGGCAAGCGGCGATGCGACGGTGTATCGCGCCCGCTTACCCTGTTGCACCCCGTCCTTCTTGGGCGAGCTAGGTGGAATTCCAAGCCGCATATCAGGGTCGCGGCGCCGAAGGATCGTTAGCGCCGCGAATGCTGCAAAACCCATCTAAGGCAATGAAAGAAAACCATTTTCAAGCAAACGATTCTCTGATACGTCAACTGTCGAGACACGAACCTCTATTGCGACGCACGCGTTGTCTCGCGATTTTAGCAGATATAGTGGTTTGAAGCGTCATAACTACTCTATCTGGGTGTGCCATTCTGCTGGAATAGATGCAATACGAGGTGTGGCTAACCCGAATGCTAGAGGCTTGCAGTGAGAGGGTATCCTGGATCGTTTGAGACTTGCCGCTGCCGGGTCATGGGCAGCTGCGCGTGCATGATCGGCGAAGATTCGGGCCCGGCGTGCCCAGGTAGCCAGCAGGGCGATCATGCGAAGGAGTCGACAACCGATTCGCCAACCGCATGAGCGACCATTCCCTGCAATTTGCCGGCGCACGTCGCGCTTGGCCTGAATTCGTTCATGGCGGCTTGGAGCCGGAGCCGCGGTGGTATGCGGTGCAATGTCTTTCGCACCGCGAGTCGATGGCATCCGCGCATCTGCAAAAGCAAGATTTCCCGGTGTTCCTGCCGCGCCGGCGAAAGACGCGCCGCCACGCGCGCAGGATCGATGTCGTGCTGGCGCCGTTCTTCCCAGGATATCTTTTCGTTCAACTCGATCTGAGGCGCGACCAGTGGCGTAGCGTCAATGGGACATACGGAGTCGGCCGGCTGGTGATGCAGGGCGATGCGCCCGCGTCGGCGCCGCGAGGCGTTGTCGAAGCGCTACGCGATGCTTGCGACGAGAACGGCGTTTTGCGCTTGCCAAGCGATGAACTGAAGCCTGGCCAGTCGGTACGCATTCTTATGGGCGCTTTCGCGGATTTCGTTGGCGAAATCGATCGGCTCGACGATGCCGGGCGCGTTCGTGTGTTGTTGGACATCATGGGGGGTGGCGTACCCGTCGTGCTCCCCAAAGACAGCGTTGTGCCGGCGAGCAGCAGTCTTTAGCGCGCCGGCAAGAAGGTCGAGCTTACAAGAGACGGATGACACCCGAGTCACCCGGACGACGGTAGTTTGCTTTGACGGCATGTGGGCGTCGCATGAGGTTCGAAGCGGCAATCCGACATTTGAACGAATGAGGAAACGATGCATCTGCAACGGCGCATTCTGATCACCGGGGGGGCCGGCTTTGTTGGGTCATTCCTCTGCGAAGCGTTGCTGGCGCGGGGACACGAGGTGCTCTGCGTCGACAATTTCTACACGAGTTCGCGGCGCAACATAGAGCATCTGGTCGACCACAAGCGGTTCGAACTGATGCGCCATGATGTGACGTTTCCGCTCTATGTCGAAGTCGACGAAATTTACAACATGGCGTGTCCCGCTTCACCCATCCACTATCAACGCGATCCCGTCCAAACGACAAAGACGTCGGTTCACGGCGCCATCAACATGCTAGGCTTGGCCAAGCGCGTGAAGGCCAAGATTCTGCAGGCCTCGACCAGCGAAGTTTATGGCGACCCCAGCGTTCATCCGCAAACGGAGGAATATTGGGGTAACGTCAACACGATCGGGCCGCGCGCCTGTTACGACGAAGGTAAGCGTTGCGCCGAAACGCTATTCTTCGACTACTATCGTCAACACAAGTTGCGCATAAAGGTGGCACGGATCTTCAACACCTATGGTCCGCGCATGCATCCCAATGATGGGCGCGTAGTTTCAAATTTCATCATGCAGGCGTTGCGCAATGAACCGATCACGCTTTACGGCGATGGCGGCCAGACGCGTTCGTTCTGTTACGTCGATGATCTCGTGATCGGCCTGATGAGCTTTATGGAAACAGGCGACGACGTCGTTGGCCCGATCAATCTCGGAAATCCCGACGAATTCACGATTCGCGAGCTCGCCGAAAAAATTATCGCAATCACGGGCTCACGATCCAAACTTAGCTTTCTGCCCCTGCCGACCGATGATCCAACGCGACGCAAACCGGACATATCGCGCGCGCGTTCGGCGCTCGGTTGGGAACCCAGTGTCACCCTCGACGACGGTCTGAAAAGGACGATCGCATATTTTCAGTCCTTACTTGAAAACGGTATTATCTGAATGGAAAAGAACTTCTCTGGAAGCACGTTCGGCAACAAAGTCGACGGTTTCGACGAGCCCACGCAGCTTCCTCGCGACGAAGCGCAGCGGCAACAATGGCAATCCGCGAACAAGGCGTGGTGGGAATCAACGCCGATGCGTTACGACTGGCGTGAACAGATCGGCGCCGTTCCCGGCACAGCAGAATACTTCCAGGAGATCGACGCGCGGTTTTTTGCAGCCGCGCGCAAGTTCATGCCGTGGAAAAGTCGTCCGTTTGACGACCTTATTCAATTCGGTACGCTGGCCGACAAGGACGTTCTGGAGATCGGCACCGGATTAGGAACGCATGCGCAACTCATCGCGCCGTGCTGCAAATCGTTCACTGGAATTGACCTGACATCCGCAGCGTCACAGATGACGTCGCAAAGATTGGCGCTTTTCAAGATTCCGGGCACCGTGCTTCAGATGGATGCCGAAAAAATGCAATTCCCTGACAACAACTTCGATTACATTTGGAGCTGGGGAGTCATCCATCACTCGGCCAATACGCGCGGTGTGTTGACGGAGATGCATCGCGTTTTGAGGTCCGGCGGAAAGTCGACGATCATGGTCTATCATCGGTCATGGTGGCATTTCTACGTGGGCGGCCTGTTGCGCGGCGTATTCAGAAACCAGTTTCGCACGCAAGGGAACCTGCACCGTATCGCGCAGGGCGCCACCGACGGCGCCATTGCCAGATATTACACGCCGTCGGAATGGCGGGACATCACCAAGGGTCTGTTCGATGTCGAGTTCATTAGAATCTATGGACTCAAAGCAGAACTTCTGCCGATCCCCCCAGGCCGGCTGAAAAGTCTGCTGGAGAAACTCATTCCAGACAGGTTGGGACGGTTGCTCACGAACCAGTTTCGTCTAGGCACGTTCCTGGTGGCCGAGATGCGCAAAGCGACGCCCGACGCGAAGACCCAGCGCGGCATCTGAAACAACAATGTGCGGCATCGTCGGAATCTACGCATATCGCTCGTCGGCCGCTGGCGTCGACCGTAGCGAACTGCTGACGGTTCGCGATTTCATGGCCGCACGCGGCCCCGACGGGCTCGGCGAATGGTTGTCCGAAAACGGACGAGTCGGTCTTGCCCACCGACGTCTCTCCTTCATCGATCTGTCGGAGCGGGGGGCGCAGCCGATGCGCAGCGCAGATGGCAAGCTCGTCATCACGTTCAATGGCGAGATCTACAATTATCGCGCGCTGCGCGCCGGTCTCGAAGCCGAGGGATATAGTTTTCGCACCGAGTCGGACACGGAAGTGTTGCTTCAGCTCTACGCCGCCAAGGGCGTAGCGATGGTGAAGCATCTGCGTGGGATGTTTGCGTTCGGACTTTGGGATGCGAACAAGTCGGGGCTTCTGCTTGCGCGCGATCCATACGGCATAAAGCCGCTCTACTATGCCGATGACGCGGGCACAATTCGGTTTGCCTCGCAGGTAAAGGCGCTTCTCGCCGGGGGGCAAATCTCCCGGGATCCCGATCCTGCCGGCTGGGTCGGCTTTCATGTCTTTGGCAGTGTTCCGGAACCCTTCACGACATATCGCGCGATCCGTTCGGTTCCGGCCGGCTCGACTCTCTGGATCGATGCGGATGGCGCGCGAGAGCCCGCGCCGTATTTCAGCATTGCGGAAGCCTATGTGCGGGCGGAGAACAGTCCTCTCGGCCTATCGGCAACGGAAACTAAGGAACATCTGCGCGCGGCTTTGCTAGACAGCGTTCGCCATCACATGGTTTCGGATGTCCCCGTCGGCATTTTTCTCTCTGCAGGCATCGATTCGGGGGTTCTTCTTGGACTTATGCGCGACGTTGGGCAGCAAGACATCGAGTCCGTCACCCTGGCTTATGAGGAATTCGAGCAGACTTCCGACGACGAAGTTCCCCTCGCCACGAGATGCGCGGCGAAATACGGCAGCCGCCATACCGTCCGCGTCGTCACGGAGAAGGAATTCAGGGACGATCTGCCGTACATCTTTGGTGCGATGGATCAGCCGACAATCGACGGCATCAATACATGGTTCGTGAGCAAGGCGGCGCACGAGTTAGGGCTAAAAGCCGCAATTTCCGGCCTTGGCGGTGACGAGGTGGTCGGCGGCTATCCGTCGTTTCGGGACGTACCGCGCTGCGTATCGTTGATGGCAATGCCTTCGCGGCTTCATTTGGGAGACGCTTTTCGGTATTTCGCAGAGGCTTCCGGTCTGGGGAATGTCTTAAGCCCGAAAGTGGCGGGCTTGGTCAAATACGGCGGGACTTATGCCGGCGCGTATCTGTTGCGGCGCGGCGTGTTCATGCCGTGGGAATTGGACCGTGTGATGGGTGCGGACGTCGCAGCGGAAGGGCTGCGCCGGCTTCAGCCTCTCGCCTATATTTCCGGTGCGCTCGAACCGTCTCCGAGGGGCAGCTTTGCCAAAGTCGCGGTGCTCGAGGCGTCGCTCTACATGCGCAATCAGCTGTTGCGCGACACCGACTGGGCAAGCATGGCTCACTCGCTTGAGGTTCGTGTTCCTCTTGTTGACGCGACCCTTCTAGGACAGATCGCGCCGGTCATGATCGCATTCGCGAATGGTGCCGGAAAACGCCTATTGGCGGCCGCCCCGCGCGAGCCCTTGCCTACGGAAGTCGTCCAGCGTCCGAAAACGGGATTTACGACGCCGATCAAGTCCTGGCTCCAGGGCGATCCGAGATTGCAGGCCTGGCGTCGCGTGCCGCAACTTGCGCGATCGGGGTGCCCATGGGCGAGGCGTTGGGCCTATCAGCAGGCCGCGGCCTAGCAGCCAAATGGAAACTGTCCTCATCTTTCGTATCGGCAGCCTCGGCGACACGGTGGTGGCCGTGCCCTGCTTTCACTTGATTGAAAGTAGCTTTCCAAACGCCAGGCGTATTCTGATCACCGACACGCCGGCGTCGCACAAAGTGGCGCCTGTGGAGAGCGTGCTTGCGGAAAGTGGATTGATCGACGACGTTATCTACTTTCCACCGCCGCCGCGTAAGCTGAGCGATTTTGTGACGCTGCGCTCCCGGATTCGTGCCGCGAAGGCGCGGACGCTCATTTACGTCGCCGACCGCCGGCTCGGCGGTACGTTGCGCGATGTCGCTTTTTTCCGCGCCTGCGGCGTTCGGAAAATCATTGGGGCCCCGATTGCGCGTGATTTGTCCAAGTTGCGGATCGATCCTGCGACAGGCGATACGGAACGCGAAGCAGAGCGGCTCGCGCGCTGTCTTGCGCCGCTCGGGCGGATCGATCTCGACAACCCGGCGGTTTGGGACTTGCGTCTTCAACAATGTGAAGAGCGGTGTGCGGACGTCGCTTTGCAGCCCCTGGACGGACGCGAGTTCGTTGCCGTGGGCGCAGGCGCCAAGGTCGAAGCGAAGGATTGGGGTTACGACAACTGGGCGCGTCTATTGCATTTGACTGCGGCAAGGCAGCCGGATTTCGCACTGGCCTTCATCGGTTCAAGCGACGAGTCCGACCGCGCGGCGAAGCTTGCCGCCCGATGGCCGCTAGCGACCGTGAACCTATGCGGCCGGCTGACACCGCGCGAAAGCGCCGCCGTGATGCGCCGCGCCCGCTTCTTCGTCGGACACGATGGCGGTCCGCTGCATCTGGCCGCTGCCATGGGAGTTCCCTGCGTCGGCGTGTTTGGCGACTACAACATGCCCAAATGGTGGCATCCGATGGGTCGGGGACACCGCATCGTTCACGATATGCGCGGCGTGCGCGCGATCACGCCCGAAACCGTCGATGCGATGGTGATTGCTGTTGAAGCAGATACGCAAGGCACTTCCTGTCCTGACGCTGGCGCGTCCCACACCTGAGAACAACCACCGCGTTTCGTCATGAAGATTCTCCATGTCATACCGTCAATATCGCCGTCGCAAGGTGGACCGAGCCGTGCGATCGTTGATATGGAGCGTGCGCTCACCGCTCGCGGGCTCGATGTCACAACCGTCACCACCAATGATGACGGTGGCCGCACGCTGGCGGTTCCGTGCGGAATTCCGGTCGCCGAAAATGGTGCCACGCGGTGGTATTTTCCGAGAAACACTCTGTTCTACAAGGTGTCGATCGGACTGGCGCGATGGCTTGGCCGGAACATCGGCGCGTTTGACGTGGTTCATGCTCACGGCTTGTTCTCCTTTGCCCCTGTCGCGGCGGCGTCGATCGCGCGCCGCGCCGGCGTACCTTATGTGCTGCGCCCGCTTGGCTCGCTCGCGCGGTACGGCTTAGAGCGCCGCCGCCCATTATTGAAAAAGCTCTCCTTCGATCTTATCGACCGTCAATTGGTAGAGTCCGCAAGCGCGGTTCAGTTCACAAGCCTGCTCGAGCAATCGGAGGCTCAAAGCCTCGATCTGCGATGCAATGGGGTTGTCATCCCGCTGGGTATCGACGTCGGGCCGCCTCCGCAGCGGCGCGCTCAAGGCGGTTCGCGTGGCAAAACCAACCTTCTTGTTCTTTCGCGGATAGATCCGGTCAAGAATCTGGAGGGGCTTTTTCGCGCATTGGCTCTGGTGGTTCGTGGCCGAGACGATGTGAGGCTTCGGATCGGGGGCGGTGGCGATCCCGGCTATGTACGCCAACTCGAGTCGCTCGCGGCCGAACTGAAGATCGTTCCATACATCGAGTGGCTGGGTCACGTCACGGGCGAGCGCAAGACGGACGCTCTGGCGAGCGCCGATGCGTTCTTACTGCCGTCGCTGTCGGAAAGTTTCGGCGTTGCGGCCATTGAAGCGTTGGCCGCCGGAGTCCCGTGCATCGTTTCGAACCGTGTTGCCGTGCAGAACGACATCGCGCAGGCACGCGCCGGAATCGTCGTCGGCGTCGAACCCGAGAGCATCGCGGCCGGCATCGAGACGTTCCTGGCGAACGAGCAAAACCATACGGAAATGTCCAACGCAGCACGCGGCCTCGCCGTCGGCAGGTTTTCGCTGGAGAGCATGGGCGAACGCCTGGAGGCACTCTATCGCGAAGTGTGCCACAGCCCTTCGTTTGTGAAAGCCGCTACGGCGTGAAGATCATGTCCTCAAAACTGGCCAAGTTCGCGGCCTGGGTAACGCAATGACGCAAGAACTCATCATCGAACCCGGCCGGGCGGACAGCAATTACTGGCGCGACCTTTGGCGTTATCGCGAGCTGTTTCAGGTGCTCGCATGGCGCGACATTTCCGTGCGTTACAAACAGACCGTGATCGGTGCCGCGTGGGCGTTGATTCGTCCGGTGCTGACCATGATTGTGTTCACCGTTATTTTCGGGAAGATCGCCAAATTGCCGTCAGAAGGCACCGCGCCTTACGCGCTGATGGTTTTCGCTGGACTGTTACCCTGGACTTTCTTTTCAACATCGCTGACCGATGCGTCGAACAGCCTCATCAGCAGTTCCAATCTGATAGGCAAAGTCTATTTTCCGCGGTTGATTGTTCCGGCTGCAACAGTTGGAGTGGCGCTTATCGATTTTCTCGTCAGCTTCGCGATCTATCTCGTTTTGATGATCTGCTATCGGTTCACGCCCGGCTGGCAGGTTGTGTTTCTCCCCGTATTCGTCCTCCTTGCAATTGTGACCAGCATTGGTCCCGGCGTGTGGATTACGGCGTTGAACGTCAAATATCGCGATTTTCGCTACATCATCCCGTTCATCGTGCAATTCGGCCTCTATGTTTCCCCAGTCGGCTTTAGCTCCAGCCTCGTTCCGGAGCGATGGCGGCTGCTGTACTCGCTCAATCCAGTGGTTGGCGTGATCGACGGATTTCGCTGGTGTCTACTCGGTGGGGAAAGCCACATCTATTGGCCGGGCGTTTTGTTGGGCCTCAGCGTGTCGCTATTCTTTCTGTGGTTTGGTATCCGACAGTTTCGAAAAATGGAAAAAAGCTTTGCCGATCTGATCTGATCGAAAGAACCATCCTGCCGATGCCCGATACCGTTATCATCGTCGAGAATCTCTCAAAGAGCTATTTGGTTGGACACCGTTCCGCCGAACGCGAGAGATATACCGCGTTACGCGACGTCATTGGTCGCGAAGCGCGCTTGATGGTGCGCAAGGCGTTCGATCTGGTGCGCGGCAAACAGATCGTCGAAGGTGATGATGTCGAGGAATTCTGGGCGCTGCGTCATGTGAACTTCGAGGTCAAGCAAGGTGAAGTGCTTGGCGTGATCGGCCGCAATGGAGCAGGAAAATCCACTCTGCTCAAAATCCTCAGCCGTATCACGGATCCGACCGAAGGGCGTATAACCTTGCGGGGTCGCGTAGCAAGCTTGCTGGAAGTCGGCACCGGGTTCCATCCGGAATTAACGGGCCGCGAGAACATCTTTCTCAATGGCGCGGTCCTCGGCATGTCGCGGGCGGAGATCAAAAGGAAATTCGACGAGATCGTTGCCTTCTCCGAAGTGGAAAAATTTCTGGATACGCCCGTAAAACGCTACAGCAGCGGAATGTATGTGCGGTTGGCCTTTGCGGTGGCCGCGCATCTTGACCCCGAAATTCTCGTGGTCGACGAGGTCCTCGCTGTTGGCGACGCCCAATTTCAGAAAAAATGTCTCGGGAAAATGAGCGATGTGGCGCGGGGCGGCCGTACGGTGTTGTTCGTCAGCCACAACATGAACGCAGTGGAGCGTCTGTGCCGGCGGGTGTTGTGGCTGGAGCAAGGAAAGGTAGCGGGGATTTTCTCTGACGTAAGGCAGGGAACCATGACCTATCTCGGACACTCCGGCGAAAAGGCGACGATCAATGCGTGGTGGAATGACGGGCGCGAATACGACAACGATTATTTCCGCCCGGAACATTTCGAAATTTCCAGCGATGCACAAAATGCCGTGCCCGGCAGTGCGTTTTCCAATGTGTTCCCGCTGACGTTCAGAGTTACGGGCGAAATTAGAATTGTCGATCCGGCGTTCAACCTCGGGTTCGCCGTATACGCCGAAGATGGCACTCCTTTGTTTTGGACTTTTATGAAAGACATAGACGAGACAAATTGGCCGTTACTCCGGCGCGGCCCAGTCGAGTTTCGCGTATCCGTCCCCGCTCGCTTACTGAACGAAGGTACATACCGAGTCGAATTGCTAAGCGGGTTATATTGCCGAGGTTGGTTTATGGAACCCGGTGTGAACGCTCCTGTTGTAGAGTTTCATATTCAGGGCGGATTGAGCGATTCTCCTTACTGGGACGGAAAACGCCCAGGGTTGCTTGCGCCGGTGCTCAATTGGGAACTGAATTCTCTGGACCTCGATAAGCAGAGAGCGACTTAGAAAGCCGATGACCGCGATTCAAATGACAAGAGATCCCGCATGGCTTCTGGAGCATCGAAGCAATTTTCTTAGCCAGACCGGAGAAGATGGCGTTATCGCCAAAATATTGGAAGTGCTACCCGAGCAAAATTGCTGGTGTGTGGAATTTGGAGCCTGGGACGGCCGCCACATGAGCAATACTGCGAACCTGGTTCTGAACAAGAATTACGCGGCAGTTCTCATTGAAGCTGATGCAGATAAATTGAAAGAATTGAAAAGCAACTATGCGGACAACGAGAAGATCATCGCTCTCAATCGATTTGTCGGCTTCGACGAAAGCGACAATCTAGACGTAATTCTTAAGGAAACGCCGATCCCCCGTGACTTCGATTTTCTATCGATTGACATTGACGGCAACGACTATCACGTGTGGAGCGCGATGTCGCTGTACGTCCCAAAGTTGGTTTGCGTGGAATATAATCCGACGATCCCGACGGAAGTACATTTTGTTCAGGAGAAGAATCGCGATGTTAAGCAAGGCAACAGTTTGGCCGCCTACGTTGCCTTAGGAAAGGAGAAGGGCTACGAGTTGATCTGTGCTACGGAGCTCAACGCCTTTTTTGTCAGGCAAGAATATTTTCCATTGTTCGAGATTTCGGACAATAGTGCGGGAACCTTGCGTCGTAACACTGAACTCGTGACTTATATTTTTTCAGGGTTTGACGGTGCGGTTTTACTCACAGGGAGCCGTGAACTGCCCTGGCATCAGCTGAAGCTAGACTCCGAGAAATTCCAGGTCCTGCCGCGTTGGCTGCGGCGCTTCCCGGCCGATTATTCGCGCATGCAAGCTCGGGCTTTTCAAGTTCTTCGCCGGGTGCGTGGATGGTGACGCCAGCGAATACACGCGAAACCGGCCTTGTTCCATCCGTGCGCAAAGTCGTCCGGTCGATTCGGGCGCGATTAAACGAACGTAAAGTGCAACGGCAGTGGATACGCGAAGGCCGGCCGGAGCCGGCCCCGCCGCATGTCAAGCGCGCGCGGCTTCGCAAATACGTGCTCGAAAGCCGCCTGCCTGTATTTCTGGAAACTGGCACTTTGTATGGAGATACGCTCGTATTTTTGCGGCGCTATTTCGACGAATTGCATTCCATCGAACTCAGCGAGGAGCTTTACCGAAACGCCGTGATTCGATTTCGAAACGACAGCAAGATTAAGCTGTGGCAAGGCGATAGCGCTACGGTTCTCCCGCGCGTGCTCGAGGTCATCGAGCGCCCAACATTGTTCTGGCTGGACGGTCATTACTCCGGAGAGGGAACGGGACGGGGTCTCGCGGACACACCCATCCAGCACGAGTTAACGCATATTTCTCGCCATAGGCTGCATGGGCAGCATCGGATCATTATTGACGATGCGCGGTGTTTCACTGGTGCGAACGGATATCCGAAGAAAGACGAGCTGCGAGATTTGATAGCAAAATTGGGATTTCGCTCGTTTGAACAGGAAGGCGACTTTTTCCTGGTCCGCTAGGCGATGGAGGAAGCATGGCCTTGAAACCCGATGATCGGCATTCAGCTCAAGGGACGGCTCGGCAACCAGATGTTTCAGTTCGCCGCTGCCCAATCGCTGGCTCAGCGATTGGGTTGTCGGTTGTTGACAGCCGGACACACACACGGCCGGCGCTTTGGATTTGCAGGCCATTTGTTGGGGCTTGATCGGAGCCCGCCCTATCGCGACGTTCAACAGAACGGGATATTACGAGACGCGTTCGGGCGCGGACCAACGGTCGGACAGGGCAGGGCCATTGAGCTCTCTCTGGCATATTTACGGCGAACGCTGCTGCCGCGAACTTTTGCGCCGCGTCGAATTGAAATTGGCGATAACAGCTATGAGGAATTTGACGCGGCCTTCTTTGACCAACGCTCTGGCACTTGGCTTGATGGTTGGTTTCAGTCGCAGAGGTATTTCACGAACAATATGGAGCAAGTGCGCAAATGGTTTCGCGCAAAACCTGAAGACGAGCGTCGCCTGAAGGAGTCAATGGCGCAGTGGCCCGAACCGCCGGAGGGCATGGTCGCGGTGCACGTGCGGCGCGGCGACTATGCCAATGTTCGCGACGATGTCAGCAATGCGGAGCAAGGTTGGCTGCTGCCGCTGAGTTACTACCATCAAGCGCTCGACCAAATCCCTCGCGATGCGGGCATTGCCGTTTTTTCGGATGACCCGGACTGGGCCGTGGAGGCGTTTGCCGACCGGCGACCATGGATTTCGCGCAACAACAGCGCGACATTGGATATGCTGTTGATGGCCAGATGTCGCTGGAATGTCATAGCAAACAGCAGTTTCTCGTGGTGGTCGGCGTGGCTGAACGACCGTTCCGATAAGATTGTGTTTGCTCCGCGCTTTCATTTGGGCTGGCGAAATGGTCGCTGGTTGCCGGGTGGCATCAAAGTCGACGATTGGATATATTTAGTCGCTTAAAAGCCTCGAGCAGAACGGCGCCTGACGTACTTTCAGGATCCACCGATAGCGGTTTTCCACTCTTCAATCGGCGTAACCAAAATGACATTAGGATCGCTTAGACGCTTTGCCGATCCCCACTACGTTGCCGAGGCTATCAGACGGAGATTATATCCGGATGGGGTGGATGCTTTTTTTCGGCAGGTGAAGGGCGTAATTCACGTCGGTGCGAATGTCGGTCAGGAGAGAGAGTAGTTGTCTGGTCTTAGGGAATCGTGGTGCATTGTACTGCGATCTTCGAAGGAACCAGCTATGGGACAGATTCTTCACGGCAGCGCCGCGACGACTGAGACGGCCTTTAACTCCGTTCGGACTCGTTTTCAGCAACATTACCTGCTAATCCGCCGTGCATGAGCGACCGAGCAATCACCAGCGCTACCGACTTGACCGACTTTGAAGCGTTTTGCGGTCGCGCGGCAACACACGCTGACATCTTCGCAAATTTCCGGTCTGAGCCGACCTGCAGAGCGGTGGTTGATACGATGGAATGGAGGGACGGCCTAAATAACCTGATCGCAGCTTTGTCGCTGCGACCCGATTATCTGCTGCGGCTTTCTGAGTTTCGCCGCAACGATGAAATCGGCGGCCCTTGGACTTACAGCAAGGTCTCAAGGCACCCCGAAATTTTCAACTATTCTGGCCTCGGTCGATTCTCTCCGACAACGTTTCGTTACGTGCGGGTTGCGGCTCACATCCATCGTCTCTTCGGTTCGTTCGATGGAAAACGGATTGCTGAAATCGGCGGCGGCTATGGCGGGCAGGCGCGCATATTGAGTGCCGCTCATCGGCTTGCCAGCCTGTCCGTGTACGATCTTCCGCCGGTGTTGAGCCTTGCTGAGCGTTATCTAAGAGCCTTAGGTGTGTCAGCCGAGATGATCTCGGCGCACTCGTTCGCCGCGGCGGACTATGATCTCGTTATCAGCAATTACGCGTTCAGCGAAATGACGGGCCAAATGCAGGGTGAATATTTCGACAAGGTTATTTCGCGGGCCAAACACGGTTATTTTCTATTCAACAAAATCACCGATGAGAACTGGAATTCGTTGTCGCCAGAAAAGTTCGTTGCCCGTCTTCCGCATAAAGCAACTATCGTGGCTTCTACAATTGGAAGTGATCGGCTGCATGGGATTCGGCTCGTCTATTGGTAGGCATCATGCGCTTCCTAAAAGTGGGAAGCAGCCCAAGATTTTAAGACACGCAACAAGATGCATTGCGCCCGCGCTGAACAGTAAGGCCAAATTCCCAATTCAAACTGACCCACTACCGGAGCGAGACACCTACGCCCAACATGGGCTAAACGTCCTTTGGATAGAGCCCACACCCGATGTTTTCCAAAAGCTTCAGGAGAATGTCCGAGGATATCCGCCGCTTTCTGCGCAAACATGGATTTCGCGAATGGCGGCGAACTCGGCTCACCAGCCGCGTGGGCGGTGGTCGTTATTTTGAGGCGGTGTTCCAGCGGAAACTCCCGGCTCGAGAAAGCGGCGGTGAAAAGTCTGCTAACGTCGGTTTGTCGCGTTGAGCGTCACAATAAATGCAGACGAAATAAACTTTAGATAAACGGCGGGACGAAGCATGCGTTTGCACATCGCGTGGATATTGGAACCAATCGCCAGGAAGCTTTCATTTGCGCGGGCTATGAACGGCGTTCAACTTCTCCTCAGGGCACAAGGAATCGGCGCAGGCGCCACGGTCGCCACGAGCGGTGAGCAGCGGGTCTTCAATTTCATCTCGTCGGACGAGCCGATTTTATTCGACGTCGGGGGGCATGTCGGCGAATACAGCAGGGCTTTTCTGGATAGGTTTCCAAAGGGCGGGGCGTTCCTTTTTGAACCGTCAGGCGCGCACATGCAGCGCGCAAGGCAGAACCTTCCCAAAGGCGTCCAATTCTACCAAGTGGCACTGAGCGACACGGATAAGATCGCTACGTTGTACAAGGATGAAGAGATATCCGGCCTTGCCTCGCTGACCAAAAGGCGTCTGGACCATATCGACATCCGTATGGACATGACCGAGGAGATTCGGTGCCGGACGCTCGATAGCGTGGTTGAAGAAGCGAATATCGGTCACATCGACCTTCTGAAGATTGATGTTGAAGGCCATGAGCTTGACGTTTTGAGAGGGGCCATGAAAACGCTCGAACGCGGACAGATAGACCTTGTTCAATTCGAGTTCGGTGGCTGCAATCTCGATACGCGAACGACCCTGAAAGACTATTTTTACTTCTTTCAATCGCTCGGCTATACGCTGCACCTCATCCGGCCGTTTGGCGACCCCGTAGCTCTTCCCGAATATGGTGAAGTGTACGAGCAGTACCGAACCACGAATTATTTGGCGATGCGGGTATGAATTGGACGGAGGAAGCCTAACTCGCATGGTCATTCATAAAGCGAATTTTACGCCGTCGTTATGACGTTCTGTTTCATCACCTCAATTCGGGCGCAGCAGGTGAGCAACGATTGGTCGCGCGTGTGCGAATTGTTCGAGCGGACGGCGGCCTCGGTTTTCAATCAGACGATCGGTGATTTCCGGCTCGTCGCCGTATGTCATCAGCGACCTGCGTTGAAGCGGCCGTTCGACAAAAGGCTGGAGTTCGTCACGGCTGACCACCCCGTTCCGGAGCGGGACCACGATGCCATGATCGTGGGAGACAAAGTACCGAAGTTGCATATCGCCATGCAGCGCGCGCGCGAACTCGGGGCCGACTATGTTATGCCGATCGACGCGGATGATTTGGTGAGCCGCCGTATCGTTGAATTTGTTTTGTCTCATCGCGGGGTTGACGGTTGGTTCGTTGAACGGGGTTGGCGTTACGAATACGGCACGCGCTGGCTGGCGCGCGTTGAGCAATTCAACAAGGTGTGCGGTTCAGGCAATATCGTGGCACGGCGGTGGTTTTCCTTTCGGGGACAGCCAGATAAGGAGCGGCAGGCCGATTTGTCGATCATAGATTGCGGACACCAATTGACAGTGCAAACGCTTGCAGCGCGAGGAGCTTTCATGCGGCCGCTCCCGTTCCGAGCCGCTGTCTATATCGTTTCCAGCGGCGAAAACTCTTCGAATGCAGCGGTGTATGAAACTGCCGTCCCCTCGAAAAATCCCGTACGGCATTTCGTGGGCCGGACATTGTTGACAACGAGGACGTTGTTAAATCGACGACCCTGCACCTCTGCCACACGTCTCGAATTTGCGCTCGATCCTTCGTCGTTGAGAGATTCCGAACATCGGGAACGGGCTTAGAGATGATGTTATCACACGGGGACTGTGACTAGCGAAATGCTAAACCGACTAAAGGCAATGGCGATGCGCGCGTTACGGGAGTTGGCCTTGCTCCCCCTGCGCGGGCTTGACGCGGAGCAGCGCAGACAAGCTTTACAGGAACTTGTAGCTGCCATGGTCACGGACGTGCCGACTGACAGCGGTACCTTACGATTTGTTACCTCAACGCCCCTTCTGTATTCGCGCGCGCGCGGCGCTCTTGTGAAAGAGCCCGATACGATTGAATGGATCGACGGGTTCGCGGCGGGCGATGTGCTTTGGGATGTCGGCGCAAATGTCGGTGTCTTCAGCCTTTATGCGGCGCGGCGCCCCGAAATCCGTGTTCTGGCGTTCGAGCCGTCCGCTGACAATTATGCAGCGCTGTGTGCGAACGTTTTTGGCAATTCCTTCGGCGATCGCATCATTCCCTATTGCATCGCTTTTGCCGGAACGACGGAACTTGGCGTCTTGAATTCTCCCTCGCGCGAAGTCGGCACCGCCATGCATCAATTCGGCAAGCCGGGGGAGGGATCGCGCTATTGGAAGGGCAGTGTCAGCCACGCTCAGGGAATGGTCGGTTATACGATCGACGAATTCATAAGCCGGTTTGACCCGCCGTTCCCGACGCATGTGAAGCTCGATGTCGATGGCCTCGAATGGCCAATCCTGGTCGGTGCCCCAAAAACGCTGCGCGATCCTAGGCTGCGCTCGCTTATGGTTGAACTAAATCTTACCGACAAGCCAGAGCTCGCGCGCGCGAAGGAGCTTCTGTCGGATGCAGGATTTGAGTGCGTGCGCCTCGGTCAGAGATTCACCGTCGAAGGCGAACTGGCCATGAACCATTTCTTCGCGCGCAAGAAAGACTAAAGGCGTAGCGCAAGCATTACACCATGCAGAAGCCATTGCCGATCACGCCGGATAACCCTACCGCCGTCCACTGCCGCATCTGCGGCGCTGATGGCGTGTCCAAGAAAGGCGATGTCGAATTTTATGTGGGCTATGGTTGGCCGATCTACGATTGCGTGGCCTGTGGTTGCCTTTTCACGCGGCACGACAACTCGGCCTATGAGCTCCTTTATTCCGAAACTAGTTCTTGTTACAGCCGTTACATAACGCAGTCGGACATCTGCAAAACGCTGTTCGATCGCGGAGATCTCACGGGGCTGTGCAAGGAATTGTCGCAGTCGTCCAAGTATAAGTTCGTAATTAACGCAATCGAGTCCGAACCTAAGCAGAGCCGTGTACTCGAGATCGGTTCATCGCGCGGCCATCTCACCTCTTATTTTATCCTAGCGGGGCGCGATATCACCGGCGTGGATGTGTCGCCGACGGCGGTCGCTGCGGCCGCGAAAGCGTTTGGCGATCACTTCCGCGTCGCGGGCGATCCCGCGATCGAGCAGCATGCGCCGTACGACGCGATCTTCCATGTTGGAACGATCGGTTGTCTCGAAGATCCGATCGGGATGACGAAGGATTTGCTGAGGCTCCTCAAGCCCGGCGGCCGATTGCTTTTCAACGCGCCGAACCGCCAAGGGTTGGCGTTGAAGGGGCAACTCTGGGTCGAGGGTGCACCGCCGCCGGACTTGGTCACCATGTTCCGGCCCGGTTTCTGGCGGCTGAAATTCGGCGCGCTGGCGGAGGTTTCGGAAGATATCGAAATCGGCGCACCGATGCAGAACCTGCTTGTCTGTCTGCGAAATCTTGCGCATCGCAATTGGCGAGCGCCGATGCCGATCGCGCTGCGCGATAGCGCGCGATATTCGATGCCTCCGCCGAAATGGGGGGACTGGCTTTGGCGAAACTTCGAACGGATCGTGCGTAGAATTGCACCCTCGACCGGTCTTTTGCGGTGGGCGCCCGCCTATCCGGCCGAGTATGGTTTGCTCGTCGTGATGAAGAAGAAATGACGAACTAAATTACACGTGTTTGTATTTCTCAACACCCAGGCAATGTAGATGCGATGACGCATCCCGGCTCGACGCTGTTCAACAAGGTAAAGCCGCTGCTGCGGCCCATTGCGCAAGCGACGCTCGGCAAACTGCCGCCGCCGGCATCGCGGCTTACCGGGTCGCTTGCAAAGCACGGCGGCAAGCCGGTGCGCGACGTGCGGCTTCGCCCTTGGGCGTCGGTCCGCGACGGCAATTTCACGCGCTGGCAATCCGAGATACGCGCCCTGTTCCGCACCATCTATATGAGCGGCGTCGAAGGACTGCCGCAGCCGCTGGCGCGGGAATTCGCCGACCAATGGGCCGCCTATTGCGGCTGCCGTTATGCTCTGCTGGTGGGGCACGGCACGGACGCGTTGCGTATCGGGCTGGCCGCGGTACTGGAGCATGACGGCCTCGACTATGGCGGCGAAGTCGTGGTCCCCAATTTTTCGTTCATCGCCAGCGCAACAGCGCCGTTGGACCGGCGTTTTGGGGTCGTGTTCGTGGATGTCGATCCGGGCACGCTGTTGCTCGACCCTCAGAAGGTCGAGGAGGCAATCGTGCCGGGAAAGACGCGCGCCATCATGCCGGTCCATTTGTTCGGGCAGCCTGCCAATATGACCGCCCTGCGCGCAATCGCGGATAAGCACGGTTTGAAGATCGTCGAGGACGCCGCGCAGGCGCACGGCGCCGTCTGGGAGACCGGTCCGGTGGGCTCGCTCGGTCACGTTTGCGGCTTCAGCTTCCAATCGTCGAAAAATCTCAGTTGCGGCGAAGGCGGCGCCCTGACCACGAACGATCAAGAGGTGTTCGAACGTGCGCATTCGATGCACAACGCCGGGCGCGCGCCGGTAGACGGGGATCGCTGGAGACACGTCACGCTCGGCTGGAATTGCCGGGTGACGGAATATCAGGCAGGCCTGCTTGTTCATCGATTCAGAACATTCCGGGAGATGCAGGCTATTCGTGCCATGAATTTCGAACGCCTCCGCGCATTAATCGGCGAGGTGAAATGCCTCGAACCTGTGGCGCAACACGCCGGCGTGCGCGCGCATGGAATGTATATGTTCGCGATGCGCTACAAACCGGCCGAATGCGGCGATCGCGGTATCGATGAATTCCTCGATCTGGTCAGGGCGGAGGGGGCTCCCATAAGTCGGGCCTTTGAGGCGACAATGTCCGGCCAACCGGCGATGCAGAGCCTCGCCCAAAGGCACCCGGATTACATCCGCAGTCTGCCGACGCCAGTCTCCGATCAGGCGGTCAAGGATACGGTTTACATTCCCCATAATGTGTTCTTGGGCAAATCGAGCGACATGGACGACATTATCGCTGCCGTGCGCAAGGTCGAACGATATTGCGTGATCAATCGAACGCGCGGCGCCCGCAAGACCTCATGAACCTCGCCATCGTCGGTTGCGGTTATGTCTCCGAGTTCTACGGAAAGACGCTTGGGAACTATCCGGAGTTGAAGCTTGTCGGCGCCTATGATCGTCACGAAGGGAATTTGCAGGCGTTCTGCGATCGTTGGTCGACGCGCCGTTACAATAGCCTAGAAGAAGTCTTATCCGATCGCCTGGTGGAAATGGTGCTCAATCTGACGAACCCGCGCACCCATTACGAAATCACGCGGCAGTGTCTTGAGGCGGGAAAGCACGTTTACTCGGAGAAGCCGTTGGCTATGAACGCGGCGCGCGCCGGCGAGCTCGTTTCGCTGGCGCGCACGCGCGGTGTATATCTCGCGTCTGCACCATGCAGTGTTCTCAGCGAAACGGCGCAGACGGCATGGAAGGCGTTGCGCGAGAATGCGGTGGGCCGTGTTCGGCTGGTTTACGCCAATTTCGACGACGGAATGATTGCGCCGAAGCTTTCGCCCTGGCAGTGGAAGAACGAGAGCGGCGTCTCCTGGCCGGCCAAAGACGAGTTCGAGGTCGGCTGCACTTATGAACACGCAGGTTATGTGTTGACTTGGCTTGCCGCATTTTTCGGCCCGGCATTGCGCATGACTTCCTTTGCCTCCTGCCTCATTCCGGACAAGGGCATCGCGGTGGATTCGATGGCACCGGATTTCACGGTCGGGTGCATCGAATATGGCGGCGGCGTTGTCGCGCGTGTCACATGCGGCTTGGTCGCTCCGCATGACAAGTCGCTGACGATCATCGGCGACGATGGGGTCATGTCGGTGTCGAACGTGCGCAACGACATGGCGCCGGTGCGCATACGTGCCATTCCGCCCCGCGGCTGGCGTGCCCGCCTGGAACGCCAGGTCGAAAAGACCAGAAAGACCCTGAAACTGTCCGGCGGGGAACAGGACTGGCATGTCTGGAGCACGTATCCGATGCCGGGGCGCCTGCCCGGCCGTTTTGTCAGCGATGAAAAGCCGGTCGATTTTTGCCGCGGGCCGGCGGAGCTCGCGGACGCCATCCTGCAGAAACGGCCCTGCCGTCTTTCGGCAGAGTTGGGTGTGCATCTCACCGAGCTGATCGAGCGGCTTCAGTATCCAGAACGGTCTGCAGGTCGATGCGAAATGGAATCGACCTTCGATCCGATCGAACCGCTTCCTCGATACGCCTAGCGGCATGCTCGTTTCGATCCTCATCCCCTGCTTCAACGCGGAGCAATGGATCGCGCAGGCGATCGAAAGCGCGCTGGCGCAGACCTGGCAGGACAAGGAGGTTGTCGTTGTCGACGATGGATCGACGGACGGAAGCCTCGAGGTCATCCGGCGGTTCGACGGACGCATCCGTTGGGAGACTGGGCCGAACCGCGGCGGCGGCGCTACGCGCAATCGTCTGCTCGAGTTAGCTCGTGGCGAATGGCTGCAATACCTCGACGCCGACGATTATCTTTTTCCGGAGAAAGTCAGCCGGCAAGTCGAATTCCTTCGCCAGCATCCGGATGTGGATGTCGTCTACAGCCCCACGCTTTGCGAGAAGATTCGCGACGATCTCGCCACGCTGGTGGACGAACCGATCCCGGAACCGCGCGACGATCCCTGGGTATTGCTGGCTCTCTGGCTTCTGCCGCAAACGGGCGGTCCGCTGTGGAAGCGTTCAGCATTGAAACGGGTAAACGGCTGGCGCGCCGAGCAGCCGTGTTGCCAGGAGCATGAACTCTATTTTCGCTTGCTCTCAGCGGGAACCCGATTTGTGTTTTTCGACGATAGTTCGGCCGTCTATCGCAATTGGGACATCGGCGGCCGGTTAACGGGAAAAATGATTTTCGAGGTCCAAAAGCAGCGCCTTATGATCCTCGATCGCATGGAACGTTTTCTTGATGAAACCGGCGCGTTGATACCACGACGCCGTCAGGCGATTAATGATGCGCGTCATCAACTCGCGCGAGTGATTTGGAAGCACGATAGGAAATGGGCTGACGAGGTTGTTCTCGCAATCGCGATCTCCGATCCCGAATTTCGGCCAAGCAGGGGCCCCGCCAGCCGATCGCTCTACCGAACCGCCTATGGCCTCGTGGGGTTTCAAGCTACTCAGCGGCTTGCGGATTTGGCGCGCAATTTGCGCAAAGCAACGCGGCCTGCTGCCTTGCGGTGAAGCCGGCTGTCGGGATCGGTCAACTCTGTCGGAGCGTTCCGGACAAGTTCGCGAATCCTCCGCAACTGCTAAAGCTATTCTTCTGTCCGGAAGTCATGCGGTAGGCAGCTGATGACGGAAGCAATTCCGGTCTCGATCATCATTCCAACGCGCAATCGGGCAGTTGTCCTCCGGCGCGCCTTGGACAGCTTGGCCACCCAGTCTGCCCAGCCTATGGAAGTGGTTCTGATCGATGCATCGCAGGATAGCTCAACCTACGATCTGTGCGTGGCATCTTCGATTGCCGGGCTGATCAGCAATATCAAATATGCGCCCGCCAAGATCATAGGCGCGGCGGCGCAGCGCAATCAGGGCATGGAACTGGCAACTCAGCCGGTGATTGGCTTTATAGACGATGACATTTTGCTTGAACCTGAATGTATCGCTCGTCTGTGGCGGGCATTTAATTCGGATGCTCGAATGGGCGGCGCCAGCGCCATGATAACCAACCAGCGTTATCAATCTCCCGGATTCGTCAGCCGGACTCTGTTCCTTATTCTTGCGGGCAAGCGAGAATGTTCTTATGCAGGCCGCGCGCTTGGTCCTGCGGTCAATCTTTTGCCTGAGGATCGCGATGATATGCCGGAAGTAGTGCCCGTCGAATGGTTGAATTTGGGATGCACCCTCTATCGGCGCGAGGCCTTGCCGGACCCGCCATTTCCTTCCTTCTTCACGGGCTATTCCATGATGGAGGACGCCACACTGTCCATTCGTGTCGGCCGGACGTGGAAACTCGCCAATGCGCGCACCGCCCGCATCTATCACGACAGCCAGTCGGGCGAACACAAAAGCGATCCCGTCGCTTTCGCCAAAATGGAGCTGGTCAACCGCCACTATGTGATGGCGCATGTGCTTGGCCGAAGGCGTATCCGTGACTATGCGAAGCTGGCACTCTGGGAGTTGTTCCAACTCGCTAGCTGCGCGCTTCAGGAACGCGGCGGTGCCGGATTGTGGAAAGCGTTGCGCGGCAAGATTCTTGGCATCAGCGAGATAAGCGCGGCTTCGAGAAGGACGATTTCGTGATGAGTTCGGCGGCAGACAAACGCCCGTCGGTCGTAGTCGGGATATCGACGTATAATCGTTCCGATGTCCTTCGAAAGTCGATCCAAAGTGCGCTGCAGCAATCGCACAAACCTCTGCGGATAGCAGTCATTGATGACGCTTCGACGGACGAAACACCCTCGCTTCGCGGGGAGTTCGAAATGGTATCGTGGGAACGGTGGGATGAAAATCAAGGCTATGTGCACGCGCGCAACAAGATGATGCTAACGGCGTCCGAGGACTACTACGTCAGCCTCGACGACGACGCGTGGTTTCTTGAAAATGACGAAATCGCCATTGCCGTCAACTATCTTGAGTGTCACCCCAACGTTGCCGCGGTGGCTTTCGATATTCTCTCCCCGGACGAACCTCATCGTCACTCGAGAGGCACAAGATTATCGGTTGGGACATTCATTGGCTGTGGGCATGTGCTTCGATTGTCCGTCGTAAGGGCGTTGGGCGGCTACGCTATTTTCCCCGGTGCGTACGGCGTCGAAGAGAAAGACCTTTGCCTGCGTCTGATCGATTCGGGGCTAGAGATCGTGAAACTCGACGGCGTTCATGTCTGGCACGACAAGACCATGACGGCACGTGATATCGTGCGCCAACTGCGTTCCGGTGTTTGCAACGACCTGACATTGGCCGTCTGGCGGTTTCCCGGTCGTATCATTCTCCAGGTGCTGGTCTGGAAAACGGTCGTGAACCTTGTGTTTGCATCGCGCCAGGGACATCTGCGCTCGTGCTTTCTGGGGATTTGTGATTTTCTGTACGCATTCGGGAAAATTTGGCAGAATCGCAAACCGGTGCGGCGATCGAGCGTGGCGCTGTATCGTGCGCTCGCACGAGCGCCGCGTGCGATTGTTGGATGAAAGGTCTTGAACCTTACCTGCTTCGCATACCGCGCGGCGTCGCGAGTAGGCTACGCTTGTTCCTGTATCGCGCCCTCGGCATGAAGCTCGGCAAGAAAAATCGCATGGAAGGCGGCGGGCGGGTCCGTTGCTGTGACCAGATCGACATTGGAAGCAACAACGCGTTTACGCAGGGTTGCTGGTTATGGCCGGATGAGTCCGGCCTCTCCGGTACGCGTATCCGCATCGGTGACGGCAATTACTTCAATCGCAATCTTATGCTCGACGCATGCGGCCTGATCGAGATCGGCAACAATAATATGTTCGGCCCGGACGTTTACGTCACCGACAGCAATCACACGATTGAACATGGAAGAACCCCCAAGGACCTTCCAATGCGGCGCGGAACCGTGCGCATAGGCAACAATTGCTGGGTCGGAGCAAAGGCCGTCATCTTGAAGGATGTCGAACTTGGCGACGGTTGCGTTGTCGCAGCCGGCGCGGTCGTGACGCGTTCTGTCGCGCCTGGAGAGATTGTAGCGGGCGTGCCGGCCCGGCCGATCGATCCGGCCAATTAGCGATGCTTGCCATTGTCAGCACGCATCCGATTCAATATCAGACGCCCATCTGGCAGGCGCTCGCCGCCGATGGCCGCGTGCCGTTCGAGGTCTGGTACATGACGGATTTCGGCACGAAGCCCAGCCGCGACCCGGAATTCGGCACGACATTCCGTTGGGATATCGACACGCTGTCCGGCTATCCCTATCGGGTCTTGCGGTCCGCGGACGGCGCGGTGCCGGCGGATTTCTGGAAGTGCCGCGTGACGGAAAATCTGCGCGATCGGCTCCGGCTGGCGGGTGTTAAGGCCGTCTGGATTCAGGGCTGGCAGGTGGCAGGCTATTGGCAAACCGCCTTTGCCGCCAAGGCGGTCGGCGCTGAGCTTTGGCTGCGCGCCGAAAGCAACGATTTGGCGCCGACGCCTCTCTGGAAGCGACTTGTCAAAAAAATCGTGCTGGGTCGGTTATTCTCCATGATCAACCGCTTCCTTTATATTGGCGAGGCCAACAAGCGGCTTTACGGATCCTTCGGCGTTCCGGAAGCGCGCCTCAGTTCCGCGCCCTATGCCGTCGATAACGAACGCTTCGCGCGACAAGCCGCCGCGCTGCACGGCAAACGCGCGGAATTGCGACGTCAATGGGGCATAGCCGACGATGCCTTCTGCGTTCTGTTTTGCGGCAAGTTCATCGGCAAGAAGCGTCCCCTGGATCTGGTGAAAGCGGCACAAGCCTTGCGAGGCGATGGGCGTATCCCCGGTATTCATCTATTGTTCGTCGGCGCGGGCGAACTTGGCGGGGCATTGCGCGCTGCCTGTAATGTTGTCCAGGACGCCGTCGAAACCGGCGCAAATCAGTGTGCGCCGCCCTCAGGGCGTCCGCCCGCGACATTCGCCGGCTTCCTCAATCAAAGCGAAATTTGCCAAGCCTATGTCGCCGCCGATTGTCTTGTCTTGCCCAGCGACCATGGCGAGACCTGGGGCCTTGTGGTCAATGAGGCCATGGCCAGCGGCTTGCCCTGTATCGTCAGCGATGCCTGCGGCTGCGCCGAGGACTTGGCGGGCCCGGATTGGTCCTATCCGCTCGGAGATGTTGCCGCGCTGGCGGGCCGGCTGGATCGCATGCGTAAGAGTTTGCCCCTTCGCATCGTCCGCCCGCCGTCTTTTGGGAACACTGTGTCGGCAATTGTATCTGCTTGGCAAAGCCTCAGGGAATGACCGGGATTTCTCCGGCCGGATCAGTCGGCCGCGCGCCGCAAGCTGATGCGAGGGCGGCACCAGCGGTCGTTATCGTCGGCGGCGGCAATATCGTATCGGGTCGCGAAATTATGATGCTGGCGCTGGGGCGCGGATTGCGCGCTGCCGGTTATCGAATTGTCTTCATTACCAGTCTTTGGAGCGGGCAGGGAGACTTCCTTGCTAGGTTGCGCGCCGACGGATTTGAATTTTACCGCGTGAGGCTTGGCTTCATTTCCATAACTTTAAGCCTGAAACCGATCTGGTGGACGCTGGACCAACTGCGTTACTGGCCGGCGCTGGTATGGGGCTATCTAGGGGCAATCAAGAAAGCCGCACCCGTCGCCGTGATCCACACCAATTGGCATCATGCCCTGTTGCTGCTGCCCTTTCTGAACCGGCGGCGCGACATTTACTGGTCTCATGAGATCATTCCGGCCAGCCGCCATTATGGCGTCGTGTTCCGCGCCATCGCCAGGCGCGTGCGCAAAATGGTCTGCACGTCGAATGCCGTTGCTCGTGCCCTCGAGGCGCATGGCATAGACCCTGCCAAGATCGCGGTCGTTCACAATGCCCTTTTGCTGGATGGTGTGTCGCAAGGCCCGGACACGTCCTTCCCCTTGCGGCTCGGTCTTATCGGCCTGATAGGCGAATGGAAGGGCCATGGCGATGCACTTGAGGCGCTGGCGCTCTTGCGGGACTCAGCCGCAAAGGTGGTTCTGAAGATTTTCGGCAAGGGCGATCCGGATTATATCGCCGTCCTGCACGAGAAGGCTACGTCTCTCGGCATTCAAGACAGGCTTGAATGGTGTGGCTTCGTATCCGATCAAAAGGAGATTTTCCAAGCTATCGATGTTTGCCTGATGCCCAGCCGACTTGCTGAATCTTTCGGGCTTTCCGCACTGGAAGCGGGAATGTGCGGCCGCCCCGTGATCTGCACGGACATGGGCGGCTTGCCCGAGATTGTCATCAACGGTCAGACTGGTCTGGTCGTGCCGCCCTCTCGCCCGGATCTTCTCGCCTCGGCAATTGAGACATTCATCAAGCGCCCGGATTTGATCGTCGCCATGGGCACGGCCGGTCGAACACGAGTTGAAAAGGAGTTTTCCTATTCCAGATTTGTCGACCGATTTGTCGATGTTATCGAAGCTGTTGGATAATATTCTCGTTATGCCGGTTAGGAACTAAAAATCTTGGGCGTCGCCGTAAACAGTCTCTTTTCGACCCGGTATATGGCGGTCGTCGGGGCCGTGGCCGCGGCCTTGATCATGTGGTCTTCAAATGCGGTCATTTGGATTCCATGCATCTTGGCCCTGCCGTTGGCAATTTGGCTCGTCGGTTCGAAAGATGTCCCCGTCGTCTTGTGGTGGATCATTGCTTTTTTCTGGATCGAAATAGCCGGTGACCTCGTTGCAGCGGACTTCAGTGGTCAGGCGATTAAGGAACTGGACTTCGGAGAATATCGCGCTCGAGCCATCTACTACTGCCTTGGCGCGATGCTGGCGCTGGCCTATGGCATGGGTGTTGGTAGATCCCTTGGCGTAAGGCAAATGGGACACCCGGAAAAGATTGCCGTGCCGGCGGCGTGGAATTTCGACGGCGGCGTCGCTCTAAACCCTGCGTTGGTCTGCTATGTTGCCAGCCTCATCTCCGGCGTCATCCTCGACCAACTGGCGTACGCGATCCCGGGTCTTACCCAACCGCTCCTGGCTCTGACCCTTCTAAAATTCGTCTGCATCTATCTTATTGCCGCGAAAGTCTTCAAGACCAATCGCGGTCACCTTTGGCTGCTTGCGATCGCCGTTCTCGAGATCGCCGTGGGAATGGTGAGCTTCTTCGCGAGCTACAAGGAGCCTGTTTTCGTGATCTTGATGGCGCTCGTAGCGAGCCGGCGCAGGATTTCCGTAGGTTACATCATTGCAGGGCTGGCTGCGGTCTTTGTCGTGATCTGGATCTCACTCGTCTGGACGGTCATCAAGAGCGAATTTCGATTGTCGATGTTCTCCATGACGACCGGCGAGCAAGTCGCCTGGCTAGAAAACCACTATCTTGCAAGCGATATCGATTACGCCGACGCGTTCTCTCGACTGGCGCAGCGCGTCGGCTATACAACTTTCTTGGCCCAGACCATGGATCTGGAAGCGGCGGGACCTCTGCCGCGCGGGTTCAATTACTATGAAGGCGCAATTAAACACGTTCTGACACCGCGCTTGTTCTTTCCCGACAAGGCCGCTCTGAGCGATTCGGCGAGCACGATAGCGTTACTTGGCATCGTGATCTGGGGTGATACGTCAGTCGGTGTTGGTTTTGTCACGCAGGCCTACGTTGATTTTGGGTTTCCGGGGCTTCTCGTGCCCATCTGGATCATCGGCGTTCTGCTGGGACTAGCCGCCCATTACTTCATGACCAGACCTGTGCCGACGGCCATTCGACGGGCCTTTGCGACAGCGACGCTGTTTCTACTTTTCCCATTGGAGGGCAATATCGACAAGGAGTTCGGCGCGTTCGTTATTGACGTCGTGGTGATGGGGTTCGTGGTGAAGTTCGGCTATCCGATGATCGCATCCTGGCTCGCCGGTAGTCCGCCCGGAATCGCCGGGCGGGGCACTCTCGCAAACGAACCATCGTTGTGAGGCGCTACTACGTCCTCGATGCCCTACGCTGCTTGCTCGCGCTATGCGTGGCGGTCGGTCATGCGGGCGTATTTCCGCTGTTTGGCGTTGTTGGCCAGCACGACGTTGTGCTGGACATGCTGGCGAGGGGCTGGCGTACGACCGTGTACGGCCCGGCGGCAGTGATCGCCTTCTTTGTGATCTCGGGATTCTGCATCCATTTCCCGTTCGCCCGGCGCACCAAAGCATCGCCCGTCATTCGCTTCTACGCCCGCCGCTACATTTGCATATTGGTCCCGGTGACTTGCACCGTCGTGTTATTCAAAATCGCGCTGCCAAGCACGGTGATCTTCGGAAGCGGCTCCATTCTGTGGCATTCGACGCTGTGGAGCATCGTTTGCGAAGAGCTCTACTATGCGGTCTATCCGCTCCTCAATCGAGCGAGCAAGAAAGTTGGTTGGTCGTACATCGTGATCGCGTCGTTGGTACCGGCCATTTTCGTATGTTGGTATTATTTTCCGGCCGTTGACTGGCAGGATATCGGCGTCGTTCCAACGGCGCTGACCTTGTTCCCCGTATGGCTATCGGGGTGCTATATGGCGGAGAATCTCCCCGCGCTGTTGCGGACCTATTCGCCACGCGGAATTTGGCTCTGGCGTGCTGCGGCATGGGTTACCATGTGGGCTGCCTTGGTGCTCCATTCACATACGATCTTTCACCAGACGGTGACGGGCATCGCCGTCGGAATTGTCTATTACTTCTGGCTACGGGCGGAGATCAGCTTCTATTTGCACCGCAAGCCGTGGCGCGTGCTGGTGTGGGCGGGGCAGTGGAGCTATTCGCTTTACTTGATCCACCCTCTGGCGATCGCCATCGGCGTTCAAACCCTTGGGCTGTCCCCGCAGTCGCGCCTCAGTTGGTTGGTGCTTATGTCGTTTACACTCTTATCGTCCTATGTATTCTATCTTCTGATCGAACGGCCGTCGCATAAGCTCGCAAAGAGGATTCCGATGGTGGACCGGGCACCGTTGGCACCCGCACCAGAAGTCGCCTGATGTGTTGCCATTCGCCGTTGCGATGTCCGGTTCGGAGCGCCTTGTCAAAGGAGGAGAAACGAGCATGACACCCCCGGAAACCGATCTGGCGAAGACGCTCTTCCAATCGGAATTCGATGAGCAATTCGCTGTCGCGCAGCTGACGCGCGATCGGATGCGCGCCTCGTTCGAGAATGTGCTCGCCGCTTGGGTCGATTGTGCGAAAGCGGGCGGCAAGATTCTGTTCTTCGGCAACGGCGGCAGTGCGAGCGAGTCCCAGCATCTGGCGACCGAGCTCGTCGTTCGCTATCACAACGATCGCCCCGCGATTGCCGCGATCGCGTTGACGGCCGATAGTGGCATCCTCACCGCGGGCGGCAACGATCTCGGCTTTGATCAGATTTTTGCCAGGCAGGTAGAAGCGCTGGGGCGTCCAGGCGATTTGGCCTTTGGCATGTCGACGTCTGGCCGCAGTCCGAATGTGATCGCGGCGCTGAAGGTTGCCGCGGCGCGCGGCCTCGCCACATCGGGAATGACAGGAGGCGATGGCGGCGAGTTGGCCAAGATCGCGCAAACCTCGATAATCATTCCATCCAAGACGACGGCGCGCATTCAGGAGATGCACCTTCTGCTTGGCCATATGCTTTGCCTTGGGCTCGAACGGGCGTTGAAGTACACGTGATCGCCACCGCTAACCTGACCGACTAAGTTACAATCCATGTCGACTTTGCTCGAAACAATTTTCGCATTCCCCAACGCCCGGATTGTTGTGGTCGGCGATCTGATGCTGGACCGATTCGTGTTTGGAGATGTCCGAAGGGTTTCACCCGAAGCACCAATACCCGTCATTCACGTGACGGGTGAGGATGTAATGCTGGGCGGAGCAGGCAACGTAGCCTGCAATATCGCGCGCATGAGCGGTCACGCGACGCTGATCAGTGTGCTGGGAGACGACGCTGCTGGCGCTATTCTCGAGGATGCCGCGGCACGGGAGGCGAGGTTGTACCCCCTTCTGGTTCGCGATCGGGAACGCCGCACGATCATCAAGACGCGGTTCGTCGCGCAGGGCCAACAATTACTGCGCGTGGACGAGGAAGCTCCCGCAGCTGTTGGGAAGGCCGTCGCCGAACAGCTTTTTGGTTCGCTGACCGTCGCTCTTGGTGGTGCAAAAGTGCTCGTCTGCAGCGACTATGCGAAGGGTGTTCTGGCCGATACGATGCTCGGCCGCACGATCCGCGAGGCGCGCGCGCGTGGTGTAACGGTTATTGTCGATCCCAAGGGGCGGGATTTCAGCCGCTATGCTGGAGCGACGATCATCACTCCGAACGCATTGGAGGCGGCGCAGGCGACAGGACTGAATTGCGACGATGACGAAGGCGTTACTGCCGCCGCGCGCGCCATCGCCGATACCGTGGGATGCAACGTGGTGATCGTCACGCGCGGCGCGGATGGCATGAGTGTCTATTCCACCGAACGAGGCAAGGGCCAAATCGTGCATCTGCCAACCGTTGCGCTCGAGGTGCACGACGTCTCCGGCGCTGGGGATACGGTTATCGCGGCGCTCGCGCTGGCAGTGGCCGTTGGGGCGTCAATCGAGGATGCGGCACGGCTTGCCAACATCGCTGCGGGCGTTGCCGTGGGAAAAGTGGGCACGGCGCCCGTCGGAGTGGCGGAGCTCGCGCATGCCGTCCAAGTCTGCGAACTGCTTCACGAAAACGCCAAGGTCGTCGGTCTGGATGCCGCTTGTGCCGCAGCCAAATCCTGGCGGCTGCAGGGTCGGCGCGTGGTCTTTACCAATGGTTGTTTCGATCTTCTGCACCCTGGTCACGTGCGGCTGCTTGAGCGAGCAAGGGCCGAAGGCGACAAACTCATTGTCGCGCTGAATTCCGATGAGTCGGTAAGACGCCTGAAGGGCCCCAACCGTCCCATTCAGAACGAAGCGGCACGCGCGATCGTCATGGCCTCGATCGGTGTGGTCGATCTCGTCACAATGTTCTCCGAGGACACGCCTCTCAATGCGATTGACATGATCGCGCCGGACGTTCTGGTGAAGGGCGCGGACTACACCGAGGATCAAGTTGTGGGCGGCGATCTGGTGCGCGCGCGCGGCGGGCGGGTGGTCCTTGTCCCCCTCGAAGCGGGGCATTCGACGACGGGCGCGATCCGCAAGGTCTCGTCCGAGTCGTCGGACGCCTGAGCCGCGGTATTTGAGATGGGCACGGAACGCCGCGACCGTCCGATCGTCTTTCTCGACCGGGATGGCACGATCGTCGTCGACCGTCACTACCTTTCGGATCCGGCCAGGTTGGAGCTGCTTGCCGGCGCTGCCGAGGGGTTACGCAGGCTGTCAGCGGTCGGTTATCGGCTCGCAATTGCGACCAATCAATCGGGGGTCGGACGCGGATATTTTTCCGAAAGCGTCGCCGAGGTCGTCAACGCACGGCTTGTGGCGATGCTGGCGGCGGAGTCTGTGACGATCGATGCGGTTGCATGCTGCTATCACAGTCCGGACGAGGATTGCGATTGCCGCAAACCGGCACGCGGCCTCGCCGACCGGATCGTTCATGCGATCGGCGGATCGCTGGAGGGCGCGGTCGTGATCGGAGATAAGGTAAGCGACATGAGTTTCGCGAAGGCGATTGGCGGGCGCGGGGTGCTCCTCGCGCCCGAACCTGTGAATGCACCGGATTGCGGCCAGTTGGCGGCGGCGCGCGATCTTATCGAAGCAGCCGATATTGTGAATACTTGGCGCCAAACGCCGGCTGTTCCTTGACAATGCCCGACACATTGGTTCGATAGATACATGTATGTCGTGACCGGCGGGGCCGGCTTCATCGGATCGAATATCGTTGCCGCGCTCGAAGAGCGTGGTGACGATGTCATCGTGGTCGATGCGCTGGGCAGCGATGACAAGTGGCGCAACATCGCCAAGCGCCGGCTTGTCGATCTGCTGCCGCCCAGTTCGGAGCTGGATTCCGTGCGCGGCAAAGTTGCCGGCGTCATCCATATGGGCGCAATTTCCTCGACAACGGAACGTGACGCCGATCTGATTGTTGAGAATAATTTTCGCTATTCCCGCTATCTCTGGGATTGGTGCGCGCAGAACAAGGTTCCATTTGTCTATGCCTCATCGGCGGCCACCTATGGCGATGGCTCCCTCGGTTTCGACGACAGGGACGATTCCAAGCATCTGGCAAAGCTGCGCCCGCTCAATGCCTATGGCTGGAGCAAACATTTGTTCGATCGCTGGACCTGCGATCGGGCCAAGCGAGGGGGGGCGACGCCGCCGCACTGGGCGGGCCTGAAGTTCTTCAATGTCTTCGGTCCGAACGAATTCCACAAAGGCGGTCAGCGCTCGGTGGCGTTGCAGATTTTCGAACAGGTCGCTCGAGGCGAACCGGTGAAGCTGTTCGCCTCCGATCATCCGAAATATCCCGACGGTGGGCAGTTGCGCGATTTTGTCTGGGTTGGAGACTGCGTGGATATCGCGCTCTGGTTCGCCGATGGGAATCGTCCAAGCGGACTCTATAACGTGGGCACCGGCAAGGCGCGCAGCTTCGTCGATTTGGCGAATGCCGTATTTATTGCGATGAACAAGCCGCCGGAGATCGAATTTGTGCCCATGCCTGGCGTGTTGAAGGGCAGATATCAGTATTTCACACAGGCGGAGATGAAGAAAATCAAAGCAGCCGGCTATTCCACGGAACCGACGTCATTGGAAGAAGGTGTGCGTCACTACGTGCGCGAGTACCTCGCCGGCGGGGCAGGCGGCTTGGCAACGCGATGAGCATCGGGGCGCAGCCGTCAATCTGGCGGCGAAGAAACAACTGCCAAAAGCACATGGCTGAGATCTGAGAGCGGCGTGCGATGAAGACGGTCATACTTTGCGGCGGATTGGGGACCCGAATTCGGGATATCTCGAGCGAGATGCCCAAGCCGATGATTCCGATCGGCGCGACGCCGATCCTCTGGCACATCATGCGCTCCTACAGCGCTCACGGCTTCAAGGACTTCGTTCTCTGTCTGGGGTATCAAAGCCAGGTCATCAAGCAGTTCTTCCTGAATTATACATTGAACACCCGCGACGTGACGCTTGCATTGGGTCGCAATTCCAAGGTTGAGATTGAAGATCACGCCGCCTCCGAAGCTGAGGGCTGGCGCGTCACGCTCGCCGAGACCGGGCTGCACACGATGACCGGCGGCCGCGTTCGGCGCATCGAACGCTATATCGGCAACGATCCTTACTTCATGCTGACCTATGGCGATGGCGTCAGCGACGTGGACATCAAGGCGCTCGTCGCATTTCACAAATCGCACGGCAAGCTCCTGACGATCACCGGCGTGCGGCCGCCCGGTCGTTTCGGTGAGCTGACCGTCGAGAACGGTACTGAGGTCGTGGGCTTCAACGAAAAACCGAAAGTCGCGGGCGGTTTGATCTCGGGGGGATATTTCGTCTGCTCGCGTGAAATTTTCCGTTACCTCGCGGATGGCGACGACACGCTGGTTCTCGAGAAGGAGCCGATGAACCGATTGGCGGCGGACGGCGAGATTCGCGTGTTCGCGCACGCTGGCTTCTGGCATCCGATGGACACCTATCGCGACTACGCCTATCTCAACGAGCTTTGGGAGCAGGGTGCCGCTCCCTGGAAACCCTGATGTCCGATCCGTCGATTTACGGCACGCGCTATTGCCATTTCGCCGGCCGCCGCGTTCTTGTGACCGGCCATACAGGGTTCAAGGGTTCGTGGCTTTCGCTCTGGCTTACGCAACTCGGCGCGCAGGTGACGGGTTATGCCCTGCCGCTCGTCGGCGAGAATTCGCATTTCGATCAGCTTGGTCTTGCCGGAGAGATCGACCACCATGTCGGCGATATTCGCGATCTTGGCGCGTTCAGCGCTGTTGTCCGGGCCGCGCAGCCGGAAATCGTCTTTCATCTGGCGGCGCAGGCGCTGGTCCGCCGGTCCTATGGCGATCCGCTCGAGACGTTCACGACGAATGTCACGGGTGGGGCGAACGTTCTCGAAGCCGTCCGCTTGACGCCCAGCGTGAAGGCGCTCGTCTTCATCACGTCCGACAAGGCTTACGAGAACAAGGAATGGGTCTGGGGCTATCGCGAGAGCGACGAATTGGGCGGCAAGGATCCATACAGCGCGTCAAAGGCCGCCGCGGAAATCGTGTTCAGGGCTTATAACGAATCCTTCTTCAGGCGACGTTCCGGCTTCGGCGCGGCGACGACCCGCGCTGGCAATGTCATCGGCGGCGGCGACTGGTCCGAAGACCGGCTCATTCCCGATTGCATACGTGCCCTCAAGAAGGACATGCCCATCATCCTTCGAAATCCGAGTGCGACGCGGCCCTGGCAGTTCGTGCTCGAGCCGTTGTCCGGCTATCTGGAATTGGCTCTCGCGCTGCTTGATCGGCCCGAGGAATTTTCCGGATCATGGAATTTCGGTCCTTCCAGCGGCAGATTTCTAACGGTCGAACAGGTCGCGAATCGGGTCGTGAAACACTGGGGGGCGGGTAGCATCCGCCTGGAAGTCGATCCCGGCGCCGCACACGAAGCCAGACTCCTGCATCTGTCGATCGACAAAGCGCTCGCACGCCTGAAATGGAGGCCCACCTATTCCGGGGTTCAGGCGATCGATGTCACAACGCGCTGGTACAAGCTCCAGCACGAAGGAGTGTCGACGCGGGAAACTTCTCTGCGGCAAATCGCTGAATTTGTGTCCGCGGGGCAGCATGGCGATTGACGGCGTTCAGATCGTGCCGCTGCGGCAAATCCCCGACGACCGCGGCAAGGTCATGCACATGCTGCGCGCGGATGCGCCGCATTTCCGCGCCTTCGGTGAAATCTACTTTTCCGTTGTCAATCCGGGTTGCATCAAAGCGTGGCACTGCCACAAGATCATGACGCTCAATTACGCGGTACCGGTCGGAAAGATCAAATTCGTGCTTTACGACAATCGTGCGGACAGCGCGTCGCAAGGACAGGTCCAGGAAATTCTTCTCGGGTCCGATGACTACAATCTCGTCATCGTGCCGCCCCTTTTGTGGAGCGGTTTCGCGGGCCTTGGATCGGAACCCTCGCTTGTCGCCAATTGCGCGAGCATTCCTCACGATCCGCTGGAGATTGAACGGAAGGATCCGTCCGATCCGTCGATCCCCTACAATTGGGAAGTGCGTCAGACCTAAATGCCCGAAGCTCGTCGAATTTTTGTCACCGGGGCACGCGGCTATCTGGGCGGAAGGTTGGTGCAAGATTTGGCGGCGGATTCCAGTTTTCGCGTTGTCGGTACGACGCGAAAACAAACGGCCCCGCCGCAGGGCTGGCCATCCGCCGCCGATCTGATCGCTTGGGATCCGCTTGCGTTGGATGAAGCGGCGATGGCCGCAGCGTTGCGCGGCGTCGACACGATCGTGCATCTGGCGGCACCGAACGAAGTTGAGTGTGGTGCGGACCTGGTAGCCAGTCTTGAATCCGGCTGCGTCGCCAGCCTTAAACTGCTACGCGCGGCCTGCGCCGCCGGCTGCCGGCGGTTCATTTTCCTCTCGACGATTCATGTCTACGGCAGCCCTCTGCCGGAGCGAATTTCCGAAACCGATGCCGCAAATCCTGTACACCCCTATGCGATCATCCATCGCACTGCCGAGGACTTCGTCCGCGCCGCGCACGCGAAAGGCGACATTGAGGGTGTCGTCTTGCGTCTCTCGAACGGTATCGGAGCGCCGGCCTGGCTGGAAGTGGGTCGCTGGACGCTCGTTGGGAACGACTTGTGCCGCCAAGCGATTCAGAGCGGGCGCATCATCCTGCGCTCCAGCGGCCTTCAGTGGCGCGACTTCATCCTACTGCGGGATTTCGTCCGGGCCATCCGTCTTATGATCGACGCGCCGGCGAGTGCTCTCGGCGAGGGTCTATTCAATCTTGGCGGCCGCCTTCCGCTACGGATGCTCGACATCGCCGAGGTTGTAGCCCGGCGAGCCGAGATCATGCTCGAACGCTCCATTCCGATTTCCCGGCAACCTGCGGCGGCGGGAGTACAATGGCCTTCGATCGATTTTTCCATTGACCGGATCGCAACTCTGGGCTTTGTGCCGTCTCCGCGGTCGGCACTCGACGCGGAGATCGACAGGACATTGGATCTCTGTCGTCGCGACCCCGGATCAGCGAGATGTTGAACGCGATCACCCCGGTCATCTTGACCAACAATGAAGCGCACAATATCAGGCGCACGCTTCACAAGCTTGGCTGGGCGAATGATATCGTCGTCGTCGACAGCGGCAGCACGGACGACACGATACGCATACTCGAGCGGACACCGCGCGTGCGCATCTTTCATCGTCCGCTCGATACGCATTGCGGCCAGTGGCGGTATGCGACCATGGAAACGGGAATTTCCACCCCCTGGATTCTGAGGCTCGACGCCGACTATCAGCTCTCGGATGCCTTGATAGGGGAATTGTCCAGTCTCGACCCCATCGGACCCGAAGTCGCCTACCGTATCGCGTTCGACTATGCGATCTTCTCCCGCAAGCTCATCGCTTCGCTATATCCGCCGAATACGATCCTTCTGAAGAGAGGTCATTTCTCCGTCGTCGACGCGGGGCATACGGAAAAATGGGCGATTGACGGTCCGATTGGCGATTTGAAATCGCGTATAGTGCACGACGACTGGAAGTCGATGACGGACTGGTTGCCCCGGCAGGTGGGCTATATGAGCCGCGAGATGAGCAAGTTGGAAACGCGCCGCAGCGGCTTGCGCGACTGGCTGAGGATGCACCCGCCGCTGATGCCGATTGCCGTTTTCTTACATTGCCTTTTCGTGAAGGGGTTGGTGTTTAGTGGGGCAGCCGGACTACTCTATACCTTTCAGCGAACGATTGCCGAATCGATGCTAGCACTGCTGCTTCTGGAGAAGCGTGTTCGTCCAAAAAGCCCCGAAGGTCGCGCCGGAAACAGATTGTCATAAATCCATGCTGGCCTCTTGGTCGGCATGCAGTAGAAAATGTTGAAAGTGGTGGAGTAGCATGGCGCGCATTCTGATTACCGGCGGGGCGGGGTATGTCGGCTCGCATTGTGCCAAGGCTCTTTGTTCCGCCGGGCATGAATGCGTCATATTCGATGATCTCTCGTCCGGCCGCCGCGATTTCGTGCGCTGGGGCCCGCTTGTCGAAGCCGATATTCGGGATTCGACCGCGCTCGACCACATTTTCTCCGTGCAGCAGATCGATGCCGTGCTTCATTTTGCGGCCCTTTCATCAGTGGCCGAGTCGATGGCGCATCCGGGTCGATACCACGATATCAATGTCCACGGCACGCAGGTCCTGTTGGACGCGATGGTGCGTGCTCGCGTTGGTGTGCTCGTGTTCTCGTCGAGCTGCGCGATCTACGGAGAGCCGGAACATGTGCCGATTACCGAGGCTTCGACTTGTCATCCCGTAAACCCTTACGGCGTCAGCAAGCTCACCTGTGAGCGAATGATGGATGATTTTGGCAAGGTACATGGAATCAAGTCGGTCCGCCTGCGCTATTTCAATGCCGCAGGGGCGGATGCGGGAAGCGAACTCGGTGAGGACCACGATTCCGAATCGCGCCTAATACCGCTGGCACTCGATGCGCTGACGGGGCGAAGACCGGCGCTCTCGCTCTACGGTTCGGACTACTCCACGCCAGATGGAACCGCGATCCGCGACTACATTCACGTATCGGACTTGGCCGATGCTCATCTGCGGGGACTTCAGCGTTTGCTGGATGGTGGCGATACAATCGCATTGAATCTCGGCACTGGTACCGGCGCTTCTGTTCGTCAGGTATTGGATACGATTTGGCATGTCACGGGCAGGGTCGTTCCGGTGCAACGCGCGCCGCGGCGGCCGGGCGATCCAGCAATGCTTGTCGCAGACGCCAAGAAGGCCAAGGAGTTCTTCGGCTGGAGCCCTGAGCGATCGGACCTGAAAACGATCGTGTCCGATGCGTGGCGATGGCATCGTAAGCGCTTTCAACGTGCCGATGCATTGGGATCGGGCCAATGATCATCCTCGGTCTCAATGCATTCCATGGCGACTCTTCAGCTGCCCTCGTTCGAGACGGAGTGCTGGTGGCTGCGGTCGAAGAGGAACGATTCCGGCGCATCAAGCACTGGGCGGGCCTTCCGACTCAATCCATCGCCTATTGTCTGGATGAGGCCGGTCTCACGCTCGCAGACGTCGATCACATAGCCATCAATCAGGACAGCAGGGCGCATTTCTTCAGGAAACTCTCCTATGTGATGTTGCACAGGCCCAACCCGGCACTGATCCTTGAGAGGTTGCGAAATCGCCGCAAGCGCACGGGAATACGCGAGCAACTCGCCGAAGCACTTCCGGGACCGAAATTTCACGGCGAATACCACGCCATCGAGCATCATCTTTGCCATCTCTTTTCCTGTTTCCACGTCTCGCCGTTCCGCGAGGCGGCTGTCGTGTCTGTCGACGGGTTCGGGGATTTCTCGAGCGCGGCCTGGGGGGTGGGGAGCGGCGACGATATATCGATCGAAGGGCGCGTCTTCTTTCCCCATTCGCTCGGAATTTTCTATCAGGCCCTCACGCAATATCTTGGTTTTCCGCACTACGGCGACGAGTACAAGGCGATGGGACTCGCACCATACGGCAAGCCGACATTCATCGGGCAAATGCGCCGAATCGTGCGTCTCAAGCGGGACGGCTCCTTCGCGCTCGATCTTCGCTATTTCCGGCATCATGTCGCCGAGGTGCCGTATCAATGGATGGGCGGCGCGCCGGAGATGGGCGATCTGTTTTCACCCGCGCTTGAAGAATTGTTAGGGCCGCGCAGGCGAACGAGCGATCCTCTTGAAGATCGCCACCGTGATATCGCGCGATCTGTGCAGGTCATGTATGAAGAGGCGTTCTTCCACCTCATCACGCCCCTGCAGCAGCGCACGGGATTGACCGAGATCGTACTGGCGGGCGGTTGCGCGGCCAACTCTGTAGCAAACGGCAAGATCAGGCGGCTGACGCCGTTCAGGCGCGTTTATGTTCAATCGGCAGCGGGCGACGCAGGCGGAGCGATCGGCGCGGCGTTTGCTGTGTGGCAGAAGCAGGGCGGCACGCGGTTATTCGTGATGGATCACGCCTATTGGGGACCGCAATTCTCCGACGCCGAAATCGAGGCCGTCATCGAAAAAAATCGCGGCGAGATCGATGCCGGCGGGTGTGCGCTCGAAAATATTTCCGATGAAGCAGAGCTCTGCCGCAAAACCGCCCAGGCAGTCGCGGACGGTAAAGTCGTCGGATGGTTTCAGGGCCGCATGGAGTGGGGGCCGCGCGCACTAGGCAATCGTTCGATCGTCTGCGATCCGCGCCGCGGCGACATGAAGGCTGTTCTGAATGCGAAGATCAAGCGCCGGGAATCGTTTCGTCCCTTTGCTCCGTCTATCCTCGATGAAGCCGTCGGTGAGTGGTTCGAGGAAGACGACGCCGTGCCGTTCATGATGCAGGTCTTTCAGATCCGCGAGGACAAGCGCGCACAGATACCGGCGGTCACGCATGTGGACGGTTCCGGTCGTCTGCAGACCGTCTATCGCCACACCAATCCTCGATACTACCGGCTGATCGAGGCGTTCCGCGACATCACCGGCGTTCCGATCGTTCTCAATACGTCGTTCAATGAAAACGAACCCGTCGTCTGCAGTCCTCAAGAAGCGCTCGACTGCTTTCTTCGCACAAAGATGGATGTTTTAGTATTGGGGAACGTGATGATAATCCGCGGCGGTTCGGATCTCACCGGCGCATAAGGTTTCGTTACAGGCGCCTATCAACGCTTTCTTTGCCGCACCGCCTATCCTAAAGGCGCAGCGGACGCCGCAGAAACAGCGGTAATCTCTCGACGCGAAACCTAGAGCGGATTTGCTCGCGGGCGAATGCACCGAAATATCTGAGCGCGAGAACGATCGCTGCGCCGATGAGGAAGCCCTCCAGGATGGACTTCGGATAGACCTGGCTCGGCCGCGGTGACAGCCGATTGAGCGACGCCCACGGCTTGTCGAACAATTCGGCGGCATATGGCGCAGCCGAACTCGCGCTCATCTTGAATTTCTCCTGTTCGCTCAACGCCTGCATAATCGCCTGACGGTGCTCGGCGACCGTGACGGTGTTCAACTCCTTCGACAGATAGTCGATATATTGTGTTGCCCGCAGCAAAGCATTTTTACGCAAATGATCGTCCGCGGCCTGATTTACGGCGTTCAGCAATTTGACCGCAAATTGGGGATCCGATGAGTCGCATTCGATCGTAATGAGATAGGGCCTCTTCATGTCTTGAATGACGTCGAGGTTGCCTGGTTCTGCGAGAAATTCCTGAAGCCGGGCGCCGTCGGGCGGTTGCCACGGCCGCTTGCGAGCGCCCAGAAGCTGCAAGAGAGTCCCCTTGGCCAACTCGATCAGACTGGGCTCGGGCTCCCGCCACGTCTGCGATTGCTCGTCCCAATCGCGGCTGAAAATGGCCTTCATGAGGGCCTTATTCTTCGCAAGATCGTCTGCAAGATCGCGCGAATGCATGCTATCGACATACAGTCGGAACTGTGACGCGCTTTGATTTGCCGTAGGGTTCATGCCGGCGAGTTGCGCTAAACTGGTCAGCGAGCTTACGCGCGACGAAGCTTGGTCGCTCGAGCCTTGAACCGGTGTGACTTGCATTTGCACGGCATAAACAGACTGGGCAAAATGAAGATCGATGATCGCCAGGAGAAGGAATATTCCGATGCATCCGGCGACGATCTTCCACCCCTCAAGCACCGTCAACGCTATTTCGCGCAGATCGATCACGTTCTTCTTGACGGTTCTTCCTTTCGATCCTTGCGGCATTGAATCCACTTTCCTGCTCGTTGATCGGTGCGCGTGTCGAACCCGAAGAGCCGACGTCGTATGTGCGTGGCGTTAGGGCGCGGCTCCCAGGAGGCAATTGACGCGAAGCTGCAAGCCGGCCCGTCAATTCCTAGCCCAATTGTGCAGGGTAGGAAAGAGGCTCTGCCTTACTTTTGGTGCAGCCGCTGCGCTTTGAATAGCCGACTATAGCTGGTTCTGCCGATTGGGAGAACCATTTGAGATGCATCAAAGTCATAGTCGCCATTCGTTGACGCCCGCCGGACCGTCGAACATGTCGATGTGGGAACCGTTCTCGAAATCGCTGCCTATCTTGATCTTCCCCTTTGGCGGCTCCAAAATTCAAATTGACCCACTACCCTAAAAGACGATGGGCGTAACCCGCTTTTGTTCCGAGGCATCCATGACAGAATTCGAATCGAAACTCTCCGCGAAAAGCATCCGTGTCGGCGTGATAGGTCTCGGCTATGTCGGCCTGCCGTTGGCGCATGCCTTTTGGCAGGCAGGGTTAGCAACGGTTGGCTTCGACATAGACCCAGAAAAGATCGAAAAGCTCGTCCGCGGCGAGACCTACATCAAGCATTTCGCGCCGGACAAGATCGCTACGATGATCGCTTCGGGGCGCTTCAAAGCGACGGCCGATTTCTCCGAACTCGCTAATGTGGACGCTATCCTGATCTGCGTGCCGACACCGCTTGCCCCAACGCGCGAACCCGATCTGTCCTATGTCGTCGCAACGACGGAGATGATCGCCAAACATCTGCGCGCCGGAACGCTAGTGGTTCTCGAATCGACCACCTATCCCGGCACGACGACGGAGGTCGTACAACCGATCCTCGAAAAGAGCGGGCTCAAGATCGGCTCCGATATACTGCTGGCATTCTCGCCGGAACGCGAGGACCCGGGAAGCGGCATCGAGACGCGAACCATTCCCAAAATTGTCGGGGGCATCAACGAACGGTCCGGCACTGCGGCGGAACGGTTGTATGCCACGGCATTTTCGAAAGTTCATAAGGTGCGCGACGCGCAGACGGCCGAGGCGGTCAAGATAACCGAAAATATTTTCCGTTCGGTCAATATCGCGCTCGTCAATGAACTGAAGGTTGTTTATTCGCGCATGGGCATCAATGTGTGGGAGGTCATCGAGGCGGCCAAAACGAAGCCCTTCGGCTTCATGCCGTTCTATCCGGGTCCCGGGCTCGGCGGTCACTGCATTCCGATCGATCCATTCTACCTTTCGTGGCGCGCGCGTGCATTCGAGGTAGACACGCGGTTCATCGAACTGGCGGGCGAAGTCAATCGCGCGATGCCGCGGCTGGTCGTACAGACGCTCGCCGATGCACTCAGCACGCGCGCGTCGAAAGCCCTGAACGGTTCTGACATCCTCATCATGGGTGTCGCGTACAAAAAGAACATCGATGATCTGCGCGAAAGTCCGGCCCTGCACATCATGGATATCATCAAGGGGCTCGGCGGGCGCGTGGCCTATCACGACCCCTATCTGCCTGAGATCGGCCCAACGCGCGAGCACGCCTCTTTACAAGGCATGCGAAGCGTGCGTTTCGACGAAGCGACCGTTTCCAAATTCGACGCCGCCCTCATCACGACCGATCACGACAATGTTGACTACGGCGAGCTGGTGAGGTGGTCGAAGCTTGTCATCGACACGCGCAACGCGACGAAGAACGTCGGCGCCGGCAGGGCGAAGGTCGTGCCGGCCTAACGAGATTTCGAGCGGCAACAAGAAACCGGTGATCCGGGGCACGGCAAAGCCGCTGCGCGAACTTCTGCATGTCGATAACTGCGCCGACGCGCTCGTTCATTTGATGCGCGTCTATTCGGGCTATGAACATGTGAATGTCGGCAGCTGCAGCGATATGACGATCCTCGAACTCGTGAAGCTTGTTGTGAAGGTTGTCGGCTTCAAAGGCGCAATCGTGCTCGATCCCGCCAAGCCCGACGGCACGCCGCGCAATTTCCGCTCTAAAGTCATAAACACGCGGATGGCCGTCTTTTGAGGCACCCGTTGGTATGGCGAGAAAAGGCTAAGAGCTATCGTCAGGAGTATATGCAGTAATTAGCATTATATAGATTTCATTTTATTAGGTCATTATTCAATACAGAATTGCTAATTATTATAATTATTTTGGCAAAATTTGTGTAATTATTTGGTCTAACTCCTTAGACGTGGCAGAGCACCGTGACCTGGTGTCGATAATCCATGTGCCATGGCGGATGTATCTGCGTTTATTGAGCGTCTTTCAGGGCGGGTGGAATATGCTGAACCTCGCGTTTACAATGTTCTGATGCTACACCGGCTCCCGGGCGCAGGTAATCCGAAATCCGTGTGAATGCACGAGGTATGGAGACGAGCTGTGATTGGTCGTTCTTTCGGCAAGTTCATTTTTCTGTTTTTTGTTTCCGGACTTTTTTCTCTGCAAGCTCCTGCGCAATCTGTGGCGCCCGATCTGGTTCAGCAGCTTCAACAGATGCAGGGCCAACAAGGAGCAACGTCCGGCGCCGGTCAGGCCATCTCGCCGCAGACGACCATTCTAGAGCCGAATGCGCTTCTGAATCCACAGTTGCCGACCTCCCGGCTGGAGCAGATTCTGTCCACTCGTGCGGGCGTCAGACTCAAGCAATTCGGCTACGATCAGTTGGGGGTAGGCCGGGCGGTCTCCATTCCCCAGGTGGGTGCAGTGCAGGACGATTACGTTCTCGGGCCTGGCGATGAGGTCGTTGTCGCGCTTCGTGGACAGGAAAATGCCGAATACCGGGTCACCGTGGACCGCGATGGCCGTGTAGTGCTACCGCGCATGAATCCCGTTACCGCCGGCGGCCGCACGTTTGGGGATTTCCGGCAGGAGCTCGTGGGTGCGATTCACCGCAGCTATATCTCAACGGAGGGCTTTATCTCGGTTGGGCGGCTGCGCCAGATCAGCGTTCTGGTTTCCGGCGAAGTGAGAAGCCCCGGTGTGCGTACCCTTACAGGTCTTTCCACAGCGGTCGACGCGATTCTGGTTTCCGGTGGCATTAAAAAAACCGGAAGCCTGCGAAATGTGCACATCCTGCGTGGCGGCCGCCAGATCACGGTCGACCTCTACAGTATGCTGACCGGCCAAGCGCGGTCGAGCCATCTTGCGCTCGCGGACGGCGACAGGATCGTGGTGCCACCGCTGGGGCCGACCGCGGCCGTAGCCGGCTGGGTACGCCGGCCCGGCATCTATGAGATCGCGGGCGGGCGTTCGTCCCTCAGCGTGCGGGATTTGCTGTCGCTTGCCGGCGGGCTCGAGGTGCGCGGCAAGTACCGGCTTTCCGTTCTGCGCGTAGCGTCCGACGGTCGCAATCAGTTGATGGCGCTCGAAAGCCAGTCCGGCGCGGTCGAAGACAGCGACGTCCTGTTTGCACAGCCGGCTGCGGATCAGACGGTCAACCAGGTGACGCTTTCCGGCGGGACGGCGCTGGCTGGACAGTATTCCGTCAAGAACACCAGACTTTCCGAGATCCTGAAATCCCCGGGTGCGCTCGGCGATGATCCGTACACGCTGCTCGGTATGGTTTCGCGACGCGATCCCGTCACGCTCATGCGCACGCTGATCGCCTTTGCTCCGGTCGCCATCCTCAGGGGTTCGGACGACATGGACGTCCAAAGCGACGATATCGTACGCGTCTTGTCGGCCAGAGAGGCGCGACTTCTGTTCACGACGATCAGTAAATTCGAAAAGCGGCGCGCGCAGGTGGATGAGGCGCTGCGCAATCCCGATAACATGACGCCGGATGAGAGCACGCAGGCTGATATCGCCACAGCTTCGGCCGGGGCGACGCCGAGCCAGCAGCAAGCGGGACAAGCGCTCGCCAACATCAACGCCCCACATCCGGAACTCGCATCCGAGACCGAGTCCGAATCGCTCAGGCACGTCGAACGCGATATTGAACTCGCCGCGCGTGCGCAGAACTTGCCGCCTCCATATGATCCGAACGCACAACAAAATCCGAACTCGCAGCAAAATCCAAACGCCGCCCTCGAAAACGCGTATGCGCAGCAGGACGCCTACGCGCAGCAGGACGCCTACGCGCAGCAGGACGCGTACATGCAGCAGGACCTGTCAGGCTATATGCTGTGTCCTTCGCCTTCGATACCCGGCATGGCCGGTGCGCAGATGGCGCCGAATGGACAGAGCGGTCAGTGTCTGCAGCAGCAACGTGTGCCGCCAACCCCGCAGGTCGGTCCTTATCGCGACCCGCGTATGCATGAGCCTCCGACAGTGGGGCAAAACCTGGAATTACAATCGGTCGCCGTAGGACAGGTTCCTACGAACCAAGAGGTCTCGACCCTTAGTCATCTCGCTCGCCAGCTTAGCGTCGACCCGGTCGTCCTCGTCAATTTCCTGCGCGATCACAAAGTGATGGTGGGTGGCGCGGTGCGCGAAGCCGGTCTCTACCTCGTCGGTCCGGACACCGACATCCGGTCGCTGCTGCAAGCGGCGGGCGACTTCGCGCGCTGGGCGGACAAGAGCGCCGTCGAGGTGACTTCGACACAAGTTGATCCCAATGCCGGCACGTCACAGACTCAGCGTCGAATGGTGTCGCTGGCCGACGCGGCCGGTGGGAGCTACATCGTCTCTGCGCACGACGAGGTGCGCGTCAACGAGGTCTTCACTGATGTCGGGACTGGCTCGGTGGTTGTCCAGGGCCAGGTTCGCAATGCCGGCACATATCAGATCGTCCGCGGCGAACATCTCTCCGAGCTCTTGATGCGGGCGGGCGGTTTGACGCAAAATGCCTATCCCTATGGGACGGTATTCCTGCGCCGGTCCGCCGCCGAACGCGAACGGGACGCTTTCCGCCGCGAAGCCACCGAGATCGAAGATCAGCTCCTGATCGCCATGGGCAGCCGCGATCCGAATGCGAAGCTCGGATCGGATGCGTTCACTGCGGTGCAAGGTTATGTCATTCAGCTGAAGAATCAGAAGCCCTTGGGGCGCGTTACGGTGGCGGCCGATCCGGCCGTGCTTGCGGCGAACCCCTCGCTGGACCCCTTGCTCGAACCTGGGGACGTCGTCTTTATCCCGGCACGACCGTATTCGGTGGCCATTTTGGGCGAAGTGCTGCAGCCTGGGAGCGTTCCCTTCAGGTCTGATTTGACGGCCAATGACTATATCGATCAGGTAGGCGGATACTCGCAATTCGCCGACAAGTCGGAAACCTTCCTGGTTCTCCCGGACGGTTCGGCGCGCCGGATTGAGTCGTCATGGCTCGATTTCAGCAGCAACGAGGTTCCGCCGGGGAGTACCATCTTCGTTGCCAAGGACATGGCACGGTTCGACCTGCGCCAGATCATCATGGACACGACCCAGATTTTCAGCCAGCTGGCAACCTCGGCAGCCGCCCTGGCGGTGCTGGCGACGGTCAACAGCAAGAGTACCCCATGATGTAATTCGGTTTGGGTTGGATTAGGCCCTGGAATTCTTGGCTGCTACGCAATCTGGCGTCGAACGTTGCGGGCGCTTCGACTCAAATCTAGGGCTGGTTTTCATCGGATGGTGTTTCACGGAGCTTGATCCAGGGCCTAGGGGCGACCGCCAGCAACAAAAAGCTTGGCACAAGCCCTGCGAATCGATATTAAGGGACCGTGAACGGTTTTTCGCTAGATTCGTCAAGACTTTGTCGTTAACATGACAATGGAGTTTGTTGCACAGAGGCAACAGGATTCCGGGCTAGTTGGGTTGACCCTGACGAATAGCGTGTGGTAAATCTTAACGTACAGTTTGCGAAGTCATAGGAGGGGATAAATGTTTAGGCAGTTTGGGGCCGTAGCGTTGGCCGCTACGATGTTTGTTTCGAGCACGGCGTATGCGGCGACGGAGGCGAACCAGGCGGCGCTTGCCCAAGGGAAGCCGGCGAGCGTGAAACAGGCTGAGTCCTACGACAATCGAAATCTGCCGTGCTGGATATTGGGTGCGGGCGTGGTAATTGGCGGTCTTGCGTTGATTTTGTCCGGTAACGGTCACGGTACTGTTGGCGCTACGACACCATGTCCTCCTGGTGGCTGCCTCCCCGTTACGACCACAACCACGACGACCACGACGACCACGGCGCCTTAAGACATCGCAAGACGAATTTAAGCGAACTTGGTTCGTGACCAGGGGCTACGAGATATTCGCGTAGCCCCTGTTGTCGTTTATACCATTTTCAATACTCAAGCTGGCGGACGCAGGATTTCCGTTTCGATCGAGTCGAGTTGCGGATGGACGTGCTGGATCGAGCGCCAGATAAGGCCGCTTTCCGGGTCGATCCAATAGATGTTCTTGAACGACCAGTCGAGCTGGCTGTCAGCGCTGGCACATGATTCGTCGATACGCCGGACGTGTATGTCTTTTCCGAGGATAATGATCGTTTCGTCTCCAACCAGGTGGTCGCGACAGGTGATCGGAACGGAGTAGAGGTTGAGGTCCGGAAAATCGGCCTGCCAGCGCACGGTGCGTGCGCCGTCTTCGCCCAACGAATTGCCTCGCGGCTCATAGCCGCCAAGATCGTGTCCGAAGCCTGCCGTGCGCACGATGCGACCGTCTTTGGTCGTAATCGCGATCTTGGCAGCCGAGGTCCAGAGGCGTTGCCCGCCCGCGTCGCCGGCCAGAATGACCATGTTCTGGGGACTGCCGCCCAGGCGTATGCCCATCGATGCGTAAGGCACGGAACCGGCCTCTTCGAGCGTTACGTTCGCGCCGCTGCCGTTCCATAGGTTCTTGCCGATCACATAGAAAGACCCCACATCGCCGCCACCGATGGCGCTGCATCCAGCCAGCACAAAAACGGCCGCAAGAACCGGCGCCATGCGGCAGATATTAAGGTTCGACGAAATCGTCGAAGTGTTGCGCAATCTCGCCATAACTTGTCCTGCGTGTTTCTTCGTAGAGAGAATCGTCGTTTTCAAGCCTTTGTCCGCCGTCGCGCGTGAGCGAACTCAAATGGAGATCGTAGGTGGACTGGCTGAAAAGCGGCAATCCCCATTCGAAGGGGATGTGGATAAGGATGCCCTTGTCGAAGCTACCTTCGCCGAATTTGGCGAACGGAACGTTGGTGAAGGTTGCGAAGGCGCCGATCTCGACGCCGGTAGAGAGCCGTCTCGTTACTTCGAACGTGGCGCCGTAATCGCCCGCCAGATAGCGCCCGACATGAACGTTGAAGTTCAAGCCATACCAGGGCGATTGATAATAGATCGTGGCGTGCCCGGTGAAAATGTTGTAGCGCTGCGGCCCGAACAGCCGGTCGAAATCGCGTTTCCACACCTGATAGATATCTACGCCAATGGCGATGCGGCTGTTTTCGGGGCGCCACAGGACCTGGCCGCCTGCGCCCATGTACATGTCTTCCAGATAGCCCGCCTTCACTTCGGCGAACACATCGCGCGCCAATCGCGTCCGATAATCGGCGTCTAGGATTGAAATCCCGTACTTCCCATGTTTGACGTATTGAAGAAGGTCGGTGCGCACATGCGGCAGTTCGCTACCGGCAGGCCGCGTCACCATGTAATCGTCCCAAAGATCCGCCGTCAGCTCCGTTCCGATCGACAATCCGGGCGCCAGCGTCGCCCCAACGACGCCATCCGCGTACACCATGAACTGCAGAGGCTTATCCGGGTCGAAGACATGCTCGGTCAGTTTCGGGTCGAGCGACCAGTAGAAGTACGGATAATTGTTCGCCGCACGCCTTAAGGCTGGACTGTCGAGCGGCGGCGCGCTCAGCGTGATCGCATCTCCAAGTCCAGAGGCCAAGCCGTGTGCCAGTGTTGCACGTTCGAACGCGCTACGCGCGATTGTGATCTCCTGCGTTGGCACACCAAAACTCATGGATATGAGATGGAAAAGCTCGATGGATGGCGGGGCGTCGGCCATCAACAGCCGGATGATACGTCCGACGGCTTCGCTTTCCCGCGCGTAGCGGTAGTTTTCGTAATAGAGCCACAATTCGCTGGTGCCGAGCGAGAGCGTGTCCAAGATCAGCGCTTGCTGATCCAGATCGGCGGCCAGCTTGCGCTTGAGGGCGGCCTGATCAGTCAAGTTCGCCCTGTTATCGGAAACCGGTCCGTTTTGCAGTTCGTCTTGCGCGTCGCCTTGCGCGTAGGTTGCGTGGATTGCGACAGGGCAGAGCGTCACGAGTCCGTCGCCGTTCTGCAAATCGGTCATGGCGACCGATGCAACGCGCGCTCCGGTGGCTGAAGCGATCTTGGCGTATTTCGCACATTGCCCTTGGGTGTCGCCGAGGCGCTGCGCATCGATCACAAGGGTTGATCCCTCGATGTCGATGTCGCGCACGCCGCGGCTTTCGCTCAACAGCGCTTGCGTTAGATCCAGTTTGGCCCGTTCGACCTCGGTAGGCACGTGCACCCAAGCGCCGCCGGCCCCTACGGCGGCGACATGGGCGTTTCTGTCCAGCATCAGCGACAGCGCACGCCGTTGTTCCGCATCGCCGCGCACGACCGGCGGGGGAACTGCCGGTCCGACCCGCGTCGCCGATCCTGGCTCCGTAGTGGTGTCGCCGCTGACGCTTGCCGTGAAGCCGTAGGTCGTGCCGTAGAACCAACCGCCGGTCAGAGAAAGGGCGCCGAGCTGGTAGGACAGGCCGAGATTGACCGGCGAGCGCGGTTTAATACTGCCGGGATAGATGTAATCGGCGTATTGATTGCTGCTGTATTCAGTCAACAGACTCAGGCCGTCTATCGGCGTCTGCCACGTAACGCCGCCGAATACGCCGGTCCTGGGGCCGTGAAAGAACAAGCTGTAACCAAAGGTGCCGCCCGTCGAGGTGGAGGGCGCGACGCGTGTCTTGAATGAGGAAAAAACATAGCCGAAAGGATTAGGCAGCGTGCCGTTGCCGGCCATCTCTCCCCAGCCAAGCCCACCCGTTAGATCCAGGCTGCCGATATGCTTGCTGGCGACGAGAAACTCTGAACTGTCCCTGCCCGTCCCAATCAAGTTGCGGATGCCGGCGGAAATGTCCGGCATGTAAGTTCCCTCTCGAAACAACCGGGCTGTTACTGCGAGATTCCTGTGGTAGTCCTCGCCGCCGTTTTCAAGCCCCACGAGGCGAGTGAAGCGGAACGAGGCTGCGAGCCATGGAAGCGCCTGAAATGTGAGGGAGTAGCGTTGCTGCTCGCCGATGTCGCCCATCGTAAAGGCGAGCTGCCCGTCGGGGGCCATATGTCCGCTGGGCATGTCGAGGATGCCGATTTCGCCGTAGGTGTCGCGGATGATGTCTGGCTGTTCCTGGGCGCCGGCTGGCGAAATTGCGCTCAACCCGCCGGCGATTGTGGCGACGCCGCAAAGGAGACAGACACGCACGCCCCGCCAAGGACGCATACGCCTCTTATGGCCGGCGGTACGCTGCCCTGGCATGGTCCTGCGAATAGAAATTGCGCCCTCCCGGCCAAGCCGCCGTTCGCCCCCAAACCGAGGCGCATTTATCCAGACTTTTGAAGCAAACTCAATGCGATATGGGCGACGACAGGGAGATAATCAAACGCCCATGTCCTTCAGGACCGCTCGCAAGGCCGGTGCAATATCCGGCCGCTGGAGACCGACCGCGATATTGGCCTGGAGAAAGCCCACCTTGTCGCCGCAATCGTAGCGCGCACAGCTTGTCTGCACGGCGTGGAACGGCATGTGCCCGATCAGCCGCGCCATAGCATCGGTCAGCTGGATTTCGCCTCCCGCGCCGCGCTCCTGCTTATCGAGCTCGGCGAAGATCTGGGGCTGCAGAATGTAGCGTCCGATGATACAGAGCGTCGACGGCGCTTTGGCGGGGTCGGGCTTTTCGATCAACGCTTTCACTTCCGTCGCGTTGCCGCTCTTCTTGCCCGGATCGACGACGCCGTAGCGTTTGGTCTCCTCGCGGGGGCGTTCCTCCGCCGCGACGATGCAGCCGCCGCCGACGCGGCGATAGGCTTCTACCATCTGCGCCAGCCCGCTGGGCTTTCCCACCATCAGATCGTCTGGCAAGAGAACCGCGAACGGCTCGTCGCCGATGAAGTGGCGTGCGCACCACACGGCGTGTCCCAGACCGAGCGGCTGCTGCTGACGCACGAATCCGACCGAACCCGACGGCGGCAGCATCTCCAGCAGGCCTTTCAATTCGGCCGTCTTCTCGCGCGCGCGGAGTTGGGATTCCAGTTCGTAAGCATGATCGAAGTGGTCGGAAATGACGTGCTTGCCGCGGCCGGTGACGAACACGAATTGCTCGATACCGGCTTCTCTGGCCTCTTCGACGGCGTACTGAATGACAGGCTTGTCGACGACCGGGAGCATTTCCTTCGGCACGGCCTTGGTGGCCGGCAGGAAGCGCGTGCCGAGGCCGGCGACGGGTAGGACGGCTTTGCGGACTGGTCTGGAGTTCGGCATAGGAACCTGTGCGTAAGTTGCTCCCACGGGGTCCCTTTCATCGCATATCGGTGCAGTTTTCGTCTACTCGCCTTGAGGGCGATTTCGTGACGCTTATTGACCCGGGTATGAGAGGCGCCGGATGCATGTGAGCCGCATGGCCGCCCTGGCGTTCGCGATCGGAGCGGTTGCCTTTGTTGGAGCCCGCGGCGAGACCGGCGCGGCGACGGCCAAGGCGCGCCTGCTCATGAATTCGGGCATCGCCCACGAACGGCTCGGCCAGCATGAAGACGCGCTCGCCGATTTCACGGCCGCACTGAAGCTGAAAACGCTGTCGCCGCCCGACCGCGTGCGCGCGATCTTCGACCGTGGCGTGGCCCTGGACGCGCTCGGGAGGACGAAGGACGCCATTCGCGACTATTCCGAAGCCATCCGCCTCGGTCCGCGCTTCGCCCCCGCGCTCAGCAACCGCGCCAACGCCTATCGCAGGCTGGGCCGGCTGGCCGAGGCCAAACGCGACTATCTGGCGGCGATCGCCGCCGGCGAGGCCGCGCGCGAATATCCTTATTACGGGTTGGCCCAGATCGCCGACAGGCTAGGTGATATCGATACGGCGCGCGATTATTACAGCAAGGCTCTTGCCGCCAATCCTGGCTATGCCCTTGCGGCCCAAAGCTTGGCAGCGCTGAACCAGTCGCAGCGCGCGACGATCGTGCTGCGCCCGCCTCTGGCCAGACAGGCGCCGACGAACAACCAAGCTGAAACGACGTCTGTCAAGCCGGCGTCTTTTGTACACCTCCCGCCGCCGCCGAAACGTCCTACCCCCAAGCCTGAGCCGGTGCGGATCGCGGCACGGGAGGCGGCCGAGCCGCCCTTGCGGCAGGCCATTGTCGAAGGTGGCGCACATCAGGCCCATGATTCGCCCATGGCCCAGATTCAGCTCGGTGCGTTCCGTGACCAGGCCGCCGCGACGGAAGGCTGGAACAAGATCCTCGCCGCGTCCGATGGGGTGCTGCAAGGCAAATCGCCGCTCGTCGTGCCCGTGGACCTGCCGGGCAAAGGGCGCCTGTGGCGGCTGCGGGTTGCCGCAGGGGACAAATCGAGCGCTCGCAGGCTTTGCGCCGCGCTAGTTGCCAAAGGGCTGGCCTGCGTGGTGGTTAGGGATTGACCGCGGGCGAAACCTGATTGCCTGTCGGCAACAATCGCCAAGTGCAGAGAGCCAGGATGACGGGCATCGCGGCGTAAAGTGCCTATCACCGACATGGAGCAGGGCGAGATCGACACCGGTGCCAAGGTCAGCATGGTCTTCCGCATCAAGGACAGGATGCGAAGCGCGGCTTCAAACGCACCTTTTGGAAGGCCGCGCCGGCCTAGAAGCGGTCCAGCCCGCAGGTCACACACTGTTCACGTCCGAAAAATAACATTTCGCCGCTAAGAAATAGACGCAGATACTTTCTACACTGCGTAGAGTCTGCATAAATGTAAGGTCGGGGGGCCGAAGTCACGCGCGCAACAGAGAGAATGTTTCGGACGGCGCTGGGCTGCCTTGCGGCCTTGTGGCTCGCTTTGGGCACGGCCGCGGCAGGACTCTGGGCCGAAGTCGGAGACGCCGCGCTGCGTTCCGACATCGAAGTACTGTCCGCTGCGGGCGTCATCGACAATATCACGATGCAATGGCCGCTTCCTTGGGGACGCATTCTCTATCGCCTGGACCGGCCCGGCGCATTGGACGGCCAACCGGACTATGTCCGCGACGCCGCCATGCGCGTGCATTCGCAGGGTATGGCCGAGACTGAGACGCACGAATTGCGTGCCTCGGTGACGCTGGACGCCACCAACGGGCCCGACGTGGTGCGCGGCTTCGATGCAATGGGGCGCCAGACCGCTCAGGGCCAGGCGACGGTCGAATATCTGTGGAATTCGACGGTGGTACATCTGGCCGTCGGCGGGCAAACGACGAACCGCACGGATCGCCAGGTGCTGGTGCCCGACGGCAGCTATGTCGCCCAGCGCATCGGCGACGCCGCCATCTATGCGGGCTACCGCACCCATTGGTGGGGACCGGGTTGGATTTCGGCCCTCTCGCTTTCAGACAATGCAAGGCCGTTTCCGCAGGTGGGCATCACGCGCATCGACACGACGCCGTCCAGTTCACCTTTCTTTCGTTGGCTCGGACCGTGGCAGGTGGAGTTCTTTGTCGGCTGGCTTGACGGCAAACGTGTTGCAGAAAACACGCTTTTGAACGGGTTTCGCTTCGGCTTCAGCCCGCTTCCTGGCTTGGAGATCGGGCTCGTCAGAACAGATGAGTTCTGCGGCAAGGGGCACCCGTGCAAGCCGATCGCGACCTATTTTGATATCAGAAACGATAACTCGCATCCCACCCGCACGAACGATGAAGGGAATATCGATGTGCGGTACACGGGCGCGATCGGTCGTCAGCTGTTTGCCGTTTATGCTCAATTCATGAATGAAGACACCAATCCGTTCATTCACTCCGCCACCAGCCATCTGTTCGGAGCGACCACATGGATACCTGTCGGCGCAACCCGCATCCGCCTAACCGCGGAATACACGGACAGCATTGCCACGAGGGATCTCTGGAGCTTCGGCAATGACTTTTACGGCGCTGCTTATAATGACGGGAAATACGTCGACGGAATGCGTTACCGAAACCGCACGATAGGTTTCAGCTTGGACAGCAATTCGCAGCTTACAACCTTGCAGGCGAGTTGGATCGGCCCGCACGACATTACATATACTTTCACTTACCACCACGCCACAATCGGGTCCCCCCAGGCTCCAACAACAAATATCGTCGCAACCTCTCCGGTCACGATCAATATTGGCGAAGCACGCGTGCACGTGCCGTTACATCTGGGGGAGCGGGCGATGCAATTCGATCTTACCGGCCGATTGCAGGACGATCAGCTGCGTCCGGACAAGGGCTTCAAGGCTTCGATCGAGGCTGCCCTTACGCTAAACCTCTGACGACAATTCCAATCCGGCCGCGGACGACATAGTCTCTGGACCCATAATCTCGGCGGCGCGCCGGCGATGAATGTCTGCAGCGTCGCGATCATCGGAAGAGCGGACTCATGAGCAACGAACATCACCTGTACCCGGTCATTCTTTCCGGCGGCTGCGGCACGCGGCTGTGGCCGCTGTCGCGATCGGCGCTGCCCAAGCAGCTGCTGGCGCTCAACGGCCCGCGCACCATGATCCAGGACACGGTGCTGCGCGCGGCGCTGCCGGGCTCCATGCCGCCGCTCGTGATCTGCAACGATAGCCACCGCTTCCTGGTCGCCGATCAGATGCAGCAGGTCGCCGTGTTGCCGAGCGCCATCGTGCTCGAGCCGCAGGGGCGCAACACCGCGCCGGCGGCGGTTGTCGCGGCGCTGATCACGGCCGAGACCGACCCCAAGGGCATCATCCTGCTGCTTCCCTCGGATCACGTGGTGACCAACGAGGCGGCGTTCCGCGACGCCGTGGCGGTGGCCGTGCGCGCGGCCGAGGCCGGCAACATTGTTACCTTCGGCATGGCCCCCACGAAGCCGGAAACCGGCTACGGCTATATCCAGCGTGGGGACGCGCTGCCGGGCACGGACGGCGCCTTTAAGGTGGAGCGCTTCATCGAAAAGCCGGATGCCGAGACCACGGCACGCTACCTCGCCGACGGCTGGTATTTCTGGAACAGCGGCATGTTCGTCTTCCGCGCCGACGTACTGCTGGAGGAAACCGCCCGCTATGCACCGGAGGTCATGCCGGCGGTGCGTGATGCGGTGGCGAAAGCCAAGCGCGATGCCGATTTCATCCGCCTCGACGGTGATAGTTTCGCGCGGTCGCCGAACATCTCCATCGATTATGCGATCATGGAGCACACAGATCGCGCCGCGCTGGTGCCTTGCGCCATCGGCTGGAGCGATGTCGGGTCATGGGCGTCCTTGTGGGAAATCCAGGAACAGGACGAGCAGGGCAACGTGCTGCAAGGCGATGTGATCGCGCACGACGCGCGCGGCTCTTTCGTGCGCAGCGAAAGGGGATTGGTGGCGCTGGTCGGCGCGCGCGATCTCGCCGTGGTGGTCACCAAGGACGCCGTCCTGGTGGCGGACAAGGCCCGGGCACAGGATGTCAAGATTATCGTCGACCGCCTCAAGGAAGCCAAGCGGAGCGAGTTCGCCGAGCACGCCAGGGTGTTCCGGCCCTGGGGCAGCTATGAAACCATCGAGCTCGGCGACCGTTTCCAGGTCAAGCGCATCATCGTCAATCCGGGCGGGCGGCTGTCGCTGCAGATGCATCACCATCGCGCCGAGCATTGGGTCGTGGTGCAGGGAACCGCGCTAGTGACCGTCGGCGAAAAGATCTTCACGCTGAAGGAAAACGAGTCGACCTTCATCCCTCTGGGCGAAAAGCACCGCCTTGAGAACCCCGGCGAGGTTCCGCTCTACCTGATCGAGGTGCAATGCGGCTCTTACCTCGGCGAAGACGATATCGTGCGCTTCGAGGACGTCTACGGGCGCGCGCCGGAGAAGGCTTAACCGCCTCTGGTCTTGCATAAGCAATCGGACAAGACTATTTCACATCCGTATCTTGGGGTCTGCAGTATTGTCCACAAAAACACCCGTAATTTCTCATTTGCGCCGGCTGGAGGCCGAGAGCATGCACATCATGCGCGAGGTGGCGGCCGAGTTCGCGAGCCCGGTGATGCTCTATTCCATCGGCAAGGATTCGTCGGTGATGCTGCACTTGGCGATGAAGGCCTTTTATCCGTCCAAGCCGCCGTTTCCGCTCCTGCACGTCGACACGACGTGGAAGTTCCGGGAAATGATTTCGTTCCGCGACGCCACCGCCGAGCGCCTCGGCCTCAAACTGCTGGTGCATGTCAACGAAGAAGGCCTCGCGCGGGGGATCAATCCGTTCGATTCCGGTTCAGTGCTGCACACCCAGGTGATGAAGACCGAAGCGCTGAAGCAGGCGCTCGACAAATACGGCTTCGATGCGGCCTTCGGCGGAGCACGCCGCGACGAGGAGAAGTCCCGCGCCAAGGAACGCATCTTCTCCTTCCGCACGGCCACCCACGCCTGGGATCCCAAGAACCAGCGCCCCGAGCTTTGGCGCGTCTACAACACGCGCGTCAACAAAGGCGAATCCATCCGCGTCTTTCCGCTTTCGAACTGGACCGAGTTGGATGTCTGGCAATACATCTTGGCCGAGAATATCCCGATCGTGCCGCTCTATTTCGCCAAGAAGCGGCCGGTGGTCAAGCGCGACGGCACGCTGATCATGGTCGACGACGAGCGGATGAAACTCAGCGACGGGGAAGCGGTCGAAGAACGGCTGGTGCGCTTTCGCACGCTGGGCTGCTATCCTCTTACCGGCGCCATCGAATCCTCCGCCGCCACGCTGGAGGCCATCGTCACGGAGATGCTCATCGCGCGCACCTCCGAACGCCAAGGCCGGCTGATCGACAGCGACGAAAAAGCCTCGATGGAGAAGAAGAAGCGCGAGGGGTATTTCTGATGGATGCGTCGCGCCATCTTCCCTTTTCGTCATGGCCGGGCTTGACCCGGCCATCCAGCGAAAAAGGAGTCTTTCGGCGCGCGGACGCGCGCCGACTGGATGGCCGCCTCAAGAGCGGCCATGACGAGGTTTGGAAATGACGTCCACCAACCTTAAGTCCTATCTCGCCGCGCAGGAAAAGAAATCGCTTCTGCGCTTTCTCACCTGCGGCAGCGTCGACGACGGCAAGTCCACGCTGATCGGCCGGCTGCTCTACGATTCCAAGCTCTTGTTCGAGGATCATCTGGCGGCGCTGCAGCGAGACTCCAAACAGCACGGCACCACCGGCGACGACATCGATTTCGCGCTCCTAATGGATGGGCTTGAAGCCGAGCGCGAGCAGGGCATCACCATCGACGTCGCTTATCGCTTCTTCGCCACCGACAAGCGCAAATTCATCGTCGCCGACACGCCCGGCCACGAGCAATACACCCGCAACATGGCGACCGGCGCCTCGAATTCCGAACTGGCGATCCTTCTGGTCGATGCGCGCAAGGGCGTGCTGACCCAGACCCGCCGCCACGCATACATCGCCTCGCTGCTCGGCATACGCCATGTCGTGCTGGCGGTGAACAAGATCGATCTGGTGGACTTCTCGCAGGACGTGTTCGACCGTATCTCCGCGGAGTTCTCCGAATTCGCTGCCCATCTGGGTTTCCTCAGCCGTTTCGCGATCCCGATTTCGGCGCGCTTCGGCGACAACGTAATCGCGAAAAGCGCAAAGACGCCTTGGTATGGCGGACCGCCGCTGCTGACGTTCCTCGAAACGGTGGACGTGGAGTCCGCACTTGCGGGCAAGCCGTTCCGCCTGCCGGTGCAATGGGTGAACCGCCCCAATCTCGATTTCCGCGGCTTTTCCGGCACCATCGTCGGCGGCCGTGTCAAGCCGGGCGATAAGATCGCGGTGGCGAAGTCCGGGCGCACCAGCGCCGTCAAGCGTATCGTCACGATGGACGGCGATCTGCCGGAAGCTTCCGCCGGCGAGGCGGTGACGCTGACGCTGGCCGATGAGATCGATATTTCGCGCGGCGACGTGCTGTGCGCGGCGAACGCCCGCGCCGAAGTTTCCGACCAGTTCGCGGCGCATTTTCTGTGGATGGCGGAGGAGGAGCTGCTCCCCGGCCGGCAATATCTTCTGAAGCTGGCCACCTCCACCGTGCCCGTGCAGATCACGGAACTGAAACACAAGGTCGACGTCAACAATCTCGACAAGCTGGCGGCCAAGACCCTGCATCTGAACGAAATCGGTTACGCCAATTTTTCGCTCGCCCAGCCGCTGGCCTTCGATCCCTACGCCGCCAACCGCGACATGGGCGGCTTCATCCTGATCGACCGTTTCAGCAACGCCACCGTCGGCGCCGGCATGATCGATTTCGGGCTGCGGCGCGCCACCAACGTGCATTGGCAGGCGCTCGACGTCGACAAGAACGCGCGCGCCTCGCTCAAGCACCAGAAACCCGCCGTGCTGTGGTTCACCGGTTTGTCGGGATCGGGCAAATCGACCATCGCCAATCTGGTGGAGGGCGCGCTCCTCGCGCAAGGCCGCCATACCTATCTGCTCGACGGCGATAATGTGCGTCACGGCCTCAACCGCGACTTGGGCTTCACCGATGCCGACCGCGTGGAGAACATCCGTCGCGTGGCCGAGGCCGCCAAGCTGTTCGTCGATGCGGGATTGATCGTGCTGGTGTCGTTCATCTCTCCCTTCCGTTCCGAGCGCCGCATGGCGCGCGAGTTGGTGGGAGAGGGCGAGTTCGTAGAGGTGTTCGTCGACACGCCGCTCGAGGTCTGCATGGCGCGCGACCCCAAGGGGTTGTACGAGAAGGCCAAGGCCGGCACGATCAAGAACTTCACCGGCATCGACAGCCCGTATGAACCTCCCGAACGGGCCGAGCTCGTAGTGCATACCGTCGACCCCGACCCGTCGGTGCAAGCCGGGAGGATCCTCACCTATCTCAAGGAGCGAGGTTACATTGCCTGAGCCGAACCAAGTCGACCGTTTCATCCTCACCCTGTCCTGCCGGGACCGCATGGGCATCGTGGCGGACGTCTCGCGGTTCCTGTTCGAACATCGCTGCAACATTGTGGACAGCGCCCAGTTCGGCGATCCGGACAACGGCCTGTTCTTCATGCGCACCAGCTTCCAGGCGCAGGAACCGCTGACGCTTTCGCGGCTCGACGGAGATTTCGCGCCCATCCGCGAAAAGTTCGGCATGAATGCCGAGTTTCACATCCTGGGCGCGAAACTTCCAACCCTGGTGCTGGTATCCAAGTTCGGTCATTGCCTGAACGATCTGCTGTATCGCTACCGGATCGGCGCCTTGCCGGCGGACATCCGCGCCATTGTCTCCAACCATCCCGATTTCACCGATGTGGCCGAGGCGGCGAAGATCCCATTCCATCATCTGCCGGTCACGGCGGCCACCAAGGCGGCACAGGAAGCCGCAATGTTGAACATCGCGCGGGAGCAGGGCGTCGAACTGATCGTACTGGCGCGCTACATGCAGGTGCTGTCGCCTGAATTCTGCGCGCAATATCCGGGGAGGATCATCAACATCCACCATTCCTTCCTGCCTAGCTTCAAGGGTGCCCGGCCCTACCAGCAGGCGCACGAGCGTGGGATCAAGCTGATCGGCGCCACGGCGCATTACGTAAGCGGCAATCTCGACGAGGGGCCGATCATCGAGCAGGCGGTGGAGCGGGTGACGCATGCCTTCTCGGTGGAGGACATGGTGGCGGCGGGCCGCGACCTCGAATCCGTCGTGCTGGCGCGCGCGGTCAAGTGGCATGCCGAGCACCGCGTTCTGCTCAACGGCCGGCGGACGGTGGTTTTCCAGTAGCGGCAGGTCGGCCGCTTCACCTTTTCTTGAAGACAGACTCACGCCGCGGCGAGTAAGGTTCGGGCCAGTTGTTTGTCTGGCCCGACGATCGTCGCCACAACCTTGAGGGAATTCCGCGATGTTTCGGATTCGCATGTTTGGTTTGAGCGCCGCCGCCGCCGTGGCGCTGGCCGCCTGTTCCATGTTCGACAAGCCCGCGCCGCCTCCGCCGCCCGTGGCGCAACCGGTCGAAATCAATCCGTTCTTCGAGCCCAGCCCGCTGCCGTTCCAGGCGCCGCAGTTCGACCGCATCAAGGACAGCGACTTCCAGCCGGCCATCGAAGAGGGCATGAAGCGCGAATTGGCCGAGATCGAGCAGATCGCCGACAATCCCGCGCCGGCCACCTTCGACAACACCATCGTGGCGATGGAAAAGTCCGGCCAGATGCTCACCCGCGTGCGGCTGGTATTCAATGCGCTGACCGGCGCCAGCGGCGCCAACACCGACGACACGCTGCAGAAGGTGCAGGAGGACGAAGCGCCCAAGCTTGCCGCCCACCACGATGCCATCTATCTCAACGACAAGCTGTTTAGGCGCGTAGAGGCCATTTACGACCAGCGCGACAAGCTGAACCTCGACCCCGAAGCGCGGATGTTGGTCGAAGTCTACCACCACGACTTCGTGCACGCCGGCGCCAAACTGTCGGATGCCGACAAGGAAAAGTTGCGCGACATCAACAAGCAGGACTCCACGCTGGAGGCGGCTTTCGACAAAGAGCTGCTGGCCGGGACCAAGGACGGCGCCCTGGTGGTGAACGACAAATCCAAGCTGGCGGGCATGAGCGAAGGCGCCATCGCCGCCGCGGCTGAGGCGGCGGAAGGCCGTGGCCTCAAGGGCAAATGGGTGATCCCGCTGCAGAACACCACCCAGCAGCCGTCGCTGCAGTCGCTGAACGACCGCGCCGTGCGCAAACAGCTGTTCGGAGATTCGTGGACGCGCACCGAAAAGGGCGACGCCAACGACACTCGCGACACCATTGCGACCATCGCCAAACTTCGCGCCGAAAAAGCCCAGCTGTTGGGCTTTCCCAACTATGCCGCTTATGTGCTCGACGACCAGATGGCCAAGACGCCAGCCGCGGTGGAGACCTTCCTGCGCAAGCTGGTGCCGGCCGCCACCGCCAAGGCGCGCGGCGAGGCCAAGGACATCCAGGCGGTGATCAACAAGGACGGCAAGCGCTTCAAGCTCGCGCCCTGGGACTGGGACCATTATGCCGAGCAGCTGCGCAAGGCCAAGTACGACCTGGACGAGGACCAGATCAAGCCGTACTTCGAACTCAACAATGTGCTCGAGAACGGCGTGTTCTTCGCCGCCAACCGGCTCTATGGGCTGACCTTCAAGGAGCGCAAGGACATCCCCGTCTACCAGCCGGACGTGCGCGTGTTCGAGGTTTTCGACAAGGACGGATCGTCGCTGGGCCTGATGTATTTCGACTACTTCAAGCGCGACAACAAATCCGGCGGCGCCTGGATGGACAATTTTGTCGGCCAGTCCAAGCTGCTTGGCTTGAAGCCGGTGATCTACAACGTCGCCAATTTCACCAAGCCCGCGCCGGGACAGCCGGCGCTGCTGACCTACGACGACGTCACCACCATGTTCCATGAGTTCGGCCACGCCTTGCACGGCCTGTTTGCCGATCAGCAATACCCGACGCTGTCAGGCACCAATGTCGCCCGCGACTTCGCCGAACTCCCCTCGCAGTTCAACGAGCATTGGGCGCTCGATCCGGCGGTGTTCAAGCACTATGCGATCAACACCGAGACCGGCAAACCGATGCCGCAGGCGCTGGTGAACAAGATCAAGAAGGCCGAGAAGTTCAACCAGGGCTATGCCTTGACCGAACTCCTGGCCGCCGCGCAACTTGACATGCAGTGGCACACGCTGCCGGCCAGCGCGCCCAAGCAGGACGTCGACAAGTTCGAAATCCAGGCGCTGAAGAACACCCACCTCGATCTGGCCGAGGTCCCGCCGCGCTATCGCTCCAGCTACTTCCTGCACATCTGGAGCAACGGCTACGCCGCGGGCTATTACGCCTATCTGTGGACCGAGATGCTGGACGATGATGCCTTCCAGTGGTTCCAGCAGCATGGCGGCCTGACCAGCGCCAACGGCCAGCGCTTCCGCGATTTGATCCTGTCGCGCGGCCACACCGAGGATTACGGTCCGATGTTCCGCGCCTTCTACGGCAAGGACCCGGAGATCGGCCCGATGCTCGAACAACGCGGTCTGAAGAAGGGGAAAGACTAAAGGCTAGAGTTGTGTTGGCTTGAACTTGAAAGGAGCCACGCACCATCACCCCTTCGTCATGGCCGGACTTGCCGCCTTCGCTGAAGCTACGGCGGCCGAGTGAGCCTGCTCCCGCCCGCCGAAGCCTTGGCGTAGGCATGACCCGGCCATCCAGCGAAACAAAAGAATCTTCCGCCGCGCAGACGCGCGGCTACTGGATGGCCGCCTCAGGGGCGGCCATGACGAAGAAGAGGGCGTGCTAGCCCAATTCCAAGCGGTTCCGAAATCGCGCTATCTCGCGTCGTTTGCCCTGGTTGCCGCGTCGTTGGCTGGTTCGGCGTTGAAGCCCGATTGCGTGATGACAACCTTGTAGACTGCGCCGTCCGCCAGTGGCATGAAGTTCGCCGAGCCGAAGCGGCGGTCCTGCACCAGGGCGAGGGCCATCAGCCATTTGGCCCAGCTCTCGGGCAGATACTGGTTGATTTGCGGTGCCGGGCCTTTGATGTCGCAGGTGGTAATCGGCCTGCCGTTCGCTTCCTGGGCCGAGAAATACATGTTGGACAGCTGATTGAGCGTGTAGGTCGCGTTCAGCCCGATCTCGTTGGCCCAGGGCTGCCATTTCTGCACGCGTCCGCTGAGCAGCCACTCGTCGCCCTGCAAGGTGCAGGTCGTAGTGCGGTTCGTGCCGTCGAGACGATGGACGGTAACGGCATAAAGCTTCTGGGCCGGGTTCTGCGCGTGGATGCCGATATCGGCGACTGGCGCCTCGTAGGTCAGCCGCGAATAGCTTTGCAGGTTGAGGCCGAGAAGCCCCGCCGCCAGTCCGGCGATGGTGATGGCGCCGCCGCCGCCCAGCCCGAGTCCGGCCCTGGCCGCTCGTCCGCGCAGCAGATGTCCCGCGCCTCCCAGAAAGAACAGAAATCCAAGCCCCGCCACAACCAGCGGTGCGATAATCCAGATCGACCCCATGGCACTCCCCATCCTTACGCCGTCGCTAGCCTACTCGCGGCAGGCGGCTGGCGTCCAGTTTGGGCGCATATTACAGCGAAAAATCGCGGAACTGCGTGCTATTTTGCGCTCGCGCGCCCGACGCTGAAGTACTCGAATCCGGCATCCTTCATCGTTTCGGGACGGTAGATGTTGCGCAAATCGACCATCAGCGGGCGCTTGAGAAGCGATTTCACGCGCCCGAGATCGAGGGCACGGAACTCATTCCACTCGGTGAGGATCACCACGCCGTCCGCGCCGCCCAGCGCATCGTAAGTGTCCTTGCGCAGGTCGAGATTCAGTCGCTTCTTGGCCTCCTTCGCTCCTTCGGGATCATAGGCTTGGATGCGTGCGCCTTTGCTCTGCAGGTAAGGCACGATGACCAGGCTCGGCGCCTCGCGCATGTCGTCGGTGTTCGGTTTGAAGGTCAGGCCCAGCACGGCGACGGTTTTGCCGGACACGCCGCCGAAGGCACGCTCGATCTTCTCCGCCATCTCCTGCTTGCGCGCGGCGTTGACGGCGACGACGGCTTCGACGATGCGCGTGGGCGCGCCATATTCTTGTGCCGTCTTGAGCAGCGCCAGCGTGTCCTTGGGAAAGCAGGCTCCGCCGTAGCCCGGCCCCGCATGCAGGAACTTGTTGCCGATGCGCCCGTCGAGCCCCATGCCGCGCGCCACGTCCTGCACGTCGCCACCGACCTTCTCGCACAGACTTGCCATCTCGTTGATGAAGGTGATCTTGGTCGCCAGGAAGGCGTTGGAGGCATATTTGATCAGTTCCGAGGTTTCGCGGCTGGTGAAGAGGATCGGGGTCTCGTTCAGGTACAGCGGGCGGTAGACTTCTTTCATCACCTCGCGGGCGCGCTCGGTATCGCAGCCCACGACCACGCGGTCGGGCCGCTGGAAATCCTCGATCGCCGAACCTTCGCGCAGGAATTCGGGGTTTGAGGCGACGTCGAAATCCGCATCGGGACGCAGTTTGCGGACGATCTCCTCCACCTTGCGGTTTGTTCCGACCGGAACCGTCGATTTGTTGACGATCACCGCATAACCCGTAAGGCAGGGCGCAATTTCTTCGGCCACGGCGAAGACGTAGCTCAGATCCGCATGTCCGTCGCCGCGCCGGCTGGGTGTGCCTACGGCGATGAACACCGCATCGGCGCCCGGAACGACCTTCTTCAGGTCGGTCTCGAACGACAGCCGACCGGCTTTGACGTTGGTGGCGACGACTTCCTCCAAACCCGGCTCGTAGATCGGCATGACGCCCTGCTTCAGCCCGGCGATCTTGTCGGTGTCGTTGTCGATGCAGACCACGTGGTGACCGAATTCCGAAAGGCACGCCCCCGAGACGAGGCCGACATACCCGCTTCCGATCATGACGATACGCATGCTGCTGCTCCTGGCTGAAGGGCGTGCCCGCCGGGCCTTCGGAAGACCCGCGGTTGCGCTCGCACTATTGCACAAACCCGTGACCGCGAAAGTCACGAAAATCATCATTCCTTGACAAAAAGCGCGGTAAGATCGCCCCGATCCGAGTTGGACGCCATGATCGAAGTTCGCGATCTCGTATACGAGTACCCGTCGGTACGTGCGCTGAAGGGCGTTTCCCTTCACGTAGCGCCGCAGACCATTACCGCCCTGGTAGGTCCCAACGGCGCCGGCAAGACGACGCTTTTGCGATGCCTCGCGGCGCTGGAGCCTCCCTATTCGGGCACTGTGGCAATTGATGGCTTCGACACCAGAGAAGCCCCGCGCGCGATTCATGCCCGGCTGGGCTATCTGCCGGATTTCTACGGCCTTTACGACGCCCTCAGCGTTAGACGCGTTCTAAACTATGCGGCGCGCTCCCGTGGAATCGCTCCGGCGCTCGTCGCCGGCGCCGTGGAAAAAGCGGTGGGGCGCGTCGGGCTCATGGACCGCCTGGAAGCCAAGGCCGGCGAGCTGTCGCGCGGGCTGCGCCAGAGACTGGCCATCGCCCAGGCCATCGTCCACGAGCCGCGCGTGCTCCTGCTCGACGAGCCGGCGGCCGGTCTCGACCCGCAGGCACGGCGCGATCTCTCCGCGCTGCTGCTGACGCTCAGGGACGGTGGCATGACGCTGGTCGTCTCCTCCCACATCCTGGCCGAGCTGGAAGACTATTGTTCGGAGATGATCATCATCGAGGCCGGACTGATCGTGGGCGGCCAGGCGATCAAGGTGCGCGACGTGGAACGCCCGCGCTACATGCTGGAGATCGCCACCGCGCGCAGCGACCTGCGCGAATTTCTGGCCGGCCGCGCCGGCGTGGATGTAATCGAAGCCGACGACTATCACGCCCTCATCACCCATACGAAGAATGCGGCGGCGCGCGCCAGGCTGATCCGCGATCTGCTGGCGTCGGGCTTCGAGGTGTCGAGCTTCGGGGAATCCACAAAGGCGCTGGAAGACGCCTATTTCAAGCAGGTGGGGCAGGGCTCATGAACCCGGAATTCCAACGCAATCTGTGGCTGGAATTGACGCCGCGCCGGATGTTTCTGATGGCGGTGGTGCTGGCGCTGATCTTTTTCGCCGCCGCGCTGACGGACGGGACGGTCAGCGGACCGGGCGAGGCGGCGCGCTGGCTCTATTATCTGATCGTCGTGGTCTGGGGCACGCGCAACGCGGCGCTGAGCGTGGTGGGCGAAATCCGCGACCGCACCTGGGATGGCCAGCGGCTGTCCTCGCTCAGTGCCGACACCATGACCTGGGGCAAGCTGTTCGGGTCCACGATCTACAACTGGTTCGGTGGCGCGATTTGCTTGGCCGTGATCTTGGCTGATCTCTTTGGCAACCGCGGCGCCGCCGTGGCGCTGATCGAACTGGTTTATTACCTCGCCATCGGCGTGATCGCGCAGGCGGCCGCCCTCCTCGCCAGCCTGATCGCCGCTGGGCGCCGCCAGGCCCATTCGCAGTTCGAGGTCTTCGTCTATCAGGCCGTCGGCCTCGCCGCGGCCGTCGTCGTTTATCTCATCTGGGCGACCGCCGATCCCGCGGGCTCCATCCTCGCGCGCAAGGCGCCCACCGATTTCATCGTTTGGTGGGGGCTGGTGCTGGACGCGCGCGCCTTCCTGCTGCTGTCGCTGGCGGTTTTCACGGCCTGGACCCTGACGGGCTGCGTGCGCCAGATGAGGCTTGAACTCAAAATGCGCAACGGCCCCTTCGTCTGGCTGGGGTTCCTGCTGTTCATCGGCATCTATGTGGCTGGCTTCGACGCCTGGCTGTCCGATCACCGTGCCCTGATGCATCTCGATGCGGTGGCGCGCCGCCTGTTGCTGGCGGGCACGACGTTCGGCGCGCTCGCTTATCTGATGGTGTTCCTCGAGCCGAAGGATCGCGTGCGCTACCGCTGGCTGGGAAGCGCGTTTGCCAAGCTCAAATTGGGCCCGGCGCTGGCCGGCCTGCAAGGCTGGATGACGGCCACTCTCGCCACGCTCGGCGTCGGAATTGCGCTGCTCGTCTGGCTGGGACAGACCTCGGCGCCGCCGGATCAGGCGACGGTCGGCGCGATGCTGGGGTTCCTCACCCGCGACATGGCCATCGTGGTGCTGGCCAGTATGCTGTCGCGCAGGAGGAGCGGCGACTTCGCCGCCGTCGCAATCCTGTTCGCGCTTTACGTGCTGCTTCCGGCCATCGTCAAAGGGCTGAATTATGAGACTTGGCTGGTATTCTTCTTCCCGCGCGCGAGCGATCCCCTCTGGCTATCGCCGCTCCTCGTCTGGAGCGAAGCCGTACTCGCGACGGTGCTGGCCGTCGGCAGCTTGGCGCTACCCAGAGAGAAAACGCAGACGGCGCGCGCCTGATTATCCCGTCCTTAGATACCGCACCGCTTCGTCGCGGCCGAACAAATACAACAGCACCCGCAAGGCCTCGCCGCGCGGGGATTTCAGATCGGGATCGCGCGACAGCACCAGCTTGGCGTCGTCGCGCGCCGCCGCCAGCAGTTCGCCATGCGCCGCAAGATCGGCCATGCGGAATTCCACCTCACCGCTCTGGCGCGTGCCGAGCAGTTCGCCCGGTCCGCGCAGGCGCAAATCCTCTTCCGCGATGACGAAGCCGTCGTCGGTCTCGCGCAAGGTCTTGAGCCGCGCCTTGGCGGTTTCGCCCAGCGGCGGCTGATAGACCAGCAGGCAGCTCGAGCGTTTGGCGCCGCGCCCCACTCGGCCGCGCAATTGGTGCAACTGCGCCAGTCCGAAGCGCTCGGCGTGCTCCACCACCATGATGGTCGCTTCCGGAACGTCGATGCCCACTTCGATGACCGTTGTGGCGACCAGGATCGCGGTCTCGCCGCTCTTGAATTTCTCCATCGCCGCGTCGCGCTCGGCCGCTTTCATCTGGCCGTGTACCAAGCCCACTTTCGGCCCCAGCGCCTTTTTCAGTTCCACCGCGCGTTCCTCGGCGGCGGCGAGGTCGATCTTCTCGGATTCCGCCACCAGCGGGCATACCCAGTAGGCGCGCGCGCCGACCGCAATCGCCTTGCGCAGATGTTCCACCACTTCGCTTAGCCGCTCGGCCGGCAGCACCCGCGTCTCCACCGGCTTGCGCCCCGGCGGGCGGCCATGCAGCCGCGACACATCCATGTCGCCATACGCGGTCAGCGCCAAGGTTCGCGGGATGGGCGTCGCCGTCATCACCAGAACGTCGACCAGCCGTTCGCCTTTGCCTTGCAGGGTCATGCGCTGATGCACGCCGAAGCGGTGCTGCTCGTCGACCACCGCCAGGCCCAGGTCGCGGAACGCGACGTCTTCCGAGAACAGCGCATGGGTGCCGACCAGGATATCGATCTCGCCCTTGGCCAGCGCCTCCATCATCGCCTCGCGCGAAGGCCCGCGCTCGCGCCCGGTGAGCAGCGCCATGCGTACGCCGGCCGCCTGCGCCATCGGCTCCAGCGCCGCCATGTGCTGTCGGGCGAGAATTTCGGTGGGCGCCATCAGCGCGCCTTGCGCGCCGGCTTCCACAGCGCCAAGCAGCGCCAGCATGGCGACCACGGTTTTGCCCGAGCCCACATCGCCTTGCAGCAGCCGCAGCATCCGCATGTCGGACGCCATGTCGGCCTCGATCTCGGCCAGCGACTGCTTCTGCGCCTCGGTGAGCGCGAACGGCAAGGCGGCCAGCGCCTTGGCTTTCAGATGTCCGTCGCCTTTGAGCGGACGTCCTTTGGCGGCGCGCATATGGGCGCGGATCAGGATCAGGGCGAGCTGGTTCGCCAGGAGTTCATCATAGGCCAGCCGCATGCGTTCCGGCGTGGTCGGCGCCAGATCGGCCTCGTGCACCGGCGCGTGCGCCTTGCGCAGCGCCTCGGCAAAGGCCGGCCAGCCGCGCGCCTTGAGGTATGAGGGATCCTGCCATTCGGGCAGCGCCGGTACCTTTTCCAGCGCTCCGCGGATCGCCTTGGCCAGCGATTTGCCTGGAAGGTTTTCGGTCAGCGCGTAGACCGGCTCGTGCAGCGGCAGCTCGGAGTCCTGCTCCGGCGGCAGCACGTAGTCAGGGTGGGGCATTTGCAGGCGATTGTTGAAGCGCTCGATCCGTCCGCTGACGATACGCCGCGAGCCCTTGGGCAAGGCCTTGTTCAGATAGTCGAGATTGGCATGGAAGAAGACGAGTTCGATCGCGGCGGTCTCGTCCGAGCAGCGCACGCGATAGGGCTGGCGCTTATCGTACGGCGGCAGATGATCGAGCACGTTGACGGTGACGGTGGCGATGCGCCCCGCCTCGGCCGCGATCAGCTTGGGACGATAGGATCGGTCGACCACGCCCACCGGCAGATCGAAGATCAGGTCCACCAGCCGCCGGCCCGCCACTTGCGCGATCAACTTCTCCAGCCTGGGGCCGATGCCCGGCAGGGTGCGCGTCTCGGCGAACAGGGGGAACAGAATCGCTGGCCGCATGGTTCCGAGAGAATAATCGACGTGCGGCCGTCCGTCATTGGTCCGCCATTGGCAGGGAACGGTTCCAAGGTCTATATCCCCCGCCCATGACCGGCAGTGAAAAAGGTGGCTCCTTGGAGACCCGCCGTAAACGGCTGTTGTTCCGCGCCCAGCGGCGGGGCTTCAAGGAGGTCGATTTGATCTTCGGAACCTTCGCTGCGCGCGAACTAGCGGGCCTGGACGATGCCGGATTGGGTCAGCTCGAAGCGCTCCTCGACGCGCCGGATCAACAGGTTTTTTCCTGGCTCAAAGGCGAGGCGCCGGTGCCCGCGGCCTATGACACCCATGTCTTCGCGCGGCTGAAAGCCTTGTGCATGCGTAAGAACCCGACTTGGAACGTGTAACCTACATCGCCCGTACGCAGGGCCGTCTCATCGTCACCGGCGCGCCGGAAGGTTATGACGCTTGGCTGACGGCGGAAGCGGCCTTGCGGCTGAAGGGGCTGGTGCTGTTCGTTGCCTCCGACGATTTGCGCGCCGCCGGCGCCGCCGACGCGATGCGCTTCTTTGCGCCCGGTATGTCCGTTCTGTCTTTCCCGGCATGGGATTGTCTGCCTTACGACCGTGTCTCGCCCAAGCCCGACATCGAAAGCACGCGGCTGGCGACGCTGGCCGCCTTGGCGCGCCGCAGCAAGGATTCCGGCCCCGTCGTCGTCGTCACCACCGTCAACGCCATCCTGCAGCGAGTGCCGCCGCGCGAAGCCATTTTGGGCGCGAGTTTTGCCGCCCACGTGGGCGACAATGTCTCGCACGAGAAGCTGGCCTTGTTCCTCGCCCATAACGGCTATGTCCGCAGCGGCACGGTGCGTGAACCGGGCGATTTCGCGTTGCGCGGCGGCATCGTCGATCTGTGGCCGCCGGGCGAGCAGCCGCTGCGCCTGGACTTCTTCGGCGAGACGCTCGACGCCATCCGCCGCTTCGACGCCGAAACGCAATTGTCGTCGGGCGAAGTCGCCGCCATCGAACTTTTTCCCGCCAGCGAGGTGCCGCTCGACGACGCCTCGATCAGCCGTTTCCGCAGCGGCTATGTCGCCACCTTCGGTCCGGCCAGCGACGATCCGCTATACGAATCCGTCAGCGCCGGGCGCCATGCGCAAGGCATGGAACATTGGCTGCCGCTGTTCTACGGCAAGCTCGAGACGCTGTTCGATTTCGCGCCGCGCGCGCTGCTGATGCTCGGCCACCACATCGACGAGGCAAAAGTCGCGCGGCTGGAGCTGATCGCCGATTACTACCAGACGCGGCGGCAGTTCCTGAAAGGCGACGATGCCGCCAAAGGCGCGCTGAAATCCCCGCCTTACAAACCGCTCATGCCCGACTGGCTTTATCTGACCGCGGAGGAATGGAACGGCGCGCTCGCCCGCCATCCGGTGCGCGACCTTTCGCCGTTCCAAGCGCCGGAATCCATGAGTTCGGTCGATGCGGGCGGCAAGCTGGGCCGCGATTTCGCGCCGGAGCGCGCGCAAGGCCGTGTCAACGTCTTCGAGGCCGCCGATGCGCATATCGACGCGCTGCACGCGGCGGGCAAACGCGTGATCGTCGCCGCCTGGACGGAGGGCTCAGCCGAACGCGTGGGCGGGGTGCTTGCCGATCACGGGCTCGCCGCGATCCGCCGCGTCGGCGATTGGCCCGATGCGCTTGAGATGGCCGCGCGCGCCGTGGGCCTGGCCGTGCTCGGCATCGAGCATGGTTTCGAGGCCCCCGATTTCGCCGTGGTGAGCGAGCAGGACATTCTCGGCGATCGCATGGCGCGTTCGCAAACGCGGGCGCGCCGGGCGCAGAATTTCCTCTCCGAGGCTTCCGGTCTGGCGCCGGGCGATCTGGTCACCCACATCGAGCACGGCGTCGGGCGTTATGTCGGCTTGCAGACCATCGACGTGATGGGCGCGCCGCACGATTGCCTGGAGCTGCAATATGACGGCGGCAAGCTGTTTCTGCCGGTCGAGAACATCGAACTGCTCACCCGCTACGGCGCGGAGGAGGGCGCGGCCGCACTCGATCGCCTCGGCGGCGCCGGTTGGCAGCAGCGCAAGGCGCGCGCCAAGGAGCGGGTGCGCGAGATCGCGTCCGAACTGATCCGTATTGCCGCCGCGCGCGAACTCAAGTCGCTGCCGCCCGCCGATCCGCCGGAGGGACTCTACGACGAATTCTGCGCGCGGTTTCCCTATTCTGAGACCGAGGACCAGGAAAAAGCCATCGCCGACGCCATCGAAGACTTGGCCAGAGGCCGGCCGATGGACCGGCTGATTTGCGGCGACGTCGGTTTCGGCAAGACGGAAGTGGCGCTGCGCGCCGCCTTCGTGGTGGCGATGGCGGGCCAGCAGGTCGCCGTAGTGGTGCCGACCACGCTTCTGGCGCGCCAGCACACCAAGGTCTTCAGCGAACGCTTCGCCGGTTTTCCGCTGAAGGTGCGCCAGCTGTCGCGTTTCGTGGATGCCAAGGAAGCGCGCGAGACCAAGGCGGCGCTGGCCTCCGGCGACATGGACATCGTCATCGGCACCCATGCGCTGCTCGCCAAGGGAATCGAATTTCGCAACTTGGGTCTGGTGGTCGTCGACGAGGAACAACATTTCGGCGTTTCGCACAAGGAACGGCTGAAGGCCCTGAAGTCCGACGTGCATGTGCTGACGCTGACCGCCACGCCGATCCCGCGCACGCTGCAATTGGCGCTGTCGGGGGTGCGCGACCTGTCGCTGATCACCACCCCGCCGATCGACCGGCTCGCCGTGCGCACCTTCGTGACGCCGTTCGATCCGCTGGTCGTCCGCGAGGCATTGCTGCGCGAACATTACCGCGGCGGGCAGAGCTTCTACGTCGTTCCGCGCATCTCCGATCTCGGCGAGGCGCAGGCGTTTCTCAAGGCGACGGTGCCGGAAGTGAAATCGGCGCGCGCCCACGGCCAGATGGCGTCGACCATCCTGGAAGACGTGATGACCGCGTTCTACGACGGCAAGGTGGACGTGCTGGTCTCCACCAACATCATCGACAGCGGCCTCGACATCCCCACCGCCAACACGCTGATCGTGCATCGCGCCGACCAGTTCGGCCTGTCGCAGCTTTACCAGTTGCGCGGCCGCATCGGCCGCTCCAAGCAGCGCGCCTACGCCTATCTGACGACGCCGCCCGACCGCAAGCCGACCGAATCCGCCGAGCGCCGCCTTCAGGTGCTGCAATCGCTCGACCAGTTGGGCGCGGGCTTCACCGTCGCCAGCCACGACATGGACATCCGCGGCGCCGGCAACCTCCTGGGCGAGGAGCAATCCGGCCATGTGAAGGAAGTCGGCATCGAGCTTTATCAAGAGATGCTGGAAGAAGCCGTCTCGCAGATGCGCAGCGGCGAAGCGGAGGCCGAAATCGCCGACCAATGGTCGCCGCAGATCAGCATCGGCGCCTCCGTGCTCATTCCGGAAGCCTATGTGCCCGACCTCAACGTCCGCATGGCGCTGTATCGCCGGCTGGCGACCATCGAAACGCGCAACGACATCGAGCGCTTCGCCGCCGAGCTGATCGACCGCTTCGGCGCGCTGCCGGAAGAGGTGCGCCATCTGTTCGAGATCGTCGCGATCAAGCAGCTTTGCCGCGCGGCGTCGGTGGAGAAAGTGGAGGCGGGGCCGAAAGGCGGCACCATCGCCTTCCGCCACAACGAGTTCGCCAATCCCTTGGCTCTGGTGCGTTTCATCGGCGCGCAGCACGGCACGATGAAGGTCCGTCCCGATCAGAAAATCGTGGTCACGCGCGATTGGCCAACGCCCGAAGCGCGGCTGAAAGGCGTGCAGGCGGTGCTGACGCAGTTGGCGAAACTGGCCGAGGCGGCGTAAGCGTTCAATATATTTCTCCGTCACCGTATTTGGGACGGATGCGCTTCAGAATCTTGTAGAAGTTCTTCTCGTTCTTTGGAAAATTTACATCACTCATAGGAACACATATGTTGTAAAAGACATTTAATCCCGCTTGTGCGCAGAGCATGCTCGCAAAACTCTTTGAGATATATCTCGCATCGTATAATTGTGCGATGTCGTAATAGTATCTGTCGACAACCCTCTTTGCAGCTCGGAGGTCCCCAACTCCAGCGGGACTTACCTTATCTTCCTTCCAGCGCTGGAGAAATGTTGCCGGATTTTTCTTATAATACTCGGTCAGCATCCTAAGGCTGTCATACATCTGTTTGATGTTGTAGCGGTCGGTGAACAAGACGTAGAGATTCGTTAGGGAGATGTACTTTGAGGTTACGTCTTTGAAGTATGTGTAGACAGCCGCGAACGCGGCGCCGAATCCTGAGGCAAGCACAAATAACACGAGCAGAGCCGATTCTATGTGCAAAGAAATGAGTTCAAGTATCGCGTGATTTGTCACCGCTCCCCCCATTCAGGAACATCGATCAGATTGTTGTGTGAGTTTTTTTGTGCAATTCAGTCGGAACTAAGTTCCAATTATGTCGAGATCGCTCAAACGCCCCCAGTATTAGGATATGCCAGGAAGATAGCCGCGTAAAGTCGCTGGCCTATCTGCTCTTCATATACGCAAATAATAGCCGACCAATCGTCCGCTCTGTTTGTTTCTCAATCAATACTGAAAGTCTGTCGCAACGATATGTCATTCACATAATTCGCAAAACCGGCAGGTGCGGCGTGCTTTTTCTCCCTGCTTGCGGGGGAGTGCCCGCCGATTTTTCGCGAAGGCATGCGAGTGGGCAACATCGCATACGCCCCCTCCGTCTCCCTACGCACTTCGTGCTTCGGGAGACACCTCCCCCGTCGGCGGGGAAGGAAATTTACTTCGCATTTTTATCCGTCTGATGCTGCCCCAGGATATTCCCGTGCGGGTCCGGCCTGCCAGCCGATGCCGGAGATCGCCCTTTTCGGCAACGCGACCGTCGCGCTCATCTCCGCCGCCGGCTTCTTCTTTGACACAGCCGCGCTGGGCGTGCTCGAATGCCGGGCATGGACCGGCGAAAGTTCATCCAGCTTTCTCTGCTCGCATCCGGCGCCGCTTTTGGGGTGCCGCGCAGCCTCGCCGGAACCGGTTCGCTGCGGCTGACGTTACGCCCCGACAAGCCCGGAGACTCTATTCCCGAAGATTTCACCGGGCTGAGCTACGAGACCGCGCAACTGCACAATCCCACTTTCTTCTCGGCCGCCAACACGCAGCTTGCCGGATTCGTCCGGCGGCTAGGCGCGTCTGGCGTGTTGCGCATCGGCGGCAATACCAGCGCCTACAGTGTGTGGACGCCCAAACCGTCGTTCGGCGGCCACGATCCAGCGGACAGCCTGCGTGATGAAGTTGCGGGGCCGGACACGGGCAAGCAACCGGCTCCGCGCCGCGCGGTCACGCCGCTCGCCATCCGCAACCTGCGCGATTTCCTCGACGCCACCGGATGGAGGCTGATCTACGGGCTGAACATGGGCAGCGAAAGCCCCGAGACCGCCGCCGACGAAGCCGAATATGTCGCGAAGACGATGGGCTCGAAGCTGATCGCCTTGCAGCTCTGCAACGAACCCGACCTTTTTTACCGCAACGACTTGCGCGCGGCGGACTACGGCTTCGAGCAGTTTGCCGTGGAGTGGCAGCGCTTCTTCGATGCGGTGCGCGCGCGCGTGCCGGGCGCTCCCTTCGCCGGACCCGATACGGCCTATAACAACGAATGGCTGGTTCCCTTTGCCCAGCGGTTCAAGAATGACGTGCTCTTCCTCTCGCAGCATTACTACGCCGAAGGTCCGCCCGACGATCCTTCCATGACCATCGAGCGGCTGCTGAGTCCGAATCCGCGCCTGCAGGAAGAGTTCGAAGGCATGGCACGCACGCACCAGGAGACCGGCTTGCCGTTCCGCATGGCGGAGACCAACTCCTGCTATCAAGGCGGCAAACCGTCGGTCAGCGATACCTTTGCGTCGGCCTTGTGGGGTGCGGACCTGATGTACCAGCTCGCGGCCGCGGGCGGCACGGGCATCAACTTCCATGGCGGCGGCTATGGCTGGTACACGCCGATTGCCGGCACGCCGAAGAACGGTCTTCTGGCGCGGCCGCTCTATTACGGGATGCTGCTCTTTGCCGAAGCCGGCCCGGGCACGCTTGTTGCGGCGGACATCGACAACGCGGCGGCGGCGCCTCTGCTGACCGCTTATGGCCTCAGCACGGCGGGCGCGGCGAAGGCTGTCCTCTTCAACAAAAACGAGGATCGCGACGTCGTTCTGACGATCGATCCGGGAACGCCGGCAATGTTTGCTTCCGTCCTTCGGCTATACGCGCCGCGCGTGGACGATACGGCGGACACGACGCTGGGCGGCGCGCCGGTGGGCGCGGGCGGCGCCTGGTCGCCGGCCATTGACGAGACAATCAAGGCGCGCAGCGGGATGGTGACGGTCCATTTGCCCAAGGCCAGCGGGGCGCTCGTCACCTTCGGCTAGCGCGTCCGTTCAGGCCGTTTCCCGCAAAGTGGGCTACCGCATCCTCGATTTCAGTCTGATCGTCTCGCCGTCAACGGCGAACGTGCCATAGCCGCGATGGTGGATCGTCTTGGGGTTCTTCTGCGCCGGATCGATCCAGGCCTTGAGCACTTCGAGGATGAAAAGGCAGTAGGAATTAACGAGGCGCGTGTCGGTCACCTTGCATTCGAGATTGGCGAAGCACTCCGCCACCAGCGGCGGCGCCACGCGCGTGGCCGGAGCTTGGGTCAGACCGAAGGCCTTGAACTTGTCGATGTCGCGGCCTGACGAATTGCCGACCTTCACGACTTTGGCTGCCAGTTTTCGCGCCGGAATGGCGATCACGCACTCCTTTGTCGCCCGCAGCGCGGCGAAGCTGTGATTGCGATTACTGACGATGCAGGCGACCAGCGGCGGCTCGAACTCGACCATCATGTGCCAGGACATGGTCATGACATTGGCGCGGCCCTTGCGGGCGGTCGTCAGCAAAACCACGGGGCCCGGCTCGAGCAATTGATAGACCTTGGAGAGGGGCAGTTCTTTCATCGCGTTCGGCCCGGCTGGCTTTGCAGACCTCGTCGAGTCCGCATTGATGATGCGATTCCTTCGAGTGCTCATCTTAATCCCTCACGCCGTTCGCTTGATCTGCGTTGAGTGGCAGTGACTCTCATTCGCAAAGAAAGCGGCGCAACTGTCGCGCAACGTGCCATTTACTAAGGTTTGTCTTGTCGGAACTGGCTGTCAAATGCTTGCCGAAGGTTCCCACTGGTGGCATTTTGTTTCTATTGCCCGGGGGAGTTGATTGCCGTTCGGGGTGGGTAATGTCGGCAGACATGCCTGACGGCGTTGAAGGGGGGGCACGATGTCCGCACATGCGTCAAAGGCGGGAGCAGATCGCTCGTCCGCTCAGAGTGCCGCTGTTGTCAACGAGAGCGGAAAAGGAAACGACGGCTCAGACAACGGGACGGAACCAGAGATCCTCCCGCCGGATACCGACTCAAACGCCCGGGAAATCGAAAAAGAGTATTTCAAAATTTTGCATAAGCCGAACGTCGGATACGATCAGAAAGAAAGAAGATATAAACTCAGATATTTTCCAAGAGATACTCCGGTAGTCTCACGATTCGTCCCGCTGATGGACATCAAAACGGGTCATTCAAACAACGACGATCATTTGAAGCATCCATTCGCAATATATTGCCTTCTTGTGTTGTTGATGGCCATCGCATGTTTGTTCAGTGTCGATCTGTTGAGCGCGGCGATGAGAGTGTTCCACTTTGGAGCCTCTTGTTCATCGCAGCCTGATTTTCTTAGTATTTCCTGCGTGCAACTTGTGGGGCCTGCATTGGTCGTCCTTGTTGGCGTTCTTATCCTTCCAATCATGTTTGCGGTCTTGTGCAAACTGATCGAAAACAATTTCGTGAGCGTGGACGCTCAATGGCAAAATTCAATCGATCAGTTTTTTGCACCCGATGTCTATAGCAAAATGATGGGCATACGACTGTGCATGTTGAAGTTCCGGCAATTTATCAAATGGAGGCGCTCTTCAAATATCTTTCTATGGTGTTTTTCCGTGTTGGCGGCATTGCTTTGGCTGTCCGTAGTAGTCGTTGCCGCTTATTTGGAGAGTCTTCAGGGGTTCGAGATTCTGACCTCGCTTGCATTTCTGGGCTGGCTGGCATGGGTATTAATGTGGTTTCGGAGCCAACGACGTAAGCATACCAAGTGGCGCGACCCAACCGTCCAACTCTGTGTAATGATCGCTGAGCTGCACCAGCGGCTGATTGATCGTGGGGCGACAATGATCGAGGACGGCGGTCATTCCACATAGACGGCAATGTCACCGAAGCCAGCCGAAATGGCGCTCAATTGAACTCCATGATCGTCGCGCTACCGGCGGAAATGCGTTCCAGCAGCATCGGGCATTCGGGGATCGGGCGCTCCATCCAGTATTTGGCGCATGTCAGCTTGTCATTGTAGAACTGCGCGTTCGGGGGAACGACCGCGAGTTTCGCTTGCGCCACCTTCGCCATGCGCGCCCACATCCAGCCGACCACGACGATTCCCATCAGCCGCAGATAATCCGACGCCGCGGCGCCCGCGTCGTTGGGGTTGGCCACGCCATGCTGCGCCAGCCACATCGTCGCCTGTTGCAGGATATCGAGCCCGCGCTTCACGGGTTTGGCGAACGGCACCAGCGCCGCGTCGTCGTTCTCGGCCAGCCAGCCGGAGATCAAACCGAACAGTGCCATCGGCGCGGCGCCGCCTTTGCGGCCGAGCTTGCGCCCGACAAGGTCCATCGCCTGCACGCCGTTGGCGCCTTCGTAAACCTGGTTGATACGCCCGTCGCGCACGAACTGTTCCACGCCGTTGTCGCGGATATAGCCGTGGCCGCCATAGCATTGCATCGCCAGATTCGCGGCCTCGAAGCCCATGTCGGTGAAAAACGCCTTGATGACCGGCGTCAGTAGTTCGACCAGATGCCCGGCCGTATCCGCCTCGGGCCGGTTCGAGCGCGCGATGGACATGTTCAACGTCGTCCACATCGTCACCGCCCGCGCGCCTTCGACGAACGACTTGCAATGCAGCAGCATGCGCTTGACGTCGGGGTGCACGATCAGAAGATCGGCGGACTTGTCGGGTTCGGCGGGCCCGGTCAGCGCCTGACCGACGCGGCGCTCGTGCGCATAGGCCATGCCGTTTTGATAGGCGACTTCGCCGATTGCGACGCCTTGCACGCCGACGCCGAGCCGCGCGGCGTTCATCATGCCGAACATGCCCGCCATACCGGCGCTGGCGGAACGTTTCTCGCCCGGTTTGGGCGGCAGCGGTTTCGGTCCCAGCCGCCACGCCATTGCATCGTCGAAATTGAGCACGCAGGTCGCCTGGCCCTTGATACCCATCTTCTTCTCGATGCCGCCGGTGTTGACGTCGTTCTTCGCACCCATCTTGCCGTCTTCGCCGACCAGGAACTTCGGCACCATGAAGAAGTTCACGGTGGAAAGGTCGTCGTAAATCCGGCCGTTCTCGTCGGGGATTTTCGCGATCACCATGTGGATGATGTTCGAGGTCAAATCCTGGTCGCCGCCCGAGATGAAAATCTTGGTGCCGTTCATGCGATAGGTGCCGTCGGGCTGCTCCACCGCGCGGGTCTTCATCAGACGCAAGTCGGTGCCGCATCCCGGCTCGGTCAGGCACATCGTTCCGGCCCATTCGCCGTCGATTAGCTTGGGAACGATGTGTTCCTTCATCCACGGCGCGCCCACGGCGATCAGCGCGGAATAGGCCGCGCTGGTCAGTCCCGGATACATGGCGAAAGACTGGTTTGCCGACGTCGCCATCTCGGAGACGGCCATGGTGATGATCATCGGCATGCCCGAGCCGCCGAATTCCGCGCGCGCCCCAAGCCCGCCCCATCCCGCCTGGCGATAGGCTTCATAGGCTTCTTTGAAGCCTTTTGGCGTGCGCACCACGCCGTTCTCGAAATGGCAGCCTTCCTCGTCGCCGGACTGGTTGAGCGGTTGCAGCACCTCTTCGCAGAACTTCGCGGCGTTGATCAGGATGTCGTCGACCAGTTCGGGCTCAAGATCGGCGAACCGCGGCAGGTCGCGTTGCTTCTCCAGCTCCAGCAACTCGTGCATCACGAAGCGGAAATCGTCTACGGGGGCGCGATAGATCGGCATGCTCGAATCCCAGCGGTTGCCACAAGCGCTACTCTAGGCACGCTTTTCCCGAGTGTCGATCATGCCCCGGCGCGAAGATTATTCCTTCCGCGCCGGAAGCCGCGAAAAAATATACGTATCCGCGTTCCGGAAAGTCAGGGCGGGGAGGAGGGGCGCTCTTCCCGCCGGCCCTGAAATTTCCGCCCTAAATCAAATCGCGCAACTTGACCTTGACGTGCTTGGTCTTCGTTCCATGCACGATCTTGAAATTCACGATCGTACCCGGCGCATCGTTGCGCAGCCTCTGGCGTAGATCGTAGAGATGGATTTCCATGGCCGGCTTGCCGTCGACGGCGGTGATCATGTCGCCGGGTTTCAGCCCGGCCGCTTCCACCGGGCCGCCCTTGGTGACGTCGACGATCTTGAAACCCGCGCCCGACTGGTTGATCCACATGCCGGCGCGGTCGAAGGTGCCGGTATCGGCCACCGGGCCGGGCAGCGGCTTCAGGTACATCATCTGGTTTTCGTAATCGAAGGTGACGACGAAACGCTTGAGAATGCCGCCGCCGACATTGCCCGAGTAATCGTTGCCGGCGAACGCGCCTTTGTCCTGCGTCGCCAGCGTGGTGACGAAGTTGTCGATCTTGAGCGGACCGATCGTCATCTCCGATCCGCGCGTGACATAGCCGCTTGACGGCCCGCCGACGCCCCAGCCGTCCACCGCATCCACGCCCTTGGGATGGGAGGCGCGCAAGCCGTTTTTCTCAGCGAAGGGTTTGGTCAGCGTCAGTTCGGAGCGCGCGCCGGTGTCGAGATCGTATTTTGCCGGCAGGCCTTCGAACGTGCCCATGACTTCCGGAATCTGGTCGTTGAAGTTGAACTTGACCGGCGTACCCGCGTTCGTCGGATCGAAGTGTTTGGGGTCGATCAGCGTGAGCGTCTTGGCACCATAGTCGATCCGCGTAACGAAGCGGCGGAACACTTCGTAGCCGACCATCCCGGGCATGGGATTGCCTTCGATATTGCCCATCGTGTCGAGCGGAAGAACGATGAAGAGCTGGTTCTTCAACGTGGCGTCGCCGACCTCGAGCTGATCAATATGCGCGAAGCCGCCTTCCATCACGCCTTCGCCGGCGCCGGTGCCTGGCAAATTGCCTTCGACCTTGAGGCCCAGCTCCCTGGCGATCGGCGGCGTGACGATGTTGCGTCCGCCGGTGTCGAAGACGAAGACGAACGGTCCCCTGCCGTTCACTTTCGCCTCGCCATAGATGTGATTATTCAGGAGTTGGAAGGGAATCTCGGTCTGCGGCGCGCCGCCGGTGATCGAGAAATCAGCGACCGTCACTTTGGGTGGGGCATAGGCCGAGTCCGGCTGCGCACCGAGAAACGCCACTTTGATCAGCGTCACCGTCTGAAGGTATTTCTCGCCCACGCCAGTGTCGATGACCACCTTGTAGGGCAGCATCACGCCATCGACGGGCCGGTAATCGGCCATCGCGGTGGTGACCGTTTGGGAGCCTTGTTTTTCGACCGTCTTCGCCAGCAGATGCGTCGTGGCGTCGAACCAGGCATCGAACGGCTTGCCGTCCTTCGGCGTGATCGTGAGCACTTCGTAGGTTGCGCCGCCTTCGGTCTTCTCGCCGTCGTTCACGATGTCCGCGCCACCGCGGTCCGGCTGCCACCATTTGCCCGAAATGCGGTAGGCATCGTTGACCGCAAGCACCTGCGCGTCGCCGCCTTGCTGCAGCGTGACGGTCCCCGACATGTCCTTCTGCCAGGGATTGATTCCATCGAAGCCGTTGGCGCCGCCGGCGGGACCCATCTTGTAATCGCTCTCGGAGCGGCCATTTTTAAGATCGGTGACGGCATGCTCCGTGCCGGTCAGGCCGTAGGCGGAGAGAGCGAATTCGCTGCTCATGGTGACTTTGTCGTTCCAGGCGCTGCCGCCGGTGGCTAGCTTGTAGGCGTCGAGGATTTGCCCGGCCGATTGCGCGGCTAACGCCAGCGTCGAATGGGATATGGTCGCGGCGAACGCGGCGACAAAAAAGGTCTTGCGCATGGTCTCTCCCCTGAATACCGCTCCACAAATGGGGCACGCCGGCACGCGCAACAATATGCGCCCGGCGCATGGCTGGATTGTCACGATTTTATGCGTGTTGTACATCCTTGCCCAGCCTGCTTTTGCCGCACCGCAGCGCGTCGTTTCCACGTTTTTGTGCACGGACGAGTATGTCTTCCGGCTGGTTCCGCGCGAACGGATCGCGGCGCTGTCTTACGAGGCGACGGATCGCCATCCGGTAGTTTCGACCATTGCCGACCGCGTCCAGGGTATCCGCACGATCCATCCCGGCACGGAAACCGTGCTTTCGCTCGCCCCCGATTTGGTCGTGATGTATGCGGGCACGAACCCTCGCTTGCATGTCAATCTGAAGAAGCTGGGGATCGCCGTCCTCGACGTGCCGTGGGCGAATTCGCTCGCGGACGTGCGTGCTATCACGGAGATGCTGGGCGAAAAGCTCGGCGCGCCCGTCAAGGCGAAGGAGATGCTCGGCGAGATGGACCGCAAGATCGCCGCCGCCCGTGCGGCCGCGCCGCGACCGCCGGTAAGAACGATCCTTTACGAACCCAATGGTTATGCCAGTTCCGGCGGCATCACAGACGAAGTGATGGCGCTGTCGGGGATCGCCAACGCCGCGCCGCGGGCCCAGCTCACACGCATGGGAACCTTGCCGGTGGAATCGGTGATCACCGCCGCCCCCGAACTTCTCATCCTCGGCGGGGAGGCGCGCAGCGGTTCGGCGCGGGCTTACATGATCCTACACCATCCCGCGCTCAAGGCGTTGAAAGGGCGGACGGAACATGCGGTGCTGACGCCGCTGCTCTGCCCGGGTCCCTGGTCGCTGGACGCGGCCGAGACCTTCGGCGATCTGGCGCGCAAGGCCCGCGCGCTTGCGCAGGCCGGGGCGCGGCACTAAGACTTTCCCGACGCGACGGTCAAAGGGAACGCGGGTGAAAATCCCGCGGCTGCCCCCGCAACTGTAAGCGGCGCAAAGCGTGAGGCCACTGGGCAACCGGGAAGGCCGTGCGCACGAAGGAGCCGCCAAGCCAGGAGACCTGCCGGCGCGTGTCGTCCATCCGTGTGGCCGGGGTGTGCCATCGGAAAATCGTTTCGGGAAACCGAAACGGCAGCGGCGACGAAACAGGGCCGCGCATGGACGATACGATTGCCTTCTTGCGGACACAGAGCGTCGGCGATGCGCGCCGCTCGCGCGTGACGTTTGCGCTGGTAGCGCTGGCGTTCGCCTTTGCTTGTTGGTCGTTCTTGCTGGGGCCGTCCGAGCTTTCGCCGCGCGCTTTGTTTGCCGGTCTGTTGGACGGCCAGGGCGCAGCCGGCGTCATTGCCCGCGAGATCCGCTTTCCGCGCGCCGCCCTGGCGCTGGTCGTCGGCGCGGCGCTGGGCAGCAGCGGGGCGGCGCTGCAAGGCTTGTTCTGCAATCCGCTCGCCGAGCCGGGAGTGACCGGCGTGACCTCGACGGCGGGACTCGGCGCCGTGCTGGCGCTCTATTTCGGATTCGCGGCGGCCCATGCGCTTGCCTTGCCCGCTTTCGCGATCGCCGGCGCCCTGGTCGCAGCGGGCATCCTCTATCTTCTCTCCCGCAGCGGGGCCGGCGTCGTGGCCCTGATCCTAGCAGGCGTGGCGATTGCCAGCTTCGCCACCGCGCTCACCGCGCTCGCGTTGTCCTTCGCCGCTAATCCCTACGCCATGAGCGAGATGGTGTTGTGGATGATGGGCTCGTTGAAAGACCGTACGCTGGACGATCTGGCGTTCGCCTTGCCGCTGACGGGGGCCGGTCTGGCGCTGCTGCTGACTGCCGCGCGCGGACTGGATGCGCTGACCCTGGGCGAGGACGCTGCGCGCAGCCTCGGCATCGACGTAGCCAGCGTGCGCGGGCGAGTGATCGTCGGCGTGGCGCTGGCGACGGGCGCGGCGACGGCGGCGGCCGGCGCCGTCGGCTTCGTCGGCCTGGTGGTGCCGCATCTGCTCAGGCCGTTCTGCGGTTATCAGCCGGCGCGGCTGATCCTGCCTTCGGCGCTCGGCGGGGCGGTGCTAGTGACGGCCGCCGACGTGGCCGTGCGCCTGATCGCACCCGACGGCCAGCTTCTGCTCGGCGTGGTGACGGCGATGCTGGGCGCGCCGTTCTTCCTCTGGCTGATCCTGCGCATGAGGGGCAAGCCGTGAGCGCGGTCGTCCTTGAGAAGGTCTCAGTGCGCTATGGGGCGCGGGCGGCGCTGAGTGAGGTTTCGGCGCGCTTCGCCGCCGGTGCGGTGACGGGGATTGTCGGTCCCAACGGCGCGGGGAAGACCAGCTTGCTGCGCGCCATCCTCGGCCTTCAACCGCTCGCCGACGGATCGATCCGTATACTGAACAAGTCGCTGGCGGAATGGCCGCGCCGGGAGCTGGCGCGCGCCGCCGCCTACCTGCCGCAAGGCGGCGAGGCGAAATGGCCGATGCTGGCGCAGGATGTCGCGATGCTCGGACGGCTGCCGCATCGTGCCGCCTTTGCCACGCCTTCGGCGTCCGACAGGCTGGCGGTTGGAGAAGCGCTGGCGCGCTGCGATGCGAGCGCCTTCGCGCACCGGCGCACGGACGAGCTTTCAGCGGGCGAGCGGGCGCGCGTTCTGTTCGCGCGCGCGCTAGCCACCGGCGCGCCGATCCTGCTGACCGACGAGCCGGCGGCGTTCCTCGATCCCGCCCACCAGCTTCGCCTGATGGAGTTGTTGCGCGAAGAGGCGCGGCGCGGTGCCGCCGTGGCTGTGACCCTGCACGACCTGTCGCTGGCCGCGCGCCATTGCGACGAGATCATCGTCCTGCACCAGGGCCGCCTGGCGGCGGACGGGGCGCCCGCTACGGCGCTGTCGGACGAAGCGCTGGCCCAGGTCTTCGGCATAGCCGCGCTGCGGGTGCGCGACCCGGAAGGTGGCCGTGATACTCTGGCGTCTTTCAGGCGGCTTTAGCACTTGCGCGGGCATGCCGAGGTGCCTCTAATTGCTGAATCGCAGAGATGCCAGAACCATGTACGACGACGAAGAAAACGGCCAGGACGAGCACTACAAACGCGCCTTGCGCAAGCTGCAGATAGAGCTGGTAAAACTGCAGCGCCAGCTGATCGAGGACAACGCGCGCGTGCTCGTCATCCTGGAAGGCCGTGACAGCGCCGGCAAGGACGGCACGATCAAGCGTCTGATCGAGCACATGAGTCCGCGCGAGACAATCGTCCACGCGCCGGGCAAGCCCTCCGACCACGACCTCACCGAATGGTATTTCCAGCGTTTCGTCCCCAATCTTCCGGCGGGCGGTGAGTTCGTCGTCTTCAACCGCTCCTGGTACAATCGCGCCGGCGTCGAGCGCGTCATGGGCTTCTGCACCAAGCAGCAGGTGAAGGATTTCTTCCACGTCGTCGTGCCGTTCGAGGATCTTCTGGTGCACGACGGTCTTCACCTGCGCAAATATTACCTCGACATCACCAAGTCCGAACAGAAGAAGCGGCTCTCCGACCGGCACAAGGATCCGCTGAAGCAGTGGAAAATCTCGCCGGTCGACGAAGCGGCGCTCAGGAACTGGAAGCCCTATTCCAAGGCGCGCGACGAGATGTTCGAGCGCACCAGTCATCCGCGTGCGCCCTGGAATGTGGTGATCGCCAACGACAAGAAGACCGCCCGGCTGAAATTCCTCCGCGATCTCATTGCCGGCTTCGATTATCGCGGTAAGGACAAAAAGCAATGCCGCCCCGATCGTTCCGTCGTCTTCGAGTGGTCGGAGAAGAAACGGAAACTGATTGCGTCTTAGGGGCGGTCTTTTCCGCTTGCCGCCGTCTCGGCGATTTCCTGCACCAGGGCGATGATCTTCTTTCGCTTGCGAAGATCGTCCACCTGCAAGAAGGAGCGGCACAGCCGCCAGCCGTCGACACTCGCCAGGAAGTCCGAGATCGCCTTCAGCTCTTCCGCGCGGCGGGAGGCTTGCGCGGCGGTCGGCTCGGACTCAGGAAAAAGCGCCTGGATGGGCACACGCAGGACGGCGGCAATCTCGAACAGACGCCCCGCCCCAATGCGGTTGACGCCCTTCTCATACTTCTGCAGCTGCTGGAACGAGATGCCGAGTTTTTCGGCGACATTCGCCTGCGTGATGCCGAGCTGCTGCCGATAGGCGCGGATGCGCCCGGCAACCAGATTGTCGATGGCATTTGCTCGCTTGGTATTCATGGGCTGGGTTCCTCAGCCGACGCGGCGGGACGCACCCGCGAAACCGGCAAACGGATTGACCAAAACTTCTCTTTTGCAATGCTGCTTGAGTTCGGGTGGTGGGATGAATTTGTCCCGGAACCACGGGAAGGTTCGCGGAGAGAACGCCGTGATCAGCCAATCGATCAGGCGCCGGACGCGCGGAATGCGAGCGGCCCCCGGGTGATAGGTCATCCAGATGTCGACCGGCAGGTAGATTTCGAGGTCGAGGGGAACGATTGGGGCGCCGAGGGCGTGTACATAGGTCGGCAGCATGCCGATGCCAGCGCCATTTGTGATGGACCAGTAATGGGCACTGCTCACATTCGTGCGCAGCGATACCAGCCCTTCCGGCCGGATTCCCGGAAATATGCGGTCATATAGTTTTTCCCATTGCGGCTGTTCGTCGGCCTGAATGACGATGCGATGGTTGACGAGGTCGGCAGCGGTCTTGGGCACGCCGTAAGTGTCGAGATAGGACTGCGCCGCGAACAGAACGAGGTGCAGCCGGCCGAGCTTCACCACCTTCAACTCCTTGGCGGTTGGCCGCGTCAGCTGCACGGAGATGTCGGCTTCGAGGCGCAGCACGTCGGCCGAACGCATGGCGCAATTCACATCGAGCAAAAGCTTCGGATTGGCGCGATGGAATTCGACTAGGTGAGGCGCAATCCAGAACGTGCCAAGTCCTTCGGTCACGGCGAGCTTCACCTCGCCGGTGATCGAGCGGTCGGTGCGGTCGCGAGCCTGGATCAGCCCAAATGCGGCCCGCTCCATCTGACTCGCCGCAGCGAGAATCTTGTCGCCTTCGCCGGTGAGGCGCACGCCGTCGACATGGCGGGTGACGAGGGTCACGCCGAGCGAGCGCTCGAAATCTCCGATGCGCTTGCGCAGCGCGTTGACCGATAGGCCGACATGGTCGGCAGTCGCTCGAAAGCTGCCGCGGCGAACAAGCTCCAGAAACAGGTGTGCCGCTTCCCAATCGGGCAAGGTTTTTGGGTGCGGTCTGACCACCTGTTCGCCCACAAGAACACGCCGTTCGTCTAGCGTCTGCATACCCGCGGTACTCCCTTCGCTAGAACAATACACGAAATTTCAGGTGGGATAAAAAAATGACAGAACATTCTCTCTCCCTCGTACGCTCGGGCGAGCCTGGGTCCGCTGGCATCCCGAAGAAGTCGCACCCTCTCGAACAGCTTGATCCGCTCCGTGTGGCGCGGCGCTTGACGATTTTTCAGCCGGACGGGCCGACAATCGACCGTTTGCTCGCGGAGGCCGACACCCGCATCGGTGGACTGGCGGACAAAAGCGTCGTCCGCCGCGTGGTGGCGGATAATCCGGACGCGATGTGCGCCATCGCCCGCAAGGCGGCGTTCAACCCCGCCAATCCCAAGGGCGAAGGTTTTGTTGCGATGCTTCTCTTGACAAAACAAGGGCTTAAGGGGCTCGCCGCACGCACGCTCGACTGCAGCAATCCCGATCCGGCGCTGCTGGTCAAGCCCGGCGAGCGGCCGGCCGGCATCTATTTCTGGGCGACCTACGCACCCGGCACGCTGGCCCCCGCCGCGGCGCTGGTGGTCGAGAAGATATCGGTCCCTCCCTACGACGGCGTGCCGCTGTTCACCCGCGTCACGACAAGCGACGGCTACCGCTTCACCGAGGCGCTTGGCTTCCGCAAAGGCGCCAGGATCGACGGCATCGAAGCGCCCCATCTGTACGTCTACGAACGATCGAAAGCCAAAGCGAGCAACGCTCCGCTTTACGACAGCTATCGCAGCGGCAACGAGCGGCGGACGCTGTCGGTGACCGTGGCCCGCGAGTTCAACGATTGGCTACGTGTGGCCAGCATCCGCAGCGCCGTCTACATCGGCGAGCAGGAATGTCCGTACGAAGAGGAGTTCGACGGCAACGACTTTACCGCCATCCATCTGCTGGGCTATGTCGGCGATGAACCCGCAGGTTGTATCCGTATCCGTCATTTCGCGGATTTCGCCAAGATCGAACGCCTGGCGGTGCGCAAGGAATTCCGCAACACAAGGCTCTCATTCCAGCTGGTGAAGGCGGCGATCGAACTGTGCCGCACAAAGGGCTACCGCCGTCTTTACGGGCACGCGCAGCGCCGACTGATGAATTTCTGGAGCCGGTTCGGGTTTGTGCCGCTCCCGGGAGGCAAGGAGTTCGCGTTCTCGGACTTCGATTACGTGGAGATCGTGCTCGAGATCGAACGCCATCCCGAGGCCATCACGATCGGCACCGATCCTTACGTGATCATCCGTCCGGAAGGGCGCTGGCATGAGCCCGGCATCCTCGAGCGCTCGGCGGCCCGGCCGGTATCCCGTCCTTCAGTCGAGGTGCGCGCGCCGTGAATGTGGTGGTCGATTTCCGCAGATACCGCGAACGGCGCTTCGTGCCGCCGCTGGTGTTCGTGGATATGCATGTTGAGAAGCTGGACCCTCGGGCGGCATTTGGCGGCGCGCAAGCGTTGGCGAAATGCCGCCTTCTTCTCGCCCGTGCCAGGGCGGACGGTTGGCCGGTGGCCTTCGTGCGTCCGCCCCGGCGGGCGGCGAGAGGGGGCGAAACCCGATCGCCGCGTTGGATCGAGGGATTCGAGCCGCAACGCGCTGACATGGTCTTCGATCGGACGGCGCACTCATGCTACGCGAGCCCGGAATTTGCGGACGCCATGCAAGCGGCGGGCGGCGTATTCGTGCTTGCCGGATTTTCCGGCGGGTCCACCTGTCTGCCGACGCTCATCGATGCATCGCGAAACGGCCACCGTGTAGGCTTCGTCTGCGATGCGACGTTAAGCGATCCTTTGCCCGGATTCGATGCGGGTGAGAGCCATCGTGCCGTCACCGCGCTTGCCAGCACGTTTGCGACCATCGTGACGGCCGAGCAATGGATCAAGGCCGCCCAAACAACGTGCCGAGCGCAAGAGGCCTGCCATGAAACCGCCCCCAATGACTGGTGAACTCGAAGAGACCGCACTCATCCTCGATCGGCAGGCGAAGAAACTGGATGAGAAAGGGCTCGCCTTCGCTGCGACGCTCATCAGGATCGCCCAGGTCGACGTACATATGCACGCTTACGGGATCACCGAAGAAGAAATCGACGTCCTGAGCTTTGCGCTCCAGGCGATCGTTCAGGCAAAGGCGGCCGAGAACAAGTAAGAGCCGCAGGCGCCGTGATCCGCCTGATCTAGCCCCCCAGATCCTGTTTCTTCTGGAGATACTCTTCGCGATCGATTTCGCCCTTGGCGTAGCGCTCTTGGAGAATGACAAGCGCCCCCCGAGTGTGCGCGGCGCGTCCGCTGCCGCCCAGAACCCGGGCCAGCACGACGATGGCCACGATTATCACGACAAGGTAGAGCAGCGATCCCAGGCCGTGCAGTATCCACCAGCCCCACAACCAGCCATTACCGGTCCAATCCCACATCATCGATATCCAGTCCTTTCAGTCGTCCGCCGAACCTACTTCTGTCGGGCGATTTTGTCATCATCGCGAAACCGCGCCCTACAGGAGCGTCGGCTGGTCGCCGCCCTTCTTCGGTTTGGACGCGCCGGCTTTGCGCATGTCCAGATCGCAGCCGGACGGGCGCAGCATCGCCTTCAATTCCTCGGCGGTCGCCGGTTCTTCGCCGAGCCATTTTGCCCAGTCGCCGTCGGCGATCAAAGCGGGCATACGGTCGGTGATCGTACCGATCAATTCGTTCGGCGGCACGGTCACCATCGCGAAGGACAGAAGCGGAGCTTCGCGGGTCTCGCTCCAGCGCTCCCAGATCACCGCGATGGCGATCGGCTTCCCGTCTTTGGGCGCGAGCACGTACTGCTCGGTCTTGGTCGGCGAGATCTCCTTGCCTTCGTTGAAGGTCGACACGGCGATCAGCCCGCGCCGGTGCCGGAACGCGTCGCGAAACGTCGGCTTGCTGTCGACGGTCTCCGCGCGAGCATGAATGTGCGGTTTGACTGCCGTCGGATCCCTCGCGTCCGGCGGAACGAGGCCCCAGCGCATGCGGACGGACTTGCGCCGCCGTTCGCCGTCCAGCGCGATGACGTTTGCGAATCGCATGGGCGTGACGGTTTCCATCTGGTCTGTGCCCGCGCTGCCGAGCAGGTCGGACAGGCGCACCAGCGCACCCCACGATATCATCTGCGTGAACTTTCCGCACATATCCTCAGGAATTCCTGGCGAAGGAACGGTCACCGGAGAAAGATACCCGCAATTCGCGCGACATTGATATGCAATATGCTAGGGTGGTGCTCGCGGCTTTGTATTGGAGATCATTATGAAACGGTCTTGGAAGATTTTGGATTTGCGTCATATGGGTGGTGCGCTATTGGTCGGTGGTGCCTTAGCGTGCGGCGCGCAGGCGCAAACGCCGGGCGCTTTGCCGCTCGACACGCCCACCACAGTCGACGGCATCGAGACGGTGTGTACGGGGGTCGCCGTGAATCCGGAAGACATGCCGCGCTGGAATGCGTATCCGCTGAAGGTCGTCGTCACCGGCAAGGGTGGTCAATTCCTCGCTGGCGAACAGGTCACCGTGAGCAAACGCGGACGCGACGTCGTTAGCGTGATCTGCGATGGGCCATGGGCGCTCTTCAAGCTTGCGCCGGGAGAATATCGCGTACGTGCGACGGTCGATGGCAAGAGTGCGGTGTCGCTTGCTCATGCCCCGAAGACCGGTCAAGGCCGCGTCCAGCTTCGCTTTCCCAATCTCGGTGGCGAGATCAGCCCGGAGCGCATACCCGGGCACAATTGAGCGAGGACCCGACAGGCGAAGGTTTAACCAAACCTGGCGACTAATGCGTCTCCATGGCTATTGGAACGCATTTGATTTGTGTGAGCCATGTGGATGCGTCTCCGTTGACACGTTCGTAGATGGCGCCGTCGCTACATTTGCGGGCGATCGGTGACGTTCAGAACTGTCGACGGCCGTGCCGCGCAGCGCGACCCGTGGCACGACTTTGCTTTGGCCTAATCCGAAACCGCCTAACGCTTGCCGGGATTAAGGACATTTTGCGCGCGCGCGATCAACTGCACGGACAACGCTCGCTCCCCAATACCGGCAATCACGCCGATGGCAATGGCCCAGCCGATGTAATCGGGGTCGGAAAAACTCGAAAGCGAAATGTTCGCGACAGACATAGGTAGGATATTCAACTGAAGGAAGAGTGCGAATATCGATGCTAGGACTCCGACAAAAAACATGCGGATGGCTGGTTCGTGGCCGTAGTCGAGAAAATCCGGAATATCGTTGAATGAGACCTCGCGCCGGCCTGCGGCCACCGAGAGCCAACCCCCGACCATGGAACCCCCGATCAACCAACCATATCCCCTAAGGCCTGGTAAAAAGAAATGCGCTACAAGGACAACCAGGGCCGCAACGCCGATACCCCAAAGCGCCCAAAATCCGAGACACCACAGATAGCTGTAAATGATTTGTCTGCCCTTTCGGCGCACGATATCCGCCCGGATTTGCTCAAGAGCCGCTGCGGCCAGCGTTGTATCGGCATTTTGTGAGACACAGCCGATATCGGCCGCCTGCACGATTCGATCTATGAATTCTTTATAAGTCTTGTCATCGTTGCAGGTATTGTCACCGTCTTTTTTTTCGAAAATTCACCCTGCTCCTTTAGAAGCCTCAGAACACCTCTGATTTCGTAAACCTCGCCGCTGATCTTCCGCTGGTCCTCCGGGATAGGCATGGCACGGTTAACGTTAGGCTTCAAATTGAAGTTCTCGTCCGTCTTGCCTTCCTCCCACTCGAAGGTTCCCTTTACAGGTTGTGGCGGAGAAGCCGAGGGACCAAGCGGCGGGTTGCTTCCAGCCGAGGACCCCGACGCCTTCTTACCCGCATCAGGCGTTCCGGCGGAGCCGGCGTGTGGCGTTGTCATGGAGTGAGCAGACTGCTGTGCGTCAGGCTTGATAGCTTGGCGTGGGACCTTCGGATCACTATCTTCTGCCATGGGTTCCTCCGAATGTGTTCGGTCTCCTAGTTGTCGCGCCGACCGATTCGTTTCTTCATCAGTTCTAGGCAAACTTTGAAGGCCTGAAACGCAGCAAGCGGCGCGCCGCTTTGCTTGTCCGTATTTTCCTCGACAGCCGCGATGATGCCTCCTGACTCCTCAATGGCACGCGCTATCATGAGATTGTCAGGCAGACCAAAATTTTCGACCGCGTAGCCGTCGCGATCCAACGCGTGGCTATCTCGCTCAATGAGAGCGCCGCGAACGGCGGCGACCTTCTCCCGGTACGTTGCGGTCGCGCTAGTGTAGCCGTAGACCGGCTTCCCTGAAGAGAACAGGAAGCCCAATTCAAATACTGTTCCGACATCGGCGCTCGGTCCGCGAAAGGGTGTGAGATTGAAAAGCCCGATGTCCGCCTGGCGCATGAGGGAGCAATTCGCCCGGAAAATGTTCGTCGCGTCGGCACTGACACCCTCGTCATTGTCGAGAGGGAACAAGCCTTCAAATCCAAAGTCTCGGCACAGGGCTTTTTTTCGCTCACCCACCCAACGGGCATCTGCAAGAAACACGTCAGGACCTGCAAGATAGACTTTGAACATCATTTGGCTTCCGCCCGAGACCGAGGAAAAGTCGCCCGCACTGGCTGGCTAATTTAGCCGCTCGGCTCTGCACGCGCTACCTGAGGTTGGCTTATGGACACAGATAATTGGTGATTGCTGTGCCGCAGAAAGTATCGCTCATATTGCCGATTCGGTGTTACACATCTTCGAAGGCGTGGGCTTCTCGCCGGTCGGGACAGACCGGATTCCGTTCGTCGCCGGCTTGCCCTTCGGCAGTTGCGTTGGCTCCAGAAATGCCGTCTGCGGCACAGCTTAGAGAGCCTAAGAGAACCGACGCCTAATCAAATTCATCGAAAATTTCGGTATTATGGCGCAAACGCCACAAGAACTGAATCTGGTCAGCGACTAGATTCAATGCATGAGCGACACCTTCATCATCTCCGGTTTGAAAGAGCGGCGGTCAGCCATCACGGGGCAGATCGCTGACCTGTACCGCCAGTTGGACAAGCTCCAAGCCGACCTAGTGCATGTTGATGGCGTGCTTGCCCTTTATGGTCTGGAACCGTCTGAAATCCCCACCAAGGGCCGCATACCGACGCGGTCAACGTACTTCGGTCGCAATGAGATTAGCCGCCGGTGCCGCGATATGCTTCGCCAGAAGGGCGTCATTCGGGCCGATGATGTTACGGTCCAGGCCATGCGGGACAAAAGGCTTGACCCTGAGAAGAACCGCAAAATCAGGGCGGACTTTAACCGGCGGATTCTGGTCACGCTGCACGACCTGAGGAAGGCCGACATAATTGAGAAGATCGGCCACGGGCGCGGCGTGCGCTGGCAGGCAAGGGAACAAGCACCAGCGAGCCTTTGAACTAGGCTGCTGAGACACTTTGGAGTACAAAAGGATGGTTTGCCAGCGTCATAGCGCCAAGGCCAAAAGGTTTCTCAACTTATCGGCCGTCGTTACCAACCCTAATTGTACAATATCAGCCTCAATATGCGTTCGCCCGCGGAGAATATTTGAGAGAGATGGCTTGGTGGTGCCCGTCGTACAACAGAGTGCAGAACTGCAAGAAGCGCCTTCCGAGAATGATGGCAATTGGACGCTTATCCGTAAGAAGGTTGCTACCTTGGACCCATAGACTGATTACCGAATTGTTTTGGAGTAGCATAAAGCAACCCTTGTGGGCCGTATGACCAGGTTGGGCGTTGATCGTCATGTTCTGACCGCCATCTGCGATGGGGCATTCGTATTTCTGGATGAGTGAATAATCGACAAATATTGTATCTGCGCCTGTATCTAGAAGCGCCCAACAACGATCAAAATGGTACCTCTTCTTTACCCCATTGAACGCATCACTGTCGTAGAAAAATCCAATGTTGATACAAGGTTCCGCTTTGATAAAATCAAGTGGGTCCGCGGTTAATGGGGAAGAAAGCAATTCTCCCGCCAGCGTAATATGGAATACTGGTATGACAATCTCCGCATCTGTGCCGCTCATTTCCGCCGCCCTTAGTTAGCCCCGATGTTGGAGTCATACTAGGCCGCCTTGATGTGCCGCTGCCAGTAGCCGCTAAAATCCACTGACGGCTTCCGACCCATCGCCAGCCCGGCGACGCGGTGTACCTGTTCGCCATTTGATAGGCGGCGGTTGTCTTCTCTCCAAGACGCTTCTTGCGCGAAACGGAGCAAATAAGCCCCGGCGATATGGTGATGGTGGCCTAATTCCGCGCGGCGCAACCGGCTGAAATAACTTTCCGCCCAATTCGTGCAAGCGCCGTCTAGACTATAGGCTTCTTGATGGTTGATCCGGCGCATTTCAAAACGGCCATGCAAGTCATTCCATGACGGCGCTTCGTCGGCGTTCAAGATTGTATCCTTCTGGACGCGGGATTTGATCCAAGACAGGGCGGACCCTTCCGAACGGAAGACTGCCGGGACGGAATTACCATCGCGCTCGCGAACGATAACGACGCACTCGCGTTTGCCAGACTGATTTTTCCAGAAGCGGCGGTCCTTGCGATCTTCGTGCAGGTTGGCGGGCTTCACGTAACCGCCGAAATACGCACCGTCTGTCTCGGCAATCTTGCCCTCACCGCCGACCGTGCGGCCCCGCATTTCTTCCGCCATCGCTTCGCGTATCTTGTGGCAGAGGACAAAAGAAGACTTGTAGGAGAGGCCCAGGTCACGACTGAGGGCTAACATGCTCTTGCCCTTGACCTCGTTGCAGAAGATCGCGATGGCCGCGAGATAGCCTTTCAGAGGCAGCTTGTGAGAGGCGAACAGCGTGCCGGACGTGATGCTGAAATCCTTCTTACATGCCTTGCAGCGATAGCGGAGCGCGCCATTCGGGCGGCGGCAGTCGTAGGCGTCAACGCCGCCACAAGACGGACACACCGGCTCGCCTTCGGTAGAGAACCAGCGGACCTTGCAGAACATCGCTTCGGCTTCCGCCTCGGTCATACGAAGCACAGAAGCCAGCGTGAGGGTCTCCACCCATGCCAATGCGGCGCGGGGTGAGACTGACTCGCGAGAGGTAGATAAGGGGGGCGCAACCCCCAGCAGAGCGCCACTAGCCATTGCCTAGACCTATTCAAAGCCTAGGAAATTGCTTGTGGCGTTTGCGCCATAATACCGGAAAATTTGGCGACCCCGGGGTGACTCGAACACCCGGCCTACGGTTTAGGAAAATGGCGGGACGACTTTTGCCCCCATTCAACCGTCGAGATATCGTATAATCCGCCGGCCAAGTGGAACGCGCCGCAACTGCCAACAAGGAGGGACTGAATCAACTATGAAACCGGGCCCGCTGGCCGTACTGGCCGTTTTCCTGCTTGCGTCTTTCTCCGCCCATGCCGGCGCCGCCGACGACGTGGTTGCCGCCATCGCCAAATGCGCCGCGCTGAACGACAACACGGCGCGTCTTGTCTGCTACGACAAGATCGCCGGGCGATCGACAACCGTCGAAGCCGCGCCGCAGCCGCAGGCCGCGCCGCCGACGCAGACCGCCGCTGCGGCTCCCGGCAAGGAGAATGAAGAGTCCTGGTTCGGTCTCGATATCGGCAACTGGTTCGGCGGCGGCACCAGCCCGGCCCGGCAGACCACGCCGCAGCAATTCGGCAGCGAGAACGTCCCGCCGCCGCCGGCCGCTCCCGGCGCGCCGCCGCCGCCCGAGCCGCTCGACCACATCACCGCCACCGTTTCGGATTTTGCTTACAATCCCTTCGGCCGCTTCATCGTGTTTCTCGACAACGGCCAGATCTGGCAGCAACTCCAGGGAGACACGGACCAGGCGCATTTCAGCAAGCACCAGAAGGATCAGGTTACGATCTCGCGCGGTTTGATCGGAAGCTATAATCTCGAGATCGTAGGTCACAACAGCCTCTACAAGGTGAAGCGCATCAAGTAACTTCGTCGTGCTCGTGCGCCTTCGGCCTGTGCGGGCGAAGCGGCCACCACTGAACGCAAACGCGCGGTGAAGCGAACCGTCCCTTATTTCCGCTTCGTCAACCACGCCTGCCACAGCGCGTCGATGTCGGCGCCATGCAACCGCCACCATTCGTCGTCGACGGCGAAGGCGGTGGCGAAATGCTCTGGCGTTGTTGGCAGGAACGGCATCATGGCGATCTTCAGTTCCGGATTGTCGCCGACATAAGGCAGGGCGGACGCGCGTGCCGGCCCATAAGGCACCCAGCCGGCGACGGCGGCGAGGTTCTCGGCCTGCGTCGCGAAGCGGATGAAATCCATCGCCGTATGGCGCTTGGGATCGCCCTTGGGAATCCCGAACACGTCGAATTCGTAGAGCTGCCGGTCCCAGATTACGCCCAGCCGACCCTGATGCATCGCCGTGTCGAAAATGTCGCCGTTGAGGATGGTCGAGAAGGCGGCGCGGCCGTCCGCCACCATCCGCGCGGGCGGATCGTCGCCCGTCCGCCACACCAGCGCGCGTCTGATCGTGGCGAGCTTGGCGAGCGCGCGCGCCACGCCTGCGGGCGTGGACAGCATCGCGTAGACGTCGCCGGGCTGAGCGCCGTCCGCCAGCAGCGCCATTTCCAGGTTGAATTTGGGGCTGGAGCGGCGCAGCGCGCGCGGGCCGGGAAATTTCTTCAGGTCGAAGAAATCGGCGAGCGTCGAAGGCGTGGCGCGGGCAAAGCGGTGCGGGTCATAGACGATAAGCTGGCTGTAGACGGCGCTTCCCACCCAGCAGGGCCCGATGGCGCCGGCCACGAAATCCTGCGCGGCGGGCGCGCCGGTCGGGCCGTTGGGAAGCGTCGCCGCGTCGATCGGTTCCAGGAGTCCTTGGCGGCAGGCGGCAACAGCGTCGGGCAACTCCAAATCGACGACGTCCCAGGCATAGGATTTGGTCGCGACCTGACGGGCCAGTTCGGCCGTGCCGCCGTCATATTCGGCGAGACGCACGTCCGCGCCGCTGCGATCGGCGAAGGGGCGCAACAGCGCGCCAAACTGCGCGCGGCCGTACTGTCCCGCCCAGCTGGCGACGGTCAGCTTGGCGCCGTGGCGCGTCATCCATAGAGTGCCGAACAGCGCGACGACGCAGAGCAGAAACACGGCGAGAAGGACGCCGTCGATCCAGCGTTTCATGCCGAAGGTTCCTTTCAGTGAATACCGAACATGTTCTTCAAGACGTCGCCGACGCTCTTTTTCTTCTTTTTCGGACCGCCCTGCGTTTTGCTGCCGCCGCCGAACAGGCCTTTGAACGGCGCTCTGCCGCTTTGCAGATTCTGTATCACGCCGTTCACCACGCCCGATAGGTCGGGCGCGTAATGGACGTGATCCCAAGACCCTTTGACGCGGAACGGAATGCCGATGCTCGAACCGCCCAGCGCGGCCTTGGGCATCAGGCGGAAATCGATGTTGCGATTGCCGATGTCGATGGCGCCCGCGCCGGTCATCGACAGCACCGGTCCCGATATTCGGAAGTCCTTGTTGCTCAAGACGCCGCCCACGATGCCAAAGCTGCCGCCCATGGCGAGGTAATAGGAGTTCGCGGAGGTTCCGGTCGCACCGCCGCCCAACGCCATCTGGATCGTGCGGGCCACCGCGCCCAGATCGACGCCGCGGATGCGGCCATGGTCGCCGACAAGGGAGCCATTGCCCGACAGCGTATGCATCACCGCATTAGCGCTGGTTCCTTGCGCGGCGACATTGAGGATGAGCGAGCCCGTGCCTTCGATCCGATTGACACCCATCGCATCATTGAGGAGCGGTGCCAGCGATACCCGCTCGAATCTGAGCGTGTTGCGGAACGCGGGAACGCCACCGCGCCCGTCGACGTCGAGTTCCGCCCGGCCGCTGCCGCCGTAGAGCGTGATCGGGTCGAGCCGCGTAGTCAGCGCGCCGCCCGCCAGCGTCACGCTGGCCACGGTCTTGCCCAGCCGCAGATTGCGCAAGCGCAGCGCGCCGACGGCGAGCGTCAGCTGGGCATCAGCCCTATTCAGCAGTGCCAGATTGATTGGCGTCCTGCTCCAGCCGGTATCGACTTTCTGCGCCGGTCGTCCGTGCGTCGGCGCCGCCAGATAGGGGTTGAGGTCGAGACGGTCGATTGACAGCGCGCCTGTCAGCGACGGCACCTCGCCGCGGGAGTCGATGGCGAGCGTGCCCGTCATGTTGGAATGGTCGAGCAGCAGCCGCATTCCCGACAACGTCGTCACTTTATCCTTGGACGCGACATAGCTTTCGAGCGAAGTCCTGCCCAGCCCGCCGCCCGCGGGCAGCTTCTCGCCGAGCCAACCAATCACCCCGCGCAAGGACGCGGTGTCGAATTTGAGCGCGCCGGCCAGCGCGCCGTCCTGGCCGAGGCCGCCCTTGAAGCCTGCCTGCATCATGTCGGAGGTCAGCGAGAGGTCGAGCGCCGTGGTGCCGTCGCCGAGCAGGGTTTTGAGCGTGGCGATCTTGACGTCGAAATCGACCCGGTGGCCGTTCTGGAAAAGGTTGCCGTCGATGGCGAGCGGCTGGTCCAGCCGCGTGATGGCGACGCTGGCGTTGACGTGATCGAGCGCGCGATGCGTGCCGGTCTTGTCGTTGGTATAGGAAATGCGCCCGTCGTCGATCTTGATGCCGGAGAATTCCGTGTTCGCGGGCAGCGTCACCGAACCTCCGCCGCTGCCGGCGTTTTTGTTCTTCCCGAACTTCCAGTTCGAGCGGCCCTCGGCATTGACTTCCAGTTCGATGACCGGGTGCTCCAGCACGATCTGGGCGAGTTCCACGCGTCCCGTCAGCAGCGGCAGGAAATGGATCGCCAGCTTGATGTCTCCCACGCTGGCCATGGCGGCGGCATGTCCGCCCGGCATGTTGGCGAAGGTGACTTTCTCGGCCCTGAGGCCGAACTGCGGGAACAGCATCAGCCTGAGCGGCCCTTCGATGTGCAAGGCGCGCCCGGTGGCGCGCGCGGCGGCGCTCTCGATGCGATCGCGATAGGTGTCCACCGGCACCAGGAAGGGCAGGACCAGGATGATCGCCAGGATGGTGACGACGGCGATCAGGGCATTGCGCAGGGTTTTATTCATGGGCCGCGATCATATCCATGCCGGCGCCCGGCGCCACCCTGTCCGCAGAAGCTTCAGCGCAGGCGGGCCTGCCATCTTGCTTTTAGGCCCCCCCGCTCTTAGGTTCCGGCCCCCTGGCTATGCAGCTGTAGCTCAGTTGGTTAGAGCGCTGGATTGTGGATCCAGAGGTCGGTGGTTCGACCCCACCCAGCTGTACCACTTTTCGCGGGCAAGCCCGCGAAAAGTGCCACGGCGTAGCTCGCGGCGCGAGCGAAGCCGGGCCGTACCCAGGTTCGCACAGCGCGTCGCTATCAGGGACGCGCCCCGGCTTGCGCCCTTGCCGACGCCTTGCGCAAGTCCGTCAGCGTAACGCAGGCGACAATGAAGACTAAGATCACCAGGGAAGAGCTGATCCGGCTGAGGTTAAGCCCGCCGTGAGCGAGCGGTTTGGTCAATAGATCGCCCAGCGTTGCACCGAGCGGCCGGGTGAGGATGAAGGCCGCCCAGAACAGCAGCGTGTGCGACAGCTTGGTGAAGAAATAGGCTGCCGCGATCAGCGCGATCATGCCGCCGAACACCAGCGCACCACGCTCATAGCCGAAGCCCCTGCTGTCGGCGAGAAAATCGCCGAGCGCCGTCCCCAGCGTGTTGGAGAACAGAATAGTCGTCCAATAAAAGATCTCGGACTTGCGGCTGACGATATTGGTGACCGACACGCTTCCGGTGCTGACGCGCCAGGCGCCAAGGACCAGCAGAACCATGCCGAACAGAATCAGCGACGCCAGCGGGTAGCCGAGGCCGAGGGTGCGGTCCATGTAATCCGACTGGGTCGTGCCGACCGTGGTCGTCGCCACGATGACGAACCAATAGGAAAACGGATGATATTGTTTCTCGGCCACCTGCATCGCCAGCGCGACGGCGAAGATTGCCGCGAAAATCACCGTGCTCAGCAGATAGCCTAGATTCAACGACATCGAGAGCGCGTCGCCGCCCGTTTCGCCCAGCGTGGTTGCCGCGATCTTGGCGATCCAGAATGCCAGGGTCACGGCCGGAACTTTGCTCTTCAGCGAAATCTGATTCATCATCACGCCAACCTATTTTCCGTTGTGAATATTTTTTGCTTCACCATAACCATGCACTTGATCGAAGGTCTTTTTCGGTGGGCGGAAATGCACGCTAGAAGGTGAAGAGAAGTGCCATGTACCAGGAATACCGGCTGGTTTCACCGGCATTCTGGATACTCGGGCCGAAAGAGCCCATGAGATGATAGTGATCGCTGAGGTCGTAAACCGCGCCCGCGCCGATCCCGGTGGACGCGCGCCCTCCGCGTGTGTCGGCCGTTTGGTGATAGAATTCCGCGCCGATCCGCAGATTGGGCGATACCTGGCGAGTGAGCGCCCAGCCCATCAGGCAAAAGTTTTGCGAGTCCCCGCCGCGATTGATTTCGCATCCGCCGCCGCCGAAGGTGAACCAGTCTCCCCAATCCTTTCCCAGCCATATCGGCAAGAGCAGCGATGCGTGGCGTTCCCCGACCGCAGGCGAGCCGCTTGGCAGGAACAGCCTGGGGAAAACGGCGACGCCCCAACCGAAGTCCTCCTGGTGCAGGAAGCGATATTTTGCCGCAAGTTCGATATTGCCGAGCCCGGTCGCCGTTCCTCCGCCAACGGGGTTGTCGAAACTGAGCGGCACCACCGCCGTCAATTGCAGATCGGGCGCCGCGCCATAGTTGAAATCCAGCCCCGCGGCGCCACCGGTTCCGCCGCGCGCGGCCGTGCCGCCCGTGAAGAGATAAATCTCGAACTGCTTGTAATCCGTGGGCTCTGGATCGTCGGAGACGTAGGGCGGCCCGCCAAGCGCTGGGCGGGCCAGCGCCAACAGCAAAACGCCGAGAGCAACAATACGCCGCCTGTACATCCTTCACCCGCGCCCGACCCGCACGCATTAAGAGCGCAGCGAGGCCGGTTTTCCAGCCTCGCTCCGCAATGTGTTTACTTATGCTCCACATTCAGGAACGGCACGGCGCCGCCCGGCACTATCGTGGCCGGAGGATGTCCGTCCCATTTCTCGGCCGCGACCAAAGCGGGCAGGCCGGGGTTGTCGCGCAGCGCATCGCCGATGCATAGCTGTCGGCGACTTCCGTGCCGGGCGGACGCGATCTCTACTGTGCGGCCTCCGCCCCGAACCGATAGCGCAGTTCCACACCCCACATGCGCGGTGCGCCGTAGATCGACGCCGTCGTGCCGGTCAAATGCTCGAACGCGTTGGCGCCGACTTTGTAAGTTCGGTCCGCCAAGTTGTTGACGAACACGCTCGCGTCGAACGACGAGCCCAGGAAGCTGTTCCAATCGAGGCGCAGGTTCAGAAGGCCGTAGTCCGCCTGGAACGCATGCGGTTCGAGATCGGAAAGATCGGTGAACCACACTTTGCTCTGCCAATACCAGGTCGCGGCCACATAGGGCATGCCGAGCGCGCTGTCGACCGGCAGGTGAAACCGTCCCGTGAGCCCCAGCTTGTGCTTCGGCGTAAGGGCGAACGTATCGCCCTTGTGGTCGAAAGGATTGACGAGCGTTACATTGCCCATCGGATCGATCACGATCGCCTGGGGCAGCTCGAATTTGTCGTAACTGGCGTCGGCGTAGGAATAGAACACGCTGACCTGGAAGTTCTCGTTCGGAATGAAGGTCGATTCGAATTCGAGGCCTTTGATCGTTGCCTTGGCCGCGTTCACCGTCAGCGCCACTATGCGCGGCGGAGGAGGAGACGCGGGCGGAAGCGGAATGGTCTCGATCGCAACCTCGTCGTTCTTCTGAATGTCCTGATACCAGCCGTAATAGAGATCGAAGTTGGTGCGGCCTGGCACGCCGAGGATTGTCCAGTTGTTCTTCGTACCGAGCTCGACATCGGTCAGAAATTCCGGCTTGAATTCCTGGAAGCCGGTTCCTGCGGCGCCGCCGTTGAAGCCGCCGCTCTTGTAGCCCCGCCGATAGGTTCCGTAGAGCAGCGTGTCGTCGGTGATCTGGTAGTTCGCGGCCAATGTCCAGCTCGGCGCGCGGAACGACGCGCTGTCATGTTCGAAATTGAGCGGCGTCGAAACAAGCGGATAGGGGCAAGGCGGTTGCATAATGGATTGGACGCAGACCGTCGAATCCTCGATCTTGTGATCCCAGGTATAGCGGCCGCCGGCGGTAAAGCTCAGGCCCTTCACCCAGTCGGATGCGTCATAGCCCACGCTGCCATAAACGGCCTCCGAAACGCCGCCATTGCTGAGCGCGTCGACCTCCGTACTGGCGAGAGGCGCGAACGGCCCGGTCGCGCTGCCCCCGCCGAACACGTCGCGTACCACTTCGGCGTAGCCGCCCCGGTAATCGTGTTCGTAGTAGGTGCCGAGAATCCACGTCCATAGATTGTCGTCGCTTTCGCCCTGAAGCTGGATTTCCTCGGTGATCTGGCGCGAGTTCTGTTCCCAGGTCCGCGGGTTCGGGATATCGAGGATCGGCAGCGTCGAACCGTCATAGTCGAACGCCGGCTGTATCTTGTCGTTGAGATAGCCGAAGATGTTGCGGATGCGCAGGTGCTCGGCGATGTCGTATTGCGCGGTGTCCGTGATGCTCCACGAATTGCGTTTGTAGAACAGCGGGATGCTCGACGTCGTCTGGCGGACTCCCAGCGCCTGCTGGGCCGCCAAAGCCGGTTGCAGGTACCCATAATAGAAGCCTTGAACCACGGCGCTCGCCTGCGCGGGCGCCTGCACCGCCGCCTCGGCTGCCGCCGTCGCCGCATCCAGCCCCATACCTTCCAGCTGCTGGATGATTTGCGGAGTGACTAGCTGAATGATTTGCGGATCGTATTGCTGTTCCAACTGCGATTCCGGCGCGAGGGAGGTGAGTTCGCTGCCGGTGCCGTTGTTGTGGTCGTTGATGGTGTTGAGCACGGTGTAGTTCTCGAAGCCGGCAAACGGCCGCATGATGACGCCGACGCGGAAAGCGGCGTAGTGCATGTTGTCGAGATCGCTGTTGGTCGTGATGTCCTGCGTGAAGCCTTTGCGGCTGGCGACGTCGCCGGCCACGCGGATCGCCAGCGCATCGCCAGCGATGGGCAGGTTGATGGCGCCCTGCAGCTCGCCCATCGCGTAGTTGCCTCCCGAAGCGTCTAGATAGCCGCCGAATTGATCGGCCGGTTTTTTCGGCTGGAAGAGGATGGCGCCGCCCGTAGTATTGCGCCCGAACAGCGTGCCCTGCGGCCCGCGCAGGACCTGGATGCTGTCCATGTCGTAATAGTTGGCTGGGCCGCTGCCGCCAAAGGGTATTTCGTTGAAATAGGTCTGCACGCCGGGATCGGCGCCACCGAAGGGTTGGCTTTGGCCGCGGATGGTGAACACGTTGTCGTCGCGCGAGCCGAGATTGGCGGCAACCGTGAGCGACGGTGAAAGCTGCTGCAGGTCGAGCGCGCTTCTGGTGGTGTTCTCGCGCAGCGTCTCCGGCAAGACCGCCGTGACCGCGACGGGAACGCGCTCGAGGTTTTCGGCCCGGCGCCTGGCGGTGACGACAATGGTCTCGATGGTCAGGGGCTGTGCGGTCTGATCGGGGGCCGTCGCGGCGCTGGCAGGTGCATTCGACTCCGCCGTGGCTTGCGCGCCGGCTGGCGCACTCAACATCGTTGCGCCCAAAAGCCCTAGGGCAACAGCCAATTTTCGGTTTTGCATGCTCTTCCCCCGTTGTTCAGATCCGGCAGCCAGCCGGATGCGCTCGAACCTCCTTTGTGCCTGTTGGGGTCCTGAGCGCAGTTGCCCAGTATAGCGCGAATCAGGATGCGCGGCGATTTTAAGCAATTTCAAAGGCTTAGTTGCCAAAAAAAGAACGAAACGATACTACGGTCCGGCTTCCTGCTGCGTAAACATGGTCATAGGCGTGCTTCTTGCCGGGGGGGAATCCAGCCGGTACAAGGCCCGCGAAGGCGACACATGAGTCTTGAGAAGGCATCCCGTCCGAAGGCGCGGCTTCCGCGCGGATTTCGCGACTGCGGCGCGGGCGAGATCGCGGCGGAGCGCCGCCTGATCGACACCATCCGCACGGTCTACGAGAGCTACGGTTTTTCGCCGCTCGAGACGCCCGCTTTCGAATACACCGACGCGCTGGGCAAGTTTTTGCCCGACGTGGACCGGCCGAACGAGGGCGTGTTCTCGCTCAAGGACGACGACGAGCAGTGGCTGTCGCTGCGCTACGACCTGACGGCGCCGTTGGCGCGCTACGTGGCGGAGAATTTCCAGAACTTGCCCAAGCCGTTCCGCCGCTATCAGGTGGGGCCGGTGTGGCGCAACGAGAAGCCGGGGCCGGGGCGCTTTCGCGAATTCACCCAGTTCGACGCCGACACGGTGGGCAGTGCGTCGCCCGCCGCCGATGCGGAATTGCTGATGATGGTCGCCGACACTTTGGAAGCGCTCGGCCTCAAACGCGGCGAGTACGTCGTGAAGGTCAGCAGTCGAAAACTCATCGATGGTGTGTTGGAAGCCGGCAATGTCGATCAATCAAAACGCGGCTCAGTCATGCGTGCGATTGACAAGCTGGATCGGCTTGGCGTCGATGGCGTAAAGTCTTTGCTTGGCTCCGGTCGCAAAGATGAATCAGGGGATTTCGCAGAAGGCGCGAAGCTGTCTCCACAGCAAATCGAACTAATCCTGACAGCTATAAGGCCAGATGCGATTTCTGGCCAAGTAAGTTTGTCAACTATAGAACAGCTACTTACCTCGCATCAGACCACGAGCGGCGCACAGGGAGTGCGCGAGCTTCAAAGTATTGTAAGTCTGGTTGGTGCGAGCAACTACGGTCTTGAATGTATTAGGCTTGACCCGACAATTGTCCGAGGTCTCGACTATTACACCGGCCCCGTCTTCGAGGCACAATTGACGTTTCCCGTTATCAATGAAGCGGGCGAGACGGTGGTGTTCGGTTCCGTCGCGGGCGGGGGGCGCTATGACGATCTCGTGGCACGCTTCACCGGCCAGCAGGTTCCTGCCACCGGAATCTCCATCGGAGTCAGCCGGTTGCTTGCGGCGCTGCAATCGCGCGGGCTGACCGGCGACGAGCAACCCTTGATCGTCGTGCTCTCGATGGGCGATGCGGCGCAGAGCTTTGCCACCGCGCGCGAATTGCGCAAAGCGGGGCTTCGCGCGGAATCCTATGTCGGCACAAAGAAGATTCCCGACCAGCTCAAATACGCCGACAAGCGCGGCGCGGCGCTGGTCGTCATGGAAGGCGATGACGAACGCGCCAAGGGCGAGGTCACGATCAAGGATTTGAAGCTCGGCGCCGAAATCTCCAAGACTACGGAAAGCCGCGCCGAATGGGTCGGCGCCCGCGCGGCACAAGAAACCGTGAAGCGCAGCGATCTCGTCGCGAAAGCGCGTGAGCTTCTCGCGCGCAAAGGCTAGCCATGCCCGCCTTTCCCACCTATGGCCCCGAGGAGATCGCGGCACTGGACAAGCAGGCCGCCGCCATCCTCGGCGTCTTCGGCAAGCGCGGCTACACGCGCCACGAGCCAGCCATTCTTCAGCCCGCGCAGATTTTCGTCGACCGTTCCGGCGAGGAAATCCGGCGGCGCACTTTCGAACTCACCGATCCCTCTGGGCGCGAGCTTTGCCTGCGTCCCGACCTCACCATCCCCACCTGCAAATGGCAGGTGGGAAGCGGCCGGCCTTATCCCGCGCGGCTCTGCTATCACGGGCTGGCGTTCCGCCATCGCCCTGGCGACGGCCCAGCGCAATTCTTTCAGACGGGCGCGGAACTGCTCGGCCTGGAAGACCGCGCCGCGGGCGACGTCGAAATGATGGCGCTGGTGGTCGAAGCCTTGCGCGCCGCAGGCCTCGCCGAATTCGAAATGAAGCTCGGCGATCTCGGTCTGTTCGCCACGCTGGTCGACGCGCTCGACGTTCCGGCGCAGTGGCGCGGCCGCTTGAAGCGCCATTTCTGGCGCAGCGGTTATTTTGACGCGCTTTTAGCGCGCATGGTCGCCGGCGCGGTCAGCGAAGCCGAACGTGCCATTGATGCCCTGCATGGCCTCGGCGCCGCCGAACTGCGCCCCGCCATCGAAGCGCTGCTCGACCAGGAAGGCGACGCGCCGCTGGGCGGGCGCACGCGCGAGGAGATTATTGAACGGCTGATGATCCAGGCTTCCGACGGCGCCGCCCCCAGGCTCGACGCCAAGGTCGCCGAGACGATCAAGCTGGTGCTGGACGTCAGCGGTCCGGCGCCGGGCGCGCTCGAACAAATCCGCACACTGACGAAATCCGTGGCGGCCAAGATGGAAAAGCCGCTGGCGGCGATGGAGGCGCGTCTCGCCGCGCTTGCCGCGTTGGGCATCGATCCGAAAACCGTGCGCTTCGTCGCGCATTTTGGGCGCAACCTCGAATACTACACAGGTTTCGTCTTCGAGTTCTGGACGCGCGGCGGTGTCGAAATCGCGGGCGGCGGCCGCTACGACACGCTGCTGGAGTCGCTTGGCGCGCCGCGCGGCACCACGGCCATTGGTTGCGCCATCCGCAGCGAACGCCTGCTCACGGCATGCCGGGGAGGGCGCTGATGTCCGAACCGGTCACCCTCGCCATTCCGTCCAAGGGCCGGCTCAAGGAGCAGGTGGACAAGCATTTCGCCGCCGCCGGCGTGGCGCTGAAACAGACGGCCGGCGCGCGCGGCTATCGCGCCACGGTGGAAGGCCTGGACGGCATCGACGTGATGCTGCTGTCGTCGTCGGAGATCGCTTCGGCGCTGGTGGGCGGCGACGTGCACTTGGGCGTCACCGGCGAGGACCTGATCCGCGAGGCTGCGCCGGAACTGGACGGCCGCGTGGCGCTGCTGAAGCCGCTCGGCTTCGGCTTCGCGGACGTGGTGGTGGCCGTGCCGCGCGCCTGGATCGACGTCTCCACCATGGCGGACCTCGACGATGCCTGCGCCGCCTTCGCCCATCGCCATCGCCGCCGCCTGCGCGTCGCCACGAAATACGCCCAGCTCACGCGTGGCTTCTTCGCCCATGCCGGCATTTCGGATTACCGCATCGTCGCTAGCGCCGGCGCCACCGAAGGCGCGCCGACCGCCGGCACCGCCGAAGCCATCGTCGACATCACCACCACGGGCGCGACGCTCAAGGCGAACGGGCTGAAGATCCTGGAGGACGGCGTCATCCTCAAAAGCCAAGCGCAGCTCGCCATGAGCCTCACCGCCGACTGGAGCGGCGAAACACGCGCCGCCGCCGCCGCGCTTCTGAAAAGGTTGGGCGCCAAGCTGGCGAATAGCGAATAGAAGTAACTATTCGCTACTCCCTATTCGCTATTCGCTTCCTGCAAATCACTGCGGCGAGATCGGTCCTTCCATGATGTCGGGATCGTTCAGATGCTCCGCCTTCCAGCGCATGGCTTCCCAGATGCGCGCGCGCCCCGAGGGGTGGTCGAAGAACACAAACTCTTCCCAAGGCGTAGGATCGAGCTTGCGATACTCGCTCAGCTTCAAAGCAACCGTGGCGAAGGCGTCGGGCTGACGCACCGTGTTCAGTCCGAAAATGTCCGCCTGGATCTCGTGCGTGCGGATGATGGTGTTGGTGACGGGTGTCGCCGCCAGCATGAACACCGAGAACAGCGCCATAATCAAAGGCAGGCCCGCGGGATCTTCGAGGGTTCGCACGTCCCAGTCGCCGCCGAATAGTTTCACCAGTCCTCGGTACGCCCGATCGACGAAGAAGAAGCCCACCAGCGCTAGAAGTCCGAACCAGGTGAGCAAAATGCCGACATGGTTCATCACGTAATGACCCATTTCGTGGCCCATCACCGAGAGCACTTCTGAAGGCGTGCAGTCGTTAAGCAAATTGTCGTTCAGCGAGATGCGCGTGGTGCCCAGGAAGCCGGAGACGTCGGCCGAAATGCGCGTGGTCTGGCGCGAGGCGTCGAAGGTATAGACATTATCGGCAGGGATGCCGTCGGCGCGCGCCACCGACAGGATCGTGGATTTCAGCGCGCTGTCGGGCAGCGGCGCGTAATGATTGAACAGGGGCGCGATGTACACGGGCGCGATCACAATCTGCAAGGCCAAGAAAGCCACTGTGACGGCTGTGCCCCATACCCACCAACGCCCCTTGGCTGCGCGCGCCGCCGCGTAGATGACCGTGAGCAAAAGCGTGAAGGCGACCAGGCTCACCAGGAACTGGATGCCGAAATCGCCGGCCCATTGCAGGAAGGTCTGGTTCGAGAGCCCGTAGGCGCGCTCGCGGGTGAAGCCTTCATAGATCGCAAGCGGCAGGCCGGCAAGCGTAGTCACGACCAAGTACTGCACGACATAGATCGGCACTTGCAGGAAGCGATGCCGCGTCACGCGGGCCGCGTAGTTGCGCATGGCGGCCGAGATGCGGAACCACAACAGCAGCGCCGCGATTACCACCGTATAAAGCGTGTCGACAAAGTTCAGAACGTAGCCACCCTCGAAATAGGCGTCGGAGCGCGCCCGCTCCTTCCCGCTGACCCGGGCGAGATAAGCGTCCACCGCCTTGTGCGGATCGAAATTCGCCACGCCGGCGGGCGGCAGCGCGCCCACCTGGATATGGACGGTTGGCGCGGCCATCGGCCCCGCCTGCGCCAGCGCCTGCGTCGCGCCCGCCAATGCGCAAGCCAGCAACGCCCCAAGCAGCCACCGTGCCGTTTTCGCCATGTTTCTCGCTCCCATTCGTTCCCCAGCGAATCCTACCAGAATGTTCATGTGGCGGGCAGGTTGTTCGCCTGTGGCGGAATGTGCGATGACGTCGAATTGGATATTTCCGTGGAGAGCCGTGACGGAACGTTCTTATCTCGACCGCTGCGGGGAACGACTCGCCTACGCGAAGCGCGGCGGCGCCAGGCCTGGCATCGTCTGGCTCGGCGGTTTTCGCTCCGACATGGATGGCACCAAGGCGCAGGCCGTGGATGCTTGGGCCGCGCGCGCCGGCCGCGCTTGCCTGCGATTCGACTATTTCGGCCACGGAAGTTCGTCGGGCGATTTTCTGCAGGGCACGATCTCGCGCTGGCGTGATGATGCCTTGGCCGTTCTCGACGCGCTGACCGCAGGGCCGCAGATCCTGGTGGGCTCGAGCATGGGCGGCTGGATCGCGATGCTTGTGGCGAAGGCGCGGCCGCAGCGGGTGGCCGGACTCCTGCTGATCGCGCCCGCCACTGATTTCACGGAAACCCTGATGTGGGAGCAGATGCCGGAGGAGGCGAGACGCGCGCTTCTCCAAGAAGGCGTGTGGCAACGCGAGTCTGACAACGCGGAAGAATGCTATCCGATCGCCCGCGCGCTGATCGAGGACGGGCACCGGAACCTCATCCTTGACGACAGGCATGCGCTGCCGTTCCCGGTGCGCATCCTGCAAGGCATGGCCGATCCCGACGTACCTTGGCCGCATGCGCTGAAGCTGGCCGGCGTGATCGAAGGCGACGTGACCGTGACCCTGGTGAAGAACGGCGACCACCGGCTGTCGAAGCCGTCGGACCTCAAGCTGCTCGAACGCACGCTGGACGGGCTGACGGAGGATGTGAGTTCATGAGATACCGTTTCCTTCTCGCTCTTCTTGCGTTTGTCCCGCTTCCGGCGTGGGCCGCGGCGGCCGTCGCCGATTATTCGCAATGCGCTGCGCTGGTGCAGAATAATCCGGCGCTCGCCGAAGAGAGCGCCCGCGCCTGGCAGAACGAAGGTGGCGGGGCCGCCGCCATCTATTGTTCGGCGCTGGCGCTCACTGCGCTGGGGCGCTACGCCGAAGCGGCGCGCAAACTCGATGTGCTGGCTCGCGACAAATCAATCGGCAGCAACCTGGATCGCGCGGAGCTGTTCGATCAGGCGGGCAATGCCTGGATGTTCGCCGGCCTGGCGAACAACGCCGAGCAGTCCTTTTCCGCCGCGCTTAATCAAAGCCCGAACAACGTCGATTTCTTTGCCGACCGCGCGGGGGCGCGCGCCATGCGGAAGGATTGGGCCGGCGCCGATGCCGATCTGGGCGCGGCGCTGTTGAGGGACCAGAACCGCGCCGATCTTTTGGTGTTGCGCGCGAGCGCGCGCTGGGCGTTGGGCCGCAAGACCGACGCCGCCACCGACATATTGCGCGCGCTCCAGCTTTATCCCAATTATCCGGCGGCGCTGGTCGAGCGCGGCAGGATGAAATACGAGGCGGGCGACAGGAACGGCGCGCGCGCCGATTGGAAGAGGGCGGCGGACTCCGGCACGGGAGAGACCGCCGCCGCCGCCCGGCGCTATCTGGCGGAGATGGGGCCGGAGTCAAAGGCTGGACAATAACCACTCTTCTCGCACGTCTGCATCCGCTTCCTGCAGCCGATATTTCGCCGCGAGCGCCGCAAAGCGCGGCGCGTCCAGTAACCTCGACAAAGCCCACACCGCCATCGCGCGCACCAGAGGCGAGGGATCGCCAAGCAGCCGTTCGGCTTCGGCCGCCAGCGCTGCATCCCCCGAATTGCCGATGGCGATGAGCACATTCCGCACGAACCGGTCGCGACCGATGCGCTTGACCGGCGAGCCGCGGAACAGCGCGCGGAACGATGCATCGTCCAGCCGCGCCAGCTCGGCGAGCGGCGGACGCCTCAGCGCCTCGCGCGGCAAAAACTGCGCCTCGCGCGAGACCTGCGCGAACTTGTTCCACGGGCACACGGCCAGGCAATCGTCGCAGCCATAGATGCGGCCCCCGATGGCTTCGCGGAATTCGCGCGGGATGTGTCCCTTGTGCTCGATGGTGAGATAGGAAATGCAGCGCCGCGCATCGAGCTGATAGGGCGCGGGAAAGGCGCGCGTCGGGCAGATGTCGAGACACGCATGACACGCCCCGCAATGATCGCGTTCCGGCGCGTCGGCCTCCAGTTCCAGCGTCGTGAACACCGAACCGAGGAACAGCCAGGAACCGAATTCGCGGCTGACCAGATTGGTGTGTTTGCCTTGCCAGCCCAGGCCCGCCTCTTGCGCTAGCGATTTTTCCAGCACCGGCGCGGTGTCGACGAAAACCTTCGCGTCGCCGCCGAAGCTCTCCACCATGAACCCGGCCAGCCGCTTCAGCCGCTTCTTCAGCACGTCGTGATAATCGTCGCCCTTCGCGTAAACGGAAATCGTGCCGGCCGTGCGGTGCTTCAAATCGTCGAGTGGATCGTGATCGGGACCGTAATTCACGCCCACCACCACCACGCTTTTCGCTTCGGGCCACAGCATTGCGGGATCGGCGCGGCGCTCCGCATTCTTCGCCAGCCAGTCCATCGTGCCGTGGCGGCCTTGTTCCAGGAATGCGCTCAGCCGGCCCGCCGCCTCGTGCGTAGCCGCAGCGCGGGCAAAGCGCACCGCGTCGAAACCTTCGGCGAGGGCGCGCGCGCGAACGGCCTCGCGAATGTCAGAAGTCGAGTTCGGCATATTGCGTCACCGGCGGCTGGCCGGGCACGCGGTCGGCGAGCAGCGAGCGGAACGAGGGGCGCGATTTCATCCGCACATACCATTCGCGCACCGCGGGATTGGCGTCCCATGGCACTTCGCCGAAATAATCCAGCGCCGACAGATGCGCCGCCAGCGCCAGGTCGGCGATGGTGCAGACCCGCCCCGCGAGATTGCCGCGCTCCTCCACAGTCTTGCCGAGCAGGGGCAGCATTTCGCGCAGCGCCTCGCGTCCACTGCGGATGACGTTCATGTCGGGCGGGCTGCGGGTGAGGGCGCCGGTGAAGCGCGGGTTGGCCTTTTCGTAGACGATCTTGCGGGTCACGCGTTCACCGAGCACGCCCATCGTCCAATCGAGCCAACGCAGCGCCTCGGCGCGCTCCGCCGCAACTTCGGGGATCAGCGGATATTCGGGATAGGTGCCTTCCAGATGATCGACGATGGCCCACAGCCCTTCGCAGCGCGTGCCGTCCAGGTCGGTGAAGACAGGTAGATGCGCGGTCGCGTCTTCCGCCGCCTGCGGATCGCAGACGAGGCGCTTTTCCCCCAGCATCAGGCGCACAAGGCGCGAGGCAGGCGAGAAGACCAGGTGGACGAGCCGACGCATGCGGACAATCTAGAGAAACGGCCGGGCTGCTCCTAGCCCTTTACCGCACGCACCAATCCAGCCCGTCGCGGGTCACTTCCCAGGCGCGGTCCATGACGGTTTCCGTGCGGTTTGCCACATAAGGGCCGGGACGGCTGGCGCGCCAGCGGTCGGGGTTGGGCAGTACGGTCGCCAGCCGCGCCGCCTGCGCTTTGGACAGCATCGAAGCCGGCACGTTGAAATAGGCCTGGCTTGCCGCTTCCGCGCCGTAATTGCCGTGCCCCCAATCGACCAGGTTCAGATAGGCAGTGAGGATGCGCTTTTTCGGCCAAAAGGCCTCCACCAGCACAGTCAGGTAAGCCTCCGCGCCTTTGCGCACCCAGCTTCGCACCGGCAGCAGGAACAGCGTGCGCGCCACCTGCTGGCTGATGGTGCTCGCCCCGCGCAAGCGCTTCCTGGGATGGCGCTCGTGCTGCTTCACTGCCTTGTCGATGTCCTTCCAGTCGAAGCCGTGATGGTTGCAGAAATCCTGGTCCTCCGAGCCGATCACCGTGCGCGCCAGATTGGGCGAGATGTCGTCATAGGCGCGCCAGGAATAATGCACCGGCTGCAAGGTGACGAGATCGAGCAGCATCTGCGGCGTGCCGGGCACGGGGACGAAGCGGAAGATCAGCAAGTACAAAATGGGGGCCGGCACCAGGAAGAAGAAAAGTACCGCCGCGATGCGCCGCAGCCACGGCGTACGCATGCCGTCGCCGTGCCATAGCCAGCGGGCGAAGGCACGGAGCTTCTCGAAAATGCGTCGAAACCAATCCCCCATGAGGGGCTACATTAGAGCCTCGCCTGGCGCAGGCGCAATGCGTTGGCGATCACCGAGACCGAGCTGAAACTCATCGCCGCCGCCGCGATCATCGGCGACAGCAGCCAGCCGGTGAACGGATACAAGACGCCCGCCGCCACCGGTATCCCGAACGCATTGTAGACGAAGGCGAAGAACAGGTTCTGCTTCATGTTGCGCACGGCCGCCCGCGCCAGTTTTCGCGCCCGCAACAGCGCCGAAAGGTCGCCTTTGAGCAGCGTCAACCCGGCGGTTTCGATGGCGGCGTCGGAGCCGGTGCCCATGGCGATGGAAACGTCGGCGGCGGCGAGCGCCGGGGCATCGTTGACGCCGTCGCCGGCAAAAGCCACCACGCGGCCCTCGCCTTTCAGGCGATTGACAAGGTCGGTCTTGCCCTCGGGCGTCAATCCGGCGACGACCTTGCCCAATCCGGCTTCGCGCGCGACGGCCTTCGCCGTCGCTTCGGCGTCGCCGGTCGCCATGGTGATTGCCAGCCCATTGCGGCTGAGGGCGGCGAGCAGCTTGCGCGCGTTCGCTTTCAACGGGTCCTTGGCGGCGACCAAGCCGATGATCGCGCTCGAACGCGCCACGAACATCGCGGTGGCGCCGTCTTCCCGCAATCGCTCCGCTTCCGTCGCCAGCGGCGAAAGATCGATGCCTTGGCTTTGCAGGAATTCCGCGCGGCCGATCAAGACTGGCACGCCGCCGATGACGCCCCGCAAGCCTTGTCCCGTGACGCTGGCGAACTCGGTCACCTCGGGCAACGTCAGCGACCGCGCCTTGGCGCCTTCGACAATGGCATGAGCAAGGGGATGGGCGCTTTTGCTTTCGAGCGCTGCGGCGATGCTCAGCACTTCGTCTTCGCTGGCAGCGGAAACCGCGCGCACCGCCGATAGCTTGGGCTTTCCTTCGGTCACGGTGCCGGTCTTGTCGATGACCAACGCGTCGGCCGCCGCGAAGCGCTCCAGCGAAGCCGCGTTGCGCACCAGCACGCCGTTCTGCGCGCCTTTGCCGACCGCCACCATCACTGACATCGGCGTCGCCAAACCCAGAGCGCAGGGACAGGCGATGATCAGCACCGACACCGCGGCGAGCAGCGCATAGTCGAACGACGGCCCCCAGACGAACCACACCGCGAACGCCAGCATGGCGGCGGCCACCACCGCCGGCACGAACCATGCGGCGACTTTGTCCGCCAGGCCTTGTGTCGGCGCGCGGCTTCTTTGCGCTTCGGCGACCAGAGCGACGATCTTGGCCAGCATGGTGTCGGCGCCCACGCGCGTCGCGCGCACGACCAGCGCGCCTTGGCCGTTGAGCGTGCCGCCGGTGACCGCGTCGCCTGGCGCTTTCGCCACCGGTATCGATTCGCCCGTAATCATGGATTCGTCGACGGCGCTTTCGCCTTCGATGACCACGCCGTCGGTCGGCACGGACTCGCCCGGCCGCACCAGCAGCTCGTCGCCGACCTTGACTTCGGACAGCGGGATTTCTTCGCTAGCATATGCGGTGCGCCGGCGCACGGTTCTCGGCGAAAGGTCCAGCAAGGCGCGCACCGCCGCCCCGGTGTGGGCGCGCGCGCGCAGCTCCAGCGCCTGTCCAAGCAGAACCAGCGTCACGATGACGGCAGCGGCTTCGAAGTAGAGCGGCGTTGTTCCGCTTGCGCCGCGATAAGCTTCGGGGATCGCGCCGGGCAACAACAGGGCGAACAGGCTGTAGAAAAAGGCCACGCCCACGCCAAGCCCGATCAGGGTGAACATGTTGGCGTGGCCCGAGACCGCACCTTTCCAACCGCGCACAAGGAGTGGCCAGGCGGCCCACAGCACCACAGGCAGCGAAAGAACCGCTTCGATCCAGCCCTGCAACGGTGGCGGAACCGTCATGTCGAACCGGCCGCCTTCGGCCAGCATCGCCAATGCAAGGACAGGAAAGGTCAGCGCCAAGGAAATCTTGAAGCGGGTCCACATGCTGCGATATTCGGCGTCGTCGTGGGCGGCGGCGGGATCGAGCGGTTCCAGCGCCATGCCGCAGATCGGGCAATCGCCCGGCCCGACCTTCTTCACCTCCGGATGCATCGGGCAGGTATAGATGACGTCCGCCGCCAATTTTGCTTCGCTTGGCAGGGCAGCGGGGGCGGTCTTGTCGCTTTCGTGATGCATGTGATGGTCGTGTTGCTTGTGGCCTCCACAGCAACCGCCTTGCGCCTTTGGGCCGATCCCGGTCTGTGCCGGCCTCAGATATTTCCCCGGCTCCGCCTCGAATTTTGCCTTGCAGCCGGCGCAACAGAAGTAATAGTCCGTACCCTGATAATGGAGCCAATTGCCCTTGCTCCTCGCGGTCTCGGGATTGGGCGTCATCCCGCAGACGGGATCGCGGTTATTTTCCATAGCGGTTGAACAACTCCACGAGTTCCCTGAATTTCCGCGTTTGATCTCTCGCGCTGCCGCTCTTGATCGCTTGGGCGACGCAACAGGCGGCGTGGCCCTTGAGAACTTCTTCCTCCACGCGCCCCAGCGCCGCCTTGACCGCCCGGATCTGGTTGAGGATGTCGATGCAATAGCGGCCTTCCTCGACCATGCGCGCGACGCCGCGAACCTGACCTTCGATGCGCGCCAGACGAGTCAACAATTTCGGATCGCGTTTGTTCATGGGCAGTATACTCCTTGGGGGTATATGGCCCTCAAGATGCACCGATTCAAGCGCAACGATGCATACCAGGGCGGTTAAGGCGCCGTCAAATTAGGTCAATCATTCTGTCACACATAATTTTCATGAGGAATTACGGCACATTATGTTAGGAGTGCGCGCCGTTGCTCGTTCTCAAGGATTTCCATGCACGACATCGTCAATTCGATCCTGCTCGGGATCGTCGAAGGTCTGACGGAGTTCCTCCCGGTTTCGTCCACCGGCCACCTCTTGGTCACCGAACGGCTGCTCGGTTTGCCCGACAATCAATGGGAGGCCTTCACCATCATTATCCAGTTCGGCGCGATCCTGTCGGTGGTCGCGGTCTATTGGCGCAAGTTCTGGGATGTGCTGATCGGCCTGCCGACATCGCGCGAGGCGCGCCAGTTCGCGATCGATGTGATCGTCGCCTTCATACCAGCTGCAATCTTCGGCGCGTTGCTGATCAAAGTCATCAACGGCTATCTGCTGCAGCCGACCTTCGCATTGCCGGTGATCGCGACCACTTGGATCGCGGGCGGCATTCTGATCCTCGTTTTGGAGCGCATCGCGCCCAAGCCGCGCCATCTCGATGGCGACCACCTGCCGCTTTCCAAGGCGCTGCAGATCGGCTTCTGCCAGGTGCTCGCGATCCTGCCGGGCGTCTCGCGCTCGGGCGCCACGATCCTCGGCGCCGAGCTGCTCGGCGTAGAGCGCAAGGCCGCCGCCGCCTTCACCTTCTATCTCGCGGTGCCGACGATGCTCGGCGCGACCGTGTTCGAGCTTTACAAGTAATGGGATTTGCTGTCGGCGGCCGGCGGAACCGACATCGCCGTGGGCTTCGTCGTGTCGTTCCTGGTGGCTTACGTGGTGGTGAAGACGTTCATCGCCTTCGTTGGCCGCTATGGCCTTAAGCCGTTCGGCTGGTATCGTCTCGCATCGGGATTGCTGCTCATCGCGTATCTGGTGATGCAGTAAGGCATACTGGGTCGGTTTTTTCTTCTTTCGTCATGGTCGGCCATAGAGCCGGCCATCCAGCTTGTCCCGCCGAAGCGTTGCGAAGGCGGATCAGCGAGCGTCAGCGCGCCGTCGCTGGCGACGTTGTCTCTCTTCAGCAGGCGCACCTGATCCGCCGTCAGGAGCGGCGCGACGGGCAGAAGCACGCTTGGCATCTGCAGGAAGAACGTCTCGCTTTTCGAAGCGGCAGGAATTGATTGACACCGTCAAGATTCGTTAACCACAACACGCTATGGTTGTGCCGTTCCGAAGCGCGCCAGAAGGTGCAACGCATGACTGGATTTGGTGCTCGAAATCCCCGCAAAACCTACGTTCTGGCTTTCGTCCTGATTGCCAGCCTGTTCGCGGTGTGGGGATTGGCCCACAGGCTTTACGACACCCTATTCCCAGAATTTGCGAAAGCACTTGCGCTCAACGGTTTCAAGGCGGATCTGGCGCAGTCGGTCCTTTGTCTTGGTTATTGCCTTCTCGCGATACCGGCAGGGCTGCTCACGCGGTCCTTTGGCTATAAGACCGGAGTCGTTTGCGGCCTGTGCTGTCTCGCGGTTGGTACGTTTCTGTTCTATCCCGCCGCCGACCAGCACGAGTACTTCTTCTTCTTGTTCGCAGTTCTGGTGATCGGTTCCGGCTTGGCCATCCTCGAGACCTCGGCCAATCCCATGGTTGCAAGATTGGGTCCTGTCGAGAGCTCCGTGCGTCGGCTGAATTGGGCCCAGGCCTTAAACCCGGTTGGGCTTCTGTTGGGTGCCTATATCAGCCGCTGGCTGATTCAATCGAAAATGCAGCTCCCGGTCGGGGAACTGGCTCACGCGATGGTGCGGCCGTACATTGTCATCGGGGTGGGCGTTTTGTTCATGGCGGTTCTTGTGGACAACGTGGAGTTTCCGCCGGTGGCCAACGAACGCGCCGCGAAGGGCGCCCGCGGCGTCGGGGAGTTCCGGACGCTGTTGTCCCGTCCTCTGTTCATGTTCGGAGTGGCGGCGCAGTTCTTCTGTGCCACCGCTCAGGTGGGTCTTTGGAGCTTCACCATCCGCTATGTCCAAAACGCCATGCCAGGCAACTTGGTCACTTCAGCGGCGGACATTCTGTTGTGGTCATTATTCGCTTTTACGGTCGGCCGCTTCGTCGGCGCCGCCTTGATGTACTGGATCGACCCGGATCGCCTGTTGGCGGTCTATGCCGGCGTGAGCGCCGTCTTGACCGCGATCGCCGCGCTCGCCGGCGGTGGATACGGCGTAACGTGCGTTGCTGCCACCAGCTTCTTCCTGTCGATCATGTTCCCGACGATCTTCGCAGGCTCCATCCGCGATTTGGGGACGCTCACCAAATCGGGTGCGGCGTTCCTAGTGATGGCGGCCGGCGGCGGCGTCGCCGCGCTGGCGATAATGAATCTGGTTTGGGGACTCTCGTCCATCCAGTACGTGATGCTGGTGCCAAGCATATCGTTCGCCGTTGTCCTGGCATTCGCCATCGCCAACCAAAGGGCAGCCAAAGGAATGTGACCGAAGAGGCTTCGGCCGACATAGCGCGGCCAGTATTTCACGCATATGAGCCGAATGCGGGACGGGCGTTCATCGCGTATCTGGTGATGCAGTAAGGCACACTGGGTCGGTTTTTTTCTTCTTTCGTCATGGCCGGCCATAGAGCCGGCCATCCAGTCGGCGCGCGTCTGCGCGCCGAGGGATTATTCCGTTTTGCTGGATGGCCGGGTCAAGCCCGGCCATGACGAAGTGAGGGGAGCGATTAGGCCTTCGCGATTTCTTCGAACTGCCCCTTGGCCCGGAAGCGCCACAGATAGCTCGGCACCACCGCTTCCACCGCGTCCGGCGTGATGCCCAGATCGGCGAGCGTCAGCGCGCCTTCGTGCACCACATTGTCGGTCTTCAGCAGACACACCTGATCGACCGTGAGCAGCGGCGCGATCGGCAAGAACAGGCTCGGCAGCTGCAGGAAGAACGCATCGATGAAAGCAAGGAAGAACGGCACCGGCACCAGCAGCCGCTTGCGGCCGGTTTCGCGCAGGATCAGCTGCAGCAATTCCTTGAACGTATAAACCGTCGGCCCGCCCAGTTCGTAGGTCTTGCCGCTGGTGGCCGTATCCTCGAGGCAGCGCAGGATCGCCGCCGCCACGTCGCCCACGAACACGGGCTGGAATTTGGTATGCCCGCCGCCGATCAAGGGCAGCATCGGCGAGATCCGCGCCAGCCAGGCAAATTTGTTGAAGAACGCGTCTTCCGGTCCGAACACCAGCGAGGGGCGAAGGATCGTCGCGTCCGGAAATTCCTCGCGCAGCCGCTTTTCGCCGCGTCCCTTCGATTCCGCGTAAGACGATTCCGCGTTGGTATCCGCGCCGATGGCCGACAGGTGGACGAGCGTCTTGATCCCCGCCTCGCGCGCCATACGGCCGATCCGCCGGGCAGCGTCCATATGGAGCGCTTCGAAGCTCTGCTCACCGCGGCTGTAAAGCACGCCCGTCAGGTTCACGGCCGCGTCGGCGCCCTGAAGCGCGCGCGTCACGGAATCGTCGTCGCGGACATTGCCCTTGGAGAGCTGGATTTGTCCCGGAAAGGCCGCCGGCAGCAGGTAATTCGCCAGGTTGGGATGGCGGCAGACCGCGCGGATGCGCCAGCCCGCTTGCGCCAGCGCGTGCACCGTATGGCGGCCGACCAATCCCGAGGCGCCGAAGACGGTGACGAGCTTGCTCATGCTGTGATCCCGGTGGCTTCAACAGGCTTCATATCGCAAGCGGCGCAAAAGCGCGACCGCCGTCATTCCGCGACATAGGCCCGTTCGCCGCTCAGCGTGTTGTAGTAGACCGTCACCGTCTTGCCGGCATCGACGAAGCGTTCCGTGGTTTTCACCCAGTTCTTGCCGGTGGGCGGCTTGGCGACGATGGTCTTGTAGACATAGCGCTCGTACAGAATGCCGAAGACCAGGACCGCGCCCCAGACCATGGCGATCAACGGCGCTGCGATGGAGCCGCCGAGCAGGGCGACCAGCCCGCCGGCGATCAAAGTCGCACCCAGCGCGAGAAGGATGTTGCGCAGCATCTATTTTTCTTCCTCAAGCGTCACGGCCGTGCCGTAGGCGACGATCTCGCTCATCATCTGTCCGATCTCGGAGGAATCGAAGCGCATCATCACCACGGCGTTGGCGCCCATGGAATTAGCGTTCTTGACCATCCGGTCCACGGCCTGGCGACGCGTCTCTTCCAGTAGCTGGGTGTATTCGTGGATTTCTCCGCCGACGATGGTGCGCAGCCCTGCAATGATGTTGCCGGCGATCCCGCGCAAGCGCACGACCAGGCCGAAACATTGGCCGAACGTCTTAGCGCGGCGGTATCCGGGCACGTTTTCGGTGGTGGTCACGAGCATAGGTGGCCCTCCAGGCGAGTCCCGGCCATTGTAGCGCCGAGGGGGCGGCTTGTCCGGCCGTACCGCTTTTGGCCCAATTCGATTTTTTGTTCGTCATGGCCGCCCTTGAGGCGGCCATCCAGTTGCCGCGCGTCTGCGCGGCGAAGTGACTTTTCGCTGGATGGCCGGGTCAAGCCCGGCCATGACGAATTGAGTGGGCTTTCAAAGTGAGCTACTACCCTCCTTCTCCCGCGTTGACTTAGACCCGGACCCTCCCTAATCATCCCGGCCCCAAGGGCCGTGCCCAGATGGCGGAATTGGTAGACGCACTAGTTTCAGGTACTAGCGCTCACAAGGCGTGGAGGTTCGAGTCCTCTTCTGGGCACCAAGCTTCCCTCGCGACTTGTCCGCCGTAGCTTTAGCGAAGGCGGAAGCGAGTAAGGCCTGCCCGGCGCAGCCCCAAAGCGGCGAAGCCTGGGCTGTTTCCGCGAGCCACGCCCACAAGCCATCTTCGCGCTCGGCGTAGCCCTAAAGCGCCCGCAGCGGCCCGGCAACCGGCTGCGCATGCGAGACGTCGCCGGTCTCTATGTCAAACATTGGAATGATGCTAAATGTCACCGATCTGGCGGAGGAGATGTCGTCGTATCCTGCCTTCATGGAGACCAATCGCGCGGCCCCGGCACCAATAGCCGCGGGGCTAAGACAGGGAACTAGGGTAAGGCCAAGATGGACAGGCGTATTCGTCAAGTCGTTATCGTGGGCGGAGGGACCGCCGGCTGGATGACCGCAGCTGGCTTGGCGCGCGCTCTCGGAGACGGGTTCACGAAGATCACCGTGATTGAATCCGACCAGATCGGCACGGTCGGCGTCGGCGAATCGACCATTCCGGCAATCAAAGTCTTCAACCAGAAGCTGGGACTCGACGAAAACGCTTTCGTCCGCGCCACGCAGGCGACGTTCAAGCTGGCGATCGAATTCGTCGATTGGGCGCGGCTGGGGCACCATTATTACCACCCTTTCGGGCCTTATGGCTTCGAAATGCTGGGCATTCCCTTCCCTGCCTACTGGCTCCGGTTGAACGCAATGGGCGAGGCGGCGCCGCTCCACGAGTACAATCTTCAGTGCATGGCGTCGGAGCAGCAGAAATTCATGCGCTCAATCGACGCGGGAAACTCGCCGCTGTCGAGCATCGGCTATGCGTTCCATTTCGATGCCTTCCTCTATGCCCGCCTGCTGCGCAAATACGCCGAAGAGCGCGGCGTCGTCCGCCTGGAAGGAAAGATCGTTGATGTCGGCCTGCGCGGCGAAGACGGATTCATCGAAGCCGTGACGCTGGAGGGCGGGGCGCGTGTGGAAGGCGATCTCTTCGTCGATTGCTCCGGGTTTCGCGGCCTTCTCATCGAGCAGGCGTTGAAGACCGGCTTCGAAGACTGGTCACATTGGCTTCCCAACGATCGCGCCGTGACCGTGCCCTGCCAGAGCGGCGGCGACCTCAAGCCGGTCACCCGCGCCACGGCCCGCCCGGCGGGATGGCAATGGCGCATTCCACTCCAGCACCGCATTGGCAACGGCTATGTCTATTGCAGCCGCTATGTCAGCGACGACGAAGCCGCCGCAACCCTCCTCGCCAATCTCGACGGCGCGCCGCTGGCCGAACCCTGGCAGCTGCGCTTCAAAGCGGGGCGCAGAAACAAATTCTGGAATAAGAACTGCGTCGCTGTCGGGCTCGCGGCCGGGTTCATGGAGCCGCTGGAATCGCAAAGCATCCATCTGATCCAGGTGGGCATCCAGCGCCTGTTGCAGCTATTTCCGGACCGCGGCTTCGAAGAGGCCGAGATCGATCGGTACAATCGTTTCATGATCTGGGAGTTCGAACGAATCCGTGACTTCATCGTGCTGCATTACAAAGCCACCGAGCGCAACGACACGCCGTTCTGGGATTACTGCCGCAGCATGGATATCCCGGATTACCTCAAGCAAAAGATCGCGCTGTTCCGGAGCCACGGGCGCGTCTTCCGCGAGAACGAGGAACTGTTCAACGATGTCAGCTGGTTCGCCGTCATGTTCAACCAGGGCATCACGCCGCACGGCTATGACCCGATGGCCGATGTGATGCCGGTGGAAGAACTACGCAGGGCCATGGCGCATGTCAGGACGATGGTCGCCAAATCGGTCAATTACATGCCGTCCCATCGCGAATTCATCGCCATCTATTGTGCCGCGGAAAAGCTGGAGCGCGACCGCGTCTGGAAAACGGCGGCAGGCGCTTCCGCCCCAAAGAACGCACCCGCTAGGACGTGATGATTTCGGCAGGCTTCGGTGGTTGCCACGGCACTGGTGCTGTGCATACGCCAAGGTTCTTTCTGCGTGGATGCGGCCTTCCGATAGAAGAGGCGCCCGTGGCGTACATGCGGCTGTTGAATGGCAGTCTGCCATGAAGGGCTGAATCATCCTGGTCTTTTGACCATTCATTTCCGTACCTTTGACGTCCGAATGAATACAGGTCGGCAACTCTTGTAGTAGCTTCCGCTGCGGCAATTTGTATGGACACCTGGGATAGACAAACCGGCCGATATTAATTTACATCGTATATTGACAGCTATAATTTACGCCGTATATTAAACGAGACTTCGACCGAGGCGCGTCGTGAGAACCATGAAAAGTGACGACTTCACAACCCATTGGCTGGCCCGGTTCGGCCACCATCTTGAAGGGCGGCGGCAATGACGGATAGACCAGACGCCGGGCCGATCGTCAGCCTGCGCAACGTCGTCAAGACCTATGACGGCGACGGGCTGAAGGTGGCGGCGATCAACGGCATCAGCTTCGACGTCAGGCGCCAGCGCTTCACCATGATCGTGGGGCCCTCGGGCAGCGGCAAGACGACCTTGCTCAATCTGATCGGCTGCATCGACCGGCCGACGGCGGGGCGTATCGAGGTGTGCGGCGAGGACACGGCCAAGCTCTCCGACAACAAGATCACCGATTTCCGCGCGCGCAACATCGCGTTCGTCTTCCAGAACTTCAATCTGTATCCGGTCCTCTCGGCCTACGAGAACGTCGAGTATCCGCTGCTCCTGATCGGAATGCCGGCGAAGCAGCGCCAGGAGCGCACGCTGGCGATGCTCGACGCCGTCGGCCTGGCGGACCAGCGCTGGCAGCGGCCGAACCAGCTCTCCGGCGGCCAGAAGCAGCGCGTCGCCATCGCCCGCGCCCTGGTCAAGCATCCGGAGATCGTGCTGGCCGACGAACCCACCGCCAATCTCGACAGCCATACCGGCGAGCAGATCATCGAGCTGATGCACAAGGTGCAGCGCGAGCAGAAGGTGAGCTTCATCTTCTCCTCGCACGATCCGCAGCTCATTTCGCGCGCCGAGGACACCTTCGTCATCCGCGACGGCCAGCTGATCGAGCAACGCACGGGAGAAGGCCAATGATGCTCTTCAAGATCGCCTTCCGGAACATCCTGCGCAACGGGCGCCGTTCGCTGATGACCGCGTCGGCCATCGCGGTCGGCGCCATCGCCATGATCCTGTTCGGCGAATATATGGGATTCGCGATGATCGGCATGGAAACCGGCGCCGTGGACGGCGGCGGCCATCTCACGGTGTTCCGCAAGGGCTATTTCGATTTCGGCGCGGGCAACCCGGCCGGCTACAGCATTTCCGGCTACAAGTCGGTCATCAAACTGATTGAGAACGATCCCGAGCTGAAGCCGATGGTCAACGTGGTTACGCCCGCGGTGTCGCTGTTCGGCATCGCCGGGAATTTCGCCATCGAGACGTCGAAGACCTTCATGGGCGTCGGCATCGTTCGCTCCGATCACAGCCGCATGTTGCGCTGGGACGAGTACGGCCTTTTCAGTCAGGTCGCCCGTCGTCCTCCGCTTCCGCCCCTGAAGGACGACGACGAGACGCACGGCATCGTGGGTACCGGGTTGGCGCGCATGCTCGGCTTGTGCAAGCCGCTGAAGATCGCCAACTGTCCGTCGCCGCCCGAACGGACGGTTGCGCCCGTGGCAGGCGTACCGGCCGCATCGCAGGCGCTGACCGAGCTTGCCGCGCGCGACCGCGACGTGAGCCAGCCCGCGCCCAGCGACAACGAACCGCGCATCGACCTGTTGGCTGCGACGGCCAGCGGGGCGCCGAACGTCGTCAGCCTGCGCGTGGTCAGGGCGCAAAGCCAAGGCTACAAGGAAATCGACGACATGTACGTCGGCATGAACCTCGCGCTGGCGCAGCAGCTCCTCTATGGCCGCGGCGAGCACAAGGCCGTCAGCATCGCGATCCAGCTTCATCGCAGCGAGGACATGGTCAAGGCCCGCGCTCGTCTGAACACGCTGTTCCGGCAACGCGGCCTCGACCTGGAAGTGCACGATTTCACCGAACTGTCGCCCCAGTACAATCAGATCATGAGCTTTCTGGGCGCGATCTTCAGCTTCATCGCCGTGATCATCGGAGTGATCGTGCTGTTCACCGTCGTCAACACGATGAGCATGACCGTCATGGAGCGGACGAACGAAATCGGCACGGCGCGCGCAATGGGGGTGCGGCGCAGCGGCATCCGCCGCCAGTTTTTGATCGAAGGCTGGATGCTCGGCGTCATCGGCGCCACGGCCGGCGTGATCCTGGCGATGGTGATCGCCTATTGGTTCAATCATTTGGGCGTGACCTATACGCCGCCCGGCCAGGCGAACCCCATTCCGCTCCTGTTGCTCACGCAAGACGTGTGGCGCCTGCAGCTTTCCGTCTGGTTCGGGCTTTTGCTGATGGCCACGCTCGCCGCCATCATTCCCGCCAGCCGCGCCGCGCGGATGATGGTCGTCGACGCGCTGCGCCATGTGTGAGGATAGTTCGATGAAAAACACGATGATCGGTCTTGCGGTTGCGCTCTTGATGATAGTCGGAGCGCGCGCAGAGACCCCGCCGCTGAGCGCGCAGGACATCCTCGCGGGCGTCGACAGAGTGCGCAATCCGGGTCAGCCCTTCCGGTTGACCAACACCATGATCGAGTACGTGGGTGGCCAGCCGCGCGATCGTGTGGTGCTGGTAGTCTACGCCCGCGAAGACAGGCAGACGCACCAGTTCAGCAATCTGGTGCGCTATGTCGATCCGCCGCGCGATCTCGGCAAGATGGTGCTGATGAACGGCAGCAACATGTGGTTCTATGATCCGTCGTCCAAGGCCAACGTCCGCATCTCGCCGCAGCAGCGGCTGATGGGACAGGCCTCCAACGGCGACGTCGTCACGGCCAATCTGTCGCTGGATTACACCGCGAAGCTTATCGGCGAGGAAACATTGCAGGATGCCGACCGCAAGGACCGCGCCTGCTGGCATCTCGACCTGAAGGCGGCGACGGACGAGGCGGTCTACAGCCGGGTCGAGTATTGGGTCGAAAAGGGCACCTATCATCCGGTGAAGGGCAAGTTCTATTCCGACAGCGGCCGGCTGCTGAAGATCGCCTATTACCACAAATATGTGGAACAGCTCGGCGGCGTGCGCCCGAGCGAGACCATCATCATCGATTCGGTCGACCAGAATCTGGTGACGACGATGTCGAACGCCGACATGCGCGCCCAGGAAATCCCGGATTCCTGGTTCCAGCGCGATTACCTGCCGCGCGTCAAGGCCGATTGATGCGCGCCGCCGTCGCCCTTTGCTTGCTGTGTGCGGCGGCGCCCGCCGCGGCGCAGGAAAACGGCGACCTCGACCGCATACCGGCGATCATCCAGAACGGACCGTCCGAACCCCAGCCCCAGTCGAACGCGCACGGCAAGTATTATGTGGAGGATGCTTTCGCCTTGTCGTCCGCGCGCGGCAATCTGGCGGTTCCTTTGCCGCCGCCGCCTTCGTCGGATTGGGCGAACCGCACCAGCCTGGATGCCTTCGACCAATGGTCGCTCGGCGAACGGCTCACCTTCAGCTTCAGTGATCGCTTCAACCTCACCGAGGCCGACGGCGTCGGCTTTCCCGCCGAAGCGGCGCGCAACGATCTGCGCGAGGCTTATTTCACCTGGGAACCGTTGACACAGACTTATCTCGAGTTCGGTCGCATCAATCTCAAGAACGGCATCGCGTTGGGCTTCAATCCGACCGATTTCTTCAAGACGCGCACCGCGGTGGCGCAGGCTTCGGCCGATCCTTCGGCGCTGCGCGAGGACCGGCTTGGCACGCTGATGCTGCGCGCGCAGACCATTTGGGACGGCGGCTCGCTCACCTTTGCTTATGCGCCGAAGCTCCATTCGCCGAGGCAAATCGTGGGCGCCGCGCCAAGCTGGATCGATCCGAGTTTCGATCAGACGAACGCCGCCGACCGGTTTCTGCTCGCCGTCAATCTCGAAGTCGAGGACTTCAGTCCGCAGGCGCTCGTCTATCACGAGAGCGGCCGCACCAAGATCGGGTTCAATCTTTCCCATCCCATCGGCCAAAGCATCATCGCTTATGCCGAATGGGCGGGCGGCAGCGAGCCCGATCTGATTGCGCAGGCCATCGCTTTCGGCAAGGCGACCGGCACGCTGCCTTTTGCAGCCCCGGTTCTGCCGCCGACCTCCGCTAGCCGAGCGTTTCAGAACGATCTGGCCGTCGGCGCGTCGTGGACGAGCGAAACGAAGGTCATGATCAATCTCGAGTACCATTTCCATCAGGCCGGCTTCACCAGCGAGGATTGGCGGGGTTGGTTCGACATCGGCGGCGCCGACCCGTTCGCCGCATCCGAGCTTTGGTACATCCGCGGCTACGCCTCCGCCGAGCAACAGCCGATGAGCCGGCACCAGATTTTCCTGCGCGCCGATTGGCAGGGCATCCAGGACCTCGATCTGTCGGGCATCTCGTTCGTCAATCTCACGGACGGCTCCGGCATGATGCAATTTGCCGCCGACTACTATCTGTCGGATGCCTGGACCGTCGGCCTCTATGCCGGCGGGACCTTCGGCGGCCGGCGCAGCGAATGGGGCAGTCTGCCCGGCGCGAGCAGCGCGATCTTTCAGGTGGTGCGGTATTTCTGAAGGCGCTGCGCCGAAAAAAGTCCACAATCGAGGGGCAGGTATGCTAAATGGCTGCGCATTGCAGAGATTCCGCCGGACATAGCGACTTGAAGATCAAACTCCACAAGAACGATTTGCCCGACGGGCTGGACCTCGGTCCCGTCGTCGCCATCGACAGCGAAACCCTGGGTCTCAACCCGATCCGCGACCGGCTTTGCCTGGCGCAGCTTTCCGCCGGCGACGGCGTCTGCCACGCGGTTCAGTTCGAGCACGGGGCTTACGCTGCGCCCAACCTGAAGCGCCTGCTCGGCGATCCGAAGGTGCTGAAGCTGTTTCACTTCGCGCGCTTCGACGTGGCGATGTTTAAGCGCTATCTGGGCGTCGTCACCAAACCGATCTATTGCACCAAAATCGCCTCCAGGCTGGTTCGGACGTATACGGACAAACACGGGCTGAAGGATCTGGTGAAGGAACTGCTCGGCGTCGATCTCTCCAAGGAGCAGCAATGCACCGATTGGGGCGCGCCCGAACTCAGCGAGCGTCAATTGGCTTATGCGGCCAACGATGTCGCCTATCTGCACCGGCTGAAAGAGGCGCTCGATTCCATGCTGGCGCGCGAAGGACGAACCGAACTGGCCAAGGCTTGCTTCGATTTCCTGCCCGCACGGGTTGAACTCGACCTCGGCGGTTGGGCGGACATCGACATTTTTGCCCATTAGAGCGGGTTTTTGTCCGCTCGAATGGGCTATTTACCGCGCTCCCATATGCTGCCTTGACCGGGCCGTGCTTTTGTCCAAAGTTGGCATGAATTTCGCTTAAGGGCCGGTTCCCTGGGGGTAACTTGGCGACTGTCGTTAGGTGCCGTCCGATTTCTGGGGGCGAGAACGGACGGATCAAATAACGGGTGTCTTCATGCGTCCCGCGAACATCAAGGCTGTTTCGTCCGGGCAATCCATGGCAGGCGATCTCGCCGCGGCGCGGCGGGTACTGGATTGTGCCGGCGAGGCGATCAAGTCGTTGGGCGGAGCGCTGAACGGGCAGTTCACGCGCGCCGTCGATGCGATCATGGCGGTTAAGGGGCGCGTCATCGTCAGCGGCATGGGCAAGAGCGGTCTGATCGGCCGCAAGATCGCTGCCACGCTGGCCTCCACCGGCACGCCGGCCTATTTCGTCCATCCCGCGGAAGCCAGCCACGGCGATCTCGGCGGCGTGACCCGCCAGGACGCGTTGTTGATGTTGTCCTGGCGCGGCGAGTCCGCGGAGCTTTCCGATCTCATCACCTATGCCAAGCGCTTTCACATTCCGCTGATCGGCATGGCGAGCGTTCCGGGGTCCACGCTGATGCAGGCGGCCGACGTAGCGCTGCTGCTGCCCAAGGTGCGCGAAGCCTGCCCGATGGGCCTCGCTCCCACCACCTCGACGACGCTGATGCTGGTGCTGGGCGACGCGCTGGCCGTGGCGCTGATGGAGCGGCGCGGTTTTTCCGCCGACCAGTATCGCGATTTCCATCCCGGCGGATCGCTGGGGCGCGCGCTGATCCGCGTCTCGGACCTGATGCACGGCTCCCGCGAATTGCCGCTGGCCGAGGAGGGCGCCTCCATGCGCCAGGCGCTGGCGGCGATGGATAAATACCGTTTCGGCTGCGTCGGCCTGACCGACAAGAAGGGCGCGCTCGTCGGCATCATCACCGACGGCGACCTGCGCCGAAATTGGAACCGCGACCTGCGCGCCAGCAAGGCGAGCGAGGTGATGACGCGCTCCCCGAAGGTCGCGCGCTCCGATCAGCTCGCCGCCGAGGCGATCGCCTTCATGAACGAAAAGAAGATCACGCAGCTTTTCGTGCTCGATCCCAAGGACAAATCGAAAAAGCCCGTCGGCATTCTCCATATCCACGATTGCCTGCGCGCGGGGCTGCGCTAGATGACGCGCGACGGATTCGGACGCGAAGCGGTCGCGCAGCCTTTGGCGTCGCCGGCGGCGGCCGCCGAGCATCCGCTGCGGGATTGGACGGAGCGCGCGCGCGGTACCGCGCTCGAGGCGCTGCGTTACACCCGCTTCGTCGGCTTCATGAAGCGGGCGCTGCCGATTGCGGCGGCGGCGATCCTGGCTTCGGTGATCGCCTATTCCGTCGCTCCGCGCCGTCAGGAACGGGTTTCGCTCACCTATCAGCGCATGGGGACGCTGCGCAACGATCTGGCGATGATCAAGCCGCGGCTGACGGGAACCGACGCCAACGGCAATCCCTTCGTCATCACCGCTGATGCGGCGATCCAGGACGCCAAGAACAAGCACCGCGCCACTCTGGAAAAGGTCGATGCCGACCTGCAGCTCGACGGCCAGCATTGGCTCAACGCCTCCGCCGAAACCGGTTTCTTCGACATGGATGCCGGCACTCTCAAGCTGGGCGGCGGCATAGCGCTCTACACCGACAGCGGCTACGAACTTCACACCCAAAGCGCCGATGTCGATCTCAAGAAGAATATCTTCTCGGGCGAGAACGCGGTGATCGGGCATGGACCGCTCGGTTCGCTGCGCGCCGACCGGTTCCAGATCGACCGGCTGAAGAAGCACATGAACCTCAGCGGTCATGTGCACATGGTCATGGTTCCGAAAAAGGCGAGGCGATGATGCGCGAATTCCTGGCTCTAGCCGTTGCGATCGGTCTTGGCGCCGCCGCTCATGCCGAGCAGGGCAAGCAGGCGACGATCGGCATGAAGGATCCCAATGCGCCGATCGAAGTCACCGCCGACAATTTCGACGCCGACGCCAATACCAAGACCGCGATCTATTCCGGCAACGTTGTCGTCCACCAAGGCGAGGTGCGCATGCGCGCCAATGCGATACGGGTCAACGTGGTGGACGGCAAGCCGTCCAAGATTTTCGCCCAGGGTCATGTCGTGATCGATGCGCCGTCGGGCGCGGCCACCGGCGACAACGGCGTCTACGACGTCAATCCGCGCCTGGTCACGCTGACCGGGCACGTGGTGCTGACCAAGGAAAAGAATGTCATGCGGGGGTCGCTTCTGACCGTCAATCTGATCACCGGCAAAGCGACGCTGGATGGCGGCAAGCAGCAGGGCGGACGCGTTCAGGGCTTGTTTACGCCGGGGCCGCAAACCGCCGAAAAACCGTAGGTTTCACAGTTCCTTAAGCACAAGGTGGCACAGTTCTCGCATGATGCAGCCAACCTCCTCATCGGCCGAAATAAATCAGCCCAGCCTCCGCCCGCGCGTAATCGAGGGCGGCAAGGGTCTTGTGGTCACCCGTATTGCCAAGAGCTTCAACAAGCGCCCGGTCGTGCGTTCGGTCAGCCTGTCGGTCAAGCGCGGCGAGGTGGTGGGTCTGCTGGGTCCCAACGGCGCAGGCAAGACGACCTGCTTCTACATGATCACCGGCCTCATCCCGGTCGACGGCGGCACCATCGAGGTCGACGGCTACGACGTGACGCGCCTGCCCATGTACCGCCGCGCGCGGCTGGGCATTGGTTATCTGCCGCAGGAGGCTTCCATCTTCCGCGGCCTGACCGCCGAGGAGAACATCCGCGCCACCGCCGAGCTGGTCGAGCCCGAACCTGGCCTGCTCGAAGCCGCGGTGGAAGAGCTGCTGGCGGAATTCGGCGTCACCCATGTACGCAACACGCCGGCGCTCGCGCTGTCGGGCGGCGAGCGCCGCCGAGTGGAGATCGCACGCTCGCTGGCGACCCATCCGTCCTATATCCTGCTCGACGAGCCGCTGGCCGGCATCGATCCCATCGCGGTGAACGAAATCCGCGGCTTGGTGAAGCATCTGAAGAATCGCGGCGTCGGCGTTCTGATCACCGACCACAACGTCCGCGACGCGCTCGACATCATCGACCGTGCCTACATTCTCCACGACGGCCAGGTGCTGAAGGAAGGCACGCCGGAAGACATCGTCGGCGACCGCGATGTGCGGCGCGTCTATCTCGGAGAACGGTTCTCGCTGTGAGTAAGCGGGGCAGACCATGGCGCTGACGCAACGGCTGGAGATCCGCCAGGGTCAGACGCTGGTGATGACCCCGCAATTGCAACAGGCGATCAAGCTGCTGCAATTGTCGAACGTCGAACTCGCCGAGTATTGCGAACAAGAGTTGGAGAAGAATCCGCTGCTGGAGCGCGTCGAAAGCGCGCCTTCCGTCGAACCTGAACCAGTCGAGCGCGAAACGCCTGACGAGCCGCTCGAAGCGTCGCTGGCGCGCGAGGATTTCTCTAAGTGCGAGGAAATGGACACTTCGCGCGACAATCTCTACGACAATGACGAGCCGCCTGCCGCTTCCCTTCCGAGCACGCCGCTCACCGATTGGTCGACGGTCAAGGCGTCCCGGAGTTTCGAAGGCGACGAGGACCTTCTGGAATCCACCGTCGCCGAGAGCGGCTCGCTGAAGGATTATCTGCTGGGTCAGCTCTCCATCGCGGCGCTCGACGCCGAAAAGCGCCTGATCTGCGTGTCGCTGATCGACGCCGTCGACGAAGCGGGTTATCTGCGCGCCGACCTCGGCGAACTGGCCGAGCGGCTGGGCGCGCAGCTGAACGTCGTCGAGGAAACTTTAACCGAACTGCAAGGCTTCGATCCGGTCGGTATCGGCGCGCGCAATTTGGCCGAATGCCTGGCGCTGCAATTGAAGGACAAGGACCGCCTCGATCCGGCCATGCAGGCGATGCTCGCCCATCTCGATCTGGTGGCCAGGCGCGACACGGCACAGCTCGCTCATTTGTGCGGCGTCGATGCCGCCGACATCGCCGACATGATCGCGGAGATCCGCGCTCTGTCGCCCAAGCCTGGCTTATCGTTCAATGCCGAGCCGGTGCAGCCCGTGGTGCCGGACGTGATCGTACGCGAAGGTCCCGACGGCGGCTGGCTGGTGGAACTGAATTCGGACACGCTGCCGCGCCTGCTGGTCAATGCGCGCTATTATGCCAAAGTGTCGGCGCACGCCCGCGACAAGGATTCCAAGACCTATCTCACCGAGTGCCTGAACACCGCCAACTGGCTGGTGAAAAGCCTGGACCAGCGCGCGCGCACGATCCTGAAGGTCTCAAGCGAGATCGTGCGCCAGCAGGACGGCTTCCTCACTTACGGCGTGCGCCATCTCAGGCCGCTCAATCTGCGCACCATCGCCGACGCCATCAGCATGCACGAATCCACGGTCAGCCGCGTCACCTCGAACAAATACGTCGCCACGCCGCGCGGCCTGTTCGAGTTGAAATACTTCTTCACCGCCGCCATCCAGTCGGTGAACGGCGCCGAATCGCATTCCGCCGAAGCAGTGCGCGACCGCATCCGCGAGATGATTGAGCGCGAGGGTCCGGATGACATCCTCTCCGACGACCGCATCGTTTCGCTGCTTACGGCGGACGGCGTGAACATCGCCAGACGCACGGTCGCCAAGTACCGCGAGGCCATGCGAATCCCCTCTTCCGTGGAAAGGCGCAGACTCAAAGCTGAAGAACCTGTCAATGCCGGGATTCGTTAATTTCAAGCGTTGACTTTGGAAAAAGCGAGGACTAAACGTCCGCGCCCCTCGAACGAGGCCCTGCCGGTCGGAGCTTTTGTGACACAAAAGGCGATGCGGCGGGCGAGGAATAAAAGCAAGGCAAACGCGAACTGGTTGTGCAGTGGTTCGGATGGGCTCGCAGCCTGATCCTCAGCTAAAGGGCCGTCATGCAGATTGCAGATTTGCTTAGCCCGGAAGGCGTCGTCGCGGCGTTGAAGGTCCAAGGCAAGAAGCAGCTTCTCCAGGAATTGTCGGCGCGGGCCGCGGCCATCGTACGCATTCCCGAACGGCGCATTTACGAAACCCTGACCGAGCGCGAGCGGCTGGGCACCACCGGCGTGGGCCAGGGCATCGCCATTCCGCACGGACGGCTCGCCAACCTCGAAAAGATCGCCGGTGTCTTCGTGCGGCTGGAAACGCCGATCGAATATGACGCCGTCGACAAGCAGCCCGTCGATCTGGTTTTCATGCTGCTCGCTCCGGAAGGCGCCGGCGCCGATCATCTGAAGGCGCTGGCCCGCGTTTCGCGGTTGCTGCGCAATCAGGCGGCTTGCGACAAGCTGCGCACGGCGAAATCAGCCGAGGCGCTGTACGCCATCCTCACCGAACCCGCCAACGGCACGAACTCGGTAGCGGCGTAGTTTTTGGCCACTCCGCAACCTTGCTTCTCATGGCCCGTCTAGTGCGGGCCACCCGGGTGACGCGTCTTCGATGTCTCCGATGATGCTCAGTTCAAAGTCTACTCGTTGTGTAACGAGCATGGGCCCAACTGGGTAACCCGCATTCGCGGGTCATGACAGTTGGAACGTCAGTGCACGCTCACCGGCACGAGTTCGTTCTGCACCGCCGCGCCATAGGCCGACGCATAGGCGTCGGTGAAGCCGAGCACGCTGCCATCGCTGGCATGCAGCACGTAGAGTTTGACGCCGGGCGGCAATTCAATGCCGGGCGGGATAATGCCAAGGCGATGGGCTTCCGCACTGCCGGTCGGCTTGATGTAGGCGACGCGGCCACCGTCGAACACCTCAGTGTATCTGTCGGTCTTCTCGGTCATGACACGGACCTCTTTGCTTCCAGGCACCCCGCCTTGATGTCTATGGTACGCACGATTGTGTCGGCCTTGGGGCGCGTCAGCTCGATGGTCAGCAAACCGTTCTCCAACGCCGCACCCGTCACCTCGATGCCTTCGGCCAGCACGAAAGCGCGCTGAAACTGCCGGGCGGCGATGCCGCGGTGCAGGAAATTGCGGTCGGCGCCTTCGCCCTGTTTGCCGCGGATGACGAGCTGACGGCCTTCCACCGTCACGTTCAATTCTTCGCGAGTGAAGCCGGCCACCGCCAGAGCGATGCGCAGGCTGTCTTCGCCGGTCTGTTCGATATTGTAGGGGGGGTAACCGTCGCCGGCGCTTTTGGCGGTGCGCTCCAGCAGACGCTCCAGATGTTCGAAGCCCAACAGGAACGGGCTGTTGAAATAAACGGTCCTGTTCATCGTCAAAGCCCTCCTTAAGCGGCTTCGCCGGCGTTCGCCGGATGCAGTCACGCGGCCCATCAAGGCGCCGCCTTCTCCTACAATGTGGGGTATCGCGCCCGGCAATCAAGACTTGCGCCGATTACCCTTAACGGGTGTTGCCCCTAAGCGACGGGCAGGGCACAAGGAATCGGCCATGTCCAGACCTTGCCTCATCCTCGACGACGCCGCCCAGGGGCTGGCACGGGCCTTTGCGCGGCCCCTGGAGACGATCCGGGCGGATGTGCCGCAACAGGTGCCCGCCACGCTGGCTGCCATCGAGGCCGCGCGCGCCGGTGGGCGGTTTGTCGCGGGCTATTTTTCCTATGAGCTTGGCTATGCGCTGGAAGCGCGGCTCATACCGCTGCTCCCTGACGCGCGCCCGGTACCGCTGTTGTGGTTTGGGGTTTTCGAATCGCCCGAGGCATTCGAAGGCGCGCACCTCGATGCCGCGTTCGAGTCTTGGTGCGAAGGGCGCGCCTATGCCGGTCCATTGGCGCACGAATGGGACGCCGAGGCGTATCGGTTACGCTTCGATCGGGTGCGAGACCTCATCGCCGCCGGCGATCTTTATCAGGCGAATTTGAGTTTCCGTTCGCGGTTCGCGTTCATGGGCGATCCGCTGACGCTGTATCGCGGCTTGCGCGCCCACTCCGCCGCCCGCTACGGCGCTTACCTCGACGACGGCGAGCGGCAGATCCTCAGTCTTTCGCCGGAGCTTTTTTTCGATCTTGCCGCCGACGGGAAGATCACGGCGCGTCCGATGAAAGGCACGGCCGCGCGCGGAGCCGATCCGGTTGCCGACGCCGAGGCGCGGGCGCGACTGGCCGCCAGTCCCAAGGACCGCGCCGAGAATCTGATGATCGTCGATCTGCTGCGCAACGATTTGGGCCGGATCGCCGAGATCGGCAGCGTGTCGGTTGGCGATCTGTTCGCGGTGGAGAGCTATCCGACGGTGCATCAGATGGTTTCCACGGTCACGGCGCGGCTGGGGCCGGGCGTGGGCGTGAAGGACATCGTGCGTGCGCTGTTTCCTTGCGGGTCGGTCACCGGCGCGCCGAAAATCCGGGCGATGGAAGTGATCGCGGAATTGGAGCGGAGCCGACGCGGCGTCTATTGCGGGGCCATCGGTTATTTCGCGCCCGACGGTTCCGCGCGCTTCAATGTCGCGATACGGACGCTGACGATTGCCGGCCATCGCGGTGAATTGGGCATCGGCGGCGCCGTGGTGCAGGATTCCGTCGCCGACGGCGAATATGCCGAATGCCTGTTGAAGGCGCGCTATTTCGAAATGCCCCGCCGGCCGCTGGAACTGATCGAGACGCTGCGCTTTTCGCCCGTAGCAGGCTTCGTCCGCCGCCATCTGCATCTGGCGCGCATGGCTCGTTCCGCTGAAATGTTCGGGATAAAGTTCGATATCGAACAAGCCAATCGCGCTCTGGAAGCGGTCTTGCCTCCCCCCTTGAGGGGGAGGCAGTCCGCCGAAGCGCTTGCGCGAAGGCGGACGGTGGGGGGTGATAACGACGCCTTGCGCATCCGCCTCACGCTAAACGAGTCCGGCGAAATAGCCTGCACGGCCGCGCCGCTCGGTGAAGCGAAGGCGACCTGGACATACGTTATCTCTCCGCGCCGCGTTTCCGCGAGCGATGCCCTCGCGCGGCACAAGACGAACTGGCGCGAGCTTTACGATTCCGAACACGTGCGTCTTTCGGATTCGTGCGACGAGGTGATCTTCCTCAACGAGCGCGGAGAAGTCGTGGAAGGCAGCCGCACCAACATCTTCGTCACACGCGACGGAATGTTTCTCACCCCGCCGCTTTCCGCCGGCGCGCTTGACGGCTGTTTGCGCCGCGCGCTGATCGACGAGGGACGCTGCCGGGAAGCCGTGCTTCTGCCGGGCGATTTTACGGACGGCGACGTCTATCTCGGCAATTCTCTGCGCGGATTAATTCGCGCGACGTCGCGCTAAGCCTCCGCCTTCGCCGCCAGGGCGCAGAGCAGGGCCAGCGTTTCGGGCATCACCCAGCCGTTGGCTTCCAACAGCCGCCCTTCGCTGACGTCTTCGCTCAGGACCTGCGCCAACGGACGTTTGCCGATCCGCTCGCGCATGCTTGCCGAAACCGCCTTCGGATCGAAGTCGTCGATGTCGGCCAACACCGCTTCGCCAAGCTGGGCGTCGGCGTCGCGGTCGCCCAGGAGCGCCAGCAGATCGTCATAAGGGCTGGGCGCATAGCGCTTGCGCAACAGGCGGCTGCCTTCGAACGCGGCGGCCGCCAGCACGACCGCACCGCCCGCGCCGATCACGATCCTGCGCCGGGTGAACAGTTCTTTCATCGCAGCAGGCCCTTCAGATGGTCGGCCAATCTGAGCGCCAGCGCCAACAAGTTGATCGTCGGGTTCGCCGCGCCATAAGTCGGATAGACCGAGCTTCCCGCCACGAACAGGTTCGAGACGCCGTGGACCTGCAGGTTGGCGTCGACCACGCCTTTGCGCGGATCGACGTGCATGCGCGTCGTGCCCATGTGATGGTTGCCCCAGTCGAGCCCGTCGAGCCATTGGCTGCGGTCCCTCAGGTTGAGGCGCAGCATGCCGGTGCGCGACGCCAGCAGCTGGCGCCCCAGTTCCTTCAGCGTCTCGCGGAAGCGGGCGAAATCGGAATCGGCGATGCGCATGTGCAGCTTCAGCTTCGGCAGGCCCAGCGCGTCGCGCTGCGCGCTCAGGGTGAAGCGCCGCTCGGGATCGGGGGTGATTTCCATTCCGCAGCCTAAGGAAAAGGCCACTGCATTGTCGGCGTCCACGCCCAGCGCCGAGGCTGTCGCGGCCAGCGCCGCTTTACCGAGTTCGTCCAGCTCGACCTTGTTCTCGATGGTCGTCGACGACCCCATGACCGCATGCGTGCGGCGGTATTTCTCGCTCGGGAACAGGCCGGCACGCATGATGGTGCCGTGGACGTCATGAGCGGCGGTGTAGAACGGCGTCAGCTTACCGTCGAACAGCACCAACGTGGCGGTGTCGCGGGGAATGGGATGGTCGGCGAAGAAGCGTCCGACCAGATCGTGGGCGTTGCCCACGCCGACCGGCATCACGTCGTTGGAGGCGAGCATCAGCCGTGCGATCTCGATGGCGCCCATCGCCAGCACGGTGATCTTCGGCTTCACCTTGAATTTGCGGCCGGTCAGCGTCGCCACGTCGAGTTCGTCGATTCTGGCCCCGGCCGCGTCCAGCCCCAGGCGTGTGACGTTGGCGTGCAGATAGACGCCGAGCCGCGCGAGGCGTTTCAGGTCGTCGGCGTAGCGTTCGCCGAAATGTGTGGGCAGCACGCTGCCGCGCATCTTGCTGAACTGAAACCAACGGGTGGTGACGCCGCCTTCGCCGAGCGGCAGAATCGGCCCCACGGACGAGGCCCATTTCCCGGCCTTTTCGTAGAGGAACGGCCCGGCTTCGCACAGCGATTGGGCGCGCGGGTAATAGCGCTCGATTTCCTTGCGCCCGAACGGCCATCCCGAATAAGGCAGCCAGTTGCGCTCCTCGAAATCGATTTCGTCCATCGGCCGGCACCAGCCGCCCCAATGGTTCGTGCTGCCGCCGAGATAGCGCAGCCGCGTCGCTTCCAGAGTCAGGTACGGCGCGCCGACCGTGGAGCCTTCATACAGCGCCTGGGTCTTGGCATCGAAAGCCATGCCGCCGCTTTCCAGCAGGACCGTGCGCAGCGGCGTGTTGGCCAGCGCCAGCGCCAGCGAAATCCCGACGGGGCCGCCGCCGACGATCGCCAGATCGGGTTGCAGGACTGTGCCCTCGGGAACGGTGCGGGCGTCGATGAATGCGCTCAATGCGCTCGCCTTTCGAAGAATTCACACGACAGCGGGCGACGATGCTAGCGGCGCCTGTGCGGTCCTGTCTTGTCGGAATTGTCGCGGCGGTACAAGCCGGAATTTACCGCACCCCGGATTTCTGGACTGGCCCGGAAATCGCACCGGATTCCTGCTTCAAAGCCGGGGCCCGCGCGCGAATCGCATGCCAGTCCCGGCCAGATTGCCGCAGCGGCGGCGGGGCGGCAAAGACGGGCCTGCCAGGCGTAGCTCGCGGACACGGCCCGGCTTCGCCCAAGTGGGCTACGCCGGGCAGGCTTCTCTCGCTTCGCGAGCGAAGCCTGGTGGAGCCAAGCGGGATCGAACCGCTGACCTCCTGCATGCCATGCAGGCGCTCTCCCAGCTGAGCTATGGCCCCCCATCGGGGATCGGAAATCTGAAATCGGAAATCGGAAGAGGCCGATCTCCGTAGTGAGGTCAATTTACTCCTCTTTATTCCGATTTCCGAATTCTGATTTCTGACTTCTATATCGAAAAAGATGAGCTACCGCTCATCTTTTTCGATATCCGCATCGATAATCCCACTGACATCGTCTTCGTCTTCTTCGACCTCCTCCAGGAGGCCGTCGTCTTCTTCGTCTTCCTCGACCTCGGTGTCCTCGATCTCCTCGATGGCGGCGTCTTCGCCTTCGACGACCGAGATACCGACACCGGGAGCTTCCGGTTCCTCGGGCACGGCCTCTTCTTCGTTCTCGTCCGCGCCGGTTTCGAGTTTGGGCTCGCCCGCGATTGGCTCGACGATGGGGGCTTCTTCAGCCTCCTCGACCTCTTCCTCCACCTCTTCTTCTTCGACTTCCGGCGGCGGCGGCTCGGCGGGGGCCGGTTCGGGCTGTCGCGGGCGGCGCTGCTTGTAGAGGGTCTCGGGCTCGAACGCATAGCTGCATTTCGGGCACTCGATGGGCCGCTTGGAGAGATCGTAAAAGCGCGCGCCGCAACTGGGGCAAACACGTTTCGTTCCGAGATCCGCCTTGACCAATTTACCTGTATCCCGCGTGATGATCCGTTGCCGAAGGGGGGGTCGTTTGCCACGGTTGCGGCGGCCTGTCAAAGCCCTTGACCCGGCTGCCCATTCGGTTAGGCAATCTCCACCTTCTCGAAAGGGCCCACAATGTCCCCTGCCAGCCAGCCCTACCCTCTAAAAGCGCGCCGTTCGGCCTCGTTGAAGGGAGTGGCAGCCGTTCCGGGCGACAAATCGATCTCCCACCGGGCGCTGATCCTGGGCGGGCTGGCCTTGGGGGAGACCCGGATTACCGGCCTTCTCGAAGCTGAAGACGTTCTGAATACTGCGCAGGCCGTGAGGGCCTTCGGCGCCAAAGTGATCCGCGTCGGCGACCGCGGCGCCTGGCATGTCCACGGCACGGGCGTAGGGGGCTGGAACGAGCCGGAGGACGTCCTCTATTTCGGCAATTCCGGCACCGGTTCGCGCCTGATGATGGGCGCGACGGCGACGACGCACCTCACCGCCGTGTTCACCGGCGACGCCTCGCTGCGCAAGCGCCCGATGGGCCGTGTGCTCGAGCCGCTGAGGCTGTTCGGCGCGGAATACGAGGCGCGCGCGGGTGGCTTGATGCCGGTAACGCTCAAAGGTGCGGCTGAGCCGATCTGCGTCGATCACAAAGTCACGGTCGCGTCGGCGCAAGTGAAGTCGGCGATGCTGCTGGCGGCGTTGAACGCACCCGGCCGGTCTCGGATTTCGCAAACGACACTGACCCGCGATCACACCGAGCGCATGCTGACGGCCTTCGGGGCGCAAATTTCCGTCGAACCGTTGGATGACGGCGGCGAAGTCATTTCGCTGCTGGGCGAGGTGGAGCTGAGAGGCGCGCATGTGGACGTTCCGCGCGATCCTTCGTCGGCCGCCTTTGCCATCGTGGCTGGGTTGATCGTGCCTGGTTCGGAGATTTCCATTCCCGCCGTGCTGCTCAATCCGCGCCGCACCGGCCTGATCGACACGCTGCTGCAGATGGGGGCGAGGATCGACATTGCCAACCTCCGCGAGAGCGGCGGCGAGAAGATCGGCGATCTCGTCGTCCACGCCTCTGCGCTGAAGGGCATGGAGGTTCCGCCCGAGCGCGCGCCGGCGATGATCGACGAATATCCCATCTTGGCCGTGGCGTCCGCTTTCGCAGAGGGACCGACCGTGATGCGCGGGCTGGAAGAATTGCGCGTCAAGGAAAGCGACCGGCTGGCCGCCATGATTGCTGGGTTACGCGCCAGCGGCATCGCGGTGCGGGAATTGGAGGACGGCATCATCGTGGAAGGCCGCGGTGGCGACGGCGTTCCGGGCGGTGGTCATGTGACGACCCACATGGATCACCGCATCGCCATGTCGTTCCTGGTGATGGGTCTGGCGTCGCGCGAGCCGATGAGCGTGGACGATGCCTCGATCATCGCCACCAGCTTCCCCGAATTCGAAACCCTGATGCGCCACCTCGGCGCGCAGTTCGAGACTGTATAATTCGTCAGCCCGGAAACCCAAGGACGGGGACGCCCAACGATGAGGCGGCCTTGCTGAGCGCTTGATCTAGGGTCGCCAGCGGCAATCCTGATCGCAGACTGAGTTCGAGGTAGCCGGCGTCATAGACGGTCAATTGATGTGCGAGCGCCAGTTCGAATGCGGTGCTCCAAGCCCGGGCGGCTGTCTGTGTGTCGGTTTCGATGGGCAGCTTTGAATAGACTGCGATAGCGTGCATGCGATCGGCGGTCGTGATGACCGCCTTTCGCTCGTAGGTCAGGAGCACATTCGCAACTTCAATCGGCCACAGACTCGTAACCAAAGCTCCATTATCGCCCGCTTCGGTCAGCAGCGCCTCGGTGCGAGGCGTGCGTTCGCCCTTCAGCACCCATGCCAGGGCGACAGAGCTGTCCAGAACGAACGCCGACATCAGCGCCGTCCTTCGTCGCGCATCTTCTTGATTTCCTCCCAGCCAAGCTTGGGGGCGTTGATCGAGTTCGCCAGTTCCCGAAGCTCCTGCGCCGCGGCGCGCGCCTTTTCGCGATCAAAGCCCGGCTTAGCGGGGACCAGCTTTGCTACGGGCGTACCCCGCCGCGTGATGACGATCTCCTCACCCTTCTCGACCCGATTGAGCAGGGAACCAAGGGTATTCTTGGCCTCGAAAGCGCCGATTTCTGACATATGACACCAATAAGCTAGCCTGTAAGCTAGATTACTACATTTCTGCGCAGAGAGTCAAGAGCCAAATACCTCTGCTTCGACCCGACCAGCCACACGGTGAGATCTGAATCTGGGAACTGGCGAAATGGCAGTTTGCATTCGGGCTTAAGTTCGCATGCAAGGGGCCGATACAAAGGCACAAAAAGCACATCGGAGTAGACGCGGTGGAGTATCTGTCTCATGTAATTACGCTTAAGTATTCGACCATGAGTTGGGCATTGACGACACGGATTTCAACACAGCCGCGCGACAGGCGAGGTTCATGGCTTCATTAGTCATCGCCGTTGATGGAACCGCCGCCTCGGGCAAGGGAACGCTGGCCAAGCGGCTCGCGAAGCATTTCGGTTTCGCGCATCTGGATTCCGGATCGCTTTATCGCCTCGTTGCGCTCGGGGTGATGGAAGCGCACGGCGATCCCGGCGATGAAGCGGATGCGGTGAAGGCGGCCAAAGCCATCGATCCGACGCGCAGCGCCGACCCGGCGATCCGCACCGCCGAGATCGGCAACATTGCGTCCGTCGTTTCTGCGATCCCCGTCGTGCGTGCCGCGCTGTTGGATTTCCAGCGTGCCTTCGCGGCAAAGCCGCCCGGAGCCCCCGGCGCGGTGATCGACGGCCGCGACATCGGCACCGTGGTCTGCCCCGATGCGACGGCCAAGCTGTTCGTCGACGCGCGGCCCCAAATCCGCGCCCATCGCCGCTGGCTGGAACTGAATGAGGCCGGCAATGCGCCCGCGGAAGCCGCCATTCTCGCCGAAATCGTCGCCCGCGACGCCCGCGACCGCTCGCGGCCCGTCGCCCCGCTCGTGCCCGCAACCGACGCTCGCTTGCTCGACACCTCCGATTTGGATATAGACGCCGCGTTCGCGGCAGCCCTCGCGCTGGTGAAACCCGGCGTCGAGAATGCGCTCAAGGCCCGCCAAGGGGGTTAGGGAGACCCGGCGGCGCTTCTCTCGAGCGGCCCCGAACTTCACAGCAACCGAATCCGCCATGCGGGCGCGCGCCCGTTTGGAAGTCCGCCGCAGCGACGGCCGGCACGCCCGTTCAAGTCCAGAGGAATTCATGGCCCGCCACAGCTCTACCACCAAAGTCCACGACCAATCCATTTCCAGTCCCAGCCGCGACGATTTCGTGACCATGCTCGAAGAGAGCTTCGTCACCCAGTCGCCGCAGGAAGGCAACGTCATCAAAGGCAAGATCGTCGCCATCGAGAACGACTTCGCCATCGTCGATGTCGGCCTGAAGACGGAAGGGCGCGTCAGCCTCAAGGAATTCGCCATGCCGGGCATGCCGGTGAACGTGAAAGTCGGCGACGAGGTGGAGGTCTATCTCGAGCGGGTGGAGAACGCGCTGGGCGAGGCGGTGCTGTCGCGCGACAAGGCGCGGCGCGAGGAAAGCTGGGTCCGTCTGGAAAGGGCGTTCAACGAACAGACCCGCGTGACCGGCGTGATTTTCGGGCGCGTCAAGGGCGGCTTTACCGTCGATCTCGACGGCGCCGTGGCGTTCCTGCCGGGCAGCCAAGTGGACGTTCGCCCGATGCGCGACATCGGTCCGCTGATGAACCAGCCCCAGCCCTTCCAGATCCTGAAAATGGATCGCCGCCGGGGCAACATCGTGGTGTCGCGCCGCGCCGTGCTGGAAGAGCGCCGCGCCGAGGAGCGTACCTCGCTGGTCGCCAGCCTGCAGGAGAAGCAGGTGGTGGAAGGCATCGTCAAGAACATCACGGACTACGGCGCCTTCGTCGATCTCGGCGGCGTCGACGGCCTGTTGCACGTCACCGACATCGCCTGGCGGCGCGTCAGCCATCCGACGGAAGTCCTCAGCGTCGGCCAGACCGTCAACGTGCAGATTATCAAGATCAATCACGAGACCCAGCGCATCAGCCTCGGCATGAAGCAGCTGCAGACCGATCCATGGGAAGGCGTCGGCGCGAAATATCCCTCGGGCGCGCGCTTTAAGGGCAAGGTCACCAACGTCACCGATTACGGCGCCTTCGTGGAGCTGGAGCCGGGGGTGGAAGGACTCGTCCATGTCAGCGAGATGTCGTGGGTGAAGAAGAACCTCGCTCCGTCCAAGATCGTCGCGCCGGGCGTGGAAGTCGAAGTCCAGGTGCTGGAGGTCGATTCCAACAAGCGACGCATTTCGCTCGGGCTCAAGCAGACGCAGGACAATCCCTGGACTGTGTTCGCCGCGGCGCATCCGCCGGGCAGCGTGGTGGAAGGCGAGATCAAGTCGATCACCGAGTTCGGTTTGTTCATCGGCGTGGCGGAAGACATCGACGGCATGGTCCATCTCTCCGATCTTGCGTGGGACAAGGCGGGCGATCAGGCGGTGGTCGATTACGCGAAGGGCCAGGTGGTGAAGGCAAAAGTGCTCGACGTCGACGTCGAGAAGGAACGCATCAGCCTCGGCATCAAGCAGCTCGGCGCTGATCCGATGGAAAAGGCCGGCCCGTTGAAGAAGGGTGCGGTCGTCACTGTCACGGTCACGGAAGTCAACGACGGCGGCATCGAGGTTCAGCTCGACAGCGGCGCCAAGGCGTTCATCCGCCGCTCCGACCTGGCGCGCGACCGCGCCGATCAGCGTCCGGAACGCTTCGGCAAGGGCGACAAGGTGGACGCGCTGGTCACCAGCGTCGACAAGGGCGCCCGCAAGATCGCGCTGTCGATCAAAGCGCGCGAAATCTCCGAGGAAAAGGAAGCGGTGGCGCAGTACGGCTCTTCCGACAGCGGCGCCTCGCTCGGCGACATCCTCGGCGCGGCGCTGAAGCGGCGCAACCGCAAGGCCGAGGCGAAGGAAGACGCCAAGGAAACCGAAGACGACAAGGAAACGGAAGGCGACAAGGAAGAAAAGGGCGAGGAGTAACAATAATTCTCGTCATGGCCGGGCAGTCCGGCCGACGCGCGACCCGGCCACCCCTTTCTTCCCCCGCAAGCGGTGGAAGAAACAATTGGTGGTCGCGGCCACCCCACCCCCCCGAGTCGCCGAATTCAACCGGCTGGCGGGCCGCAAACCTCCTCTTTCCCAGCTGAGGGTTTTCCGTCACATTTGTGGAAAATCCTGATTCTTCAGTGGCTTCCGGTTGACGATCCGGTTGTCCTCTGACAGGGTTAACACCTGCCGGGGCGGCATTTGGCAATATCGGGGCCGAGCTGTCCTCTCGGGGGCATGGGATGATCAAGTCCGAACTGGTTGCACGTCTCACCGCACGTTATCCGCATCTCTACCATCGCGACGTGGAGCGGATCGTCTCGACTGTTCTCGACCACATCACCAAGGCTTTGGCCGAGGGCCATCGCGTGGAGCTTCGCGGCTTCGGTGCGTTCTCGGTGAAAGTGCGGCCGTCGCGCATGGGGCGCAATCCGCGCACCGGCGAACCGGTGTCGGTCGACGAGAAGCGCGCGCCGTTCTTCCGCACGGGCAAGGAATTGCGCGAGCGGCTGAACGGCAACGGCAAGGTATGAGGCCGTCCGCGGCGGTTCTCGTTCCGGTTGCGCTTTATCGTTCTGTTTGGAAGCGTTTGAAATGAGCGCGGCGCGTTTTGCCAATCCCGTTTTCGTCGCCCTCGACACGCCGGACGTTTCCCGCGCTCTGGCCATCGCGCGGGCGGTGAAGCCGCATGTCGGCGGCTTGAAGGTCGGGCTCGAATTCATCAGCGCGCTCGGTCCCGATGCGGTGCGCAGGATCGTCGAGGTCGGCCTGCCGGTTTTTGCCGACACCAAGTTCCACGACATTCCGAACACGGTGGCGGGCGCGGCGCGCGCCATCGCCCTGCTCGGCGTCGGCATGTTCAACGTCCACGCCTCCGGCGGCGAGGCGATGATGCGTGCGGCGGCTGAGGCCATCGCCGATGTGCATCCGCGGCCACTGCTGATCGCGGTCACGGTGCTGACCAGCCTGGACGATGCCGCGCTCGCCTCTATCGGCCAGCGCGGCCCGTCGGCGGCGCAAGTCGAACGTCTGGCGGCGCTGGCCAAGGCCAGCGGACTGGACGGCGTGGTCTGCAGCGCCCACGAGATCGCTTCGGTGCGCAAGGTTTGCGGTCCTGATTTTCTCGTCGTGGTTCCGGGCATCCGTCCGGCCGGCAGCGCCTTGGCAGATCAGCGCCGGGTGATGACGCCGGCTGAGGCCCTCGCCGCAGGAGCCGATGTCCTGGTCGTCGGACGGCCGATCACCGCTGCTCCGGATCCCGCCAAGGCCGCCCAGTCCATCGCCCAAGAGCTCGCGAAAACAATAGCTTAAACAATCCCGCCAGCTTTGCTTGATTTCCGCCGGTCCGGCGGCCATAAGCGGCCACCCATGAACGTCCTGGTTAAGATTTGCGGCATCAACAGCGCCGAGGCGGCGGACGCGGCCGTGCGCTCGGGCGCCGATCTTGGCGGCCTGGTGTTCCATCCCAAATCGCCCCGGCATCTGTCGCTGGATGCGGCGTGCGCGCTCGCCGACCGGATGCGCGGGCGGCTGCGTCTGGTGGTGATGGTCGCCGACGCCGACGACGCCACGATCGCCGCGGCGGTTCATGCGGTGCAACCCGTCTATGTTCAACTTCACGGCCACGAAACGCCCGAGCGCACCAGCCAAGTGCGCGCCCGCTTCGGTCTGCCGGTCATCAAGGCCGTAGCCGTCGCCGAGGCCGCCGACTTCGCCGCCGTGCCGGATTACGAAATCGCTGCCGACATTCTCCTGTTCGACGCCAAAGCACCAGACGGCGCGCCGCGTCCCGGCGGTCATGGCGCGCCCTTCGACTGGCAGTTGCTCCGTGGACGGAGTTTCTCCCGGCCTTGGCTGCTGGCCGGCGGCCTGACGCCCGCTAATGTCGCCCGCGCCATCGCCAGTGCCGGCGCGCCCGGCGTCGACGTTTCGTCGGGTGTCGAAACCGCGCCCGGCGTCAAGAGCGCCGGGCTGATCGCGGATTTCGTGTCCGCTGTCCGCAACGCGCAACTCGCGGAGGCCCGTTCGTGACGCAAGTCCCTCCCAATTCGTTCCGCAGCGGTCCCGACCTTCGCGGCCATTTCGGCGCTTACGGCGGACGCTTCGTCGCCGAGACGCTGATGCCCTTGGTGCTCGATCTGGAGCGCGCTTACGAAGCGGCCAAGCGCGATCCGTCGTTCGAGGCCGAACTCGACGGGCTGCTCAAGCATTATGTCGGGCGCGAAAGCCCGCTTTATTTCGCCGAGCGGCTGACCGAGCATCTGGGCGGCGCGAAGATTTACCTGAAGCGCGAAGACCTCAATCACACCGGCGCGCAC
>JBEKMG010000008.1:0-197369 GCA_050008635.1 Rhizomicrobium sp.
GCAGCCCGATTGGGCCAACGACCTGCAGCGCACGGTGCAAATCGGCAACCACATCTTCTACAAGAACGCATCGCACTCGCGCACGATGTAGTTCCTAGAACTCGACCGTCACGTCGAGGCAAGGCGCCGAATGCGTGATGGCGCCCGATGAGATGTAGTCCACGCCCGTGTCCGCGATGGCGCGGACCGTCGCCAGTGTGACATTGCCGGAAGCTTCGAGCACGGCGCGGCCCTTGGTCATTTCGACGGCGCGCTTCAAATCGTCCATGGCCATATTGTCGAGCAGGATCGTGTCGACGCCGAGCCGCAGGGCTTCCTCGAGCTGATCGAGGGTTTCCACTTCGACTTCGATCGTCATCATGTGGCCGGCGCCGGCGCGGGCGCGTTCCAGCGCGGTGGCAAGCCCGCCCGCCGCCACGATGTGGTTGTCCTTGATGAGCACCGCGTCGTCCAGTCCGAAGCGGTGGTTGAAGCCGCCGCCGCAGCGCACGGCGTATTTCTCCAGCAGACGCAAGCCGGGCGTGGTCTTGCGGGTGCAGACGATCTGCGCTTTGGTGCCGGCGACGGCCTCGGCCAGGGCGCGCGTCTGGGTGGCGACGCCGGACAGGCGGCCGACGAAATTCAGCGCGACGCGCTCTCCCGCCAGGATGGCGCGCGCCGATCCTTGCAGCGTGGCCAGAGACGCCCCGGCCTCGGCGTCGGCGCCGTCCCGCGTGTCGAGGCGGAATTCGAGGGTGGCGTCGAGCAAGCGGAACGCGGCTTCGGCGCAGATCAAACCGGCGATCCTACCGGGCTCGCGCGTCAGCAGCAGCGCTTTGGCACGGCTCCGGGCCGGCACCACCAGCTCGCTGGTGACGTCGCCCGAGCGGCCGAGATCTTCCTCCAGCGCGCGGCGCACGATGGGTTCGAGAAGCAGTGGATGGGGAGGGCGGGAAAAAGTTGTCACGCCAGGCTCCTTGTCGGTGCGTTTGCCCCAGGCTCCGCGATCATGCGCTCGGCCTCAGCCAGCGTCAGGAAGGTGCGCACGCCGTACAGATCCGTCTGCGGATAATCGGTACGGAAATGGCTGCCGCGGCTCTCGCGCCTGGCCAGCGCGCCTGCGACCACCAGCTTCGCCGTGGCGGTCATGTTGAGAAGCGTCGGTTCATGCGCGCCGGCGCGTTCGATCTGGGTGATGATGCGCAGCGCTTCGTTCAAGCCTTCGGCGCTGCGTTCAAGACCGACGAGGCGGCTCATGGCGTCGCGCAGCACCTGTGGCGGCGGCAGCACGCGGAAGCGTTCCGGCGTCGGCAACGTACCGCGATCCGCACGCAGTGTGTCGCGCTCGCGCAACTCTTCCGCCAGGCGCGCGCCGAACACTAAGGCTTCCAGGAGAGAGTTGGAGGCCAGCCGGTTGGCGCCGTGCAAGCCTGTCGCCGCACACTCGCCGACGGCCCGCAGTCCCTCCAGAGAGCTGCGTCCGCGCGTATCGGTGGCGATACCGCCCATGTGGTAATGCGCAGCGGGCGCCACCGGGATCGGCTGGGTCGCCGGATCGATGCCCGCTTCACGGCAAGCTTCATAGACCGTAGGGAAGGCCTCAGCGAACTTGACGCCGACGGCTTCGCGGCAATCGAGGAACACCTTGTGTCCGGCAGCGATCTGGCGATGGATGGCGCGGGCAACGACGTCGCGCGGACCGAGTTCCGCGTCAACGTGGATCGCCGGCATGAAGCGGCGCCCGGTCTCGTCGATCAGGGTGGCGCCTTGGCCGCGCAGGGCTTCGGTGGCCAGCGGCGCCGGAACGCGTCCGACGGCGATCGCCGTCGGGTGGAACTGCACGAATTCCGCATCGGCAATCACGGCCCCGGCGCGAGCGGCCATGCCCAGGCCTTCGCCGCGGGTTTCGGGCGGATTGGTGGTGACGGCGTAGAGTGCGCCCAGGCCGCCCGTCGCCAGGATCACTTCCTGCGCGCGGAACAGCACCAGCCGCGGGAGCTCGCCCGCGCTGTAGCGAGCGAACAGGCCGGCGACGCGGCCGTCCTCGACGGCCAGCTCGATGGCGTGAAAACCTTCCAGCAAAGTAATCGACGGCGTCGCCGCGACGCGTTCGGTCAGAGCGTGCATCACAGCCGCGCCGGCGCAGTCGCCTCTGACGTGGACGATGCGCGCGGCGGAATGCGCGGCCTCGCGGCCCACCGCCAACGAACCGTCTTTGCGGCGATCGAACGGCGCGCCGAAGCGGACCAGATCTTCGATGCGCGCGGAAGCCTCGCGCGCGACCAGGGCCGCGATCGTGGGATCGCAAAGACCCGCGCCGGCAGCGACCGTATCGGCGGCGTGCGCCTGCCAGCTGTCGCCTTCGCCCACCGAGGCGGCAATCCCGCCTTGCGCCCGCGCACTCGATCCCGAAACGCCGGGATGGGCGTCGGCGAGCACCAACGCGGGGTAGGGCGACAGCTTCAGCGCCGTGAACAGGCCGGCCGCCCCTGCGCCCAGGATCAGCGCGCCTTTGGTTTCGATGACGTTGTCGGTTTGCAGGCTCATGGCGTTCACGCCGCAGCGCGGCTGTTCCTCCCTGTCCCCACCGCCAACATCCGTTCCACCGAAGCGCGGGCCCGCGCCGCGATGGCCGGATCGATCGCCACTTCGACGCTCATGCTTTCCAGCGATTGCAGAATCTTGGGCAAGGTGATGCGCTTCATGTGCGGGCAGAGATTGCACGGCCGCACGAATTCGATGTCGGGATAGTCGACGGCGACGTTGTCGCTCATCGAGCATTCGGTGACGAGCACGACGCGGCGCGGACGATTCTTGCCGATATAGGTGATCATGCCCGAGGTCGAGCCCGCGAAATCGGCTTCAGCGATCACTTCCGGCGGGCATTCGGGATGGGCGAGGACGACCAGGCCGGGATTGGCTTCGCGATAGGAGCGGATATCCGCCGGCGTGAAGCGCTCGTGCACTTCGCAGTGACCTTTCCAGGCGATGATCTTCACGGACGTCTGCTTGGCGACGTTCTTGGCGAGGTATTCGTCCGGGATCATGACGACCGTGTCGACGCCCCGTTCGCGCGCGATGTCTTCCACCACCGCAGCCGCGTTGGACGAGGTGCAGCACACGTCGCTCTCCGCTTTCACCTCCGCCGAGGTGTTGACGTAGGTGACCACCGGCAAACCGGGATATTTCTGCTTCAGCAGGCGGACGTCGGCGGCCGTGATCGAGGAGGCCAGCGAGCAGCCAGCTTCGGGATCGGGGATCAGCACAATCTTGTCCGGCGAAAGAACCTTCGATGTCTCCGCCATGAAATGCACGCCCGCCTGCACGATGATCTTCGCGTCGGTCTTGGCGGCCTGGCGCGCCAGCTGCAGCGAATCCCCGACGAAGTCGGCGACGCAATGGAAGATTTCCGGCGTCATGTAATTGTGGGCGAGAATGACGGCGTTCTTCTCGCGCTTGAGCGCATTGATCGCCAGCACATAGGGCGCATGCACCGGCCACTCGATCTCAGGAACGACATGCGCGATCTTCTCGTAGAGCCCGCGCGTGGCGCGCGCGATCTCGGGTGTGAAGGAGAGACGGGCTTCACCGTTCTGCATCTGCGTCCCTTTTCCGTTCCGCCCAATAATACTCGTTGTGAGTATATATATAGCGCGAAAAGGCCGGCCTTCAAGGCCGGCGAGCTGGTTTTATGCTACATATGAGCACAAAGAGGTCAAGAGCAAGCTGTAAATTGTCCCTTCCAATTCCTCGATTAACCCTTAAGTTGCAGGGGAAATTTATATCGGCAAGGCTTGGTTGCTTTCATGCCCTTGGCTTACGAACCGGCGCGGCGGGTGCCCAGCCGCACGCCCGGCGACGGACGCTCGCGCAGCACTTCGCGGCGGAAACGGAACAGCTCCGCGGGGCGCCCGCGCGCCTGGGTAGAAAACTTGCCGGTGCCTTCCACCAGCCCCTGACCTTCCACCAGCCGGCGGAAATTCTGCTTGTGCAGGCGGATGCCGGAAATCGCTTCCACCGTGCGCTGCAAATCCAGAAGCGTGAAGCTGGGCGGCATCAGCTCGAAAACCACCGGGCGGTATTTCATCTTGCCGCGCAGCCGGGCGATCGCCGTGGCGAGGATACGGCGATGGTCGAAGATCATGCCGGTGCCAAGGGGCAGAATCCGGGCGGTGCTCGCTCGTCCGTCGCGCACGCTTTCCGGGACCAGTCCCGCGTCGTAAAGCAGTTCGTAGCGCTCCAGCACCTTTTCTTCGTCCCACGCCAATCCGTCCAGTCCGAAGCAGAGCCGCGCGCGCTCGCGCCGCAATTCCGCGGTTCTCGCATCCGGTGCGGATTTGGCGAATGCCGCCAGCGCGGGAGCGATCGCTTGGGCGATGCCGGCCGGCCTTTCGGCGCGCCAGTCCTCCCACGGGAAATAGCGATACCAGTCGCGCCACAACGTGGCCGGCGCTTTCGGTTCGCCGCTCTGACGCGTCAGCGCCAGATAGCCGACCGAGACGACCCGCGGGCCTTCGCCGGGCTTGAGTTCGTGGCGGCCGCGATCGCCGAAGGTATAAAGCTGCTCGGCATATCCGAGATCGAGATAGGTCTGCTCGCTCACCCAGGTCCGCAGGCCGCTTTCCAGGGTGCGGTGCTGGAGCGGATCGAACGGACCGAAGGGCAGGGCGTCGTCGTCGCTTTCGGAATTGCGCACGACCAGGACCGAGGGGCGTTCCTCGACGACGGAAACGATGGCCGCCGACAGGCCGATGACGACGACATGTTGGGCCGGGCTCATAAGTCGGAAATGGTCAAAGGCAGTTCCACCGGAACGCCCTCGTCGACCAGCTTGCCTGGGCCCATGGCTTCCACCGCGCGCACCATCCGCCCGGCCCGGTCCAGCGATTGGTCGGCCAGCCGCACCAGCAGCCGATTGGGCTGGGCGTGCGGTGCGCGGGCCCGGATTTCCTGTGCGATCTCGTGTTCGCTGCCCGCACCGGCGCGATCGCACAACAGGGTGAAGGCGGCCGCCATGGAACGGCTGACGCCGGCCCAGCAATGCACCAGCATGGGCTCTGCCCCGTCCCATTCGCGGCCGAACGCGATCAGTTGCGCGATGTGCCGCACGCCGGGAGGCGCCTCGCCCAAGCTGGGATCGGCGATGTCGTTCAGGCCGAGGCGGAGATGGCGTTCGGGGGCGATGCCTTCCGGCGTCTCGATCATGTTCTCGGGCGACAACAGGGTCACAAGATACAAGGGACGATACGCACGGATGGAATCGAGGACGGCGGAGAGCGGAGTCACGAGAATCATCGACATGGCGGTATTCTGCTAGCCCAGCATTGTGGCACGCAAAAGTCGCGATTTGGAGCGGGTTGCCGCAGCAACTAGCTGGACAACCGCTGGAACCGTTCCAGAAATAGTGCTTGTGCCTCGGCGGTCGCTAGCGGCACCAGGCGCGGTGTTTTGAAGGCCTTGGGCGGAGTGCCGAAATAACGCTTGGCTTCGGTCGGGTGGAAGCCAGCTAGCTGGGTAGCCTCATAATAGGCGGCCAGGAGATCGGCCTTCTTGAACAGCGCCGACAAAGGCGCCGGAACCTTGGCAGGCAGCCCGAATCGAAGGTGAATTGCTGCTAGAAGTGTGAGCTCGAAGTCCTTGTAATCAATGCCAACTGCGGCTTTGAACGGACTGATGAGGTCACCGACAACATATTCCGGCGCATCGTGCAGGAGCGCCATCAAGCGGGCTTCTCTGGCCAGTCGCGGGTTGAGCTCGGCCGTCAGCCTCTCGACCAGCACGCAATGCTGAGCCACGGAGAAGGCATGCTCGCCCTTGGTCTGGCCGTTCCAGCGCGCGACCCGGGCCAGACCATGGGCGATGTCCTCGATCTCCACGTCCAGCGGCGAAGGGTCGAGCAGATCGAGCCTGCGCCCGCTCAACATGCGCTGCCAGGCACGGGAAGGCTGCTTCGCCAAAATCGACACTCCTCAATGGGCGGCCATCTTGCGCAGGATCACGCTTCCGGCCGAATAGCCGGCACCGAACGCGCACAGCAGTCCGAAATCGCCGGGCGCTAGATCGGCGCTGTATTTGTTGAACGCGATGATCGCGCCGGCCGAACTCGTGTTTCCGTATTCATGGAGAACGTTCGGCAGGACTGCCGGCTGCGGATCGCGTCCGAACACACGACGCGCGATCAACTCGCTCATGTTCAGGTTGGCCTGATGAAGCCAGAGCCGTTTGAGCGCAGAGGGCTGAAGCGCGTTCTCGGCGAGATGTGCGAGAATGAAGTTCGACACCAGCGGCACGACTTCCTTGAAGACCTTGCGGCCTTCCTGCACGAACAGCTTGTCGGGAGCGCCGATGCCGTCGGGGGCGGCGCGGTTCAGGAAACCGAAATTGTTGCGGATGTTGTTGGAGAACCTGGTCTTGAGCTTGGTCGAGACGATTTCCCAGCAATTGCGCCCCTTGGCCGCGTCGGCGCGCTCGACGACGAACGCCGCCGCCGCGTCGCCGAAGAGGAAATGGCTGTCGCGCTCGCGGAAATTGACATGCCCCGTCAAGATTTCCGGATTGCAGATCAGGATGGCGCGTGCCTGTCTCTGGGCGATCATGTCGGAGGCGATCTTCAGGGCGAAGGCCGCCGACGAGCAGCCGACATTCATGTCGAAGGCGAAACCGTCGATGTCCAGCGCGTTCTGTACTTCGATGGCGATGGCCGGATAGGCCCGCTGCAGGTTGGCACAGCTGACGATGACGGCGTCGATGTCCCCGGCCTCGCGGCCGGCGTTGAGGAGTGCGTCGCGCCCCGCCGCTACAGCGATTTCGGCCGAGATGGAAAGCTGATCGTTCGGCCGCTCTGGGATGCGCGGGCACATGATCTTGGGATCGAGCAGCCCGACCTTGTCCATGACGTAGCGGTTCTTGACGCCCGAAGCCCTGACGATGAAATCGACCGAGGAATCCAGCAAGGCGGCAACCGAACCGTCGGCGATCGCTTCGGCATGCGTCGCATTGTAACGGCGGACATATTCGTTGAAGGAGGCGACGAGTTCCTCGTTGGAAATCGATTGTGCCGGCGTGTAAAGCCCCGTCCCCGAAAGAGCCAATCCGGTCACGACTGCCACCCCATTGTCATCGTCGGCCACCGTGGCCTAGGACAAATCGGAACGCAAGCACACCGCTTCAACCCTCCGTTTAGGAATGGCTAGGGCATAATCCCTCGCATCGCCCGAGCCGAAGCGCTAAACCGTCCGTCATGAACACGGACGGCGCACTGGTGCTTTTTTCCGGCGGACAGGATTCGACGACCTGCTTGGCCTGGGCGCTGGCGCGATTCAAGCGGGTGGAGACGGTCGGCTTCGAATACGGCCAAAGGCATCGCGCGGAACTGGGCGCGCGCACCCGCGTGCTGGCGGCGATCCGTGCGCGCTTTCCCGAGCGGGCTGAGCGGCTCGGCGACGATCATGTGCTCTCTCTCGACGTGTTGAAGCAGATCGGCGGCACGGCGCTCACCGATGCGACGAAGATCGAGATGGGCGCGGACGGCCTGCCTACCACCTTCGTGCCCGGCCGCAACGTGATGTTCCTGACCGCCGCGGCCGCCCTGGGCTATCGCCGCGGCATCGCCGATCTGGTCGGCGGCATGTGCGAGACGGATTTTTCCGGCTATCCCGATTGTCGCGACAAGACCGTGGCCGCGGTGGCCGAGGCGCTGACCCTGGCGCTCGCCCGCCGCGTGACCATTCACACGCCCTTGATGTGGATCGACAAGGCGGCAACTTGGTCGGTGGCGGAAGAACTTGGCGGGCAGGCGCTCGTCGATCTGATCCGTGAGGAGACCGTCACCTGCTACGAAGGCGACCGCACGCATCGCCACGAATGGGGGTATGGTTGCGGCGTCTGCCCGGCCTGCGATCTGCGCGCCAAGGGCTATGCGAAGTACAAATCGAAATGACTTATCAGGTCAAAGAAATCTATTACACGCTGCAAGGCGAGGGCGCTCGCAGCGGCCGCGCTTGCGTGTTCCTGCGCTTCGCCGGCTGCAATCTGTGGAGCGGACTGGAACCCGACCGGCCCGGCGCCGTGTGCCGCTTTTGCGATACCGATTTCGTGGGCACGGACGGCACGGACGGCGAGAAGTATGCGGACGCCGAAAGCTTGGCGCAGGTCGTGGCCGGTCACTGGCTGATAGACGATGTAGCGCAGCCTTACGTCGTCTGCACCGGCGGGGAGCCGCTGCTGCAGCTCGACAAACCGCTGATCGCGGCGCTGCACGCGCAAGGCTTCGAGATCGGCATCGAGACCAACGGCACCTTGGCCGCGCCTCACGGCATCGAATGGATTTGCGTCAGCCCCAAAGCGAACGCGGAATTGGTGCAGACGAGCGGCCAGGAGCTGAAGCTGGTTTACCCGCAAGATGGCGCGCCGCCGGAGCGATATGCGGGCCTCGTTTTCGACCACTTTTTCCTGCAGCCGATGGACGGGCTCGGGCGCGAAGCCAATATGCGCGCCGCGGCGGATTATTGCCTTGCCCATCCGCAATGGCGCCTCAGCCTGCAAGTCCACAAGCTGATCGGGATTCGATAATCTCCCTAAAACCGCGTGACGATCTTCTCGAGATCGGGCCGCGGACGTTCCTCGAGCGGCACGGCGCTCTTGCCGATATAAATGAAGCCGGCGATCCGCTCGCCGGGCTTCAGGCCCAATCGTTCCAGAACCAGCGGATGATAGGCGCACCATTCGGTCAGCCAGTTGGCGACGAAGCCCAGCGCATGCGCCGCGATCAGCATGGTCTGGCAGACGGCGCCGGCGGAAAGCTGTTGCTCCCATTCCGGAATAGGGATGGCCGCGCGCACGCGGCTGACCACGCCGACGACGACCGGCGCGCGCAGGAACCGTCCGGCCTCCAACGCCGCGCGTTCGGCCGTCACCGTCTCGGTTTGTTTCAGGCATTCCACGAGAATCTCGCCGAAGCGCACTCGCGCGTCGCCTTCGAAGACGATGAAGCGCCAGGGAAACAGCTTGCCGTGGTCGGGAACGCGCACCGCCGCCCTGAGGATGGTCTGCAGCTCTTCGGCATTCGGCGCAGGACCGGTCATGGCATTGGCCGAGCCGGACCGCCGGGAAAGCAACAGGTCGATGGTCTGCGGCGCGGGCCGGTTGAAGACGTCCGGGGGTGCGGGATTCATGTTTAACCTATGTGTTTATTGCCGGTTGTAGCTTGGCTCGGCCTTCCTATCTAGGTCGGGAAGGGCGTAGAGGCGCTTTGGCAACGAGTCCGCCTTGCGGTAAAGTAGTCTTCCTGGGAGAGAAAAATGGCCGTCACGGTTGAAAAAGTCGCCAGTTGCGATCCGATCTGGAGCGCCTTGCGCGAGCAGGCCGAAGATTTGGCCACGCGCGAGCCGACGCTGGCGAGCTTCGTGCATGCCACTATCCTCAAGCACGGCCGGCTGGAGGACGCGATCAGCTATCACCTCGCCAAAAAGATCGGCGGCGAGGATCTAAGCCCGATGCTCACCCGCGAGATTTTCGAGGAGGCGATGGGCGCCGATCCCGCCATCGGCGAGGCCGTGCGTGCCGATCTGTCGGCCGTGTTCGACCGCGATCCCGCCTGCCATTCCCATGTGCAAGCGTTCCTGTTCTTCAAAGGCTTCCACGCTCTGGAGGCTTACCGCATCGCCCATTGGCTGTGGACCGAGAAGCGCGAGGGCATGGCGCTGTATTTCCAGAGCCGCATTTCCGAGTTGTTCGATGTTGATATCCACCCCGCCGCCAGCCTCGGCCGCGGCATCATGATCGACCACGCCACTGGCGTCGTCATCGGCGAAACCGCCGTGGTGGAAGACGATGTGTCGATGCTGCACGGTGTGACGCTGGGCGGTACGGGCAAGGAGGAAGGCGACCGCCATCCCAAGATCCGCCGCGGCGTGCTGCTGTCGATGGGCGTGAAGGTGTTGGGCAACATCGAGATCGGCGAATACTCGCGCATTGGCGCGGGCTCCGTGGTGCTGAAATCCGTTCCGCCCCACTGCACGGCGGTGGGCGTGCCGGCGAAGCTGGTGAACTGCGCCGGTAGCGATCGCCCGTCGCAGGAGATGAACCAGCTCATCGACGAATAGGACGTCAAGCCTGACGTGTTACTTTATAACATATTGTTTCTATAGATCTATTATCAGAGATGAGCATGTTTTGAACTTCGTTCCTCGGTAGTGCCGTTGCCGATTGCTATCCCCAATTGCATTGCGTGCCGGATCGAGCGACCATCGGTTCGGCCTGCCTGAAGCAGCGACCCTTGCCTCGTTCGGCGGCCGCAATTGGGGGACGCAAACATGCCGAAAATGCCAAATCCTGTGATCGTGCTTCCCGGCGTCATCGCGACCTATCTTCGCGACGAATATCCGCTTCCGCCCGACTCGATCTGGGAGGTGCTCGACAGTTCGAAACAATTCGAGCGCGCGTCGCTTCATCCAGACAAACTTCGCTATGAAGCGATCGAGCCGGCGCGCGTCGTTCCGGGACAAATCTACGAAATTGCCTACAAGGAATTGATCGAAGAGCTGAGGCACAATCTTCGTTTGCGGCCGGATCAGCCGGTGCCTGTCTATCCGTTCGGATACGACTGGCGTCAGCCGCTGACGGCGACCTGCGCCCAATTGGGCTCCTTCATCGACGAGGTGATCGAGCGCACGCAACTCCTCAGGCACTACAATGCCGATAGCAGCTACAAGGCCAACCCGCGCGTCGACCTTGTCGGACATTCCATGGGCGGAGTGATCATCGCGGGCTACTTGGCCGCGGTTGGGGCAAATCACAGAGTCGGAAGCGTCGTCACGCTGGCGGCGCCGTTCCAAGGGTCCTACGAAGCGGTCATCAAGGTAACGACGGGCACCGGAAATCTCGGCGCGACGCCGCCGAGTTCGCGCGAGCGCGAGGCGGCGCGCATGACGCCGTCGCTCTATCATCTGCTGCCGAGTTTTCCTGGCGCGCTCACCGTCCCGCCTGGATCAACGCTCCCTGCGGATCTCTTCGAGCCGTCTGTCTGGCAGCCGAGCGTCACCGACACGATCACTCAATATATCCAGATGAACGGCCTTACTCCCGCCAATGCCAGACAACAGGCCGATGCCGTCTTTGCGGCGATGCTGCAGGACGCGAAAAAATTCCGTGCATCGACCGACAGACTGAATCTCGCCAATTGCAAACTCGCACAGGACGATTGGCTCTGTGTGATCGGCGTTGGATCGACGACGCGCGTCCAACTCGGCATCGTAATGAACGGTGGAAAGCCGGACTTCAATTTTCAGAGCGCCGACCGGCAAGACAACTGGGGCAAGCCTCCTCCAGCCAATGCCGAATTGACCGGGGACGGGACGGTGCCGTTCAACGGCGCTCTGCCGAAATTCCTGCCGCGCGAAAACCTCGTATGCGTCACGCCCGGCGATTTCGGCTACTGGGAAGTTCAAGACAAGCTCATGACCGACGTTGCGGGCTTTCACGGCATTCTGCCGAACATGGACATGCTGCACCGGCTGATCGTCGCTTTTCTTACCGCCCGCAAGGACAAGCACGGAAATATCTGGGGCAGGCGTCCGCCAGGCGTTTCCAGTTCCGCATGGAAGCCGCCACAGTCGGGCCTTGAAGACAAGACGTAACCACTGTCAGCCCGCCAACTGGCCGATCTCTGCGGCGCTCGCGGCGTAAGTGCCTTGTGACGCGCTGTCGCGGGCCGGACGCCGGTTGAAAGCATGGCCGCGCGCTTGCCCGACCGCGCGGTCAAGGCGCTTGACCCGTTCGGGCCGTCATGCGAGTTCAAGCCATACCGTTAGGGAGACGCCTGTGACCCGCAGCGAAATTTGGCGCATCGAGAAATACTTACGGAACCTGTTTCGTCTCGATACGATCTCCGTGATCGAGCGGCCCAAGCAACCTGATTCCGTCGAAGTGCACGTCAATGGGGAATTCATCGGCGTGATCTTCAGGGACGATGAAGACGGCGAGGTTTCTTACGCTTTCAACATGGCCATTCTCGAGATGGACCTGCCCGAGCCGCCGGCGAGTCGCGCAGGGTAGGTTTTCATGGCGGGTCGCGGCAGCGGGGACGGCACAGATGCCGGCGCGGCCAGGCAATTCGCGCTTCGCCATCGCGTCCTTCTGCTTTCGAGTGCGTTGTCTGTTATCGGCATTGCGACCGGCGTAGCCACGGCGAACGCCATCCTTGGGGGCGCATCGCTCGGCGATGCAGGGTTGATTCTCGCGGGCGCCGCCTTGGCTGGGGCCGTTTCGCTGCTGCATACGCGTCATCTGGCCTTGGCGTTCTTGACCGCCGCGGCGCCGCTGCCGGGCTTGGTGTGGGCGGCGCCGATGAGCGCCGACTCGACCTTCGGTGTCGTGCCTGTGCTGGCGTATGCCTTCGCTTATGCCGTTTCGGTCATGCAAGCCCATAATGTCCTGGTCCGCACGCTGGACGGCGGGGCGACCGAGCATCCGTTCAAGCCGTTTGCCGCGGTGGCAGGCTTGATGACGGCGCTGGCGCTGTTGTGGTTCTGGCGGGCCGGGGCAGGCACGGTGGCGTTCCAGGCCGTGCTCGATGTCGTTCTGGCCGCAGCCTCGGTCTTGATCGTCATGCCCATCGGCGAGTCGGTCCTGCATTTCGACGAAGCCTTTGTGGTTGCGGCGAACCGCGCGCGCGAGCGCCGTCAGCGCCTGCTCGAAAAGATCGCCATGATCGCCGTCCCGCGCTGGGGCATGAGCATCGCCGGCATTGCGTTGGTCTTCGTGGCTTTGGCATGGTTCGGGGCGGAACCGGCATTTTCCTTCGTGCATTTCGCGAACGCTGAGGCGCTTTTGGCGGCGTCACTGGGGCTGACATTTGCGCTCGCGGTGCCTGCCTGCGGCGGATGGCGTGAAGGATTTGCCGCCACCGTCGTGGCGGGCCTCGCCGGTCTTGTGGCGCTATGGGGGTTTGCGGCCATCGGAATAATGGCGCCGACATCGCCGGTCGGCGTTTTGGAACTTGTCTCAGTGGCGTTGTTCCTGGCTTTCTGCGGCGCAAGGCGCGCGGCGGCGCATCGCCGGCTTGGCGACGATCCGCCTATCGCCAGGCTGCGCGCCGTGGAGGATCTGGGCGGTCCGCAATTCTTCGCGATTCTGGGCGGGCTCGGCGCACTTCTGCCCGTCGTCGTCGTGCATCCCGCTTATGCGGCTTACATGGTGGCGCTGGTGTTTGCGGGAGCAGGAGCACTCGGCTTCGCACCGGCTTTGACGACGGCCTGCGAGCTGCTGCTGCCCAGGCGGCGTTCCGTCGAAGAACTCTATGGGCGGCGGTAGTTTCGCGCGATTAGACCCCGGCGGCCGACAGGAAGTGTTCGACCATCGGGCGGTAGCCGGCGCCGAACAGCCGTAGGTGAACGAGTGCGGGCCACAGCCGGTAAATCACCAGACGTTCTTCGTAGCCTGGCTCCAGCGGCCCGTAAGCGTCGTAAAATGCGGCGGCGGGATGATCGAACAGCGTGAGCATCGCGATATCGACTTCGCCATGACCGTAATAACAGGCGGGATCGATCAATCCACTGATCCGGTTTCCATCGACCAGTACATTGCCGCCCCACATATCGCCGTGAAGAAGCGAGGGAGGTGGCCGCGCGGGCAGGCGATTCGGAAGATCGGCGGCGAGCGCTTCGACGCGGCGCGCCAGCGAAGACGGAAGATGCGCAAGATGCGCCAGCAGCCGGCGCTCGGCCCAAAAGCGCGGCCAGTCATCCGCCCAGCCATTCGCAATCGCCAGCGGACCGAAGGCATAATCTACCGCCCAGCCGTAGCGCTCGCCCTTTGCTTTGTGCAGTGTGGCGAGCGCCGAGCCCAAGCTGGCCCAAGCGTCGTGCAGCGCGCCGCCCGTTGGGACAAATTCGATCACTAGCGCCTCGTCGCTCACGCCCAGCACGGTAGGGACTGGCGCGCCGCTTGCCGCGATGGCTTTCAGCATCGTCGCCTCGGTTCTCGGCGAAGGTCCGTTCTTCACGATCGCCTCGCGTCCGTCGGTGAGCGCGATCCGCGCGATCTGCGATAACGAGCCGCCGGAAAGCGCCTCGGTCCGGCGGATGACGCCGCCGATCAGCGCGGCTCCGGCTTCGGCAAGCGTGTTCATGTCTTGGCGATCCGCCGCGCCAGCCCGCGCGCGCCGTCGGTCACATCGGCCCAGGTCGTCTCGAAGTCGGCGTCGTCGCCATAATAGGGATCGGCGACCGCTTCGCCCTCGCGTCCTTTGATATGGTCGAGCAGCAAGCTGAGTTCGGCGAAAGCGTTCGCTGGCCGCATCGCCGCGAGCGCGGCAAGCACCTCACGGTCGAGCGCAACGATGTGCGTGAAGCGCCGGAAATCCTGCCGGGTCAGTCTCCGCGCGCGATAACCGCTGATGTCGATGCCATGGCGCATTGCGACAGCCCTGGCGCGCGGGTCGGGCGATTCGCCGGTGTGCCAGCCGCCCATGCCGGCAGAGTCGACCTCCACGTCGAGGCCGATTCGCGCCGCTTCAGCCTTGAAGGCCGCCTCGGCGAGCGGCGAGCGGCAGATGTTGCCAAGGCAGACGAACAGTACCGCAGGCTTTCCGGCCACGACTTGCAACCCTCGATCATCTTTTAGCGAAATGACCCGCCGGCGCGCCTGAGGTCAAGTCCGCCTTGGCGTCTTGGGGCATCCGGAAATCATTTTGCCGGGCTGCCCAGTTTTGATCAAAATCAGCGATTTAGCGCCGGTCATCGTCCACTGTCCCCGCGAGTCTGGATTCTTTTGGGGGAGCGACAAACATGTTTTGTCCCAATTGCGGCAAGCAAGTGCCGCCCGAGTCGAAGTTCTGTCCGTCTTGCGGAAACGCCGTAGCCGCGCCGACGCCCGGCGGCTCCGCTGCTCCGGCTGCACCGTCCTTCACGGCGGCCGCGCCGCCGAGCAGCGCACCTCCCGTGTTCAATCCAGGGCCGGCCGGCACTTTCCCGCAGGAACCGGCGCCTACCTTTTGGGAACGGCTGCGCGCGATGAAGACGTGGAAGAAGGTGTTGATTGGAATTGTACTCTTCATCATCGCCGTGGTCGCACTGGCGATGTTCGCGACCAGCGGTCTCGACAAGCCCGTGGACCGTCATTTCGCGGCCCTTCGCGCGGGCGATATTGTCGGGGCGTACAGCGAGCTCTCGATCGCAGCGAGACAGCAAACTTCGCTGGACGACTTCAAGACGATGCTGGTCAACACCCCCGCGCTCACCCATGTCACGGGAGAGAGCTTCTCATCACGCACGGTGAGCAACGGGCAGGGCCAACTCGAAGGCACTCTCGACATCGAGGGCGGCGGCAAATTGCCGATCGAGATTCGTCTGGTGAAGGAAAACGACGCCTGGAAGATTCTGGCGTACCATGTGACGCCGATCAAATCGATGCAGTAACAGAACGCCATTAAGCTCGACGCGGCCCCGAATTCCCGGGGCCGGGCCGGCTTATTTCGGCGCTTTCTCGAACGAGGCGATGAGCTTGTCCACGCCGTCGTCGATCTCGCGCCATTTGGAAAGATGCGCGCGTTTGAAGCGATAGAACAAGGAGACGCCGCGCGCGATGCGCATGTCGCGGAAGCAGTTTGGGCTGAGCACGTCGGGCCCAAGGCGCACGCAACGCATCACCAGAAGTCCCGTGTCTGTCTTGCCTACGAACAAGTCTTCGTTGTGATAGCCGGAATCCTGGCGGAAGGCGTATTGCCTCAGTCCGTAGGGTCCCTCAGCACCGCGCGGGTTCAGCACGTAGCCCATATAGATCCGCTCGAACCGGTCGGCTTCGCTGAGGTTGAGAGTCTCCTGCCGGATGCGCATTTCGACGATCGGCGATTTCACGCCGTTGTCGGCAAAGGTCTGTGCTTCCCAGTTCGACCAGCCGGTCAAGTCCGGCAGCATCGCGAACAGCGCGATTTCGCGCCGGTCGCCGCCTTGGCGCGCGCTTTCGTATTCCAGGTAGTTCGCCGGGATAAAGAAGCGGTGGCCGCTGACCTTGAGGGCAACGATGTCGCTACGCGAGGTCGGTGAGAGCTGCTCTTCGAACAGGCTTGGAGCGCTGGGGGCGAGATAGATCAGCAAGAACAGCGCCGAGAGCGCAAACGTGACGAGGAACACGCCAAGCGGGATCAGCCACCCGGAGCGTTTCCGGATTGTCTCGTCGTCGTCGGTCGTGCGGCCCATTCCCCGTCCGTGCCCGAGTCGGTATTCCAGCCATCCTATCTAGCACAACGGAATTAACGTTCTGCACTGATCGCGCGCCAAATCGGCACGAAAGGCTTCGCGCCTCGGCAGAGGAACGCCGGTCAACCGTCCCGCAATGACACAAAACGCGCGCCCGGGACGGGCATAGCGCCTGCAATGCCCACTGCGAGCTTGCGGGGATTGGGATGCTGCACGAAGTCAACGTCGTCTTGTTCGCGATCATCGCCGGCTTCACGGCATCGGGAATCGTGGCGAATCTGTACCGCCTGGTGGCGGACAAGCCCCAAAGCAATGTCGGCAAGACCGTCTATCTCGCGGTCATGGTCGTCGCCGGCCCCAGCGTGCTGTTCGGGAACGCGGCCAAGAGTTTCCGGACCAAGGGCTGTTCCGGCTACGCCTTCTGGCTGGCGGCCGCGATCGCCGGCTATTGGAGCTTCGCTATCGGGCTCTTCATTCTGTTTATCAGCCTGGCTTTGTAACCGTCAGAGAACGGTCAGCATTCCCGCGACCAGCGGATGGCGCACGATGTCGCCTTCCCCCAGCCAGATGACGGCGATCTCCGGCACCCTTTCGAGCCGTTCGGCCACATCGCGCAATCCCGACAGGCCGCTGAGCAGGTCGGTCTGATCCGGGTCTCCCGTCAGCACCATGGTCGAGCGCCAGCCGAGCCGCGTCAGCAGCATCTTGAGCTGGCCGTAGGTGCAGTTCTGCGCTTCGTCGATGACGATGAAGCAGTCATTGAGCGTGCGCCCGCGCATGTAAGCCACCGGCGCGATTTCGATCACGCCTTCGGCCACCAGCGCCTTGAGCCGTTTGCTGCCGAGCCGCTCGGTCAGCGCGTCGTAGAGCGGCCGCAGGTAGGGCGCCAGCTTGTCCTGCAGGTCGCCGGGCAGGAAGCCCAGGCTCTCGCCGGCTTCCACCGCCGGACGCGACAGCACCACGCGGCTGGCGCGACCGGATTCCAACGCTTCCACCGCCTTGGCGATAGCGAGATAGGTTTTCCCCGTGCCGGCGGGACCGAGTGCCAGCGCTACCGAACGCTCATCGATGGCGTCCATCAGGCGTTGCTGGGTCGGGCTCATGGCCCGTACGTTCTTTACATATTTGCGGTCGCGCGCCTCTCCGTCGCGCGGATTCCAGCCGCCGCGGGCTGGAAACAATGGATGGACGTTCTTGTCGTCTGCAAAATTGTTCTCTCTGGATTTGTAACGCGCGGAACGCTTGGCCATGGATACTCCCCGGTCAAAAAACGAACGCTGATCGGAAGACTGGATGAGGCATGTTCGCGGGGGCGGGGCATTGCGCCCCTAAAATTCGGGATTTGCAAAGTGCAGCGACGCACCGTGATCTTACCCCCGTCGCGAACGAATCACGCGAACGCATTCAGGATAACAGAACTTCGAAAATCGAAATCGATTTTTTGCTGCGCGAATATGCCCTGGCGAAACCGTCAAATCGTCGTCAGAATGTCAAACGCAACTGATAGACAAAAAAGTTCTGCGAATGCCGATTTACGCGCTGGAAGACATTGCCCCGGAATTTCCTGCGGACGATCAATACTGGATTGCGCCCACGGCGGTTCTCATCGGCCGCGTGCAACTCATGAAGAACGCCAGCGTGTGGTTTGGCGCCGTTTTGCGCGGCGACAACGATTTGATTTCCATCGGCGAGAACAGCAACATCCAGGACAATACGGTGGTTCATACCGATCCCGGCCAACCGGTGACGGTCGGCGCGAACGTGACCGTCGGTCACAACGTGATCCTGCATTCGGCGAGCGTCGGCGACAATTCGCTGATCGGCATGGGGGCGACGCTGCTCAATCGCTCGCGCGTCGGAAAGAATTGCATCGTCGGTGCGAATGCGCTCATCACCGAAGGCAAGGAGTTTGGCGACGGAATGCTGATCGTCGGTTCCCCGGCGCGCGCGATACGCCCGCTCGGCGAAGCGGAACTGGCTTTGGTGAAAGCGTCGGCCGAGGTTTATGTCGCGAATTATCGGCGCTTCCGCGACGGCCTGGGCTGATCAGCCGGTGGCGCGGCCGGCTTGCTCCAGCACCTTTTGCCAGATGCGGCGGATGCGGGATTCGCCTTCCGGCGCGAAATTGAACCAGGCGGCCTTGTCGTGGCTGGCATCGACGACGAACAGCGTGTCGAGCTTGCCGAGCTTCGTCACCAGCGTGTTGCGGATCGCGTTGATCGTCATCTCGCTGGAGAGAACCCAGGCCTGGGGCATGATCGGATAAGCCGGTCCGCAATTGAATATCTCTTCTTCCAAGCCTGAGATCGAGCGCGATTTCATGTCGGCAACGATGATGTAATGGGAGCGTTCTCCGGCTTTCTCTTCTTCGTTTCGGCCGAAATTCTGATGCGCCGAGTCGCCGTCGGCGGTGAAGAAAACAGGCTTTGCCGGAGCGGACGCCGCTGGCCGGAACAAAGCCGCCAGCTCGCTGTCGGCCGATGCCGGGTGGAACTGGTCCTCGTCCTCGCGGGCGACCAGCGAATGGGCCGCAAGCCTTCCTTCCGCCGCGAAAGCGCGCATTTGCGCCGCGGTATAAGGGCCGTAGGTGTGCCCGTTCACGCTGATGGTCCAGCTGTCCGACATCGCGGCTCGTAGTCTGTTGGCCTACAGCCAGCCTAGGATTGAATGGTTACCCAAATCTTTCCGCCTGCTCTAGGCTGAAATGGCTGCAAGGGGGTAGGCGGCGCGCCCATTTTGCGTAAGCTGGGGGCAAACCGGAGGCATTCACCATGAGACGCGCCTTGCCTGTCATCCTCATGGCGCTGGTGGTCGCCCTGGCGGGCTGCGGCAAATCCGAGAAAAAGGAGGTGCATCCGGCGCGGATCGCCGAAAACGTACCGGCGGGGCCGCTGTCGAGGGTGGCGGTGCCCACCCGCTACCGACTGTCGTTCATCATCGATCCGCGGAAGAACGGCTTCACCGGCCACGACGAGATCGACGTGACCTTCGCCAAGCCGCGCCGGATTCTGTTCCTGCATGGCGAGGGCCTTGCCGTCTCGGGGGTCGAGGTCAGGCTTGTATCGGGCAAGACCATCACTGCGCATTACGATCAGGTCGACGGTTCGGGCGTGGCCAGGCTGGTATTCGTGGACGAAGTGCCGCGCGGACGGGCCACGCTGATTTTCGATTATGAAGCAAAGTTCGACCGTTCGCTGTCCGGCCTCTACAAGGTTGTGGACCGCGGCGAGTCTTATGCTTTCACACAATTCGAATCGGTTTCGGCGCGGCGGGCCTTTCCCTCTTTCGACGAACCGGGCTTCAAGACTCCGTTCGAGGTGGCGGTCACGGCGCCGGCCGGCGACAGTGTTATCGCCAACAGCGAAGAAACCTCCGTAACACCGGCGCATGGCGGCATGAAGCGGGTGGTATTTGCGGCAACGAAGCCGCTGCCGACCTATCTCGTGGCGCTGGCGGTGGGGCCGTTCGACATCGTCGATGGCGGCGTCATCGCGCCCGATCAAGTCCGCAGCCGTCCGATCCGTTTGCGCGGCATCACGGCGAAAGGCGAGGGCGCCCACATCCGCACGGCACTGTCGTGGACTCCGAAGATCGTGACGACTCTGGAGAGTTATTTCGGGGTTGCTTATCCGTATTCCAAGCTCGACATGCTAGCGGTGCCGGACTTCGCCCCCGGCGCGATGGAAAACGCCGGCGCCATCACCTTCCGCGAACGCCTGTTGCTGTTCGACGCCAAGGCGCCGCTGGAACAGAAGCGCGACAGCCTGCTGGTGCAAGCGCACGAGCTGACGCACCAATGGTTCGGCGATCTGGTCACGCCCAAATGGTGGGACGACATCTGGCTCAACGAATCCTTCGCGACCTGGATGGAGGCCAAGGCGGCGGCTTCGGTCATGCCGGACTGGCAATTCGACAGCGAAACGCTGCGCGACGGCTTCGACGTGATGGCGACCGACGAACTGGCTTCGGCGCGGCAGATCCATCAGCCCGTGCGCACCCAGGACGACATCTCCGACGCCTTCGACGGCATCACCTACGACAAGGGCGCCTCGGTGCTGGCAATGTTCGAGAACTATCTCGGGGAGGATGTGTGGCGCGCCGGCATCCACGCCTATCTCGGTAAATATGCTTTCGGCAATGCGACGGCGAAGGACTTTATCGACACGATCGCGCGCACCGGCGCGCACCCGGAAATCGTCGCGGCCTTCGACTCTTATCTCGACCAGCCCGGCATCCCGCTGTTGCATGTTTCGGCGCAATGCAAGGCCGGCCCGCATGCAGAAATCGTCCAGTCGATGGTCGCACCGCTCGGGCAAAGCGTGCCTTCGCGGCGATGGCAGGTTCCGATTTGCGTCGAAACGGCGAACGCCAAGACATGCCGGTTGCTGGACGGTTCGGGACCGATGGCGCTTGGCGGGCGCTGTCCCGCCTGGATTCTGCCCAACGCCGGCGGCAAAGGCTATTACCGCTTCACGCTCGACGAAAAAGGCTGGCGCGCGCTGATCGCCGCCGCGCCGAGACTGTCGCCGGCCGACCAGATCACGCTGTTGGAAAACCTTGCGGCGGCGTTGCCGACTGGCGAGGCGAGCGCGGACGATCTGTTCACGCTCGTCCGAGTGCTGGCGCCGAAGGCGCGTTGGGACGTTCTCGACCGCATTTCGAGCGTCCTGCATCGCTTGCGCGAAACGACGGGTGGAGACCTGACGGCTTATCGCGCCTTCGTGCGCAAGAATTTCAACCCGCGCCTGAGGGCTGTCGGTCTAGCGATGAAGCCAAAGGAAAAGGCCGAGATCACGCTGGCGCGCGAAAAGCTGGCGAGGCTGGTGGTAGCTGAGGGTGCCGATCCGTTGATGACGGCTGAGCTTTCCGCTGCCGCGCACATCACTGTCGCGAGCGCCGGACAGAAAACCGGCAATCTCGCACCCGATCTGTTGGACGACGCCTTGCGCGCGGGGCTGATTGCCGATCCGCCGTTCGCCGACGCGCTGGCCCGCGCCTATGAAACGTCGGACGACGAAATTTTCCGCCGCACTGTGATCTATGCTTTCAGCGGCAGCGACGATCCCGTGGCGATAGGCAAATTGCTGGCCCTGGCACCGCGGATGCGCATCGGCGAGCTGCGCTATCTCTATCAATACATGGCGGCCGAGCCCGTGGCGCGCGCCGCGCTATGGAAGTGGTTCAAGGCGAATTACGAAACGGTGGCGGCGCGCACCGCAACGCACGGAATGTCGCGCGCAGTAACGATCCTGTCGAGCGCTTGCGACAAGGACTCGCGGGCCGCGCTCGAATCGTTCTTCCGGCCGAAAACCGGCGTGCTGCAAGGTTCGTCCCGGCCGCTGGCGCTGGCCGAAGAGCAGATCGACCGCTGCGTCGCCTTCAAGGCCGCGAAAGGCCCGGAGATTGTCGGCGCGCTCAAATCGCAACCCTAGAAAACGCCGACTTGTTGCCAAGCCGGCGTTTCACCGTCGTCGTTCCACCGACGCTCAGTCGAAGTGCCAGTGCCCGTCCCGCATGCGGCAGGCCGTGCCCGAGTGGCTGTACGACTGTCCGCCCCGGTAGGTCGTTTCGCTGAACGAACGGCAGATGTAACCGCCGCGATTGAATTCGCGTTCCGGAACGAAATAGCCATAGTCGTCGCCGTGACGCCATTCGTAGCGGCGGCCGAGGTCTCCGTCCAAACCTTCGGCATAGACGCGGAAGGCATAGGGATGGTCTTCGCACGGCATGTCGTGCGTGATCGTGTTGCCGAGCATTCCGCCCAGGATCGCGCCGCCAACCACCGCGCCGCCATTGCCGTGGCTCGCTGCACTGCCGATGAGTCCGCCGGCCAGCGCACCGAAAATCGTTCCGGCGGCGTTGTTGTCCCTACGGCATCTCTCTTCGTAAGCGCCCTGCTCGTAGTAGCCCGGCGGCGGACCATTGTCGTAGCCCTGGTCGGGGCCGTTGGGACGCTGCTGATCGTCGTAGCGGGTGTAATGGCCGTCGCGGTCGTAATAGCCGTCATGATCGTACTGGCTGTAATAGCCGTAGGGATCTTGTTGCGGGCCGCTATAGGGCTGCGCCGACGCCGCCGTCGCACCGAACACCAGCGCTACCGCCGTGGCCGCCAAGAGCATTTTTCTCATCACGCTGCACTCCTCTGCATGTGGGGGCAATTAAGTCCGTACGCCTAGCCTCGCGCAAGCACGCTGAACGGTTCCTGAACAGAATAAGGCGGGATTGGGGCGACGGATTACCGCTTCCGGGCCACTATTTGCAGCAGGCCAGGTGTTATGACAAACGCGTTAGGATCGGCTTCGGTGCGGTCAAGGAGCGCCGTGATCTCTTTGCCTTCGGCCGGGCTGATGTCGCCATCCTTTGCCATCACGGCGATGTACTGTCGGGCGAAATCCATCGGCCAGTTGGCGGCGAAGTCGTTCATGCGCGCGGTGAAGACGACGGGCCGCACGGTTTCGATCTCGAAGCCGGATTCCGGCAACAGGTGGGGCAGGGCCAGCCCCACGTCCGCTTCGCCGCCCGAAGCACGCCATTTGGCGATGATCTTGGCGACATAGGCCTCGAACTCGGGCGAACGCGGGGCCAGATGCCAAGAGCCGTAATCATAATATTCCTGGATGAGAAGTTTGCCGCCCGGCTTGAGCGCGCGCGCAACGCCGCGCAGCACCTTCGCCGGATCGTTGACGAAAGCGAGCACCCAGCGGCACCAGGCGCGGTCGGCGATGGCGCGCGGCCAGTCGTATTCCAGAAGATCGGTTTCCACCGCTTCGATGTTGGCAAGGCCGCGCGCTTTGGCGAACGCCGACAGCGCGTCGAGGAACCGGCGCGAGCGTTCGAGCGCGATCACCTTGCCGTTGGGGCCGACGATTTCCGCAAGGTCCAGCGTCGCGTGGCCCGGCCCGGCACCGACATCGAGCACGGTCTGGCCGGTGGTGATCCCGCCTTGCCGCCATAGATCGAGCACGCTCCCCCGCCAGACGCGATGCTGCACGCCCAGCCGCTCGATCTCGGCGTCGTGCGTTCCGATGACGTAGGTTTTTTCTTCGCTCATGGCCCGCTAGCTTATGCGAAGGCGGGTGAAATATTGCCACCCGTTTCTTGCGCACCGGGCGAGCCTCACTTGATCGTATAGCTCGCCACGCGCCACAGGCCGTTTTCCAGCGTCAGATTGACGATTTCGATGCAATCCGTCTTGCGCTCGAACTTGGAGCGATAGCGCACGGTGGCATATTGGCCGTCGGGCATATTGGGCAGCTCGCCGACGAGCGATACACTATCCACGTCGCGCCAAACGATATGGCCGACGGCCTCGCGGAATATGCTCGTCGTGCTTTCCCAGGATTTTTCCGTAACGCGTACGCGGAACAGGACGCTGCCCTCGGCCCAGCTCTCGGCATATTTCTGATTGTCGATCAGCGTCAGCCATTGGTAGGCGCTGGATGTGGGCTCGGCCGTGGCCGCCTTCGCCGGGGAGACGGCGAGCGCGATGATGGTGCCGAGCGCGGAAAGAGATGCGAGAATGGATCTCATGAACGCACCCTGGCCAATTTGGGGAACTCTGGTCGCGAATTGTGACGGTCCTGTGATTTCGGCGGCCGGCAAGCCGGTGGACCCGCTCGGAGCCGCCATAGTAAGTTGCCTGTGTCCCGGAGCAGACTAATTATGGCGCAACCGAAGTACTTCTCAGCGGAAGCCCGCGCCGAGCCGTTCGGCTTTGTCTGCAGCCGTTGTTCGCATTGCTGTCACGACAAGCTCATTCAGATGAATCCTTACGAGATCGCGCGCCTGGCGGCGAACCGGGGCGTCGGGACGGCGGAGTTCCGCGCGCGCTGGACGCAAGACGGCGAGGGCCTTCATCTTGCGCGCAAGGAAGATGGCGCCTGTGTTTTTCTCGGCCCGGAAGGCTGTAGCGTCCATCCCGATCGACCGCTGGTTTGCCGGCTCTATCCGCTCGGACGGCAAATCACCGCGAGCGGCGGCGAGCGCTTTGTGCATGTCACGCCGCATCCTTTGTCGGGTGGCACCTTTCACACGCGGGGCACCATCGGGGATTTTCTTGCGGCGCAGGATGTCGATGCCTTCATTCAGGCGGCAGACGACTATTTTTCGTGGTTTTGCCGGGCGCAAGAGGCCATGGCGGAGGCCGGCGAGGGCGATCCTGCCCTTACCGCAGATGCGAACGAGCTACTCGACATGGATTGCGCGATTGCCGCCCATTGCCTTCGCACGGGCGAAAGAGCACCGTCCGATATCGAGGAGCGTCGGCGGTTGCATTTGGCCATTTTGGACCAAGCTCTCGCCGATTATGAAGGAAGCCAGTCATGACGAAGACCACAGACAAGCGTGACCATAAACCGGTATTGATCGCGGCTTTGTCGCTGCTGGGCGCCGCGCTCGGCATCAGCACGTCGGCCGGTGCCGCCGATACGACGGGCCTCTTTCTCAAGGGGCACGACACGACAACAAGCACGCAAATTAAGGGCGAGACGACAAGCAATCAGTATAAAGAACATGCTCCGTCCGCTATGTTTCTGAAGAAGAACGCGACCGCGTCCCATCAGATCAAGGGCGAGACCCACAGCAATCAGATCAAGCTGAATTCGACTGGCGGATCGCAAACGCATTAGACGCGGCCTAAGCCGAGAATCACTGCCTGCGGAATGCGAGCTGCTATCTCTTGCGGGCAGCGATCTGTAACAGGCTGGGCGTGACGACCAGCGAGGCGGAAAGCAACGGGGTCAGTGTCGATTCATTTGAATTCGGCAGCCCCCCCTCACCCGGTTTGCCTAAGCCGTTAGCTTCGCTAACAGCAAGGCAAATCGCGCTGCTACGCTGCCACTAGCAGCCCCTCAAGGGGGGAGGGAAAGTAGCTCAGTACACCCGCGGGATGTACTCGACCTCGTTCGTCAGCGTGAAGCTGTGCACCGGGCGGTAGTCGAGGCGCACCTCGCCGGACTTGGCGTCGAACCAAGTCAGCGTGTGCTTCACTCGGCTGACGCAGCGCCGACAATCCAATATGTGCAAATGCCACCAACCGATGGCGGGCCGTCGAGGGAACCTCGACAGACGGCTCGCCAGTCAAGGAAGCATATGAACGTTGGTCAATGCAATGCCGTAGACCGCGATGATGGCCGGAGTTTTCGCCCAAACGAGATCGCCGCCTGCCCCGCTCCAAGACTGGAGCTTGGAGCTCGTTGGATAGCTGGCGGTCAACATGTTGCCGGCACCCGACCAATAGTCCACAGCTCCGCCTCCGACGATGGTGTAGCCCTGTCTGTCCGGCATGACTGACATCTGCGGAGCTTCGTCGGGAGTCTTGCTCCAGGCCGATACCAAGATCGACGACGGTAGAGGGGCCTTGTCATCGGTCGGCTTGATTCCGATAACATAGGCCGTGACGCTGCTGGAAGAATCCGGATAGAGTTCGCTCTTCGATGCAGCTTGCCAACTTTGGTTTGTATCGGGTGAATTCCCAATCAAGTAATTGCCATCCCCCTTCCACGTTGTACTCGCGCCGCCTCCGGTCATGACATAACCGGCCGGCAAAGTCGCGCGTGCATACGGACTGTTACCCGAGGCGCTGGCACTCACTGTGCGCACGGACCAATTCGAGCTCGTGTCGTAGATCGCGACGACCCAAGCATCGACTGTAGCTGGGTAGGCGCTTCCAATAACTTTCGCGTCTGCCTCCCAAACAGTATCGGACCCGAGCCGCGGAAACGATTTCGTCAGGAAGGCCCGGCCGTCAAATGAAAATGCGCGGGCGCCGCCGCTGATGATATGAAAGCCGTAGCCGCCCCCGGTCGCCTTAATGAGATCAATGGCAACACTTGGCTGGAGCGACGGCTTCGACGTTGCAGTGAACACTTTCACGAATATCGGGGGAGTCCGCTGCGCCCATGCACCAATCGGCACAACAAGTGCCAAGATCAGACCAAGACAAAGACGACGCATTCTATTGAGCCTCCCTTAATCGAGCCTGCACTACGCACAAAAAAGCGTATTCTCAAATGAATATTTTGTCAATGTCTCTCGCCTCATCTTCCTGATTTGTCAAAGATGCATTTTCTACGATGCGTGACAGTGAAGGGGGGCATTCAACGAATATTCTTTGAAGCTCGTTTTGCGTAATGGCGTACGACTTTGGAGCGCGGGGATTGGGTGAAATTCTTGCGCATCGCGACAGGGGTTCAATACGTCCGCGCCTTCGGTGGGACGTATTCGACCTCATCCGTCAGCGTGTAATTGTGCACCGGACGGTAATCCAGGCGCACCTCGCCGGACTTGGCGTCGAACCAGGACAGCGTGTGCTTCATCCAGTTCGCGTCGTCGCGCTCGGGATAATCCTCGCGCGCGTGGGCCCCGCGGCTTTCGGTGCGGTTGAGCGCGCCGGCGATGGCCACGGACGCCTGGGCGATCAAATTGTCGTATTCCAGGGTCTCCACCAGATCGGTGTTCCACACCATCGAACGGTCGCTCACGCCGATGTCGCCGATGCCGTTGTAGATTTCGCGGATGCGCGTCTTGCCTTTCGCTAGCGTCTCGCCGGTGCGGAACACGGCCGCGTCGTCCTGCATCGCCTTCTGCATGGCGAGCCGCATCTCGGCGGTGGACGTCTTGCCTTTGGCATTGCGGAATTTATCGAGCCGCGCCAGCGACTCGTCGCCGGCTCCCTTGGGCAGTTCGGCGTGATTGTTGGTGAGGCCCTGCAACGACTTCGCCGCTTGTTCGCCCGCCGCCTTGCCGAACACCACCAGATCGATCAGCGAGTTCGAGCCCAGCCGGTTCGCCCCGTGCACCGAGACGCAGGCGCCTTCGCCCACCGCCATCAGGCCCGGCGCGACGGTATCGGGATTGCCGTCCCTCAGCGTCAGCGCTTCGCCCATGTGGTTCGTGGGAATGCCGCCCATGTTGTAGTGCACCGTCGGCAGCACCGGGATCGGCTCTTTCGTGACGTCGACGCCCGCGAAGATGCGCGCGCTTTCGGCGATGCCGGGCAGCCGCTCCTGGATGATCTTCGGGTCGAGATGCGAGAGGTGCAGGTAAATATGGTCCTTGAGCGGACCGACGCCGCGCCCTTCGCGGATTTCGACGGTCATGGCGCGGCTGACCACGTCGCGCGAGGCGAGGTCTTTCGCGTTCGGGGCATAACGCTCCATGAAGCGCTCGCCCTCGGAATTGGTGAGATAGCCGCCTTCACCGCGCACGCCTTCGGTGATCAGCGTGCCGACGCCGTAGATGCCGGTCGGATGGAACTGGATGAACTCCATATCCTGCAGCGGCAGGCCGGCGCGCAATACCATGCCGTTGCCGTCGCCGGTCTGGGTGTGCGCGCCGGTGCAGGAGAAATAGATGCGCCCGTAGCCGCCCGTCGCCAGGATCACCTTGTGCGTGCGGAAGCGGTGGATGGTTCCGTCGTCGAGGCACCAGGCCATTAGCCCGCGCACCGCGCCGTCTTCCATAATGAGATCGAGCGCGAAATACTCGATGAAGAAGTTCACCTCGTGCTTCACGCACTGGCCGTAAAGCGTGTGCAGCATGGCGTGGCCGGTGCGGTCGGCGGCGGCGGCGGTGCGCTGCGCGATGCCCTTGCCGAAATGGCTCGTCATGCCGCCGAAGGCGCGCTGATAGATTTTTCCGTCCTCGGTGCGCGAGAAGGGCACGCCGAAATGCTCCAGCTCGTAGACGGCTTCCGGCGCGTTCTTGCAAAGGTATTCGATGGCGTCCTGATCGCCCAGCCAGTCCGATCCCTTCACCGTGTCGTACATGTGCCAGCGCCAATCGTCCTCGCCCATGTTGCCGAGCGCGGCCGCCACGCCGCCCTGCGCCGCGACCGTATGGCTGCGCGTGGGAAACACCTTGGTGACGCAGGCGGTCTTGAGACCCAGGCGGGCGCATTCCAGTGTGGCGCGCAGGCCGGCGCCGCCGGCGCCGACGACGACGACATCGAACGAATGATCGGTAATGGGATAAGCGGTCATTTCAGGTTCCGAAATCAGATCGTAATTCTGAGCAGGGCGACGGCGCACGCCGCCGCCACCAGAAAGGCGAAGCCGTAGTTGCAAAACATCAGGAACAGCTTGACGCCTTCGTGAGGCACGTAATCGACGATGACCTCCTGGATGCCCAGCGCCATGTGATACAGCGAGATCAGGATGAAAGCGCCCAGCAGCACGGCGTTCAGCGGATTGGACAGGAAGATCAGCACCGACACTTCCTTGGCTCCGACCAGACCCAGCGCGGAGACTGCGAACCAGACGGTGAGCGGGATGAGGGCGATCGCCGTCACGCGCTGATGTTTGAAATGGTCGACGCCGGAATGCGCCGAGCCCAGGCCTTCAACCTTGTGCAGAGGCGTTTCGAGGCTCATTGGTAGTACCCTCCCTTGCCCAGATAGGCGAGCGCGAAGACTCCCGCCGCCAGCAGCAGCGACAGCACGAACACGAGGATGCCCGTCTTGTTGGCGGTCGGCACGGCGAAGCCGTAGCCGAAGTCCCAGGCCAGGTGGCGGATGCCGTTCAGGAAGTGATAGGCGAGCGCCCAGACAAACCCGAACAGCACGAGCTGGCCGAGCGGCGTGGCGATTGTGCTGTTGAGGAAATTGAAGGTTTCTGGGCCTGACGCCACGGCAAGCAGCCACCAGGCGATGAGCAGCGTGCCACCAGCTAGGGCCACGCCCGTCATCCGGTGGATGATCGACGTCGCCATGGTGACGGGCCAACGATAGATGGTCAGGGAGGGCGACAGCGGACGCGACGCCACTTTCTGCGGTTGTTCCGCCATGAAAATCCTCGAGGGGGCTAAAAACGGGCCGGAGTGTAGGTTTCAGCGCCCCTAAGTCAACTCAGGACGGCTGCAAATCACGGCGGATTTGCTCCTCTTTTTCGTCATGGCCGCCCTTGAGGCGGCCATCCAGCATATCCCGCCAAAGCGGTTTGCGCGAAGGCGGATCGCCGTGCGGCCGCACCGCGAAGTAGTTTTCACTGGATGGCCGGGTCAGGCCCGGCCATGACGAATTCATCTCTTTCAAGTTTCTGCTGTGACCGGTACTTGAATCTGAGGCAAACGGCGGTTTGCGGTTTGCGAGGCGATGCGGCATTCTTGTTGTCCGGGTGGGTGTCTTTCGTCGGCGTTTGGGTATGAGCGATTCGCAAGCTGGGGTAGCAAGCCCGGGCGGGTTGGCGTTGCGGCCTGCCGCGGTAAAGCTGCGCCTTCCCGCAGTCCCACTTTCCAAGCTGACGGCCGAACTTGCCGCCATCGCGCTGCTTTGCCCGATGTTGCTTTACGCCGCGTTGTGGAATGGCTTTCCCTTCGTTTTCTTCGACACCGGCGCTTATGTGCTGGAAGGCCTGGGCCATTTCTTCGTGCCCGAGCGCTCGACGATCTATTCGCTGTTCCTGCTCTACATGGGCGCGCGCGCCAGCCTATGGTACGTGGCGCTGGCGCAATGTCTGATTACCGCATTCGTCGTCGTCGAATTCGCCCGCGCGGTGCGCCCGCAAACCGGCTTGTGGGAATTGCTCGCCATCGGTCTGGCACTGGCCCTTTTCACCAGCATCGCTTGGTGCGCTGGCGATATCGAGCCCGATTGCACGACACCGGTCTTGGCGCTGGCGCTCTATCTGCTTGCCTTCCGCACTCGGCAGGTGGGCCCTGTGCGCGGAGCGCTTCTGTTGTGCGTGGCCGTCTTCGCCACGGGGGCGCATCCTTCCAATTTGGGCTTGTGCGCGGGATTGGTGGCCTGCATCGCTGCGGCCAAGCTCGCGAGCCTGATTTGGCGCCGGCTGCCCCGACCCAATCTGTTGCCGCCGGCTCTCGCTTTCACGCTCGGTTTGGGCCTGGTGCTGACGGCGAACTACTCCTTGACGCATAAGCTGTTCGTCAGCCGGTCGGGCGCGGTGTTTCTGACGGCACGGCTGATGGGCGACGGCATCGTCAAGCGCACGCTCGACGACATCTGCCCCACGCGGCATCTCAAGCTTTGCGCCTTCAAGGATCGCCTGCAGCCGACTGCGGACGATTGGCTGTGGGGCACCGACAGCCCCTTCAACGCGCTTGGCCGGTTCAAGGGCACCGAAAAGGAATCCCGGATCGTCGTCGCCGAAAGCCTTCGCCGCTATCCCTGGACAAGCCTCGGCACCGGGCTGTTCGTGGCGTTCCGGCAATTTTGGATGTTCCGCACCGGCGACGGCTATATCCCGCAGCAATGGGTCCTCGATCCCGAATTCAAGAATTTCCTGCCGCGTCAGTACGAACGCTATCAAGCCGCCCGGCAGCAGCGCGGCGTCTTACGCTTCGCCGACGTCAACGTCGTCCACTATACCCTGGCCTTGTTGTCGCTGATCTGGCTCGCCTTCGTCCTGCGGATGGCCGTCCAGCGCCGGCAATGGGAGCGCGCAGCGCTGCCGGCCTTCGTGTTCCTGGCGCTGATCGGCAATGCGCTGGTCTGCGGGCTGTTCTCCGGGCCGCACGACCGCTACCAGTCGCGGCTGATCTGGGTGCCGGCGCTGGTTTTGCTGTTGACGGAGCGGCCGCGTCTACAACTTGCCTTGCGGAGGCCATTCGAATCCGGCACTTAATGCCGCCAATGGCTGCTTCCATTCGCATCGCTCCTTCGATCCTGTCGGCCGACTTCGCGCGGCTTGGCGCCGAGGTCGAAGCGGTCTCGTTGGCCGGCGCCGATCTCATTCATGTCGACGTCATGGACGGCCATTTCGTGCCCAACATCACGATCGGCCCGCCGATCGTGAAGGCCTTGAAGCCGCACGCAAAAAAGCCCCTTGACGTGCATCTGATGATCTCCCCGGTCGATCTCTTCGTGGAAGCCTTCGCCGAGGCGGGCGCGGACGGGATCACGGTGCATCCCGAGGCTGGTCCCCATATTCACCGCACGCTGCAGTACATCCGCAGCCTGGGCAAGAAGCCCGGCATTGCGCTCAATCCGGGAACGCCTGTGGAAGCCATCGATGCAGTGCTCGATCTGGTCGACCTCGTCCTGATCATGACGGTCAATCCGGGTTTCGGCGGCCAGAACTTCATCGCCAGCCAGCTCAAGAAGATCGAGGCGGCGGCGGGCCGCATCGCCAAGACGGGGCGCGACATCGCGCTCGAAGTCGATGGCGGCATTACGCCCAAAACGGCGAAGCAAGTGATTTCCGCCGGCGCTAATGTTCTGGTCGCCGGCACCGCGGTGTTCAAGGGCGGAGCCGGGAGCTACGCCGCCAACATCGCTGCGTTGCGAGGGTAGGGGTGTGGCCGCAGGCCAAACAAAGCGGCCGATGCCGCCCCTTGCGCTTCTTCCCGAAGCGGTCGGCGTGGCATTGTGGCGCTTGCGCGGGGGATGGCGCCGCTGGTGGCGGGGGACCTGGCTTTATCGCCGGCTGCTGAAAGGTCCGCTGGCGGACCGCATCGCGTTCCATCCTTACGACGCGCTGCCGCGCCGCCTGGAGGACGCCGACGCGCTCTTGCGCGGGCGTTTCGGTTTCAACGGCGACGTCGTCGAGGCGAAGGACCGCTCGATTTTCGATTCCGCTGCGCCGTCGCGCGAATGGGCCGAGGCGTTGCACAGCTTTGCCTGGCTGCCGCCCTTGTCCGCGGCGGGCGGAGAGGCCGCGCGCACGCTGGCGACCAATCTCATCAGCCAATGGCTGAAGCGCAATGCGCGCTATTCCGAGCCGGCCTGGCTGCCGCATGTCATGGCGCGGCGTCTGGTCCATATTTTTGCGCATGGACGCTTCGTCCTGACCAATTCCGACATGTTGTGGCGCTCGAAAGTATTCGTCACCCTACACGAGCAATCGCGCATGCTGGCGCGCACCGCGGGCGAAGCGCCCGATGGATTGCCGCGCCTGGAAGCCGCGGCGGCGTTGGCCTTGTCGGGCGCCTGTCTCTCCGACAGCCCGCGCCGGCTCGAAGCGGGGCTCGCGCGCCTGGATGCCGAGATCGCTCGTCAGATCCTGCCTGACGGCGGTCATGTCAGCCGCTCGCCCGAGGCGCTGGTTCACGCCTATCGCCATGTCGTGATGGTGATGGATGCGCTCGCCGCCACCGGCTATCAGGTGCCGCACGCGCTGCGCAGCGCCCATGATCGCATGGCCCCGATGATCCGCTTCTTCCGCCACGGCGACGGCGCACTGGCCTTGTTCAACGGCGGTTCAGAGAGCGACGCGCGCATGATCGCTGGCCTTCTGGCGCGCGACGAAGTGCGCGGACAGCCTTTCGCCTATGCCCGCCATTCGGGCTATCACCGTTTGACGGCGGCACGCACGCTGGTGCTGCTGGATTGCGGCAGGCCGCCGCCCGGTGCGTTCTCCGCGGGTGCCCATGCCGGATGCCTCGCCTTCGAACTGAGCGCCAATGCCCAGCGCATCGTCGTCAATTGCGGTACGACCGGCAGCTCGGGCCACCGCAAATGGGAAAGCGCGCTGAGAGCGACCGCGGCGCATTCGACCGCGACCCTGGCCGATACGTCAACGGCGGTGATCCTCGGCGAAGGCTGGATGCGCAATCTGCTGGGACCGCGTCTGTTAAACGGCATGAGCGAGATCGCGACACGGCGGATCGAAACCGCGAAAGGCTGGACGGTGGAGGCGAGCCATGACGGCTATGTCCGTCCCTTCGGCATCCGCCACGAACGCGAGCTGACCTTGTCGCCGCAAGGACTGGCGCTGAGCGGCGTGGATCGGTTGTTGCCGCAAAAGGGGCATAGCGGCAGCGTCCCCTACGCCGTGCGCTTCCATATCCATCCCGACGTGCGCATGTCGCGCGCCCAAAGCGGCGACGTGATCCTGAAGCTTCCGAACGGCGAAGGTTGGCGCTTCCGTGCGGGCGAGCCCGTGGCGATCGAGGAAAGCATCTATCTGGGCGGCGACACGGTGCGGCGCGCCGAGCAGCTTGTGCTTGCGGGAACCGTGAAGGACGCCCAAGTCGAGATCGCCTGGATCTTCGAGCAGATCGGGAATGGGTAGGCTGCCGCCAAATATATTGACATCATCCTAAAACTGGGATAATCATGGCTCGACAATGGATAGCTGGCGAAAAGCCCGTTGCCTGGATCGGATCGGCCAAGCGCGATTTCCTGGAGTTTCCCGAGCCGGTCAAGGGTGAAATGGGAAATGCCTTGGGCGTCGCACAGTTCGGTGGAAAGCACCCGTCTGCGAAGCCGTGGAAAGGGCAGGGGGCAGGCGTCTTTGAGATCGCGGAGGATTTCGATGGCGACACCTACCGTGCCGTTTACACGGTGAAGTTCCGGCAAGCGATCTATGTGCTGCATGCATTCCAGAAGAAATCTCCCAAAGGGATACGGACAGCGCGCGGCGATATTGATCTGGTTGAACGGCGCCTGAGGGTTGCGCGAGAAGATTACGAGGCACGTTATGGGAAAGAAAAGTGAAGCGGATCGTGAACAGGTCTTTTATGGCTCCGCCAACGTGTTTGCCGACCTCGGCTATCCGGACGCAGGCGAGCGCCAAACCAAGTTGCGGTTGGCTTATGCGATCAATCGGATCGTCGAGCAGCGTAAGCTGACGCAATCGGCCGCGGCGAGTGCTTTGGGCGTGAACCAACCGAAGGTATCGGCACTGCTCCACTATAAGCTTGAAGGATTTTCGGTTGAGCGGCTGATGACGTTTCTCACGGCGCTGGACAGAGATATAGAAATTTTGATTAAGAAGAAGCCGCGTACGCAATCATCCGGACGGATTAGTGTTGTGGCTGCCTGACGATACATGGAAGAACCGTGGTCTTGTGTGGATGACCTTTGACGATGGAGCAGGTCTGGAAACTGCACCGCGAATGGAACATCCCGGCGGAAGTTCTGCTTCGCCCCTACCACACGGCGCTGGCGTGACCGGGACGCTGAGAATGTTGTCTCTGAACCCCAATACTTCGCTGTTCCAAGTTCGAACATGATGACTTTTGGGGCAAATGTGCTCCAGCCATGAAAAGAACGAACGAGGAACTTTTTCTTGCTACCCGCCCCAAAGAACGGTAAATATAGGGCTGTTTCGAATTGGGGGCGCAATATCTAGGTGATTAGATAGTCGGTGCCATGGGCGGTTCTAAGACGCTGGCGAGGCATCGAGGTGGGCAACCAGGGGGCGCACACATGGCCCAAGCGCAGGATCAAAGCCTGAAGCGCGTGTGCCGGCCGCTCTCTCTACGGTCGTAAGTAGCAGGCAATTCGCCGCGAGAGAGAAGCGACGGCGAGGCCGAAAGCGACGGGCCGGCTCCGCCGAGCATGATCGCAAAGGCTGATCCCGACCACTGGCAACCGCGAGGTTGCCGGGGCTGGTCGGATCATGCCTTTCGCTCTGGACCTTCCACCGAGCATCCACCTGATTAGATTAGAACTGAATAGGGCAAAAATCGTCGACGGCCTGTCAGATTTCCCGTAATGCGAATCCAACCGACGCTTGCCAACCGCCTGAACAACATCGCCGCACCGGGTTGAAGGCGGCGGCGCGCCTTCCCACATCACTCCGACATGGTCGGCGGATGGAGGCTCGTAGAATTGAATTCAAAAAATGGATTGAGGGGGATACCCCACCCCCCTCGGAAAACTCGAAAACAACCTCCGAGCCAATTCTCAGCCGCTTCAATGATTTATGTTTTTCAGGTTGTCACAATCGCACGGGCCCGGCGCACGATTTGGAAATGTGGGCGGCGGTTCTGCGAACGGATCGTGCCGTGGCAAGCCAACTGCGTTGCGGCGCACAGAGCGCTTTGCTAAGCCCACCGCGTTTCTCAACGGCGGGACTGCGATGAAAGCGCTCATGAAATCCAAGGCGGCGGAAGGCGTTTGGCTGGAGGACGTGCCGGAGCCGGCTTACGGCATCGACGACGTGCTGATCAAAGTGCTGAAGACCGGCATCTGCGGCACCGACGTGCACATCTACAATTGGGACGCTTGGTCCCGGAAAACCGTCAAGCCCGGAACGGTCATCGGCCACGAATTCGTCGGGCGCATCGTCGCGGTCGGCAGCAACGTCGAGAGCCACAAGATTGGCGATCTGGTCAGCGCCGAAGGCCATATCGTCTGCGGCCATTGCCGCAACTGTCTTGCGGGCCGCCGCCATCTGTGCGCCAACACGTTGGGCGTCGGCGTGAACCGCAACGGCGCCTTTGCCGAACTGGTCGTCGTGCCGGCGATGAATATCTGGACCTGCGACGCCAAGATCACGCTTGAGCTTTATGCCATCTACGATCCGCTGGGCAACGCCGCGCACACGGCGCTATCGTTCGATCTGGTCGGCGAGGACGTGCTGATCACCGGCGCCGGACCGATCGGCGTGTCGGCGGTGCCGATGGCGGTGAAAGCGGGCGCGCGCTACGTGGTGGTCACCGACGTGAACGATTACCGCCTCGGCCTCGCGCGGAAGATGGGTGCCACCGCCGTGGTGAACGTGAAGAACGAGGACCTTCGCGAGGTGATGAAAAAGTTGGGTATGCAGGAGGGCTTCGACGTGGGCCTGGAGATGTCGGGCAACCCGGCGGGCTTCGGCCAGATGATCGACACCATGGCGCACGGCGGCAAGATCGCCATGCTCGGCATCCAGCCGGAAGCGACCGGCATCGACTGGAACGCCGTCGTCTTCAAAGGCCTCACCATCCGCGGCATTTACGGGCGCATGTTCGGCGAGACCTGGTACAAGCTGACTTCGATGATCCAGAGCGGCATGGACATCGCACCGGTCATCACCCACCGCTTTTCCTACAAGGATTTCCAGAAAGGCTTCGACGTCATGCGCTCGGGCAATTCGGGAAAAGTCATTCTGGATTGGAGTGAGTTATGAGCGCGGCTCTCGACGAAAGCCTGCGCGCCGACCTTGCGGCGATGGAACGTGCAGGCACGCTGAAAAGTTTCCGCCACATCACCGGCCCGATGGATACCGAAGTGACGATGGCGGAGAAGGCCGGCCGCGTGCTGGTGCTTTCGTCCAACAACTATCTCGGCCTTGCGGATCACCCGGAAGTCGTTGCTGCCGGTAAGAAGGCGCTGGACGAGTATGGCGCCGGCACCGCCTCAGTGCGCTTCATCTGCGGCACGTTCTCCATCCACGATGAGATCGAAAAAGCCCTCGCCAAGCTTTCGCACACGGAAAGCGCGCTCACCTACGTCTCCTGCTGGGCGGCCAACACCGGACTGATCCCCGCCGTCGCCGGGGCGGACGATGCGCTGGTTTCCGACGAACTCAATCACGCCTCGCTGATCGACGGCTGCCGCGGGGCGAAGGCCAAGCGTCTGGTCTACAAGCATTCCGACATGAAGGACCTCGAAGCGAAGCTCGCCGAAGTGAAAGGCGCGCGGCGCGTTTTCGTCGTCAGCGACGGCGTCTTCAGCATGGAAGGCGACATCGCGCGCCTGCCGGACATCGTCGCCTTGGCGCGCAAATCGGGCGCCGCCGTCATTCTCGACGATTCCCACGGCGTCGGAGTCATGGGCCGGCACGGGCGCGGCACGGCGGAACATTATGGCGTTGAAGGCCAGATCGACATCGTCACCGGCACGCTTGGCAAAGCGCTCGGTGGCGCGGCGGGCGGCTACGTCGCCGGATCGAAATCGCTGGTCGATTTTCTGCAACAGGTCTCGCGTCCGCAATTGTTCTCCAATGCCTTGCCGGCCACCATCGCCGCCAGCGCCATGAAGGCGATCGAGATTCTGGAGCGCGAGCCGGGGCGCGTCGAACGCCTGCACGCGATCACCCGGAAAATGCGCGATGGGCTGAAGGCGCGCAGCTTCAAGCCGCTCGAGGGCGAATCGGCCATCGTGCCGATCATCGTGGGCGACACGGCGTTTGCCATCCGCATGAGCCAGGAGCTACTCGCCGAGGGCATCTTTATCACCGGCTTCGGCTACCCCGTGGTGCCGGAAGGCACGGCGCGGTTGCGCATCCAGATGTGCGCCGCGCTGACCGACGCGCAGATCGACTTCGCCCTAGCCACCTTCGAGAAGGTAGGCAAGAAGCTGGGCGTCGTCTGAAGCTCGTTGCGGGGCGGGGCGCGCTTTGCTAAGCACGACAGCAGGAATTACCGGAGTACACGCACGCCATGGTCCAGTTCACTTTGCCAAGAGGCAGCAAACCCAAGAAGGGCAAAGTGTGGCCCGCGCCGACCGCGGCCAATGGCAAGAAAGCCAAGCGGACCAAGGAGTTCCGGGTCTATCGTTACGACCCGGTTGAAGGCGGTAACCCGCGCATCGACACCTACACGGTCGACCTGACGAGTTGCGGGCCGATGGTCCTGGACGCGCTGATCAAGATCAAGAACGAGATCGACCCGACGCTGACGTTCCGCCGCTCCTGCCGCGAGGGGGTGTGCGGTTCCTGCGCCATGAACATCGCCGGCAGCAACACTTTGGCCTGCACCAAGGCGATCGACGACATTTCGGGGGCGGTCGCCGTCTATCCCTTGCCGCACATGCCGGTGGTGAAGGACCTCGTGCCTGACATGACGCATTTCTACGCGCAATACGCCTCCATCGGGCCTTATCTTCAGACCAAGACTGCCGCGCCCGAAACCGAGTGGAAGCAATCGCCGGAAGACCGCGCCAAGCTGGATGGGCTTTACGAGTGCATCCTGTGCGCCTGCTGCTCGACCGCTTGCCCGAGCTATTGGTGGAACTCCGACCGCTATCTCGGACCGGCGGCGCTGCTGCAATCTTATCGCTGGCTGGTCGACAGCCGCGACGACATGACGGGCGAACGACTGGACAATCTGGAAGACCCGTTCCGGCTCTATCGCTGCCACACGATCATGAATTGCGCCAGCGCTTGCCCGAAGAGTCTGAATCCCGCCAAGGCCATCGGCGAAATCAAGCAGATGTTGGTGAAGCGCAGCGCGTGAGCTACACTTCGGGCATGACGCGCGCGAATGCTGCTCTACTGGCCGGCGCCATATCTGTTTTGCTCTTTGCGGCGGTGCTTGCGCTGGTCAATTGACTGGCCGGTGAAGCGGAACGAAGACGAACCGCCTACGTCGCTGATTCGGCGCTCGCCCTCGACAGCCCGGCGCGAACTCTGAGCATCCGCCACAGAAGCCCCTCGGCCAGCTTCGTCAAGCGTCCATGCGGGTCCGCGCCCACGGCCTTCGCTACCATCTGCGTCAGCTTCCGAATGTGGTGGCGGCGATAGATCCGCAGAGTGGTGTTGTAACCAGCCTTGGCATATGCAGCGCGAACATAGGGCGTGGCCGCTTCGCGGTCCGCCGGAACGGTGGCGCAGTAGTAGGCATAGCAGAGTTCGTCGTCGTCGGACTCGGTGACGCGGCCAGCCGCGATCAGCAGCTTCTTCCAGAAGGGCAGGTCGGGCTCGTCCTGCTTGTGCAGCGTCTCGTAGAACAGCTTGTAATGCCGGAACTCATCGGCGGCGATCCGCCCGGCGATCTCCTTCAGGACCGGTTCGTCGGTGGCGTCCTTGATGGCGGAATAATAGGAGGACGTGCCGCTTTCCACCACGCAGCGCGCAACCATCTCGCCGCGCCGTGAACCGCGCACGGACACGTCGTCCGGGCTGGCGAAATGCGCCGGCCGGTAGCCCTTATGAAAGCGCGCGAAAGTCTCGTCGAGCTTGAAGCTGGGGTCGGCCATTTCCGCCCAGCGGCCAAGCGTCTTGCCATGCTGGCTTTCCTCGCGGCCCCATTGCTCGATATCCGCCAAGGTCTCCAGGCCCCCATCCTTGAAGACGCGCTTGAGATAGGTGACGTAGTCCGGGGCGTTGAATTCGACGAGCGCAGCCGCCTTGATGGCGGTCAGCATCCAAGGCTCGACCTTGGACGCATCGAACTTCGTCCAGTCGATTTCGTCTGGGTTCCAGCCTTGCTTGTAAACCTTGCCGTCGAGCATCGGACGGGCCGATCCTTCTGCTGCAATGCAACTGAAACCTTATAGCAAACAGGCGGGGCGGGAAGGAACAGTCCGCAACAAGAACTTGAGGTGGAAACTAAAGTGCGGTTCGTAAGCCCCTGAGATAATCGAGAGTTTCCTGAGCCTTGGTCCGTTCGTTGTCGCTCTTCGCCAGCGTCACGTCTTCTTCGGCGTTCTTGATCCGCTGGTCCAGGGCCGCGGCGTCCAGCTCGGCGACGGCCACGGCTTCTTCCGCGAGCACTGTCAGCTTTCCCGGGTTCACTTCGGCGATGCCGCCCATGACATAGAAGCGCTGGTCGCCATTGGTTCCGCCTTTCACGTCGATCACGCCGGGGCGCAGGGTGGAGATCAGCGGCATGTGGCCGGCCATCACTCCCATATCGCCTTCGGAGCCGGGAATGGTGACCATCTCGGCTTCCGTGGAGAGCAGCAGCCGTTCGGGCGAAACGAGGTCGAAGGAAATCTTGTCCGTCATCGACTACGCCGCTTCCGCCGCCAGTTTCTGGGCCTTGGCCACCGCGTCCTCGATGGTGCCGACCATGAAGAACGCCTGTTCGGGCAGGTGATCGTATTCGCCGTTCACCACCGCCTTGAAGCTCCTTATCGTGTCCTTCAGATCGACGAAGATGCCCGGGAAGCCGGTGAAGACTTCGGCTACATGGAAGGGCTGCGACAGGAACCGCTCGAGCTTGCGGGCGCGGGACACAGTGATCTTGTCGTCTTCCGACAGCTCGTCCATGCCCAGGATGGCGATAATGTCCTGCAAGCTCTTGTAGCGCTGCAGTGTCTCCTGCACCTGACGGGCGACCGTGTAGTGCTCTTCGCCGACAACGCGCGGATCGAGAATGCGCGAGGTGGAGTCGAGCGGGTCCACCGCCGGGTAGATGCCCTTTTCTGTGATCTGGCGCGACAGCACTGTCGTGGCGTCCAGATGCGCGAAAGAGGTGGCCGGCGCCGGGTCGGTCAGATCGTCGGCCGGCACGTAGATCGCCTGCACCGAGGTGATCGAGCCCTTGTTCGTGGTGGTGATACGCTCCTGCAGCTCGCCCATGTCGGTGGCGAGCGTCGGCTGATAGCCCACGGCCGAGGGAATGCGGCCGAGCAGCGCCGACACTTCGGACCCGGCCTGGGTGAAGCGGAAGATGTTGTCCACGAAGAACAGCACGTCCATGCCCTGGTCGCGGAAATATTCGGCGACGGTCAGGCCTGAAAGGCCGACGCGCGCGCGCGCGCCCGGCGGCTCGTTCATCTGGCCGAACACCAGCGAGCATTTCGAGCCTTCGGTCGAGCCCTTCCGAGGATCCTTGTTCACGCCGGAATCGATCATCTCGTGATAAAGGTCATTGCCCTCGCGGGTGCGCTCGCCGACGCCGGCGAACACCGAATAGCCGCCGTGCTTCTTGGCGATGTTGTTGATGAGTTCCTGGATGATCACGGTCTTGCCGACGCCGGCGCCGCCGAACAGTCCGATCTTGCCGCCGCGCGCGTAAGGCGCCAAGAGGTCGACGACCTTGATGCCGGTGACGAGCACTTGCGATTCGGTCGACTGGTCGGTGAAGGACGGGGCCTCGGCGTGGATCGGGCGCATCTCCGAGCCCTGGATCGGGCCGGCTTCGTCCACCGGCTCGCCGATGACGTTCATGATGCGCCCGAGCGTGCCTTCGCCGACCGGAACGGCGATGGCCAGGCCGGTGTCGGTAACCTGCTGTCCACGGACCAGACCGTCGGTGGAATCCATCGCGATGGTGCGCACCGTGGATTCACCCAAATGCTGTGCCACTTCGAGCACCAGCCGTCGGCCGTGATTGTCGGTCTCCAGGGCATTCTGGATTTGCGGCAGGTGACCGTCGAACTGGACGTCCACCACGGCGCCGGTGACCTGTGTCACCTTGCCCAATTTGCTGGTCACTATGGCATTCATCGCTTTACTTCCTTCGAAACTGAATCAAACCACGGTCAGCGTGACCGGCACGTTGCCGCGCGTCGCTCTGGAGTAGGGGCAAATCTGGTGGGCGTCTTCGAGCAGCGCCTGCACGGCGGCTTTGTCCGCGCCCGGAACCGACAGAGTGATGTCCACTTTGAGCGCGAAGCTGATCTCATCCTTGTCGAGCGTGACCTGCACGCCGACCACTGCCTTGGCGGGATCGATGCCGTGCTTGCGGCCGAGCGCAATCACCGCCTGGTTAAAGCAGGCCGAATAACCCAGCGCGAAAAGCTGCTCCGGATTGTGGCCATCGCCTGCGCCGCCGAGTTCCTTCGGGAACGACATCGACAGCGCCAGCGCGCCGCCTTCAAGATGGGCGCGGCCTTCGCGCCCGCCTTTGCTCGTTGCTTTGGTTGTGTAAGCCATCGTCCGGCTCCTTCTAAAGGGCTTCCGCGCCCGAGATAATTTCGATCAGCTCCCTGGTGATCTGCGCTTGCCGCGTGCGGTTGTAGAGCAGGGTCAGCTCGTCGATCACTTCGCCGGCATTGCGCGTGGCGCCGTCCATCGCCGTCATCTTGGCGCCGAACTCTCCGGCGACGTTTTCCAGCAGGGCGGAAAAGATCTCCACACTAACGTAGCGCGGCAGCAGGTCCGTCAGAATCTCATTTTCGTCCGGCTCGTACTCGTAGACGGTTCCGGTCGCGCGCGCCGCCGCCTCGACGCGGACGGGGATCAACTGCTGCGCCGTCGGAATCTGGGTGATCACCGACTTAAAGCGGGCAAAGATGATGGTCGCCTTGTCGAAGGCGCCTTCGTCGAACATCGCCAGCACGCGCCTGCCGATGGCCTGCACATTGACGAATCCGATGCGCTTGATCTGCGTGAACTCGACTGTGTCGACGATCAGCGGGCCGTACAGGCGCCTCAGCTGGTCGCGGCCTTTGCGGCCGACGCACAGGATCAGCACTTTCTTGCCGTCCTGCTGCAGCGCCTCGATCTTGTGCTTGGCCAGCCGCACGATGTTGGTGTTGAAGCCGCCGCATAGGCCGCGGTCCGACGTCGCCACGATCAGCAGATGGGTGTCGTCCCGGCCGGTGCCCGTGAGAAGTTTCGGCGCGCCGGGATTGTTCTTCAGGTCGCCCGCCAGACTGGCGATCACTTCGCGCATCTTCTCGACATAGGGACGCGCGGCGATGGCGGCATCAAGCGCACGGCGGAACTTCGAGGCCGCCACCATCTGCTGGGCCTTGGTGATCTTGCGCGTCGCCTTGACCGAGGCAATGCGGTTGCGGAGGGACTTCAGGCTTGCCATCAGGCGAAGTCTTTCGCGAACTCGTCCAGAATCGCTCTCAGCTTGCTTTCGATCTCGGGCGTCAAGACGCCGCCGGTGCGGATGGCGGCGAGCACGTCCGTGTGCCTGCCTCGCATCAGCCGCAGGAGATCGGCCTCGAAGCGGCCGACATCGGCAACGGTGAGCTTGTCGAGATAGCCGCGCATGCCGGCGAACAGCGAGATCACCTGTTCTTCCACGGGCATCGGCGTGAACTGCGGCTGCTTCAAGAGCTCGGTGAGGCGCGCGCCGCGATTGAGCAGGCGCTGCGTCGACGCGTCGAGGTCGGAACCGAACTGCGCGAACGCCGCCATCTCGCGATACTGCGCCAGATCCAGCTTGATCGAGCCAGCCACCTGCTTCATCGCTTTCACTTGTGCCCTCGATCCTACGCGGCTGACCGAGATGCCGACGTTTACCGCCGGACGGATGCCCTGATAGAACAGTTCGGTCTCTAGGAAGATTTGGCCGTCGGTGATCGAGATCACGTTGGTCGGAATGTAGGCCGAGACGTCGTTGGCCTGGGTCTCGATCACGGGCAGCGCGGTCAAGGAGCCGCTGCCGAAATCGGCGCTCAGCTTGGCCGCCCGCTCCAGCAGGCGGGAATGCAGGTAGAACACGTCGCCCGGATAGGCTTCGCGCCCCGGCGGGCGGCGCAGCAGGAGCGACATCTGGCGATAAGCCACGGCCTGCTTCGACAGATCGTCGTAGATGATCAGCGCATGCATGCCGTTGTCGCGGAACCATTCGCCCATGGCGCAGCCGGCGAACGGCGCCAGGTACTGCAGCGGCGCGGGTTCGGAGGCGGTGGCGGCGACGACCGTCGTGTACTCCATCGCGCCGGCGTCTTCGAGCGTCTTGACGATCTGCGCCACGGTCGAACGCTTCTGGCCCACAGCAACGTAGATGCAATAGAGCTTCTTTTTTTCGTCGCCGCTGGCGTTGATGTCTTTCTGATTGATGATCGTGTCGACGATGATGGCGGTCTTGCCGGTCTGGCGGTCGCCGATGATGAGCTCGCGCTGGCCGCGGCCGATCGGGATCAGCGCGTCGATGGCTTTGATGCCGGTTTGCATCGGCTCGTTGACCGAACGGCGCGGAATGATGCCAGGAGCCTTGACGTCTACGCGGCGGCGTTCGGTGACGTTGGTGATCGGGCCCTTGCCGTCGATGGGCTCGCCCAGCGGGTCGACGACGCGGCCGAGCAATCCCTTGCCCACCGGCACGTCGACGATGGCGCCGGTGCGCTTGACCGTCTCGCCTTCCTTGATCGTGGTGTCGGCGCCGAAGATCACCACGCCGACATTGTCGTTCTCCAGGTTCAGCGCCATGCCCTTGATGCCGCCGGGGAACTCGACCATCTCGCCGGCCTGGACGTTGTCGAGGCCGTAGACGCGCGCGATGCCGTCACCGACGCTCAGCACCTGGCCGACTTCGCTCACTTCCGCTTCGGCGCCGAAATTCTGGATCTCGCGCTTGAGGATGGCGGAGATTTCGGCCGGTTGGATGTTCATCTGCCTCGTTCCTTCATTCTTGTTCTTTCATCTCCCCGAGGGTGCGCGCGGAACGCGCGTCGGTTAGGTGCCTCTCATCGCCGCGCGCACGCCATTCAGTTTGGCGCGCAGGGAGGAATCGATCATGCGCGAACCCACTTTCACGACCAGGCCGCCGAGAAGCGTGGGATCGACACGCGCGGCGATCTGCGGATCGCGGCCGAACTTGGCTTTCAACACACGCTTCAGCTCCGCAGTCTCGTCGAGGCGGAGCGGGCGCGCGGAGGCGACTTCGGCGTCGATCTCGCCGCGCTGGCGCGCGCACAGGGCTTCGAAATCGCGGATGGCGTCGAGCAGCACGAACAGCCGGCGCTTGGCGGCGAGCAACAGCACGAAGCGCTTGGTCAGCGGCGCCGTGTCCATCTCGTCAAGGATCGCCGTCATGCCTTTGGCCTGTTCGCTGCGGCTGAAGATGGCGGCGCGAATGAAACGGGCGAGGTCGGCGCTTTGCGAGATCATCGTTTTCAAGGCGGCGAAATCGCGCTCCACCGCATCGAGGGATTTCTCTTCCAGCGCCAGCTCGAAAATGGCCAGCGCATAGCGCCCTGCGATTCCGGAAATTAGAGCTTCGTCTGCCAAGCGCGCCCCGTTTCATGGAGGTTGCCGGAAAGCGTTCGGCGGACCTGCCATAAGTATTTGATTCAGCGATAAAATTCATCGATGCGCGCGAATCCAGATCCGCTCGCGCGCTGGCCTTAGCATGGCCAAGGGAGCGGGTGCAACATTGTGACCGTGGCCCAGGTGTCGCGGGCGGCTAGGACCGTCGGCGTTTGCGTTTCACGGTCTTCTTCAATTCCTCGTTGATCCGGCCCTGCCAGCCGGGACCGTCTTCCTTGAAGGCGCCGACCACGTCGGCATCGAGCCGCAATGTCACCTGCACTTTGGGATGTTCGAGCTTCGGCCGGCCGCGCGCCCGCATCTTTTCGATCTCTTTGACGAATTCGGGGTAGACCTCGCGCATCGGGCGCATGCGGCGGATCATTTCCGGCGCCAGTTCGGGGCTGTCCGGATCGTCGATCGCGTCTTCATCGCGTTCGTTAGGACTGATTTTTTTCTTTTTCATAGATGCGTGTTTCTCGTGCGTTGGCCTTTCAAAAGCTGATCATGCGCGTGACGTTCCCACGCGCCGTGTGAATCACGACATGCGCGCGACCGCGAAATAAGCCCAAAGCAATTCGCCGTTCTTCGCCATATTCGAATCGGTTATCGACAACGACGTGAGCGTTCTCCCACTCGAATTCGAGCGCGTGCGCGAAATCCACCCCGTGTTTTTCCAGGTTGGCTCGTCGTTTGGCATCGTCCCATTCGAATTCCATCGGACGGCCTATTAAATGTAGTGCAAAAAATCACGGCTGTCAAGAATTAATGCACTACAATAAATCTGGCCGCTGGGCTTTACCGCACCCCGTTCAGGACCCGCGAGAAGCGGAATTCCGTCACCCACTCCCAGATTGCGTCGGCATTGGTGAAATCGACCGAGGCGATCACCACGAACACCCGGCCGACGAGGTTCCCTAAGGGCACGTAGCCGACGCCGCCCAACGAGGGCGGCACGCGGCTGTCGGAAGAATCGTCGCGATTGTCGCCCATCATGAAGACGTAGCCGGTCGGCACGACGTACACACCGGTGTTGTCGAATAGGCCGTCCCAGCGCTTCTTGTAGATGGGATGCTCGACGCCATTGGGCAGCGTTTCGATGTATTTCGGCACGGTGACGTATTCGCCCGCGCCGATTTCATCGGGGCCGTTTTCGTCCGTGCCGCTTCCCGCCGGGCGCAGCTTGAGTACGCTTCCGTTTATCCAGAGCTTGCCGTCGTGCATCTGAATGCGGTCGCCGGGCAAGCCAATCACGCGTTTGACGTAGGTCACGCGGGTCTGGCTCGGCAGGCGGAACACGGCCACGTCGCCGACCTTGGGCAGCCGGCCCAGGAACCGGCCGGACGGCGTGGGCCCGTTCATGTAGGGGATCGAATAGCGGCTGTAGCCGTAGTTGAACTTCGTCGCCAGGGTCAGGTCGCCGATAGCGAGGGTCGGCTGCATCGATCCGGAGGGCACGTAGAAAGGCTGGGCGATTGCCGTCGTCGCGGCGAACACCACGATGACGGCCAGGACCGGCTCCGCGAGCCAATCGATAGTAGCGCGCACCTCTTTGCGGGCAAAGAAAACAACAAAGGGCGCACGCACCTTTTCGGTCAGGTCGCGCGCCCGCGCCCGCCACTGGGCCGGATCGAATTTCATAAGCTGGGCCTTTTTCTTTCCCGTAAGGATTTCGGGGTTTTTCGTCCCGATTTCAAGTCCTCGCACAAACATGACCGTTCGGGGAAGACAGCATGGACATTGCGTACCATAATCGGCGCCCATCAGGAGGTGCCCCATGAGGTCCCTTTTTGCAAGTCTTGCACTGCTTTGCGGCCTTGCCGCGATTCCGGCGCACGCGGCACTAGCGGTGGGCGCGGCGGCGCCTGATTTCACTGCCAAGGCCTCGCTCGGCGGCAAGGAATTCGACTTTTCGCTCGCCGAAGCGCTGAAGAAGGGCCCGGTGGTGCTCTATTTCTATCCGGCAGCCTTTACCAAGGGCTGTACCATCGAGTCGCACGAATTCGCCGAGGCCACCGACAAGTTCGCAGCGCTCGGCGCCACCGTGATCGGCGTCAGCCACGACGACATCGCCACCCTCGATAAATTCTCGGTCAGCGAATGCCGCAGCAAATTCGCGGTTGCCGCCGATCCGAACGGCACGGTGATCAAGGCTTACGACACGGTGCTGGCAAAAAACCCCGCTTATGCCGACCGCACGTCCTATGTGATCGCGCCCGACCACATGGTGCTGCTCGCCTATACCGACATGGATCCTTATAAGCATGTGGACCGGACCATGGAGGCGGTGAAGAAATGGCGGGCGGCGCACCCCTGACGCTGCGTTCTTGACGAGCGGCGCGGCGGTTGTACAACGCCTTTTCTCCCCCGTTTGCGGGGGAGACGGAGGGGGCGTCATGGCGAAGAAACTCACGCAACTCGGTCGCCGCGTTCGGCTTCCCGCATCGCCCGCCGCGGCGACGTTGGAATCGGTCGCCAATCCGCATCCGGGCAGCGATTACGTCGTGCGCTTCACCGCGCCGGAATTCACCTGCCTTTGTCCGATTACTGGCCAGCCCGATTTCGCGCATTTCGTCATCGACTATGCGCCAGCGAAGCTGCTCGTCGAATCCAAATCGCTGAAGCTGTTCCTGAACAGCTTCCGCAACTACGGTGCCTTCCACGAAGACGCCACGCTTCTCGTCGCCAAGCGCCTGGTCGCCGCGATCAAGCCGAAATATCTGCGGATTGCTGGCTACTGGTATCCGCGCGGCGGCATGCCCATCGACGTGTTCTGGCAGACGGGAAAGCTGCCAGCCGGCGTTTGGCTCCCCGACCTGGAAGTCGAACCCTATCGCGGGCGAGGTTGAACCGCCAGCTTCGCGCACTCGGCGTGCCGGTGGCAGTCCACGACATGGTCGTTGACCATGCCGACGGCTTGCGCAAACGCGTAAACGATCACCGGACCGCAGAAATTGAAGCCGCGCTGTTTCAATTCCTTGGCTAGGGCTTCGCTCATCGACGTTTTCGCCGGGATTTGCTTGATCGTTTTGTAGCGGTTGAGGCGCGGCCGCCCGTCAACATGCTTCCAGATCAGATGCGAAAAGCCGCCCGGCTCTTTTTCCTGAATCTCCAGCCATAGCCGCGCGCCTGCTACAGCCGCCGCGATCTTGGCGCGGCTGCGGACGATGCCTTCGTCCTTGAGCAGACGGTTGATGTCGCGCTTGCCGTAGCGGGCGATCTTCTCGGGATCGAAGCCGTCGAAGGCGCGGCGGAAATTCTCGCGCTTGCGCAGGATCGTGATCCAGGAGAGACCCGCCTGGAAGCCGTCGAGCACGAGCTTTTCGTAAAGCGCCCGGTCGTCATACTCCGGCACGCCCCATTCGAGGTCGTGATAGGAGACATAAAGCGGGTCCTTGCCCGGCCAGGGGCAGCGAACCTTATCGTTCACCGCTTGGCCTTGCGCTTGGCCTTCTTCTTCGTTTTGGGCGCGGCCTTCCTCTTGGCTGCGGCCTTTCTCGCGGGCTTTTTCGCCACTTTCGCCTTGGCTGCTTTCTTGGGCTTCGCCGCCGGCTTCGGCACCGGCGTCAGCGTGGCTTCCAGCTTGTTGCCGTCCAGGTCGATGACGAACGCGCCGAAATACTCCGGGCCATAGTCCGGGCGAGGGCCGGGTTCGCCGTCGCTTGTGCCGCCTTTCGCCAGCGCCGCGGCATGGAAGCGGTGCACCGCATCTTTCGAGCGCGCCATGAAGCCGACATGGACGCCGTTGCCGACACTCGCGGGCTGCTGGTTGTGCGGAAGCTGCACCCAGAATGCGGGATGCTTGTCGCCATACCCTATGGCGTAGGGCAAGAATTCCATAACGCGCTTGTAGCCAAGTGCCGCCAGGATGGCGTCGTAGAACGTCGCGGCGCGCTCGACGTCGCGCACGCCAACGGACACATGATGCAACATGTTCGATTCCTCCACGGTCCCGGCACGGACTTTGATCCGTACAGAACCGCCGTCAAGCGAAAAGCCAAGATGGCCTTATAACATTCACAGCCACACCTCCGGCTTCGAACGGCGCGGTGGCGTCCGCCAACCGGTCCAGCCGGATGATTGCAAAACCGCGCGCGCCATAGGTTGATGCGACGGCGCCGATCTCCTGGCCGCCCGTCGTCACCGGAGTGTCACGGACGAGGGGGTTGCCGTCACGCGTCGCCAAGGCCAGCAGGCGCTTGCGCGCCGTGCCGCGATGCTTCATGCGCGCGGTGAGTTCCTGCCCGACATAACAGCCTTTGTCGAACGAGACGGCATGCAGCTCGTCGAGGTCCGCATCCAGCGCGAACATCTTGTCGGAACCGAAATCGTCTCCTTCCGGCACGTAGAGTGCGAGCCTCAAAGCGTGGTATTCGCCGGGCCCAGCTTGCGCCGCGATTTCGCCTTTGGCCGCGATGGCGCGCGTGCCCAGCGCCGGCAAGCGCGGGTCGGCAAAGCCACCCGGCATGGGTTCGCCGCCAAGTCCAGCGAACACGCTAAGATCGTCGCGCGCCTCGATCTCGACCTTCGCCCGCAATTTGTAGAGGGACAAGCGCTTGATGAGAGCCTCGCGCGCTTCCCGCCGGCAATCGAGCAGCAGCGTGCCGTCGTTTTCGCTCATCAGGAAGTCGAATAGGATCTTGCCTTGGGGCGTCAGCAGCGCGGCGTAGAGGGCATGGCCGGACGTCGCCGTGTCGTTGGTGACGAGTCCCTGCAGGAAGGCGCGCGCTTGTGGCCCGGAAACGGCGATCACGGCGCGGTCGGTCAATTCGGCGATCATAAGGTAGGAAGTAATAGCCCACGCCGCCGTTGCCAAGGCGGGCCGTGCGGCCTACTCCTTGTCGCATGACGGATTCCTACGATCTTCTGATCCGAAACGGGGTGTGCGCCACTCCCAACGGCATCGCGCCCGCCGACATTGGTGTGAAGGACGGCAAGATCGCGGCCGTCGGCGCGCTCGGCGCGGCGAAGGCGGCGGAGGTTTTCAACGCCAAGGGGCTTCACGTGCTGCCCGGCGTGATCGACACTCAAGTCCATTTCCGCGAGCCCGGCAACGAGCATAAGGAAAACCTCGAAAGCGGCAGCCGCGCGGCGGTGCTAGGCGGCGTCACTGCCGTCTTCGAGATGCCCAACACCAATCCGCCGACCACGACACACGCCGCAATTGAAGACAAGCTGGCGCGCGCCGCGGGGCGGATGCATTGCGACTACGCCTTTTATGTGGGAGCCACGCCGGCCAATGTCGGCGCGTTGGCGGCGCTGGAGCGCCTGCCGGGCGTGTGCGGGGTGAAGGCGTTCCTCGGTTCCTCCACCGGCTCGCTGCTGCTCGATCGCGAAGATGCGATTCTGGCCGCGCTCAAGGGCGGCACACGGCGCATGGCTGTGCATTCCGAAGACGAAGCCCGTCTCAAGGAACGCAAGCAATTGGCCGTCAAGGGCGACGTGCGCACGCATCCCGTTTGGCGCGATGCGGAAACGGCGCGCGCCTCTACCGAGCGCGTGTTGCGCTTGGCGCGCGAGGCGGGCCGTCGCCTGCATGTGCTGCATGTCACGACGGCCGACGAACTGCCGCTGCTCGCCGCGGCGCGCGACCTGGCCACCGTGGAAACCACGCCGCAGCATCTGACTCTCTCGGCGCCGGAATGCTACGAGCGGCTCGGGACCTATGCCCAGATGAATCCGCCGATCCGCGAGTCACATCACCGCGAGGCGTTATGGGCTGCCGTTCGCGAAGGCCTGATCGACGTCATCGGCTCGGACCACGCCCCGCATGCGCGCGCCGAGAAGGACAAGACCTATCCCGAGACGCCGTCGGGCATGCCCGGCGTACAGACTCTTGTGACTATCCTGCTCGATCATGTGAATGGGGGCCGCCTCACACTGGAGCGTTTCGTCGATCTTACGAGCGCCGGCGCGGCGCGCATCTTCGGCATCGCCGGCAAAGGACGCATCGCGAGGGGCTACGATGCCGATTTCACCATCGTCGACCTGAAGGCGAAGAAGAAAATCGAGAATTCCTGGATCGCCTCCAAATGCGGCTGGACGCCGTTCGACGGTGTGGAAACCACCGGCTGGGCGCTCGCCACGATCATCCGTGGGCAGACGATCATGCGCGATGGCGCGCTCACGGCTTCAGGGCAGGGCAAGCCGATCCTGTTTCTTGAAACGCTCAAAGGCGCGTAGCGAACGGCGAGTAGCGAATGGAATGTCGTTTCACCATTCGCTATTCCCTATTCGCTTCAATTCAGCGTGAACTCTCCTGCGGCCAGTTTCAGCTCGGCGTCCGAGATCAGCCCGCGCGCGGCGACGCGGACGGAATGCAGCCTGCCGTCGATGCGCGTCTCCCAGAAGCGGAGGAACTTGTTCAAGACGGGAAATCTCGGGGCAAGGTCGAACTCCTGCCAGATAAAGCTCTGCAAGACGGCCGGATGGTCCGGCATGTGGTACAGGATTTCTGCCGTTGTCAGGCGGTATCCGCGCAACACCAATTCAATATGTCGCATGACGCCCCACTTCCCCGGTTCTCGAACCTTTCTATCCTAGGGTCCGCTGAAAGCTTGCCCTCAAGTGGGTTGCGTGTCGAGTTTTGTCTTGCATGATGACGCGGATTCGGTTGCCTTGACGTCAGCCATGGTTCCAAGCAGCACTAAGACAAGGGAAGTGCCAAGATGAAAGACCGCTTAAGGGCAGTCGCTGCCGAGACAGTGGCCGAATGAATTACGTTCTCCTCATCGTATCCGGCGTGCTGATCGGCCTTATCGCGGCCGTGCCGATCGGGCCGGTCAATTTGATTTGCATTCGTCGCACGCTGCAATGCGGCTCCTTCCACGGATTCGTAGCGGGATTGGGCGCCGCGCTGGGCGACGGCGTGTTCGCTTCCATCACCGCTTTCGGCTTCACGGCCGTGGCGCAACTGATCGTCGGCTTTTCGACCGCGTTGCAGCTAATCGGCGGTTTGCTGCTGCTTTCCTTCGGCATACGCACGTTTTACACGCCGCCGCCGCGTTTCGACGAGAGATTGGCGGCGAACGAGAACGGTACCTCCTCGCATGTGCGCGGCATGGGCACCACCTTCGTTCTCACGATTTCCAATCCGGCGACGCTGTTCGGGTTCACCGCCTTGTTCGCAGGACTTGGCGGGCTTGCTGGCGAGAATGCGAGTTTCTTTGCCGCCGCATTCGTCGTGCTCGGCGTGTTCGCCGGCTCGACGCTGTGGTGGCTGACGTTGACGACGGTGGTGGGCCTTCTGCATGCGCGCATCGACGATGGCATCGTGCGCATTATTAACGAGATTTCGGGCGCCGTGGTCGCGCTGTTCGGGGTGGTCGTGCTCGGCCACCTCGCTTTACAGCTTCTCGCGCGGTAAGCGTAGCAAAGCTACCGATACGTGTATTTTCCGCTGCATCTCGCACAACGTGTAGTACGAGACGTCGCGCCCTAACCAAACGCTCCGGCATGGCTCCCAATCCCCGGCCGGTTATGCCATCTTTTCCCCAAAGAGCGTGGGGTAAGGCGCGGCGTATGACCTCCGAAATCGCGGTGATGAACCAGCGCGCGGTCGCCATTGCGGCGGATTCCGCCGTGACGTTGATCGATGGCGGCGCGGTGGTCGTGCGCAACGACCAGCGCAAGCTTTTCAATCTGGCGAGCGGGCTCCCCGTGGGCCTGATGTTCTTTGGCGTGGCCGACATGATGGGCCATCCCTGGGAACAGCTGATCGAGCATTTTCAGAAGAAGGCGAAGCCGAGACCGCTGCCGCGCATGCGCGACTACGCCGCGAAATTCACCGGCATGCTCGACAATCTCGAGGAGTTCTTTCCGCGCGAACGCCAGAAGGACGACTACAAGCGGCTGCTGGCGTCCGTGTTCCGCTACGTCTTCCACCTGGCGCAATATCTGCGCGAGACCGGTGGGGCCGAGCGTGCCCACGTCTCCGACAACACGATCCTTCAGGAAGCCATCGCGCATGTCTGGAACATCTATCAGTTCCGCGACGACGGCAGTCCGCGCCGCGATCTCACCTGCTTTCCGCAGAGCTTCGCCGCGACTGTGTCGCGCGATTACGCCGACACGATGGACGAACTCATCGCCTACGGCTTTTCGACCTTCAGCCTCGACGAAACCGCGTTGCAGTATTTGCGCGACATCGCGGTGTTCTGCGTGGTCAAGGATCTGTTCCTGGAGGACGTGACCGGATTGGTATTTGCGGGCTTCGGCACCGAGGAGCGTTATCCGGTCGTCGTCACCTATTTCCTTTCTGCCATCGTGGGCGGGATCATCAAGCGCGCCGAAGCCAGCGTCGACGCGATCGACGGCGAGGTACGCTCCGAGATCCGGCTCTTCGCCGACAGTGAAGTGACCAACGCCTTCATCCGCGGCATCGATCACGATTTGGAACGGCGCTTCTACGGTACCGTGCAGGCGATGATGCGCGGCCTTGTCGAGCATGTGATCAGCGCCTTCCCGAACGTCGATCCGGCCCAGCGCGAGGGCGTCAAGAAGCAGTTCCAGGGGCAGATCCTGCCGAAGTATTTCGACACCTTCCGCGCCATGATGGGCGACTATCAGCAGCAGACCTATATCAACCCGGTGCTCAGGGTGCTGGAGATCGCCGCCCCCCCGGAGCTGGCGGAGACCGCCCGCGAACTCCTCGCTCTCAACATCTTCAAAAAGCGTATAATGGCGCAGCACCAGACGGTCGGCGGCGCCATCGATGTCGCCGTCATTAGCCGCGAGGGCGGGTTCCAATGGTGGACGAAGCAGGGCGGAGGCTGACCATGGCCGAGACACGCAAACCGGGCGGACGCGGGGCTCTGGCCGATGGCGCTGAGCGGTTCGATCGCTTGGCGCGCATCGTCAAGGATAACCAGCTCAGCCGCACCAAGACCGGCCAAAGGCCGCCTGAGACCGAAACCTTCGTGCTCAGTCCCGAAGACGCCTGGGCCAAGAAATACATGACCCAATGCATCGGTCCGGTCTGTTTCACCGTGGAGGCCATGGCCGAACCGCCGATGTTCGCCAAATTCACCGCGCCTCCCGTGCAAGGCCAGGGTTTCCGGGCCTCCGAAGTGGCGCAAAACGCGCCCCTGCGAAGGCGGGAGGCGGCCGACCGGGCTGGTCCGGGTCCTATCGGCTTGGCTATCGGCAAGCCCGTCCGGGCGCGGTCCTGGCTTGGCCGGCTGTTCGGGCGGTGACAATCCGGCCTGTGTCGAGGATTAAGGTCGCGGATTAAGCTTGTTTGTATCAGCGCTTGCACGCGCTATGAGCTATCGTCCAAAAACGAAGGAAATGGAGCAGCAGCGATGAGGCGTTTTGGATTCCTTCTGGTCGCACTGGTGGCGGCCGCGTCGTTCCCGGTGGCCGCCGCCGACAGCGCGCTGAGCCTGGCGGCGAACGCGGCCTATCTCGCGGCCAATGCCAAGAAGCCCGGCGTGTTCGTCATGCCGGACGGTCTGCAGTACCGCATCCTGCACAACGGCTTCGGCATGCGCCCGCGCCCGCAGGATTATGTGACCGTGTATTACACGGGGTCGCTGATCAACGGCCAAGTGTTCGACGGCACGATGCCGGACATGCCGGTGCGCTTCAAGGTCAACAAGTTGATCAGCGGTTGGAGCGAGGCTCTTTCCTTGATGCGCGTAGGCGACCATTGGCAGGTCGTGATTCCGGCGCGGCTGGGCTATGGCGAACGCGGCACGACCGACGGCACGGTACCGCCCAATCAGACGCTCGTGTTCGATCTCGAGCTGGTCAAGTCGGTGCCGCCGAAATTGCGGCCGCACGCCCCGGACGAGAACCCCGACAAGATCGACGACAATGAAGATTTGGGGCCCGACGACAACGGGCAATAACCGGTCGGAGCGACAACGGCGGTGTTTGAATCCCTTGCGGGGCGGTTGCGCTTGAGCGGCGGGACGCTGCGGATCGCCGTCGCGCTCTTTCTGGTTGTCGGCGCCAGTGCGCTGTTCTGGGCCAGCCGCGATTACACGGTCGTCGCCCCCGACTGGGACGGGCTGGTTCGCGGCGTCACCTACAATCCGAGCCACATCTTCTCCGAACGCGAATCCAAACAGGTCTCGCCGGAGCGCATCACTGCCGACATGGCGCAATTGTCCCGCATCACCGGGCATGTCCGCACCTATACTGTCTCCGGCGGTCTCGACAAGGTGCCGGAAATCGCGCGCCGTTACGGCTTGACCGTTTCGCTCGGTATCTGGATCGGCGCCGACCTGGACAAGAACGAGCTCGAAATCGACAGCGCTCTCAAGGTCATTCTCGCCAACCGCCGGGTTATCGACCGCGTCATCGTCGGCAATGAGTCGATCCAGCGCGGCGACGTGAGCGCGGATCAGTTGAACGCCTACATCGAACGCGTGCGCGAGGCCTTGCCGGCGCGCATCAAGGTTACGACCGCCGAGACCTGGTCGAGCTGGCTGTTGCATCCCGAGGTCGGCGAACATGTCGATGTCGTGTTTGTGCATCTGCTGCCCTATTGGGAAGGGGCGGACGTACGAAAATCGCTCACCTTCCTGCAGCACGCTTACAACGACGTCCAGGAGGAATTCCCCGACAAACCGATCGTCATCGGCGAAGTCGGCTGGCCGTCGGAAGGGCGCACGATGCGCAGCGCCGAGGCGTCGCTCGCCAACGAGGCCTATTTCATCCGCAATTTCGTCCAGCTGGCGATGGACAAGGGTTACGACTATTACATCATCGAAGCTTACGATCAGCCCTGGAAGGCCGGCAACGAAGGCATGGTCGGCGCCTATTGGGGTCTGTTCGACGCCGGCGGCAGACCCAAATTTCCCTTCACCGGCATGCTGCGCTCCTTCCCCGAATGGCGCAGTTTCATGTTCTTGGCGGCCATTCTCACGCTGCTGCTCGGGCTGTTTATCCTGGGGCGCATGCCGCGCGTGCGCCAGACCGGCTATATCGTCATGGGCGGGCTGGTGGCGGTGGTCACGACCGGCCTGCTGCTGGTGATCGACGCGACCACCCTCGATTATATCAATCCGGCCGACATCGTCATGATCCTGGCGATGTCGCCTCTGGTGTTCCTGGCGTCCACCGTGATCCTGACCGAAGGCATCGAGTTGGCCGCCAGCCTGTGGCGGGTGGAGCGCCGCAGCGTGCGCGCCACCATTCCCGAAGCAAGCGAGCGCGTCTCGGTGCATGTGCCTTGCTACAACGAGCCGCCGGCGATGGTGATCGAAACCCTCGATGCGCTGGCGCGGCTGGACTACGACAATTTCGAAGTGATCGTCCTCGACAACAACACGCCCAATCCCGAAACCTGGAAACCGGTGGAAGCCCATTGCGCGACGCTGGGTCCACGCTTCCGCTTCTATCATTTCGACCAAGTGCAAGGCTTCAAGGCCGGCGCGCTTAATCTGGCGTTGGAGCTGACCGGCTCCGAAGTGAAATACATCGCCGTCATCGACAGCGATTATCGCGTCGAGCCCAATTGGCTGCGCCTGACCTTGCCTTATTTCGCCGAGCCTGCCATCGCGCTGGTGCAGGGCCCGCAGGATTACAGCGACGCTTCGGACAGCCTGTTCAAGGCGATGGCCTTCGAGGAGTATCGCGGCTTTTTCCAGATCGGCATGGTGGAGCGCAACGAGCACAATGCCATCATCCAGCACGGCACCATGACCATCGTGCGCAAGGATGCGCTGAAGAAGGTCGGCGGCTGGAGCACTTGGTGCATCACCGAAGACACCGAGCTGGGGCTGAGGCTGTTCGAGTCCGGTTATGGCGCGGCCTATATCCCGCAGAGCATGGGCAAGGGTCTGATCCCCGACACGCTGAAAGCGTTCCAGAGCCAGCGTTATCGCTGGGTCTACGGCGCCATGCAGATCATGAAGCGCCACGCCGGCGCGATTTTCCGCGGCAAGGCGCGGCTGTCCTGGGCGCAGCGCTATCAATTCCTGAGCGGCTGGCTGCCGTGGATTTCCGACGGGCTGGGCTTGGTCGTCACCCTGATGGCGCTGGCTTGGACGTTCATGATGTGGGCGGCGCCGCGTTACGTCTATGTGCCCATGCCGGCGCTGTCGGCGGCCGCGCTGGCGCTGTTCCTCGCCAAGACCTTGAAGACTCTGCTGCTCTATCCCAACAAAGTCGGTTCGGGCGTGAGGGGCGCGCTGATGGCGTCGGTCGCCGGCCTGTCGTTGACGCACACCGTGGGCAAGGCTGTGTGGACGGGGTTGTTCACCAGCGGCAAACCGTTCCTGCGCACACCCAAATGCGCCGATCAGGCGCTGCTGAGTCAGGCGCTTCGAAGCGTCTGGCAGGAAACCACCCTGTTCGTGTTTTGCGTGCTCGCCATCCTCTCGGTGTTGGCCACCGGGCGGCTCGACGATCCCGCGGCACTGCTCTGGATCGTGATGCTGAGCGTGCAGTGCCTGCCTTATGCCGCCACCGTCGTTACGGCGGCACTCAGCGCGCGCTCCAATGCGAAGGACCGCCACGCGCCGACTATGCCCGCCGAGAGTACGACCACCCTGGCGAAGGCAGCGTAGAAACCCGGTCTTTTGAGAAATTCATCAGCGGCGAAGGCCCGTCGGGAACACGGGCGGAAGAAAAACGCCTTCGTCCGCCGCAAGACAATAGTTGACATAGTCAATGACATAGGCAATGTTATGGGTATGGGCGCCGCCAAAGGAACCGACACCGTTCTATTTCGCCACCGGGGCGACGAACCGCACTTCCTGCGCGAAATCGTCCGGGCTCATCAGGCGCTGATGACCGGCTTTTCCCGGGAGGTTGGGGTACCGGCATCGCGGTTTGCGCTGATGCGCCTGCTGGCCGTCGCGGAAAGAGATGTCGGCGTGATGGAGCTTGCCGGCCAGCTCGGAATCAATGCCGCGGCCGTCACGCGGCAGATCAACGAGATGGAGCGCGAAGGGCTCGTACGGCGGCGCGCCGATCCAAAGGATGGCCGACGCAACTACGTGAAGCTGTCGGCGAAGGGACTCAGACTGTTCGAGGAAATTCACGACCGCAGCCATGAACTCGAACGGTCGCTAAGCTCGGTAATCGGCGACAAAGAGATGGCAATCGCCGCGTCGGCCCTCTTAAAGCTGCGCGAATTCGTGGCAACTCTTCGTGGAGACGGCAAATGAATCCTCAAACGGAAAAAACGGGAAGGAAATTCAACACCCGTGCCTTCGTGACCTTGATGATTGCGTTCGCCGGCGTGGGTCTGCCCATCTCCGGCTTCGCCAATCACATCTACGGCTTTTCGCCGTTGACGATCGCACGGCACGCCTGGATGGCCGCCCACAACGCGATGGGCATTCTGTTCGCGGTGTTTGCGACCTGGCACATCGTTCTCAACCGCCACATGCTTTGGAGTCACATCCGAAGCACGGCTGCATGGGCGCCGACGGTCAGCCGCGAGGCGACACTGGCGGGCGCGATCACGATGCTCATCTTGGGGGTGGCGGTCGGCCATGCCGTCGTCACCGGGGAATGACATGACAGGGGCGCGCATCGACAACGATCTGTACTGGCGGATGGGTCATGCATGGTGGCGAGACGTTCGCGGCTGACAGACTCTGAAAAAACCCAGGCCGAATTGCTTTCTCCGCGCCGTCACGGATCCGGCACCAGCTTTCCCGGATTGAGAATGTTCTGCGGATCAAGCGTGCGCTTGAGCGCGCGCATCAGATCGACTTCCACCGAGCTTTTGTAGCGCTTGAGGTCGGCGCGCTTCATCACGCCGATGCCGTGCTCGGCGCTGAACGAGCCGCCGAAATCGCGCACCACGTCGTGGACGATGCGCGCGATCTCGTCCCAGCGGGCGAGGAACGAGGCCATGTCCGCGTCCTTCGCCTGAATGTTGAAATGGATGTTGCCGTCGCCGAGATGGCCGAAGGGAACCGGCCGCGCGCCGGGCAGGACGGCGGCGACGGCGGCCGAGGCTTTGGCGATGAAATCCGCCACGGCCGCGACCGGCACCGAGACGTCGTGTTTGAGCGAAGGACCTTCCTTCTTCTGCGCCTCCGACATGCTTTCGCGCAGCTTCCACAGCGCCGCGCGCTGCGCCTCGCTCGCCGCGATCACTGCGTCGCTCGCCAGGCCGTCCGACAAGGCCGCTTCCAGCGCGGTTTCGAACACTTCCTTGAGCGCGGCGATTCCTGAAACTTCGGCGAGCACGTACCAGGGTGAGGGCGCGCCGAACGGATTACTCGTCTGCGGAATATGCGCGAGCACCAGCTCCAATCCGATCCGCGGCAGGATCTCGAAGGCGTTGACCAGGCCGCCGGTCGCGGCTTGCAGGCGGGCCAGCAAGGCGACCGCCGCCTTGACGCTCGGCACGGCGAGGAAGGCGGTGCAGCGCATCGCCGGCTTAGGGAACAGCTTCAGCGCCGCGGCGGTGACGATGCCCAATGTGCCTTCCGCACCGATGAAGAGCTGTTTCAGATCGTAGCCGGTATTGTCCTTGCGCAGAGTGCGCAGCAGGTCGAGCACGCGCCCGTCGGCCAGCACTGCTTCGAGGCCCAGCACCTGTTCGCGCGCCATGCCGTAGCGCAGCACGTTCACGCCGCCGGCGTTGGTGGAGAGCGTTCCGCCGATGGTACAGCTTCCTTCCGCTGCCAGGCTGAGGGGCAGCATCAGCCCGTTGTGGTCGGCCGCATTTTGCGCGGCCGCCAATACCACGCCGGCCTCGGCGATCATGCTCGAATCTTCGACGTTGAGCGCGCGGATGCGGTTCAGGCGCGACAGGCTAAGCAAGACTTCGTTTTCGAACGGGATTTGGGCGCCGACCAGTCCGGTGTTCCCGGCTTGCGGCACGACAGGCGTCCCGCTCTCGTTGCAGATTGACATGATGGCGGACACTTCCGCCGTCGTCGCCGGCCTCAGCAGCAGCGTGGCGCGGCCTTTGTACTTGCTGCGCCATTCTTCCAGGTGCGGAGCGATTTCGGCCGGATCTTCGGTGAATCCCTTCGGACCGACGGCGGCTTTCAGTTTTGCGGCGACGTCGTTGTTCATGGCGCAATTTCGCGCGCCGCGGCGGCGCGCGTCAAACGGTCGTTGATGGCTTCGCCGAGGCCGCTGGACGGAATGGGCATGACGGCGATGGCATCGCCTTCCGCGTCAAGTGTGCGCAGCATCGCGAACAGGTTGGCGGCGGCTTCGCTGAGATCGCCGCTCGGGCTGAGGTTCAGCACCCGGCGCGCGCCAGGGACGTTTGGTCCGAAGGCAAGCAGGGCTTCGTCTGGCGCCGGTTGCAAGGCGTTCAGCCTCAGGCGCGCGCGGGGCGCATAATGGCTGGCGAGCCGGCCGGGAGCGGTGACAGCTCCCAAGACCGGAGACGCCAACGGCCCCGTGATCTTTTGGATGGCTTCGCGCGGTACCGCGCCGGGGCGCAGCAGCACGGGCCGGCCACCCTCGAAACTGATCACCGTCGATTCGATGCCGAGCGGAGTAGGCCCACCATCCAGGATCATCTCTACCTTGCCGCGAAAGCCTTCCTCGACATGGGCCGCGCGAGTCGCGCTCACTCGTCCGGACGGATTGGCGCTAGGGGCGGCCAGCGGCACGCCGGCTTCGGCAATTAGCCGCGCGGCAACCGGATGGGAGGGTGCGCGCAAGGCCACGGTGTCCAATCCAGCGCTCACCAGAAGCGACAGACGGCAATCGTCGCGGCGCGGCAGGACCAGCGTCAGGGCGCCCGGCCAAAAGGCCCGTGCCAGTTCTTTGGCCAATGTGGAAAACGCTGCAAATTCCTCCGCTTGCTCCATGTCTTTCACATGCACGATGAGCGGATTGAAATGCGGCCGGCCCTTGGCGACGAAGATCGCCGCTACCGCCCGTCCGTTGGTGGCATCGGCTCCCAGCCCGTAGACCGTCTCGGTCGGGAACGCCACCAGACGCCCCTCGCGGATCATCGCCGCGGCGGCGGAAATGGCTGCGGCATCTGCGGTGCGGACGGTGACAACATTGGCGTCGGTCATGGGCCAACCTAGCGCAACGTGGCGGTCGGGTCAGCTTTTAGTCGCAGTCGCGTCCACCGTCACCGTGACCGCATGGCGCCACCGGGGCTGCCCGCTCGCCTCAAGCTCCGCTGCGCATTCCCGGCACCATCCGCGCCAGAAGGCGGTCGCGCAGAATGAACTGATGATACAGCGCGGCCAGGACATGGATCGGAACCAGCACGATGGCGCTCCAGGCGAGCCATACATGAATTGTCGTGTAGAACTCGTGATAGGGATGCACCGCCGCGCGCGTCATGCCGGAGAAGAAAGGCAGGTTCGGCCAGCCGAACAGGAAGAAATAGGGCGTTGGATTCCCCAGCGGCGAAGCCGAGACCATGATCCATCCGCTGAGCGGGATCGTCACGATCAGCACATAGAGGAGCACAAGCGTCGTCCGCGCGGCCAGGCGCAAGGCGGGCGACATTCCGACGGGCAAGGGCGGCGGGGGGTTCATCAGCCGCCACACGATGACGATCACGCTCAGCACCAGCACCGTCAACCCGATCGATTTGTGGATTTGTATGATCGTGAATTGGTTCGGGTCGCCGCGCGGCAGATCGCCCATGTACAGGCCGAGGCTGATGTTGGTGATGACCAGGGCCGCGATCAGCCAGTGCAAAGACATTGCCACGCTGCCATAGCGCTGACCTGTGTTCCGGATCGGCATCTCATATTCCTCTTGCTGTTGAAATATGGCTTCGATGGCCAGCTTTATATCGTCGCCGACAAAGGGTTCCCATACCATATTTCTTCGCGCCGGCAGGTGCGAAATCGCCAAACTTGTGCAGAATGATGGTCGGCGTTGGGGGAGGGAAACCATGAATCGGCGCGTCCTGTTTGCAGCATCTCTGGCGGCGACGTTGGCTTGCGGCGAGACACAGGCGGCCGCGCCGCCGTGCGCCGGGGACGTGGAAATCGGCGACGCGCCCATCGCTCGCGTCGAACACAACGACGTTTTGATCCTGAATGACGGCCGTGCGCTGCACCTGGAAGGCATCCGCCTGCCGCACGCGGCCCAGGATCGCGCGCCGCAAGCGCTGGAGGATCAGGCCTACGAGGCGCTGAACGCTCTGACGAAGAACCAGGATGTCGAAGCCCGCGCCGTCTGGCCCAAGGAAGACCGCTACGACCGCGTCCGCTCGCAGATCTTCACCAAGGGCGGAACCTGGGTGCAGAGCGAATTACTGCGCCGTGGCCTGGCGCGCGTCGACCTCGCGCCGGATCGCGGCGAATGCTTTCGCGAACTATACGACGCCGAGAGCGCCGCCCGCGCCGCTCAAGCGGGCATCTGGTCCTCGCCGGCTTATGCGATCCGCACGCCTGACACCGTGAAGGCCGATGTCGGCACCTTCCAGATCGTGCTCGGCAAAGTGCTGAGCACCGACCTTCGGGACGGCCGCGCCTATCTGAATTTCGGCACCGATTGGAAGACGGATTTCACCGTCACGATCTCGCCCGACGACATGAAGACCTTCCGCCGCATGGGCGTCGATCCGCTGGGCTACCAGGACAAGCTGGTGCGGGTGCGCGGCATCGTGCAATGGCTGAACGGCCCCGAAATCGAAATCGGCAATCCCAAACAGATCGAATTGCTACAATGATGCGATTGCATTTCGAATGCCGGTAGTTGAATAGTCAACGATGGCTGAAACTCGGTAAACCGTCGGGTCGGCGACCCGAGGGAGGAAGTGTGCGTGCGTCATGACATCATCGCCGAACGGTTTCGCTTTCCGGCTGGCGGACAGGGGCGATGCGCAACGAGTTGCGGAGGTGATATCCCGTTCCTTTGCCGACGTGGCGGAGCGGTTTGATCTCAACCACGACAATTGCCCGGCCCATGCCTCTTTCATCACCGACGCGGACGTTCGCCGCGGCATGGAACTTGGAACTACATTCCTGCTGGCATTCAGCAAGGGACGCGCTTGCGGCTGCGTCGGCTTTCGGCAGCCGAAAGACGGCGTTTGCATTCTTGAGAAACTGGCGGTGCTGCCGGAATTCCGGCGCCGCGGCCTCGGTCATGCTCTGATGGAGCGGGCCGTTGCCTTGATTCGCCAAGCGGGCGCAGCCTGCATTGAAATCGGGATCATCGGCCAACACCGCGAACTGAGAACCTGGTACGAAAAAATTGGCTTTCGTTCCGTTCGAAATGCGCGCTTCGGTCATCTGCCGTTCGAGGTCGTTTACATGCAGAAGATGCTGAAGGGTTGCGATACTTCCACGGGAAAGGCGGAAATCTGAGTTTTCGGAGGATATGACGATATGGACGAATTGAAAGCCATCACGCAACGGCGCGAGGCGGCGCACCGGCGCCTGCTGGAATTGGATTCCAAGACCTACAAGGCTTTCCTGGAAATGGAACGGGCCACTTTTGCCGATGGCGCTCTGCCGAAAAAACAGAAGGAATTGATCGCCGTCGGGATCTCGGTGGTTACCGACTGCGAGTCCTGTATGCGGTGGCATATCGAGCAGGCGGCCCGCTCTGGCGCAAGCTTTGAGGAAGTGTTGGAAGCGGTTGAGGTCGGCATTGAAATGGGCGGCGGTCCCGCCACCGTTTCCGCCCGCTTCGCGCTGAAAGTGATGGATGCGGCTTACAAACGCGATGCCGCTGGCTGAATAGGAAAAGGCCCGGAGTTTCCTCCGGGCCTCGTCTCATGCCAATTCTCGATGTGTCTTACGCCGCTTTCTTCAGCAGCATGCCTTCGACGCGCTTCACGGCGGTCTGTTCGTCCGTGCGTTCCACCGCCGCGACTTCGCGGGCCATGCGGGCGAGCGCCGCTTCGTAGAGCTGCCGCTCGGAGTAGGATTGTTCCGGCTGGCCGCCGGCGCGATGCAAGTCGCGCACGACCTCCGCGATCGAAACCAGGTCGCCCGAGTTGATCTTCGCTTCGTATTCCTGCGCGCGGCGGGACCACATGGTGCGCTTGATGCGGGCGCGGCCCTTCAGCGTATTGAGGGCGGTCGCCACCGTATCGGGCGAAGACAGCTTGCGCATGCCGACCGCTTTGGCCTTCAAGGTCGGAACGCGCAGGGTCATCTTGTCCTTGTCGAACGTGATGACGAACAATTCGAGCTTCGTGCCTGCCACTTCCTGCTCTTCGATACGCGTAATCTTACCGACGCCGTGGGTGGGGTACACGACGTGATCGTTGGCCTTGAATTCGAATTTCTTGTTGGAATTCGCCGGGACCTTCTTGGCAGCCACCGGTGCAACAGTCGTCTTAGCTGTGGTCATCTATTTCCATTTCCGCTTCGCGCGCTCGAAAACGCGCCATCCATAGGGAGGCAACGCATTACCTTGCACTGCAACAGAATGCGGCGCCTCCGGATCTCTCATTAATCCGGGTGGGGCAGCGCCTTTCGAGCCATTTCAGAACGATTACAAGCTATCACATTACTGCAGAAAAGGGAAGGGCAAAAACGTCAAACCTTTGAATCGACGGAACTTATTCCAAGTCCAATGAGAGATTGTCACCAAAAACACGGTGAAAAGGCGGAATTCGACAACCTCCGGACCGCCTTTTTGCAGGTGCAATATCGATAATTCTACTCGCCGGAGCCGGGTTTTTCGCTGAAATACTTCTCGAACTTGCCATTTTCACCTTGGAACTTGTCCGCATCGGCGGGCGGGGTGCCCTTCTGGATGATGTTAGGCCAGATCTTGGCGTACTCGGCGTTCAAGGTAAGCCACTTCTCCAGGCCCGTTTCCGTATCGGCTTTAATGGCTTCGGGCGGGCATTCGGGCTCGCAGACGCCGCAATCGATGCACTCGTCGGGGTGGATGACGAGCATGTTTTCGCCTTCGTAAAAACAGTCCACCGGACAAACCTCCACGCAGTCCATGTATTTGCATTTGATGCAGGCGTCGGTGACGACGTAGGTCATTGCGTGCTCCGAAGGCGTCTTTGTGGTTTGTCCATTAAGGCGCGCGCACCGCGGGATCAAGCACTGCGTTGCTCCTCGGCATCGTCCGCGACGATTTCGTAGAGCAGTTGCGCTTCCCGCGCGGGGCCGCGGCGCTTGGCTGCGGCGACGACGCGCACCACGACGATTTCCCTTACGCGAGGTACGGTTATCACGTCCCCGATTTTGACTTCGCGCCCGGCCTTTTCAACCCGGTGCCCGTTGACGCGCAGCACACCGGATTCACACGCGGCTCTGGCCAGCCCGCGCGAGCGGTAGAAGCGGGCGCACCATAGCCATTTGTCAAGGCGTTCGCTCATTTGCCTCCGATCAGATCGGCAAGGCCGGCGAAGGGAGAATCTTTTCGGACGGGCCGTTGCGGTTCGCCCCGCGGCGGTTCGCGCTTACCTGTCCGCCGCCAGACGGAATGCCCGTCGGCGACCTCGCTGCTGTGCCAGCCAAGCTCCGCCAGGATTTCACGCAGTTCGTCGTTGCCGCAGCCGAGCAGCGACACCAGCTTGGGCATCAGCGCTTCGGTCGTGCCACCGTCAACGGTGCTTTTCTCCAGCACGTCTTCCAGCCGTTCCAGCATGTCGAGGCGGATGGCGCGGCCGGACACCACACGAAATCCCGCCGCCGCCAGAAATCCTTCCGGCGCAGCCGTATCGTTGACGAACGATGTCAGCCCGGGCCGCGGCAGTGCCGGCACGTTCTCAAGCTTGGTCCACACGCCCCACAGCAGCGCCAGCAGCGCGGCGGCGTCGGGCCGCAGCAGTTTGGTCAGATAGATCGAACGCCGTCCGAACCACACGCCATAAGGACGCAACGCCCGCACCGGCGCGCGGCGATCCGCCGGCAAGGTCACCTGCGCGGTTTGGAGCGAGCCGAAATTCTCGCAAAGCTGATGGGCGACGCCGCGCGCGGCTGCGGGCATGGCGTCGGCGGTTCCGGCTTTGGCATCCACGCCGGCTTGCAGCACGCGCAACGGCGCCAGCTTCGCCGCGATGCGCGCCGCCAGCCATTCCTCCAGACGGCGCTGGATGCTTTCGCGCGGGCCGCCTTTCAGAATCTCGTCGGCCAGCAGGGCCACGTTCGGCGCCAGCGGCGAGGGCCCCGCCGTCAACCGCGCCACGATGGCTCCGTCCCACCATAGCCGCCCGTGTTCGCTGAGCGTGATGTCGGCGTCGGCCGCGAAGGCCAGCCGTCGCGCGCGCGCGAAAAATTCGCCTTCCAGACCTTTCACAGCGGCGGCGCGCAGCGCACGTTCGTGGATGCCGGCCGCGCTCTCGGCTTGCGAGAAGCGAAATCCGTCCAGCTTGCCGACGATCTCGCCGCCGATCGCCACGCCGCCGGAATCGTCGAGCACCAGGTCTATGTCGTCGAGCGCCAACTGGCGCATCAGCACCGAGGTCCGCCGGTCGATGAAGCGTTGCGTCAGCCGTTCGTGCAGCGCGTCCGACAGCCGGTCCTCCACCGCGCGCGTCAGTTCCTGCCAGTGCGCGCTGTCTCTCACCCAGCCCGGTCGGTTCGCCGCATAGGTCCAGGTGCGTACTTGCGCCAGACGTCCCGAAAGCGTGGCGACATCGCCTTCGGTGATGTCGAGGCGCGCAATCTGGCGCGCCAACCAATCGTCCGGCAGCGCGCCGTCTGCGCTCGTCAGATGGAAGAAGATCGTGCGCACCAGCCGCACATGTTCTTCGGCGCTGAGCTTGTGGAAGTCCGGCAGCTGACAGGCATCCCACAAGAGGCGCACTTGCGCCGGGGCGCGCGTTCTGTCCCGCACCTCGTCCTGCTCGCTCAACGTCCGCAGCGCGACGACGTCGCTGGCGGGACGCGCTTTCACCAGCCCGCGCGTCGGCGGCGGTTCGTCGAGGCTGGCGATCAGCGCATCCAGCGCATGAAACGACAGCGCCGAATTGCGCCATTGCAGCACGCGCACCGGCTCGTAGCGATGGCTTTCCACCCGCGCCACGGTCTCTTGGTCCAGTTCTTCGGCGTCACCGGTGATGCCGAAAGTGCCGTCGTTCATGTGCCGGCCAGCGCGGCCCGCGATCTGTCCGATCTCTTCAGGTTTCAGCGGCCGCGTCCCCAGCCCGTCGAACTTCTCCAGCGCCGAAAACGCGACATGGTCGACATCCATATTGAGGCCCATGCCGATGGCGTCGGTCGCCACCAGGAAATCCACGTCGCCCGATTGGTAGAGCGCCACCTGGGCGTTGCGGGTGCGCGGCGACAGCGCCCCCAGCACCACCGCCGCGCCGCCGCGCTGGCTGCGGATCAGTTCGGCGATACCGTAAACGTCTTCGGCGGAAAACCCGACCACCGCCGAACGACGCGGCAGACGCGTCAGCTTCTTCGAACCGGTGTAGGCGAGGTCTGAGAACCGCGCCCGCGAGGTGAAATAGGTCCGCGGCACGAAGCGCTGGATCGCTCCGCGCATCGTATCGGCGCCGAGAAACACAGTCTCCTCTTCGCCGCGCGCGTGCAGCAGCCGGTCGGTGAAGACGTGGCCGCGCTCGGCATCGGCGCAAAGCTGGATTTCGTCGATCGCCAGGAACGCCGTGCCGAGGTCGATCGGCATCGCTTCCACGGTGCAGACGAAGTATTTGGCGTGCGGCGGAACGATTTTTTCTTCGCCCGTGATGAGCGCGGCGAGTTTCACGCCTTTCAGCCGCGCGACCTTGTCATAGACCTCGCGCGCCAAAAGGCGCAGCGGCAGGCCGATCATGCCGGATTTGTGGGCCAGCATCCGCTCGATGGCGAAATGGGTCTTGCCGGTGTTGGTGGGCCCCAGGACGGCGGTGATCCGGCCGCCGGCCGGCGCCTCATGCCTACGCGTGCGCTGTGGGATCATTTCCCCGGAACATGGGAGTTTTCGATTTGCGGTACAAGCGAAGGCGTAAGGCGGGGCGATGCAAGATGTCTGTCAACACCTGGAACAGAACCGGAACGAATAAGGGCCGAATCACTAACCGAATCAATATCGGCGTTTGTTCTCACGCTATTACGTGTTTGTCAATCTACACCCATCGCAATATCTTGTGGACAAGGCGAGGCATGGAGTCCCACCGACTTATCCACGTAAAACTCCGTATGCGGAGCAATGTGACGGTTTCCCGACAGTTCCGAGACGGGTGTTTGACCGCTTTTCGCAGGTGCGATACTCCCCCGCGCGCTATCACACCGCATGCCTCGATCGGCTCGGCGTGAGGGACAAACCGGCCCATTATTCGGAGAGGCGGGATGCGATGACGGAAAAGACGCCGAAAACCTGGGCCGCCCTCGCCGCGAAGGAGCTGAAGAACCGCTCTCTGGAAGAGCTTACCTGGGCCGCGCCCGAAGGCTTCGCGGTCAAGCCGCTGTACACCGCCGCGGACCTCGAGGGCCTTGCGATGGACTCGCTGCCGGGCTTTGCGCCGTTCTTGCGCGGGGTGCGCGCCACCGTGTACGCCGGCCGGCCGTGGACCATCCGTCAGTACGCGGGCTTTTCCACGGCGGAAGAGTCCAACGCCTTCTACCGCAAGAACCTCGCCGCCGGACAGACGGGCGTGTCGGTCGCCTTCGACCTGCCCACCCACCGCGGCTACGACAGCGACCATCCGCGCGTGGCGGGCGATGTCGGCAAAGCGGGCGTCGCCATCGATTCCGTCGAGGACATGAAGATCCTCTTCGCCGGCATTCCGCTCGGCAAGATGAGCGTGTCGATGACCATGAACGGCGCGGTCATTCCGATCATGGCGAACTACATCGTGGCGGCGGAAGAGCAGGGGGTGCCGCCTGCCAAATTGATGGGCACGATCCAGAACGACATCCTCAAAGAATTCATGGTGCGCAACACCTACATCTATCCGCCCGCGCCAAGCATGCGCATCGTCGCCGACATCATCGAATATGCGGCGAAGAACATGCCAAAGTTCAATTCCATCTCCATCAGCGGCTATCACATGCACGAAGCGGGCGCGACCGCCGTGCAGGAGCTGGCTTACACGCTCGCCGACGGCGTCGAATATGTGCGCGCGGCGCTGGCCAAGGGATTGGACGTGGACGCATTCGCGCCGCGGCTGTCCTTCTTCTTCGGCATCGGCATGAATTTCTTCATGGAAGTGGCAAAGCTGCGCGCCGCGCGACTTCTGTGGGCTCAGATCATGGCGAGCTTTGGCGCCAAGAAACCGGAAAGCCTGATGCTGCGCACCCACTGCCAGACCTCTGGCGTATCCCTGACCGAGCAAGATCCGTACAACAACATCGTGCGCACGGCGTATGAGGCGCTGGCGGCGGTTTTGGGCGGCACTCAGTCGCTGCACACCAATTCGTTCGACGAGGCCATCGCGCTGCCGACGGAATTCTCGGCGCGCATCGCCCGCAACACGCAATTGATCCTGCAGAACGAAACGATGGTCACCAAGACTGTCGATCCGCTTGGCGGTTCCTATTTTGTCGAGGCGCTGACCCATGCGCTCGCCGTCCACGCCAGGAAGATCATCGACGAGGTGGAAGCGATGGGCGGCATGACCAAGGCAGTGGAAGCGGGCACGCCCAAGCTTGCCATCGAAGAATCCGCCGCACGCCGCCAGGCCCGCATCGACAAGGGCGAGGACGTGATCGTCGGCGTCAATCGCTACGAACTGGAAAAAGCGGAGGCGATGGAATACCGCGACATCGACAATGCCGCGGTGCTTCAGGCGCAACTCGCGCGCCTCAAGAATGTGAAAGCCAAGCGCGATCCGGCGAAAGTCGCCGCCGCGCTGGAGGCTTTGCGCCAAGGCGCGGCCGGCAGCGCCAATTTGCTGACGCTGGCGATCGATGCCGCGCGTGCGCGCGCCACGGTGGGCGAAATCTCCGAAGCCATCGAGAAGGTTCATCTGCGCCATCGCGCGCAGACGCGCACGATCTGCGGCGTCTATGGCGGCGCCTTCGCAGGCGACAACGAATTCGCGGCGCTGAAAGGCGAGGTGGAAGCCTTCGCCAAGTCCTCTGGCTCACCGCCGCGCATCCTGGTCGCCAAGATGGGTCAGGACGGCCACGACCGCGGCTCGAAAGTCATCGCCAGCGCCTTCGCCGACATCGGCTTTAAGGTCGACATCGGCGAGCTGTTCCTGACGCCGGAGGAAGTCGCGCGCGAAGCCGTCGCAGCTGGCGTGCATGTCGTGGGCGTTTCCAGCCTGGCGGCGGGACACAAAACCCTGGTTCCGGAATTGATCGCGGCGCTGAAGAAGGAAAAGGCGGACGTCCTTGTCGTTGTCGGCGGCGTTATTCCCGCCAAGGACTACGCGTTCCTCAAGCAGGCCGGCGTGGCCGCCATCTTCGGCCCCGGCACCAACATCCCCGAAGCCGCGCGCAACGTGCTGCAGCTGGTGCGCGCGAAAGCAACGACCTAGCGCAACGCAGATGTTCCGTTCGGCTTGAGGGAAGGTCGGAACCGAAGGCGGTTCGCCTCAGCCGCCGACGCCTTTCGGTTGCGCCCCGTCAATCTTGAACGAGGTCACGACCGCGGCGATCACGCCGTATTGCGACTGGGCCCAGACGCGCAGCGGCACCGCGTAGCTGCGTCCTGGGATATTGCTCGGAAAAGTCACCACCCAGGCGTTGATCATGGGGAAGTTGGTTTCCTTCAGCACCCTCGGCTTGAAACCCGCAAGCTGCTTGTACTTGATCGAGCACAACAGCGCGGGGCCGCTGTAGAGACCGTTGTCCATCTTGATGGTCGTTTCCTTGACCCTGGTCAGCTCGATATTGTAGCGGCGGCGGCCGTCGTAAACCGGCGCCAGCACGCTGCAGGGATTGTTCGCTTCGGCGCCGACGCCCGAGGAGATGAACACGACCGCGCTCAGCGGATCGAAGGTCGATTTCTTGTCTTCCGGCTTCACTTCGTATCCGGTCGTGCTGTAGGGCGGATTGGCGTAAAGGCGCACCGGCGTTCCGTCCTCGTAAGTCAACGAGACTTCCTGATGCTTTTCGGTATGCCCGGTGTAGAAGGAATCGTAGAGCGTCGGCTGGAGGAGGTGACTCTCGATCTTGCCGCTGGAGCTGGCTTGGATCACCGACTGCCAGAAGGCGTTGACCACACCGCTGGTCTCCAGGTTCGAGACGACGTGGTAATTGTCGCCGACGATCTTGGCGTCCATGTCGACTTTGCCGATGGTGATGCCCCCGGCATAAATCGTCATCGCCATCTGCAGGCCCGAAGAAGGCTGCTGGCTCTGCTCCGCGCCGGCGCCGCCGGCGGCATAAGCCGCGTCGGCGAAGAGTAGGGTGCTAAGGGCGACGCCGAGAGCAAGAGGACTGAGTTTCATCGCTGGGACTTCTCCGGATGGGGACCGTCGTCTGCGGGTTTGCGATAATCCTATGGTTCAATTATGACGCCTGGGATGGCAAGCCAGAACCATATGCTTGCCGAAAAGTTAATCCGCGCCGGGACTTGGCCGCCTGCGGGCAACGGGGATGCCACACTGTGGCTTGACCGGGGCGCCTCTCGCCCTTAAGAGAGCGCCTCTTTCGTGCTTCGCCTGTCCCAAGGAAACTGCCATGTCCCGCCGCTGCGAATTGACCGGAAAAGGCCTGCTGGTCGGCCACAATGTGAGCCACGCCAACAACAAAACCAAGCGGGTGTTCCGTCCGAACCTACAAGTGATATCGCTTGCCAGCGACGCTCTGGGCCAGACCTACAAGCTGAAGATCAGCATGAGCGCCCTGCGCACGGTCGACCGCACGGGCGGGCTGGACGCATACCTGCTCAAGAGCAAGGACGCGCTTCTGTCGCCGCGCGCCCTGCGGCTAAAACGCCTAGTCGCGAAAAAGTCGGTCACCGCGGCCTAATCAGCACGGTGAACGGAACATTTACTCTGCTTTGCCGGCATTTCGGCATGGCGCCTGCATCCATATTCCCGTAATGTCTCAAAATGTGTCAGGTCGCCGTTCGAGCGGCCGGCGCAAGTCGGGGTGCGTGTGGTGCGGGCGTTCCAACAGGAAGTGACCGTAGGCGGGCGCTACAGCGCGGCCGCACGGGTGGGGTCGTCTGGGGCGGTGGAAGACGGTCCCTATCGGTTGCGCAGCGCGAGCGATGCGGCTTGGGTCGGGTATGTGGCCTACGGCCATCGCGAAACCTTCTGGCAGAAGGTCGGCGCGGCGGCTAGCGCCGTTCTGCGAATGATCGTGCCGGTTCTGGCGCTGCTGGCCAGCTTCGTCAGTTTGTACCTTTATCGCGACACGCCGTTGCCGCTGTTCCTGGATGGCACAAGCTCCTGGCTGACGGTAGGGCATCTGCTGGTGCCGGTCGGCTTCTTCTTCGTCCATCTCACCAACCGGCGCTACGGACCGGCTTACGCATTCGCGCAGGTCGTCGTCGCTTGCGCGCTGATCATGGCCTTCGTGCTCTTTGCCAGCAACCAGCTCATGCAGTTCCTGCCGCAGGATACCGTGCCGACGATGCGTGAAGCGATCGGCTTCGGCGGGGCGTTCTTCCTGGCGAGCTTCGTCTCCATCGTCGTGTTCGACGGCACGCGCGGCGCGCATTGGTGGACGGCGCCGCTATTTGGCTTCGTCACCGCCGCGGTTTTCTTTGCCTGGATATTCTATCCGGCGGCTTATGCCGGCACGGGTGCGGTTTGGTTCGACCACGCGCTCGTCTATGGGGCCGTGCTGGCGGGCGAGGGCATCTTGCTGTTGATCCCCTACTGGATGCTGCGCGGCATCGTCCCGCCGCTCTCCGGCTTCGGGGGATACTGAGAAATTATCGCATCGCGGCGCGTCTGCGTCCGCCGCGGCGGCCTCTGCGTGCATGAACATCGTGCTTTTCCGCGAACAATCCGATCAACTGGTCCGTCATCGCGCCGCCGAGCTGTTCGGCGTCGACGATGGTGACCGCGCGGCTGTAGTGGCGCGTGACGTCGTGGCCGATGCCGATCGCCGTCAATTCGACGCTCGACTTGTTCTCGATGTCGTCGATCACCTTCTGGAAGTGCCGCTCCAGGTAATTTCCCGAGTTCACCGACAGGGTTGAATCGTCGACCGGCGCGCCGTCGGAAATCACCATCATGATCTTGCGCTGTTCGGAGCGCGCGATCAGGCGGTTGTGCGCCCACATCAAGGCCTCGCCGTCGATGTTCTCCTTGAGCAGGCCTTCGCGCATCATCAGGCCGAGATTGCGCCGCGCCCGCCGCCATGGCTCGTCGGCTTTCTTGTAGACGACGTGGCGCAGATCGTTCAGCCGTCCGGGATGCGGCGGCTTGCCCTCGGCGATCCATTTCTCGCGGCTTTGTCCGCCTTTCCAGGCGCGCGTCGTGAAGCCGAGGATTTCCACCTTCACCGCGCAGCGCTCCAGCGTGTGCGCCAGGATGTCCGCGCACATCGCCGCCACCATGATCGGCCGGCCGCGCATCGATCCGGAATTATCGAGCAGCAGCGTGACGACGGTGTCGCGGAAATCCATCTCTTTTTCGCGCTTGAAGGAAAGCGGATGCACCGGATCGACGACGATGCGCGACAGCCGCGCGGCGTCGAGCATCCCTTCCTCCAGGTCGAATTCCCAGTTGCGGTTCTGCTGCGCCTGCAATAGGCGCTGCAGCTTGTTGGCGAGCCGCGTCACCACGCCCTGCATCGCCTGCAATTGCTGATCGAGGAAATTGCGCAGCCGCGCCAGTTCCTCGGCGTCGCAAAGCGCCGCAGCCTCGATTACCTCGTCGAATTCGTGGGTGTAGACCTTGTAGCCCCACTCATCCTGGTTGGAAAACGGTAGGTCCGGCCGCCACGGCTTGACACCTTCGTCGGGATCGAGCGCATCGGAAGTCTCGTCGCTGTCCTCGGCGCGCATTTCGGCGGTGGTTTCTTCGCTTTGGCCTTCGGCCTGCTCCAGGTCGGCGTCGGCGGAGGCGGATTCGCCGCTGGCGTCCCGTTCCTCGCCGCCCTCCTGTTCGGAGGCGCTCTCACTGTCCTCGCCGCCTTCCTCGCTTTCGGAGTCCTTGTCGCCCTCTTCGCCGAAATCCAGGTCCTTCAGAACGGTGCGGGTGAGCTTGGCAAACGCCTTCTGGTCGCGCAGCGCCGCCGCCAGCTTGTCCAGGTCCCTGCCGGCGCGCTTCTCGACGAAATCGCGCCACAGATCGACGGCGCTGCGCGCCGCGTCCGGCGGAGAGGAGCCGGTCAGCTTCTCGCGCACGATCAAGCCCAGCACGTCGGCAAGCGGCGCTTCGGCCATGTCGCGGGCCCGCGCCAGCCCGCGCGCGCTGCATTTCGCTTCCAGGTTCGCCGCGAGGTTCTCCGCCACGCCCTTCATCGCCAGCGCGCCGATGGCTTCCACGCGCGCCTGCTCGGCGGCTTCGAACAAGGCCGCGGCTTCCGGCGCGTGCGGACGGAACTGCGCGTGTATCTTCTTTTCATGATAAGCGAGCTTCAGTGCATAAGCGTCGCCCGCGCCGCGCACCACCGCGACTTCGTGCGGCGGCAGATTGCGCGACGGCAGCGGCAAGCGCGCTTTCTGGCCGTGCAGTTGCGGCGGCTCGGCGCTGTAGGTGACTTCAAGTTCCGGCTCGCCCGCCAGCGCCCGCACCGCGGTGCCGACCGCGCGCTTGAACGGTTCGGAAGGGTTCTCGGGTTTCATGGAACGGTCGCGTTCACGCGACAAGAACCTTCGCCGCGCTTTCGGGCAATTCCTCGCCGAAGCAGCGCTGATAGAATTCGGCCACGCTGGCGCGTTCCAGCTCGTCGCACTTATTGAGGAAGGTCAGCCGGAAGGCGAAGCCGACGTCGCCAAAGATTTCGGCGTTCTCCGCCCAGGTGATGACGGTACGCGGGCTCATCACGGTGGAAAGGTCGCCGTTGACGAAGGCGTTGCGGGTCATGTCGGCGACGCGGACCATCGCGGCGATCTGCTTTTTCTTCTCCGGCGTCGAAGCGTAGGAGGGCACCTTCGCCAGCACGATCTCCACTTCGCTGTCGTGGGTGAGATAATTCAACGTGGCAACGATGCTCCAGCGGTCCATCTGGCCCTGGTTGATCTGCTGAGTGCCGTGATAGAGACCCGTGGTGTCGCCCAATCCGATGGTGTTGGTGGTGGAGAACAGGCGGAACGCCGGATGCGGCCGGATCACGCGGTTCTGGTCGAGCAGCGTCAGCTTGCCTTGCACTTCCAGCACGCGCTGGATCACGAACATCACGTCGGGCCGGCCGGCGTCGTATTCGTCGAACACTAGCGCCACCGGATGCTGCAGCGCCCAGGGCAGCAGGCCTTCGCGGAATTCCGTCACCTGCTGGCCGTCCCTGAGCACGATAGCGTCCTTGCCGACGAGGTCGATGCGGCTGATGTGGCTGTCCAGGTTGATGCGCACACAGGGCCAGTTGAGGCGCGCTGCGACCTGTTCGATATGCGTCGACTTTCCGGTGCCGTGATAGCCCTGGATCATGACGCGGCGGTTGAAGGCGAAGCCGGCCAGGATCGCCAGCGTGGTGTCGCGGTCGAAACGATAGGCGTTGTCGAGGTCCGGTACATATTCATTCGGCTTGGCGAACGCGGGCACCTTCATCTTCGCGTCGAGGCCGAAGGCGGCCTTCACGTCGACTTTCGTGTCGGGCGTCAGCGAAGGATCGAGGCCCTGGGTTTCACTGGTCATGTCTATAAATCCGGCTATGACTCTCGCGGTCTCAGCCGCGAATGAGGAGGAGGGCGCCAGAGCCCTCTTTAGGTCAGCCCAGAGGCGCGTAATACGCCATAGGCCTTAATAACCTGCTTCAGTCGCTCCTCGGCGCCCCGATCGCCGCCATTCGCGTCGGGATGGAACCGCTTCACAAGTTCCTTATACCGCGCCTTGATTTCGTTCAAGGTGGCAGAGCTTTCGAGGTTCAAGACGTCGAAAGCCTGCCGTTGCAGACGCGTCAAAATCCGCTCGGGACGGCGCGGCGCGGCGCGGGCCTCTGCAAAAACCGCATAGCCGTCCTCAACGTGGATACCACTGCGTCCGAACGACACCCCGGCGGCGCGCTTGCCCAGCGGCCAAGTCGGCCGGTGGCCGTAGACGGCTTCGGTACGGAAGCGTTCGATCTCGTCCGTGCTCATGCCGGCGAAATAATCCCACTTTTCGTTGTGCGCCCGGGCGTGGGCGAGGCAGAACCACAGATAGGTGGAGAGGTTTTCGCGGCTTTTGGGCACCCGATAGGCGCCTTCCTCGCGGCAGCCTTCTGTGGCGCAAGGGCGCACTTTCGGCGCCGTCCTGATGTCCGGCTTGATCCTGATGTCCTGCCCCAGTCGCGGGCTGTAGCGCGCTTTCGCCATGGACGAATTATGGGATCGAACTATGAAAAAACAAGAAAACGAATTGCTTGACAGGCAGTGCCGAGCGCGCGACGGCTTTTGGCATGAGCATGACCGACACGATCCAACGCAAGCTTTGCGCCGCCTTCGCGCCTTCGGAACTGGATATCGTCGATGACAGCGCGCGCCATCAGGGCCACGCCGGGCATCGCCACGGCGGCGAAACTCATTTCAGCGTGCGCATCGTATCGCCCGCGTTCGCGGGCCTTTCGCGGGTGGAACGCCAGCGACGCGTCTATGCCGCCCTGGCCGACGAGATGAAGTCGCAAATCCACGCCCTGGCGCTGACCACCCTGGCGCCGGGGGAAAAGTAAACCAACACCCACATTCGTCATGGCCGCCCTTGAGGCGGCCATCCAGAGCTGGTGTGCGTTTGCACGCCGGAAAGGTTCTTCCTTTTTCGCTGGATGGCCGGGTCAAGCCCGGCTATAACGAAACTAGGACTGCGTCGGAGTTGTGGCCGCCTTCTCCGGCGGGACCACGCGCAGCATCGTGATCTGGTTGCGCTGCCGGCGCAGGATCTCGAACTTGAATCCGTAGAACGCGAAACGCTGGCCGACATCCGGGATCGTTCGCGCTTCGTGGATCACTAGGCCCGCCAGCGTCGTCGCCGTATCGTCGGGCAGGTTCCAGTCCAGCGCGCGGTTGATGTCGCGGATGGTCGTCATGCCGTCTATGGCGAACGAGCCGTCGGGCTGCGGGCGGATGCCGGCTTGCGCCATGTCGCCGGTGGCGTCCGAAATGCGGCCGAAAACCTCGTCGAGGATGTCCTCGCGCGTCACTAAGCCCAGGATCACGCCGTATTCGTCGACCACGAGGGCGAAATGCGAGCGCTGCTCGCGAAAAGCGTCCAGCATTTCCTCCAGGGCCATGGTTTCGGGCACAAACCAGGGCGGGGTGACCAGCGCGGCGATGTCGAGATCTTTCAATATCCCGCGATTGGCGAGCACGGCGCGCACCATGTCCTTGGTATTCAACACGCCGACGATGTTCTCCGGCTGCCCCCGCCACACCGGCACGCGCGCGTGATGCGTCATCATCAACGCCCGCACGATCTGCTCGGCGCTCTGGTCGATTGAAACCGTCATCATGCTCTTGCGATGGATCATGACGTCGCCGGCGGTGAGCTCGCGCAGATCGAGCACGCCGCTGATCATGTCGCGGCTTTCGCGCTCGACGGTTCCTTCCTGGTGGCGCAGGAACACCGTGCCGCGGATTTCGTCGTGCGCCTCAGCCGCCGTTTCCGCGTCCTCTTCCTTGACGCCGAACAACCTCAGCACCTCCCAGACGAATAGCTGCACGGTACGGACGATGGGTGCCAGCACGGCTACGACGCCGCGCACCGCACCGGCCACCGTCAGGGCGAAGCGGTCGGTGCGTGCGATGGCCAGCGTCTTGGGCAGCACTTCGGCGAAGACCAGGATGAGCAGCGTCATCAGCACGGTCACCACCGCCACCGCGCGATGGCCCAGCCGGTCCTCCAGCACCGAGGTCGCCAGCGAGGAGGCCAGGATGTTGACGAAAGTGTTGCCGAGCAGCAGGGCGCCGATCAGCCGTTCGCGGTTCCCGATCAGGCGGTTGACGCTAGCCGCCGCGCGCGAACCATCCTTTTCGAGTTGGTGCATCTTGCCGCGCGAGACCGCTGTAAGAGCCGTCTCGGAACCGGCGAAAAACGCCCCGGCGCTCACCAGCGCGACGATCGCGGCGAAGGAGATGACAAGAGACGTGTCCATGGCGGAATCCTCGAAGCCGGAGAGATGTTATACCGCTTTTAACCTCCCCCTTGTGGAGAGGTCAGTGAACGAAGTGAGCCGGGTGGGGGGCGATGTCGATGGCGGCCCCCCGCCCGAAGCGCTGCGCGCTTCGACCTCCCCACAAGGGGGAGGTGAAAAAGAAAATCGTATTGCGGTTATCCCGCCAGCACTTCCCGCACCGCCTGGCGCGGCACGTCGCTGGTGACGAAGGCGTGACCGATACCGCGCACGAGCACAAACATCAGCTTGCCGTCTTTCACTTTCTTATCATGCGCCATGTGCTCCAGCAGCACGTCCGCGCTCGGTCGCGGTCCCGGAATGTCAGCGATTCCAGTAGGTAGGCCGATGGCCTTCAAATGTCGCGTGAAGCGCTCAGCGTCCTGGCCGGGACAAAGTGCCAGCTTCACCGACAGGCGGAACGCCAGCGCCATACCCAGCGCCACGCCTTCGCCGTGCTTGAGCCGATCCGAATATCCCGTCGCCGCTTCCAGCGCATGGCCGAACGTGTGGCCGAGATTGAATAGGGCGCGCTCGCCCGCCTCACGCTCGTCGCGCGCCACGATGGCGGCCTTCATGCGGCAGCAATGCGCCACCGCGCGCACGATGGCCGCTGCGTCGCCCGCCAACGCCTTTGCGCCGTTGGATTCCAGCCACTCGAAGAAAGCCCCGTCGCCAAGCGCGCCGTACTTCGCAACCTCGGCATAGCCTGCCAGCAATTCGCGCCGGGGCAGGGTGGAGAGGACGCTTGTGTCGGCCAGCACGATTTTGGGCTGATGGAACACGCCGACCAGATTCTTTCCTTCAACTGTGTTGATCCCCGTTTTCCCACCGACGGAGGAATCCACCTGCGCCAGCAGCGTCGTGGGAATCTGTGCGAAATCGATGCCGCGCTTGAGCACGCCCGCCGCGAAACCCGTCAGGTCGCCGATCACGCCGCCGCCGAACGCCACGATCAGCCCGCCGCGGTCGACGCCCGTGGCCAAGAGTTCCGTGCAAAGCTTCTCCAGTCCGCGAAAACTCTTGGTGCCTTCGCCCGGCTCCATCACGATAGGCCGCGCGTCGAGGCCGGCTTGCGTCAGCGCTTCCAGCAGCGCCGCCAGATGCAGCCCCGCGACATTGGCATCGGTGACGACCGGCAACGGCCCGCGCGCCAGCGGCGCCAGCCACTTGCCCGCTTGCGTCACCAGGCCCGCTCCCACGAGGATATCGTAGCTGCGTTCGCCGAGATTGACCGTGATGCGTTCGCTCATGCGTCCTCGCAGATACCGCGTTCTACCAGCGCCGCCACGATGCGCTCCACCGTGTCGGTGTGCGGACCGCTTTCGCTTTCGATGATGAGATCGGCCTCGGCATAGATCGACTCGCGCTCTTGGAGCAGCCGCTCCAGGACCTCGCGCGGCTTGCCGGTCTTGAGCAGCGGGCGGTCGTCCTTGCGCTGCACGCGTGTCAGCAGGACGTCCACCGACGCCTTGATCCAGATCGACACCGCGCTGTCTTTCATGCGAGCGCGGGTTTCGGGATCGATGAAGGCCCCGCCTCCGGTCGCCAACACATGCGGCGGCTCGGCGAGCAAGCGGTCGATCACCTTGCGTTCGCAATCGCGAAAGGCGCTTTCGCCGTAACGCGCAAAAATTTCCTCGACCGTACAGCCGGCGGCATGCTCGACTTCGCCGTCGGCGTCCCGGAACGGCACCTTCAGGCGGGTCGCAAGCCTGCGCCCGATCGAACTTTTGCCGGCGCCCATCATTCCGACCAATGCTATAGTTCGCCTCAACTCTGCCATATCTTCCCGCTACCACGGCTTGGGCGCGCGTCGCCAGCGGGAGTTGCGGCGGGGCGGCCTATTTCGCGAAAAAGGGCTGCTAACGAGGTATATAGATGCGTATCGCAAGGTCGGAGAGCATGGGTTGGGGCAGGTGGGTCGCGATCGGCCTGGCGGCGCTGGGGATCCTGGGGGCCATCGGTCTGGCGCTCTACGGCGGTTCGGTGCATCCCCAGATGCACGAGATCAGGCAGGTTCTGTCGAATGACAGGTTTCCGACTTAGAACAATTCCAATTTTTCTGGCGTTGCTGGCGCCAGCCGCCTGGGGGCAGTCCCCGCCGCCGGATAAGGACGCTCCTCCGGTCCTAACGGACGAGGACCTGCCGCCCGTGGCGGACGACGAGGACACGCCATCGTCGGCCCCGGCCGCAACGGCGGCGCCTCAGGCTCTCCCCGGCACCTTCGGTGGACCGGCAGCCGCAACGCCGGCGCCGCAGAATTCCAGTGTCGAGGTGGGCGTGCTCGGCACGGCGGAAGGTCCGTCCGTCGGTCTGCTCGATCCGGGTCTCGGCGAGGAGCTGTGGAGCGGCGCCGAACGCGCGACCGTCGAAGGCCTGCTTACGCGCGTTCCGTTGGTTTCGCCCGATCCGGCGCTCCGCGCACTCGCCAAGCGAATCGTTCTGAGCAAGGCTGCCGCGCCACCCGGTCCATCCAAGCGCGCGCTAATCACCGTCCGCATCGAGAAGCTGCTCGAGGCCGGCCTGATCGACGAAGCGGGTGCGCTCGCGGCCCAGCTCTCGCTCGCCAACGACGCGGATTTCGCGCGCGTCCAGGCGGATGCGCTGCTTACCGCCAATCGCGCCGCCGACGTCTGCGGCGAATTGACCGCCACGCGGCTCACCGCAGGCGAGTCGTTCTGGCTGCAATTGCGAGCTTATTGCGCGGCCGTGGGCGGCGATCAGGCGACGGCTGATCTCACACGCGCCGTGCTCGAGGCGCAGGGCAATTCCGACAAGGCTTATGACACGCTGGTCGACGACGCGCTGAACCACAAGATCGACCCGCCCGGTCCGATCACCCATCCCACCGCGATGCACCTTTTCTTGCTGCAACAGGCGGGCCTGCCGATTGGCGACGTCGCGGCCGCGATGGGAACGCCCGCGAACCTTCTGGCACTGCGCGACCCGCGCAATTCCGCGCAGGTGCGCTTTGCCGCTGCCGAACGCATCGTGCGGACCGGCGCCGTCTCCGTCCTTGAACTGAAGACGCTCGCCGACGCCCAGGATATTCCGCTCGCTCGCCTGGCCAACGCGTCCGCGGACGCGCAGGTCGTGCCATTCTTCGCGGGCCAGGTGCTGCTTCGCCGCGCGGCGCTGATCGAACCGCGCCCCGATGTCAAGGCGCAGCTTGTCTACGAAGCGCTTTCCCTTGGCGACAAGGCCGGCCTGTTGCCGCTAGCCGCCGGGCTTCAAGGCGACATCGCCGCATCGATCAAACCCGTGCCGGCGAACCGCGCCATGGCCGATCTGTTCGCCCGCGCGCTGCTGCTGGCCGGGTTCCCCGATGCCGCTTCACGTTGGCTGACCGACAAGGACGTGCTGCAGACGGCCGTCGATCTGATAGTGCCCAATCCGGCGCGCGACGCCAAGGCGCAAGCCGCTTACAGCGCTTTCGCCGCCGCCTTGGTCAAGAATCCGCCGGACATGGATCCCAATAAGCCAGCCAAGGCTTTGCTTCTAGGAATCGCCGACGTTCTGGGCCGTCCGCTGCCGCCCGACGCCAAGCTCCAAGCGCCGGGGATCGAAGCAATGAAATGGGACGGCAAACGCCCGGACGCCGGCGTCATGCAGCGCATCGAAAGCGCCTCTTTGCATCCCGACCGCAAAGGCGAAGCGCTGCTGATGATTCTGGATGCGATCCATTCCATCGGCCTACGCGATCTGGCGCCCCAAGTGACAACCGAGTTCGTTCGCTTGTTGGTCGCGATGGGATTACCGGATGCGGCGCGCGACATCGCTCTGGAGGCGTTGACGCTTTACGTCCCGCCGCCAGCGCCGCCCGCAGCACCGGCGTCCACTGCACGATGACCCGCAGCGCAAGCGGCGCGCACCTGATCGAGGCTTTCCTCGACATGATGAGTGCGGAGCGCGGGGCCAGCGTCAATACGCTTTCCGCCTATCGCCGCGATCTGCTGGATTTCCACGGCTTTCTCGCGTCGCGCGGCGCCGACGCCAAGCGCGCCGCGCGCGAGGATGTGAAGCGCTATCTCGCTGGATTGTCGGCTTCCGGCATCGCCGGCTCGTCCCAGGCGCGCCGGCTTTCGGCGCTGCGCCAGTTCTTCGGCTTTCTCTATGCGGAAGGCATCCGTCCGGACGATCCCACCACCGCCGTCGATTCACCCAAACGCGGCCGCATCCTGCCGAAAGTCCTGACGCGCGAGGACATGGCGCTCCTGATCGAAGCGGCGGAGAAGCGCGCCGCCAAAAGCGAGGAGGGCGCACGGCTGCTGTGCATCGTGGAGATGCTGTACGGCTCCGGTTTGCGCGTGTCGGAACTGGCGACGCTGCCGCTCGTCGCCGTGCGCGGCCGCGACGGCGTGCTGCTGGTGAAAGGCAAGGGCGGCAAGGAGCGCTTGGCGCCGCTCAATCCTCGTGCGCGCCAAGCCATCGCCGATTATCTGGTCGTGCGCGAGGTGTTCCTGCCGCGCGGCGAGCGTCGCCGCCTTGCCGAGAAATTCCTCTTTCCCTCGCGCTCCGCGGAATGCCATCTGACGCGCCGCCGCCTGCATCAAATGTTGAAGGCTTTGGCGCTCCAAACTGGCCTCGACCCCGACAAGCTGTCGCCGCATGTGCTGCGCCACGCCTTCGCCACGCATCTGGTGGAAGGCGGCGCCGATCTGCGCAGCGTGCAGACCATGCTGGGACATGCCGACATCGCCACGACGCAGATCTACACCCATGTCGCCAAGGACCGCCTTGCCGCGACGATGGCTTCCGCTCACCCGCTGGCGAAGCGGAAGAATTGAGGACGGTGCTCCGTCATTCAATTCACGGGCTTTATCGGGCTTGGCTCGATTGGGACTCTAATGGTGTCGAGGCCTCGGGCCGGGGTTAGTAAGGGCCAGGGAGGTGGTACCCCCTGGGTTATAGCCATCTACAAACTGAGCCGCACTTTTGGTTCCATCGATACGCGGCTGCAACGGCAGGACATGGGGCTGATCGCGGACATACCGGCTAGCGATGGAACGGCAAAGATGCGCCATTCCCGGACATTCGCGAGACCACGAATATGCTGCCGGCCAGCGCCGCAGACTCTTGCGCCGCCGATGTCCCATCTAGATGGGACATCGGCTATGCAGTAGTCTCCATCACGCTGGTGCAAAAAATCCGTCAGGCCACCCCGGAAGGAAGCATGTCATGAGAGAAATGATCGTGACACTGTTCACAGCAGTCCGGACTTCAAAGGGAATACAAAAATGGCTATTGATCGGTGGTGTAGCTATTGCAGCGATTGCTATCGCTCTTTTTTTGTATCGGGGATTCTACTCGGAGCCCACCGTCAAAGGTATGGTCATCAGTGAGGAACATGTCTACCTTGAGAACGCCAATCCACGCATTGCACTTGTGCTAAAAGAGTATCCGAACAAGCAGTTTGCATTCGAGGAGCAAAAGTATTCGGATGTCAGGGAGCTAAACGGCTTGTTGGGCTTGACGGTCGAACTGACATTCGATCCTGCATCTAAATACGAGTTGACTAAGACAGGAGATGGTGGAGAGACCATCGATGTAATGCAGTATGAGGTCACCGCGCTTAAGGTAATAAGCAAGACTCATTGACGTTGCCCCCCGGGATTAAGGTCTGAACTCACAGTTCGATCCAGTAGACGGCGCCGACACAAGCTGCGGCGGCGAGGAAGTTCCTGGCGAACTTGTCATGGCGGCAAGTGATGCGCCACCAATCTTTGATCCGGCAAAAAGTAGTTCTCGATCTTGTGGCGCCGCCGGTAGATGAACTGTTGCCAAATCAGCAGGGTGCAAAAGAACGGTCTCGTCAGAAATGCGCTGCACCACCAATGCAGCGAAGATCCAAAAAATGTAGCAGCGAATTAGTCTCAGTAGAAATACAGGAGGCGAGGCCGAGGAGCCGCAATCAGCGGATTCGCCGCTGACACGCGTATTCGCCATTCGCTACTCGCCCCTTTCGACCCACGTGCACCGCGCCATAGAAAAAGGCGGAATTCCGAGAAGATTTAGGGTCAGAGCGGATTTGCGCCGACGTCACCTGAAGTCGCTTGGTTCTATCACGCAACTGCGCGTCATACGGGTTGCGACACCCGCACACTTATCCCGTCTTGTTCGTGCTATGATCGGCGCCGGAGGAGCGTTAGCTTCTTTCGGATTTGCGGGGGACGTCCTGAAGATCAAGTCGTCGCAAATCTGGAGCGGCGCGGGCTAAGGTCGGCAAATCGAAGATGTCATACGGTGACGCGGCAACTCGTGTTGGGAGGCATCATTGGTCCGCAAGCTGCAAGTAGTTCCCGGCGATCTTATGGCCACGCAGGCGTGGATCGGCGTCATTGTCGCCTCGTTGTTCCTTATTTTCGGAGGAACGTTCGCCTACGTCGTTTTGAGTGAAATGGACGGTGGCGAGGGCGGAATGCGAGCCCTCATCTCAATGTTCTTTGTTATCTGGATTGTGGCTTGCGTCTCGATGATCTTCTTCTTTGTGCGGGTTGGATCAAAGAAACGAAAAGACTCGATTGTCGAGCTGACGATAGACGATTCGAATGAACCGCCCCGTCACGGATCGGACAATCAAGCAAAATCAAATTCCCTATGACGGTAAATGGCGCATCCCTGCCATAGCCCGAACGGACACTTTGAGCTCGAAACCCGACGTACACCATAGGACTGGTTATCCCCTCAGCATCCGCTTGACGCGATCCGGAAGATCGGCGTCGGAGTAAGAATTGACTTCGGAGTCCACTGCCGCTGACCCATATCGCCGCACCGCCTTGAAGGCGGCGGCATCGGTTTCCACATCTCTCCGGTATTGTTCGCCAAAGGAGGTTCGGAAAACAAAGCGCGGAGGCGCGGAGATGGCGGCCCCGCAAATCGAGGTTTGATCGGGCTGGCGGCAAGCTGGTGTCGCTTCGGTGCAGGTTCGTGTAACGCCCTAAATGCGAGTTCTAGGTTTCGGTTCAAAGACTTGAACGCGTTTTTCGGGATTTGAATTCAAAAAACAGAAATGGAGGGGGTGGAGCCCCCAGCGAAAAGTCGAAAACAATTATCTTGCCAACTTGTCACGGCGCAGCCGCGAAGACGGAAGCCGGATCGCCGGATACCCCTCCCCCCGGGGGGATCGCCCCGAATCCGAAAAACAACGATCAACATCCGGTATGTTTCGCCCTTGAACCCCATATTTGAGGCCCCATTTACCTCAGATTGACACGCCGGAGCGACATTGCCACTTTCCCGGCCCTTTTGGCCGCTATGAGACGCCATGCACGCCTATCTCGATTTCGAACGTCCCATCGCCGAACTGGAAGGCAAGATCGTCGAACTGCGCCAGCTCGCGGCGCAGGACCCGAACATGCAGATCGACGGCGACGTCTCGCGCCTGCAGTACAGGGCCGATGCGCTGGTTAAGGACATCTACACGCGCCTCACGCCCTGGCAGCGTGTACAGGTGGCGCGCCATCCGGGCCGGCCGCACTTCGGCGATTACGCCACGCATCTGTTTGACGAGTTCACTCCCCTGGCCGGCGACCGCGCCTTTGCGGAAGACGCCGCCATCATCGCTTCGCTCGCCCGCTTCCGCGGTCGCGCGGTCGCCGTGATCGGCCACGAGAAGGGCAGCGACACCAAAACCCGCCTCGCGCACAATTTCGGCATGGCGATGCCTGAAGGTTATCGCAAGGCGCAGCGCCTGTTCGCGCTGGCGGATCGTTTTGGCCTGCCGGTGATCTCGCTGGTAGATACGTCCGGCGCTTATGCCGGCGTCGCCGCGGAAGAGCGCGGCCAGGCGGAAGCCATCGCGCGTACCACGCAGGCTTGCCTCGATTTGCGCGTGCCGTTCGTCGCCACCATCATCGGCGAGGGCGGATCGGGCGGGGCGCTGGCCATCGCCACGGCCAATCGCGTCTACATGCTGGAGAACTCCGTCTATTCGGTGATCTCGCCGGAAGGTTGCGCCTCGATCCTGTGGCGCAAGCCGGAGAAGAACCAGGACGCCGCCGCCGCCATGCGCCTCACCGCGCAGGACCTTCTGGGACTGGGCGTGATCGACGCCATCGTGCCGGAACCGGTGGGCGGGGCCCATCGCGGCGTCGACGAAGCCATCGCCAACGTCGGCGAGCAGATCTCGCGCGCGCTGAGCGAGCTGTCCTCGCTGTCGCCCGACGAACTGCGCCGTCAGCGCCGCGACAAATATCTCGCCATGGGCCGCGACCTGACGAAGTAGAGAGGCGTGGCACGTGCAGCGCGCTTTGCCGCCGCTTTCATCTTTCAAAACGCCACGCGCCGCAGCGGCCGCGGTTCTCGCTCTCGGCTGCATTGCTTCCTGCGTGGTGAATTTTCCCGGCAGTCTGGAAGACGATTCTTTCGTGCAGCTTTTGGAAGGGCGAAGGGGCGTTTACGGCTTCTGGCATACGCCGGTGTTGTCGTGGCTTTTGGGCCTGTCCGATCGGCTGATTCCGGGCACGGGCATTTACGTGCTGGTTCTAACGGTTTTGACTTTCGCCGCGCTGACATCGCTTTTGTGGTTGGTGCCGCGCGTGTCCTGGGCCGCCGTCATTGGCGCAGCCGTGCTCGTATGCCTGCCGCAGCTTCTTCTCTTCCAGGCGATCGTCTGGAAAGACGTTCTATTCGCGGATGCCTGTCTGATCGGCTTCGTATGCCTCGCACATGCGGGTGCGCGCTGGCGGATGCGGCGATTGCGTTTTGCGCTGATCGGGTTAAGCGCGGGGTTCCTCGCTCTTGCCATGCTGGCGCGCCAGAACGGGGCGATCATGCTGCCGTGCGCCGCCGTCGCCCTGGGTGCAATCGCGGCGGTTCACGAGAAGCGATGGCGTGTCGGTGCGGCCTATGCCGCAGTCCTAGCGGTCGCGTCCGGCGCGGCGGCGCTGGCAGCAAACGCGGCGCTGGAACTGCGCAGCGACGGCACGCCTGCTCTCGAAATGCAATTCAAGACGCTGCAGCTCTACGACACCGTCGGCATGGTGAAAAAGCAACCAGGCTTGCACCTGTCGGTGCTGGACAAGGATGCGCCCGAGCTGGCGCGGCTGATCCGCACCGACGGCGTCCGCCTCTATTCGCCGGTGAAGAACGACACGCTCGAAAACTCCTGGCGGATCGTCGTCGCGCTCGACGAGGTCCCCGCCGCGGTCCTGTCGAAGCAATGGCGCGAACTGGTGTTTCATCATCCCGGGACCTATCTCGCCGTGCGCGCCGAGCTGTTCAGTTGGTTATTCCTGCCCACCCATGTGGGGCTTTGCCATCCCTATCACGTTGGCGACGAGGGCAGCCCGGACGATCTCGCGGCGCTCGGCATGCACCCACGCATGGATCGTCGGGATGTCATCCTGGGCAATTACGGCAAGGCGTTCGTCGGCACGCCCGTTTTTGCCCATCCTGCTTTTGGGCTTGTGGCGATTTTGGCTCTTGCGCTGCTGATGCGCAGACGCCGGCCGGCGGATCTGGCGATGGCCGGGCTCCTCGCCGCCACGCTTCTGTTCACGCTCAGCTTCTTCGTGATCTCGATCGCCTGCGATTATCGCTATCTGTACGCGCTCGATATTTCCGCGATCGCGGCGGCGCTCTATCTGCTTGCGGATTGGCCGACGAAAAAGGGGGCTTGAGGCCCCCTTTCCCGGTACGCGCCGTCGCGGCGTTCTATTTTGCCAGTTCCAGCGCAAGGGACGACACCCAGCCCCTGTTGCCCATCTCGTCTTTGACTTCCCACCACATGCCGTCTTTGACGCCGGTGGGATAGAGCATCATGCCGACGTCGAGCTTGCGCACGACCCTGCCACTGCCGCCGGACTCCTCGTAGAGCCGGGCCGGTTTGGTCACGGTCACAGCCTGCACCGCATTGTCCATCGCCGGCTGGTCGGAGATGCCGCCGAGCTGGGTCACCAGCTTGGTGTAGGCGTCGATATAGGCGAGCGCCACAACCTGGCCGATCTGCGTATTCTGGTAGCTGCTAACGCCCATTCCACCGACGCCGCCGCCCCACCAGCCGCCGCCCCCGACGCCGAAGCCGATGTCGCTCTTGGAGCCGTGGCCTTCTTCCATCGCCACCTGTTCGGAGGAGCGCACGTCGGTGACCGTCAGAACGACGTCCGCCGTGCTGCTGCTGATGTTGATGTTGCTGACGATCGCGCCTACGCCGCCGCCGATGAATCCGCCCAGGAGGCCGCCGATGTTGGTACCGCCGGCGTCGGCATTCCTGGAAACGACGTCGGGCACGAGCACGTAATCGGCGGTCTTGATCTGGCCCTTGCCCATATTGGAGCCTTGGCGCAGCTCGCCTTCGCTGGCGAGTTCGCGTTCCTGCTGGACTGCGGAGAAACCCTTGCCGCGATCGACCAGAGTGAAGCAGCCGGACCGCATGACAAAGACCTTAATGAGGGCTTCGGGCGATTCCAGCTTCAGATCGACCCACCATTTGTTTTCCGGTTCGTAGATCGCGATGCTGCCGATCTTATGGTAGCAGGTCGGGATCTGCGCTTCCTTCCGCTCGGTCTTGCTGTGAATGGATTCAGCCATGGCTGGCGCGGCAACAGCCACGGCCAGCGCGAACGCTGCGACCGTGTGCAGCAGAATCGAAATACGCATTTCAATCCTCTCCTATGATTCCCCAAACGAGACACGGACACGACCCTTATGGCCGCATCTGGCGCCCTCCGGCGTAAGACTATCGCAAGTCCGGGATTCGGTAAACGTCGGAATGCGGCGCAGCAATTGCCGCCGGGTCTCACTTTGGCACGAAACTTACGGTCCGGAGGGGCACCGCCAATCGGTGTCCAATGGCAAAATTGCGCCAAGCAGAAGGAAAAGCTCCTTCGCGCAAGGCAAATTCAGACGAGCGCACCGTGGCAATGCTTGAACTTGCGGCCCGAGCCGCACGGGCAGGGCGCGTTGCGTTGCACTTTGCCCCAGGTGGTGGGGTCGTTGGGGTTGACCGGCACGTCGCGCGGCCGGTTGAAGCGCGGTTGGCCCGCGCGACGGTCGGCGCCCGGCGCCATCTCGTCTTCGCCGGTGAGCGGATCGATCTTGGTTTCGCGCATCTGCAGCGGCACCTTGGTCGGCAATTCCGACGGCGGCTGCTCCACATTGAGGGTGATGTGCATGAGCTGGCGAATGACGTCGATGCGCAGTTTGCTGAGCAGGGCTTCGAACAGCTCGAAGGATTCGCTCTTGTACTCGTTCAGGGGGTCGCGCTGGCCGTAACCGCGCAGGCCGACGTACTGGCGCAGATAGTCGAGGTTGACGATGTGCTCGCGCCAATTGTGGTCCAGCGTCTGCAGCAGAATCGCCTTTTCGGCGTAGCGCATGATGTCGGGACCAAAATTCGCGGCGCGTTCGGCCGCGCGGGTCTCCACCGCCTTGCTGAGGCGCTCGCGCACTTCCTCGTCGGCGATGCCTTCCTCGTGCGTCCAATCGACGATCGGCAGATCGATGCCGAAGATTTTGTCCACTTCTTCGTGCAGGCCGGCAGCGTCCCACTGTTCGGCATAGGCCTTGGGCGGGATGTGGCGTTCGACCAGCTCGTCCACGACCTCGAGGCGGTAATCGGCGATCTCGTCGCTGACTTCGTCGGCAGACATGATGATCTTGCGTTGCTCGTAGATCACCTTGCGCTGATCGTTGAGGACGTTGTCGTATTTCAGGATGTTCTTGCGCATTTCGAAGTTGCGCGCTTCGACCTTCTGCTGCGCCTTCTCCAGGGCTTTGTTGACCCAGGGATGCATGATCGCTTCGCCTTTTTCGAGGCCGAGGCGCGTCAGGATCGAATCCATGCGTTCCGATCCGAAGATGCGCATCAGATCGTCCTGCAGGCTGAGGAAGAACTTCGAGGCGCCGGGGTCGCCTTGGCGGCCCGATCGGCCGCGTAGCTGGTTGTCGATGCGCCGGCTTTCGTGACGCTCGGTGCCCACGATGTAAAGCCCGCCCGCGGCGATCACCTTTTCCTTGTCGGCGGCGACTTCGGCGCGGATCTGCGCCGCGCGCCGGGCGAGTTCGTCCTGGTCGAGAATGCCGCCGAGTTCGGTCTTGATGCGCATTTCGGCGTTGCCGCCGAGCTGGATGTCGGTGCCGCGGCCGGCCATGTTGGTGGCGATGGTGACGGTGCCGGAGACGCCGGCCTGCGCGATGATCGCCGCTTCCTGCTCGTGATAGCGCGCGTTCAGGACATTGTGCTTGAACTTGCGTTGCTTCAGCAGTTCGGAAAGCTGCTCGGACTTCTCGATCGAGGTGGTGCCGACCAGCACCGGTTGGCCGCGCTCGTGGCAGTCCTTGACCAGTTTGATGACGGCTTCGTTCTTCTCGTCGGCGGTGCGGTAGACTTCGTCGTCATAGTCGGCGCGCATAACCGGCAGGTTCGTCGGGATATCCATGACGTCAAGCTGGTAGATGTCCATGAACTCGGCGGCCTCGGTCATGGCCGTGCCGGTCATGCCGGCGAGCTTGTCGTAAAGGCGGAAATAGTTCTGAAAGGTAATGGAGGCGAGCGTCACATTCTCCGGCTGCACCTTGACGCCTTCCTTGGCCTCCAGGGCTTGATGCAGGCCCTCGGAAAAGCGCCGTCCCTGCATCATGCGGCCGGTGAACTCGTCGATGATAATGACTTCGTCGTTCTTGACGATGTAGTCCCTGTCCTTCTGGAACAGCGTGTGCGCCTTCAGCGCCTGATTGACGTGATGAACGACGGAGATGTTCTCGATATCGTATAGATCCCCTGTCTCGAGCAGTCCCGCCCCGCGCAGCAGTTCGACCATGTGCTCGTTGCCGGTGTCGGTCAGAGTCACCTGACGCTGTTTTTCGTCGAGTTCGTAATCGCCGGGCTTGCCCGGTTGTCCCACCGGATCGGCTTTGGACGCCGCCTTGCCCTCGACCAGACCGGGGATCAACTTATCGACTTTGCGGTACATCTCCGTCAGGTCCTCGGTCGGGCCCGAAATGATCAGCGGGGTTCGCGCCTCGTCGATCAGGATGGAGTCCACCTCGTCGACGATGGCGTAGGAATGCCCGCGCTGGGTCATCGTCGCGATCGAGTACTTCATGTTGTCGCGCAGATAGTCGAAGCCGAATTCGTTGTTGGTGCCGTAGGTGACGTCGCAGGCGTAGTTTTCGTGGCGCTCTTCGTCGGTCAGGCCGTGGACGATGCAGCCCACGGTCAGGCCCAGGAACTTGTAGATCTGGCCCATCCATTCAGCGTCGCGCTTGGCCAGGTAGTCGTTGACGGTCACGACGTGGACGCCTTCGCCGGCCAGCGCGTTCAGGTAAACGGCGAGGGTGGCGACCAGGGTCTTGCCTTCGCCCGTCTTCATTTCGGCGATATTGCCGTAGTGCAGGACCATTCCGCCGACCATCTGGACGTCGAAATGTCGCTGGCCGAGGGTGCGCTTGGCTGCCTCGCGCACCACGGCAAAAGCTTCCGGGAGGATATCTTCCAGGGTCTCGCCGTTAGCCAGCCGCTCTTTGAAGGCGGGCGTCATCGCCAGCAGTTCGTCGTCCGATTTGGTGACAAAACTGGGCTCCAGGGCGTTAATTTCCGGCACCCTGGACCAGAACCGCTTCAGCTTTCGTTCGTTGGCCGAACCAAAGAAGCGCTGCGCAATCGCGCCGAAACCCTGCATGCAAACCTCTGTTCGGGCCTGAAACCGGCCGGCGGGGGCGAATAAGCCCCCGTCGCCGCGCCGGAGAGATAAGAACGGCACACCCCCTTGTCAAATCACACGATTCCGGCCAAACCCCGCCGCCGGTTTAGAGGCCGACCAGAATGCCGCAGGTCCGTAAGAAGGCGCCAGCAAAGGCGCGCCCGGTGCTCAAGGCCGTCCATGACGGCGCAATGCACCAAATTTCTCCTCTGGCCCCCAAGAACTTTGCCAATCTTCCGCCGTTGGCCGGTGTGCGACTGGCGTCGGGCGAGGCTGGCATCCGCTACAAGAATCGCACCGACGTGCTGTTGGCGGTGTTCGCGCCCGGCACCCAGGTTGCAGGCGTTTTTACGAAGTCCAAGACCGCTTCCGCTCCGGTCGATTGGTGCAAGGCTTGCCTCAACCAGGGTTCGGCCCGCGCTTTGGTGGTGAACAGCGGTAACGCCAACGCCTTCACCGGCAAAGCGGGCTTGGAGGGCGCACGCGCCGTAGCCCAATCCGCCGCCGGAAGCGTCGGCTGCCGGGCCTCGGAAGTGTTCCTCGCATCCACCGGCGTGATCGGCGAGCCGCTGCCGGCGGAGAAGATCACCAAACTTCTGGGCACCCTGGCGCAGGACATGTCGTCGAGCGGCTGGCGCGCCGCTACTGAGGCGATCATGACCACCGACACTTTCCCGAAAATGACGACGGCCACGGCGTTCATCGAAGGCAAGAAAGTCACCATCAACGGCATTGCCAAGGGCTCGGGCATGATCGCGCCCGATATGGCGACGATGCTGGCGTTCGTCGTCACCGATGCGAACCTGCCGGCGCCCGTGCTGCAGGAGTTGCTGGAAGCAGGCGTGAAGCCTTCGTTCAATTCCATCACCGTCGACAGCGATACCTCCACCAGCGACACGCTGCTGTTGTTCGCTACTGGCAAGGGCGCGTCTCATCCCGCGATAGCCAAAGCGGGTGACAAGCGCCTCGCCAATTTCCGCGCCAGGCTCGACGGCGTGCTGCTCGATCTGGCGTTGCAGGTCGTGCGCGACGGGGAAGGCGCGCAGAAGCTCATCCGCATCGACGTGACCGGCGCCGAAAACGATGCCGCCGCCAAGCGTATCGCACTCAGCATCGCCAATTCGCCATTGGTGAAGACCGCGATCTCGGGCTCCGATGCCAATTGGGGCCGCGTGGTGATGGCCGTCGGTAAGGCGGGCGAGAAGGCCGATCGCGACAAGCTTGCCATCCGTTTCGGCAACCAGCTCGTCGCCGAGAAGGGCGAGCGCGCGGCGAAGTACGACGAAGCTGCCGCCACCAAGGCCGTCTCGGGGCGCGAAGTGGAAATCGCCGTCGATCTCGCACTCGGCAAAGGCCGCGCGCGGGTGTGGACCTGCGACCTCACCCACGGCTACATCGACATCAACGGCAGCTATCGAAGTTAGCTCAGAACTTCCCCCCCTCCGACTTTGCGCAGACGCCTTGCTCCGTGTCCTCGCCATATTGCGCAACGTAGGTTCCATCCAGCCTGCTGATCACCAGGCGAGAGACGTGGCTGGGCGTGCCGCGATCGAACGTAATGCTTTCGGTTGTGACCGTTGCGGGAAACGGATCGCTTAATGTCGGTTTGTTGAATAGAGCAAATGTGGGATCGGTGTACCGCCCGGTGCCCTTGTCCAGGTCGAAAAAGATCGTTTCGCCGCCAACGCATCCGTCTTCACTGGTCGTTTGCACGCATCTGCACTCGAGCGTGAGCGTTTTGGTCGCCGCCGGCGGAGTGGCTGGCGCAATTTGCGCCGCCAGTGGCGCCGTGCATGCCAAGAAGACCGCGGCTACCGCGATCGGGCTAAGTCTGTTCCACATGTCCATGTCCCCCCAGCGCCTCGACGGCGCAGTACACCCTCTCACCTTAACAAGACTCGCGTGAGTTTTGGAGCGGGATTTCCAGGCGTACGCCAAACAGCAACCAAGCTTATTGCCTGATCTAAACCTTCTCATCGCATCTGCAAATGATAGTAAGACTTGACTGAATTGACACGAACGACGGGCAAGCGCGCGTCCCGTCCCGCCGCCGCCGCAAGATTAAATCCGTGCTCCATCTGTATCTTCACAGCGGCTGAAGGCCGATAATCGCGGTTTCAATCGCCCGTTTTCATCTTTAGCGTGGGCTGGGAGGAGCGAAAATGTCTATTCGACCGGCAATTATTGGCGGCCTGCTTGCTTCGTTGTTGGCGGTTCCGAGCGCCTTAGCCGACATGGGGCGGGTGTATGTGTCGACGGAGGGCGTGCAGGTCAGCGAGGATGCGCAGAAGGCCATCATCCTGCACAACAATCAGGAAGAAGTGCTGATCCTGGGCACGGAGCTCAAGGCCGATCGGCAGACCCCGATTATCCGCTTCATACCCTTCCCGTCGGAGCCGCAGGCGAGCTTGGCGCCGAAGGACGTGTTCGAGCGGCTCGCGGGGATCGTGGCCAAGTACCGGCTTCAGTACGTGCACAGGATGCAATCGAAATCGCCGGGCGCTTCCTCGAGCGCCGAGGGCGTCGAGGTCCGCCTCAGCGCCAAACTTGGCGCCCACGATCTCACGGTCATCAAGGTTCGCGATGCCGCTGCGTTTCGTTCCTGGGTAAATAACTATTTCCGCCATAAGGGGCTGCCTCACAGCAAGGCCTATCCTAAGGAAGAAGCCATCGTCGCCGATTATGTGGCGCGCGGGATCGACTTTTTCGTCCTCGATGTCGTCGAAGTGCCAAAGGACAATCGCTTCGTCGATCCGATTGTCTACAAGTTCAAGAGCACGGCTCTCTACTATCCGCTCAAGACGTCGAACAGCTTCGGCGGCAAGGGGGAGATAGAGCTTTTCATCGTCTCGCCGGCCACGCTGTGCTTTCCCGGCTCCAGCATCTTCATGGGTCAATTCGATCAGGCCGTCGGCCCGCAAGGCCATGGCGCCGGGAACTGCCTGAACCTGCCGGTGAAGGCCAGCACGTCGGCGATGCTGGTGCCGGAGGAACACGACCTTCAGGCGATATATCCGGACGCGGAGGCTTTCTTCGGGGGGCAGCCGGTGTTCATCCAGTCGATCCGCTACGTCGGTAATTACGACTTCAAGGACGACATCCTGGTGCCTCTCCCAGCGGGCGCGCCCAAGGCTCTGGGCGCGGAGCAATCCGAGGATGCGGACGATTATTCATCCTTGTTGGGCGAATTCCGCGCTGTTTGTCAGAAGAAGCCGGATCGCGGCCCGTGCAAGGGCAGGTTTGAATCCTATTACTTCGACGACAAGAGCCACATCTGCAAAGAGTTCTTCTGGGGCGGCTGCCAAGGCGTGGTGCCGTTCCAAACGCGCGAGGAGTGCGAGAAGACCTGCGAACCACGGCTGCCCGACAAATAAACCGGCGCGAAGGGAACACATCATGAGAATTCGCGTCGCACTGCTCGCATGCGCGTTGGCCATGCCTGCCACGGCGGCTTTCGCGGCCGAGAAGTACATGTGCACTCTGACGATCGACGGCGGAAACGGCATCTATAAACAGGACACCAGCCAGCACGTTGCCCTGTCCATCGACCAGGAAACCATTCGGCCGCAAATCCATATCCGCGACGCCAGCAAGGATCTGACATTCGCGACCTGCAAGGACGTGGCAGCCGACGGCAGCAATTTCAGCCGCTGGTTCAAGACCGAATGCCGCGATCTGAAGGCCGTGGACGGATCGTCCTACACCATCGAACCGTTCCTGGTCGGTGCCTACGCGGGCATCTCGCCCGTCATCGATAAGAGCTACTCGATGTATGGGGCTCTCGAATCCATCAGCAAGAAATCGCACATCAAATTCCCCAAGCGCACCTTCGCCATCTACGCCGACCGCAAACCCGTTTACGAGTTCCTTTGCTACGCCGAGAAGCGCAAGCCCTGAGGCGAGCGGAACGGATGCAGCGCTCACTTTCACCCTGCAGAAATACCGTCATAGGAGTCTTGGCCTAGTGGTCGCCGGCGCCCCTCCCGCAGAATTCTTTGTCGCGCGCGGATCGCTAGCCTTGCCGGCCGGTTAACCCGTATGGTGGCCACTCGGCCATCGCTTAATCCGCCCTTAAACCGCCCACCCCATACTGGAGACGATCGCATGATGCAGGTGAAGCTGGTTCTAGTGGCCGCCTGCGCTCTGATCGATCCCGACGGGCGCGTGCTTCTTGCGCAGAGGCCCGCCGGCAAGAACTTGACAGGGCTATGGGAATTTCCGGGCGGCAAGATGGAGCCGGGCGAGCGCCCGGAGGATACGCTGATCCGCGAGCTCCGCGAGGAGCTGGGGATCGAAGTGAAGGAGTCATGTTTGGCGCCGTTCACCTTTGCGTCGCACAGCTACGCGGACTTTCATTTGCTCATGCCGCTTTACGTCTGCCGCCGTTGGGAGGGCACGCCCCAGCCTCGCGAGCATCCGGCGATCAAATGGGTGCGGCCCAAGGAGATGGCAAATTATCCGATGCCGCCGGCGGACATCCCGCTGATCCCGATGCTGCGCGATCTGTTGTAAGCGGCTTTGCGCACGACCGGCGCGGCACGACGGCCATCGAATATGCGTTGATCGCCACTCTCATCAGCATCGTTATCGTTGGCGCTCTCTCGTTGATCGGCAGCAGCGTAAAAGCCATGCTCGCGAGCATTGTGTTCTAATTCCTCTTGCGCACAGGCCCGCAACGGCTGTTATGGTCGGCGCCATGAGCAGCAGAATTGAAGTCCTGTACTGCGTCCGCAGCGACGCCAAGTCTATCGCCACCCGCGCCAAAGGCATCGCGGTCGAGCAGAGCGTCGAGATGCCCGTCGAGCCCATCGACGATCCTTTCGTGCTCTCCGAGATCGTGGGCCGGGTCGACGACATCAAGGACATCGGCAACGGCGCGTTCGAGGTGCGCATCGGCCTTGCCTCGATCACCACGGGCTACGCGGCGGGCCAGCTGCTCAACATGATCTTCGGCAACACCTCCATGCAGGACGACACCGTGCTGGTGGATGCGAAATTCCCCGAAGAGTTCGCCGCCGCGTTCGGCGGGCCGGGCCACGGCCTTGCCGGCTTGCGCAGGCGGGTGAACGCGCCGTTGCGTGCGCTGACCTGTTCGGCGCTGAAGCCGCAAGGCTCCACGCCCGCGGCGCTTGCCAAGCTCGCCGGACAGATCGCTGCCGGCGGCATCGATTACCTCAAGGACGATCACGGCCTGGCGGACCAGTTCTACAGCCCATTCGCCGAACGCGTGCCCGCCTGCGCCGAGGCCGTGGCGCAGGCCGCCGCGCGCACCGGCATTCCGACGCGTTATCTGCCGAGCCTTTGCGGCGATCTGGATTCCATGCGCAAGCAGATGACGCTGGCGCGCTCGTACGGCCTCGACGGCGTTCTGATCGCCCCGCTGATAGCGGGCCTCGACCAGTTCCAGACCCTGGTGAAGGAGAATCCCGACTTCGCCTTCATGACTCATCCCACCATGTCGGGGGCGGCGCGCATCATGCCGTCGTTCCTTCTGGGGAAGCTTTTCCGGTTGCTCGGGTCCGACGCCACCGTGTTCGCCAACTACGGCGGCCGCTTCGGCTATACGCCGCAAGAGTGCAAGCACCTGGCGGACTTCGCCCTGGAAGATTGGCCCGGCGTCAAGCCCTGCGTGCCCGTTCCCGCGGGCGGCATGCTTCTCGAACGGATCCACGAGATGCTGGATTTCTTCGGCGCCAATGTCATGCTGCTGATCGGCGGCAGCCTGCTCTCGACGCGTGAGCGCATCACCGAGGAAACCGCGCGTTACGTGGAAGCCGTGCGGAATTATCGAATCCGGTGACGACCTTGGACAAGAAGAACCCGATCCGCCGTTTCAAATCCTTCCGCTGGGAGGACACCGATCTGCTCGCCTACAAGGAAGAGGGCTCGCCGTTCAAGGCGATCACGCGCCAGACCTTGTTCCGCGATCCGGCGCTCAAATGCGAGCTGCGCTATTTCGAAGTCGCGCCCGGCGGCTATTCGACGCTCGAACGCCACGAGCATATGCACGCGGTGCTGATCCTGCGCGGGCACGGCGAATGTCTCGTCGGCGACGAAGTCACGAAGATCGACACCAACGACCTCGTCACCATCGAACCTTGGACCTGGCATCAGTTCCGCGCCGGCCCCGACGCCCCGCTTGGCTTTCTTTGCATGGTCAATGCGGAGCGTGACAAGCCTTCGTTGCCGACCGACGAAGAACGCAAGGCCCTCGAAGCCGATCCACAGGTGGCGGCGTTTCTGAAAGGCGACTAGCGTCGCCTCGGATCGGCCTTATCGCCTGCCGATTGTTCCGCCGTTCCCAGCGCCGCGGCGAGACGCGCCTTTGCGCTGCCCGGCTTTAACGGCTGTTGCTGGCTTTCGTGCGGTGCCCAGCCGGTCAGGTAGACGATGTCGAACGTCGCGCGCAGCCGTCCGTCGGGCCCGCTGTGCTTCGCCGCATAATGCGCCAGCGCAGCGCGCAACGTGGCGCGTGACAATTTTTGCCGTTCGACCAGCGCGTTCGTTTCGCCCATCAGCCTGAGATCGTTCGCCAGCGTGGCGAAGTCGCGATAGAGACCCGTGGTTCGCTCTACGTCGGCCACCGGTAGCGCGAAGTCCGCACGCTGCAACAGCGCGCCCAGCTCGCGCACGTCTGCGAACGGCGTCACCCGCGGTGTGATACCGCCGATAGTTTCGATCTCGCCGGCCGCGAAGGCGTCCCGCAACTCGAACAAGGTCGCGCCGCCGAACAGCGCGGCGACGAACAAGCCGTCCGGCTTCAGGGCACGGCGGATCTGCAGCAGCGCACCCGGCAGATCGTTCATCCCGTGCAGCGACAGAATGCTAACCGCCAGATCGTAACCGCCGCCGCCGGCGTCCAACCGCTCGTCCGCGTCGAACAGGTCGGTGCGCCACGTCGCCGCTGTACCTTGCAACACGTCCGCGGCGTGTCCATCTAAGGCAAGTGCGGTGGCGAACGTGCGGTTCACTGGCGTCAGGCGGTCTCGGACCCCTTCCACCGCGTCGCTCAGGAGATACCGTTCGCCCGCCATTCGCGCCGCGCGGGCGCGATGCAGCGCCTGTGCATGAGCGTCAAAAATCCGAGGCGGGCCATCCGTCATCGCGCTACATTAGCCGAGATGAGCATCGCAATGGAGAGCGGCTGGAAGCGGGTAGGGCGCAACGTCCTCAATGTCCTGTATCCGCCGTTGTGCATCGCTTGCCGCGAACATGTGTCGGAGCCGGGCAACTTGTGCCCGGAATGCTGGCGGACGCTGCATTTTCTCGACGGGCCGGTTTGCGCCGCTTGCGGCTTGCCGTTCGAGATCGATCCGGGCGAGGAAACGATGTGCGCCGGCTGCCATGCGCACCCGCCGTCCTTCGACAAGGCCCGCGCCGTCCTGCGCTATGACGATGCCAGCCGTAAATCGATCCTGGCTCTCAAACATGCGGACCGGCTGGATTTGGCGCCTGCGTTCGGGCGCTGGCTGGAACGGGCGGGCCGCGAGTTGCTGGCCCAGTCCGACCTCATCGTTCCGGTGCCATTGCATCGCTTCCGGCTCTGGACCCGGCGCTACAACCAGTCTGCCGAACTGACCCGCGCGCTGTCGCGGCTGGGCGGTTTGGCGGTCGATCCGTTCGCGCTTCGCCGCATCCGTTCGACGCCCAGCCAAGGGCAAATGCCGTCGGCCAGCGCCCGCCGGCGCAACGTCCGCGGCGCCTTCGCCGTCCCCGACAAGCGCCGCTCCGCCGTGGACGGCAAGCACATCCTGTTGGTCGACGATGTGCTGACCACCGGGGCGACCGCCAACGCCTGCTCCAGAGCGCTCAAGCGAGCAGGGGCGGAAAAGGTATTCGTCTTGGCTCTGGCGCGCGTTGCCCGGCCGCTGGCGGACACTATATAAGGGACCGCCGCAATCGTTGTGTCCGCCATGTGCAAGGTTCGCATCTACACCACGCCCTTCTGCCCCTTTTGCGCGCGAGCGAAAGCTCTTCTTGCCAAGAAAGGCATCGCGTTCGATGAAATCGACGTTACCGTGGACGATGACGCTCGCAAGGACATGCAGGTAAAAACGAGCGGCGCTCAAACCGTGCCGCAGATCTTCATTGGCGAGCGCCATGTCGGCGGCTGCGAAGACCTTTACGCGCTGGATAAAGCCGGTGACCTCGATCTGTTGCTAGCCGAATGACGACATTTCGCGCGGCCTGCGTGCAGCTTCGCTCCTCGGACGATGTGGCGGAGAATATCCGCGTCGCTTCCGCGCTGATCCGCGAGGCCAAGGCCAAAGGTGCCGATTTCATCGCCACGCCCGAGAACACCACGCTGATGGCTTCCGACGGCGGGGCCAAGCTCGAGCGCAGCTTTCCCGAAGAAGACGATCCCGCTTTGCCCGCGTTCCGCGCGCTGGCTGCGGAACTGAGAGTGTGGCTGCTGATTGGTTCGCTGGCCATCAAAGTGAGCGACGACAAGACCGCTAACCGTTCGTTCCTGATCGATCCCAAGGGCTTCATCGCCGCGCGCTACGACAAGATTCATCTATTCGATGTCGATTTGCCGTCGGGCGAGACTTATCGCGAGTCCAATACGGTGGCTGGCGGCGGCCACGCCGTCGCTGCCGATCTGCCTTGGGGCAAAGTCGGCCTTACCATCTGCTACGATCTGCGCTTTCCCCAACTCTATCGAACGCTTGCGCAGATGGGCGCGTTCATGTTCACCGTTCCATCGGCATTCACCGAGACCACCGGCAAGGCGCATTGGCACGTGCTGCTACGCGCCCGAGCGATCGAGAACGGCGCTTTCGTGATCGCGCCCGCGCAAGGCGGCACCCATGCGGGCGGCCGCAAGACCTATGGCCACTCCCTGATTGTCGCGCCCTGGGGCGAGGTGTTGGCGGACGCCGGAATCGATCCCGGCGTGATTGTCGCAGACATCGATCCAAAACTTGCACTCGAGGCGCGCGCGCGTATTCCCTCCTTGCGCCACGATCAGCCTATCGAAGCACCATGATCTTTCGTATCGAAAGCCCCGGTTCGGCCGCCGCTCGGAGCCTGATCGCCGCGCTCGATGAAGAGATTTTGAGTCGCTATCCGGGCGAGCCCGTCAACGGCATTAACGTTGCGGAATTCGAAGCGGCTGGGGGGGTGTTCGCGGTCGGCTACGAAGAGGACATGCCGGTGGCCTGCGGGGCTTTCCGTCCCTTCGAGGGTTCCGCCGAAATCAAGCGCATGTACGTCGTTCCGGCCTTCCGCGGGCGTGGCCTGGCGCGGCGCATGCTCGACTTTCTTGAAGCGGAAGCCGCCCGGCGAGGTTTCCCGCGGGCGATCCTGGAGACAGGACGGCAGATGACCGAAGCGCTTGGGTTGTATCGTTCGCGTGGCTGGCAAGAGATCCCGGTCTTCGGTCCCTATGCCGGCGATCCCAAGAGCATCTGCTTCGAGAAACGTCTTGCTAAGCGTGCGTAGGGTTAACGGCTTGCGAAGCCTGTATATTCGGTTCACCCTTTCGGGTTGAAGAACGCGACGAGCGCGAAGCGTGATTGTCTACAACCTCAGATGCGGCAGCGGCCACGAATTCGAAGGCTGGTTCCAGAGCAGTGCCGCCTTCGACGAACAGGCTGCGGATGGCAAGCTCATGTGTCCGATGTGCTCTTCGCGCAAGATCGAAAAGGCGATCATGGCGCCCGCCGTCGCCGGCACGAAGAAGTCCGTTTCCGCCAAAGATGAATTGAAGAAGATGCGTCAGTTCGTGTCGGGCATGCGCAAATATGTGAAGGAGAACGCGGAGTATGTCGGCCCGCGCTTCCCCGAAGAGGCGCGCAAGATCCACTACGGCGAAACCGAGGAGCGCCACATCTACGGCGAAGCGACGCTCAAGGAAGCCAGGGAATTGATCGAGGAGGGCGTCGACGTCACGCCCTTGCCGCCGGATTTGGACGAGACGGCGAACTAGCGCTCTGCCACTATCATATAATTCACGTCGGTGTCGGCCGACAGTCGCCAGTCCCAAGCCAATGGATCGAACGCGACGCCTTGCGTCTTCAAGACCTTAAGCCCCGCGTCCTCAAGCATCGCTTGAAGCCTGCGGGGCTCGACGAAGCGGTTCCAGTCGTGGGTGCCCGGCGGCAGCCAGCGCAGCACGTACTCCGCCGCGATCTTGGCCAGGGCCAGCGACTTCAGCGTCTTGTTGAGGCTGGCCACGAACATCAGTCCGCCGGGCTTCACCAGCCGCCCGCAGGCGCCGAGGTAGCCGGGCAGGTCGGCAACGTGTTCGATCACTTCCATGTTGAGGACGGCGTCGAAGGCGTGGCCGTCTGCCGCCAGTGATTCGGCCGTCGCGACCCGGTAGTCGATCTCGATGCCGGACGAAGCGGCATGGGCGGCCGCCGTTTTGACGTTCTTTTCCGAGGCATCTGCCCCCAGCACCGCAAACCCCAGCCGGGCCATCGGCTCGCTGAGCAGCCCCCCGCCGCAGCCGATGTCCAGCAGGCTCAAACCCTGGAACGGTTTCAGGCCCTGCCGGCCGAAATGGGCCGCGGCGGTATCGCGGATGAACCCCAGCCGGACGGGGTTGAACTTGTGCAGGGGGGCGAACTTGCCAGCCGGGTCCCACCATTCGGCCGCCATGGCGGAGAACTTCGCGACTTCGGCGGGGTCGATGGAGGGTGCGTCGGTCATGAGCACGTTTCGGCGTTGAGCGTGGCGCAGGTGCCGTCTATGTATGGCCTGCGAATGGCAGGCGTGCAAACCATGGCGAAGATTGCGATGAAATTCGGCGGGACCTCGGTGGCCGATCTGGACCGCATTCGCCATGTGGCGAGCCTGGTCGCCAAGGAGGTCTCGCGGGGCCATCAGGTTGCCGTTGTCGTCTCGGCCATGGCGGGGGAGACCAACAAGCTGGTCGGCTGGACCCGCGAAATCTCCCCGCTGCATGACGCCCGCGAATACGACGTGGTGGTGGCGGCGGGTGAACAGATCACGGCGGGCTTGCTTGCCGTGGCCCTGGGTGCCATCGGCATTTCGGCCCGTTCGTGGACGGGGTGGCAGATTCCGATCCGCACCTCGGCGATGCACGGCTCCGCGCGCATCGAAGGCATAGATCCCACGCTGTTGAACGAACGGCTGAGCCAGGGGCAGGTGGCGGTGATCGCCGGCTTCCAGGGCATCGCGCCGGACAACCGCATCTCCACGCTCGGCCGCGGCGGCTCCGATACCAGCGCGGTCGCGGTGGCTGCCGCGATCAAGGCCGACCGTTGCGACATCTACACCGACGTCGACGGCGTCTACACCACGGATCCGCGCATCGTGCCCAAGGCGCGGCGGCTGGAGAAGATCGCTTTCGAAGAAATGCTCGAGATGGCGTCGCTGGGGGCCAAAGTCCTGCAGACGCGCTCTGTCGAGATTGCCATGTTATACCGTGTGCCGGTTCGCGTCTTGTCGACCTTCGACCCCGACGCGGGCGGCACGCTCTTGTGCGACGAGGAAGACATCGTGGAAAAGAAACCAGTCACCGGCATCGCCTATTCGCGCGATGAAGCGAAGATCTCGCTGATGAGAATTCCGGACCGCCCCGGCATCGCCGCGGCCATCTTCGGTCCGCTTGCCGATGCGGGCGTCAACGTCGACATGATCGTGCAGAACGTATCGGAAGACGGCCGCCGGACCGACCTCACCTTCACCTGCGCCCGCAGCGAACTGGCCCGCGCGCTTAACGCCCTCGAAAAGGCCGGGCCCACAATCGGCTATCGCGAGATCACCTCAGACTCGAACATGGCGAAGGTCTCCATCATCGGCATCGGGATGCGCGCCCATCCCGGCGTGGCGCAGACCATGTTCCGCACCCTTTCGGAGAAGGGCATCAACATCCAGGTCATCTCCACTTCCGAGATCAAGGTCAGCGTGCTGATCTCCGAGGAGTATGTGGAGCTGGCGGTCCGCGCGCTCCACTCGGCCTACGAATTGGACGTAGCATGAGAAGCTCCCCGTCATACCCTCCCCCTGATGGGGGGAGGCGGGAGTCGGACTAATGCCTCCGGTCGCCGCCGGCGGCCCGCGCATCTTGCTGCGCCGTTTGCGCGAAATCATGGCCGAGCAGACGACGGCGCAGGCGCGTCTCGACAAGCTCGTCACGGTGATCGCCGCGAACATGGTGGCGGAGGTCTGTTCGATCTATCTGCGTCGCGCCGGCAAAGCGTTGGAGCTGTTCGCGACCGAAGGCCTCAACCCGGCCGCCGTCCACCGGACGCGCATGAAGGCGGGCGAAGGCCTCGTCGGTCTGGTCGCCGAGACCGCGGACCCGGTGAATCTGAGCGACGCGCCCAGCCACCCGCACTTCTCCTATCGCCCGGAAACCGGCGAGGACCCGTATCATTCGTTCCTCGGCGTGCCGATCGTGCGCGGTGGGCAGGTGTTTGGCGTACTCACCGTGCAGAACCGTGCCGCGCGCCAATATGCCGAGGAAGAAGTCGAAGCGCTGCAAACCGTCGCCATGGTGCTGGCGGAAGTCGTGGCGCAAGGCGGCTTGTTCAACGTCGCCGAGCTGGACGAGCCGGAACTGAGCCCCGACAGGCCGCGCAAGTTCCGCGGCGAGGGCCTGTCGGACGGCGTCGCCGTCGGCCATGTCTTTCTGCACGAACCGCGCGTGAAGGTCGAGCGCATGATCGCCGACAATCCGCAGGAGGAACTTGTCCGCCTGGAGGAGGCCATCGGCAGCCTGCGCGACTCCGTCGACCATATGTTGGATTCGAGCGAGCTGGATCTCACCGGCGAAAGCCGTGAGGTGATCGAAGCTTATCGCCAGTTCGCCCACGACCAGGGCTGGCGCCAGCGCATGCGCGACGCCGTGCGCACAGGCCTCACTGCCGAGGCGGCGGTCGAACGCGTCCAGGACGAGATGCGCCTGCGCGTCAGTCGGCTCAGCGATCCCATTCTGCGTGAACGCCTTCACGATCTCGAAGATCTGGCGCGCCGCCTGCTGCGCCATCTCTCAGGCGACGGTCATCAGCCGACGCAGGAGATGCCGCGCGACGCCGTGCTGGTGGCGCGCGGAATGGGGCCGGCCGAACTGCTTGATTACCGCCGCGACCGCCTGCTCGCGTTGGTGCTGGAGGAAGGGGCGACCACCTCCCATGTCGCCATTGTCGCGCGCGCCATGGGCTTGCCGCTGGTTGGTTCGGCCGAAGGCGTCACCGACGCCGCGCGCACGGGCGATTCGATCGTGGTCGACGGAGAGACCGGCGAAGTGCATCTGCGTCCCGCGCAAGAGATTGTCGCCGCTTTCGAGGCCAAACGCACACTGCGCGCCAACCGCGTCGCGCAATTCGCCGCTATCCGCGAGCTGCCGGCCGTGACCAAGGACGGTGTACACATCAAGCTGTTGATGAATGCCGGCTTGCTGCTCGACATGCCTCACCTCGACGAATCCGGCGCGGACGGCATCGGCCTGTTTCGTACCGAACTGCAATTCATGATCGGCGAGACCATGCCGCGTCTGGCCGATCAGGCTGCCTTCTACAAGGAGGTTCTGGATGCGGCCGGCGACAAGCCCGTCGTCTTTCGTACCCTGGATCTGGGCGGCGACAAGGTGCTGCCCTACGCACGTTGGGATCGGGAAGAGAATCCGGCGCTCGGTTGGCGGGCAATCCGAATTGCGCTCGACCGCCCGGCGCTGCTGCGCTACCAGGCCCGCGCCCTGCTGACGGCGGCGGCCGGGAAGGTGCTGCGCATCTTGCTGCCGATGGTCAGTGAGGTGGCCGAATTCAATGCCGGCCGCGCCCTCATCGACCGCGAGATGGAACGGTCGCGCCTTCTGGCTATCCCGCAGCCGCGGCAGGTGTTGGTGGGCGCCATGCTTGAGGTTCCGGCGTTGGCCTTCATGCTGCCCCAGATCATGCGCAGCGCGGATTTCGTCTCGATCGGGTCCAACGATCTCTTGTCGCTGGCGTTCGCCGTGGACCGCACTAACCCGCGCGTGGCGCGCCGCTACGATTTCCTGAGCCCGGCCGCCCTCACCCTGATCCGCCAGATCATCCACAGCGCGGCGGAGGCTGGCGGCGAGGTCTCGCTTTGCGGCGAGATGGCCGGCAGGCCGCTGGACGCCATGGCCTTGATTGGGCTTGGTCTTCGCACCCTGTCCATGTCGCCGGGCAACATCGGCCCGGTCAAAACGATGATCCGCAGCCTGAGCCTGAGCGAAGTGTCGCAATTTGTGGATAAACAGTGCGCGCGCACCGACCACAGCCTGCGGCCGCGGTTGGCGGCATTTGCGGCCGAACATGGGATTGTCCTCCGGTAAGTTGGGCAGGAAAAGACAATCTTCGTGGATTCCCAATTGTCTAACCGGGGGTCTTACAGGTACATTTGGGGTGCGGGCGCGGCCGCTAGGGCTTGGCGTCCCCTGTTTGTTTGCCCAAAGACGAAAATCGTTTGCAGATGACAAAGGTCACGCGGCTGACATTGGACGAAGAAGGCGGGCTTGATCGCCGGCGTATTCATCTTCGCGAGATTTCAGGCGATCTCGATACGCCGCTGGAGACCGTCGGCCAGGACCTGCACGCGGCGCGGCTCAGGCGCGGCGACGATCTGGCGACCGTCTCGAAAGTGCTGAAGATCCGCAAGGACCATCTCGAAGCGCTGGAGGAGGACCGCGTCGAAGCCTTGCCGGGGCGCACCTATGCCGTGGGCTTCGTTCGTTCGTATGCGGATTATCTCGGATTGGACGCTGTCCAGTGCGTCGAACGCTTCAAGGCGGAAATCGCGGGCCGTTCCGACGAAACGACTCCGCCCATCACCATCATCGATGAGGACGAAAATCGCCGTCTGCCGCAAGGCTGGAAGATCATCGCTGGAGTGGTGCTGGTGCTCGTGCTCTATGGCGCCTATCAGCTCGCCGCTTCGGCCGACCGCATGCTCAACGAGCCGGTGACCGCGCCTCCGCCGCAACAGATGATGCCCAGGCCTGCCGTCATGGCGCAACAAAAGCCGGCGCCTGTCGAACCCATCGTTGTGCAGCAACCGCTGCTGACGCCACCTGCCGATAATGCGGTTGCGCCGACGCCTACTACTCCGGCTCCGGTGCAAGCGACGCCGTTGAGCAGCTCTCAGCTGCAGCCCTCGGGCGTGTCCGATTCTCTCCCGTCCGGTCAGGTCTATGGCGGGCAGAACAAGAATGCGCGGGTCGTCCTGCGGCTGCGTCAGGCCGCCAGAATTCTGGTTGAGGGACCCGACGGCATGGTCTTCATCAATCGTACGCTGAAGCCCGGCGATACCTATCAAGTGCCCAATCTCGTCGGCGCGACCTTGACCACGTCGAACGCGGGGGCGGTCGAACTCGATCTCGACGGGCTCGCTGTGGGCGTTGTCGGCAAGAACAACGAAACCACCGAAGCGCTGTCGCTCGATCCGCAGTCGATCATGGATCGTTACAATAGCGGCCAGTCGGGCAGATGAAAGCCGCAGACGAAAGGTTGCCATGAGCGTTCGTGCGTATCGCGACATTTACCGGCGCAAATCCCGGCAAATTCACGTAGGTCCCGTGGCCATTGGAGGCGACGCCCCGATCAGCGTACAGACCATGACGAACACCGTCACGTCCGACGCACGCGCCACCATTGACCAGATACGCCGCATCGAGGAAGCAGGCGCCGACATCGTGCGCGTTTCCTGTCCCGACGAGGAATCCACCGCCGCGATGAAGGCGATCTGCACGGCCTCGCGCATTCCCATCGTGGCCGACATCCATTTCCACTACAAACGCGCCATCGAGGCGGCGGAGGCGGGCGCGGCCTGTCTGCGCATCAATCCGGGTAATATCGGTAGCGCCCAGCGCGTGAAAGAGGTCGTCAAGGCCGCCAAGGATCACGGCTGCTCCATGCGCATCGGCGTCAACGCGGGTTCGCTGGAAAAGGAACTGCTGGAACGTTACGGCGAGCCGTGTCCCGAAGCGATGGTCGAAAGCGCGCTCACTCACGCTAAGATTCTCGACGATAACGACTTCCACGAATACAAGATTTCAGTGAAGGCATCCGATCCGTTCCTGGCGGTGGCGGCCTATCAGGCATTGGCCGAGGCCATCGATTGCCCGCTGCATCTGGGCATCACCGAAGCCGGCGGCATGATCTCCGGCACGGTGAAGTCGTCCATCGGCATGGGGATGCTGCTGTGGAGCGGCATCGGCGACACGATCCGCGTTTCGCTGTCCGCCGATCCTGTGGAAGAGGTGCGCGTCGGCTTCGACATCCTGAAATCGCTGAACCTGCGCCATCGCGGCGTGAACATCATTTCGTGCCCGTCCTGCGCGCGGCAGGGCTTCGACGTGATCGACACGGTGCGGATTCTGGAAGACCGCCTCAAGCACATCACCACGCCGATGTCGCTGTCGATCATCGGCTGCGTGGTGAACGGGCCGGGCGAGGCGCGCGAGACCGACCTGGGCTTTACCGGCGGCGGCGCCGGCAAAGGCCACGGCCAGATTTATCTCAACGGCGAGCCGTCCTACCGTCTCGACAACAAAAACATCATCGACCACATCGTCGAGCTTTGCGAGAAGAAGGCCGCGGAAATCGAAGCCTCCCGCGGCAAGCTCGAAGCCGCGCAGTAGAAACGCGAATGGCGAAGTGGGAGTAGCGAATAGGGAACCTGCATTCGCTATTCGCTATTCGCTATTCGCCTTGTATTATCCGCTACTCCCTATTCGCGTCTTTGACCCATGATTCCCACCGCCAAACTCGAACGCCTGCTGGACCGCTTTCGCGCGGTGGAGGCGGAGCTTGCCTCGGGTGTGGCGGGCGCGACTTACGTGAAGCTGTCGAAGGAACACGCGGAACTCGCGCCCGTGATCGTGGCCGTAGAGGCTTATCGTATCGTCGAGAAACAGCTGGCGGACATTGAGACGCTGTTCAACGATCCCGCCACCGATTCTGAAATGCGCGCGCTCGCCGAGCAGGAGCGCGCGGAGCTGAAAACGCAGCTCGAGAAGCTCGAACACGAGCTGAAGCTCAAGCTGTTGCCGAAGGATACTGCGGATTCGTCGTCGGCCATCGTCGAAATCCGTGCCGGCACGGGTGGCGACGAAGCGGCGCTGTTCGCCGGCAGTCTGTTGAAGATGTACCAGCGCTATTGCCAGCTCCAGGGCTGGAAGACCGATTTGATGTCGCTGTCCGAAAGTGATCTCGGCGGTATCAAGGACGCGGTGATGGAGGTGGTCGGGCAGGGCGCCTACGCCAAGCTCAAATTCGAGAGCGGCGGCCATCGCGTGCAGCGCGTGCCGGTGACCGAGGCGGGCGGGCGCATCCATACCTCGGCGGCCACCGTGGCGGTGCTGCCCGAGCCGGAAGATGTCGACATCGAGATCAACGACAAAGACCTGCGCATCGACGTCTATCGTTCTTCGGGCGCCGGCGGCCAGCATGTCAACAAGACCGAAAGCGCCGTTCGCATCACCCATCTGCCCACCGGCATCGCCGTGGCGCAGCAGACCGAAAAGTCACAGCACAAGAACAAGGCCCAGGCGATGAAGCTGCTCAAGGCCAAGTTGTTCGAAATGGAGCGCGAGCGCGTAGATCGCGAACGCGCGACCGAACGCAAAGGCTTGGTCGGTTCGGGCGACCGTTCGGAGCGCATCCGCACCTACAATTTCCCGCAGGGGCGCGTCACCGACCATCGCATCAACCTGACGCTCTACAAGCTCGACCGCATCATCTCCGGCGACGATCTGGGCGAAATCGTCGACGCGCTGGTGACCGAGGACCAAGCCGGCCGCCTGGCCGAGCTGGAAGCGGACGGCGCGTGAGCGAATCGCTTCTGCTTGATGCGGCGCACCGCCTCGCCGTCGCCGGGATCGAAAATCCCCGCCTCGATGCGCGGGTGCTGATGGAGCATGCGAACGGCGACGGCGCGCTATTCGAGTCCTTGATCTCCCGCCGCGCCGCGCGCGAGCCGATCGCTTACATCACCGGCCACAAGGAGTTCTGGAGCCTCGACTTCGAGGTTGGTCCCGGCGCCCTGATTCCACGCCCCGAAACCGAGACCGTCATCGAGCAGGCGCTTGCTTTCTGCCCGGACCGCGGTGCGCTGTTGAGGGTCCTCGATCTCGGCACAGGCACGGGCTGTCTGCTCGTCGCGTTCCTCAAGGAGTTTGTGAACGCCAGTGGCTTAGGCATTGATTGGTCTGAGAAAGCGCGTACCTATGCCCTTCTCAATGTTGCTCACCACGGTCTCGACTGGCGCTGCGAGATTCGCGGCGGCGGCTGGGCCGAAGTCGTTGCCGGTTCATACGATGTCGTTCTTTCGAATCCCCCCTATATCAAGACCAAAGGCTTGGCAGGCCTCGAACCGGAAGTGGCGTACGAACCCATCCTCGCGCTCGACGGCGGGCCGGATGGACTTTTGGCCTATCGTGGTCTGGCGCCTGTATTGGCCCGGCTGCTGAGTCCAAGCGGGCGCGCCTTTGTCGAAATCGGGGCGGGGCAAGGCGACGAGGTCGGTGCCGTTCTGGCACAATCCGGCCTTGACGTGAAAAAGGTGGCCTCGGATTTAGCAGGAATTCCGCGGGTTTTGGTGGTAGGGCGCGAGGATTAGCCCTTTCCATTGCGGCGAAAAAGGTGTTGGAAAAACAGTCTCGACCCGTTAGCTTCTCGGGTCGGGGACAGGTATCCCGCCGATCGGCCGATAAAAATGGCGGCTGAGGCGGCGGCGGGGACGCGTTAGGCGCGTCCGGCCTTGGGCAAAGCGAAAGACGAACTTTGCATGTTTCCAATGCAACGCGGCTCGCGCGCATTTGGGCGCGCCAGGCGATTATGATGGAAAACCGCAGGACGGAACAAAGCCGTCCACATCCAAAGGGGCAACAGTGAAACGCTCGAGAAGAGGCGGCCGCAGGCCGCAACCCGGTGGTCATAACGGACACAACGCCGGAAACGGCGGCGGGCACAACCCGAACCGCACCTTCGACTCCAACGGCCCCGAAATCAAAATCCGCGGCTCGGCCTCCAATGTCTACGAGAAGTACCTGCAGCTTGCCCGCGATGCCAACGCGGCCGGCGACCGGATAATGGCGGAGAATTATCTCCAGCACGCCGAGCACTATTACCGCATCATGGCGGCGGCGCAGGTCCAGGCTCAGCAATATCAGCAGCAGAATGGCCAGAACAACGCCAACAACCAATATCGTCCGCCGAACGGGGCCAGCGAACAGCCTTACGTCCAGCAACCGCCCGGCGCTGGCACAACGCAGACCAGCGCTCCCTCATTCTCCCTGACTGAAGGCCAGGAAGAAGAAGATGGAGAGGAAGAATCTGGCGAGGCCGACGCCCAGGAATAGGCGTTCCTCGGCCGGCTAGGGGCTTGTTCTTCCGCCTCTCAGTTCCCAGATAGTTCTCGAGGTGCGGCGCCCTTAACAGGGGACCGTAGCCTAAATTTACGAGACTCGTCCTAGGCTGCTCACGAAGGGCCGGGACCTGGGCTTGAGAGGCAAAGATGGACATCGAGAAATTCACCGAGCGGGCGCGCGGTTTCATGCAATCCGCCCAAGGGTTGGCGTTGCGCTCCAACCACCAGTTTTTCACCCCGGAACATCTGCTGAAGGTCCTTATCGACGACGAGGAAGGCTTGGCGGCACGGCTGATCGCGGCGGCCGGCGGCAAGCCGGAACAGGTTCGCGACGGCGCCGCCCGCGCACTGACCAGAATGGCCAAAGTAGAAGGCACCGGTTCGGGCCAGGTCTACCTTGCTCCCGAGACCGCGCGCCTGTTCGATGCGGCGGAGCAGGCGGCCAAGAAGGCGGGCGACAGCTTCGTGACCGCGGAATATCTGCTGCTGGCACTGGCCATGGCGGTGGGAACGGAATCCGCAAAGATACTGAAGGATGCGGGCGTCACGCCGCAGAACCTGAACAGGGCGATTGCCGATCTGCGCAAGGGCCGTGCAGCCGACAGCGCGACCGCCGAGAACCAGTATGATGCGCTGAAGAAATACGCACGCGACCTCACGGAACTCGCCCGCACCGGCAAACTCGATCCGGTCATCGGCCGCGACGAGGAAATCCGCCGCACCATGCAGGTCCTCTCCCGCCGCACCAAGAACAATCCGGTGCTGATCGGCGAACCGGGCGTCGGCAAGACGGCCATCGCCGAAGGGCTGGCGCTGCGCATCGTCAACGGTGACGTGCCGGAAAGCCTGCGCGACAAGCGATTGATGGCGCTCGATATGGGCGCGCTGATCGCCGGCGCAAAGTACCGCGGCGAGTTCGAAGAGCGTTTGAAGGCCGTGCTCAGCGAGATTACCGCCGCCGAAGGCAAGGTCATCCTCTTCATCGACGAAATGCACACTCTGGTCGGCGCGGGAAAGGCCGAAGGGGCGATGGACGCTTCCAACCTGCTCAAGCCGTCGCTGGCCCGCGGCGAGCTGCACTGCATCGGTGCGACCACGCTCGACGAATACCGCAAGCACATCGAAAAGGATGCGGCGTTGGCGCGGCGCTTCCAGCCCGTGTTCGTGTCCGAACCGACGGTGGAAGACACGATCTCCATTCTGCGCGGCCTGAAGGAGAAATACGAAGTCCATCACGGCGTGCGCATTACGGACTCGGCCATCGTCGCCGCGGCCCAGCTTTCCAACCGCTACATCACCGACCGTTTCCTTCCTGACAAGGCGATCGACCTTATGGACGAAGCGGCCAGCCGCTTGCGCATGCAGGTGGATTCAAAACCGGAGGAACTCGACGAACTCGACCGCCGCGTGGTGCAGCTCAAGATCGAACGCGAAGCGCTGAAAAAGGAAACCGACAAAGCGTCGAAGGATCGTCTCGCGACCCTCGAGACCGAACTCGCCGAGCTCGAACAAAAAGCCACGTCGCTCGCCGCGAAATGGCATGAAGAGAAGAAATCCGTCCAGAACGTTCAGAGTCTGAAGGAAAAGCTCGACAAGGCGCGGCAGGACGCCGAGATCGCCCAGCGCCGCGGCGATTTCGCACGCGCAGGCGAACTGACCTATGGTGTCATTCCGGACCTCGAGCGCAAGCTGAAGGCGATCGAGCAAAAGCAGAATACCGACCTGGTGAATGAGGCTGTGACGCCGGAGCACATCGCGGGCGTGGTCTCGCGCTGGACCGGCATTCCCGTAGACAAGATGCTGGAGGGCGAACGCGCCAAACTGCTCAAGATGGAGCAGGCGCTGGAGGCCCGCGTGGTAGGCCAAAGCGAAGCCGTCCGCGCCGTCTCCAACGCGGTGCGCCGCGCCCGCGCCGGGCTGCAGGATCCCAACCGCCCCATCGGTTCGTTTCTGTTCCTGGGTCCGACGGGCGTCGGCAAGACGGAACTCACCAAGGCGCTCGCCGCCTTCCTGTTCGACGACGACAACGCCATGGTCCGCATCGACATGAGCGAGTACATGGAGAAACACGCCGTCGCGCGCTTGATCGGCGCACCGCCCGGTTATGTCGGCTACGAGGAAGGCGGCGTGCTCACCGAAGCGGTGCGGCGTCGCCCCTATCAGGTGATCCTGTTCGACGAAGTCGAAAAGGCGCATGCCGACGTCTTCAATGTGCTCTTGCAGGTTCTCGATGATGGGCGCCTGACCGACGGGCAGGGCCGCACGGTGGATTTCAAGAATACCGTCATCATCCTGACCTCGAATCTCGGAACGGAATTCCTCACCGGTGACGACACGCGCGCTGCACACGCCCAGGCGCTGGCCGCCGTGCGCGCGCATTTCCGGCCCGAGTTCCTCAATCGGCTGGACGAGATCATCCTGTTCCACCGGCTGACTCGGGCCAACATGGACAAGATCGTCGATATCCAGATCGCACGCCTGCAGAAGCTGTTGGCCGATCGCAAGATCGAGATCGCTCTCGACACCAAGGCGCGCGAATGGCTGGCAAACGCCGGTTACGATACGGTGTATGGTGCGCGGCCTTTGAAGCGCGTCATCCAACGCCGGCTGCAGGACCCGCTGGCGCAATTGCTGTTGGAAGGAAAGATCGCCGACGGCGCCAAAGTGAAAGTCGGCGCCGGCAAGAGCGGGCTTGCGATAAATGGGCAGGAATTCGCGGCCTCGCCGGACGAAGCCGAGATCGAACAGGCTCCCAGCAAGCTCTTGCACTAAGAGCAGTGAGGCCTACTTCGTCGCCGCTCTGAGGTCCGTGGAAATATCCGCGACTTTGGTCTCCAGTGTGGTGGATGCCAATTCGGAATCGACATGCAGCCGCATGACGAGGAAATCGCGCAACTCGCGGCCTTGAAGCTTGCGTCCGTCCGCCACCTTCACCTTCAACGGATTGACTTGACTGCCGTTGACGCGGATTTCGTAGTGAAGATGCGGGCCCGTCGCCATGCCGGTCATGCCGCTATAGGCGATCACCTGGGCTTGGCGCACATGCGAGCCCTTGTGCAAGCCCGGCGCGAAGCGCGACAGATGCCCGTAAGCGGTCGAATAACCGTTGCCGTTGTTGAGCAGCAGGAACCTGCCGTAACCGCTCTCCCATCCCATGAAGGCGATGCTGCCGGAGCCAGCGGCCATCACGGGCGTCCCGATCGGCACGCCGAAATCGACGCCTTTGTGCATGCGGCTGTAACCCAGGATCGGATGGAACCGCATGCCGAAACCCGAGGTGATGCGCGCGCCATCGACGGGCGTTTTCATCAACATGCCTTTGGCGCTCCGGCCGTGGGCGTCGAAAAAGTCCGCCGGTTCATTGGGGTCCGACTGATAGCGGTAGAGCGCGATCTCGCGGCCGCCCAGTCTCATCATCGCATAGGAGATGTTGCCTTCCTTCGCGGGCTGGCCTTGCGGCGTGTAGTAGTAGTCGTAGAAGACCTCGAAGGAATCGCCGGGGCGGATATCGCGCTGGAAGTCCACCTTGTACGAGAACATATGGATCATTTGTACGACGACGTCGGCTGGAATGCCCGCCTGCATCGCGGAGAGATAAAGGCTGGAGTCGATGGTCGCGCCCGCCCGATGCACATGAGAAACAAGTTGCTTCACCGCGTCGTTGGCGACGAAGCTGCCGTCTGCGGCGCGCGTCACGGCGATGTCGTGCTCGATCGACGGAGAGAACGTGATGGATAACAGCCGAGCGATCGGTTCCGCCGTCGCGGGCTGCGCGTTCGCGAGATCGCCGCTGGTATCGTCGTCGGATGAAGTATCCGTGAGATTGGTCTGGTCGGCGGACTGATCCGCTTCTTTCGCCGCGGCGAAGCTTAGGTCGAAGGATTGTCCCGCTCGCAGGTTGCGCGAATCGTAGACTTTCGCCAGCGCCGCCACCGCCGCGTTGGCGTCGTCGGCGGAAATGCCGGCATCTTCCAAGGCGCCGGCGAGCGTATCGCCGGATTCGAGCGTCACCGTATGCGTCTCAATGCCGGGATTGGTGTTGTTGCCTGCACGTTCAGTCGCCAGAGCATTGTCAAGCTGGCCGGCCTGTTCGCTTCCGGCGGGCGCGGTGCTCAACGCCGCCGTGCCGCCGTCTGTCTGAGTCAATTGCTGGAAGAGGCGGTAGGGCAGGAAATTCGCTGTCTCGAACCCGCGCGAGTTTGCTGGCGCCATGGTCCCCATCGAAAGCCAGGCGATGCATCCGACGATGACCGCGGTCAGGGAGGTCGAAACGAGGGCCCAACGGCCGTCGGTGGTGGACAAGGCGGTGGCGGCCTTCCACGCGGAGAGGCGCCGTTCGGATGTAAAGGAATTCTGCGTCGGCTCGGATCGACCGTCCACGATGGCTCCTGCGTTATTGATTCCGCGGTTGCATGAAAAGCCCCAGCCCCTGATTTGCACGCTGGCGAACCGGCGACTCTGACATTAAGCCCGACCCTATACTGGCCCGTCAACCATTACCGGCATGTTAAGTATACGGCGGCCCACCCATAGACAAAGAGCTGTGCCAAAGCGCGAATCTCGAGTGTACGGCTGCAAATCCCGGGCCGAAACGGTGGCGGTTCCGTGCCCATGAGGCGCGTCCGCATCGTCCAAACCTTGGGGAGATTAAAGGCGGACGAGAAGCCCTTCCGCGATCCGCCCATGCAACCAGCCGACAGCTCTGGCGATGTGCAGGACCACAAAGAACAGAAGTATTCCGATCAGCGCCGCCAGCATCAGTCCGGGCGCGGTATGCAGCAGGTGATCGAGCCAGGGAACATCGCTCACCTGGATGTGGCCGTGATTGGTGATGAGAGAATAGATTGCACCACCGCAGACACCGATCGACATCGTCAGTCCCACCACGGCCGTCACGAAATAGATGACGCCGAGCGGCAGCATCAGCAGCAGATAAAGCATTGACGTCCAAGTCCGCATGTCGAGCACGGCTTCCTTTATGCGCGTCCAGATCGATTCATCGGGAGCCGACGTGGTGGGCAGGCGGCGCGGCATGCGTACACCGAGCAGCGCTTCGACGATGCGCCCTTCGACATGGCTGAGCACGCGGATCGAACCGACGAAGAGCAACGCAAAGGCAATACCGATGATGAGGATCGCAAATCCCGCGGTCAGCGAAATGCCCACGATCGTCCAGGTGAAATAAAAGATGCCCGTCACCAGCGACAACAGCATGTAAAGCAGCGCGCCATAGGTGCGCGGGTCCGAGATCACATTAAAGAAGCCGTAATGGCGCTGCGCCGGTTGTTCGGACTTCGGAAATGGGGTGGAAATCGTGGCTTCCATGTCGCGATACTCCTCTGCGATTTCTTGCGGCGAGCCGTAGGTTTCCACCACCGAGGCCAGGATAGTGGATTCATCCAGTTCGGGGTTCTGTGCGATCTCGCTGTTCAAATGCTCTTCGCAATCCGCAAGCGCATCCGAGATCAGGCCTGGCGCGGCCCCTTTCAGGGCGCGGCGCAGTTGATCCAGATAAGCGCGAACCGTTTCAGGCGGTCGGTCTGAGTTCATGGACCATCCCTCCGGTGCCGGCCTTGAGTGCGTCGTCGACGAACTCGCGCATGTCGCGCCAGGCGAACTGCCATTCGGCCAGAGCGCGGCGTCCGTCGTCGGTGATGCTGTAGTAGCGCCGCGGTGGGCCGAAGGCGGATGCTTCCACCCGGCTTTCCAAGAGGCCCAGCGCGTTCAGCGAGCGCAGGACAGGGTAGATCGCACCCTGTTTGAAGATCAGACCGCCTTCGCCCTCCGCCTTTACGGCTTTGGCGATTTCGTATCCGTACATCTCCCGACCCGCACGAGCGAGCACGGCCAGGAGCACGAGCGATGAAAGCCCGGCCATCAGTTCCTTACGGAATTTGCGCGTGAATTGAGATTCCTCTGCCACCGAACGCGCCTTTCTTCCGCCCTCCACACTATTACGAACTCCTATCTAGCATGAACTTCGTAATATGCAAGAGGTCCCTATAGGGAAGTTGAAAATAATTCGATTCGGGTCATGGGATGGTTAATGAGACGTTTCGCCGCAGCCAAGCGCGCACGGTCGCATCGCCGCCGCGGCCGAAGATCTGCGCTGCGCGCGGCACGAGGCGCTATTTGCGCAAAAATGAATCCTACGCCGTCTTTCGGGCCGTGAGCACCGGCGAAGAACCGACCTTGCCCTCGATCCGCGTTTCGCTGAAACCGCTGTTCGCCAGCAGCTCGAACGCGCCGGCGATCTCCTGACCCGAGCGGCTGATCGGGTTGGGAAGCCATTTCGGTCCGGCCTTCTTGTGGGCGCGCAGGATCAGCAGCAGCAAACCGCCAGGCTTGAGCACCCGGCGCACTTCGGCGATATCGTGCACGGGATCGTTCCAGAAATGGAAGCAATGCAGCGCCGCGGCCTTGTCGAAAAAGCTGTCCGGCCAGGGCAGGGCGGAGGCGTCGCCCAGTCTCAGTTCCACACGGCCTTGCTTGCGGAACTTCTTGGTGCGCTTCTCCGCCGTCTGCAGCATCAACTCCGACGGGTCGACACCGCCGACGAGAACTTCCGGTGCCGCCTTCGCGATCTTCCGCACCAGCCGTCCCGTGCCGAAGCCTATTTCCAGAATGGTGTCCGTCCTATGCACATCGAGCCGGCGCAATGCAAAATCGTGCGCGCGGGCGTTGCGTCTGTCCATGAACCAGCCGAAAACACCACCCCAAAAGCCGTGGGGACACATCGGTTGCGGTATTTTGCGGTCAACCATGTTCAGGTCTCGGCCAGTATGATCTTCTCGACCTTTACATAATCCGTTTTCCCGGTGCCGAGCACGGGGATATTGTCAGCGTGGATAATGCGGCGCGGCACGGCGATCTCGGCCACACCGTGGTTTTGCGCCCAACCGACCAGGTCCACGCGCTCCGCTTCCGGGTTCGTTGTCAGCAGCACGATGTGTTCGCCCTTGTGCCCGTCCGGCAGGGCGATGGCCGCATGGCTGTGATCCGGCCACAAGGAGGAGGCGCAATTCTCCACCACTGCCAGGGACACGGTTTCGCCGCCCACTTTGGCAAAGCGTTTCATGCGGCCCTTGATGGAAATAAAGCCTTCCTCGTCGATGGAGACCACATCGCCGGTGTCATGCCAGCCGCCTTCCACCGAAACGATGACGCCCGGGTTCTCAGGCCTGATATAGCCAAGCATGACATTCGGGCCTTTCAAGAATAGCCGCCCGGCGTTCGGGATGCCTTCCACCGGCTCCAGCCGCGCCTGCATCCCCGCCATCAACCGGCCGACCGTCCCAGGGCGGTTGGCGCCGGGCTGATTGGCGGCGGCGACGGGCGACGTCTCCGTCACACCGTATCCTTCGATCAGATCGATCGCGTATTTCTTGCGCAGCAGCTGGCGCGTTTCGTCGCGCACCCGCTCCGCGCCGCACACCGCAAGGCGTAGCGAGTTCAGATCGCCTTGTTCGCCCGCGCGCGCGTATTGCGACATGAAGGTGTCCGTCGAGAGCAGGATTGTGGCGCCCGTTTCCTTGACGCGCCGCACGATCTCGTGCGGCTGCAGAGGCGTGGGATGGAACACCGTCTTCATTCCCAGGAACAGCGGCAACAGCGCGCCCGCCATCAGCCCGAAGCAATGGAAGGTCGGCAGCGGGTTGAACATAATGTCGGTCGGATAAAACGCGACGTGCGCGCGCACCTGCTCGACATTGACCAGCAAGTTCGTATGCGACAACGCCACACCCTTGGGGGCACCCTCGGTGCCCGAGGTGAAAAGGATGACCGCCGGCGATTCATACGCCGGCCGCGAGGCGACGATTCCCGGCACATACTGTCCAATGCCCGCGACCGCTTTGTCGAAAATCGACAATTTCTCGCGGACGTCTTCCAGATAGACCACCTCCGCTGCCATGGAGAGTTCGGCCGCCAGCGCATCCAATTTGGCGAGTTCTATGAAACGCCGAGCCGTGACGATGCGCTTGACCTTGGCGGTGCGCAGCGCGCTCATCAGGCCGACCGCGCCGCTGGTGAAGTTCAGCATCGTCGGGATGCGGCCGAAGGCGGAAATCGCAAAAAAGGTGACCACCGCGCCGATGCTGGTCGGTAGCATGATGCCCACGGATTCGCCGCGCGACGTCCCTTTCTTCAAGGCATGACCGAGCGCCAGCACCGCGCGCATAATCTCGTCGTATGTCACGACCCGCTCGTCGCCGTCGACGATGGCCTGACGGGTGCCGCCATAGCGCGATCGAGCATCGACCAGCGCCTGGAATATCGTCTTCTTCGTATGCATCATGTCGAGCGGAACGATGTCTTCGCCCGACGCGGCAGCGACGGTAGCTACGGCCAATGGCTCCTCCCCCAGACGGCGGGCAAGGCCCGCTCTTGGTTTTGTGACACAACCTAATGGAACCCGGTGATTTTCGGTAGAGCAACCTATATGTAGAGGGCCATGACCACCGTTTTCGACCAGGCGGGCAAAGACCGCCGCCCCCTACGTCACCCGGAAAAGGCGCACAGGCCCGACAGCCCCATTTTGCGCAAGCCGGACTGGATCCGGGTCAAAGCGCCGCTTGGGCGGGAGTATTCTCGGACCGAGACCATCGTCCGCGAGCACAGGCTGCATACCGTTTGCGAGGAGGCCGGCTGCCCCAATATCGGCGAATGCTGGACCCACCGCCATGCCACCATGATGATCATGGGGGATACCTGCACGCGAGCCTGCGCCTTCTGCAACGTCAAGACCGGCCTGCCGGGCCCGTTGGACGGCGGCGAGCCGAACCGTGTCGCCGACGCGGTCGCCAAGCTCGGCCTCAAGCATGTCGTCGTCACCTCGGTGGACCGCGACGATCTGCCCGACGGCGGAGCAAAACATTTTGCAGAAACCATTCACGCTATCCGCAAGGCCAGCCCCGGTACCACGGTGGAAGTGCTGACGCCGGATTTTCTGCGCAAGCCCGGCGCGGTGGAAATCGTGATGGAAGCGCGCCCGGACGTTTTCAACCACAATCTCGAAACCGTGCCGCGGCTTTACCTCAACGTCCGCCCCGGTGCGCGCTACTTCGTCAGCCTGCGCCTGCTCGATCGCGCCAAGGAGCTTGTGCCCGACGGCTTCACCAAATCCGGTCTGATGGTGGGCTTGGGCGAGAGCCGCGAAGAGATCATGCAGGTGATGGACGATCTTCGCGCGGCCGGCGTTGATTTTCTCACCATCGGCCAGTATCTCCAGCCGACGCGCAAGCACGCGCCGCTCCACCGCTTCTGGTCGCCCGAGGAATTCAAAGCGCTGGAATCCGTGGCGCGCGCGAAAGGTTTTTTGATGGTGTCGGCCAGCCCGCTGACGCGTTCGTCCTATCACGCCGATTCCGACTTCGCGCAGCTCAAGGCGGCGCGCACGCGCGCGTGACGACGCACTCCGAAAGCAGAATCCTTCCGCACGCGGCCGACGTCATGTACGCCGTCGTAGCGGACGTCGAAAAATATCCCGACTTCCTGCCCTGGTGTCTTGGTCTGCGCGTACTGTCACGCGAAAGCATGAAAGCATGTGACGTGCTGCGTGCCGAAATGCTCGTCGGCTTTAATGGATTTCGCGAGCGCTATACCAGCCGGGTGATGCTCGATGCGGCGGCGCGCACCGTCGATGTGACGCAAACCGATGGTCCGTTCCGGCAGTTGGAGAGCCACTGGCGCTTCACGCCGCAAAGCGAGGGTTGCCGCGTGGACTTCTCCATCGCCTTCGAGTTCAAGAACCGCTTGCTTGCGGCCGTCGCCGGCAAAGCCTTCGAGCAGGTGGTGCTGAAAATGGCCGATGCCTTCGCGGCGCGGGCGCGAGCGCTGTCAGAAAAGCCGGAGTAGCAGTTCCAACGCCGCTTCAACGGTTTTCAACCGCACCAGCGTGCGTCCGATGTCGCCGAAGCGGCGCTCCTCGTGCACCGTCGAACCGCCTTTGCGGCATACAGCCATATGAACGAGTCCTACCGGCTTCAGCTTTGTGCCGCCGCCCGGCCCCGCGATGCCGGTGACCGCGACCGCCAATTGCGCGGAGGAATTTGCCACGGCGCCCTCGGCCATGGCGCGCGCCACGGCTTCCGACACCGCGCCCTGATCGGCAATCAGTACGCGCGGCACGCCTAGCAATTCTTCCTTGGCCTCGTTGGAATAAGTCACGAAGCCTCGTTCCAGCACATCCGACGAGCCGGGAATCTCGGTAAGCAGGCCGGCGATCAATCCGCCGGTGCAGCTTTCCGCCGTGGCGATGCGCAGCTTCTTTTCGCGCGCCGTGTCCAGCACCATTTTCGCCAGCGAAAGGAGAGGAGGGGAGAACATCACAGAAGTCCGAAATGCACGGCTAGAAGCACGATAACACTCGCCATCACGCCGGCCACCATGTCGTCGGCCACGATGCCGAAGCCGCCTTTCAGCCTTTCCGCCGCCGAGACAGGCCAGAGCTTGGTTATGTCGAACAGCCGGAACAACACGAACGCCAGCGCGAAGCCCCACAAGGTCAAGGGTGCACAGGCGCAGGCAAGCCATTGCCCCGCCAATTCGTCGATCACACAGTCCGAAGGGTCCTCGCGCCCGATTTCTTTGGCATAGGCTCCGCTGATGGGAACGGCCAGCAGCCCGACCGCGATGGCGAGCGCCAGCAGCGGCACCGGCCCGAACGCCGTCGCGATCAGCCAGGCGAACGGCAACGCCACCAGGCTCGCGGCCGTTCCCGGCGCCAGCGGCGCGCGGCCGACGCCGAGCAGGGTTGCGCACCGTCCCGCCATGCTCATGGCAAGCGCACGGTTGCGATCGCTTGCGCCGCCAGCCCTTCGCGCCGCCCGGTGAAGCCGAGGCCTTCTGTTGTTGTCGCCTTGACGCTGACGCGCGAAATGTCGAGGCGGAGAATCTCGGCGATTTTCGCGCGCATCGCCTCGCGATAGGGCAAGAGCTTCGGCCGTTCGCAAATGATCGTGACGTCGCAATGGATGATGATGCCGCCCTTGCTGCGCACCAGGCTCGCCGCGTAATCGAGGAATTTCCACGACGGCGCGCCGCGCCAGCGTTCATCCGTAGGCGGAAAATGCTGGCCGATGTCGCCTTCGCCGATGGTTCCCAGGATCGCATCGGTCAGCGCATGCAGGCCGGCGTCGGCGTCGGAATGTCCTTCCAGCGCCTGCTCGTGCGGGATTTTCACGCCGCACAGCCAGACATGATCGCCCGGCACGAAGCGATGGACGTCAAAGCCAGATCCGGTGCGCGCGTCGCCCAACCGCGCGGATAACAAACCCTCGGCCACCGCGAAATCCTCCGCGTTCGTCACTTTCATATTGGTCTCTTCGCCCGGCACGGCGACGATTTTCAAGCCCGCCAATTCGGCCAGCGCCATATCGTCCGTCACGTCGTGCGCGGCATGATCGCGATGCGCCTTCAGGATGGGCTCGAAGCGGAAACCTTGCGGCGTCTGCGCCCGCAGCAGGTCCTCGCGCGGCACGGTGATCCATTTGCCGTTTTTCTGTTTGCGCAGTGTATCGGCGACGGGAAGCAACGGTATGGCCGCATCGGCACCGGCTTCGAGAGCGGCGATTACGCCGTCGATCAAGCGAGGCGAGACGAGGGGACGCGCCGCATCGTGGATCAGCACGAAATCCGGAGCGGCGTCGGCCAGCGCCTCGAGCCCCCGGCGAACCGATTCCTGACGCGTCGTGCCTCCAATTGCCGGCGACAGCAGATCGAGGCCTGTCGTTGCGGACCTGTATTGTGCTTCCTGGCCCGCGCCTATCATGACTTGGATGAACGTATCCCGTCGGCTGCCAAAGGCTTCCACGGACCGGCGCAGCATCGGCTGTCCGAGAAGCGGGAGGTATTGCTTGGGCGATCCCCCTCCCGCACGCTCGCCCTTGCCGGCGGCAACAATCAGGATGGCTGTTCGCGGCATGAAGGCTCCAGATTCGTCGGTTTTCTTGGTAGCACGGGCGTCGAGGTGCATGAGTATCTTGGAGGTTCTCTGCCAAGGATCATATTCCTGACATGGCGACTTGGGGACGCAACGGGTGTAAACGGTGGGTGGGGCAGCAAAAAAAACATACTCTCCGCCGCCGCTAACAGTTGCACATATAATTGGCAGTGAGTTATAATGCCTAAGTATTAGGCATGGTACTCCTGTGACAGCGGAAATAAAGCAGCCCTTCGAAAGTCCGGCGACAAGTCTGATCGCCAGCGCTTTGCCGATGCCGGTGATCGTCGTCGGCCCTCAGCAGCAGATCATCTTCGTCAACCCCGCCGCCGAGCAGTTCTTCGACATGGGCGCGGGCTTGCTCTTGAAGCAAAAGCTCACGGACCTCATCCCGTTCGGCAGCCCGCTGTTCCAACTGATCGGCCAAGCGCTGGAGCGTCGCGCCTCGGTTGGCGAGCGCGTCGTCGATCTGTCGACGCCGCGGCACGGCGAACGTATCGCCGATCTCATCGTCACGCCGCTGCCCGGAGCGGAAGGCACGGCGATCGTCATGCTGCAGGAGCGCAGTCTGGCGCAGCGCATCGACCGGCAACTGCTTCACCGCGGCGCGGTGCGTTCGATGCACGGCATGGCGGCAGTGCTGGCGCACGAAATCAAGAACCCGCTGGCCGGTATTCGCGGCGCGGCGCAATTGATCGAAGAACATCTGCCGGTGAACGAACATGATTTGACCCAGCTCATTTGCGCCGAGGCCGACCGCATCCGCGCGCTGATCGACCAGATGGAATCCTTCGGGGACACGCGCGCGTTTCCGCGTGCGCCGGTGAATATCCACGAAGTGCTCGATCGCGTGCGCCGCGTCGCCGAGACCAGCTTCGCCAAGAACGTCACCTTCATAGAGAATTTCGATCCGTCTTTGCCGCGCGTGCTGGGCGATCGCGACCAACTCATCCAGGTGTTCATGAATCTGGTGCGCAACGCCGCCGATGCGGTGCCGGAAGCCGGCGGCGAGATCACGCTGACCACCGGCTATCGGCCCGGCGTGCGCTTCGGCGCAGCGGTGGCAGGAGAGCGCCTGAGCCTGCCGCTGGAGGTGACAGTGCGAGACAACGGCGCGGGCGTGCCCGCCGATCTGATGCCCTACATCTTCGATCCGTTCGTGACCACGAAACGCGGCGGCTCGGGCCTGGGGCTGGCGCTGGTCGCCAAGATCATCGGTGACCATGGCGGCGTCATCGAGTGCGACTCCGCGCCGCGCCGCACCGTATTCCGCATCCTGTTGCCGAAAGTGGCTAACGACAGCGAGGCAAACTCCGATGCCTGACGGCATGATCCTTATCGCCGACGACGATTCGGCAATCCGCACGGTGCTGAACCAGGCTCTGGGGCGCGCCGGGTATGACGTCCGCACGACGGGCACCGCGGCGGGTTTGTGGCGCTGGGTAGCGGCCGGCGACGGCAATCTCGTCATCACCGACGTGATCCTGCCCGACGAAAACGGTTTCGACCTCATCCCACGCATCAAGCGTTTGCGCCCCGATCTGCCCATCGTCGTGATGAGCGCGCAGAACACGATCCTGACCGCGATCACGGCCGCCGAACGCGGTGCTTTCGACTATCTGCCCAAACCGTTCGATCTGAAGGAACTGACCGCCGTCGTCCAGCGCGCGCTCGCCAGTCCACAGGTCAAACGCGAAACGATTCCGGTAGAAGAGGGCACCGAGGGCCTGCCGTTGATTGGTCGTTCCCCGGCGATGCAGGAGATCTACCGCGTCATCGCGCGGCTTACGCAAACCGATTTGACCGTGATGATCATGGGCGAGAGCGGTACCGGCAAGGAACTGGTCGCGCGCGCCCTGCACGATTACGGCAAGCGCCGACACGGCACATTCGTCGCGGTGAACATGGCGGCGATCCCCAAGGAACTTGTCGAAAGCGAATTGTTCGGTCACGAGCGCGGCGCCTTTACCGGCGCCACGAACCGCGGCATCGGCCGGTTCGAACAGGCCGAGGGCGGCACGTTGTTCCTCGACGAGATCGGCGACATGCCGCTGGAGGCGCAGACGCGTCTGTTGCGCGTGCTGCAGCAGGGCGAATACACGACGGTTGGCGGACGCACGCCGATCAAGACCGACGTGCGCATCATTGCCGCGACCAACCGCGATTTGCGCCAACTCATCCAGCAAGGTCTGTTCCGCGAGGACCTATATTACCGACTTAACGTGGTGCCGCTGCGCCTGCCGCCGCTGCGCGAGCGCGTCGAGGATATCCCCGATCTCGTGCGTCATTTCCTGCGAAAGGCCGAGGAAGAAGGCCTGCCGGCGAAGCATCTGGATGCAGACGCGCTCGACGTGCTGCGGCATTATCGCTGGCCCGGAAACGTCCGCGAGTTGGAGAACCTGATCCGCCGTTTGGCGGTACTGCATTCCGGCGACACGATTCCCGCCGCTGCGATCGTCACGGAGATGAAGGAACCGGCCAAGGCAAGCAGCCTCGATGGCGGCGAGGAGCCCGTCTCCTTGAGCGCGGCCGTCGAACGTCATTTGACGAAATACTTCGCAGAGCATGGGGACCGCCTGCCGCCGCCCGGCCTTTACGACCGGGTCCTGCAGGACATCGAACGCCCACTGCTGTCGATCTGCCTGGCGGCGACGCGCGGCAATCAGATTCGGGCCGCCCACCTTCTGGGTCTCAACCGCAACACGCTGCGCAAGAAAATCCGCGATCTGGGTCTGGAGGTCATCCGGGGGCTGAAGGCGGATTAGGCCTTTGGCTTAACCCTGTTGTCGAATTGCATCGCAGCATTCTTGCAACAGGTTGCCAGTCCGCTACACTGCGCGACCGCAAAGCGACGCTCGCCGGTTAGCGGGCTTCATCCGTCAACGACGGTTGGTAATGGCCACAGCGACAGCAGTCGAAAAGCCGAAAAGCGGCATGTTCGGGGTTTTGCGCGCCATATCGCGGCCATCCCTGCTTGAGCTGGGCGTAGCCTTGCTAGCCCTGCTATCGGGCCTTCTCACCTATGCCATCCTGACCGGCCTGACGCCTTACACCACCACGCCGACCGTCCTCATCACGCTCCTTCTCATCAACCTGACGCTGGGCCTGTCGCTTGGCGCTCTCATCGCTTGGCGACTGGTCCGACTGTCGCGCGAACGGCGCTCGGGCAGGGCCGGTGCCAAGCTGCATGTGCGCTTGGTGACGATGTTCAGCGCCATCGCCGTGGTGCCGGCGATCCTGGTTGCGATCTTCGCGGCTGTAACGCTCAATCTTGGTGTCGAATCGTGGTTCTCGTCGCGCGTCAAGACCGCGTTGGACGGCGCGTTGAACGTTGCCCAGAACTACCAGACGGAACACGAGCGCGGCATCTATCTCGACGCCTCGGAGATCGCGGCCGGGATCGAAAACGATCCACGCATCATCGACTGGAAAGAAAACAAGGTTCAACTCGGTCTCATGTTCGCCAAGCTCGCGGACATGACGAAGGATCACGGCCTCCAGGCGTCCTATGTCATCGACAGCCATGGCAATGTGCTCGGCAGCAGCGCCAAGATTAAATTTACGGCGACGCTTGTGCCGACGCCCGTGGCTTATGCCGCTGCGCAGGCCGGAAACATTGTGCTCGACGGCGATCCTGACAAAGGCATCGTACACGCGCTCGTGCAGCTGCGGGCGCTGAAGGATGCTTACCTTCTTGTCGTGCGTGTCGTCGATCCGAAGGTGTTCGGCTACTACCATCACACGCAGGACGTGGTCAGCGAATATCACCGCCTAGAGCAGAGCCGTTCGCGCATACAGCTGGTCTTCGCCGCGATGTATGGCTTGGCCTCGCTCGTCATCCTGCTTGCCGCGGTCCGGCTTGGCCTGTGGGCAGCCAATCGTCTTGTGAAGCCGATCTCGCGACTGATTGGCGCGGCTGAACGCGTCTCGGAAGGCGATCTCAAGGCGCAAGTGGACGTCGAGCGCAACGACGACGAGATCGGAACGCTGGGCTTGGCCTTCAACCGCATGACCCAACAGCTGGATTCGCAGCGAAACGAGCTGATCGTCGCCAACCGCCAGATCGACGAGCGGCGCCGTTTTACCGAGACCGTGCTGGCTGGCGTCAGTGCCGGCGTGATCGGGCTTGATGCGGACGGAAAGATCACCATCGTCAACCGCGCCGCCGCACGTCTTTTGAACTTCGCTCCGGAGGAGCTCGAAGGCCAACATTATGCCGAAGCCGTGCCCGAGCTTGCGGCCCTCATCCGTCGCGCCATCCAAGAGCCTGCGGCGCGCGCCGGCGGCGAAGTGACGGTCAAGCGCGCCGGCACGACGCGTTCGCTCAGCGTCCAGGTCACTAGCGAGCACGGCCATTACGGCAGTGGCTACGTTGCCACATTCGACGACATCACCGACCTCGTTTCCGCCCAGCGTACTGCCGCTTGGGCCGACGTTGCGCGACGCATCGCCCACGAGATCAAGAATCCGCTGACGCCCATCCAGCTTTCCGCAGAACGGCTCAAGCGCAAATATGGCGGCGAAGTCGGCGCCGACCGCGAAGTGTTCGAACAATGCACCGACACGATCATCCGCCAGGTCGGGGACATCGGACGCATGGTCGACGAATTCTCGTCCTTCGCGCGCATGCCGACGCCGGTCATGCGGCGCGAGTGCGCGCAGGAACTTTTGCAGCAGGCCGTGTTCCTGCAACGCGTGGCCCATCCGCAGATCACCTTCGAGACCCACATACCCAGGGAGCTCATCTGGTTCGAGTGCGACGGACGGCTGGTCAGTCAGGCCCTGACCAACGTGCTCAAGAACGCCACAGAAAGCATCGCCGCGCGCAACGCCGCGGGCGACGACACGCCGGGGCGCATCGCGGTGGCGATCGAAGCGGCGGAGTCGCAGATCGTCATCCGGGTCTCCGACAACGGCATTGGCCTGCCGGCGGAGCACCGCCACCGCCTGACGGAACCTTATGTGACGACCCGTGCGAAGGGCACGGGGCTGGGACTCGCCATTGTGCGCAAGATCATGGAAGACCATGGCGGCGAGATTGTTTTGGAGGATGCAACGGAAGACGGAAAGGGGGCGCAGGTAATGCTCTCGTTTCCTTCGAAAAAGAATACGCGTGAAAAAGGTGTAACTGATGAGCAAACACGGATTGCCACTCGCATCTGAAATCCTGGTCGTCGACGACGAAGAGGATATTCGCGATCTGATTGCCGGAATTCTCCGCGACGAGGGTTTTGAGACCCGCGTGGCCGGCGACAGCGACGGTGCGCTCACCGCCGTTCGGCAAAGGCGGCCGCAACTGGTCGTGCTCGACATCTGGCTGCAGGGCAGTCGGCTCGACGGCATCCAGGTGCTCGACACGCTCAAGCGCGAGCAGCCCGATTTGCCGGTCGTGATGATCTCCGGCCATGGCACGATCGAAACCGCCGTCGCTTCGATCAAGAAGGGCGCATATGACTTTATCGAAAAGCCGTTCAAGGCCGACAGGCTGATCCATGTCGTCGGCCGTGCCCTCGAAGCTGCACGCCTGAGGCGCGAAGTGCAGGAGCTTAAACTCAAGGCCGGCGACGAGACCGAGCTGGTGGGCCAGTCCTCCGCCGTGTCGCAGATTCGTCAGGCGGTGGAAAAAATTGCGCCGACCAACAGCCGCGTGTTCATCTCCGGGCCGCCGGGGTCGGGCAAGGAACTGCTGGCGCGTCTGACCCATGCACGTTCGCGCCGGGCGGCGAACGCCTTCGTCGCCATCAATTGTGCGACGATGGAACCGGATCATATCGAAGCGGAGCTGTTCGGCATCGAAACCAACGACGGCCCGCGCAAGATCGGTCTTCTCGAACTGGCGCACAACGGCACGCTCTACCTCGACGAAGTGGAGGACATGCCTCTGGAGACGCAGGGCAAGGTCCTGCGCGTGCTCGTCGACCAGACCTTTGTCCGCGTTGGAGGTTCGACGCGCGTGCAGGTGGACGCGCGCGTCATCAGTTCCGCTTCGCGCGACCTGCGCCCGGAGATCGCGGCCGGACGCTTCCGCGAGGACCTTTACCACCGCCTCAACGTCGTGCCGGTGCGCGTGCCTTCGTTGGCCGAACGCCGCGACGACATTCCGCTGCTGGTCTCGCACTTCATGAAACGGCTGTCGGCGGCGTCCGGACTGCCCATACGCGAGATCGGCGACGACGCGATGGCCGTGCTGCAGGCGCATAGCTGGCCCGGCAATGTCCGCCAGCTTCGCAACATCGTCGAGCGGCTCTTGATCCTGGCGACCGACGATACGACGCAGGCAATATCGGCGGACCTGCTGCCCTCAGATCTGGGCGCCAGCGCGCAATGGAGCGGAGCAGGGCGCGGCGACCTTGTCATTTCGCTGCCGCTCCGCGAAGCGCGAGAGATTTTCGAGCGCGATTATCTGGTGGCGCAGATCAACCGTTTCGGCGGCAACATTTCGCGTACCGCCGCGTTCATCGGCATGGAGCGTTCCGCCCTGCACCGCAAGCTCAAATCGCTGGGCGTGGGATCGAATATGAGCGGCCGGGAAAGTTTCAACGCTTGAGTGCTCGCTGGAACGGGCGGCGTCCCGCCGGTCGCATTGCATATGTCGACGGCCGCTATGTGTGCCACGGGCAAGCCGGCGTGCATATCGAGGATCGCGGTCTGCAGCTCGGCGATTCCGTCTATGAAGTCTGTCGGATCGCAAACGGCCGCATTTTCGACGAAGAGGAACATCTCGATCGCCTCGAGCGCTCGCTCTGCGAAATCGAGATGGCGATGCCGATGGGTCGCGGCGCTCTCAAATCCGTGATGGCCGAGATCACGCGACGCAACGGCATGCGCGACGGCTTGCTCTATCTTCAGATCACGCGCGGCGCGCTCAGGCGCGATCATCCAATCCCGAAGACGGCGCCAAAGCCGACGCTGATCCTCACCGTGCATCCGGTGGATCCCGCTGCCGTCGCGCGGCGGCACGCCGAAGGCGTCGCGGTCATCACCTGCCCCGACGAGCGCTGGGGGCGATGCGACATCAAGACGACACAGCTTCTGGCTAACCTGCTGGCCAAAACCACGGCCCGCAGGGTGGAGGCTTTCGAGGCTTGGCTGGTCGACCGGGACGGCTTCGTGACCGAAGGCGCCGCCACCACTGCCTGGATCGTCGACCGCGAAGGCCGCGTCATCACCCGCGATCTCAGCCGCGCCATCCTGCCGGGGGTGACGCGCCGGATCATCCTGGAAGCGGCCTCGGCGGCCCAGTTACCCGTCGTGGAGCGCCGCTTTACGCCCGAAGAGGCCGCATCGGCGCGCGAGGCGTTTCTGTCGTCGGCCTCGGGGGGCGCTGTCCCGGTCGTTGCCATCGACGGTCGAAAGGTAGGGGACGGCAAGCCTGGCCCGATGACCCGCCGGGTCATGGAGCTATATGCGCAGCATTCTCAAGAACGACTCGCATAAAGAAGATTGCGTCGCAAACCCCATGTTCGCATGTAGGGCTTTCGCCAACGCAACAATCCGCTTTATGGTGACCGCAGGTTGCTTCGCGGGGGCGCGGGGCCAATAACCAGACGGGTATAATCGATGAGCGAAAAACAACAAAACCTGCAAGACACGTTTCTTAATGCGGTCAGGAAGAGCAAATCGTCGGTGACGATATTTCTGGTCAACGGCGTGAAGCTGCAAGGAAACATCACTTGGTTCGACAATTTTTGCGTGCTTCTGCGTCGCGACGGGCAAGCCCAGCTCGTTTACAAGCACGCGATCTCGACCGTGATGCCGATGGGGCCGATCCAGCTGCAGGAGCAGGAAACAATCGTCGAAACCGCTTAGCTTTGAAGACGGCGAACGGCCACGCTTCCGATGTGCGCCGGCGTACGGCGTTTGTCGTCCATGTCGAACCGAAGTCGCGCAAGGCGGCGGAAAACCTCGACCGTGACGCACGCGCGCGACTGGCCGAGGCGGTGGGGCTGACCAAGGCCATCGGCCTTGAAGTGGTCGCGCAGCACATCGTGCCGCTGGGGCGCGCGGTGCCGGCGACCTTGATCGGCAGCGGCAAGGTCGATGAAATCGGCACGGAAGCGCGCGGGATCGAGCCGGAGGTCGTCATCGTCAATGCCCAGCTTTCGCCGGTCCAGCAACGTAATCTGGAACGGGAGTGGAAAGCGAAGGTGCTCGACCGCACCGCTCTGATCCTCGAAATCTTCGGAGAACGGGCGCGAACGCGCGAAGGTCGGCTTCAGGTGGAGCTGGCGCATCTCACTTGGCAGCGTAGCCGCCTGGTGCGGTCGTGGACCCACTTGGAACGCCAGCGCGGCGGCTTCGGCTTCCTGGGCGGTCCGGGCGAAACCCAGATCGAAACCGACCGGCGCTTGATTGGCGAACGGCTGGCGAAAATCCGCCGCGAACTCGAAGGCGTGAAGCGCACCCGCGGCTTGCAGCGCAAGGCGCGCAAGCGCGTGCCATTCCCGGTGATCGCGCTGGTCGGCTACACCAATGCCGGCAAGTCGACGCTGTTCAACGCCCTGACCAAGGCCGGCGTGTTGGCCAAGGACGTCCTCTTCGCGACCCTCGATCCCACCATGCGCGGGCTGCGCTTGCCTGGCGGGACGAAAGCGGTTCTATCCGACACAGTGGGGTTCATCGCTGATCTGCCGCACGAGCTGGTCGCCGCCTTTCGCGCCACCCTGGAGGAGGTGCTGGAGGCTGACATCATTGCCCATGTGCGCGACGCCGCTCACGCCGAAACCGAGGCTCAGAAGGCCGATGTGCTGAAAGTCCTGGCCGAATTAGGCGTGCAGCCGGGCCGCGATCGGCCATTCGTGGAAATCCTCAACAAGATCGACCTGTTGGAACCCGGCGCTCGCACGGGACTGCAGACGCGCGGCACCGTTCGCGAAGATGCGCCGGTCGCCGCCTCGGCGCTGACGGGCGAGGGGTTAAAGGTTCTGCTGAAGCGTTTCGAGTCGGTGTTGACGGGTGGCAACATCGTGCTTCGCCTTGAGCTTGCACCGTCCGACGGCGAGGGATTGGCCTGGGTCTACCGCCACGGCCGCGTGCTGGAACGGCGCGATGATCACAACGCCGGCATTGTCCTGACACTCAGCGCCAATCCACAGGAAGCGGCGAAATTCGAAAACCGATTTGCTGGGAAAATCTCGGTAGAACAGGCTGTTGAAGCCGCCATCTGATGTGAATTGTTGGTCCGTGGATATGTGGAAAAGCAAATAGGGAGTAGCGAATAGTGAGTAGAAAAAGTCTCCCTATTCGCTACTCGCCATTCGCTATTCGCCTCTTTTCGCCTCCACCCACAGCGCTTCCATCTCTTCCAGGCTCGCCTCGGCCGGTTTCTTCCCGAGCGCCGCAAGTCCAGCCTCAATGGCGCGGAAGCGACGGACGAACTTGGCATTAGCGGTGCGTAGCGCCTTCTCCGGATCGACCTTCAGGTGCCGGGCGAGGTTGGCCACGGCGAACAGCAGGTCGCCAACTTCTTCCTCAAGCTTGTCCGCTGGCGCGCCGGCGGCCTGGGCGTCGACAATCTCAGCCGCTTCCTCGGCGATCTTCTCGACCACCTTGGGCGCGCTTTCCCAATCGAAACCGACACTTCCGGCGCGTTTCTGAAGCTTCTCCGCCCGCAGGAGCGCGGGCAGGGCGCGCGGCACATCGTCGAGGATTCCACCCGGCTTCGCCGCGCGCTCGCCGCGTTTGTGCTCTTCCCAAGCCATGGTCTGTGCCGCGGCCGATTTTGGCGTCTGTTTGTCGCCGAACACATGCGGATGGCGGGCGACCATCTTGGACGTGATCGCCTCCAATACGCCGCCGAAATCGAACAGGCCGCGTTCTTCGGCCATGCGGGCGTGAAAAACGACTTGGAAGAGCAGGTCGCCCAGCTCGTCCTTCAGATGCGCCCAGTCCTCATCCTCGATGGCGCCGGCAACTTCGTAGGCCTCTTCGATCGTATAGGGCGCGACGGTGGCGAAATCCTGCTCCTTGTCCCACGGGCAGCCGCGGGCGGGATCGCGCAGTCGCCGCATGATCTCAAGAAGCGATTCGATGTCCCGGGAAGGTTTCGTTTTTTCCATATCGGGATAAAAGCGTGGGCAGGGGTTCCGCGGCAAGGGCCCCCGCCGTTTTTCACGCCTTTCAGCCGCTCTGTTCCTTCAACTTCGCAATTGCCTTGTCGACGAACGCGAATAACTCGGGCGAGAATGGCAGCTTTGGTGCCGCGTTGGGATCAGCCATTGCCTCTTGCCAGATGACACCGAACTTGCGGGCGAAAACCGGATCACCACTGGACAACTGATCGTTCATCGCTTTCCAGCGACGAGCGAGGTTTTGCGCCTCCGGTGAACCTGGATCACCCTTGGCCATCAACGCCTTGGCATCCGCGACCAGCGCATCCCAGCGCGCCGCGGCGTCGGGATGCTCGGCTTTCTTGCGGCGGAGCGCCTCTTGTTCCTCCGCCGTGAAGTGCTTTTGAAAAATCGGGGCGAAAATCGCCTTCATTTCTTCGGGCGTGGCTTTTGCCGTCATCGTCGTCTCCGTGGTGAGGGTTGTGAGATCGTCGATGGAAAGCGTCTCGCCTTGTGCCAGCTTGGCCCGGGCTTGACGCACCAAGGTCAACGCACGGGTTACGTGGCTGCTCTCGCGCGCCAAGACCTGTTCTTGCAGCGCCAGCAGCGCATCGAGCGACTTGAGGCGGCCCGAAAGCAACTCAGCGATGCGCGCCAGCGGCAGGCCCAAACTTTTTAGTGCCAGCACTTGATGTAACCGGGCGATATGAGCGGGGCCGTAGGCGCGCCAGCCGGCGCCGTTTCTCAGCGGCTTGACCAGGCCACGCTTTTCGTAGAGGCGCAGCGCCTTGGCGCTTACGCCCAAGCGGCGGGCTGCTTCTACGGGACTGAGATAGGCATCAGTCACAGCGTTCTTCTTTCATCGACCCCGCTGTCTATGAGCCCGGCCCTTAGGGCAGGGTCAAGCAGTTGTCGCATGATCTCAAGAAGCGATTCGATGTCTTTGGAAGGATTCGGCTTTTCCATGCCGCGATAGAAGGCGGGTAGGCGCTTCGCGGCAAGGGGCGCGCGCTGCTTTTTCGCAGAAACCGTGCAATACTGCCGCTTGGGGGTATGGGCATTGAGGCAAGCATGAGATCCGCGGCAGCGTTCTTGCTCCTGAGCCTAGCAGCGCTTCCTTGCAAGGCGGCAGCCCCAAGCGATTTTGCCGGTCGGATTCTGGCCGCACACAATGCGGAACGGACCGCGCTCAATCTGCCGCCGCTGGTCTGGAGCGAGACGCTCGCCGCGCATGCCGCCGTCTGGGCGAACAAGCTGGCGCAGACAGGCCGTCCTCAGCATAGCCCCAAGAACGAACGCGTAGGCGAAGGAGAAAACCTCTGGATGGGATCGGCCGGCGGCTTCACGCCGGAAGAGATGGTCGGTGCTTGGGCGCAGGAGAAGCAATTTTTCCGTAATGGGATATTTCCGGACGTCAGCACGCTAGGCGAAGGGCACGTTGTGGGCCATTACACCCAGATGATCTGGAAAGACACGTCCCAGCTAGGCTGCGCCGTAGCGAGCGGGGGCGGCGCGGACGTACTGGTCTGCCGTTACAGCCCGGCAGGGAACCTGATCGGAGAGAGGCCCTATTAGCCGGCCCCGCTTGGCATGAATATTTACGTATAAGATATATTATGGGAAATAGAAGCCCGATGTTTCACTTCACGAACCCAGCCACAAGAGGTATGGTAAGTGAGTGCGGCGTTTTCCGCGCTTGTTGCTGCACTCCTAGGAAGTGGCGCGCGGGAGAATATCGTGGCCCTATTGTTTAGTACCAGGCTGGACGAGACTGGGACGGATGGACGCTCGCCCTATACGGTCATCGCGGGTGCGGTGGCGTTGCCAGCCATGTGGGACGACCTTGGGATGTCTTGGAAGCGGCTGCTTAGCCGCTCCCATGTTAAGGCTTTCCACACCAAGGAGTTTCAGGACCGGCATGAGGGCTTCGAAGGCTGGAGTGATTTCAAAGCTAAGCGGTTTACCCAAGCTCAAGAGAAGATCGTTGGTAAGCACTCCTTTTTTACCGTGGCAGTTGGCGTGGACCGAGCAGCTCATGCGGCCATCAAAAAGGAGATGGTCGGAATTAAAGGGTTCAAGGCCGATTCCGATTATGGCCTCTGTTTTCGCATGTTGATGATGGCTGTTTGTGGTGAGGTTATGAAAACCAACCCCACCGCTAAGGTCGCCTTTATGCTTGAATCTGGCGCGGCCGGGGCCGAGGACGCCGCACTTATCTACAAATCTGTGAAACACATGACCGGCCCACGCGAGCCATCGCGCCACGCACATATGCTTGGGGGCTTTGCCCTCGTTGAAAAAGAGGACTGCGTGACCCTTGAGGCGGCAGATTTTATCGCGGGGCAATCCATAGTGGGCTTGACCGCTAAAGGCTTTAGATCGCGCGAGAAGCACCTATCGGTCTTTGTGGATACGGACGTTCTTCGTCTCTGGCACAAAGGTATGCTGGACGAGAAGGAGCGCCGGCGCGCTTATCACAAAGCTAAGAAAGGCGTCCCTTCGGGCGCACAACCTTCTTGAACGCCTTGTCAAAATCCTTCGGGTCTTCCGACGCACCGATGGCCTTGGCGGTCTCGATGAACCGCTTGGACTGAGCGGGATCGTCTTTTTTGGCCTTGGATTTGTGGGCGCGTGTCATGGGCATAGATACCCTTCTAGCATCAAAACCCCTCGCCCGTCAGCCGGTTCGGTGTAATATCTCGGCAGGTCGGCCCCTTGGCCGTCCTGGGGCGTGAGAACCCCACACCTGACGGTCTGGTGCAGCCGTCATCCCGCACTCTCCGATCTCTATGGTCGGGGAGGCCGTCGCGCATGTCCGAGGATCGAAAGGTCTAAAGGCGGCGGCGAACCCGCTCAGGTGTGGTTTTCTCAACTCCCCGATCGCCAGAGCGGAGGGAATGTAATGAACCGCATTTTTGCTATGGCCACTGTGGCCACTTTGGTTGCGTTCGCCACTAACGCTTATGCCGACAACTATGTGACCGGCGTCTATATCGGGGGCGACTTCACCCAAGCGGAGGTAAACTACAAAAGTCCGATCATCGAAGGTCTAGTTGGTCCGCAAACTCCCAACGGCATGTCAGTCGATGTAGGTTGGCGGTTCAGCAAGTATTACACGGTAGAAGCAAGTTATTTTAGTGTTAACGGCGACCGGAATTCTCCGACAGGAACGACCTCTGTACAGGCTGAGGGTATTTTTCTGGACGGCATGGGCTACCTACCAATAGCTCACAGTGATGTTTCGATCATTAGCGATGTTGGACTTGGTTGGGTCAATGGGAAAGATGCCGCCTCTTCAGCCACGACCATCTTTACCGCATCTGAAGACCGATTTGCGGGGCGCATAGGCGCTGGCGTGCAATGGCAAGCATCAGAAGAATTCGGCGTGAGGGTCTTAGTGCGCTATCAGTATATGAGCTTTACGGTTTCCAAAAGTGCGATCATGGAAAACCTCGGATTTGTTTTCCAGTTCTGAGCTGCGCTATTGTAGGGGAAGATGAGCGGGGCCGCGAACCCCGCCTCATCGAAAAATGACCGCGCCAACGGTTAGTTCACTCTAGCCGAAGGTGGTGTTCATGACAACTGCGCGCAACGAAATCATTCGTGCTTTTTCTGATCCGAAGGGCCCGTTTCTCCCTCTGCTATTATCCGCGCCCTCGAAACAATCCCATCAACCTCGGCTTGAAGCGCTTCTTGGTATGCGATTGCGCGAGGCGATTGAGGACTGCGTTTCGCGAGTTCGTAATTTCGGAAGTTTGTGGCGTCGGAAAAGTGTTCCAGTAACGCGGAAGGATTGCTTGACCGCCGCGCCTCATACGCCAACAGCCGATCTACAACTTCCCGGAGCCCCTGGAATTGAGCAGTGAGTGCAGCAAAGCGATCTTCTAGTTCGATGTCCATTTTATCTCCTAGGTCTTTGGCAATTCCTAGGATAGCTGGGCGGGAGGGCGGAGTCAGTTACTCCACCCTGCCGCTCAGTAGCGCAAGAATAGTGCGCAGAAGGTCACGCCCTCTGCGGAAATTACGCTTCCCGACGAGTTGTTTGATAAGTGAGCCTACGGCCTTTGAAGCCTTGGAGGGCGATTTCAGAACGGCGCACGTCGTCAACGCCAAGCCGCGCACGGGTGTTCATCCTGAAATCGAACTCGGAAACGTAGCGGTGCAGATGTTGGCTTTCGACGTGCTGATAGACGCCGACAAGCCCGCGCTTGAACACAGAAAAGAACCCTTCCAGGGTGTTCACGTGCACGGATACATCGCCTTCCTTGCGGGCATATTCGCCCTTGAGATGGTTGACGCTCTTGTGCCCGGCAACCGCCCACAGGCCCTTGTAGTACTGCGCGCCATCGGTGTGCAGGAACGAGGCCGGGTCAACGTGACGGTGCAGCGCTTCCACGATTTCCGGGCGGCTAGGCGGCTTTGCTAGGATGACAGAACGGGTGCGCCCTCCCCGTTCAACAAGGCTCAGAATAGCTACCTTGTGCTGATAGCCGCCTGCGCTGGGGTGCTTCTTGGTCTTGGGCGAATTGGTCAGGAAAGTCTCGTCAGCCTCTACGACGGCACCTTTGCCACCGAGCGGGCCAACACCCGGTCCCGGCTCCATCGCAAACCTGATCCGGTGCCCCATGTGCCAAGCGGTCTTCATGCCGACGCCGAGGGTGCGTTGCAACTGGCGGGTCGAAATGCCCTTCTTGGACGAGCAGATCATGTAGACGGCTTGAAGCCACAGCCGCAGCGGGGCATGGCTGTCTTCGAAGATGGTGCCGACCTTCACGGTGAACTGCTTGCGGCAGGCGTAGCACTTCCTAAGCCCGTGACGGGCGGTCTCCCCCGAAAGGTGTCCGATCTTGTCGCCGTCGGCGTTTCCGCAGTGTGGGCACACAGGACCGTTTGGCCAAAGCCGCGCCTCGACGTATTCGTAGGCCGCGTCTTCATTGTGGAAATGAGTGGCGGAAAGGTTCGAACTCATGGCAATATCTCCTTGCGGAGATTATCTAAACCTAGTACGTGGGTTTGTCAAGTGAAACATCGCCAATAGAAGCAGAGTTTTCCTGTATCGAGCGGCGCTAAAGGTATATCTTTAGGCGCAGCCATCCTGGGTAACGCTTCCATGAGCGATTCAAAGAAGAACCGTCCGCTTTCACCACAGGAGATCGCGCGACGCAAAGAGGCTGCGCAAAAGCAGGCTCTTCTTATCAATACGCCCCCAAAGTCCTACGCGAATTTGGCCGGCAAAGCCGGCAAGTTCGCCCCCAAGAAATCGCAGAATTTCCGGCATCAGGGCCGCTAGCCCGCCGCAAATGCCGTGAAATTCCCGGCATCCCTTTACCAATAACTTACCGTTTTGTCCTTAATTGGATGATACGAAACAATTATCTGCCCGCCAAGGCGGAAGGATGCCGATGTCTCGTATCTTGTTCCCCTTCGTTTGCCTGCTGATGCTTGCGGGATGTGCCTCGTCCGACTCGAGTGCACTTTTCACCCCCTATTCCGACGAAGATTTCCGTGGCTGGGAGGGAACCGGTTCTGCAAACTTAAAGGGGCAAGCCTTTGTCAGGCTTCCCGATGGGCGGCTTCTCACTTGCGCCGGTACCGAGATTTCGTTGAAGCCGGCCACCGGCTACAACATGGAAATGGAAGAGGGCCTCGACGCCGGCAAGGGCTTTCCCGCCAATTACAACAAGAGAGCCCACAAATTCGACCATAAGACGGTGTGCGACGGATCGGGATATTTTTCGTTCGAGAACCTGCCGCCGCGAAACTGGATCGTCATGACGCACATCGCTTGGCAAGAGCCGTCCAGCATCATGTTTATGTCTCCCAACGACGCGGGCGGAACACTGATTCAGGAAATCTTGCTGCAGTCCGGCGACAATAAGACAGTTCTTTCCAATCAGGACCTCGCCAAGGATAGCGAGTAGCGCGTGGCGCCGTTCCCGCCCCCAACATAGAGAAAATATTTTTCCGGCCCCCCTTGAACCGTGCCGGTCGAATTACCATCTCCGCTAAATCCCTAGATTTGTGGACGGCCTAAGAGCGCGGCCACGACGGTCATGCCGTCGTAAGCCGGCTCAACGTTCGGCGGCAGTTCGCGTTTCAGGGTCTCGTAATCCAGATCAATATGGAGGTCGGTTAAAATCGCGCGATTCGGCTTGACGCGCGCGATCCATTCCAGAGTCTGCGCCACGTGGGAGTGGCTGGGATGCGGCGCATAGCGCAGCGCGTCCACGATCCAGCATTCCGCGCCGGCGAGCGCGGCGAAGGCCGTTTCGTCCAGCGCATCAACATCCGCGGAATAGGCCACCGAACCGAAGCGCAGGCCGAGCGAGCGCACCCGCCCGTGGCGCTGGGGGAAGGCCAGAACCGTCACCGGGCCCCCTGCTCCGCCGATTTCGAACGGCGCGAACGGCTCAGCGATGGCGTGCAGCTTGGCGATGGGCGGGTAATCGCTGCCATCTGGCTGCACAAAACAATAGGAGAAGCGGGAAAGAATGGCTTCGCTCGTCCGCGCATCGGTGTAGACGTCCACGCGGCGGCGCTGATGGGTGGCCACCAGCCTGAGATCGTCGATGCCGTGGAGTTGATCGGCATGATCGTGGGTGATGAGCACGCCGTCCAAATCGCTGACGCGGGCGCGTAGAAGCTGCTCGCGCATGTCGGGCGAGGTGTCGACCAGAACCCGGGTGACGCCGGCGTTCGAAATCCGCCGTACCAGGATGGAACAGCGGCTGCGGCGGTTTTTCGGATTGACCGGGTCGCAAGCGCCCCAATGGCCCGAGCCGTCCGCTCCACCGAGGCGCGGCACGCCGCCGGACGAACCGCAGCCCAAAATCGTGATTTCGAGTTTATCGGTCACTTGTCCCCCGTAGCCTTGGCGGAGGGGGATTGTGGGCGCGCGGCCTTTGTGAAGAGGCGAAAGAAATTGTCGGTAGTGGCGCGCGCCAATTCGTCAGCCGAGACGCCTTTGAGTTCTGCGAGAGCAGCGGCGGTGTGCGCCACGAAGGCCGGCTCGTTGCGTTTGCCGCGGTGGGGCGCGGGCGCCAGATAGGGCGCGTCGGTTTCCACCAGCAGCCGGTCCAAGGGCACGTCTTTGAGGACCGCACGCAGCGCTTCGGACTTCTTGAACGTCATGATGCCGGAGGCCGAAATATAGAAGCCCAGGTCCAGCGCCGCCTCCGCCATTACCTTGGATCCGGTGAAGCAATGCAGGACGCCGGTGAACGCGCCATTCGCCGTTTCCTCGCGCAGGATCGCCATTGTATCGTCCTCCGCGTCGCGGGTGTGGACGATGAGCGGCAGTTTCGTCCGGCGCGCCGCCTCTATGTGGGCGCGGAAGTTCGCGGCCTGCGTCGCGCGCGGCGAATGTTCGTAGAAATAATCCAGGCCCGTCTCGCCGATGCCGACCACCTTGAGATCGCCCGCCCGTTCGATCAGCGGCGCGGCGTCGGCCAGCGGCTCGACGGCCGCCTCGTGCGGATGGATGCCGACCGAGCACCACACATCGTCGAAGCGCGCTGCCATGTCGCGCACGTGCGGAAAAGTGTCGAGCTTGGTGGAGATGCTGACGCAGACGCCTACGCCGGCGTCCCGCGCACGCGCCATCACCGCGTCGATTTCGCGGGCAAGAGCGGGAAATTCTAGATGGCAATGACTGTCGACAAGCATGGTTGAATCCTAAACCGTGCCGGCGCGCCGCGACGCTGCGTTCATTTCGCGCGCCGCCGTAAGAAGCGTCTGGCGCGCATCGAGATGTAGCGCTTCGCTGCGCGCGAAATTCTTGCGCAGCTGCTCCAGCGCGCCAACCCACCTGTTCAGATGGGGCTGGCCGCCCAGCGCGCGTGCGCGGACACGCTCGGCCAGCGCCTGGGTGAGGAACGCGCCCAGCATCTCCAGGCCGTCGGTTATACGCGACAGTTTTTCGGCCAAAGCGAACAGCGCCGGAATGTCCGGTTGCGCCGCCTTGTCGATCAACCGGGCGGCTTCCTCGGCGAGCATGAGGCCGTCGCTGCCCGCCAGCCTAAGCGCCGCGCCCAGCGAACCGCAGGCCAGCCGCGCCAGGGACGCACGTTCCTCCGCGCTCTGCTCCGGCACCAGGCGCTGAAGTTCCGCTTCCATGTCGCGTTCGCAGAGCGGCCGCAGGTTCAGCCTCTGGCAGCGCGAGCGGATAGTGGGCAAAAGCCGTCCCGGCGTATTCGACAGCACCAGCAGCATGGCGCGCGAAGGCGGTTCTTCGAGCAGTTTCAGCAGCGCGTTCGCCGCGGCGTCGTTCATGTCGTCGGCGGTGTCGACCACGGCAACGCGCCAGCCGCCTGCGCCCGAAGTCATGCCGAAGAAGCCCGACAGCCGCCGTACTTCACCGACCGAAAGCACGCTCATCGGCTTACCCGTCTCGGGATCGACGCTGCGTTTGAGCACCAGTAAGCCGGGGTGCGAGCCGGCGGCGACTTGAACGCAAGCCGCATCGTTCGCGGGAACGCTCAGGTCGGCGGGACCTCGATCGCTCGCGCCGTATGCCAGCAGATAACGCGCGATGCGGTAAGCGAGCGTCGCCTTGCCAACCCCCGGCGGGCCGCAGATCAGCCAAGCTTGCGGCGGCCGTCCGCTGCGCAAGGCGCGCGAAACGATCGCCAGTGCGCCGTCCTGCCCAATCAGGCGTGCCGTCTGGCGCGGATGGTCCATGCCTTCGATACGGTCGGTTTCGACGTTTTCCTGCGGGCGGGAGCGCTTGGCCATGCGGCTAGCTTAACGCAAAACGCGCGGCTGCGGCTTTCCAGATCGCCTCTGCGACCGTGTTTTCGTCCGCGCCGGCGTCAATCACCCGGCAGCGGTCCGGCGCCCGCTTGGCAATATCGAGGAACGCCTGCCGCAGCCTTGTATGAAATGATTTTCCAAACCTTTCGAACCGAGCCTCTTTTCGTCGATTGAGCGCAGATTGGGCTTCAGCCGAGTCAGGATTCTTCATGGCCGGGTCGAAGAGTGGGCTCGCACGCGTACTTGTTCGCAACAAACCCACTTCGGGAGAAATATCCAGAATAAACGTAAGGTCGGGCTGGAAATCGCCTATCGAAATGGATTCAATCCGCCGTATGGTTTCGCGGTCGACGTTTCTACCGACGCCCTGATACGCGTACGTTGAGTCTGTGAAACGATCGCATATCACCCATTTCCCTATCGAAAGTGCAGGCTTGATCGTGCGAGCGATATGGTCAGCGCGCGCAGCGAAAAGGAGCAATGTCTCGGCAACGGGTTCCCAACGGCCTACATCACCTTGTACCAACAGCTTGCGGATATCTTCCGCGCCCGGCGAACCGCCGGGCTCGCGCGTGATCACACAGGAGATGCCGCGCTTCTCCAGCGCCGTGGCAAGCCGGCGCGCTTGCGTGGATTTGCCGGCGCCCTCCCCGCCTTCGAAGCTGATGAAGCGGCCTTCCTGCGTCATCGCGTGTGGTGGCCCGTGATGAGCGCGCGCAGTCCCATCATCATCCGCCCGAATAGGCTGGCGCGCGGCACGCTCTGCGCCGCATAGACGGGAACGGTCAGGCCCGGAAAGTCCGGCGCGGCGACGATAAGCGTTCCGACCTGCTGGCCTTGTGCGATCGGCGCCTGCAGCGGTCCGATGTAGTGCAGCGTCACCGTCATCCTGGGACGGGAGTCGACCTGCAGGGTCACGGCGAGAGGCTTGCCTGCCGTCACCGGAACGGCTTTCTTCGATCCACCCCAAACTTGTGCCGCGCCGGCGATCTCGCCCGTCCTGAAAAGCTGGTAGCTGCGGAATTCGCGAAACGCCATTCCCAGGACGCGCGCCGCCTCGTCGCCCCGGCGCATTTCGGCGAACCAGTCCTGTTTCATTGGGCTGGCCTTGTCCAGATCGGGATAGCGCAATCCGTTCAGTACCAGAATCAAGCGATGGCCATCTTGCACCGCCGAGACTGTTACGCCGTATCCCGCCGCGTCCGTGTGGCCGGTCTTGAGGCCGTCCGCGCCGGGGAATTTCGACAACACCGTGTTCCGGTTCGGTTGATGGATGTTGTTCCAGGTGAAATCCCGATCGCCGAAATAATGATAATAGGCGGGATAGTCCTGCGCGAGATGCCGCGCCAACACCGCCAGATCGTACGCCGACATGAGCTGACCCGGCGGATCGGGAAGACCGTCCGGATTTACGAAATGCGAGTTCTTCAGCCCAAGCTCGCCCGCGCGGCGGTTCATCATATCGACGAAGCCTTCCACCGTGCCGCCCAAAGCTTCGGCGATGACGACGCAGGCGTCATTGCCGGATTGGATGATGACGCCCCGGATGAGGTCTTCCACCGCAATCCGGCTTCCCAGCGACACGAACATCTTCGATCCTTGCGTGCTCCAGGCACGTTCGGACACCGGGAATGTGTCGGTCAGCTTGACGCGGCCGTCCTTCAAGCGCTGGAACAGCAGCTCCAGGGTCATGAGCTTGCTCATCGAGGCGGGAGGCATAGGCGTGAACGCATCCCTCGCCCACAGCACCTGGCCGGTGGCCGCATCCATCAGAATCGCGTGCTCGGCGCTCGTACTCATTGCGGCGCGCGCGGGCGAGAGGCCCAACGTCAGGAGACACAGGCCAAGGACGAAAAAGCGCAAGCACGGCATGATTACACTCCGATACGTGAAAGGCTGACTGTTACTGGTCGACGACGATTTGCGCGTCGTTGCTGCCGAGGCTGCTGATCCTCGACAGCGCCGCATCGGCATCGTCGGTCGTATTGAACGGGCCCAGCCGCACTCTATAGAGCGTTTGGCCGCCGCGTTGAATGGCGGAAATTTTCAATCCACCGTCCAGGCGCGCCGCCAGACGCGCGGCGTTTTGATAATTGCTGAAGGCGCCGGCCTGGACATAGAGAGAGGTGACGGCCGGCACGGGAACCTTGGTTACCTGTCCGGTCGGCAGGGCGCCAGGATCGACGGTTGGCGGTGCGGGTGCCGTTGGCGCTGGAGCCGGTGCAATTCCGGTCGCCGGCACCTGTGTCGTCCCCGGAATTGCGCCAAGCGTATCGGTCTCGACCTTTCCGATGGGCGCCGACGGAACCGCATTCGCGATCGTCGGGGCCGTATCCACGCCGAAAGGTTGCGGTTTGCCGTTCGGCAGATCGGCGCGCGAGACGTAGGTGACGCGCACCCGCGCGGTGCCTGCGCCGTAGAAGCCGAGCAGCTTGGCGGCGCGCTCCGACACGTCGATGATGCGGCCCTTGGCGAACGGCCCGCGGTCATTCACGCGCAGCGTCAGGGACTCTCCATTCTCCAGGTTCGTCACGCGCACGTTCACCGGCAGCGGCAACGTGCGGTGGGCCCCCGTCAGCGAGTCGGCGTCGAAGATTTCCCCATCCGCCGTAGAGTGTCCGTAGAAGCCCGGCCCGTACCAGGAGGCGATGCCGGTTTCGTCGTAATCCGGCTGCTCGTGCGGATAATACCAGGTGTCGCCGATCTGATAGGGGTTGCCGACCTTGTAGACGCCGGCATTGGGCGGAACGCTGACCTCACCTTCCGGCGTCGAGGCGCAGCCGGCGGCAAGCGCGCCGAGCGCGATCACGGCGCAGGTCTGTCGCAGCGATCGATTCATCAAGCCGAATCAAGCCCTAGATGGAACCGGAAGAGTAAACGATGGCGCTGCGCGGCTCAACCGTCGAAGATCGCTAAAGCCTTGCTTATGGCCCCGGTTCGGGGCAATGAGCCGGCACCGGATGGGTGGCCGAGCGGTTGAAGGCACCGGTCTTGAAAACCGGCAAACCCGCAAGGGTTTCGAGGGTTCGAATCCCTCCCCATCCGCCATATCAATGACTTAGATGGCATACCCCCGTTTGAGTCCAGTCCAAAGTTGCATTTTTTGGCACAATTTGGCACAATAGATGTACCAAATAGTGTGCCGGAGAGATGCGGAAATGGCGACGATACAGCAACGCGGAGACGCGCAGTGGCGAGTCCAGATTCGTCGCAGGGGGCCAAACGGAAAGCTCGTCGCGAAGACACGCACATTCGAAACGCACACGGCCGCGAAACGTTGGGCAAACGTGACCGAAGGTCGGATCAGCGGCGACGAATATACGGATCGCAGCAAGGAACGTCGGGCGACGCTCAAAGAGATAGTGGAACGATACGCGCGGGAGATTAGCCCGAGCAAAAAGGGACACGCGAGCGAGGTCTATCGGTTGCGCGCGTGGGCGGCTGAGGAGTTCGCCCAATGGTCCCTTCTATCTGTCGAGTCCGTAACAATCGCGGAATGGATGGAAGTGCGAACGGCGGAGGGCAAGGCGCCCACAACGATCAGCAATGCCGTCAACCTGCTGTCGGCCGTCTACAAAACTGCCATCGCAAAATGGGGATACCGGGTCGCCAATCCTTGCACCGGCTTGCCACGCCCACGGCAACGCCCGCCGCGCAGCGCTCACCTGACACCGAAAGAGCAAACACGGTTGCTAGATGCTTGTGCTGAAGGTCCCACTTGGCTTGTTTGGTGCGCCAGGGTTGCTATTGAAACCGCAATGCGTGCCGGCGAGATTCGGCGCTTGCGGTGGGAGCATGTTCATAACACGCACATCCATTTGCCCAATACCAAGAACGATACTGCTCGCGACGTACCGCTAACCTCGGCTGCGTTGTCAGTGATCCAAGCGATGCGGAAAGCCCTGCCCCGGCGTCTCGATGGATATGTTTTTGGTGACCCGGACAGCAAGAACATTAAGGCGGGGGGATTTACGAAGGATGCTTTGTGCCAAGCGTTTCGGGACGCGGCTCGAAAAGCGGAAATTTCCGTCACGTTCCACGATCTGCGTCATGTGGCAACGACTCGCCTTGCCTCGTTGCACGATAACGTTCTGGAGTTGTCGGCAACGACTGGTCACAAGACGCTCAATATCTTGAAGAGGTATTACAATCCAGACCCGACCGAGCGTGCAACCGAACTCAGAGAGCGCGAGCGTGAGCGCGCAAAGCGACTTCGCTTAAGGCCTTGACGAAGTAGCGGGCAGTTTGAAGTTTCGCTTATTGCCATTTTGAGGCTTATCAGCAATCACCGCTTGGTGGCATTACGCTTCAGCGAAGGGATGATTGGCTTGGACGCCCATGCGGCGATCCGTCAGTGTGGCCGCCTTTGGAACAAGTGTTAGCGAAACATAGCGTCCTTTATGTTGCACAAAAAATCCGCGATGAGTGCCCGGCGATCCGCGCGTATGCTGGTCCAGATATATGTAAGGGGTTCGAATGCCGAATGAGATCTCCGAGGTCACGCGGCGGGCAATCGCTGACTTCTTCTCTGCAGACCGTGTGTACTGGTCTGGGCGGTTTGCGGAAAACGACTTCCTGTCACGCCTTTACGACCTGACCAAGCTGCCTTCCGATGACCGCCGGTTTCGGAATGCAGCCGAGGATATCTATCAACATTGCGTTCGTAACCGGGATTGGCCCGACGATTGGGTGTTCTACGATCATCGGTTCAACCTGCTTCACGCACCGGACGATGAATTCCTCAAATTACTATGTGAATCGGTGCATCCGATTGTTCAGCCGGATCCCGAACGGGCCGCAATGATCGTGACAGCACTCAACGGCCAGCTCTGGAATGACGGTTGGCTCCTGGCCGAAGTCAATCGGCTATCGGGCCGCCCTGTCTATGGCCCCCAAAAGGGTCGCGGGCGCGCCGTCGTTTTTGAGGAGCCGACTGGCTGGCAGAAGGTCGACCGGCAACTTCAGGAAGTGCGCTCACGTTTGGATGCTGCGGATTCGGAAGAAGAGTATCAGGCCGTCGGTCTGTTGTGCCGAGAAGTGCTTATTACATCGGCACAGGAACTGTACGATCCGGCGCGGCACATTTCGGCCGACGGCATCCAACCGAGTGCAACCGATTCCAAGCGCATGTTGGATGCGATCTTTGAGGCCGAGTTTTATGGCTCTGGAAATGACGAAGCTCGTGGACATGCGAAGGCCGCGGTCAAACTGGCGTTGGCGTTGCAACACAAGCGCACGGCCGACTTCAAATCGGCTGCACTATGCGCCGAAGGAACCACATCAGTCGTGAACATGCTAGCTGTCTTGGCCGGCCGTCGAGGTCGTTTGCGCGCCTAGAAGCCAATCTTGTGATGTGCACACATTATGGGCCTCGGTTGCTGCGTGGATGACCGGCATGTCTCGCGCCGCGGGCATCAACCTTGGAAAGAGGGGCGAGCTTACGCGCGGCAATATAGGCCACTTTTCCGACCTCGTTACTGGGGCACGCGCAGCCGGAGACGATGGCGATCAAGCGGGTGACAGCAACCGAAGCTGCAAGTGTGCTGACATAAGGCACGGCGATGCTAGCACCAGCAATCTCGGCTGCCCCGCAAGCACCAATCTCGGATTCAAGACGCCGGTAAGCGTCATCCTGAGGGGTGCTGAGCTTTGCAGCCTCATCGTCAAGTGTTTTGAAGTGCTCGTCGATGGGGCGGCCGCAATCAAACACGGTCACCCTGTAACGGTCGAAGTGAGAGGCCGTGCGACCAAGCCCCGCATCGACGATGCAATCGAACCCGACATGGGCCATACGCCGCCGCGCTTCCACCCTATCGACGCCCGAAAGAGCGACACGCGGATCTTCGTCTTCGAGACGATCGCCAGTAAGAAGGCGCCGGTCAACACGCCGAACATCAAAACCCCGCGCCAGGGCCCATTGCTCCGCGATTTTGGTCTTGAGCTCTCCGTAAATCTCCTTCTGGACCAGCACTGAGGTCGCCCAATTCTCTTCGCTGACCTTATCCCGGTCCTGAAGAACAAGGCTGACCTTAGCAGGCTCGGCATAGGGCAAGGCGGCAAGCGCCCAGAGTAACGCTTGGCCAAGATTGCCGAGGCCGATAAGCCAAATCGCCCCAGGCAAGAAGATCTCCGCAAATCCAGGCGCCTGCTCGCCGCGGCCTGTCGGCCACAGATCGATCTCCGAACGGACATCGCGGGACATTCCCCGTGCGGCATCGAATGCCGCGCCTACAGCAAGTGCAGCCGCGGCGATGCCGACAAGCGGGTTCTCGCCTTCATCCGATGACACCTGACCAGGTGCTGCGGTGCCCGCGCACCAGCCTATCCACCACGGAGCAACGGCCCATTCGCTGATTGGATCGGCGGACCGGCCGATGACAATCCGACGCGACGCCGGTTTTTCGAATGTCGTCGCGCCCACCAGAATGGCGGCGTCGCCAAGCGTGGCCGCCATCAAGGGCAAATTCGAATTTAGGGGCTGATCCGTTGTCCCGGCTAAGCGTACGCCGCCGATGAACGTGCGGCTGCCAACCAGTACTGCGGTCAGTACTGCTGCGTGGGCCGCACGAGACGTCGCATCTGGTCCGACAACGATTTCGAGAGTGAGGGCGCGCAGCTGTTCCTGCGCTTCATCGAAGGTAATGTGCTCGCTATCGACGAGGAGCTTTGCGAGACGGGAAATCTGGCGTTCTAGTACCATGGCCACCATCCAACATGAAGGAGCGACCAGTGGTCGAAGCTGTGATCACGCCATTGCCGGTCGCCGCGGTATTCGTAAACGCCGATGTGGCCGGGTATGGTTGCCCGGGCCGCGTAATGTGGAATAATGATCGCGATATGGCCGACCTCGGCTATGATGGGATTGGCCCGATCGGAATCGCTCTGAGCAAAGCCGCCCGGATGGACGTGGACGTCGGCCATAACAGCGCGCCCCGTCTTACGGCAAAGCGCCCACAGGTCGCCAAGGCAGCGCCCGTCGATCTTCACACTGCCGGTTTTGAGAGCGTTCGGATCGATATCATCATAAAACACGAACTCGTCGATCCGGCGCGCTCTGCCCTTTGAGCCCAGGAGGAACGCGCCACTTTCACGGCGGCCACCGGTGCGGCGACGCAATTCGGCAACACCCGCGCGCCAGATGCCCTCGTCACAGAGGATATTAGGCGGCGGTCCGAAGGCGATGCGCGCGAGCGTTGCTGTGAAGGATGCCATAGAGGTCCTCGAAGATGAAAAGCAGGTGCCGGTCTGGACGCCAGGCCAAATGCGAAAGATTTGCCGTATTCGCGTCATGGGGCCCAGTCATTCGGTCCCACGGCCGGTAGACGGTATCGGACCCCCAATGCTGGAACGTTTTCTCCACTCGCGCGCCTCCCTTCGGCCGCCGGTCCTTGGCGAGAGGCACGTTGTTCTCGTGGTCCCAAATCCGGACCATCGGAGCCTGTGCCGGAAAATTGGAGAGTTCGGCCTGAAAGCCGTACACACTCGCCTTCCCGTCCGGTTCGGTTGCCGAAACAACGAAATCCAGGATCGGAAATTCGTTCGACAGAATGCGCCAGTGCCCCGCGTGGCAGCCGGCGAGGAACGCAGGTTCCTCGAGATCAGCATCCACGCGGGCAGCACTTGGGTCGGCGATCACGCACAGCTCCCGTTCGAGATGTCGCCGCGGAGAAGGTCGAGCGCGAGCTCGTCGTGGCGCCCGGCCAAGTGCCCGACGTGTTCGTCCGGCGGCAGCGTCTCCTTCGTGCCGTGGAGCGCCAGATCGAATTCACTCGCCATGTTCGGGTCGATCTTGAACTCCTTGATCGCCCATTCCAGGATGTCTTCAACCGTCGCATCCCGCTTGAATTCTCGGGTTTGCGCGGTCTGGTAATTGACATTCACCCGCACCTCGCCCTTGAAATGGACGTGATGGCGGTGGTGGTGGGGGTAGTCCGCCGTGATGACGACGACGGAAGTCAGCGGTTCGTCCTCGCCGTCGCGACGCAGAATCAGTTCTTCGACAAGGCAACAGCGCTCTGCGGCAATGATGTCGAGAATCACCGTCACACTGCTTCCCAACTTCAACTCGACGACCCGTTCGTCTTTGTGACCAAGTTTGACCGGGATCGCGATCCTCCCGCAGGCAGGACTGCCGACGCTCGAAGCGGCATCGGAAGACATTTCATCAATTACGTCAGCCATTTAACGAAACTCCAGGCGCTCTTCGCGCCACACTTTGCGATGAGGACCATCCCCACCGTTACCGCCAAAGTTTATACGGATATTCTGGGAATATGTCAATTTATAAGCACATCAATATTTTATGTGTGTATATCACAAACTTTTCGTGTTAGCTTGACGCACACCGGGGAGCGGAGCAGTTTATGACGATGTCAGAAATGGAGCTCTATCGCCGGTTGGGCCGGGCGGTTGCCGTTCGCCGGGAGGAGCTAGGTCTCACCCAACAACAAGTCGGCGCGCAGCTCGGTCTGTCACGAGCCTCCGTCGCAAATATCGAGAATGGCCGTCAGCGCATCATGATTCATCAGCTCTTCGGGCTCACAAACGCCTTGAAACTCGATTCTGTCCTTGAGCTGGTGCCAGAAAAATGGGTTTTCGATACGCCTGCGGCTGATCTCAAAGTTACGGACGGAACTCTCAGTCCAAAACAGGAGTCGGGGGTACAAGGCTTTTTGGTGACCGCCATGGCCGGCGACCGCCGCAGAAAGCGCACATCACGATGACACGCCAACCAAACCCACAGGGTGCCCGGCGAGAAGCCCGGGCGCTCCTCCACAAGCTAGGGATCTCCACAAACCCTGTTCCAATCGAGCGCATAGCAAAATCGTTGGGTGTTCGCGTCGAGTATGGTCCTCTCGACGATGAGTTGTCGGGATTGGCGCATATCCGTGACGGTGTTCCGATCTTGGGGATCAACGCTCTTCATACCCCTACCCGTCAGCGTTTTACACTGGCTCATGAACTTGCGCATGTTGTCCTTCACAAACCTGAACTTGAGGCCGCCGTACACGTCGACCGCGGTTCGCTCCGTCGGGACGCCGTTGCATCGGCCGGTACGGATCCTATAGAGATTGAGGCAAATGCTTTTGCGGCAGAATTGCTCATGCCCGAAGCGCTGGTCGTAGCGGCCCTTAACGGCAAGTCAGTCGATCTCGAAGATGAGGAGGCTGTTTTGGCGCTTGCGAAGAAGTTCAAGGTCAGTGCGGCCGCGATGCGATTTCGATTGGACTCGTTGGGGCAGAATGACGATCGATGAGCTTTGTCATCTACGATCTCGAAACGACGGGGCTGGCGAAGGGTTTCGATCAGATCATTCAATTCGCCGGCGTACGAACTGACACGAACCTTAACGTCGCCGATCAGTTTCAAATTCGTTGTCGGTTGATGCCCCATGTAATTCCGTCGCCTGAGGCAATGCGTATCACGGGATTGCGAATTGAGGATCTGACAAATCCGGCTCTACCGTCCCACTATGAAATGGTGTTGCAGGTCCGGCGCGTTCTCGAGCGTTGGTGCCCTGCCCTGTTTCTCGGGTTCAATTCGATTTCATTCGACGAAGAATTTCTGCGTCAGGCATTTTACCAATGTCTTTTTGATGCCTACCTGACGAATACTCAGCGAAGTGCGCGCGCGGACGTGCTCAACTTGTGCCGCGTTACGGCAGCGCTTCGACCCGACGTCCTCGTTCCCGCCCAAAACAGCGAAGGCCTACCAATCTTCAAGCTGGCGCTACTCGCCGAAGCGAACGGGATTGTTGTTCCGACGGCTCACGAGGCGATGTCCGATGTCACAACCACGCTTGCGCTGTGCCGGCATATAAAAAGGGGTGCGTCGGAGGTGTGGTCGCAATTTGTCCGATTTAGTCAAAAGGCCAGCGTCGAAGCGTTCATCACCGGCGAGGATGCGTTTCTTTTCTCCGAAACGGTGGGAAATCACCATTGCGCCCGTCTAGTCATGCGGATCGGTCAGCACACCGATCAGGCAATTCGACATTATTGCCTGGATCTTTGCGCCGACCTCACAGCCCTGCGTGCAATGAGTGAGGACGAGTTGGTTGCCTTTTGCAGGTCATCAGATAGACCCATCGTGACCGTGCGGACAAATGCTGCGCCGACGCTCTGGGCGTTGTGCGACGCGCTGCCAGAGCATCTTTCTCCCTTTGAGGAAGGCGAAATTCTGGAAATGGTGGCCAAACTCAAGGAGGACGAGGCATTCTTGCGGCGTTTATGCCAAGCCGCCCAGGCTGCAGAGCCCGTGTATCCGTCATCCCCCTACGTCGAAGAGCAGCTGTATGAGCGCGGTTTTCCACCGCGGGAAGACCAAAACCGAATGAAGCGGTTTCATGAAGTAGAGTGGTCGGAGAGAGCCAAACTGGCCGATGAATATGAAGACGACCGATATCGACGCCTTGCTCAACGATTGGTCTATTTTGAACGTCCAGATCTGCTTAGACCCACCACGCGCAAGTCCATGGATGACGAGATCGGCCGTCGCCTAGCGGTGGCTGCAGAAGGTAAACCGCGATGGCGGTCGATTCCGAATGCGCTCCAGGAGCTTCAAGCACTTATGGAACAGGGATTAACTGGAGATTCGATAGAATCCTATGCGAGCTTTGCTGTCTATCTTTCGGATCGTCAGGCTTCGCTTTTGCCGGCTGAAATGACCTAAAGACGGTGCGTCCACGCCAATGTCGGCGACACGCCGCATATACCGACAAATTCACGCCAGGGCGTGCCCTTCATCGAATTGGCTTCATTACACGTTCACACGATCGCTGAGCAGTTCTTCAACGATAGTGTCAATTTCCCGGATAGAGTCTGCAATTGCCTTTCGTACCATTCCCCGCCTTTTCGCTAATGATGCTGGCAGCTCTGTCGCTTCAATAAATTTTTCTGCTTGACGATGTGCAACGGCACTGAGCGCAGCGAGGTTTTGATGCTCAGCTAATTCCTGATTGAAGGTAGGAATGGGAAGTTCCATAACCTTCTTCTCGATGTCCCGCTCGCCCATAAGTCCAAGCGACTGGAACGGTTTGATCTTGTCGTTTGGCACATTAGAATTCAACACGGCGGCTAGATAATGCGCTTCTTCCGCAGTATCAAACGCAGCCCAATAAAGTTTGTGTTCGACAACGAATGGCATTGCGAGGCTATGTCGATCCAAAACAGCCGCAGAGATATTTGTTCCGGCAGCGTTGTATAGCGTCAGATAGCGCGCCGAAAGCGATTGGCAGGTAAGACCTGCATGATAGTCGAGGCGCTCATAGAGCGTTTGGCTTTCGGCTTTCTGCTTTCGGGCGGCATTCCACAGTTTCTCCGCCTCGTGCATCCAATTTGCAAACTCACGGTAACCTCGGTTGCGCAATTCGTCTGTGGTCAAAACAGTCATTACGGCGCCGTTGATGTCACAAGGGAGAATAATTGGCGCTGGGTCAACGACAGCGAATGGCAGCAAGTGCCGCGACAGAGCAGTAGAGAAGATAAATCGTCCCTCAACGCGCCCCCTCATCTTTACTGTATCGTAGGGCGGTTTGGCATCCTCTGCTTGGTTGGGATCCGTTTCGACGTTGTAAAGGTGATCTGGATCGATTTTGCCGTTTCCGTTGTTTACTCGGATGAAATAGAAACTTCGCGGCAGGATCGTTGCGCCCTGATGGAAGTTTTTCTCGTATCGGCTTGGCTGGTTCGGACTCGTCCTACCCTTCTTTGTTGAGAGGGCATTTCGGTCGCCAAGATAGATGAGCCGGGCAGTCGCCTTTTTACTGGAGAGGAACGGCTCCGCATCCTTCCACGACAGATCACGTCTCGGCAGCGTGCCTTCCCACTCGATGGCCGGCAAACTGTAAGTCTGTACAGGACGCGGATGTTCACGCTCCTTCGTCGCGAAAAGCACGCAGCTTGGGACGTTAAACACAGGAAATACCGCCCGCAAATCCCAATAGGAAGTGAGTCGAATAGGTGCCTTGTATTGCCGGCTGCGCAAATTCTGGTGTTGGTCGGCCGCTACGACGCTCAACGGCATCACGAATCCAAGCTGGCCGCCCTGGCGCGCAAAAGTTGACAGCGTGTGTACGAGGAAGATGGTAGCCAGCTCCATCTGTGTGAATAGCTTCTGGTGCGTTGGAGCGATCGCATAATCTTCAACTGCACGTTTTTTGATTTCGGCTTGGTATTCGGGATCGGCGATGTATCGATAAGAGAGCCACGGCGGATTCCCGAGGATGAAATCGAACCGTTCGCGAAGCATCGCGGGTCGATAGCTGTTGCGAACAATAAAGGCCCATATCGAGTTCTGCTTGAGCCTGATTAGGTCGCTCAACTCTGTCGTGAATTTCCAAATGGCATCGATCATGGAGCGTGCCGCCGCGTGAGCGGTCAACTCCGGCACGACCTTTTGCAGGTAAGCCTCGATGCTTTTTCGGCTCTCTTTACCCGAAGCCGCATGATCCATCGCTATCCGAGCGGCCGCTGTAATTGCAGGATCAAAGAATTCGGGACGTTTCACCAACTCTTCAGGGATAGAGACCTTGCGATTACCGCCGAACCGAATTTCGTACCCCGGCACTTCTCCGAGGGTGAACTGCTTCACCTCCGCAGGTAGGAATAAAGAATCCGCCAGATACACAGGTATCTGGATAGGTCGTCTACTCGCCTTCACTAATGAGCGAATGGCGAGCAAGTACGTGGCTCGCGAGATAATGACCGCCAAAGGATGAATGTCGATGCCGACGACGTTTTCGAGAATCTGGCGCAATCGTGTGGCGTCTCTGTCGTCGGTGTTGGCCTCCAGCAGGTGCGCGATCGTGGCGCGCAGAAAGCTGCCAGAGCCGCACGACGGATCAAGTACGCTGACAAAACCCTTCGTCGGAAGCAGTTGGGTCACAACACGTTCGCAAAGCCAATCTGGCGTATAGTATTCGCCGAGGTCGTGCCGATCCTTTGGGTCCACCAACTCCTGATACACGCCCTTGAAAATATCTTGATTAAGGTGAGCAAGGTCATAGCTCTCAAGCTGAGACAGCGTGCGTTCCCACACCGGCGCCAGTAATTTCTCTGCCTTTGGACGCCGCACCCACTGAAAAAAGTCGTCCTCGACTAGGTTCTCAATGCGTTGTTCTTCAAAAAACTGTCCAGACAAAATGTCCTTTGCAGTTTCTCGAAGTGTCGTTGTCGTCTTTCCTTTCGACAGCGACGCCCAAATCAAGAGACGCGCGAGCGATGCCAAGTAGGTGTGTTTCAGGAAAAGTCTAAGCAAATCGTCGGTTTTTTGGTCGGCGAGCTGACCATAAGTGACAGTGAGATAGCGCTGCCAGGTGTCGAATGCGAGGCGAGGTTCAGGGGTGTCACCAACTGCAGCCCAAGCGCGTGCCAGAGACTCAAGCGCATCGGCGAACGCGGGGCTCGTCGCGCCGAAGTCAACGCGAACGTGCTCCGTGCTCGGTTCTGTGCGCGACGGTCGAAAGAGAAGGCTCGTAAGCCATAACCAGAAGTCCGCTAATTTATCTTCCGTTAAAACTAGAACGCGAAGCTCTTGAAGCTCAATGTCGTCTGGTGTGACCCGCGCATTGGTAGTACTAGTGGTCGGCCGAAAGGTCTGCCATGTGATACCGTCACTTGCGATGCAGACGAGTGGACGACGATTGCCTTTTCCCTCGGCATTCCATAGCCCAGATGTGTATTCTCTGAGCTGGTCAAGCGCATGTGCCCCGGTCGCTTTGAGAGAATTCTCGAATTCGATAACGGCGTTGCCGTGGTAGGCGTCTACAAACCCACGCCGCGTGCCGCCCGCGGCGGTGTCTATGCGAACGAGTTTTTCCACGCCCGCGGCGAGCTCAGTTGAAGCAGAAGACCCAGGAAATAACTCCGACACCAACGCAGAGAAGCGATGCGTTTTCGCCGACTCATTTGGAAGTTGACGCACATCACTCAGATAGCGGCTTAGAGCTCGGCGTGTAACATCATCGAGGGTCATAGATTTATTCGTGTTCCGATTCGGCGTGCGACCACCCTCATGTTTGCGCCTCTTCAATGTGTTTGGCTAAGGTGTTTAGTGTCCCGATGGCAGTCTCGAATTCTACTCCCTCCCCGTACACCATGTCGCGCAGGAAGGTGGCGTAGCCGTCGGCAAAACCAGGATCGGCGGCGATGCCGGCGACGGCCCGCAGCGTCTCTGTAAGCGGGTTATCGCGATAGGCGGGGAACTCGTGGCCGCGGCTTTCAGCGTCCTCGCGCATGACCTCACGCGCCAGGGCAGCGACCTCTGCAACGTCGTAGTTTTTGCGGATGGCATGCAGATCGTAGATGTGGCGTACCAGCGTGGGATCGCGCTCGCGTCGCACGCCGGCGAGCTCGGCTCCTGCCCTTCTGGTCAACGCCACGAATTTTTCCGCCGCAGTTTCGACAATCGCAGCGCACGCGATCGCCGGCACTTCGGGCGGTTGTTTGAATGCTTCCGCCATGAAGGAAATAACCGGCCGTTCGACCGGCGGCCGTCGCACCGCCCAGACGGAGGTCTCGATTTGAACCTCGGGTCGCAAGACCCCCTGCCCCGGAGCTATCGGCTCGTAAGGCAGCCGGTACAGCGTGTATCGGCTTTCGTAATTGGATTTTCGATGATCTGTGTTCTTGGGATCGAATACGAATCCAGCGTTGAGAAGCTCGGCCGTGATGCTTTCGCGTAGGCGCCGCAGTGCCGGACGTGGCGGTGGGCCTTCGGACACGATTTTAATATCGATGTCTTCCGACATGCGCTCGATCACGCGGTGCGCGCGGCTTAATGCCGTGCCGCCCTGGAAGACAAGCTGAAACGGCCCCTTGTCGGCAGCGGTGATCGCCACAAGCGCCCTAACGACGAACCAGTCCTTTTCAACAAGCGTTTCGCTTGGCAGTTTGAATTGCCGCCGCACTTCGATGAGGTCTTGGAGCTGGGGTCTATCGGACAACTACGAGCTCCAGATCTTTGTCTCTGAGCCGACGCGAGAAGCGTCCCTTTACGCGTAGGACTGGATTAAAGGGAATCTGCGTCGAGTGACCTTCGTTATACGCCCGCTCGGATTCGGTCGGTTCCCATTTCACACCGAGCTTGTCGAGAGCCTGCCGAGCGGCGCCGCTCAATCCGTTGGGCGAATAAAGCAGCGGCTCGCCGGACAGGCGCGAAATGATCGCGCGGCCATAGACGCCGTAGCCAAGCCGCACTAGGCGGCCGTCGCGCACGAGACTTCGTAGCGCGCGCGCGACCTGAGTCTCACCACTCAAATCGGCGAACTCGCGCGGGAGGAACACGTCCTCGCCCACCCGGCGGGTGATCCGGTCCTCAATCTTCTGGCGCAGTGCCTTTGGCCGCCGCATGGTACACCTTGCTTGCAAAAACTTGACACTCACATTATGCAAAAACTTGACATTCGTCAATAGAAAATCATGTATTGACAATAGGTTATTACAATACAACGGCTTAGATTTCAAGTTTCACCTAGCTACTAGCTAGCGCGGAAGTACCCGCTCGACCCGTCCGCTCGTTACGAACACGACTAAACCCTCCTTCGCACCCGTTGCAGCTAGATAATCACGCACCTGCTCTCGGTACATGTCCACCACGGCCACCGTCGGCTCGACGTCACTCTTCCAATCGATGACCACATCGACATTATTGCCCCCATCAAGCGCCAGTGCGTCTGCGACACCACCGACATAGACTGTGCCCTGCTCTGCCTGCTCCGCCGAGAATACCGTCATTTCCGGCACCAACCGAGGTCTGAGTTCTGCCACCTGCGGCACGGAGAGAGCGCGCCTCACGGAGGCGGCGAGCTCGGGCGCGTGTAAACCGTCTTCTGCGCGATCAGCTTCCGCGACACCAAGTTCGGAGATCAGGGTCCTGGCTCGCGTCTCCAGAACCTCGGCCGTTTCACCCGTCTCGCCCGTCAACACCTCCTCGACAAGCTTGTGCACAAGGAGACCACGCTCACGTCCGCCTTTCACAATGATCTGTTCATCGTCGCGCCAGATCTCCGCCGGAATAGTATCGCTCAGCGCGCCTTCGCCGACAAAAACCCCCTCGTCCGCCAACTCCGGCTCTTTGCTATCGCGTCCATCGTGACGACTTGGACTCCGCCAAACGACGGAGCGTTGCATGGCCGCGATCGCCGCCGCCTCCGTCTCCCATTTTGCCTGGTCCTGACCGTTTACCGCCTCTTCGACCACCGCTCGTGCCTGCTCGGCAACGGCCGTCACATCGAACGCGGGAAGCGGCGCCATGTCCGCACTCAGCAGACTGAACCAATCGTTCGGAAGGCGTTCGTTATGACGCGGCAGCAGGAGCAAGTCACATGCGCGCGTCAACGCAACATACCAAAGTCTTACGCGCTCACGTCGCAGCTGCTCCTGTTCCTCGGCCTTCACGAGATCATAGTCGGGACCCGTGGAACCCATCAGCTTGAAGTGAACCGTGTTGTCCGACCGCCGATGCAAGAAATCCATCGACTCATCGAGCTGGGTTGGCGAATTGATCGGGATCACGATCGGCCATTCGAGCCCCTTGGCCGAATGCATCGTCGAGATCGACACCGCCTCCGCGTCGGCGTCCGGACGCCCCTCGATATGCTTTTGCGAGTCTTCCCAATTGCCCCGCAGCGCGTCGGCAAACGCGACAAGGCCGCGCGTCTCGTAGGCGCGCGCCATCTCGAGGACCATCTCGACGTTGGCGAGTGCGCGCTCAGCACTCTGGCGGTAGCGGGCCCGCAGGATCGGCCGCACGTTCAATTCTTCAATCGCCTCGGCCATCAAGTGATAGGGAGTCGTCTGGCGCGCCCTTCGCGCGAGGTTTTGCAGCACTTCAAATGTGCGTTTGAGTACGGAATTGGCCATCGCTTGACAATCCGTCCAGAGATGAAGGCGCGGAATTTGCCCCTCTCTGATCGGAGGCAGCGCGATGATGGCGTCCGCGATTTCCTCTTCGGTCAACCCGACCAATGGACCGCGAAGTAGAGCTCCCAGCGCCAGCGTATCGCGTCGATCGGCAATCGCGCGCGCGACCGCGATCATATCCTGGACTTCCTGACGCGTGTAGAAGCTTTTCCCGGCTTGCGACGCGATAGATATCTCGCGACGTTCCAATTCACGCTCATAAATCCACAAGCTCGTCCCGGTGGGGGCGAGAAGCGCAATATCGCCGGCCCGGCAAGGCCGCATCGCTTTCGCTCGCTTGTCCCAAACCTGATATGTGCCAATCAAGCGGCTGACAAGGTCAGCGACCACGCGTGATTCCTCGTGGCGAACGCGATCAACCACAAGATTGCCCTTATTGTTTTTGTGAGCATCGCCAAGCGTCACCTCGAAGCAGGCGACCGCAGGACGTTCATCCGGCGGATGTCTCGTCGCTTGCAGCGCGGTAAAACCTGGCTGCCCGTTCTCCGGAGATAGCAATCCCTTGAACTGATCATTCGTGAAGTCGATGATCTGTTTCAGAGACCGAAAGTTAGCGACGATCTCAAGCACAGAATCCGGGTCTTGTGCCAGGATCGCCCGCTTGGCTTCGAGATACGTGTCGACGTCCGCGCCACGAAATCGATAGATGGCCTGCTTAGGATCGCCGACGACAAACAGACAGCCCGGCCGCAGCTTGCGCTCTACCCACGCCGCCGCCTGGTCACCCTCCCCACAAAGGCGCCACAGAATTTCCGCCTGGAGCGGATCGGTGTCCTGGAATTCATCGACGAGAATGCGCGGATAACGCCGAGACAGCGCCTGCCGCACATGCTCATTGCGTACCAGCAGGTCGCGCGCATGATAAAGTAGGTCGTCGAAATCCAGAAGCGCCGCCTGCCGTTTGTAGTCGGCATACAATTTGGCAAGCGGTTCGAACTCGGCGACGAATTGGACGAACGCCTTTGCGGCAACCGCGCCGACGAAGGCGGTGTAGGCACTGCTGCACTGATCGTAACACGCTTGCGCCACCGCCGAGAGCTGCGCTCCATGCGGTTTTCCTCGGCCCTTTGCCGCTGCGGCACTCTCCCATTTGCCCTTCTTCTTATAGGCAACGAAACGAGGTTCCGTGCCGTGCTTGCACTCAGGTGGAACGTGGAGAAGGAGCTTCGCAACACTCCGACCTGTTCGCGGACTTTTGCTGGCCTCATCGACGAGGGTCTTGAACTGCAGAAGATCGCCAATAATGCTCGCGGTATCTGCTTCCTCTAGACCACAATTCGCGTACCACGTCGCGAATGCTTCGATGGCGGCAGAAAGCGCATCGAGCATGCCGGGTTCAATTGCCGCCGGCGGCGCCGTAGCCGTTCGGGTTGTCCTGAGAAACGCTGCCGTTTCTTGAATACGCTGAATGACATGGTCCGGCTCGCTGACGAGGAGTTCAGCGAAGAAATCCTGCTCGCCAAGCGCCGGCAGCGGCGGTAACCGGCCAAGCCCCTCTGCGCCCCGGTCGCGGCCAAAGCGCGCCGACAACCACGCTTGCAACAAGTCCTGATAGGCGAGATCGGCCGCCTCCGGATCGATGATCGTGGCGCCCGGATCGATACCCGCTTCAACGGGATAGGGTTTGACGAGTTGCTGACAAAATCCGTGAATCGTCGTGCAGGTCAGTTCGTCAAGCGCCTCAAAGGCTACGGTTATCGCTGCGGACTGTTCAGCGGAAAGTTTGTCGGGCACGGCAATTTTGAGTTCATCCGGAATGTCTCCGCGTTCCAGGCGCTCGACTATTCCTTCGATGCGCTCACGAAGCTCTGACGCGGCGGCCTCGGTGAAAGTGATGGCGACAATATCCCGGGTCGCGACACCGGCAGCAAGAATGAGCGCTACCCGACCTGCCATCAATGATGTCTTACCGCTGCCTGCGCCGGCTTCTACGAGCAGCGTTGTACCGTGATCGAGCAGCGCGCGCCTACGGGCCTGCACGTCGGGCAATTCGAGTTTGGCGACAGCCGGTGGCATCACTCCATCTCCCATAGTGGTGAGAGATCGGCGAGGCGCTCACGAACAAGACTACTCTTTTGCTCAAAGTAGCTTTCCTTCGCACCCCCAGGCAGCGCGAAAGAAAGATCATTGTATTCGTCCTGCGCTCCGGCGCCCGGCAACAGATTGCCGGTCCGAGCGTAGCGCTGTGCGGTGGTTACAAAGCCCGCAAGGCTTGCAAGAACGGCCTCGGGGTCGGCGAGTGGATAGAGCCCGTCATCTTCCGCTCTTGGATAAAGCAGTCGCGTTTGTACGTTTTTCGCGGAAGGGACTAATGAACGGACCGCATAAGCATAGAGGCAACGCTGCAATTCGGCGCCACCCTTAAGGATCAGCGGTTTGCTTTTTCTTGGGGCCTTTCCGGATTTATAATCGGTTACGCGCGCAATCGTGGCACCACCATCAAGGTCAAGCCGATCAATCGAGCCTCCGATGGCAACCGTCGTCTCTGGAATGACAACCCCAGTCATTGGATCCCACGGCAATAAGGCACGCCGCTCGGCACTAATATCTTCCGCGCCCCTGTCGCCGCCGAACGGTATTTCGGCCCAGCTTCGCTGACCCGCCAATGATTGTTCGTGGTATCCCAGCGCGGCAATCGCAAGAGCCTGAATGTCGTCGAGCTTGCGTTCCCAGATTACTGGCGGAGGGACTGGACGCGTGCGTTTCCATTCCCGTTCGACGGTATCGAGGGCGCGTTCGACAGCGCCTACAATTGAGGCGCTGTCCGCCGTCCCAAATCCACCCGGATTCGCTAACTCGAGACCCGATACCGCGCGTTCCAATACGGCGTGGAGAATGCCGCCTATCGCCGACGCATCGAGCTGCAGCGGCTCTTCTGTCTCGTCCGGCTCCTGCCATCTAAATCCATAAGTCCACAGATAGCCGAGCGGGTCGCGCAAGAGCTTTGCCAACGACGTGGCCGATTGCCGACGATTGAGCGCGGCAACGACAAGAGGATGATTGGCCTTGACCAGCCCGTCATGCGCTGTCAGTCGCTCGGTGTGCCAATCGACCCAACAGGACCGCGCAGCACGGGCAACCGGGAACCCCTCGAATTCTTCGGGCCTCGCGAACAGACGGTCGGACCAGCCAGCCGCATGCTCCGGGACGCGAGCACGCTGACGGTAAATCTCTTTTGGTCCTCTGGGATATAGCGGCGAAATACCGTTGATGCGCCCTTGCGTATCACGTCGCGCGCGCGAGCAGACAACCTGCCGTGCTGTTGTTTTCAGGATCGTGTCGAAATCCCGCCGGTCCGCTTGATGCACCGGCAGAGGGTCAAGCAGCGATGATTCCACGATGTGGTTTGGAAGAAGCGCATCCTCCGCTTGGTGGCGCGGCCAGGCACGCGACGTAAGCCCAACAAGACGCACCCATGGCCGCGGATCGGCCGCGAGTGACGCGGCCGGCGCCCAGATGATATTTGCTTCTTGCGCCACCTGATCGGGCAATGTGAGAGACGCAAGCATTACATCGAGGGCCTCTGGGGGACCTTCCGTCAGTGCTCGTTCCCAGATCGCAAGGCTTCGACCGTGCAGGAGAATGTTGCCGATCTCCCCTGCCCTTTTCAGTCCGAACGCCAAAGTTTCAATCAGGTTGGCAAGCGCCAGGATCACCGCTTCGGAATTTGCATCCGCAGGGTTTGACATGCCCGGCAGAACGTCCCGCCACGAAGCGGCGTCCAGCAGTGGTGCATCCTGTGGAAGACTGTGCCACCAGTTTCCTGGAACAATTTTAAAATCGGGATTTTGTGAACGCAGCAACGCGATCAAACGTGTCATCCGCGCCTGGCTGAAACCCCGCAACAGCACCTCAGCGAGCGCCGCCGCGAATTGGCCTTCTGGAGTCGATAGCGCTTTACGGCCGTGGACAAAGTGCAGATCGATGCCTGCCATCTCGCCTAGAGCCTGAAAATGATCGTCCCATTCAGACGGCGATGCCGCAGCGATCGCAATCTCCTCCGGTTTGGCTTGCCCGGCGGCGATAAGAGCCCTGACCCACCGCATGGCTTCCAAAGCTTCGTGGCGCGGGCTTGCACAGGACTCGCTCTGAATCTCAGGGTGTTCCGGCGCCATCTCGACGACGGCGATTCCGAGTTCTCGCACCCAGGCGGGTACCCGGCGCGGACCGGCGATCCACTGCACATCCGTCACATCTTTCAGAGCGGCAAGGAGTGGCCGCCATACCGGCGACATTTCCGTTCGTCCGAGCACACAGATAGCACCGAACAGAGCCTTCGCGTGATGCAAACGCTGCACCGCGAGATCAACCAAATCTGCCGGCCGGCGCATCGACGGTGGCAATCGCTCCAGTGCATGCGCTTCGAGTCGTATGACCGCCTCAATCCGGGCGCGGACGAGCGCATCTGGCGTGTCGGCGAACTCGGGGAATTTAAGGCCTGCCGCCCAAGCTTTCGCGAGTGTTGTAGCCGCAGCTCGCGAAAAGCCGGGAAGTGTTTTGATTTTGTTGAATTCGCCAAGGTCCACGGCGATGGCTTTGCCAATTGCCTCTTTGAGCGAGTCGGAATCGATCGGTTGGAGAAATCCGCCTGCTAGCCGGGCGGCTAGGTGCTCGATCGCAATTGCCTGCAATCCATGCTGCCGCTTAACAGCAGCCGCTCCACGAACATGGCGCCAAGAAAGTCTTGAATGTATGACGAAAGTCTGGCGCACGAGCATTGCCACTTTGAGTTGGCGATCAATCCGTTTAGCACGTCATGGTCGTAACTGGAATCACTAATCTCGGCATCGTCCATACATTGCTGTGCATGCTGATTTGTACTGGCGCGCGCCTTGCGGGTTGTGTTCCACTCGCCTCACTCCTCCGAAACACGCATGGGCTCTCGGCCCGTCGGCGACGATCGTATACTACCTCACGCACTATCTTGCCTAATTCATTGAATAATTCTCTGACGCCGTACGATCACGTTCCTTGATCGCTATCGATGAGCGAAGCTTCGCGCTGCCGGCGTAGCTCGATCCTCTCAACTACGGTTGGTCGTCCACGCCGTCGCCGTTCCGGTGCTATGGCGTTCGGTCTATCGATGCTTTCGACCCATGCCGCAAGCTTGTCGCGGAGGATGTAGACTGCACGCCCGATTTTCTTATGGGGCGGCGGTGGCGGAATGTTTGTCTGCCGCTTGGCTTCAGTCATGAAGCTCTTTCGGATGAGCGATGCCGGCAGGCCGGTGATTGCTGCCGCTTCGTTGACACGGACAAGATATGAGGACATGGCGTGCTCGGAGCGTCCAAGTGGCCTGGACGCGGTACCGTTATCATCATTTTGTTCTGCCGCTGAATGCGGCCGGCGAGAAATGTTTTCTCGATCCTGCCTCATCGCCCACCTATTCGGTCTGCCATTGGCATCGTAGCTCAATCAAAACGCGCTCATCACGACTAAACTAATGTTCGGCGCCGCGCCGCCTGCTCCACACCAACTGCGCTTCCTTGCCGTCTGTCGCCTCGAATAGCGCCGCCGAAATCGCTTCCGGAAGACTCGGATCGTCGAGCTTGACGCTGAGATAGTCGCGTGGGCTTTCGCCGCTTGATCTCTGCTTCCAAGCAGCACCGAGTTCGGAGCGACCCGCGAAGATAAGGAACGCCGGCGCATTCTCGTTTTCGCGATTGTCGTTTGGAACAAGGCGTACTTTCGTGTTGATTGTCAGCGTATGGATGCTGCCGTCCCAACCGCCGTCTTTGGCGGGCGTGAATGTTCCGATTACAGACATAGCGTTCTCCTTAGCTCACGGTTGATGGTTGACTATCACGACGCTTAGGACTGGTTCGTGCGGATGCCCGCGCTGCCGGTCCGTCACTCGCCGGTTCCTTTTCTCGTCGTGCTTTCGCAAACCCTCGGTCGCCGTCGAGGAACTGTTCGAGCATGAAGGGAATTAGATCGTTGACCTTTTCGTCCTCGCTATAGGCGGCGCGGTAAGCCTCGGCATAGGAATGCAGTTTCTTGTCGAGCGCGGCGCTGACCGTGATGGTGATCTTGACGGGCTTGCGATCCGGCAATTTGCCGAGTTTCAATTCAGGCATGAATTTTCTCCATTAGCCGCGGTACGGCCGCAGCACCAAGTCCTTGTGAACAATGACGCGCAGCGGCCAACCGGGCCGTACTTTGATGGTCGGCTGAATGTTGAGGTTCTTCTGCGTGATCTGCTGCCCGGCCTGATTGATGCTGTCTTGCGTCGACTGACGAATGGCCGTGACGAGATCGCTTTGCTGTGTGCCGCCGAGCGATAACTGAGTGCCAATGCCCAGGAGCGTCGAGATCGCCACGCCCTTGAGCAGCGCCCAGGTGTGATAATCGACATCGTCTGCGAGGCCCGAATAGCCTTGCGGGTCTGTTGCCGGCAGATTGTCGATCTGCATGGACGAACCGTCCGGCATGATGATGCGTTGCCAGACGACCAGTGCCCGGCTTTGGCCGAAGGCCACGACGCTGTCATAGGTGCCGATGAGCTTTGAGCCTTGCGGGATGAGCAGCATGCGGCCCGTCACGGTGTCGTAGACATTCTGCGTCACCTGGGCGACGACCAAGCCCGGCAGATCGGACTGGAGCCCCGTGATCAAGCTCGCGGAGATCAACGTGCCGGCCATCACTTCGAAGGGCGAAACGGGATCTTGGATGGCGTGCGGGTTGTAGATGGCTCGACTGTCTTGCTGATTGACGAAATCGAGCTTGCGTCCTTGGGCGTTCTGGTCGCGGGCGGGGTCGAGCGTCAATCGATCGGGCGCAGCCCCTGCCCCATCTCCAGTTCCGGCTTGCTGACCTCCCAAGCCAGCCAGCGCACCGGCAACGCCATGATCGTTGCTGGCGACCTGGAAGAATACGCCGCCTTCCTGTGCTTGCTTGGTGAGCTGTGCCACATGCATTTGATCGGCGCGCGCTGCTTCCTCGGGGTTCGCGCCATCGGTGGGCGATGCGCCGAGGCCACGCTGCGCGCGCAAGATCGGAGGGCCAAGATCGCCCGGCAACGGCGGCCCGAGGGCAGGCGGCTTCACCTTGTCATAAGTGGCGGGAAGCGACGCTAGCCCGTCGGCGGCCGGCTTGCGATCGACATTGTAGAGTTCCGCTCCGTTGGTGGTGACGTGGAGCGCCGGAGCGCTCAAGGCTAACCAGGCCGCAACGGATACCGCGACCGAGACAATCGCCACGATGCCGATAACGACGTGCCGCTTGAACCGTGTGACGCCACGCGGCTTTGCCCGCAGCACCAAGCTCTCGGGATCGACTTTAGACTGGTCTGTTCGCATTACAGCGTCGCTCATGGCAATTCCTCACCAAAATCCCGAAGTGTTGGCGGATGCTTCCGCCGTGTGTGTCTCTTGGGTGCGTTTGATCCGAACCACCTGCTGATGATCCTGGCCGAGACGAAGTTCTGCCGCGTCGAACAGTTGATCGACGATGTAGTAGTTCCCGCGGACGCGATAATTGACGAGATTGCTGGCGCCGTCGGCGCCCTTCACGAACAAGGGCGGGGCTTCACCCTGAGAAATGGCCGCCGGGAACTCGATATAGACATGCGTGCCGTCGTCGAAGGCGCGAAGCGGCTTCCAGGACGGATTGTCGCCGCTGATCGCGTAGCGGAAATGCAGATCGTCGGGCGAAAGTCCCGACTGGACCGACGCGATCTGCCCTGACGAAGTTCCATCTGCCTTTAGCGAAACCAACCCATCCTGCGGATAGGTCCAGGATACGGCCGCCATATAGGTGCGGTCTGTGCTTTCGAGTTGGAGGTGGTAGCTGCGCCGATCCGTCGTGATGACGAGATTGGTACGAAGATCGGCGGCGAACGGCTTGACGAGAATATGGACCTGTTTGCCCGATCCCGATCCGCTGGTCGTATCGCCGACGATCCAGCGCGTGGTGTCCCCGGCGGAAATCGCAGTCAGGTTCTCGCCGGGTTGAAGTGCGATGTCGCTGACTTCCTGCGGTGCCGCATAGAGCCGGTAGAGCACGCCGTCCGAATACGGATAGACCTGGATGGCATTGATGTAGCCGTCGGATGTCGGCTCCTGCAACGCGGCGCGGTTTGCCGAATCCACGCGCAAGCGCGGGTGCAATTTGACGTGGCGGATGGGCTTAGGCGGTGGTTGCAACTGTCCGGGTGACAACGGGACGGGTTGCGCGATTTGTGCGGCCTGTATCAGTTGCGCCGGCGCCGGCGCCGCCAGTGCATGGGCCTCTGCCGGTGCCGAGCGCATGAAAGAGGGAAGCAAACTCGTGCCAGCGCAACCCGAAAGCGCGAGCGAACAGATGGGCACGACAACGGCAAGACGGGCAAAGCGGTTCATAAGAGTCTCCTTCATGGCGTATCCAGTTCGCGCGACCAGTTGAGTCCATTGACGTACAGCCCCAGCGGATTCTTCCGCAGCACTTCGGCCGTCGTCGGTTGCTGGGTTATGACCGTGACGATTGCAGTCCAGCGCTCGGTCTTGGCGAGGGCATCGTGTTCATAGATTTGCTCGACCCATTTGACCTGGAACGATGCGTCGGACGCGCGCACCACGCTTGTGACCTGCACCGAAACCGTGCGTTCGCCCACAGATTTGAACGGGTCATTGGCTTGCGCGAACTGGTTGAGGAAGACGGCGCCGTGATCGGTAGCGTAGTCATAAGCTTCCAGCCAGTTCTTGCGGACGACAATCGGATCGCTGGACAGTGCACGCACGTCGGTGATGAAGCGGGCGAGATACCAGGCGAACTCTGCGTCGGTCGGCTTGTAGGATTGGCCCGCGGGTCCAACGGCCTGCACCTCGCCGAGCTTATCGACTTGGACGACATAGGGCGTGACGCGGCTTTGCATCGATTGCCAGATGAGCCCGCCCGCCAGCGCTATCGACAAACCAAGAGAGCCAAACGACATCAGTCGCCAATTTTTTGCCTGCACGCGCGCCGAGCCGATACGCTCGTCCCAGAGCTGTCCGGCGCGCTGGTATGGGGTCGCCGGTTCGGGTGTCTCTCCGTAACGTTGCACCGTGCGTTTGAACTTCATTTAGGTCTCCCTCTGGTCGAGGTCTGGGTTGGCGGAGGCGCCGGGCCGGTCGCCTTCCTTGATGGCTTGCGATGTCGCGTGGGCATGGGCGCGCATGCGTTGCTCGCTGCGCAGCTTTCTGGCCCATGCCGGGGGACCGCCATTGGACGATGATGCTGCGGCGTCTTCGTTCGCGGCGGGCGCTGCCGTGGTTTTGCCACCTGTGGCACGGAACGCACCCTCGCGGCCGGCTTGCGCGCTGTCGCGCAATCCCGATGCCATTCTCCCCGCTGCGCTGCGCGCTGCGTTGCCGGCGGCTCCCGCTCCTGCGCGCGCCACACCTGCAAGTCCTGCTCCCACACCTGCCGCGCCAGTGGCCCCGGACGTGGCTTGGCCCATTCGATAGGCCGTGGCTGCGCCTGCGCCCAAGGCGGTCCCGGCGCGCATCGCGCCAAGACCGGCTCCGCCGGCCAAGCGCGCGGCGCCTACCGCGCCGCCTGCGGCAAGGGCACCCGCGCCAACGATCGCGCCCGCGGTGCCCAAAGCTGCGCCAGCGCCCAATTGCGGTGCCCCGGAGACAAGGCCGGTGGCGATTCCGGGTCCAAAAATGCTGAGGCCGAACAGCGTAAGGGACGCCAGTACCAGCGACATGGCATCGGCGAGGCTTGGGTCATGGCCTTGCAGCGCCGAGATGAAGACGCTGAAGAACGTAGTGCCGATCCCGACGATGACGGCGAGCACCATCACCTTGATGCCCGATGCGATGACGTTTCCGAGCACGCGCTCGGCCAGGAACGCGGTCTTGCCCCAGAGCGCGAATGGGACCAGGACAAAACCGGCCAACGTCGTCAGCTTGAACTCGATGATCGTGATGAAAAGCTGAACCGCCATCACGAAGAACGAAAGAATCACCACAATCCAAGCAAAGACCAGCACCAAGATGGTCACAACATTGTTGAAGAATGTGGTGAAGCCGATCAGCTTTCCGGCCTGCTGCAACAGCGGATAGGCGGCCTGGTAGCCGGTGGATGCGAGCTTGCCGGGTCTGAGCAAGTCGGCGGCGGTCAGGCTGTTCGCCGTCGCATGAAGGCCAAGCGTCGAGAAGGAATTGAACACCACCATCGAAAGCGTCGAAAAATTGTTGAGGATCAGCGCGAAGGTGCCGACATAGAGGACTTTCTTGATCAGGCGGGCGAGCACATTGCCGTCGCCTTCCATCGCCCAAAAAAGGCCCGCCAGCGTGATGTCGATGGAGACCAGGATAGTGGTCAGCGCGCCGACGTCGCCCGACAACAATCCGAATCCGCTGTCTATGTAGCGGATGAAGACCTGCATGAAATTGTCGATGACGTTAAGATTGTCCATCGTGCGGTCCAAACGTTCCTATTGCGGTGTGTATGCCTGTCCCGAACCGATGAAGTTCGAGAACGCCGCCTGGCTTTGCGTTTCGGATTCGGCGCTACGTCCCTGCTCCAGCGAGCTGGCGCGGTACTGCGCCGCCATCATGCTTTGGATCTGAAGTTGCTGTTTGATGGAGAGCGCCAGAAGCTGGTTCGTCGCTTGACTGACTTGCAGACTGCCGACGGCGCCCTGGCTCGCCGTCACGAGCTGGGTGAGCGTCGCGGTGTCGGACTGAACATTCTGCGCGACTTGAGACTGAACGGTCAGCGTCTGGCGAAACGCCGCCATTGCGTCCTGCCAGCGCTTGAGCGCATCGGCGGCCAACGTGCCGCTCGTCGTCGATGCGGCGTAGTTTTGAGGATAGGTCTGGGCGAAGGCCGTCTGCGAGGCATTGACGTTGAAGGAGATGCCCTGGGCCTGATTCATCAAGGTGCTGATTTGCGTCAAGTCCGAAACGATGGAACCGAGCGAGGAGACATTCAGCGTTTGCAGGTTCTTGCCCATGTTCATGAGCATGTTGGCTTCGTTCTGCAGCGACTGAATCTGGTTGTTGATCTGCTGTAGCGCGCGCGCCGCTTCGAGCACGTTCTGGGCGTAGTTCGCTCCGTCGAACACGGCCCATTGCGCGGTAGCAGGCGTGGCCATGCCACTCAATGCGAGTGCGGTTGCGAGGAGTAATGTTGCGAGTTTCTTGCGAGTCATTCGGCAGCCTCCAGGTGTTTTTCGTGGAATTGATCGAGAAGTGCGGCGCCCCAATCGAGGTCGCGGGCGCTGAGGAACTTCGCGGCGAAGGTGTCGCCACCCTCCCCTGCCAAAGCGAGATCGATGAGATTCTGGTCGGCGGGTGACGACGCCCCACAGAATGCAAGCGCAATCGGTCCAAGAGCGAGTTCGAACAGCCGGTTGCCGCGGCGCGATTGCAGATAATATTGCCGCTTGGGAACGGCGCGGGAAATCAGTTCGATTTGCCTATCGTTTAGGCCGAACTGTTCATAGGCCTCACGTCCCTGCGGCTCGATCGCGCGGTCGTTGGGCAGGAAGATACGCTGCGGGCAGCTTTCTATGATGGCCGGCGCGATCGAGGAATTGGAGATGTCCGCCAGCGATTGCGTGGCGAAGACGACGGAGACGTTTTTCTTGCGCAGCACCTTCAGCCATTCGCGGATGCGCGCGGCAAAGAGCGGGTTGTCCAGATAGACCCAAGCTTCGTCCAGAATGAGGAGCGTCGGCCGTCCGGTGAACCGTGCCTCCAGCCGATGAAACAAATAGGTCAACACTGGCAGAACGACACTCGTTTCGTGCATCAAGCCTTCGGTTTCGAAACACTGCACATCTGCCAGAGCGAGCCGGTCTTCGGCCGCGTCCAGCAATTGCCCGAACGGGCCTTCCAATGTGTAGGAGAGAAGCGCCGATTTGAGCGCATTGGATTGGAGCAGCACCGACAATCCGGTCAGCGTGCGTTCGCACGGCGGCGCCGAGGCAAGGCTCGTCAGTGCCAACCAAAGTGTCTCTTTGACCTCCGGGGTGACGGTCACCTTCTCGTGATCGAGCAGCGTGGCGATCCACTCCGCGGCCCAACTGCGTTCACCCGCATCGTCGATGCCACGCAAGGGTTGGAATGCCAGCGTTCCGCTCGAACCCAGCTCGTGATGGGCGCCGTTCATGGCCAGGATCGCTGCGCGTGCGGAATTGCCCTTGTCGAACATGTAGACCTGGGACCCCGGATAACGGCGAAACTGCAGCGCCATGAGCGCGAGCAACACCGACTTGCCGGCGCCGGTTGGCCCGACGATCAGCATGTGCCCGACGTCGCCGACATGAGTGGAAAGCCGGAACGGCGTCGAACCGGAGGTCTCGGCATAGAGAAGCGGCGCGCCTCCCAAATGGTCGTTGCGGATCGGCCCCGCCCAAACCGACGAGAGCGGCATGAGGTGCGCGAGATTGAGCGTATGCACCAGCGGTTGGCGCACATTGGCGTAGAGATGGCCGGGGAGACTGCCGAGCCATGCCTCCACCGCATTCAGACTTTCCCGGATGGTCGTGAAACCCAGGCCGTTAATGACGCGTTCGACGGCGCGAACTTTTTCCTCAACGGACGTTTTGTTTTTGTCGAACACCGTCACGGTGGCCGTGAGATAGCCGAAGGACACATGGTCGCCGCCCAAGGCTTGCAGAGCTAAGTCCGCATCGACCACCTTGTTGTCGGCGTCGGAATCCAGGAGCTGGACCGGCTCGTTGTACATCACCTCGCGCAAGATCTGCGTGACCGATTTGCGCTTGGAGAACCATTGGCGCCGCAATTTGGTGAGCGTCTTGGTCGCTTCGGTCTTGTCGAGGGTGATGAAGCGCGTAACCCAGCGATACGGAAAGTCCAGATGGTTGAGGGCATCGAGGATTCCCGGCCGCGTCGCGTTGGGAAAGCCAAGGATTGTTAGCGTTCTGAGATGCGTATCGCCGAGCATCGGATCGAGACCACCGCTCAGGCTTTCGTCTGCCAAGATGGCGTCCAGATAGAGAGGAGTTTCAGGAACGCGCACATCATGGCGCTTGGTCGAGACCGTGCGATGCAGATAGGTCAGCGTCTCGGCGTCATCGAGAGCACGGATTTCCGGCATGAGCTGGCCCAGAAGATCGAGCGCGCGATTCGTTTCGGCGAGGAACCCGTCCAGCTCGCGATGCCAGTCGCGGCCCGTTTCTTCGTCGTCGCTTTCGATCAGGGCACGCTCGGCGCGCGCGACATGGTCGACCGGCGCCATATATATAAGTGTCAGGAAATATGCGTTCTCATAATGTTCGCACCGCCTCGTGCTCGCCTGCCCCGACGCATCGAATAACGTTCCTTCCTCGAAGGCAGCACGGCGCTCCCAGTCGACCAGCCAGGACGCAGACTCGGGGAACTCGCTCTCCGGATAATCGGGGGCGACGAACCGCTCGGCCTCGAAGAACAAGGCCCAGCCCGAGCCGAAACGCCTCAGCACATTGTTGACACGCGCACACGCCGCAACGAGTTCGGCCTCGGTGGCGCTCTCAAGGTCCGGCCCGCGGAACCTAAATGTCCGCTGAAAGCTAGCGTCCTTGTTCAGGATCACGCCGGGAGCCACGAGCGCCGCCCAGGGCAGATGATCGGCCAGCCGGTCCGTCTTATGGCGATATTCGGCGAGGTTCAGCATCTAAGATGTGTCCTTTGGCGAAGGTGCCGGCGCAGCACGTCCACGAAATCCGGATCGCGCTTGGCGGCGAACACGGCGATGGAATGGCCGATGAGCCAAAGCAGAAGTCCCGCGATCCATAGGCGAAGCCCGAGACCCAAGGCGGCAGCGACGGTGCCGTTGACGATCGCGATGGCGCGCGGCGCGCCCGCAAGCAGGATCGGCTCGGTCAGCGCACGGTGCAGAGGCACCTCGAAGCCATCGATGCTCATTGCACCAGCGCTCCGCCGGCAAAGGAGAAGAACGAGAGGAAAAAGCTCGACGCGGCGAAGGCGATCGACAGGCCGAAGACGATCTGGATCAACCGCCTAAAGCCTCCGGCGCTCTCGCCGAAGGCGAGCGTCAGTCCTGTCATGATGATGACAATGACAGCAACGATCTTGGCGACCGGCCCCTGAATGGAGTCGAGGATTTGTTGCAGCGGCTGTTCCCAAGGCATGTTCGTGCCTGCCGCATATGCGCTAGTAACGAGCATCGATTGAACAGCAATCGCAAGAGCCAGAGGGCGAACAAAACGTTTGTAACCGGGCATAGGGTTCTCCTGTCGAATCAAATGGCGTGAAGTTTTTGGACGGTCGATTGAACGAGTTCGTAGTCGCCGTCGGCTGCCAAGCCGCGCACCTCCGCGATGGTCTCGATGCGCCGTGTCAGTCCGCGCCCTGCGATAAACACCACCAGATCGATCGCCTCTGCGATCAACCGGCGCGGCACGGTGACGACGCTTTCCTGCACCAATTGTTCGAGGCGATAGAGCGCGGATGACGCGGAATTGGCATGAACCGTGGCGATCCCGCCGGGGTGGCCCGTGTTCCAGGCCTTCAGCATGTCCAAAGCTTCGGGCCCGCGCACTTCGCCCACGATGATGCGGTCCGGCCTCAGACGCAGCGTCGAGCGAACGAGGTCCGCGAGCGAAACGCTGCCTGCCCTGGTGCGCAGCGCCACGCAATCGGGCGCCGCGCATTGCAGTTCGCGCGTGTCTTCCAGGATGATGACCCGCTCGTCCCGCGTGGCGATCTCGGCGAGGAGCGCGTTCGCCAAAGTCGTCTTGCCGGAGCTGGTGCCGCCGGCGACAAGGATGTTTTTGTGCTCGCTAACGGCGCGTCGCAGCGCATCGGCCTGCGGCGCCGACACGATGCGATCGGTGACATAATCGCCCAGCGTGTAGATGCGCGTTGCCGGCTTTCGAATCGTGAAGCACGGCGCAACCGAGACGGGCGGCAGCAGACCCTCGAAGCGCTCTCCGGCCGCATTGTCTTCGCGCGGCGGCAGTTCGGCGCTGATAATGGGGCTGTCGGCATGGGCCTCCAGGTGCACATGGGACGCGACCAGCCGGATGATCCGTTCCACGTCCGCTGCGGCGAGCCGCGTGCCGGTGTCGATCCGCCCCTCGCCAAGCCGGTCCAGGCGCAGCGCCCCGTCGGGATTGACCATGACTTCTATGACCAAGGGATCACTGAGCGCAGCGGCGATCTGCGGCCCCATCGCCGTGCGCAGCATGGCGCGGCGGCGCTCGCGGCTTTCGGCATGTCCACTCATTCCGCGGCCTCCATTTTGGCCACTGGCGCGCGGGTTACGCCGTCGGGCGTGATCTTGGCGACCACTTCGGCGGCCGTGCGTTTGCCGGCCGCCAAGCGGCGGCCCACCTGATCGATGAAAGCTTGAAAGCGTTCCTGCGCGGCGGCCCGAGCCGCCGGCAGATCGGCTTCGGGAACCGGCGCTGTGACCATGAACTGATAGCGGATGAAGAGCGCCAGACTCTCCATCACCACCTGTTGGTCGCGCTCGATGCGGCCGAGCTGATTGCCAAACCGATCGAGCCGCACTTTGAGAAGATCGTCGAGTTCGCGCGCGGCGCGGCGGCCGAGATAGGATTTGAGCGCATCGGAAACGATCGCGGATTTGGAGGAACCCGGCTTGGCCGCCAAGGCGTCCAAGCGTTCCGTCAATTCCTCGTCGAGATAGACATGGTGGCGCGGTTTCATGAGATTCCTCAAAACGCCGGTAGAAGATCGTTGTCGCCGCCGCGATGATGTTCGCCTTCGTTCATCGCATGAGCGCGGGTGATGCTTGCGGCAGCCCGCAAGCGCTCGATCGTTTGGCTTTGGGCGGATACGTCGTCCTCTGAATCGTCCAGTCCGAGGTCGGTGACATGATCGGTGGGCGTCTTCCTGTCCAACTCGGTCTCCGGGAGGCCCGGATGACGTTGCTGACCAAGACCGCCTTCATCGTCCGCGGCGCCGCGTTCGCCGTCGATGACAGAGGCCAGCTCGCCGTGCTCGCCACGAACCTGCCCGCCCCAATCGTTCGGGCGCGGTTTGGGGCAATCGCGGAAGACGCCATCGCCGAGTTCTGGAACATTCGATATGCGGGTGGTGAAATTGCCGTCTTCGTAATGGCGAACTTTCTTGGCGCGGATCGGCGCCAAACCGGAAACCAGCACCAGCTCATCCGCTGGCGGGAGCTGCATGACTTCGCCGGGCGTGAGAAGCGGACGCGCGGTCTCCTGTTTTGAGACCATGACGTGGCTGAGCCACGGCGAAAGCCGGTGTCCGGCGTAATTGCGCTGGGCGCGAAGTTCGGTCGCCGTACCCAATGCGTCCGAAATGCGTTTGGCGGTGCGTTCGTCGTTCGAAGCGAACGCGATGCGCACATGGCAATTGTCGAGGATGGAATTGTTTTCGCCATAGGCTTTGGTGATCTGGTTGAGCGATTGGGCGATGAGATAAGCGCGGATGCCGTAGCCGGCCATGAAGGCGAGCGCCGTCTCGAAGAAATCGAGCCGTCCGAGCGCGGGAAATTCGTCCAACATCAAGAGCAGCTTGTGCTTGCGGCTCTTGGTCGGATCGCCTTCCAGGCGTTCCGTGAGACAGCGGCCGATTTGGTTGAGCACCAAACGCACCAACGGCTTGGTTCGCGAAATATCGGACGGCGGAATAACGAGATAGAGCGAGACCGGGCGCTCGGCATCGACCAGATCGGCGATGCGCCAATCGCAGGCGGACGTCGTCGCGGCCACCGTCGGATCGCGATATAGGCCCAGAAACGACATTGCGGTGGACAGCACGCCGGAACGTTCGTTTTCCGATTTGTTGAGGACTTCGCGTGCCGCGGACGCGACCACCGGGTGCACGACGGGCTTTTGCGGAGTGCCGAGATGATTGGTCGCCATCATGGCCCTCAGCGTGCGTTCGAAGGAACGCTGCGGATCGGACAGAAAGCCGGCGACCCGCGCCAAAGTCTTTTGTTCTTCGGCATAGAGGACATGAAGAATAACGCCGACCAGCAGCGAGTGACTGGTCTTCTCCCAATGGCTGCGCCGTTCCAGTGCGCCTTCCGGATCGACCAGGATGTCGGCGATGTTCTGAACGTCGCGAACCTCGTCCGGCCCTTTGCGCACTTCGAGCAAAGGGTTGTAACGGGCGCTGCGCGGATCGGTCGGATTGAACAGCAGACAATAGGAAAAGCGGCTGCGCCAGCCAGCTGTGAGCTGCCAGTTCTCGCCCTTGATGTCATGGATTACTGCACTCTCAGTCCACGACAGCAACGTCGGAACGACCAGACCGACGCCCTTGCCGGAGCGCGTGGGCGCGAATGCCATGACGTGTTCGGGACCGTCGTGACGCAGATAGCGATGTGCGAGCTGGCCTAAGAATACGCCGGCCGGCCGAAACAGTCCCGCGTCTTCGATCTCGCGAAGGGTCGCCCAGCGGGACGAGCCGTAGGTCGTAACGTTCTTGTTCTGGCGCGCGCGCCACAGCGAACCGATAATGGCAACCGCGCAGCCGGCAAACCCGCTTGTCGCGGCAATCGTGCCTGCCTCGTTGAACAATTTCGGTGCGTAAGCGTCATAAGCATACCACCAGATAAATAGGCACCAAGGGTGATAGATTGGCCGCGAGAAAAGCTCGAACCACGGGAGTCCGAGCCTTGGTTGATAGCCGAGGTGCCAAGCCGCCCACTCGGTCGCAAACCACAGTCCGCCGATGGCCACGGCGAACACCACAATGATCTGACCGATAAGAAATTTGGTTGGCGTCACGGCGATCTCCTGTGCGAATCAGGAGTGGCGCAAATACCGGATAATGGAAATCGCCTTTATTTACGCTCTCGCCGCCATCTGTACGCGCACCTGCAAATCTGCCGGTGAATGATGGCGAACGACGCACAATCGACGGGAAGCCCGAGCGATGGATTTGGCCGAATAGCTGCCTGCTGCATACCAGGATTCGTCATCCGATCAGCGCGAGGAGTGATGCCCGATTCACGTCCGCAGGCCGCAAGGCCATTACGCCAGGAATAACTCGCTGTTGACAACACGTCGCCGCGCAGAATGCTAGACTGGGATTTTCTTATATTTCGGTGGAATTTGCCCGGCCTATTCCTGCGATGACTCGTTCGTTGCGGCGATCAGGTCCAACATGCTTTTTCGCATTGCCGGATTCTTGATCGCGAGAAAAGCAAGGTTCAATCGCAGCCCTTCGCGACTTCGCATGAAATTTTCGGCGCGTTTGAGGTCGGTCGTCGAGAGGCTTGCCATTTGGTGTGGCTCGCCATCGCGTCCTTCATAAAACTCGATCAAGTCTGTTCCTAGAATTCGCGCGAGGATGAACAAGCGGCCAGCGCTAATTCGGTTGGCTCCGTTCTCGTATTTCTGCACCTGTTGAAAGCTGACCCCAAGCACCTTCGCAACATCCTGTTGGGTAAGACCCGCGAGCATCCGACGTCGACGTACTTGCGCTCCAACATGGGAATCAACGTCCCTGGCTTCAAGGTTTGCTGGCATTTCACGCCTCGATTTGGCGACACTCACGAGGACGGATGGCCCGCATTTTCCGGTGTGGGATAACTAGCCCAGAGTAACATGCTCACCTCCTCGCCATCCTGAGACAGTGGCAAGATCAGTTCGGAATAGATGACCTGCTGGCCGCGTACCGGGATATAATTCTTCACGGCAACGGGCGTCTTGGTCTCGCAAGCCTTGGCGACCTGCTCTGTCACTCCCTGCCGCAGGGCTGCGATGACTTCTGCGACGCGGCACCCTGTCATGTCTCCACCGAATCGGGCGGAGAGATTTGTGCCGCATAGGCGAAAAGTCCGCTCCCCGGCAACATCGAGCAACGCCAAATGGCCCAACCAGGGTTTAAGCTCGTGAATGCCGAAATCGTCCCGCGATGGCATCGCCCGTTCTTGGCGCTTTGCGTCCCAAAGCGCCCTTAAGCCTGTCAATTTCGCTTCCATCAAATTCACCCGACGTGTTGCTGACGCGGCAGCTGATTCGTGCGCCAGCCTTCAGATTTGGTTATTATAACCAAATCGATGGCGCCCGTCCATTTGGTGCTTCAGGTAGACCACGATGGTCTCCTCACGCCAAATCCGCGCGGCGCGCGCACTCCTCGGTTGGACGCAGCAAACGCTGGCGGATCGTGCCTTGGTCGCCATAAACACGATCCGAGCGATTGAAGCGAATCGCCCCTACCCGAAGCCTGACACGACGACCTCAGTGCGCCGAGCGCTCGAAAAGGCCGGCATCATGTTTCTGGCAGACGGGACGATGGGAGAAGGTGTCCGATTGGTACGTCCCGTGAACAGGGGTGCGCGATAGCAGTTTCGCCGCCGGTAAGTCGAAGGCGCCTGTCAACGCCTGCCGCCGACATACTTCATCCAATCGTTGGTCCTCCGCGCTGGGGTCCAAGCGTCCACGAGATTGCATCGGCTATCTTTGCTTTCGCATTGGACGCGATGAAGGTTCCAGTATTCACTCGCCTCAAGATCGTGTAGAGCGCTACCTTACCCCGAGCGTCTCAATTGGCAATATGATTCGGCATTAGAAACCACGTGCCCCGTTTACAGGGTCTTGAGCTGTTGTGCGCCCAACCATGCCGTATAGCCGCCGGAAAGGCTGACGGCTTTGGCGTAACCTTGAGCGCGTAAGAACGAGACCGCTTGCGCGCTTCTGTGTCCCGACCGGCAATAAACCACGAGCTTTATGCCCCTTGGAATTTGTCTGTAGCTGTTTGGAAGGTTGGTCAAAGGCATCAAGACCGCGCCTTCGATATGACCTTGATTGAATTCTTCCGGCTGGCGCACGTCCACAAGGAGGAAGTACGTCTTCTTTTTCATAAGTGTCTGAAGATCGCGCACTTCAATCATTGGAACGGTCGCCTGCGAAGAAGAAAGAGCCTCATTCGCGTTGGCGGACTGGACCGGAACACCGAATAAACAGACAAGACAAGCAGCCAGAGCGGCTAAATGAACTCTAAATCCCATGAAAGTCACTCCTTCCGATTTGTGGAACGAGACAGCATACGTCCCCAGTCGCACTCAGGCTTCGGGCTCTGTCATCACCAAGCCTAGAAGCCTCGGCAATTCTGTATCTTGCTTGTCGGCGATATCGGCGAGGGATTGGTTGGGCCCTTCGACCATGATGCCACCCTTCCTTAAGCGCGAGATCGCTTCTTTGCCCGTAATTCCCAGCGCGGGTGCCATTGTCGCGATGGGAGCATCCGCCAACCGATGCACGACTTGCTGCGATGCGTGGAGTTGGCGTCCATGGCCAAAGCCTCCGCCATGCCCGTTGCCATATCCGAACGGCGTGCTGCCAATGATGAACAGGAGCGCGACCACGCCCAGGCCGCCGACAATTGCCTTGTTCCGAGTGGAAGACATCATTGCCAACATGCCTCGCCAATTGCGTGCAAGGTGCAAGAGCAAGGCGACGACGAAGATCATGCCTACCCATTCATGCACTTCGAACAACTGCCTGCTACGCACATCAAAAAAGAGCATCACACCGGTCGCAGCTACTGCAAGAAAGGCAACAAGACTCAATGGCGTCGCGTATTTACGCAAAACAGAATCCATCTCGCTCTCCACCATATGCCGGTTGTTGGTATACCGCTCATATCGAACGCTTCTCGATTAAACGCGATGCGCCTTTGAGCCGGTCGGCGACGTCGGCCCGTTTCGGATTGAGAGGTTCTCCACGCTTCTTATCGATGACATCCACAGGAGCTCGCAAAAGTCTCGACCAGAGTGTCCGCGAGATACGCTGCCACGGTCTTTTCGGCCGGACCCGCTTCCGGGCCAACAAGCATGACCTTAATACCTCCAGCCTCAAGCGCCTGCCGGGCGCCATCGCCAATGCCGGAACAGATCACCAGTTGGCAATCGGCCATGGTGGATACAAAGCCGGCATGACTGTGAGTGTCAGCGTGACTGTGGGTGACGTTCTGGCATTCGTCGCCGTGCGACTGTTCCGCGCCATGGGAACATTTCCCATCGTTGGTCCGGGTCTCGCAGCGTTTGATCGAATTGTCCTCTACATCGAAGACGAGAAAGGCCGCGCTTCGGCCAAAATGATGTGACATTGTCACGCCATCATTCGTTGGAACTACAATTTTCATTTGTGCCTCTTTCCTACGCCGAAGCTCGTGCGGCAGCCCGCTTGCGCGGCGCTCCGGACTTCGGGATATGTCCCACATTTTTCGCCGTCGCTTCGTTTGCGGACCTCTTGGCGATCCGCACAAAACGAGTCATGGACTGCGCCAGATGGTCGAGGACGACGATCCATTCTTCCAGATGTTCTTCACCGCGCGCCGTGAGGGCATAAACGCGGCGCGCCGGTCCGCTACCCTCCGCCTCCCACTCGGACGTGACGCAGCTGTTCTCTTCCAGTTGGCGCAACGTTCGGTAAAGCGCGGCCAACTCAATGGCTGAGTCAGTCATCGCGTGCCGAGGCAGTTCGGCAGCAAGTTCGTAGCCGTGCGATTGCCCCGACTTTTTCAGGAGGAACAATAACAGAGGCTCGACAAATCGATACAGATTGCCCATTGCGCAGGTGCACGGATGGTCTATTCCGTGGCGCGGGCATGTTCGACGCGGCATCAGGCGCATTCCTCTTTCTGTCGAGTAACCGAATTATCCGAAAAAAAAGCTCCCAGGCGCCCCGCGCATGGGAGCCAACGGGAAGAAACGTCGACGGCTTACCAGCCGCGACCCATTCCCATGCCGCCTCGGAACTCCATTGCCTGGTGATACAGTTTCATTTTCTCAGAATCGGGCAGCGCATCCCATTTCGCCTTGAGGCTTGCAGCATATTTCTGCCGTTCCTCAGATGACATGGCCCAATACTTGGCGCATTGGTTGCTGCGATAAGCGCTAGCCTGATTGACCGTCATCTCGCCGATAGCGTTTTGCACCTCCTGCCAGTGCATCATTCGCTCTTCCGGGGTTAGATAACGCATGACGCCGTGGCAGCGGCCGGGGCCAAAACCGGCCTGCATCCCCATAGGCTGGGCAACCGGCGTATCGCCGGCAAAAGCCGCTGATGTCAAAATCAGCGCAGCAAAAGCAGACAGAAGAATTCTGGACAAGGGCATGTCACGCCTCCTTCTCGCGGATTCATATCCACGCTATATAGATGCAACTTACATATAGCTCCGAAGTGCCGGACTGACAAGGCGGCGGCGTCAGCGTACTTACTGCCGCCATGACGCGCGCAGTTGACAATGGTTCTAATCATCAATGTTGATCCTCAACCTGAACACACACTTCAGTGCAAGATCGGGGCGCGGCAATAAGCGCATTGCGGCATTACACTCGTCTTATATATATGCGGTAATGCGCATAAGCGGTGAATAGCATGAACCCTGTGTCGTCCTTGATGTCCGCCTTGTCCGACCCGACGCGGCTGGCCGCTTTGCGGCTGCTGTGGGACGGCAAGGAGCATTGCGTGTGCGAATTGATGAAGCGTCTCGGCGCTACGCAGTCGCGCATGTCGCGGCATATGGGTGTGTTGAAAGGCGCCGGCCTGGTGATCGACCGGCGCGACGCCCAATGGGTGCGCTATCGCCGCAATCCGGCGCTTGACCGCGAAGTGGTCGCCATTGTCGATGCCGTCGTCGCGGCGCTCCCCGCGGAAAAAAGAAAGAAGGCCGCATGAGCACCGTTGCCGTCGCGGGCAAAGGACCGAAGGCGCCGGTCTGGATCGCAGCGACCATAGCCCTCGCCGTCCTGTGGTTCGTGCTTTATGACCTGCTGGCGCCGCTGTCGGCCTGGGCGGTTTCGCTGCTGCCGCTGGCGCCGACGGGTCGTCTCGCTGGAGCGGCCGCGTTCTTCATCTATGAAACTCCCAAGGTGTTGATGCTGTTGACCCTCGTGGTCTTTGCCATGGGCGTGGTGCGCAGCTTCTTTTCGCCCGAACGTACGCGCGCATTCCTCGCGGGAAAGCACGAAGGGGTCGGTAACATCGCGGCGGCGAGCCTGGGCATTGTCACGCCTTTCTGTTCCTGCTCGGCGGTGCCGATGTTCCTCGGCTTCGTTTCGGCCGGCGTTCCGCTTGGTGTGACCTTTTCATTCCTGATCGCCGCGCCGATGGTCAACGAGGTCGCACTCGGCCTGCTGTTTGCCCTGATCGGCTGGAAGGTGGCGCTGACTTATCTCGCCTTCGGTCTCGCCATCGCCATCGTCGCAGGCTGGGTCATCGGACGGCTGCACCTGGAAGGCTGGCTCGAGGAATGGGTGCGCAACATGCGGACAAGTGCTGCCGACATTCCGCGTGAACAAATCACCGCCGTTGATCGTATCAAGGCAGGTATCGAGGCAGTAAAAGATATAGTCGGCAAGGTGTGGGTCTGGGTTGCTGCCGGCATCGCGGTGGGTGCGTTCATCCACGGCTATGTGCCTGCGGGCCTGCTCGCGTCGATCATGGGGCGCGACGCCTGGTGGTCGGTGCCTGCCGCCGTACTCCTGGGCATCCCGATGTATTCGAACGCGGCCGGGATTATCCCCGTCGTCGAGGCTCTGCTCGGTAAGGGTGCGGCGCTCGGTACCACGCTCGCTTTCATGATGAGCGTGACCGCCCTGTCGTTTCCAGAAATGATCATCCTGCGCAAAGTGTTGAGCATTCGCCTGATCGCCGTGTTCGTCGGCGTAGTGGGCGTCGGCATTCTTGGCGTCGGATTCCTATTCAACATCCTGTTCTCCTGAACCAAAGGAATAGCCATGAAGCAGATCAAAGTGCTTGGTCCCGGCTGCAAGCGCTGCCAGACGACCGCCGAAATGGTGCAGACCGAAGCCGACAAACTTGGCATCAGCGTGACGATTGAGAAGGTCACGGATTATGCCGCCATCGCCAGTTACGGCATTACCGCGACGCCCGGCATCGTCATTGACGGCAAGGTCGTGCATGCAGGCGGTCTGCCGAAGGAAGAAGATTTGGCAAAATGGTTGAAAGATAAGTGACGCACGTGGCCTGCCCCTAAGCCAATGCCTGCGGAAGGCATTTTCCATAGCCCTGTCAGGGCAACCGCTTGGCCTGCGCCAATTGTCGAAGATTCGCTCGGTGTCCAGACGCATAGGAACCGTCAATTCCTACAGGCGGGCTGATACAAAGCATCGATTTGTGACGTGCAACCCCGGTCACGTAGGTGGCGGTCGGCCCAGTGAAAAAAGATCACTGCCGGTCTCGATGCTGCGGATATGTTCGAGTTCCTGGGTGTAGCGCTTCAGCGCATAACCCTCTGTCATGTATCCGACGAGTCTATGATCGCTATGCGAGGCTAGCACGGGTAGTGCTTCGCTCTGCTTATCCTCGAACCGTAGAAGCGCAGTACGGACGTTTTCGCTAGGCAGCAGGAAAAGATCGCAATTGCTAGCAAGATCACCAGCGACCAGTCCAGGAAGCGCATCGTCGACCAACGGATTGTGAATCTCAATGGCGTCAATACCCCCGACATACTGCCCTTTCCGATCAACAACGAACAGCCTCTTCGCACTTCCCGGCGGATAAAGCTCGCGCAGCACGCTCAGCGGCGTGTCATTGCTGACAGTTTTCGGGTCAGAGCGCATGAGACGCCCGACTGTCAGCTCAGCAATCCAGCCAACATCGTGAGCGCCGCGGATGCCCAGACCCTTGAGCTGAAAGCGCCATGTCGCAAACGAGTAACCAAAAGTTAGGCGAACAATTGTTGATGCGATGGTGACTGCGACAAACACACCCAGAGTAACCGGAAAATCGCCAGTCGCTTCGAGCGTAAGAAAAACCATCGTGAGCGGGGCACCGATAATCGCAGCGGCGACTGAACCCATCCCCGCAAGCATGAACGCCGAGCGTTGCGCGGCGATATCGGGAAGAACGAGCCCCACGATCTGCACGAACAAGCCACCAAACAAAGCGCCCATGAATAGGGAAGAACTAAACAGGCCACCGCGAAATCCCGACCCTATCGAAATCGCCGACGCAACCAGTTTGGCGACGAGCAGCATGGCGAGCATAAGCCAAGGCAGTTCTTGGTCGAAATGGAACTGGATAGCACCGTGACCGCTGCCCAGAACCTGCGGGAAATAGAACGCAATCCCCGACAGCAGCAATCCGCCGACGGCAGGACGCAGCCAGTCCGGCACGCGGGTTGCACGTAGGGAGCGCTCCGTCCAAGTCACCGCGCGCATCGCGAGAATCGCGATGCCTGCCGCCACAATACCCATGATGCCAAACAAAAAATAACTGGAAGGCGCCATGACCAGTCCACTCGGCACTTGGAAAAGAGCGTGCATGTGTGTGATGGCGCGTTGCATGAGCGCGGCGCACACCGCAGCGAGGGCGACCGGGGCGAGCGCGCGCGGCGTATAACTGCCGAGAATCAACTCGAAACCGTAGAAGGCGCCTGCAAGCGGAGCGTTGAAGGCGGCGGCGATCGCAGCGGCAGCACCCGCCGTCACAAAGATGCGCAGGTCACTGCGCCTCAGGCGGAAATACCGTCCCACGTACGAATAGAGCGCGGCCCCAATCTGGGTGTATCCCGCCTCCATCCCGAGCGAAGCGCCGGCTGCGTTGGAGAGCAACGTCGTAAATGTCAGCCGTATTGAGTCCAGAAGAGACATACGCCCGCCATAAAGCGCATTGGCTTCGATCGGGTCGACCATCTCGGCGCTCCGGTGTCGCCGCGTCGCGCGTCGAAACAGACCGAGCAGCAGGCCGCCCACCAGCGGCACAATCAGGATACGCGTGCGCGATACGCCAATGCCCGTACTCAGATACTCCCGCATCGGCAACGAAAACCCGGTGCGATGCAAAAACACCACGCCTTCGCGCAACTGGTCGACGAGCAAACCAATGAACACGCCCAGTAAACCGCAAACCACAATTTGGGTGAGCTCACTTGCACGAAGGTCGCGCTGAACGGAGGTCAGCGCGAATTTGGTCCTGCGCATCAACGAAGCGGCGCGAGTCCGCCATCTCGTCATCGCCTCATTGTCGGTTTGAGCAGACATAAGCGCGTCCAGGTACTGCCGAGCCGCCCGCCCCTTGGCGACTCTAGATCATCTTCGCAGCACAATGCCGCACGTTGCGCACGTTTGTCATTCGCGAAATGGAAGCCGAGGCGTGTTTGTTGCAGCCCGCCATTCCCCGACGAGATGTAGCTGAAATAGTCGCCGCGAGCGTCGAGCCAGGCAAGCGGGCGAAGTCGGCGAAACCCACCGCGAAATGCCTTTGGACCGTACCTTCGACGCAGTGCTGGATAATTACGTCCCTTAAGCGCTTAGGCAGATGCCCCAACCAGCCAGCACGCGCCCGGCAGAGCGACGCCGTCCGGCGCAACGTATTGCGTCATCAGTTCCCGCAAATACACGCGGATGATTTCGCGCGTATCCTCGTCTAGTTCGGACGCGGCGCGCAACAACGCGCCGCTGTCGAGGGCTCCGTTCGCGGCGTCGTCCACATCCGCGCCCAAATTCACCTTTGTCGCAAGCCGGTCGATACGGATGTTGCGGAACCCTGCTCCGGTCAGAATGGCATGCACACGCTTGTCATCGGCGAAGGCAAATTGCCCTGGCGCATGCGGGTCCTGCGGCGCTTGCAGCGGCACGAGGTCGCCCGCGGCTTCAAAAGGCAACGACACCCAGTAGTTTTCCTTCATCGCACACCAGCACGAGAACGCGAGCCGCCCGCCCGGTTTCAACGCCGTCCGGATATGGGCGAAGGCCGTCACCGGATCGGCGAAGAACATCACGCCGAAGCGTGAGAAGACTAGATCGTATTCGGGCAGGTACTTCATTGTTGCGGCATCTGCTTCGACGAATTCGATCGCCGCGCCCGCCGCCCGAGTGCGCGCCGCAGCCAACATTGGCGCGGAGATATCCACCCCTAGAACTTTGCCCGGCGCGCATGCCTCAGCCAGCTTAAGTGTCGTGGTGCCGCAACCGCAACCAATGTCGAGCACATGCATGCCGCGTCCCGGTGCGGCGAATGCCATCAATGCGTTCTGTATATTCTCCAACCGGTAATCGTGATGGTCGCATAGCGACGCCCAACGCTGTCCGGCGGGTCCGTTCCAATGTTCGGCTTGGGCAGTGTTGTTTTTCACTTGGCGGGGTGTTTCTGGCTTTGGGGTCCCTAGAGCAGGGTGCATTATGCCATGGTCAGCCCAAATCCGCACACCTGTAACGACCATTAATTGAGGACCATCATATGCCCACAACGCGGGAACATTGGGATCAAGTCTACGCGACAAAAAGCGAAACGGAGGTGAGTTGGTACCAACCGCGTCCCGAACGTTCCTTGGCCATCATCAAGTCTGCAGCGCCTAACACCTCTGTTTCCATTTTGGACGTTGGCGGCGGCACGTCACATCTCGTGGATGAACTACTATTCGGATATTTCGATTTAACGGTACTGGATGTATCTCAAGCTGCGCTAAATCGATCTAAAGAGCGGCTTGGGCGGCTAGCCAAAAAAGTCTCTTGGATTGCTGCCGATATTACCAAATGGAAACCGTCCCGAACTTGGGATGTGTGGCACGATCGGGCGGTATTCCACTTTCTAACGGCAACTGAGGATCAAGACGCCTATATCGCTGCCTTAGAGGCTGGCACTAAGCAGGGCTCAGTGATCGTCATGTCTACCTTTGCACTGGATGGGCCAGAACGCTGCAGCGGGCTTCCCGTACAGCGGTATAGTCCGGCCGCATTAGCAGCGCGAATTGGGGATCGGTTTCAACTTATTTCGGAAGCATCAGAGTCTCATGCGACGCCTTGGGGCACCATCCAAGACTTCACATACGTAGTTCTGAGACGCCGATAAGGCGATTTCAAACTGTAACGGCGCTCACTTTCTAACAATGCCTTCCTTCGCTATTCGACCAAACTACGGATAGGTGCGATCATTCCGCCGCAACTTTCTTCGCGTTGAACTGGTCGAAGGCTTCCACAGCCTGTGCCGCATACATCACGCTCGGTCCGGCCCCCATATAGATCGCCATGCCCATGGTCTCCATGATCTCGTCGCGGTTGGCGCCCTGTTTGACGGCGGCCTCGGCATGGAAAGCGAGACAGGCGTCACAGCGGATCGCGACCGCAATGCCAAGTGCGAGAAGCTCCTTCATCTTGCCATCCAGCGCCTTCGGTTCAAGTGCGGCGCGAGCGAGCGCGGAGAACGCCTTCATCGCGTCGGGCGATCCCGTCCGCACTTCCTTGAGCGCCAGTGATAAATCACCGGCCATCTGCGGCCAATCCTTGTACATTTTTCGAACTCCTAGATTTTTTTATGGGACGACGTTTGAGCAAACGATCATTGGAATGCGTTGCCCGGCCGGACGCCAAGCTTCTTGAAAATGATGGCTGCAGGGCAGAAGCCAGTGAAGGCCGCCTGCAACATATTGAGGCCCGCGAATGCGCTTAAAAGTAACCACCAGGGGTTATAGATTTGCGCAAGCACGAGGCCGGCCAGGACAATTAAGCCCGCGAATGCAAGTACTGCTCGGTCGATGTTCATGATGGTTTTTCCTTGTTCCTTAGGGTGCGTTGACCTGCCGGAGGAGCTGGACGCTTCCATGCCCCAGCATTCCAAGAACGGCTCACCGCTTGACTATATATTCGTCTTATCGTATATACGCAAGTATGAATATCAATCCCAGCCAAATGCTGACGTCCGCCGGCGAAGCCGAGGAGCTCCTGAAAGCGATTGCCAACCGGCATCGCTTGACGATTCTCTGCCAATTGATCGACGGCGAACGCTCGGTCGGTGAGCTCGCGGACTTCCTATCCTTGCGTGATTCGACGGTCTCGCAGCACCTCGCCCTTCTGCGCAAGGACGGCCTCGTCTCCACCCGCCGCGACGGACAGACGATTTGGTACGCAATCGCGAGCGAGCCGGCGCGCATGGTGCTGGAGACGCTCTATCAAATTTATTGCGCGCCGACACCGCTCTGTAAGCCGGCCCGGAATGGACGCGTATCCACGAACAACAGGAAAATACGCAAATGACTATCAAGAACCTTACCGCCGCCGATGTCGCGCGCGGCCTCAAAGACAATTCCATTGTGCTGATCGACGTGCGGGAGCCGGCGGAATATGCTGCGGAACGTATTCACGACGCGTTGCTGTTTCCGCTTTCGACATTCGATCCTCGTGCGTTGCCTGATTGCGGCAAGCGTATCGTCGTTTTCCAATGTGGTTCCGGCATCCGGTCGGCGAGGGCCGTCACGGCCTGCCAGAAAGCGGGATTGACCCATGACAGCCATTTGAAAGGCGGCATCCAGGCCTGGAAGGCGGCAGGCCTTCCCACCGTTAGCGTCGATCCCGCAACAGGTCAAACACGCGACCGTCGATAGGGTGCTCAATTGTCAAAATTCTTCGCCGGCATTCTAGCATTCTTCGGTTTGGGGTCACCGGTGCATCATGCGCCGCCCCCGCCCCCTACCTATCTCGTGACACAGTCGTCCGTTGTCGACGAGAAAGCGGTGTTTGCGACCATCGAATCCGCAAACGTGGTTCCTGCGCGTGCGCGAAACGGAGGCACGATCATCGAATTGCATGTCAAGCAAGGCGATCACGTCGAGCAGGGACAGTTGATCGCAACCGTCGGCGACCCGAAACTGGGCTTGCAGGTGAACTCCTACAGCGCTCAGGTGCAGGCTGCACAGGCTCAGTTGGCGCAGGCGCAACTCGACTATCAGCGCGCGCAGCGGCTCATCGCTGAGGGGGCCATCGCAAAGAACGCTTACGACCAAGCGCGCACGACCTACAATGTCGCGGCCTCGAATGTGCGTTCGATGAGTGCACAAAGGGCAGTAATCCAGCAGCAAAGCGCCGAGGGGCAAGTGCTGGCACCGACCGCCGGGCGCGTGATCACCGTTCCGGTTACAGCCGGAACCGTGATGATGCCGGGCGACACCGTGGCAACCGTTGCCGAGCAGGATTTTGTGTTGCGGCTGCAAGTCCCCGAGCGTCACGCGCGCTATATCAAGGTCGGCGACCCGGTGCGGCTGGACGGCAGCGACATGGGTTTGGATGGACCGCGCTTCGGCAAGATCAAACTCGTCTATCCGCAGATCGACAACGGCCACGTCGTGGCGGATGCGACCGTGGAAGGCTTCAGCGATTACTTTGTGGGAGAACGCGTACGCGTCTGGGTGTCGGCCGGACAGCGTCAGGCAGTTGTAATTCCAACAAGTCTCATCGCCACCCGTTCCGGCATCGACTATGTGCGTCTGCGGCTGGCGGGCGGGGACGTGATCGACGTGCCCATCCAACGCGGGCAGGAAATCCACACTCCCAAACAACGCGACGGTTCTGAAATTCTCTCCGGGCTGGCTTCCGGCGACCGGCTCCTCAAGCCATGAACCTCGGATTCTCGGGACGCCTGACGCGCGCGACGATCCAATCGCCGCTGACGCCGCTCTTTCTGTTGGCCGCCATCGTCTTCGGCATTGTAGCGCTGGTCACGATCCCGCGTGAGGAAGAGCCGCAAATCAGCGTGCCGATGGTCGACATCTTCGTTACGGCAAACGGGCTAAAAGCGCCGGACGCTGCGGAGCTTGTTACCAAGCCACTGGAAGAAATCGTCAAGGGCATCTACGGCGTCGAGCATGTCTACAGCCAGACGCAAGACGACCGGGTGCTGGTCACGGCGCGCTTCCTTACCGGCACGAACGCGGACGAAGCGATCCTGCGCGTGCAGGCAAAAATTCGCGCCAACTACGACAAAATTCCGTTGGGCATCCCAGAGCCTTTGATCGTGGGGCGCGGCATCAACGACGTAGCAGTGGCCGTGCTGACCTTGTCACCCAAGCCCCAAGCCGCCGGGCGCTGGAACGAAAAGGACCTTTATGCCCTGGCGACGAAGGTGCAGGCAGAACTCGCCAAAGTCGATAATGTCGGGCTGACCTATATTCAAGGCGGCTCCGCCGACGAGATCAGCGTCGAGCCCGATCCGGAGAAGTTGGCGCTTTACGGCGTCACACTGCAACAGCTTGAGGCCAAAATCCAAGGTGCCAACCGGTCCTTCCTCGCGGGGCAACTGCGGGACAATGGCCGCATGCTGCAGGCGGTCGCCGGCAAGACGCTCTCGGGCGTGCCGGACATCGGACTGTTGCTCGTCACCACGCGCGACGGAAGGCCTGTTTATGTACGCGATCTGGCCACGGTGATCATCGGACCCAGTCCGGCCGAACATCATGTCTGGTCGCTGCGACGCATGGGCAAGACCGGCTGGTCGACGGCGCCGGCCGTGAGCATCGCCTTCGCCAAGCGGTCCGGCGCGAACGCCGTGGTGGTGGCGGAGCAACTGATCCAACACGCTGATGCGCTGAAGGGATGGCTCATTCCCGACGACGTCAACGCCGAGGTCACACGCGATTACGGCAAGACGGCGAATGATAAGGCCAATGAACTTCTGTTTCATCTCACGCTCGCGACCGTCTCGATCGTGCTGCTGATCTGGCTGGTGGTCGGTTGGCGTGAGGCCGTGGTGACGCTGATCGTTATTCCAACCACGATCCTGCTTACCCTCTTTGCCGCGAACCTGATGGGCTACACGATCAACCGCGTCAGCTTGTTCGCGCTCATTTTCTCCATCGGCATCCTGGTCGACGACGCCATCGTCGTCGTGGAAAACATCGCCCGGCATTGGGACATGAATGACGGGCGAACCCGGCTGCAGGCGGCCATCTCGGCCGTCGCGGAAGTGGGGAATCCGACGGTTGTTGCGACCCTGACCGTCATCGCCGCCCTGCTGCCGATGCTTTTCGTGTCCGGCATGATGGGACCTTACATGGCACCCATCCCGGCTAATGCCTCGGCCGCGATGCTGTTCTCATTCTTCGTCGCGATGGTGGTAGCGCCTTGGGCGTTGCTCAAGCTCGCGGGCAAAGGAAAAGGTCCGCCCCCGGGCGAACACCACACTGAAGGCGCGATCGGGAAATTCTACCGGCGTCTCGCTACGCCCATTATCAGTTCGAAGAAGAACGCCAAACGCTTCCTGGCTTATGTCGCGGGGGCCACGGTGCTGGTCTGCCTGCTGTTCGTCACCGAAAACGTGACGGTGAAGCTGCTGCCGTTCGATAACAAGTCAGAACTCGAAGTCATGGTCGATCTGCCGGAAGGCGCCACAGTGGAAGACACGTCGCGTGTCCTGTTCGAAGCGGCGGCCATTACCAAGAGCTTACCGGAGGTGAATTCGATCCAGGCTTATGTGGGTACGCCCGCGCCGTTCAACTTTAATGGCCTCGTGCGCCATTACTATCTGCGTGAAAGCCCGGAGATGGGCGAGCTCCAAGTTAATCTGGCAGACAAGTCCGACCGCGACCGAGAAAGCCACCAGATTGCACTCGATCTGCGCCGCAAGCTTGCCGCCTTGAACCTGCCGAAAGGTACCGTGGTGAAAGTAGTGGAAGTTCCGCCCGGACCACCGGTGCTCTCAACCCTGATTGCCGAAATCTACGGCCCTGACACCAAGACACGCCGGGCCGAAGCTGAAGAAGTCAAAAAGCTGTTCAAGTCGGTGCCGTACATCGTCGATGTCGATGATTCCTATGGCAAGCCACGGCCCCGCCTGCGCATCACCATCGATCAGGACAAACTGGAATATTTCGGCGTAGAGCAGAGCGACGTCTACGACACGCTGAATGCGTTGCTGGGCGGCGTGCCGGTCGGCTATTCGCACCGCGGCGAAGACCGCAATCCGATCGAGATCGTCGTTCGCGTGCCGAAAAGCGATCTGACATGGTCACAGAAACTGGCGTCGACGCCCGTGCCCGCAAATGCCCAGCCGGGCAACAAGGCCATCGTCGAACTGGGCGATATCGTCAGCGTGACCCGCGAGGCGGGATCGCCGGTGATTTTCCGCCGTGACATGCATTATGCCGACATGGTCACCGGCGAACTCGCCGGCCAATACGAAGCGCCGATCTACGGCATGTTCGCGGTCGACAAGCTCATCAAGTCGCACGATTGGGGCAATCTCACGCCACCGCAAATCCTGTTCCACGGCCAGCCCACAAACGAAAGCAAGCCTTCGATGTTGTGGGACGGCGAGTGGGAAGTAACCTATGTCACCTTCCGCGACATGGGCGCGGCCTTCATCGTCGCGCTGCTGGGAATTTACGTTCTCGTTGTCGCTCAATTCGGTAGTTTCAAACTGCCGCTCGTTATCCTGACGCCAATTCCCTTGACGTTGATCGGCATCGTGCTCGGGCACTGGATATTCGGCGCGCCGTTCACTGCCACGTCGATGATCGGTTTCATTGCATTGGCCGGCATCATCGTGCGCAATTCGATCCTGCTCGTGGATTTTATTCGCCACGGTAAAGGCGAAAGCGGCAAGCCGCTGCGCCAGGTGTTGCTCGACGCCGGGGCTACGCGTTTCCGCCCCATCTTGCTTACCGCCTTAGCCGCGATGATCGGCGCAGCGACGATCCTAACCGATCCGATCTTCCAAGGGTTGGCAATTTCGCTTCTGTTCGGATTGGCGTCTTCGACGCTGTTGACCGTGCTCGTGATCCCAGCAATCTACGTCTGGCTGCGCGATCCCGACAGCCCTCCCTCGTCACCCATAGATTGGCGACATTACTACAATCCGTGGGTTGAACGAGCACAGGCGGCTTTCGAACAGATCATTCGAAAATGGCCATTACGCGGGCGTTAGCTGGGCCAACTATGCGACAACGTTCTGATCTGAAGATGCTCAAGGCGAATGCCGACGAAGTGGCAGATTTTGTTCGGTTGCTCGCCAATAACAAACGTCTGCTGATCCTTTTTGAACTCACGGCCTGCCGAGAGATGTCGGTTGGGCCACTCGCTGACGCGGTTGGTCTCAGTAGATCAGCTATGTCTCAGCATCTCGCAAAGCTTCGCGCGGAGGGCCTCGTCGAGGCGCGCCGGGAGTCCCAAGCCATCTTCTATCGGCTTTCGCAGAATGTGCGCGTCAGATACGCGATTTCCCTGCTCAAGCAGCTGTTCTGCAGATGACAATGATCCAGAACATCCTGTCTTTGCTATCCGGCGGTACCCTTACCCTCCGCCTCACTTGTTAGGAAATCGTTGGCCCCCCGCGCTGGCGTCCAAGCGTCCACGAGATTGCATCGCCGCGCATGACCCCGGACACGGATTTTCCGAGATTGCGTTCCAGCACCGGCCGCCAAGGCACGAGCGTGAACTCGCGGCTTTTCTCGATCACCGCGAACCGCCCGCTCGCCAGATCAACGTGACGGCGATAGAAGCCTTCGATCCGCGTCCCGGATTTGGTTTCGGTATAGGCAAGGCCCAACTCTCTAGAAAGCTGACCGGCGACCCGTTTGAGTTCGCGGCCCTGCAATTGGGTCAGCATGTTGCCCGGATATTTGGTTCGGTCCAGTTCCTCGCGCGCAAGCCCCTGCTCGATGAGCCATTGCCGGCGCCGAGTCAGTGCTTCGCGGACCTCTCGCCCGAAGCCCAAATCGCGGACGGGTGTTGGCTTCTCCGCGACCAACTCGCGGTCAAGCCAGGTCGCACCTTCGATGCCCGTTTGCCGCTGCAACGGCACCATCGATAAGGATTCGACCGTGACCGGACTCAATTGCGTCTGGCTGCGCTCGAACGCTGTCGCCCGTTCGAGATGATCCGGCCCAATCTTCCAGCTACCATCCACCTCGCGTTCGATGTGACCGCCGATCCGGCGCATGGCCTCCAGCCTGCGCACATGTGTTTCGGCAAAGGCTGCTGTGGCGGTCTGGTCATGCCGCAGGTGGATATCGATGCTATAGTGCCCGTCATTCGCGGCGGCGATGTCGGCCACCGTGCGATCGACCGCTTTGGCACCGCTGCGCTTGGGCACAATGGCGACGATGCTGCCGTTCGGTGTCGCCTCGACCGTATCACCTCGGCCGATATCAACATAGTGCGTCCTGCCATCGACACCATCGACGATGATAAAGTGCCGGTCCTGGTCTTCATCAGAGAGGCCCCGCGCGATCACCCGGCCAACGATCCGCTTCGCCTCCGGGTCTGCCGGATCGTAGATGGCGTAGTCGCCTGCATTGCGCGCGACGTTCTGGGCCACCATTTCACGGTGCATGGTCTTGATGATGTCACCGCGTTCGCCCATTCGGCGCAGGGTCGCTTCAAGATCGTCCGCAATATTCCAATGACCGGGCGCAATCTCTTCCGCCAGGCCCAGCTTCGAGAGCTTCTGCAGTCGCCCGGCTCGCAAGCTCTGGCTGACCGCTTCGCCGCTTCCGCCGCCAGAGCACACCAACCCATCCGCGTCTGCTTCCCGCCGTAGGGAGCGGTCCAGGTCGGTCAGGCGGTCCTGCTCGACTTGCCGACTGAGCCGGTCCTCGATCTCCAAATCCGATCTCGGGCCCAGATCGAGGGATACGATCTCCGCGGCGCGCTCGCGCATGCCATGCGTGATGTATTCGCGGGCGATGATCAGATCCCGGTCCAGTTCGTCTCGTCCCCGCAATACAATATGCGTATGGGGATGGCCGGTGTTGTGGTGATCGACCGCAACCCAATCGAGCTTGGTCCCCATGTCTTCTTCCATCCGCTCCATGAGACGCCGCACGAAGGGTTTCAGGTCCTCGTATTCCGCGCCGTCCTCGGCGGAGACGATGAAGCGGAATTGATGGCGGTCGCCTTCCGCGCGTTCGATGAAAATCTTGCCGTCGGCGCGGTCGTTGGCACGGTCATAAAGCTCTCCCGGCTGACCGTCGCGGGTGACGCCGTCGCGCTGGATATAGCGAAGATGCAGCTTGGCCGCTTTCAGTCCCGGCCCTTTGAACTTTACGATCCGGGTTTTGATGATGACCCGGCGCACCCGAAAGCTGGCATAACGGTCGCGCGCGGCCAGTACACGCCCGACACCAGCGCCGCGACCGATCCGGTTACCGTGAAAGCGCCCTGCCCGCGCCGCCAAACTGCGTCCGCCTGAGAGCGCCGCTGCCTGCAAGACGCGCTGCAGATAGGTCCGCGCCTGCTTGCCGCTGGTCCCGCGTATTTTGCCAAGCCTGGGCTCGAACTCGTCATCATGCGCCATATAGGCCTCTGCGATCAGCGTGATCGTTGCAGGCGAGCATGTGATGAAATCCAGCGTCGGCAACATGGCGCCACGCAAATCGTGTGCGCCCAAAGACTTGTCGCCAGCATGGCGCCATCCCATCAGGGTATGGCGCCATGAATAAAGATGTGCAGACAACACGATAGCGCATTATGGCGCCATCGCTTTATCTTGCCTTACTAATCGGGCCTCTATTGTCAACGCTCACCTACGCTCTTTTACGATCTGTTACTCACGTCCTGTTCCCCTCGCTCTCTGCACAACGGGCAGAGTCCGCCTCTCGGCCGTCGCGCAATCTCATCGTCCAGGCGGGGTCCATGCGTTACTCCGCGTTCGGCACATTGGCCGTCGCATGCTCTCGATCAGATTGGAACAAGGTGGTCCAAGCACTCACAGCGCTCTCATCCTCGAAGGACGGTAGCAGGCAAGATAGCGGACATTCCCTGTTTCGCGGCCCCGCCAGGGGACGCTCACCGCGCGCGCGGATCTCGGTTTTTCTCCTCTACAATCGACCGTCAGCTACACCAACGACCGACAATTCTCCTACGTTTGGCGCAACGGGATCACTGCGCCGGCTTCAGTTTCAACCTCTGAGTCACCTTGGCGCCGGAGCCAACTTGGAACTCCGTGCCGTCGATCCACATGCGATGCAGAATGCCGGCCAGCTTGCGCGCGACGGCCACGATCGCACACATCATGCTCGATCGCTTGGCAATCCGAAGGCCCCAGGCGCGCAATGCGGACCATCGTTTTACCCTCAAAAGAAGGCTCGCGGCGGCTTCGCAAAGCGCCTCGCGGACGTTGAAGTCGCCCTGTTTTGTGATCCGCCCCTCATAGTCGATGGAGGTTCCGGACTGGTGTCGTTTGGGCGTCAGACCAAAATGCGCGCCCACCGTTCGTGATCGTGTGAAGCGCAGCGGATCGTCGACTCCGACGCGGAATGACAGCGCAGCCACAGGGCCAACGCCGGGAACCGTCATGAAGCGACGGCACACAGGATCGTGGCCCACCACCTGCAGAAGCACGCGATGCAGCTTGTCGTAACCATCGTGGATAGCCTGGCGCACCTCCAGCATGGTGTTGATCATCGTCGCGAACACATAGTCCGCATGCTCAATAAGCTCGCGGATACGCGCTTCAAAATCTCCGCGACTGACCTTTCCGACCAACAATCCGTAGGTTCTGAGTGCGCCGCGGATGTGGTTTTCCATGTCCACCAGCTTGCGTTTCAGGAGCTTTCGGTTGGACAGAAGCGTGCGAAGTTTCTGGGTCTCGACGTTCTTCACATGCACGGCACGGAACCATCCCAATCGCATCATCTGTGCGATTCCACGCGCGTCGTTCCGGTCGGTTTTGTTGCGCATGGTGGACAGGGACACATGCATGTGACGTGCTTCAACGACAATGACCGGCAGCCCCATTGGCTGCAGCTCGCGGTGCAGCCACATTCCCAGCGACGATGCTTCGATCCCCACCCGGCTAAGGCGATCCGCGTAGCCATCCAGAGCGGAGCGGATCGCCTGTGGCTCGGTCGCCACCTTCGTTTCGCGGACGTTTTTTCCGTCCTTATCGACGACGCAAATGCTGGTTTCTTCCAACGACACGTCCAATCCAACGTACAATTCCATCGGTTCTCTCCTTCTGTGCTGACGGCCTCCTGACCGTTGCACTAGGCTCCCGACTCCCGCCACCGCGCTCATTCCAGAATCGGTGGATGATCGAGGCCCGATTACGAGAGCCCTACCACGACAATCCGACTCTCACACTCTCATCTGCTCTCACTTACGCTCTCCTACGATCTGTCAGGGATTGGTGCGAGACAGCGCGATGAACAACCCGCCGGTCTGTATCGCGGGATTCTGGGACTCGAACCCTTGGTTGGATGCGATATTTGTTGCGCTCACGCGCGGTGATTTCGACGGGAATTCAGGCTCATTGGACGTGAGAAATCTTGCGTTCGGAGACTGATTCAGAACGAAAAAGAGCCCCTGGCTTTGTGCAGAACGATACTTTTTGGCGACGGAAAGGACGGCATTCGACGTTGTGCTTTGGTATGCAGAACCACTCCGCGCCATCGTCGTTTCAACGCCGGGAACGATACCGCCGATATAGGAAAGCGTGGCGTTCGGCAGCAATTTGCCCCGCAGCAAATAGCCATTGAACCGCGCGGGCCCAGCATTGTATGCGGCGAACAGAGAAGGATAGCCGTATTGCTGGTACATCAAGTGAAGATAGGCAGCACCGGCCAGAACATTGTCGTGAGGATCGTAGGAATCGTTGCCAAGCCCATAACGACTACGCATGTCAGAATAGGTGCCCGGCATGAGTTGCATCAGCCCCATCGCGCCAGCGCTCGACGTGATGGGCTGTCCGTTCAACATCGTGCGGCCCCCACTTTCGCTGCGCATGACGGCGCGTATCCAATCTTGCGGAATCGCGAAACGCTGGGCTGCTTCGGCAATGTAGGTCTCCCAGCGGTCGATCCGGGAAGCACGGCGCGACGCCAAATGATCGCCAAATCTCCACAGAACATCGCTCGCTGGGCGCACGCCAATCGGTGAGGCCACAACGCGCAATGGGTCCGCTACGCTGCCACAAGGCGGACTGCTCAGAGGCGGCGCAAGCGTCAGCGCACAGGCCGCGAACATTGTCACCGCGTCCATAGGGGCACCACTTTTCCGACGATTAGGGTTGTTGGAACGGGGCCGAAATACCTGCTGTCGAAAGACGCGCGGACACCGTCCATCAGAAGGAATATCTCGCCTTCGCCAAGTCTGTGGCAGCCCGACCAGGTAGGCAGTGCTCGCCCTGTCCGATCCGCCAACAGGGCGTGCGCGACGACAAGGTGGTTGATCGTTATCGCGTCCCGCTCGCGGCAAACAATGTCGCCGTTCTTAGCCGCGATCCGCTTCACCATCGGCACGGTGTTTGGCAAATAACCTCGTGACGCTGCGAAGGTACGCACCCATTGCGGCGGGCTAACGAGTACCAGTTCGCCGCGTGCAAAAGTTGACTGTGAGTGAACTTCATAGAGACCGATGGGCGCACTTGCCGTGGCGTTCCAGATAAGCCGAGGCGGATGGGAAAACGGTGCCGCCAAGCCCGCAATAGCAATGACCGACACAGCTATTGCGACGATTGGAGGTCGCGTTGCGCGGTCGCCAGCGGATGCGGCACCAACCGATTTGACGACTGTGCCCGCCTTAAACACTGTGCGTGCAGTGCATCAGATGGGCCATGGACCAGGCTCTCAGGTCGTTGATGTGATAGCGCACATAGCGCCCATGTTTGCGGTAATCGGGGCCTTGTCCTTCGGTGCGCATCCTCTCAAGTGTGCGATCCGACAGGCCGATAAAGTCTGCTGCTTGAGGCGTTGTGAGAAAGGGGCTGGCGAGTTTCGCCGCTGGTACGCGCGCGCCGTTGTCGTCCATGAATCTCCTTGTTCG
>JBEKMG010000009.1:0-128986 GCA_050008635.1 Rhizomicrobium sp.
TCCGCCAATATCTTCGTGATCGCAGCCGTCAGCGTCGTCTTGCCGTGATCAACGTGCCCTATCGTCCCGATGTTGCAGTGCGGCTTCGTCCGCTCAAATTTGGCCTTCGCCATCTTCGTATCCTTCGTCTCTTTTCAGTTCAGTCCGCTTGCGCGGTATTCCATTTCTTCTTCGGTTGCCCGTCTTCGCCTTCGGCTTCGACGCGGCACTTTTCGCTAGGAGCGAAAAGTGGAGCGGGTGAAGGGAATCGAACCCTCGTCATCAGCTTGGAAGGCTGTTGCTCTACCATTGAGCTACACCCGCCTTATTCGACTCCTTCTCTCGTTCCCTCGCTCTTCCAGGCCAAACTCCCGCTGGCTTGCCAAGCCGTAGCTCGCCGAAACCAGCCCGGCTTCGCCCTTCAGGCTTCGCCGCGGCAGCCTTCTCTCGCCCTTGGCGAGCGAAGGCTGGTGGAGGGGGTTGGATTTGAACCAACGTAGGCGTTGCCAACGGATTTACAGTCCGTCCCCTTTAGCCGCTCGGGCACCCCTCCGGTAAAAAGCAAACTGGCACAACCACTTACGCGCCAGCCACCGTCGGCGCACGAGCAACGTCCGTGAAACACACGAACGGTAATAGCGCCTTTCCGAGGTTGGGCTGCGGACCGGGGGTTATTCGTCAATTGCTTAAGTGTGTCAATAGACCACTACCGCGGGAAAGGCGGAAAACTGCCCCCACGGCAGCGGCTGGCTGAAAGTTAGACCCGATGCCCCGGAAAAGGCAAGCCGGACAAGCGGATTGCCTGCGGCCAGACTTCTCTGTATGGCCCTCGCCATGCCCAAGAAGGATCGCCGCCACTTCTACCCTCGCCCAAACGCCAAAGCCGCAGATGGTTTGTGGCTTTACGGCCTGCATGCCGTGCGTGCGGCCTTGGCCAATCCCAGGCGGAAGGTCAAGCAGGCCGTGCTGACGGCCCGCGCCGCCGAGGAGATCGGCGCCAAGCTGCTCGGCCGAGTCCGCCACGAGATCGCGGACGGCGACGCGGTGGCGCGCCTTCTACCGGCCGGCGCCGTCCATCAGGGCGTGGCTCTGCAATGCGAGCCGTTACCCAAACTCAAGCTGGAAGAGGCCATCGCGCGCTCGCCACGCCGGCGCATCGTGCTGGTGCTGGACCAGATTTCCGATCCGCATAATGCGGGCGCGATCCTGCGCTCGGCGGCAGCGTTCGGCGTTTCGGCCGTGATCGTACAGGACCGGCACGCGCCGCCGGAATACGGCGCGCTGGCCAAGGCGGCTTCGGGGGCGCTCGACATCGTGCCGGTCGTGACGGTTGTCAACATCGCGCGGACGCTCGAGCAGCTCGGCGAACTTGGCTTCTGGCGCATCGCGCTGGCGGGCGACGGCGAAGCTCCGCTCAAGGATGCGGCGGGCGCCGGCGACGTCGCGCTGGTGCTCGGCTCGGAAGGCTCCGGCATCCGCCGGCTGGTGCGCGAGCGCTGCGACGCAGCCGCCTTCGTGCCGATCGAACCGGCGATGGAAAGCCTCAACGTCTCCAACGCGACCGCCATCGCGCTTTACGAATTGCGCAGAGGCTAGAACAGCGCCGCCACGATGTTGTCGCCGCCGTTATTCTCGATGACGACGAGCACCTTGTAGCCTTCGACGTATTTCAGATTGCCGTCGGCGTCGTGCATCAGCAATCCGTCGTTGTTCATGGTGGCGGTGCGCCGGTCATAGGCAAAGCGCGGCGCCAGTCCCTTGTAATTGGTGCGGATCAAACGAAACAGCAATTGCGCGTTCTGCGGCGCCAGGCGGACGCATCCCGCGCTCGCCCGCTTGCCCAACAGGGCGATGTCGTCGCCGGTCGCGCTGTGGATCGCGAGCCCGGTCTGCAAGCCGTCATGTTCCCAGTTGAAGAACATGGCGTAGGGCATCGAATGATCCCATGCCGCCGAATGATAGCGCTTGTACATCCGGTCGCGGTCGAGTTCGTAATAACCTTGCGGGGTGTCGGTTTTCAGCAATTGTCCCGACGGACCAGGCATGAACACTTCGCGGCCCGTCGACACCGGCCAATTGTAAAGCAGATTCAGATCGCCGCTCGCCTGCTTCTGGAACACGTACATGCGCTGCGACCACGGGCCGTGGTCGGCTTTGCTGACATAGAGAAAGAGTTCGAAATTCTCGAACAGTTCCGTGGTCAGGCTGAGCTTCATGTGCGACAGCACGTTCGCCAGTTCGGCGGCGCTTGGCGGATTGGCGTCGGGCGCCGGCGTCAGCTCCGGTTCGGCCGCCTGCGGGGCGAGTTCGAGCGCGGGATGCGGCGGCGCGGCGGCAGTCTGATTGTTCGGCGGCTCGACGATCGCCGGGCGCAAGACGGGCGGCGGTGCGGGCGTGCGCGACGGTGCACGCTGCGCCTGGACGATGGGCGCGGGTTTTTTCGGCGTCTGGCGGGCGATCATCGGCTTGGGGGGTTCGAGCCAAGCGAAGAACTCCCTGTCCTTGCGCACGGCCCAGGCGACGGACGGCTTGACCGCGTTCTCGTTCACAGCCTCCGCCGCGTCCCTGGCGAGGGGGGCAGCGACCCGCGCGGCGGCGCGAACGCCCGCAGCCCATTGCGCATTGGAATGGAGCGCGATCACCAAGCAAAACGCCGACGCGCTCGTCAGATAGACGAGGCTGAGGGCCCTTAACGCCGACATCGCCGGTTTCGCTCGCATCGCCGTACGATAACCAAACATTGGAAGGTTTGTCTCGTTTCGGGCCATCATGCAGTTAACGGATGACGGAAAAATGGCGGCGTTCCGCGGTGAATTTGTTAATACGGCGCCGTCGTCGAACCAAATCACCCTGCCCCTTCGCGATCACGGCCGTCACCGGCGATTCGCTTTCGGCGGCGCTGATTCCAGGGCGCGCAGGAACCAACGCATTTCCTAGCGAGCCGCCCGCCATTTTCCGCAAGAGATTGATAGTTATTTTTCGGAATCGGCCCACCCCTCCCCCTCCTAGGGGCGAATAGCGAATAGAGGTTTCTGCCCCCGCCCTGCCCACCGAAGCCCGGAAGGGCGAAGGCGGAAGCGGCCGAAGGGGGCAAGCCAGCGCCAAAACGCCAGGATTTGCCTGGGAGGTTGATTTCAAAAATTCGAAGGGGGTCCCCCCTGTCGCCCCCGCCTCCGATCCAGCCTGTCAGCACCGCCTTCCGCAATATAATTGTTCCTCCAGAAAGCCACGGGGGGTATCCCCCTCATCCGCATCCCACCTTCCGACGGCCCAAGCCGCCAAAGCCGGTTGCCGCCATTATAAGGCCGCTTGCGAGGTGCGGGATAAGTGGTCGGAAGCGGTTGCGGGGGTTCGATCTTTTGAGGGGATAGCTAAATCCACTCTGACCGCGTTTCTTACGTGATACACTCGTCGTCCATATTCCGCTTCTACGCCAGTGGGACTTCCAGGGGGTGGCGCATGAAACATGGACTCACTGCGGCTGGCGCCGCACTTATCCTGATCAGTATTTCCAGCCTGCCGACCGGCGCACAGACGAATGCGCCCCAGTCCACGACCGCACCGGCGGTCGCTGCGCCAACGTCGTCGCCCGATGCCGGACCCTATGCAGATCTTGTCGCGCGCTCGAACGCGCTGACCCAGGCCGAGCGCGATCAGGCCAAGGGGCTGATCGCCATGGGCGTCGAGCTGGTGACGGCTGGAAAGGACTGTACCTCGGCCCTCAAGGCCCTCAAGCAGGGTCTCGACATCGATCCGGCCGACCCGACAGGGAATTATTACTTCGGGGCGTGCACGCTGGTTCAACAGACGCCCGGAAGCACGATCACCGCATTCGACTATCTCACACGCGCCGCGACGCTGGGCGGCACCGCGAAAGAGACATTCCAGGCGCAGACCAAGCTCGCGGAATTCGACGACAACATCCGGGCGCAGTTGGTGCAAGGCGAGCTCGCTAAGGCGAATGCTGCTTTCAACGCGGGCAATCACAACGAAGCAGTGACCCACTGCAACCTCGCGCTCCTGGTGCAGCCGAATAACGCGGACGCTATTGGCCTGCGCGACAAGGCCCGCCAGACGAAAAGCGACCTCGAGCGCACAGCAAGCGCCGCTAGCCAGGCTCTTCAAGCGAACTCCGACGATCCGGAGGCTTATCTCAAACGCGGCAACGCCTATTTTCAGCAAGGCAATTACGACGCCGCCATCGCCGATTACGACAAGGCCATTCAATTGAGGCCGGATTTCGCCGCCGCCTTCACAAGCCGCGGCGCCAGCTATGCTCGAAAGTTGGATTACGACCGCGCCCTGGGTGACTACGACAAACTCGTTCAACTGAGACCGAACGACGCCAATGCCTACCTGCGACGGGGGGCGACGTACGCCACAAAGAAGGATTTCGACCACGCATTGGCCGATCTCGACAAAACCATTCAGTTGGACGCGAATAATGCCGAGAACTTCTATGCACGCGGGATGGTTTATCGCGACAAGAAGGACTATGGCCGCGCCTGCGCGGACTTCGACAAGGCTATCGCACTGAAACCGGACTACACGGACGCCATCTACAATCGCGGCCTGACGAACTACGACCGGGAAAACTACAGCGACTCCATCAAGGACTTCACCCGCTACATTGAACTGAAGCCGAACGATCCCCAAGCGTATTATCAACGTGGCAATGCGCACCATGATGGCGGCCTGAAGAACTTCTTCCCGAAGTCGGAAATGGAAGCCGCCATTCGCGATTACACGCGCGCCATCGAACTGAAGCCCAACTTTCCGCAGGCGTACCGAGGCCGTGGGCTTAGCTTTTTGATGAGCGAGGACTATTACGGCGCGTTGTCGGACTGCAATTATGCGCTCAAGCTCGATCCAAATTACGAACCGGCGAAGAAATGCGTGTCGAGCGCAGCATACTTTATAGACGCGAACAGCGGCGACGAGGAATAGGAACGGCAGGCGGGCGCGCCATCACCCGAACTTACCGCTCTTCGCCCAGCCGCGCGGGGGAAGGCGGCCGGCCTGGGCGCGTGCGCCTTTCCAATCCTTCAGTTCGGAAGGCGTGAAGGTGCGGTTGTTCTCGTCGCGCAGGCCGTCCTTCCAGGCGAAGGTCGTGGCGTCGAGCAGCACGCCGTCCTTGTAGCGCTGCAGGTAGACGCCCTGCCCGCGCGCCATCTCCGGCACTTCGGAGAGCGGAAAGATCAGCAGCTTGCGGTTCTCGCCGATCGCCGCGACGCTGTCGCCTTCCACGAAGGCGCAGACCACCGCTTCGCCCGGCGCTTTCACGTTCATCACGCGCTTGCCGACCTTGGTCATCGCCACCGCGTCGTCTTCGCCGGTGACGAAGCCGTGGCCCGAGGTCGCCGCCAGCAGCAGCTTGCGGCCGTCACGGTGCACGAACATCTCCACCAGATCGGCGTCCGGCGGCAGGTCAATGAAGCTGCGGATCGCCTCGCCGTTGCCGCGCCCGCCCGGCAGCTTGGAACAATCGAGCGTGAAGAAGCGACCGTCGGTGGAGAACATCATCAGTCTGTCGGTGGTTTCGGCGTGGATCCAGAAGCGCTCGCGGTCGCCCTCGCGGTATTTAATGGCGTCGCTGGGTTCCTGATGGCCCTTGAAGGCGCGCAGCCAGCCCTTTTGCGAACAGACCACGGTGATCGGCTCGCGCTCGACCGCGCTTTCGATGGTGACCACTTCCTCCGCAATGGCCTGAATCTTGGCGACCGTCTTGGCTTCCGCGATCTGGGTGCGGCGCTTGCCGAGCGCGGTTCTCAGCCCGAACTTGGCTTCCACGGCCTTCATCTCGGCGACCAGCCGTTCGGATTTCTGCTTGCCGGAGCCGAGCAGCTTCTTCAGCTCCTTCTGCTCCTTGGTCAGCGCGTCGTGCTCGGCGCGGATTTCCATTTCCTCCAGCTTGCGCAAGGACCGCAGCCGCATGTTGAGGATCGCTTCCGCCTGGTTCTCGCTGAGCTTGAAGGCGCGCATCAGGACGGGCTTAGGCTCGTCCTCGCTGCGGATGATCTTGATGACCTTGTCAAGGTTGAGGAAGACGGTGAGATAACCTTCCAGCACCTCCAGCCGCGTTGCGATCTTTTCCAGGCGATGGGCCGAGCGGCGCTCCAGCACTTCGCGGCGGTGATCGACGAAGGCCAGCAGCGCTTCCTTCAGGCTCATGACGCGGGGAACCAGGCCGCGATCGAGCACGTTCATGTTGAGCGGGATGCGCGATTCCAGATCGGTCTGGCGGAACAACTGTTCCATCAGCAGTTCCGGCTCGACCACGCGGCTCTTGGGCGTCAGCACGATGCGGATGTCTTCGGCGCTCTCGTCGTGGACGTCGTCCAGCAGCGGGACCTTCTTCTGCTCGATCAACTCGGCGATGCGCTCGATCAGCTTGGCTTTTTGAATCTGATAAGGGACCTGATCGACCACGAGCTGGTACATGCCCCGCGTGCCGTCTTCCTTGTGCCAGCGCGCGCGAACGCGAAACGAGCCGCGCCCGGTCCTGTAGGCTTCCGCCATCGCGGCCGCGTCGTCGACGATGATCCCGCCGGTGGGAAAATCGGGGCCCTTCACGAACTTGAGCAACGTGGCGTCGCGCGTGTTCGGGTTTTCGATCAGCGCGATGGTCGCCGCGCACAGCTCGCCCAGATTGTGCGGCGGGATGGAGGTCGCCATGCCCACTGCGATGCCGTTGGAGCCGTTGGCCAGCAGATTGGGATAGGCCGCGGGCAGAACGACGGGCTCTTCCTCCACGCCGTCATAGGTGGCGCGGAAATCGACCGCGTTTTCGTCGAGCCCTTCGAGCAGCGCCTGCGCCGCGTCGGTCAGCCTTGCTTCGGTGTAGCGCATCGCGGCGGCGTTATCGCCGTCGACATTGCCAAAATTGCCCTGGCCTTCCACCAGCGGATAACGAACCGCGAAATCCTGCGCCAGGCGCACCAGCGCGTCGTACACCGCCTGGTCGCCATGCGGGTGGTATTTACCGATGACGTCGCCGACCACGCGGGCGCATTTCTTGAAGCCCGCCGCCGGATTGAGGCCGAGCAGACGCATCGCGTGCAGCAGCCGGCGATGGACGGGCTTGAGGCCGTCGCGGGCGTCGGGCAGCGCGCGCTGGGTGATGGTGGACAGCGCATAAGCGAGATAGCGCTCGGACAAAGCGCTCGCCAGCTGTTCGGGACGGATGTCGTCTTTGATCGGTGCGGCGTTCATGGGGGTATTGGTTTAGCGCGATTCGGCTTCTTCATGTGCCGCCAGAGCTTCGAGGCGCAACCTCGCGCTCGGCATATCTTTTTCCTGCGGACGCAGCACGCGCTCCAAGAGAAAATGACCGGTCAGCGCCAAGCCATGGGCGATGTCGGCAGCGCTTACATTGCCGTTCTGCGAAGCGAGCAAAAAAGCCGGTAAGGTGAACAGCCGCCCGGCGTAAGGCGCGCCCGCCTCGCCCGAGACGGCGCGGCCCGTGCGGGGCGAAACGTAACGCAGATCCTCGGCCGTTCCGGTAGCCGCGCAATGGGTGAGATCGAGGCCGAAGCCCAGCGCCTCCAGCAGCCCCACCTCCCAACGCACATAGAGAGCGCCCCAATGTGCCAGACCGTCCTCGGCCATCGCGTCGAGCAGGATATTGGCCACCTCGAACACCGGCGCGTGTGGTTCGCGTTCGGGCAAAGCGGCGCCCGCCACGGCGGTGAGCGCATTGAGACCGACGAGCGACGCGCGGCCTTCCATCAAATCGCCGGCGCGCGCCTTGTCGAGTTCCACCGTGAAGTTTCCCAGATGTTCAGACAGCCGCGCCCGCCACTGCGCGCGCACACTGTTGCCCGGCTGAAGCACGGGCCGCGACCGGCGCGAATTGCCGCCGCGCACCAATCCCAGATGGCGGCCATGCATGCGCGTCAACGCTTCCAGGATCGCGCCGCTCTCGCCATGCGGGCGGGCGGAAAGAACAACCGCGTCGTCGCTCCACTCCATGCGGCGCCCTACTCCTCCGGAAACTCCAACCCCATTTCCCGGTAATGGGAGCGCGTCTCCGCCCAGTCCTCGCGCACCTTGACGAACAGGAACAGGTGCACCCGGCGGGCGAAAATCTCTTCCATCTCCTTGCGCGCCAGTTCGCCGATCGTCTTGATCGTGGCGCCGCCCTTGCCGAGCACGATCGGCTTCTGGCTTTCGCGCTGGACATAGATGACCTGGTCGATCTTCACCGAGCCGTCCTTGCGCTCTTCCCATTTCTCGGTTTCGACCGCCGAGGCGTAAGGCAGCTCATCGTGCAGGCGCAGATAGATTTTCTCGCGGGTGATTTCCGCCGCCAGCAGGCGCGACGGAATGTCGGCGGCCTGATCGGCGGGATAAAGCCACGGCCCGTCCGGCATCTTCGAGGCGCACCAGTCGGCCAGGTCGTTCAGCCCGTCACCCTTGAGCGCGGAGATCATGAACACCCGCTCGAACACGCTCGCGTTCAGCTTCTCGGCCAACGGCAACAGTTCCTCGCGCTTCATTGCGTCGATCTTGTTGAGCGCCAGCGAGGCTTTCCTGTTTGCGGTCTTCAGGCCTTGGATGATCGCTTCCGTGTCGCACGCGCCAGGGCCTTGCGGATTAGCGGCGAAATCCGCGGCATCAACCAGCAGCACGACCGCGTCGGCGTCGGCGGCACCCGTCCAGGCGGCAGCGACCATGGCGCGGTCGAGGCGCCGCCGCGGGCGAAAGATGCCCGGCGTGTCTACCAGCACGATCTGCGCCTCGCCCCGGATCGCAACGCCGCGCACGTTCATCCGCGTGGTCTGCACCTTGGGGCTGACGATGGCGACCTTCGATCCCACCAGCGCGTTGACCAGCGTGGACTTGCCTGTATTCGGCGCGCCGATCACGGCGGCAAAGCCGCAGCGACGGCTCATGCCATCAATCCTAATTTCACCAACATCTGTCTTGCCGCGTCCTGTTCGGCTTCGCGCTTGGAGCCGCCCGAACCGATTTGCGGTTCCTCGCCGACGACGCTGACTTGTACCTCGAAGCGCGGTGCATGATCCGGGCCTTCGCGCCCGACCAGCTTGTAGACCGGTGCGCCCTTGTTGCCCTGGCGCGCCTGCGCCCATTCCTGCAGCACGGTCTTGGGATCGCGCATATCCGAGCCGAGCGCCGCGAAAGCTTCCGTCCAATAGCAGTCCACGAAGCGCCGCGCCGCCTCCATGCCACCGTCGAGATAGAGCGCCGCGATCACCGCCTCGCAGGCGCCTGCCAGGATCGCCGCCTTGTGCCGCCCGCCGCTGCCCGCTTCCGAGCTCGCCAGGATGATGTGCTGGGCGAGGCCCGCGGCTTCGGCGGCGGCAGCGCAGGTTTCGCGCCGCGCCAGGGCGTTGAACTTGAGCGCCAGCGCCCCTTCGGCGTCGCCCGGATAAAGCGCGTGCAGCCGTTCGGCGCAGATCAACCCAAGCACGCGATCGCCCAGGAACTCCAAGCGCTCGTTGGAGGCATCGGCGCGGGCGCTGGCGTGGGTCAGGGCGCGCTCGAGCAGACCCTTGTCCGCGAAGACGTGGCCAAGCCGCGACTCAAGATCAGTCGATGAGCGTGAACATGCGGCCGTAGCGGACCGCCCACGGCCACGTCCAGAAACTCCACCAGTGCGTTTTGTTGCCATCGATCGAGAAGAATTTGAATTCGGCCTTGCCGACCAGGTTTTCAGCCGGAAGATAACCGACGATGCCCCGGCTGTCGTCCGAATCGTCGCGGTTGTCGCCCATCATGAAGTAACGCCCCGGCGGCACGACGTACACCGGCGTGTTGTCCATCGGCCCGTCGGGGATGCTGTCGAGCACGGAATAGGATTTTCCGCCCGGCAGCGTCTCGCGGTACTGGGCGATGTGATGCTCGTAGCCGTCCGCGTTGATTTCGACGAAGTCGCTCACGCGCACCTTGGGCACCGGCTTGTCGTTGAGGTAGAGCACGCCGTCGAGCATCTGGACGCTATCCCCGGGAAGGCCGATCAGCCGCTTGATGAAGACGGTGGAAGGATCGGACGTCAGCGCAAACACGACGACGTCGCCGCGGTGAGGCTCCCCTTCCAAGACCCGATCGAAGGACGGCAACAGCCGCCCCCAAGGGAACGAGAATTTGCTGTAGCCGTAAGCGAACTTCTCGACGAAGAGGTAATCGCCGACCAGCAGCGTGCCTTCCATCGAACCTGAGGGAATGTTGTAAGGCTGGAAGAAGAACGTCCGCACGAACAGCGCGATGAGCAGCGCGTAGAAAAGCGTCTTGGCGAGTTCCCACCAGGAGCCGGAATGTCCCGCCGCGGCCGCGCCGTCTGCCGCACTCTCCTCGACGGGCGGCTTCGGCGGAGCGGCTTCCTCGATCTCGGTCGGGGCTGGCTCGTCGGACACGGTAGCGGCCATCTCCCCGGCGGTGTCTATATGCTCGGGAACAAACCCGGGCGTCTGCGGCACTGCCGCCGTTTTGGGCGTTTCGGGCAAATCGTTCATTTCGTTGGGAGGGAACCGGATGGAGGGCGGCGCGTCAAGGTGAATAGCGCCTTAACTATAACTATGCAAAGCCTCGATTTTGCGACGCAATCGGCACAGCGGAAATGATCACGATGGCCTGGGCCAAGGGAAAATCGTCGGTAATTGTCAGATCGATGACGGCCGTGTGGCCTTTGGGCGTGATCTCGTGCAGCCGCGCCAGAGCGCCATTGGTCAGCCGCATGCTGGGCTTGCCGCTGGGCAGATTGACCACCCCCATGTCGCGCCAAAACACTCCACGCCTGAACCCGGTGCCGAGCGCCTTGGAACAGGCTTCCTTGGCGGCGAAGCGCTTGGCATAGCTGGCGGCGCGGTTGGCACGCTTGTCCGACTTGGCGCGCTCGGTCTCGGTGAAAATGCGGTCGAGGAATCGGTCGCCGAACTTCGCGATCGAGGCTTCCACCCGGCGGATGTCGATCAGGTCGGAACCCAGGCCGAGGATCATGCGCGCGCCTCGTCCATCAGGCTGCGCATGCGGCGAATGGAAGCGTCAAGGCCGACGAAGATCGCTTCGCCGACGAGATAATGGCCGATATTCAGCTCGCGGATTTCGGGAATGACGGCGATGGCTTTCACATTCTCGTAGGTCAGGCCGTGGCCGGCATGGATTTCGAGACCGATGGACGCACCATAGGCCGCCGCCTCGCGGACTTTTTCGAGCAGGCGATCCTGATCCGCACCGTGCGCCTCGCTGTAGGCCCCGGTGTGCAGCTCCACCACCGGCGCGCCCAGCGCCTTGGAGGCATCGAGCTGCTTCTTGTCCGGCTCCACGAACATCGAGACGCGGATGCCCGCTTCGACCAGCGCTTTTGCGATGGGCTTAAGACGCGCCTGCTGCCCCGCCGCGTCGATGCCGCCTTCGGTGGTGCGCTCCTGGCGGTTTTCGGGAACGATGCAACAGGCGTGCGGGCGATGCTTCAGCGCGATCGCCGCCATCTCGTCGGTTGCCGCCATTTCCAGATTGAGCGGGATATGCAGTTCCGCCCGCAGCCGTTCGATGTCGCGATCGGAAATGTGCCGGCGGTCCTCGCGCAGATGCGCGGTGATGCCGTCCGCGCCGGCTTTCGCGGCCAGGATCGCCGCGCGCACCGGATCGGGAAACGCCCCGCCGCGCGCCTGGCGCACGGTGGCCACATGGTCGATATTTACACCGAGGCGGAGCTTGCTCATGGCACTCTGTTTTCTCAGTTGAGATCGTGCGACAGGATCAACTTCAAAACAAGATTATCCGAAGCCGGCGTCAAACCAAAGCCGACACCCGTTTCCACGCTCAACGGCTCGGCATCGTAATCGACGACGGCGAAAAGCTGATGCGACTGATCGCGCCCGTCGTAAAACCTCCGCAGCGGTCCGAAATCGTCATATTCCTCAAGCGCCAAGGCCCAGCGGTTCGATAGGTGATAGGCGACGCGCGTCGCCGGCGCAAAATCGAGGCGCGAGAATCCCTCGTAGGAATTGTCGAGGATCGGATTGAAGATGAGGTCTACCGGTCCCACGTGCCAGCCGATGATCGGCCGGATCTCGGAGGTGAAGCGCTTCTGTTCCCAGCTTGTGGCGTTGTAGCTGAATTCGAAATTGATGCCGTAGAAGAAGTTGCGGTCGGCCGCACCGGGCGAAACGAAAAGCGCCCGCAACTTCACGCCCTCGAACTTCACGTCGCCCGCGCCGGTGACGCTGTAAAGCGGCGCATAAAACCCCGCCTCGAACCAGTCGGTGACGCCATAGGCCCATTCGGTGACGCCGTTGAGCGCATGGTCCGGGACGATGCCGCCTGGAAACCCGGGAAGCTTGCGTCCCGACGGCGTGTAATTGTTGTGCCATGTCAGATTGAACACACCGGGCTTGGCGATGGCGGCATCGTAAACCTGGATCTCGTCCGTCTGCGCCTGCACCGCTGCGGGCCAGACACCGAACACAACCGCAAGCACACACAGCCACTTTTTCACACCAATCCCCTGCTCCCGGGTTTTAATGCTGGTGTACCCGTACGGCCTACCAGGCCGGGACCTTCAGCGTTGTCGGCGCCTTGCACGGTTTGGCCGTACAGAACGTGTTCGGGCGTCACGCCGCGCTCCCGTTGCCCTCTTCCGGTCCGCGTACGCGGTCGACCGATTCGACCGCGGCCGTCACGCGCAGCGCACCCAGGATATTCTGCAAATGCGCCACGTCGCGCACTTCGATATCGACCTGGAACTCGAAATAGAGCGGATTGCGGTTCGTTGTCTTCATGTTGAAGATGTTGCCGCCGCTGTTGCCGATGGCGGTCATCGCCGCGCCCAGCGATCCGGGCGCATTCCTCACCCGCACCGCCAAGCGCGCCACCGACGGCCCCATCTCGGCGGCATGGCTGCCCCAGGCGACGTCCAGCCAATCGTCCATGCTGGTTTGCGCCCTTTCCAGCTCGGCGCAATCGATGGTGTGGATCACGGCGCCTTCGCCCGGCACCATCAGACCGACGATGCGGTCGCCCGGCAACGGATGGCAGCAGGTGCCGAGGCGATAGGCGACGCCTTCCGTCAATCCGCGGATGGAAATCGCCTTGGGCTTGCCCAGCGGTTCGACGAGCATGGCCTGCTTGCGCTTTTCGGGATCGCGCTTGAGTTCGGGATAGACGGCTTCAAGGACCTCGTGTCCGCGCAGCGCGCCGCGGCCGATTTCGGCGAACACGTCGTCCGCCTTGGTAAAGCCCAGCTTCTTAGCGACGCCGACGACGGCCTTGTCTGTCAACTCAAACCCTTCGTCGGCAAATACCTTTTCGAGGATCTTGCGACCGAATTTGATGTGCTCGCCGCGCTGGGCCAGGCGCAGGTAGCGGCGGATTTCCACGCGCGCCCGGCCGGTGACGACGAACTGCTCCCAGAGCGGCGACGGCGTCTGCTCCTTGGAGGAGATGATCTCCACCTGATCGCCGTTGCGCAAAGGCGTGTAGAGGGGAACGTGCGTGCCGTTCACCTTGGCGCCGACCGTGTGGTGGCCGAGATCGGTGTGCACCTGATAGGCGAAGTCGATCGGCGTCGCCCCACGCGGCAACGGGATCAGATCGCCTTTGGGCGTGAAACAGAAGACCTGGTCCTGATAGAGGTTATGGCGGGAATGTTCGAAGAACTCTTCCGGCGAAGTGCCGCGTTCGAGCAGCTCCACCATCTCGCGCAGCCATTCGTAGGCGCGAATCTCGCGCCCTTCGCCCGTCTGCGCGGCGACATCGCGATAACGCCAGTGCGCCGCCACGCCGCGTTCGGCGACGTCGTGCATCTCCTGGGTGCGCACCTGCACTTCGAGGCGCTGCCGTTCCGGCCCGATGACAGTGGTGTGCAGCGAGCGGTAGCCGTTCTGCTTGGGCGTCGAGATGAAATCCTTGAACCGGGCCGGAACGTTCTGCCAGTTCAAGTGCAGGACGCCAAGCGCGCGGTAGCAATCCTCCGGCGTCTTGACGATCACGCGGAAGCCGAAAATATCGGAGAGCTGCTCGAAATTAAGCTGTTTGTCCTTCAGCTTGCGCCAGATCGAATAAGGCCGTTTGGCGCGGCCATAGACCCAGGCATCGATGTCGTGCTCGGCGAGCTTGCGCTTGAGCTGGTCGGCGATGCGGTCGATCAGCTTGCCGCTCGCGGCGTCGAGTCGGGCGAGCCTGGTGATGATCGAATTGCGCGCCTCGGGCTGGAGTTCGGCGAAGGCCAGATCCTCCAGCTCCTCGCGCATATGCTGCATACCGATGCGCCCGGCCAGCGGAGCGTAGATGTCGAACGTCTCCTGGGCGATGCGCCGGCGCTTCTCAGGCTCCTTGATGAAGGAGAGCGTGCGCATGTTGTGCAGGCGGTCGGCAAGCTTGACCAGCAGCACGCGGATGTCGTTCGACATGGCGAGCATCAGCTTGCGGAAATTCTCCGCCTGCTTGGTGCGTTCCGAAAACACCTCCAGGGCCGAAAGCTTGGTGACGCCGTCGACCAGGTCGGCGATCTCCTGGCCGAAATTCGCCTTGATGTCCTCGTGGGTGGCGAGCGTGTCCTCGATGGTGTCGTGCAGCAGCGCGGTGGCAATGGTCGCTTCATCGAGCTTGAGATCGGTCAGGATGGCGGCGACTTCGAGCGGATGGGCGAAATAGGGATCGCCCGAGGCGCGGAACTGCTTGCCGTGCGCCTTCATGGCATAGACATAGGCCTTGTTGAGCAGCGCCTCGTCGGCGTCGGGGTCGTAGGCCTTGACGCGGTCCACCAGCTCGGTCTGGCGCATGAGTTTGCGCCGCCGCGTCCGCGGAGCGGGCGGGACCGCAGCCGGGGCTGCCGGCGAATCTGCAGGCGGCGCAGCTTCCGCGAGCACAGCCCCGTCCTTTGAGGGTGCAGAAACCTGCCCCTCGCCTTGGGTCTTGGCGGGTTGGAGCGGCGTGCTCATGGGATAGGCAATATAGGCGCTAAGGCACGACGTTAGAAAGAGAAACACTCAAAAAAGCGGGAATCTCCATAGATTCGGTTTTCCGCGGACCCGGGACCAGGGCACGGTAAACGAAAGGGCGGTACCACCCTTTTGAATTCCGATCCCTGGTCTTGGAACGAGGCTTCGCCTCACTCGTCGTAATCGACTTCCGGTTCCGGTTGCGGCTCGGCGCGGCGCTGGGCTTCGCTGGTGAGGGCGCGCAGCAGCTCCTCTTCGGTGACTTGGCGGAACTGCGGATCCTCGCGGCCGTCGTCGGTGTCGGGACGGGGCTCCTCCGGCTCGTCGACCTCGGCGTGCTTCTGCATGGACTTGATGTGGTCTTCCTTGAGATCTTCGGGCCTCAGCTCCTTCGCCGCGATCTCGCGCAGGGCCACCACCGGATTCTTGTCACGGTCGCGGTCGACCAGCGTCTCCGCTCCGCCCGAAAGCTGACGGGCGCGGAACGACGCCGCCAGGACCAGATCGAAACGGTTGGGAATCTTGTCGACGCAATCCTCGACGGTAACGCGGGCCATGAGTCATCCTTGCGGGAGTTCGGGAAAGGCGGCGAAACCTATAGGAAACGCCGGACGGAGGCAAGGGCAGACCTACCCGCCCTATTGCGCCTGTTTCACCGTGAACTTGGCTTCGGCGAAGATGCCCCAGAAGCGATAGCGCAGTGTGTAGGTCTCGCCTTCGCGATACTTGGCGGCGTGCAGGGTAATGCTTTCGTCCTCGCTCTGCCGTTCGCCCGCCGCCAGCGTGTTGGACTGCGGTGCATATTCCATCGTGCAAATCGTGTGGTTCTCAACACCGGCGTCTTTGGAATCGATCACTTTCCAGATGCGGATCTGGCAACGGTTCGAACTTTCCAGTGCGACCCCATCGTACGAAACATTGGTGAGCGTCAGCGTCACGGGCACCGTCACATCTTCCTGGCCAGCCGGCACGGCAACGACGGAAGCGATCTTCACGGCCAGCTTCACGCCCCCCGGCGTCGCCACGTCTGCCGGCGGCTTCCCCGGCGCCGCCAAGGCGGCCGGCGCCAAAGCCAGCAGCGCGGCGAAGGCTGCGATCAAACTCGCTTTCATCATGGCTTTCTCGCCAGCGCCCGCGCCGCTTCGACGAACTCGCTCGGCATCATCACCACGGTCATGGTGTTCTGTTCGGCGCCGATTTCGGTCAGCATCTGCATGCGGCGCAGTTCGAGCGAGGCTGGTGTTTTCATGATTTCGTCGGCCGCTTCGCGCAGCTTGAGCGCGGCTTCGAATTCCGCTTCGGCCTTGATGATGCGGGCGCGCTTCTCGCGCAGCGCCTCGGCTTCCTGAGCCATGGCGCGTTGCATGGATTGTGGGATCTCCACGTTCTTCATCTCGACGGCTTGGATTTCCACGCCCCAGCCCTCGGTGACCTGATCGACGCGCTCCTTGACGATCTTGCCCATCTTCTCGCGCTCCTTGAGCACGTCGTCGAGCGAATGCTGGCCGATGACGTTGCGCAGCGTGGTCAGTGCTACCTGGATGAGGGAATTGCGCACGTTCTGCACTTCGATGATGGCAAGGTCCGGTTTCACGATGCGATACCAGATCACCGCGTTGGCCTGGACGGGGACATTGTCCTTCGTCATCGCCTCCTGCTGCTCGACGCCGTCGGTGAAGACGCGCATGTCGACGATCACCGCGCGCTCGACGCCCAGCGGGATGATCCAGAACAAGCCCGGCCCGCGCGTGTCGATGTAGCGGCCGAAGCGGAAGACCAGCGCGCGCTCGTATTGCTGCGCGATGCGAAAGCCGGTGATGAGGATGAACAAAATGACGCCGACGACGATCACTACAAACATGGCCTTATCCCTCAGTGTTGCCGCGGCAATAGGTAGGCATTCGTGGAGGCGGAAAAAAGGGAGGCGGTTTTGTAAGCCCAATCCGCCACTTACCCAAGGCGATTCGAAAAACTCAGGCAGGCGTTAATCGAACGACGCCGATCCGCGACTCTTCGGGCAATGCCGCGATGAGCTGCGCGACCGAACGCCCCGTCACCGGATGGCGCCAGTCCGGCGCCACATCGGCAAGTGGAATCAAGACGAAGGCGCGTTCCGCAACGCGCGGATGCGGCAGAATCGGGGGCCCCTCCTCCACGCGGCCTTCGTAATCGATCAGATCGAGATCGAGCGTGCGCGGCGCATTCTTCCCGTTACGCGTGCGTCCGAAGGCGGATTCAATCTTGTGCAGAATTTCCATCAATAGGGCCGGTGAATGAGCTGTGTCGACTCGAACGACCGCGTTGACATAAGGGGGATCGGAAGGATCGGGCCACGCCGGCGTCGTAAAAAAGGCCGATACCGCCTCGATTTTTGCGCCGTTTCGCGCCAGCGCACCCAATGCGGTTGCAATCGTCCGCGCCGGCGGCCCTACGGGCGAATCCAGATTGGCACCGAGTGCGATCACGATCATGGGATCATTCCTGACTTGCGCGCGCGCACCGATTAGCTAGAAATGTGTACGGGCCTTCGGGGGGACATTGCCCGGACGGTCGTTATTTTGATGGAGATCATTATGCTGTTCTACCCTCAGGAGAAACTGGCGCTTTTCATCGATGGCGCGAATTTGTACGGCGCGGCCAAAGGCCTTCAATTCGACATCGATTATAAGCGGCTGCTCGAACTGTTTGCGCGCAAGGGCGTCCTGGTGCGTGCCTTCTACTATACGGCCGTTGCCGAGGATCAGGAATTCTCGCCGCTGCGGCCGCTGGTCGACTGGCTCGACTACAACGGCTTCGCGGTCGTCACCAAGCCGCTCAAGGAATTCACCGACTCCCAGGGCCGCCGCCGCGTCAAAGGCAACATGGACATCGAACTCGCCATCGACGTGATGGAGATGGCCGACCAGGTCGACCATATCGTCATCTTCTCTGGCGACGGCGATTTCCGCCGGCTGGTGGAAGCCGCCCAGCGCAAGGGACGGCGCGTCAGCGTGGTCTCCACGATCCGCACCCAGCCGCCCATGGTCTCCGACGAGCTGCGCCGGCAGGCCGACAATTTCATCGAGCTGGAGGAATTGAAGCCGATGATCATGCGCGAAGGCGGCCAGCGCACCAATATCGTCGACACAAGCGAGCAAGCGGCGCAGTAACGCTTGAGCACCGGCGAACCGCCGTACGATTGCCCGCTCTGCCCGCGTCTGGCGCAATTCCGCGTGGCGAACGCCAAAGCCTATCCGGACTATTTCAACGCGCCGGTGCCGACGTTCGGCTCGAGCGATGCGCGCTTGCTGATCGTGGGTCTGGCGCCGGGCCTCAATGGAGCCAACCGCACGGGGCGGCCGTTCACCGGGGACTGGGCGGGTGATCTTCTCTATGCGACGCTTCTCAAGCACGGTCTGGCGCGCGGTACCTATGACGAGCGCGCCGACGACGGGCTGACGCTGATCGATTGCGCCGTCACCAACGCCGTGCGCTGCGTGCCGCCGGAAAACAAACCGACGCCCGCCGAGATCAAAACCTGCCGGCAATTCCTGACCGCGCAGATTTCATCGATGGAGCATCTGCGCGCGATCCTGGCGTTAGGCAAGATCGCACACGACAGCGTCTGCGACGCGCTGGGGGCGAAGAAATCCGCCCATCCGTTCAAGCACGGCGCCGCCACCCGGCTGGAGCGTTTGACGCTGATCTCCAGCTATCACTGCTCGCGCTACAACACCAACACCGGCGTGCTGACCGAAGCGATGTTCGACGACGCGGTGAAACGGGCGAAGCTGGCGGCGATGCCGCAGATGTGATCCTCACGCGGCGGCGTTTTTCGCGACGTACTGGTCGTAGGCTTCCACAGCCTGCGCCGCGTACATGACGCTCGGCCCCGCGCCCATGTAGATCGCCATTCCGACCGTCTCCATGACTTCGTCGCGCGTCGCGCCGTGCTTGCGCGCGGACTCGGCATGGAAGGAGATGCAAGCGTCGCAGCGTGTAGCGACGGAGATTGCCAGCGCGATCAGTTCCTTGGTCTTCGTGTCGAGCGCTTTCGCCTGGGTCGCGGCCTGAGCCAGGGCCGAGAAGGCCTTCATGGTGTCCGGCGCGCCGGTGCGCATTTCCTTGACCGCGACCGTGAGGTTGGCCGCCATACCGGGCCAGTCTTTGTACATGGAAGTTTCTCCCTGTTGTGATGTTCGAAGCCCTACCCCTTGTTTCGCATCAGCCGCGCCTTGTCGCGGGCCCAGTCGCGCTTCTTCTCGGTTTCGCGCTTGTCGCGGGTCTTCTTGCCCTTCGCGATGCCCAGTTCCAGTTTGGCGATGCCTTTGGGCGTGAAATAAAGCTTGAGCGGGACCAGCGTCATGCCTTCGCGCTGCACGGCGGCGGAGAGCCTTTTGATCTCGCCCTTGCGGACCAGCAGTTTGCGCATGCGCTTGGGCTCGTGACCGAAGCGGGCGGCCTTGCTGTATTCAGGGATGTTGGCGTTGATCAGGAATATCTCGCCGTCCTTGGCCTGGGCATAGGATTCCGCGATGCTCGCTTTGCCCGTGCGCAGCGATTTGACCTCGGAGCCTACCAACGCGATGCCCGCTTCCAGCGAGGATTCGATGGAATAGGAGAAACGGGCCTTGCGGTTGTCGGCGACGATCTTGCGGTCGTCGTCGGCTTTTTTCTTCGCCATATCAATCCTTGGCGACGCCGGCCGCTTCCATCGCCGCGCGCACCAAAGCGCGCGCCTTCTCGCTGGCGGCAATCAGCGGCATACGCACCTCGTCGGTGCACAGGCCGAGCTGAGAGACGGCATATTTCACCGGCGCGGGGCTGGGTTCGACGAACATGGCGTCGTGCAGCGGCATCAGGCGCGTCTGCAGCGCCAGGGCCGCGACGTAGTCGCCTTTCCGGCAGGCGTTCTGGAATTCGGCGCAAAGCCTGGGCGCGACGTTGGCCGTCACCGAGATGCAGCCCTGGCCACCCTGGACCATGTATGCGAGCGCAGTGCCGTCCTCGCCGGAAAGCTGAATCCAATCGGACCCGCACACTGCACGCTCGCGCAGCGGCCGCGCCAGATTGGCGGTGGCGTCCTTGACGCCGACAATGTTGGGTATCTTCGAAAGCCTTCCCATCGTCTCGACGGAAACCTCCACGATGGTGCGCCCCGGAACGATGTAAACGATGATCGGAATGTCGACCGCTTCGGCGATGGCGGCGTAGTGGCGGTACATCCCTTCCTGCGACGGCTTGTTGTAATAGCCGGTGACCGAGAGGACGGCGTCGGCGCCACTCTCTTTGGCGTGGCGGGTGAGCGCGATGGCTTCCAGGGTCGAATTGGACCCCGCGCCGGCGATCACCGGCACGCGTCCGCCCGCTTCCTCCACGCAGACCTCTACGACGCGCATGTGCTCTTCATGGCTGAGCGTCGGCGATTCGCCCGTCGTGCCACAGGGCACCAGCCCGTGGCTGCCTTGCGCGATCTGCCAGGAAACCAGACGGCGGAACGCCACCTCGTCCACGACGCCGCCCTTCATGGGCGTGATGAGGGCCGGGAAGGAACCTTTGAAACTGTCGCGCGTGAAAGGCATGGTCGGACCTCGTTGGATTTCGGTCAAAATACAGTGCACAGCCGTCAGAGCAAGGCACCGGCGTGCAATTCCGGTTTGTCTGGCGCGCGCGGCGCGGCGTCGCTATGGTGATTTGCCTTTGCCGATTGCGGCGAAAGCGAACCCGAGAGCTGAGATGCCCCCCCGCTTCCTCTTGTTGCTGATGCTTGCCCTCCTGTTGGGGGCGATTGCGGCGCAGGCGCAGACCTCCCTGCCGGAAGGCCTGCAGCAACAGGGCGGCGTCATCATGATGCAGCCAATTCAGGATTCCGATCAGCCGAACGACTCCCAGCCGGCAGGACCCATCGAGCATCGGGCGGGTACCAGTCATGTGCTCGGCGCCGCCGACCACGATCTGTACACCAGAGCTTTCGAGGCTGCCGACCGCGGCGACTGGACGACCGCGCGCGGCCTGGCGGGCCAGGGCCATGACGCGATGGCGAGCCGCCTGGTCCAATGGCGTTATCTGCTCGACAAGAACAGCGGCGCGTCGTTCGCCGAGATCGACGCTTTCCTAGCCAATCCCGACTGGCCGCTGCGCGACACCTTGTATGCCCGCGCCGAGGCGGCGCTCGATCCGGCGACCAGTCCGGCCGCCGTCATCGCTTGGTTTGCCGGGCGTGATCCGGTCAGTTCCATCGGCAAGATCCGGCTGGGCGATGCGCTCATTGCGGTTGGCAAAGTCGCGGCTGGGACCGAACTGGTGCGCGAGGGTTGGATGGAAGGCAGCTTCGAACCCGACCAGGAACTCGCCATCGTGCAGAAGGACGGCGCCGCCCTGACGCCCGACATCGACAGACGCAGGCTGGACAATCTGTTGTGGCGGGACGACATCGCGGGGGCCCGGCGGGAGCTGGCGCGCGTCGACGATACCGCCCAGCGGTTGGGCACGGCGCGCATCGCGCTCAGGACCAACCCGGCCGCCGCGCAGAACACCATTGCCGAACTGTCCGCCGATCTCGGTTCCGACCCCGATCTGTTGTTCGATCGCGCCCGCGCGACGCGGCGCGGCGGCGACAACGCCGGTGCACTGGCGCTGCTGTCGCGCGCGCCGCTCAAGAAACTGGCGAAGCTGCATCCTCACCCGCTTTGGGCCGAACTCAACATCGAGGCCCGCCAAGCCTTGCAGGACGGCAACCCCAGGGCCGCCTACGGGCTGGTCTCCGATACCGGCCTCACCTCCGGCAATGAATTCGCGGAGGCGCAATTCATGGCGGGATGGATCGCCCTGCGCTTCCTGAAAGACCCGCAGACGGCTCTGCCGCATTTCAAGAAGCTGGAGGACGGAGTCTCGCGGCCGATCAGCCTGTCGCGGGCGCGCTATTGGCAGGGACGCGCCTATGAAGACGCCGGCGACGCGGCCTCCGCCTGGCAGCAATACCGAGCCGCCTCCAAGGCTTCCGACACCTTCTACGGCCAGCTTGCGCTCGCCCGCATCGAGGCGCAGCCGTTGCTGCATGTGCGCAGCGTTGCGGTCGGCGACCCGCCGTCGCGCAGCGCCTTCGAGCGGGACGAGTTGGTCCGCGCGATGCGCGTGCTGGCCGATCTGGGCGCGCAGAACTATCTGCGCTATTTCGCGCTGCATTATCAGGAGCTTCATCCTAGCGCCGGACATGTGAAACTGCTCGCGCAGGCGCTGACCGAAATGGGCTTCCGCGACGTCGCTTTGCGCGTGGCGAAAACGGCGAGCTACGACGACATCGCGCTGGTGCCTTATGCATTTCCGGTGATCCCCATTCCGGCTGGGCCCGTCAACGGGCCGGAACCGGCGCTGGTCCTCGGCATCATCCGCCAGGAAACCGAATTCGATCCCGAATCGATCAGCAGCGCCGGGGCGCGCGGCCTGATGCAGGTCATGCCCTCCACCGCGCGGCGCATTGCGCGACTGGCGGGCCTGCCCTACCGGCCGAACAACCTGACGAGTGATACGGCCTACAACATGCAGCTCGGCATGATGGAGTTCGCCGGCTACATCAGCGACTGGAACAATTCGCTGATCCTGGCGGCCGCCGCCTACAATGCCGGACCAACCAATGCGAAAAAGTGGATCGCAGCCTTTGGCGATCCGCGCAGCCCGAACGTGGACCCGATCGACTGGATCGAGCAGATCCCGTTCAACGAGACCAGGAATTACGTCCAGCGCGTGATCGAGAATCTGGAGATCTATCGGGGCCGGCTTGCCGGCCGCGACCAGCCCTTGCGCATCCTCGCCGATCTCTACGGCCCGAACCCGCCGCCGGCGAAGGTGCTGGCTTATACGCCGCCGCCGCCCGCCGACGTTCCCGTGCCGAAGCCTAAGCAGGGCAAAAGAACGCCAAAGGCGAACTGATCTCTCTTAGCTGAAGATTGACAGCCATTCCCGCGCCAGACGCTGCGCCTCGGCGATTTGCGACGGCACCATCTCGCGGGAAATCTGCGCGCGCCAACTCTTGGCCTCTTCGCTGCCCCTGAGCGCCGCCAGATTGAACCATTTATGGGCGGCGACGTAATCGACGCCGACGCCTTGCCCCGTGGAATAAGCCAGTCCCAGATTGTACAGCGCATCCGTACGCCCTTGTTTTGCGGCGTTTTCGTATTGCGCCAGCGCGTCGACATCCATGCACGCCATCGCACAACTCCCTCGAAAGGTCCCCAATGTGCGCATCGGAAGCCCCCGATGCGTGCCGCGATGGTGTGGCGGAAGAAGCTAAGACGCAGTTAATGCGCTTCACCTTGAAATTCAGGTTCTGTTAATGGGATGCGAATGGCGAACAGGGAATAGCGAATGGAATTTCCCCTATTCGCTATTCGCCACTCACCATTCGCTGTCCCCAGAAACGGGCTGGCCGCGGCCCCCCTGGCGACGCGTTAGCGCCAATGCCCGGAAACCGCGGCCTTTGCCTTCGTCATCGGTTACTCCATATCGCCTAAGCGGGAGCGACCGTGAACTCCGCGCGCGCCGAAGCGGCGCGGCCGAAAAATGAAAGGCTATTTCTTCGCCTTCTTCTTCGTCTTCTTCACCTTCTTTTTGGCAACCTTCTTCGTCTTCTTCTTTGCAACTTTTGGCATGAGTAAGGACTCCTCTTACATTCGTCCGGGTCGGGCGACTCACGTTGCCCCCCAAAACGCGAACAATATGAGTGGGTTGCGCGATAGATTGCAATACTGCCCGCTTGACCGCCCAAATCCGGTTTTGCGGACTTGTCATAAAACATCGTATTTTACTATGTTATTTGCACTTCGTCTGTTTACTGACGATTTTTGCGCAAATCCGCGCATTCACGGGCCAATTGCTTGCAAATGCGCGAATCACCCCTCTTCGGGCAATCCGAGTCGCGTCTTGAGGATCGCGTTCACGACCGCCGGATTCGCTTTTCCGCCGGTCGCTTTCATCACCTGGCCGACGAACCAGCCGACGAGTTGCGGTTTCGCTTTCGCCGCCGCGACCTTGTCCGGATTTGCGGCGATGACCGCGTCCACCGCCTTCTCGATGGCGCCCGTATCGGTCAGCTGCTTGAGCCCGCGCTGATCCACGATGGTGCGCGGATCGCCGCCTTCGGCCCACACGATGTCCAAAACGTCCTTGGCGATCTTCCCGGAGATGACGTTGGCGCAAACCATCTGCACGATGGCGCTGTTGGCGGCGGCCGAGACCGGTCCGTCCGCGATTACGAGCCCCGCCTTGTTGAGGCGACCGAAATACTCGTTGTTCAGCCAGTTCGCCGCCGCCTTGGCGTCCGCACCCGCCGCCAGCATCGCTTCGAAATAGTCGGCGGTCTCTTTTTCGGCGACGAGAACCAGCGCGTCGTAGGTCGACAGACCCATGTCGATGAACCGCGACTTCTTCTCGTCGGGCAGCTCCGGCAGCGAAGCGGCGATTTCGTCCACCCAAGCCTGATCCAGCACCAACGGCAGCAAATCGGGATCGGGAAAATAGCGGTAATCGTGCGCTTCTTCCTTGGAACGCATGGAGCGGGTTTCGCCCGCCTTGGAATCGAACAGACGGGTTTCCTGCTTGATGGTTCCGCCCGCTTCCAGGATATCGACCTGCCGGCGCGCTTCGTATTCGATCGCCTGGGCAATGAAGCGCATGGAATTGACGTTCTTGATCTCGCAGCGCGTGCTCAACGGCGCGCCCGGTTTTCGTACGGACACATTGACGTCGGCGCGCATGGAGCCTTCGTCCATGTTGCCGTCGCAGGTGCCCAGATAGCGCACGATGGCGCGCAGCTTTTTGAGGAACGCGGCCGCTTCCTCGCTGGAGCGCATGTCGGGTCGGCTGACAATCTCCATCAGTGCCACGCCGCAGCGGTTGAGATCGACGTAGGAATGGTCGGGATGCTGGTCGTGCAGGCTTTTGCCCGCGTCCTGCTCCATGTGCAGCCGCTCGATGCCGACGCGCGTGGTTTCCCCACCCGCCAGATCGATGAACACCTCGCCCTCGCCAACAATAGGATTCTTGTACTGCGAGATCTGATAGCCGGCCGGCAGGTCAGGATAGAAATAGTTCTTCCGATCGAACACCGAGGTGAGATTGATCTTCGCCTTCAGGCCGAGCCCGGTGCGGACGGCTTGCTCGACGCATTTTCTGTTGATGACGGGCAGCATGCCGGGCATCGCCGCATCGACGAAGCTGACCTGCGAATTGGGATCGGCGCCGAATTCCGTGGCCGCACTGGAAAACAGCTTGGCTTTCGAAAGGATCTGGGCGTGGACCTCCAAGCCGATCACAATCTCCCACGGGCCGGTGGAACCCTGGATGTACTTGGAGCCGGGCGCGCTCATGCGGACCTCCACCAGGCTTGCGGCTTGGCGGTGAAATTCGCGGCCGTCTCGACGGCGCGCCCGACGCGAAAAACCGTCGCCTCGTCGAACGCCTTGCCGATGAGCTGCAAGCCGAGCGGCAAGCCTTCCGCCGTCAATCCCGCCGGCACCGAGAGGCCCGGCAGGCCGGCCAAGTTCACCGTCACCGTGAAGACGTCGTTGAGATACATCGCTACCGGATCGTCGGAATTCGCGCCGAAGGCGAAGGCCGGACCGGGCGTAGCTGGCGTCAGCAGCACGTCGCACCGCCGGAAGGCTTCAGTGAAGTCGCGCGCGATCAGCGAGCGGACCTTTTGCGCGCGGGCGTAATAGGCGTCGTAATAGCCGGCCGACAGCACATAGGTGCCGATCAGGATGCGCCGGCGGACTTCCTTGCCGAAGCCTTCGGCCCGGCTTTTCTCGTAGAGATCGATGATGTCGTGCGCACCCTTGGCGCGATGGCCGTAGCGCACGCCGTCGTAACGGGCGAGGTTCGACGAGGCCTCCGCCGGAGCGACAATATAATAAGTGGGCAGCGCGTATTTGGTGTGCGGCAGAGAGACTTCCACGATCTCGGCGCCCTGCGCCTTCAGCCATTCGGCGCCCTTGGCCCAGATGGCATCGATTTCCGGCGGCGCACCATCGACGCGGTATTCCTTCGGAATACCGATCTTCAGCCCCTTCACGCCGGATTCCAGTCCCGCCTCGTAATCCGGCACCGGCACGTCGACGCTGGTCGAGTCCTTCGGATCGACGCTGGCCATCGCCTTCAGCAGGATCGCGGCGTCGCGCACGTTGCGCGTCATCGGGCCCGCCTGGTCGAGCGACGAGGCGAAGGCCACGATGCCCCAACGCGAGCAGCGCCCGTAAGTCGGCTTGATACCGACCGATCCCGTCACCGCCGCGGGCTGGCGGATCGATCCGCCGGTGTCGGTTCCCGTCGCCGCCAGACATAAATTCGCCGAGACCGACGCCGCCGAACCGCCCGACGAACCGCCTGGCACCATCTTTGTGTTGGAATTCTTCGCGCGCCACGGGTTGACCGTAGGGCCGAACCAGCTTGTCTCGGTCGACGAGCCCATCGCGAACTCGTCCATGTTGGTCTTGCCGAGCAGCACCGCTCCCGCGTCCCACAGATTCTGAGTCACCGTGGATTCGTAAGGCGGAACGAAATTGGACAGGATTCTGCTGCCCGCCGTGGTGCGCACGCCTTTGGTGCAGAACAAATCCTTGATCGCCAGCGGCAGACCTTCGAGCGGCCCGGCCTGGCCGTTGGCGAGGCGCGCGTCGGAGGCGGCCGCCATGGCGAGCGCGCGCTCGGGCGTCTCGGTGACGAAGGCGTTGAGCGGACGGCCCGTCTCGACGGCCTTGACGAAGGCCTCGGTCAGCTCGCGCGAGGAAATCTTCCTGGCGGCGACGGCTTCGCGCGCCTCGGCCAAAGTGAAATCGGTGGGGGTGGCGGGAAGAGACATCATTCCACGACCTTCGGCACGACGAAGAAATGCTCTTCGCCCTGGGGCGCGTTCGCCATCAGCGCGTCGGCGGCGCCACCGTCGGTGACGACGTCCTCGCGCATCTTCAGCCGCTGTTCGACCACGCTGGTCAGCGGCGCGATGCCTTCCACATCCACTTCCTTGAGCTGTTCCACCCACGCCAGGATGCCGTTCAACTCCTGGACCATGGGCTGTACGCGCTCTTCTTCCAGCGCCAGCCTGGCGAGCCGGGCGATGCGCCGGACGGTGTCCTTGTCGACGGACATGGGGGTCGCCGTGCTAGAAATCAGTCCCTTGCTAGCAACCGGGGGCCCAGCTGGCAAGCGACACAGGGTCCGCACGGCTATGCACATCGAGATTGGGCAAAAGACCAGGATGCGCAACGCGATGTCTTTGCTTCTTCGCGTGAGGGGGCCGGCGCCATGATTGTCGCCGATTTCCCGGAATTGCGGGGGCAGGTGGCCCCAGGTTTGCGTCTTCTCGGCCTCGACCTTGGTGAGAAGACGATCGGGCTGGCGCTGTCCGACACTTCGCTGACCATCGCCACGCCGCTGGAAACGCTGGCTCGCGGCAAGTTCACGGCCGATGCCGCGGCGCTGGAAAAGATCATCGCCGAGCAGGGCGTCGGCGGGTTGGTGATCGGCCTGCCGCTGAACATGGACGGCAGCGAGGGCCCCTCCGCGCAATCGGCCCGCGCCTTCGCGCGCAATTTCGCGGCGCGCAGCCCTCTGCCCGTCGCGCTGTGCGACGAACGGCTTTCCACCGCCGCGGTGACGCGCACGCTGCTGGAAGCGGATGCCTCGCGCCAGCGGCGCGCCGCGCTCGTGGACAAAATGGCGGCGGCCTATATCCTGCAGGGTGCGCTCGACCGCATGCGGCACCTGGGGGAAAAATGAACGCGGACAATGCGGCCGACGACCGTCCGGCGAAAGTCTTTTGGCTGCCGCCGGGCCTTCGCCCCCCTGGCGGCATGACGATCCGCCAGGAGCGCGTGTTCCTTCTGGTCGGTTTGGCCGCGCTGTTCGCCGGCTACGACATGAACGTCTTCGGCTTCGCCGTACCGCAAATCCAGCTGAGCCTGCATATTCCGGAAGACAAAGTCGGACTGACGGTCTCGTTCTTGCGCCTGGCGGCGATCGCCGCGTTGATGCTGGCGTGGTCGGCCGATCTCGTCGGGCGGCGGCGGCTGTTGCTGATCACGATCTTCGGACAGGCGGTGGCGACGCTGGGAACCGCCTTCGTGCAGGATTACGCGCAGTTCGTTTGGCTGCAGGTCGCCACCCGGGTCTTCGGCTATGCCGAGGAAATGCTGTGTTTCGTGGTCATCGTCGAGGAGGTTTCCGCCATCGCGCGCGGCTGGGCGAGCGGCACCCTGGCGGCGATGGATTATGCCGGCGCTGGCATCGCCTCGCTGGTGTTCGCCACGATCACGTTTCTGCCCTTCGGCTGGCGCGGCATGTACGTGATCGGTTCGCTGCCGCTGTTCCTGGTGGCCTATCTGCGCCGCCGCCTGCCCGAAACCAGACGCTTCGAAGTGCGCGAAAAGGAGGCGGAGAAGCTCTCCTCGCGCATCGCCGCGGCAGTGGACATGACGCGCCGCCTTGCCCACGAACATCCCCGCCGGCTGGCGGCGATCCTGATCGCGGTTTCCGCCTTCGGCTTCGCGGTGTGGCCGGCGGTCGTTTTCGGCCCCAAGTACCTGCAGGACACGCTGCATTTCACGCCGCCGCAAACCAGCTTGCTGATTGTTCTGGGTGGGCTTCTCGCCGTGATCTTCAACATTCTGGCGGGACGGCTCAGCGATAAAATCGGGCGCAAGAGCGTTACCATCGCCACCGCTCTGATCGCGATGCTGTGCTACGGGACGTTCTACAGCGGGATTCACTGGCAGTACCTGGCCTTGATGTGGGTGCCGGGGTTCTTCGGATTCTTGTGCTCCGACGCATTGATTGCGAGCTTATCCGCCGAGCTGTTTCCGACTGCCTATCGCGCCACGGTTTCGGGCTTGCGCTATCTGGTGGGGATTCTGTCCGGTGCCGTCAGCCTGGCTTTGGAAGGCCCACTCTACGATCTGTTCCACGCGCACGGCCCGGCGCTGATGCTTTTGCTGGCGGCGATGCCGGTGGCGGCGATCGCGATCCTGCGCCTGCCCGAACCCGCCGGGCGGACCCTGGAAGACATCGCGGCCCAACCGGATAGGAAATAAAACCCCCATACCGCACTATTGACAATTGTTTTCTGATGATATTTTATAGCTTCGAACACTGGATAGTTCGTTAGGGACGAGAACGCTCATTTCGAGAATGCTCGTTTGAGGCGAAATAGCCGGTGTCTGTAAAGGTAGGCGGATCGGGTTTGCCGGGTTTTTCAGACCCTATTCCGCGATTGTAACTTCTGGTCTCTTCGAGACCGCTAACTAATGAAAGCAACGTAGTCAGGAACCATCGGTCGCAAGCCACTGGTAGCCCGGATCAGAAAATCTGGTGGCCGAAACACCCTGACTTCGTTGGCATGCAAAACACTCTCGGAGTTCCGAGGGGTGTTGCAGGTCGACGAAGTCAATGGACCCGCAACACCTAAAAATTAGGCGAGGTTGCGTGTCCAATGAAATACTTGGTCGTCCACTACGAATTTGAAGGCTTACGGTGCGATTTAGATTCTTCGGTGCCGCCCCCCGCTGTGCCTACGAGTGCAGTGAACTCAGTAGTCCTGATTTTTCTCGTCAGTTCGCTCGCGGCACTTTTCGGGACTGGAATCTACGGCATCGTCTTCAAAGACTATGTGCCAATCCTATGCGTTTGGGCCGTTTGTGGTCCGGTGCTAACGCCAATTGTCAAACGCTATGTCGGGCCGTTTGATGGGTGGAACTTTGATGCTGGATCAATCGGGAAAAGTGGAATTCAAGCGGGTCCAAATCGACCTTCCTAAACGTGCATACGAGCGCCTAGTGAAGCTAAAGGGCGCAACAGAATCCTCTTCATATGCGGATGTCCTCAGAAACGCATTATCGATTTATGCAGCCATCGTTTCGATTATGGATGGTGGCGGCGCAATAATGGTGAAACAACCAGACGGAAGCGTCGTGCCGGCATATTTCATTTCGCGGTAACCACCACGAAACTTGTGCGCCGAACCACGTGCCGCTTGCCCCCTCCCCCCGGCTTGCTTATAAGCCGGGTTTTGATGAGCCCGGCCGACGCCGCCCTTCCGATCCTCAAAACCAGCCATCTGCTTGGCATCGAAGGCCTTTCGGTCGGCGAGATCACCGGCCTGCTCGATTTGGGTGACGAATACGTCACGCTCGGCCGCGCCAAAGAGAAGAAGTCGCCCCTGCTCAAGGGCCGCACGGTCATCAACCTGTTCTTCGAAGCCTCCACGCGCACCCAAAGCTCGTTCGAGCTGGCGGGCAAGCGGCTGGGCGCCGACGTGATGAACATGTCGGTGCGTACCTCGTCGGTTTCCAAGGGCGAAACGCTGATCGACACGGCCACCACCCTCAATGCCATGCGCCCGGACATCCTCATCGTGCGCCATCAGGATTCGGGCGCGGCCGAGATGCTGGCGCGCAAGCTCGATTGCTGCGTGGTGAACGCCGGCGACGGCAGCCACGAACATCCGACGCAGGCCTTGCTCGACGCGCTTACCATCCGTCGGCGGCGGCGTTCTCTCGCAGGGCTGACGGTGGCGATTTGCGGCGACGTGGCGCACAGCCGCGTGGCGCGCTCCAACATCCATCTGCTGTCGAAGATGGGTGCGCGGGTCCGCCTGATTGCGCCGCGCACCTTATTGCCCGCCGCGGCGGAGCGCTTCGGCGTCGAAATCTTCACCGACATGCGCGAAGGGCTGAATGGCGTGGACATCGTGATGATGCTGCGCCTGCAGATGGAGCGCATGACCGGTGCCTTCATCCCTTCCACCCGCGAATATTTCCGCTTCTGGGGGCTGGACCGCGAGAAGCTCGCCTTCGCCAAGCCGGGCGCGCTGGTGATGCATCCGGGGCCGATGAACCGCGGTGTGGAAATCGACTCCGCCGTCGCCGACGACATCGAAGTCAGCCTGATCCACGAACAGGTAGAGATGGGCGTCGCCATCCGCATGGCGGTGCTGGACGCGCTGTCGCGCGGGCTCTCGGCCGAGGGGCGCAACGCGCCATGAGCAACCGGCGAACCGTTTTCTGCAATGCGCGGCTGATCGATCCGGCCAGCGGACTGGACGCCAAGGGCGGGCTGCTGGTGGAAAATGGCAAGATCGCCGACATCGGTCCGCGCCTGTTCGGCGACACCGAGCGCAACGATCCCGAGACCGTCGACTGCAAGGGACTGGTGCTGGCGCCCGGCCTGATCGACATGCGCGTGTTCACCGGCGAGCCGGGCAGCGAACATCGCGAGACGCTGGAATCCGCCAGCCGCGCGGCCGCGGCGGGCGGCGTCACCACCATCGTCGTCATGCCGAACACCGATCCGGTGATCGACGAGCCGTCGCTGGTGGATTTCATCCGCCGCCGGGCGCAGGCGACGGCTTCAGTGCGCGTCGCGCCAATGGCCGCGCTGACCCGCCATCTGGCGGGCGAAGTAATGACCGAGATGGGTCTGCTCAAGGAAGCGGGCGCAGTGGCGTTCACCGACGGCGACCGCACCATCGCCAACACGCGCGTGCTGCGCCGGGCGCTGGCCTACGCCTCGACCTTCGGCGTGCTGGTGGTGGGCCATGCGGAAGATCCCGATCTCACCGAAGGCGCTTCGCTGACCGAAGGCGAATATGCGATGCGGCTGGGCCTTCCCGCCGCCCCCGCCGCCGCCGAGACGATGATCGTGGAGCGCGACATCCGCCTCGTGGAGCTGACCGGCGCGCGCTATCATTTCGGGCAGATTTCCTGCCGCGCCTCGCTGGAGGCGATTGCGGCGGCGAAAGGGCGCGGCCTGCCGATCACTTGCGGCGTCGCGGCCCATCATCTGGCGCTGAACGAGTTGGACGTCGGCCCCTACTACACCTTCATGAAAGTGAAGCCGCCGCTGCGCTCGGAAGCCGACCGCGCCGCGATGGTGGAAGGCGTCGCCTCCGGCGCCATCGACGTGATCGTCTCCAGCCATGATCCGCAGGCCGCCGACACCAAGCGCCAGCCGTTCGCTCAAGCCGCTTTCGGCGCGGTGGGACTGGAAACGCTGCTGCCCGTGGCGCTCGGCCTTTATCACGACGGCCGCGCCAGCCTTGACCATGTGCTGAAGGCGCTGACGCAGACGCCCGCGTCCATCCTCGGGCTCAATGCGGGGACGCTGGCCAAGGGGGCGCCGGCGGACCTGGTGCTGATCGATCCGGATGCGCCCTTCGTCGTCGATCCCGACAAGCTTCATTCCCGTGCGCGCAACACGCCGTTCGAAGGCCGCAAGTTCCAGGGCCGGACGATGAAGACCTTCGTCGGCGGCGAATGCGTGTTCGACCGTTCCGCCGGGACCAGAAAATGATAGCAAACGCGCAGATCGCTTGGCTTGGCGCGCTGTTGTGCCTGGCGCTCGGCTATCTGCTGGGCTCGATTCCATTCGGCCTGATCGTCACGCGGCTCGCCGGCCTGGGCGACGTGCGCAAGATCGGCTCGGGCAACATCGGCGCCACCAATGTGTTGCGCACGGGCAAGAAATGGGCGGCCGCCCTTACCTTGCTGCTCGATGGCGGAAAAGGCGCGACAGCCGTCCTGATTGCACATACCTACTATGGAATCGAAGGCGGAGCGGTCGCCGGAATCGCCGCTGTCCTTGGCCATATCTTTCCCGTCTGGCTTCGCTTCAAGGGCGGCAAGGGCGTGGCGACGTTCGTCGGCGTGATGCTCGCCGCCTATTGGCCGACCGGAGTGCTGGTGATCGCGACCTGGCTTGTCGTCGCCTACTTCTCGAAAATCTCGTCGTTGTCGGCCCTGGTCGCCGCCGCGCTGGCGCCTGCTTATACCATCGCATTTGGCCGCCTGAGCGAAGCCCTGCTGGCGTTTTTCCTCACGGTCGTGATCTTCATCACCCACCACGATAACCTCCATCGGCTCTGGCGCGGGGAAGAACCGCGCATCGGCGGCAGGAAGAACGAAGCCTGACGATGCCGCACAATCTTTCGGACGGCGAACGGCGCGCCTGGCTCAGACTGGCGCATTCGCCCAATGTCGGCCCGGTCACCTTTGCGCAGTTGCTGGCACGCTTCGGTTCGGCGTCCGCCGCGCTTGAGGAAGTCCCGCGCCTAGTGCGCCGCGGCGGCGGCGATGCAACCACACTGCCGAGCGACGCCGACGCGCGCCGCGAGATCGACGCTCTGGCGAAACTCGGCGGCCGTCTGATCGCCTCGGTCGAACCGGAGTTTCCGCGCGGATTAGCGGCCCTTGAAGCGCCGCCGCCCGTCATCGCCGTGCTCGGCCATGAGGCGCTTCTGGCGCGCGACATGATCGCCATCGTCGGCGCGCGCAATGCTTCGGCGTTGGGGCGCAAGCTGGCGGGCCGATTGGCCGCCGATCTGGGCGCCGCCGGCCTTGTCGTGGTCTCCGGCATGGCACGCGGCATCGACACCGCCGCGCACGAAGGCGCGCTGACGAGCGGCACCTGCGCGGTCGTCGCCGGCGGGATCGACATCGTCTATCCGCCGGAGAACGCAGAACTTCGTATGGCTATGAATTAGCTGTGTTATTTTGAACGTTTTATTTTGGTGAATGATTGGTGAACATCATTTATCGATCAACGGTAGCGTGGATAAAAACTATGTGTTGGCCTCTGAAGGGCCCTTCGGACACAGAGGACCGGCCAGAGAATAGATTCAACTATTGATAGCTGTCACGATAGGATTCGCCACATTTTAGAGGGATTCTAGGATGTTTCGGAAGGCCATAGTTCTAGCCCTCTTCGGGATTCTTGCTCTTTCCGGTCCCGCCGTCGCCCGAGGGCACGGCGGCGGCCATTCGTACCATTCAAGCTACCACGCCAGTTCGCATTCCTCCTTCAGCGTTCGCCCCTACTACGGCGGAGGCCATCATACGATCAGCCACGGCGGATACTATGCGGGTGGTAGTGGTTCTTCGCACAAGGGCGGTCACTACGTGAATGCGAAAACGGGCAATCACTACGGACGGCACAAGTAACACGCGACCGACGATTGGAGAGATTAGTTTGCGGACGGCGCTTATCGTCACTCTGTTTTTCGTCGCGGCCACTTCGGCGCTCGGAGGTGTAAAGAATATGCAGCACGCCAGGCCCCAACGAACCTTGGTGAAATGGAACCGGCCGGCAGGCTCACTCGGGCGGCAAGATCTCCTGGCTCTGGGCTTTGCTCAGCGCCTTCGCCTCCACCGCTGCTAGTTCCAGCAGATGGGCGAGCAGAATCTGCCTTTGTTGGAGCGCAATTTTCCTAAGAGAGTCGAGGGTATCTTTGGTGTACAGCGCCGTTTCGGCTGGCCCTAACTCTGGCTGGAGCGCGCCACTGCTTTGAAGCGGTATTGCCCTCATTGGTAGCATCCCGTTCATAACTGTCCGATAAATAACGTATGGCTATTATATCACCACAGCAACCGTAGGTTAAGTTTGAAAAATATCCACACATCACAAATTGCGAATCACATGCAAAAAGGTGCCGATAGGGCGCCAACAAGAAGAAAATCGGTTGACCGCACTCGATCCCACTCTAAATCACGCGTTGACACCGCTCCGCGGCTTACATCAGTGTCCGCCGACCCTAAGAGGCGCTGAGTTTGGCGGTTTTCGCGGTTCCCGGCCCTGCCGCGGGACCCGGAGGCCGCGTGAGCACCGTATCGCATGAACGTTCTCGTTGTTGAATCCCCGGCCAAAGCCAAGACCATCAACAAGTATCTGGGCCCCGGCTACAAAGTCCTCGCCAGCTTCGGCCATATCCGCGACCTCCCCTCCAAGGACGGTTCGGTCAAGCCGGACGACGATTTCGCCATGACCTGGCACGTCGACGAGCGCGCGCAAAAGCGCATCAACGAGATCGCCGACGCCGTCAAGCATGCCGACAAGCTGATCCTGGCTACCGACCCCGACCGCGAAGGCGAGGCAATTTCCTGGCACGTGCTGGAGGTCCTCCGGCAGAAGAAGGCGCTGGGCAAGGCCCATATCGAGCGCGTGGTGTTCAATGCCGTGACCAAGGCGGCCGTGCTCGAAGCCATCGCCAACCCGCGCGAGATTAATGGAGAACTGGTCGACGCTTATCTGGCGCGCCGCGCGCTCGATTATCTGGTGGGCTTCACCCTGTCGCCGGTGCTGTGGCGCAAGCTGCCCGGCGCGCGCTCGGCGGGGCGCGTGCAGTCGGTGGCGCTGAGACTGGTCTGCGAGCGCGAAATCGAGATCGAGCTATTTCGGGCCCAGGAATACTGGACCATCGACGCACAACTGCGCGCGCCGGCCGGCGGCTTCCCTGCAAGGCTCACCCATCTGGACGGCAAGAAGCTGGATAAGCTTTCGCTTGCCCACGAAGCCGACGCCAAGCGCGCGGTAGCGGCGATCGAGAAAAACCGGTTCGTCATCGGCAGCGTCGAGAGCAAACCGGTCAAGCGCCACCCCTCGCCACCCTTCATCACCTCGACGCTGCAACAGGAAGCTTCGCGCAAGCTGGGCTTCGCCGCCAAGCACACGATGCAGATCGCCCAACAGCTTTACGAGGGCGTCGATGTGGGCGGCGAGTCGGTTGGCCTTATCACCTATATGCGTACCGACGGCGTGACGATGGACGGCGCCGCCGTCCACGAGGCGCGCGAGACGATAGGCCAACGCTACGGCAAGAAGTACGTGCCGCACGTCCCGCGCGCCTATTCCAGCAAGGTCAAGAACGCGCAGGAAGCGCACGAAGCCATCCGTCCCACGAGCTTCTCTCGCGCGCCCGACACCGTGTCGCGCCATCTCGATTCCGACCAGGCGCGGCTCTACGAGCTGATCTGGAAGCGCGCCATCGCCAGCCAGATGGAAAGCGCGGAGCTGGAGCGCACCACCGTTGACGTCGTCTCCGCCGACCGGCAGATCACGCTGCGCGCGACCGGCACGGTGACCTTGTTCGACGGCTTCCTCACCCTTTACCAGGAAGGCCACGACGACGAGGTGGATGAAAACAGCGCCAAGCTGCCGCGTGTGGCGGCCGGCGACGCCGCCGAGATCGAAAAGATCCTGCCGGCGCAGCATTTCACCGAACCGCCGCCGCGCTATTCCGAAGCCAGCCTGGTGCACAAGCTGGAGGAACTGGGCATCGGCCGGCCTTCCACCTATGCCACCATTCTGTCGGTGCTGCGCGACCGCCTCTATGTGCGCATGGACCGCGGGCGCTTCATTCCGGAAGACAAAGGCCGGCTCGTCACCGCGTTTCTCACCAGCTTCTTCCGCCATTATGTCGAATACGGCTTCACCGCCGACCTTGAAGAGAAGCTCGACGAGGTTTCCGCCGGCGAGCTCGACTGGAAACAGCTGCTGCGCGATTTCTGGACGCATTTCTCCGCGGCCGTCGCCGAAACCAAGGACCTGAAAATCTCCCAGGTCATCACCGAAATCGATGGGATTCTCGGCCCGCACATCTTTCCGGCTAGCGACAACGGCGGCGATCCGCGCGTCTGTCCGACCTGCGGCACCGGCCGGCTGAGCCTGAAGCTCGGCAAGTTCGGCGCCTTCGTCGGCTGCTCGAACTATCCCGAATGCCGCTACACGCGCCAGCTCGGCCAGAAGCCGGGCGAAGGCAATGGCGAACCACGCGTGCTCGGCACCTTACCCGAGACCGGCGAAGAGATCACACTGCGCAGCGGCCGCTTTGGGCCCTACGTACAGCTCGGCAGCGGCGACAAGCCCAAGCGTGGCAGCCTTCCCAAAGGCACCGATGCGGCGAACGTCGATCTGGAACTGGCCATCAGGCTGCTCTCCCTGCCGCGCGAAATCGGCAAGCATCCCGAAAGCGGCGAAACGATCACGGCGAATTTCGGCCGCTACGGACCTTACGTCGCCCATAACGGGCAATATGCCTCGCTGGAAACGCCGGAAGACGTCTTCACCGTCGGTCTCAACCGGGCGGTCACGCTGCTGGCGGAGAAAAAGGCGCGCGGCGGCGCCCGGCGCGGCGGGCCGGAGCCGCTGAAGAAACTGGGCGCCGATCCGAACAGCGGGGCGACGGTCAAGCTGATGCGCGGACGCTTCGGTCCCTACGTGACGGACGGTTCCGTCAACGCGACGGTTCCCAAGGGCAGCGATCCGCTCGCGCTCACGCTCGAGGAAGCGCTGACGCTGATCGCCGAGCGCGCGGCCAAAGGCCCGTCGAAGAAAGACGGCAAGGTCCAAAAGGCGGCGAAGGCGAAGCCGGAAAAGGCCCCACCCAAGAAGAAAACCGCCAAGCGCAAACCCGCGCCGGTGGCCGGCGAATAACGTGCCCCGCAAGCGACAAGGAAAAACCGCGCCGCCCATCGACAGGACGCGTGTGCTCGAAGCGCTGGCCGCACGGCCCGGCGCGACCAAGCGCGATCTCTCGCGCCTGCTAAGCATCAAAGGCTCGGACCGCATCCTGCTGAAGCGCATCCTGAAGGAACTGGAAGCCGAAGGACTGCTGGAAGGCAACCGCAAGCGCGGCTACATCCAGCCCGGCGCGTTGCCCGAGGTGGCGGTCCTGGAAATCTCCGGACAGGATCCCGACGGCGAATTGCTGGCGCGCCCGCAACGCTGGGAGTCGAACGAGGAACCGCCGCAGATCGTGGTCGTGCTGGGACGCGAAGCCGAGGCCGGTTCGGCATTGGGAAAAGGCGAACGCATCCTCGCGCGCCTGTCGAAAACCGGCGACGGCTACGAGGCGCGCGTCATCAAGCGGCTGGGCGCCAGCGCCCATCACGTGCTGGGCGTGGTGCGCGTGTCGGGACAAGGCGTGCGCATCGCGCCCATCGACCGCAAGAGCCGAACCGAATTCACCGTCGATCCGCGCGACCGCGCGGGCGCCGAGAACAACGAACTGGTGCTGGCCGAGCCTATTGCAGGCCGCGCCTCGGGTTTTCCGCGCGCGCGTGTGGTAGAGCGCATCGGCAGCATGGATGCGCCCAAGGCCGTCAGCCTGATCGCCATTCATGCGCACGGTATTCCAACGGATTTTCCCAAAGAGGTTCTCGACGAGGCGGCACACGCCGCTCCCGCCGATCCGCGCGGACGCACCGATCTGCGCGCCATTCCGCTGGTGACCATCGATCCCGAAGACGCGCGCGATCACGACGATGCCGTGTGGGCCGGTCCCGATCCCGACAACAAGGGCGGACACATCTGCCTGGTGGCGATTGCCGATGTCGCCCATTACGTGCGGCCTGGTTCACCGCTCGACCGCGAAGCCTACAAGCGCGGCAATTCCGTCTATTTTCCCGACCGCGTGGTGCCGATGCTGCCCGAAAAACTTTCGGCCGATTTGTGCTCGCTGAAGGAAGGCGTGGACCGGCCGTGTCTCGCCGTGCGCATGGTGTTCGACGCGGGCGGCAAGAAGCGCCACCACGAATTTCTGCGCGGGGTGATGCGCTCCGCCGCGCGGCTGACCTATGCGCAGGCCCAGCGTGCCTTCGACGGCAAGCCGGATGCGGCGCTATCCGCGACGGCGAGGGATACGCTGGCCGCGCTGTGGAAGGCTTACGGCGCGCTGGTGAAAGCGCGCGAGGCGCGCGATCCGCTCGATCTCGATCTGCCGGAGCGGCGCATCGAGATCGGCGCCGACGGCAAGATTTCCTCCATCGCTTTCCGCGAGCGGCTGGAATCCATGCGCCTGATCGAAGAGTTCATGGTGCTCGCCAACGTGTCGGCGGCGGAGACGTTGGAAAAAGCACGCATGCCGCTCGTTTATCGCGTGCACGAGGAGCCTTCCAAGGAAAAGCTGTTCGCGTTCGCCGATTATCTGCGCACCATCGGCGTGAATTTCGCCAAAGGCCAGGTGATGAAGCCCGCCGTCTTCAACCGCATCCTGGCGAATGCGAAAGACGGCCCCCACGAGAAGGTGATGAACGACGTGGTGCTGCGCACTCAGGCGCAAGCGATTTACGATCCCAACAATCTGGGCCATTTCGGCTTGAACCTGGCGCGTTACGCGCACTACACCTCGCCCATCCGGCGTTACGCGGATCTGATCGTGCATCGCGCACTGATCCGCGCGCTGAAGCTGGGCGACGGCGGATTGAACGACCGCGAGGTTTCGCACCTCGGCGAGATTGCCGAACACATCTCCATGACCGAGCGCCGCGCCATGGCGGCCGAGCGCGACTCCAACGACCGCTATGTCGCCGCTTTCATGCAGGACCGCATCGGCGCGACCTTCGACGCGCGCATCACCGGCGTCACGCGCTTCGGCCTCTTCGTGCGGCTGGCGGAAACAGGCGCGGAAGGTTTGCTGCCCGCGCGCGTGCTGGGTACCGAATACTTTCGCCATGACGAACGCCGCCATGCGCTGGTCGGCGAACGTACCGGTACGGTCTACAGCCTCGGCGCCATCGTGGCGGTGCGGCTGGCCGAAGCGGCGCCGCTCACCGGCGGACTGCGCTTCGATCTGGCGGAAGCGGAGTCTTCCGCGCCGAGAACGCGCCGCCCCGCTCCCATCCACCTGCGGAGCAAGCGGAGGCGTTAAGGCCCAAAACCGTCCATCCTTGACATCCCAGGCCGCGCGGCTAGGTTACGGCCCCTTTGACGCGCCTTTCTCAGGAGTACCCCCATGGCGAAGCCGACAACGGCCAAAATCCGGCTCAATTCCGAGGGCGGTACCGGCTATTTCTACGTCACCAAGAAGAACACGCGCACCATGACGGAGAAGTTCTCCATCAAGAAATACGACCCCGTCCTGCGCAAGCATGTCGAGTTCAAGGAAGGCAAGATTAAGTAGCTTCCTCATTTTCGTCATGGCCGGGCGTGTCTGCCCCCCACACCAACCCTTCGTCATGGCCGCCCTTGAGGCGGCCATCCAGTTTCTGCGTGATCGAGGATGCCTTTGTTTTCCTGGATGGCCGGGTCCCGCCTACGCTAAGGCTTCGGCGGGCGAGAGCGGGCTCACTCGGCCGCCGTAGCTTCAGCGAAGGCGGCAGGCCCGGCCATGACGAAAGTGGGGGAGTATCGCGTTTCAGCCGCCTCAAGGGCGGCCATGACGAGCGGTGGGTGATTCCGCTTCCACCTTCTCAATGAACGGCAGCATGAACCCGTGCAGCAGCGGGATCACGCCGAGCGGCATGTCGTGCCCCCAGCCGGCGATCTCGTGATATTCCGCCCCTTGAATGCAGTCGGCGATGTAGCGGCCGTGCGCGCAAGGCAGCAGCGTATCGGCCGTCCCGTGCAGCACCAGCGCCGGCAGTTTCAGTGCACGCAACCGTTTGCCGCGCGGCGGACTGGCGACGATCGCCGACCAATGGCGCAGCGCGCCTTCGGGATAGAAGCAGCGGTCGTAAGCGAGCCCGACATGTTCGGCCCTCCTCACCTCGTCGATCGCAAACCCGGTCGAGGCGTAAGCGCGGGCCGATTTCAGCGTATGGGCGATCACCGAGGCGCGGACGTTCGCCGGCGAAGGCGTCGTCAGCGCCAGATGCGCCTCGGCCGACGACGGCGGCAGGCCGATGTCGTTGGTGGTGGAAAAAATCGCGATCAGCGAACGCGTTTTCTTGGGATGATCGAGCGCTACGAGCTGCGCGATCATGCCGCCCATCGAGGCGCCGCAGATGTGCGCGCTGTCGATGCCAAGCGCGTCGAGCAGGCCGGCGGCATCCGCCGCCATGTCGCTCAGGAAATAGGGAACCTCGGGCTTGCGCCGCTCGCGCAAGGCCGCCATCACCGCGCCGAGGTCGGGAATCTGCCCGTCCCATTTCTGCGACAGGCCGACGTCGCGATTGTCGAAGCAGATGACGCTGAGGCCCGCCTTCGTCAAGCCGTCTATGAACTCCTCCGGCCAAGCGATCAGCTGCTGGCCGAAGCCGTGGATCAGGAGCAGCGGCACCCCGTCCTTCGGCCCAAACGTTTCATATTCGATGTCGATGCCGTTCGCGCGGATTCTGGCCATGATTTCCTCTGGACGGTTGTTATCGGGCCGCGCCGGTTCCTTGACAAGATGTCAGCCGCGCCGGAGCCTATGTTCTCCCAACTGCACCCGGGACGCCGCATGAGCGCCTTCGTCGTCGTCAATCCGCGTTCCGGCAGTACCCGCCGCGAATGGCGCAGCATGGAGAAGGCGCTGTCGGCGACCTATCCTTACATGTCGGTCGCGTTCACGCGGGGCCGCGGCCACGCGGCCGCGCTGGTGGCGAGCGCCTTGCGCGAGGGCGTTGATGAGATCGTCGCGGTCGGCGGCGACGGCACGATCAACGAAGCGGTGAACGGGTTCTTCGACGTGGGCGGCGCGATTTCGCCTGACGCCGTGCTGGCCTTCGTCTGCACCGGCGGCAATTTCAAGAAGGCGTTCGGCATCGCCGAGAGCGGCACGGACGCCGCCCTGCGCTTGAAAAATGCCGGCGTGCGCGCGATCGATGTGGGCCGGGTTTTGTTCCTGTCCAAGGACGGCATGGCGCGCAGCCGCATCTTCGCCAACATCGCCTCGTTCGGCCTGTCGGGCAAGATCGTCGATTCCCTCAACCGGGCGATCGTTTCGAAACTGTTCGGCGGCCAATTCGCCTTCGCGTTCCACAGCGCGCTCGGGCTTCTGACCTATCGCGGCCGCGCCGTGCGCCTGATCGTCGACGACGCCTACGACGAGATCGTCACGATTTCGACCGTCGCCGTCGCCAACGGACGCTGTTTCGCCGGCGGCATGCAGGTGGCGCCCGATGCCAAGCCCGACGACGGGTTGTTCGACGTGGTCGTCATCGCCGATGCGCCGAAGAGACAGATGCTGGCCGACATGAAGCTCATCTACACGGGCGAACATCTTGGAAATCCGAATGTGCGGGTGATCCGCGGCCGCAAGGTCGTCGCCGCGCCCGTCGCCGAAACCCGCGGCCGGGCAGTGCTGATCGAAACCGACGGCGAAGGCGTGGGCCGACTGCCCGCCACTTTCGAGATTCTGCCCCGCGCCCTGAATGTGCGATGCTGACGAAATGGGAGGGGGCATGAGCGTCGATCGCACGAAAATCCGCTGGAACGGATGGGGCTGGGCCGCCCACAAGGATGAGCTGGGCGGGCGCGAGGCCGTCTGGGCTTGGCTGGCCGGCGAGCTGGGCATGCCGGCCTTGCTGGCGACGCCGCCCCGTCCGCTGGAGGAATTGTCGCTTGCGGCCCCGGCGCTATACGTCGAGGACCGCAAGGCACTGAACGACATCGTCGGCGCCGATCGCGTGCGCGACGACACCTACGAGCGCGCGTTCCATGCGCTCGGCCGCAGCTATTACGACCTGTTGCGGCTGCGCGCGGGCGATCTGTCGCTGGCGCCCGACGCCGTCGTGTATCCGCGCGGAACCGAGGAAGTGCTGGCGTTGCTGGCATTAGCGGCCGAGCGCGGCCTCGCAGTTATCCCGTACGGCGGCGGTACCAGCGTGGTGGGCGGCGTCAGCGCCGCGCGCGGCGCGTTTCACTCCGCGATCACCCTCGACCTGTCGGCGATGGATCGTTTGATCGAAATCGACCCGGTTTCCGCAACCGCGACGGCGGAAGCGGGCATCTACGGCCCGGCGCTGGAAAAGGCGCTGCAAGCGAAAGGCTTCACGCTCGGCCATTATCCGCAATCCTTCGAATTCTCGACACTGGGCGGCTGGATCGCCCATCGCGGCGCAGGCCAGGGCTCGAACCGCTATGGGCGCGCGGAGGATTGGCTGGTGGGCGCGAGACTGGCGACGCCGCGCGGCCTGCTCAACACCGGCGATTTCCCCGCCTCCGCCGCCGGCCCGCAATTGAAGGATCTGGTGCTCGGCTCCGAAGGCATCTTCGGAATCATCACCGAAGCGACGGTGCGCATGCACGCGGTGCCCGCGGCCAGCGACTATCGCGGCTATCTGTTCAAAGATTTCGAGAGCGGCACGGCGGCGATCCGTACAGCGGCGCAAGAAGGCGTGGCGGCCACGATGCTGCGCCTATCGGACGCCGAGGAAACGCGGTTCACCCGCCTTTACGGCGGAGTGGAGAAAAGCCGCAGCCTAGCGCAACGGCTGGCGGAGATTTATCTCGAGATGCGCGGCTTCGACGACAAGGCCTGCGCGCTGATTGCCGGGTTCGAAGGCGATGCGCCGGCGGTTGCACGGGCGCAAGAACAATTCGGCGCCATCGCGCGCAAGCTCGGCGCGCTGCCATTGGGACGCGGTATCGGCGAGCATTGGCGGCAATTTCGCTTTACGGCGCCTTATCTGCGCGACCCGATGATGGACCGCGGCCTGGGCGTCGATACGCTGGAGACGGCCGCGAGCTGGTCGAAGCTCGGCGCGCTATATGCCGCGACACGCGCGGCGCTCGAAGCCGCGATCCTCAAGACCGTTCCGCGCGAGGGCGCCAAGGGCATCGTGATGTGCCACGTCAGCCATTCCTACGCGGACGGCGCAAGTCTCTATTTCACCTATGTCTTCCCGCGCGCGCTCGACGGCGACATCGCGCAGTGGAAAACGATCAAGCGGGCGGCGAGCGAGGCGATCGTGGCGAACGGCGGAACGATCAGCCACCATCACGGTGTCGGCGAAGATCACCTGCCCTGGATCGCGCAGGAAAAAGGCGTGCTCGGCATCGAGGTGTTGCGCGCGGTCAAGCAGGCGCTCGATCCGGCCGGCGTGCTCAATCCGGGCAAGCTGCTGCCGGGATAGGGGTCCGAAGTCGCGAACGAATCGCATATGTTCACCCCCGGATTCGCGCCACGGGGATTATTCGATGCCATTCGTTCCGAAGGCATCCTTTGCTTGGAGGGCGTACCGGCGACTGGTGCGAACGGACATTCAGTTCTTCACGCCACCGGACGCGTTCCCCCGTGCCGACATCCTGAAGCTATGCAATTTGGCCGCGCCTTATCCGGGCGTCGAGAACGCAAGCTGCCCGACCGTCGTGATCGACCTTGGGCAACCGGAGGACGCACTGTGGAATGGCGTGGAGCCAAAAACTAGAAAAGTGATCCGGCAGGCGACCCGCGACGGCGTCAAAATCGAGCGCGTGTCCGAACTATCGGCGGAAACCTGGAATTCATTTCTTGCGGACTATCAGAAACTGAGAAGCCGCAAGAAAGGCGCGGACCCGCTGGGAATCGGGCAGATCGGCGAGCTGATCGAGAAAGGTTTTTACGTGGTGACCAGGAGCCGCGACGCCAACGGGAATGTGCTGTCATGGCACGGCTACGTCCGCTGCCACGGCCGCGCCCGTTTGATCAACACAGTTTCGGCCCTCGATCCGGCACGGGACACGCAGTGGAACAATCTGGTCGGGCGCGCGCACCGTCTGCACCATTGGAAGGACATGCTCTCCTTCAAGGAAGAAGGTGTTGGAATCTACGATCTCGGCGGGGTCTATCGCGGAACACAGGACCAGGAGCAAGCCAACATCGCCAGGTTCAAGACGAGTTTCGGCGGCGAACCGGCTGAGACCTACGATGCCGTCTTGCCGCTCACGGTCAAAGGGCGTCTTGCTCTGTCTCTCCTGGCGAAGGTCGGCGCCGAGGCGCGCTCCGGGTGATAAAGGAATTCGAGTCGATGAAAATCTGTTTGATGCTGCATGGATTGGGTCCGCCGCCGCCAAATACTTCCGAAGGCGAAGCGCGCTATTGGCTGCCGGCAGAAAGATTCGCATACATCCTCGAAATTGTCCGGCGCACTCACAACCCGGTGCACCTCACGATCGACGACGCAAACGATTCCGACGTGCGGATCGCACTGCCAGCGTTGCGGGACGCAGGGCTTTTCGCGTCCTTCTTCATGCCGTCGGACCGCATCGGCCAGGCGGGGTATGTAAGTGAGGCCGACGTCCGCGAATTGCGCGCGGCGGGAATGGAGATCGGATCGCATGGCTGCGCGCATATCACCTGGACGGAGATTCCGGACGAGACGATTGCGGAGGATGTCACCCGCTCCATCGGCAGATTGAGTTCGATCCTGGGCGAAAAAGTCGAGACGGTGGCGGTGCCGTTCGGCGAATGCGATTTGCGGGTCCTGCGCATCTTGCGGACGCTCGGCATCCGGCGCGTCTACACGAGTTTCAGGGGACCTTGCCGCGAAGACGCATGGCTCGTGCGGCGGGACTGCATCACCGCGGACATGCCGGAGGCCACGATCCGCGAGCTGCTCACGAAGAACTATACCGCCATCGACGCGGCGGCGGCGTTCCTGCGCGAGTGGCGGCATGCCGGCCGGGCATCCCTGTGGGCGGCGAATTAGCCGCGTCAGCTCACTTCCAGCATCTGGCGCAGCGCTTTCGCGGCGGCGGCCAGGGCTGTGTACGCCTGAGGCAGAACCGCCTGCAGATAGATGAAGCTGTGCAGCATGTCCGGATAATCAGCGACCGTCACCGCGACGCCGGCGGCACGCAGTTTCTGCGCATAGGCGAGGCCTTCGTCGTGCAATGGATCGCAGCCGCCGAGCATCACATAAGCGGGCGGCAACCCGCTGACGTCTTCCGCCAGGAGCGGCGATAGGCGCGGGTCAGCGAAATCGGAACCGGGCGGCACGTAATTGCGGTAAAACCATTCCATCGATTGCTTGTCGAGAAAGTGGCCGACCGCGAATTCGCGCAGAGAGGCGAACGTTCCACCCAATTGCGTCATGGGGAACATCAGCAGCTGGCCGGCGATCTTGGGGCCGTCCGCTTCCTTCGCGCGCTGGCAGACGACAGCCGACAAGGTTCCGCCGGCGGAGTCGCCGCCTACCGCGATCCGGTTGGCGTCGACGCCGAGCCGCGCTGCATTCTCTTCGACCCAGCTCACGGCGGCATAGGAGTCTTCCACCGCCGCAGGGAATTTGTGCTCCGGCGCCAGTCGGTAATCGACGGCCACAACGCGCGCGCCGCTCTCCGACGCCAGCAGCCGGCAGAGGCCATCATGGCTGTCGAGATCGCCGATCGCAAAGCCGCCGCCATGGAAGAACACCAGCGCCGGCAAGGCCTCGCCGCCGGCCGCCACAGGCGTGTAGACTCGCAGCTTCATGTCGCCGCCCGGGCCCGGCATCGCGATGTTCTCGATCCTGCCGATGGGCACGTCTTTCGGTCCCACGAGCGCCATCAACGCCGTGAAAGCTTGGCGCGCGCCCGCGGGCGGCAATTCCCAAAGCTTGGGCGTAGGCGCCGCGGCCAACTGGTCCAGGAACGCTTTCGCGAGCGGATCGAGGGGCATCGAATCCCTTAAAGGACGTTACGGCGGGAGTTTGGACGGAGCGGCAAACGCCGCGCAAGTCTCAGTGGATCGTCGGCGTGTGGTCGGGATCGAGACGATGCAGCGCGATGTCGTCCAAAAGAACTGATAGTGCGAACCAGAAACGGGCGCGCTCAGCCTCGCCTTCCGCTGTGAGCGACACGAAAGCGCGCCGGGCATAATCGCGCGCCACCAAGCCGTGCTCTGCGGCCAGTTCGGCTGCCAGAAAGCAAAGATCACCGGCTGAGATGCGCATTGCGGCCAACTTCTTGACAACGCTACCATCTGACCAGAACGGGGTAATCGTCCGGTTAAGGGCGTACCGGCCGCTAGAATCGCTTGAAACTACACTTCGCTTTCGTTATTTTCTGGAAATACCTTGTTTGAGTCTGTATTTCCCGGTACGGGAGGTTCCCATGCGCAGCCAAAGCGTCCTACTCGTTATCGGCGGCGGCATTGCCGCCTACAAATCGCTGGAGCTGATCCGACGGCTCAAGGAGCGTGGCATCGCCACCCGCGCTATTCTGACTAAGGCCGGCACTGAATTCGTCACCCCCCTGTCGGTGTCCGCCCTGACCGGCGAAAAGGTCTATTCGGATCTGTTCAGCCTGACCGACGAAGCCGAGATGGGCCACATCCAGCTCTCGCGCAGCGCCGACCTTGTCGTCGTGGCGCCGGCAACGGCCGACCTGATGGCCAAGCTAGCGAATGGGCTGGCGAACGATCTGGCTTCCACCGCACTGCTCGCGACCGACAAGCAAGTGCTGATGGCGCCGGCGATGAACGTGCGGATGTGGAACCAGCCGGCCACGCGCCGCAACCACGAGACCCTGAAGAGCGACGGCGTGATCTTCGTTGGGCCGAACGACGGCGAAATGGCGTGCGGCGAATACGGGCCCGGGCGCATGGCCGAACCGGAAGAAATCGCGGCGGCCGTGGAAACGGCGCTGGCGGCGCAAGCGTCAGGGCCGTTGGCCGGATTCAAGGCTCTGGTGACGGCCGGTCCGACGCGCGAACCGCTCGATCCCGTGCGGTTCATCGCCAACCGTTCCTCGGGCAAGCAAGGCTATGCGATCGCCGACGCTCTCGCGAAGGCCGGTGCCGATACCGTTCTGGTATCGGGCCCCGTCGAAATCGCGGCGCCAGGACGCGTAAAACTACTGCGCGTGGAAACGGCGCGCGAGATGCTGGCGGCGTGCGAATCCGCCTTGCCGGTGGATGTGGCGGTATGCACGGCGGCGGTCGCCGATTGGCGCCCGGAAATCCTGGCCAACAACAAGATCAAAAAAACTGATGCCGCGCCCGCACTCAAGCTGACGGCCAATCCGGATATCCTGTCGACGCTCGCTCATGGCCCGCGCCGCCCCGCCCTGTTGATCGGCTTCGCCGCCGAAACCGAGAACGTCGTCGCCTACGCTGCGGAAAAGCGGTTGAAGAAAGGCTGCGACTGGATCGTCGCCAACGATGTCGGCGGCGGCGTCCTGGGCGGCGACCGCAACAAGGTCCATCTCATCACCGCGGGTGGCGCGGAAAACTGGCCGGAGATGAAGAAAAGCGAAGTCGGCGCCCGGCTTGCCGCGCGCATCGCCGCCGCCTTGAAGGGCAAAGCCGCATGACGAAGCTTGAAATCATGCGCCTGCCGCATGCAACCGATCTGCCCTTGCCCTCTTATGCGACCGAAGGTTCGGCCGGCCTCGACCTGCTCGCCGCCGTCGATGCGGAGATCGAGTTGAAACCGGGCGCGTGGGTTTGCGTGCCGTGCGGCATTGCCATTGCACTACCGCCCGGTTTCGAAGCGCAGGTGCGCCCGCGCTCAGGCTTGGCGCTGCATCACGGCGTCACCCTGCTCAACGCGCCGGGCACGATCGACAGCGACTACCGCGGCGAGGTGAAAGCCACGCTCATCAATCATGGCGAGGCCGCGTTCCGCATCGTGCGCGGCATGAAGATCGCCCAGCTTGTGATCGCGCGGCACGAAACAGTGGAACTGCGCGAAGTCGGCGAATTGCCCGCGAGCGAACGCGGCGACGGCGGCTTCGGCTCGACCGGCCTTCACATCGCGGCCGAAAGGAGGGCCTGATCCATGCTCAAGCTTTCCAGAAAGACGTTACTGGCGCTCGAAGCGGTGATCGACATCGCCTTCAACGCGCGCCCCGAGCCGGTCCAGGCCAAGGAAATCACCGCGCGCCAAGGCGTCCCGCAGCGCTATCTGGAGCAGGTCATGCAACAACTGGTGCGTGCCGGCATCCTCAGAGGCGTGCGCGGGCCGCGCGGCGGCTATCGCCTCGCCAAGGAGCGCAGGCGAATCTCGGTGGGCGACATCGTGCGTGCGGCCGAGAGCATCGAAGAGGAAAACCCAGAAGACACGACGCCCCGCTCCGAACTCGGCGCCCATATCGTGACGCCGTTCATCCAGTCTCTGCAAGGCGACGTCATGGCGAAGCTGGACTCCATCACCGTCGACGAGCTGTGCCAGCGCGCTCGCGCCGCAGGTGTCGATAGTGGCGAGAAAATCACCGCCGATTTCACGATCTAGGAGAACCATAATGACCGATCACAAGCCCGGCCGCGGCCGCATCTACAATTCCATCACCGAGACCATCGGCGATACGCCCCTTGTGCGACTGGCGCGACTGCCCGGGCAGGCGGGCGTCAAGGCGGACATCCTGCTCAAGCTCGAATTCTTCAATCCGATCTCCAGCGTCAAGGATCGCATTGGCGTTTCGATGATCGAAGCGCTGGAACGCCAGGGCAAGATTTCGCCGGGGAAATCAACGCTGGTGGAACCGACAAGCGGCAACACCGGTATCGCGCTCGCCTTCGTGGCCGCCGCCAAGGGCTACAAGCTCATCCTGGTGATGCCCGAAACCATGTCGATCGAACGGCGCAAGATGCTGGCGCTCATGGGCGCGCAGGTCGTCTTGACCGAAGGCCCCAAGGGCATGAAAGGCGCCATCGCCAAGGCGCAGGAAATCGTGGCCTCGACGCCCGGCGCGGTCATTCCGCAGCAATTCGAAAATCCGGCCAATCCGGAGATCCACCGCCGCACCACGGCCGAGGAAATCTGGAACGATACCGACGGCAAGGTCGATGTCGTTATCTCCGGCGTCGGCACCGGCGGTACGATCACCGGCATCGGCCAGGTGCTGAAGGCGCGCAAGCCTAGCGTGAAGATGATCGCGCTGGAGCCGGAGGATTCGCCGGTGCTGTCCGGCGGCCAGCCCGGCCCGCACAAAATCCAAGGCATCGGCGCGGGCTTCGTTCCAGCGATCCTCGACCGCAAGGTGATCGACGAGATCATCACCATCTCCAACGAAACGGCTTTCGAGACCGCGCGCAAACTGGCGCGGCTGGAAGGCATTCCCGTCGGCATCTCGTCCGGCGCGGCGGTGGCGGCGGCGCTCGAAGTGGGCGCACGATCCGAGATGGCGGGCAAGGTCATCGTGGCGATCATCCCGTCGTTCGCGGAACGTTATTTGTCGACGGCGCTGTTCGAGGGGCTTTAAGCGAGCGCGGCGAGTAAATCCGGCCGGTCGGTGCAGATCGCGTTCAGCCCGCGCGCGAGGAGTGCGCGCATCTGAGCCGGATCGTCAACGGTCCAGGCGCCGACCTTGAGGCCGAAGCCGCGCGCTTCGCGCACCGCCTCGCCGGTGGCATCGCTCCAGGCGGGAAACCAGCCATCACCGCCCGCCGCATCAATCGCCGCGATGATCGAGCCGCCATGCTTGATCGCGTCGTGGCCGGCGGCCCAGGGTGAGCTGCCTTCCCGCGCCCAAGTGCGCAGAATTTGCAACGCCGGTTCGGGGGGCGGATCGTCTTCCGGCGGCGGCGCGCCTTCGCCAAACCAGCTTTGCGGCAGCGTCGAGAACCAGCATTGCGCTTCCGGCGCGATCTTCTTGACGTGCAACAAACCCGGCCAGTCGAAGCCAATGAAGATCGCGCGGTCGAGATAATCGTTGGCTTTCAGCACCGCCACGGCGCGCTCCGCCAGTTCTTCCGGCTGCGCCGAAATTGCGCGATCCGAATACGACGTTTTTAACTCGACGAACAGATAAAACGGCGCGCGCACTTTCTTCGCGGTCGCCGCCACCTCGTCCAGCGTCGGGATGCGTTCGCGGTCCCGCCAGACGACATAGGGATGTTCGCGCGCGTATGCGCTGGCCGGATCGGCGCGGCCGACGTCGAAACGCTTGAGTTCGGCGAGCGACAAATCCTTGAGGCGCGGCGTCGGCGGGACGAGCCATCGCCCGTTCTCGTCGCGGCAGAGTTCCGGCTTCAGGCGGTAATCGTGGAATACCATCACCTCGCCACCGCGCGCGAGCTGCACGTCGAGTTCGACACCGTCGTAGCCGCATGTCGCGGCATAGCCGAAGGCCGCCAGCGTATTCTCGGGACGCGACTGTGCGCCGCCGCGATGGGCGATGTTCCAGGTCCGCATGGATGTGATCTTAGACTTGTCCAAGGACTAACTGAAATAGAAGAGTCCCACGAGCACCCATTTGCTGACCCGGTCCGGCGCGAAGACGGGCAGGATGACGACTTCCAGATGCAGCGTCTCGACTGCGCCGTTGGTCAGGTGCGAATCGACAATCGTCGCCGTTCCCGATTTTAAGTTTGCGAGAGTCGTTTCCAGATGCTCCCGAAACTCGTCCGGCGGAAACAGTTCCGACATCAGCATGCCGGTGACCTCGCGGCCGAAGCGCCGCCGGACCGAAGTTCCGGCGAGCCGCACTTTAAGGTCGCTGCCGCCGTTCACGGGCTCGTATATGGTGATGTTGTTCAGTATGGCCGCGATTGCCCGCGACGGCACATCACGTCCGATGACGATGCCGTCAGCCGGGCGCGCCTCCCAAAAAGCGAGCAGCTTCTGCGCCTTGGGATGATTGGCCGCCGACAAAAGCCGGTACTCATCACGGAGGTCGCCGTTTGCGTCGCTGACGCCTTTCGACATGTTGAAACCATGTGGCAAGGTTAGGCTCCTTTGGCGTGCCTTATGATCCGCACCTCACCGCCGGATAGGAGTATAGAAGATTTCGATTAGACGACCGTTAAGCGCCTCCTTCGCTTTTTAGCGACCCCCGGCGGTAGCGGCAGGTTTGTGGCGCGGCGGCCACGTCCGATAATGAATAAATGTCATGTCCGGTGCGCGCGTTGACTTCGCGTGCGCTCCATCGTACCCACCCGTTCCGCGCGAAGCATGGGGCTTCGCTCGCTGCGAACGGACCTGTGGCATGAAATACGATATTCGCGCCAAAGCTGCGGCCGCGCCGTTCGACCCTTGCGAACTCGGTCCTGCCGCATCGGCTCTCGAGGAGACGCCCGCGTAGCCTGTTCCATACGCTTGCGAATGTTCACCCTCCGGAGCCCTGCTTCGGAGGGTTTGTTGTTTTTGCCCCGCCGCGGCAGGGTTCCAGTCCAAAAAGATAAGCTCAAATCATGACCGAAATCGCAGACATGACCGACGCCGGAGTGCGGATCGAGACCAGCGGTGCAGCCGCCTGGATTGCCGAAACGCGCGAGCTGATGAAGCTCGCGGGGCCGCTGGTCGTCACCCAGCTGGCGCAAATGGCGATCATGACCACCGACGTGGTCATGCTCGGGCGGCTGGGAAAAGAGGCGCTGGCGGGCGCCGCGCTGGGCAATACGGTTTTCTTCTTCACCTGGCTGATCGGCCTTGGTCCGACCGCGGCCATTTCGCCGATGATCGCGCACATCCTGGGTGCCAGTCCGAGCAACCGCGCCGGCGTGCGCGCGGTGATGCGCATGGGTATGTGGTCGGTGCTGTTGCTTTCGCTGCCACTAGCGATGTTCCTGCTGTTCACCAAAGATCTGCTGCTGGCCTTCGCCCAACAGCCGGCGCTCGCCGAAGCGGCAGGCCGTTTCGTGATGCCGCTGTGTCTGGGCCTGCCCTGCTCGCTCGGCTTCCAGGTGCTGCGCAATTATGCCACCGCGCTCGGCAAGCCCAATACGTCGCTATGGGTGATGGCGGCGACGATCGCGTTCAATGCGTTTGGCGACTACGCACTGATCTTCGGTCATTTCGGCATGCCGAGGCTGGAGTTGTTCGGTTCCGGCACGGCCAGCGCTTGTTCCTATGCGTTCAGCTTCCTGGCGATGACGGCCGTCGTCTTCGTCACGCCGGCTTTGCGCAAATACCGCATCTTCCGCCGCTTCGCGCGGCCGGATTGGGGCAAGTTCGCCGAACTGTTCCGGCTGGGTATGCCGATCGGACTGACCATGATCTTCGAAGCTTCGCTGTTCAACACCGCGACGTTGTTGATGGGCACTTTCGGCACGGCGTCGGTGGCCGCGCACCAGATCGCGCTCAACGTCGCTTCGATCACCTTCATGGTGCCGCTCGGCGTCGCCATGGCGGCGACGGTGCGCGTCGGCTTGGCCGCGGGAGCGGGAGACCGGGACGGCGTGCGCCGCGCGGGCACCTCGGCGCTCGCGGTTTCGGCGGCGTTCATGGGTCTTTGTGCCGTGACGATCGCGCTTTTCCGCTATCGGATCGCCGCCCTCTACTTCGCGGCGAACGTGGCCTCGAACGCCGACGCCATCGCGCTGACCGCGATTTTCCTGCAGGTGGCGGCCGCGTTCCAGATTTTCGACGGCATCCAGGTCACGGCGGCGTTAAGCTTGCGCGGGCTCAAGGACGCCCACATGCCGATGTGGATTGCCGGGGGCTGCTATTGGCTGGTCGGTTTTCCGGTCTGCTTCGGTTTGGGCGTCCAACTGGGCCTGAAGGGTCTTGGCGTGTGGATCGGCCTTGCTTTTGCCTTATTTGTGGCAGCCATTTCCATGTGCTGGCGCTTCTATCATCTGGCGCGCGAGCAATAACTGCTTTGGCAGGACCTGGGACGGATTCACACTGGACTGGTTGCGAGGGGGGAGTCACCCATGCGGCTTTGGTTCGTTGGTTGTGTTGCGTGTGCGGCGGTGCTGGGCGCGGCGATGGCGTCGCCACCCATTTCGAGCGAATTGATGCTGCCGCTTGCCGGCAAGTCTGCGGGCTACGCCCCACTCGACGATCACGGCGGCAGCGTGCCGAGCGTGGCGCGCGGCCAAACGCTCGGCATCGCCTGCGCCGACATCCACCAGGCGGGCGCAGTGGTGCAGGTCGTCATGCTGATTGCCAAAACCTTGGGCGAAACGGCGACCGGTTACAGTGCCGTCCTGGCGACGGAGCAAATACTCACCGACGGCGCGGTGCACGTGCGCGTGCCCAACGTGCCCGGCCTGTCCCAGCACACCGTCAACGTCAGAGTGTACGTGACCGATTCCAAAGGCACGCATAGCTGCGACGGCGGCCGGGTGCGGATCGTCTAGAAAACCAAGACCATCCCAAGGATGCCCAGCGCGCCGGCCGCGAGCCATAAGGCGATGCGCAGGTGATGCGTGCGGTCGAGCTGCGCCTGAGCGATCTGGCGCGCCGTGTCGGGATGCAGCCGCAGGCCGCCGCCGGCCAGCATCGCCGAAATGACCTCCGCGTTGCGCAGCAATTGCGGCAGCTGCTGCGCCACGCGCCCTAGCACGCCCATGCCTTCCGCCGCTTCGCGCAGACGTGCCTCCGGCCCCAGTCGGTCGAGCATCCAGCGCTCGACCACGGGTCGCGACGCCGCCCAGATGTCGAAATCGGGATCGAGGCCGCGCGCCACGCCTTCCACCACCACCATCGTCTTCTGCAGCAGCAGGAGTTGCGGTTGGGCTTGCATGTCAAAGCGCCGCGTGGTGTCGAACAATTGCTGCAGCAGCTTGGCCATCGAAACCTCGCGCGCCGGCCGGCCGAAGATCGGCTCGCCGACGGCCCGCAAGGCCTGTGCGAACGTCTCTATCGGATAGTGACGGGGAACGAAGTTCGCGTCGTAATGCACCTGCGCCACGCGCATGTAGTCGCGCGCCAGGAAGCCCGCCAAGGTCTCCGCCATGAAGCGTCGCATCGGCGCATCGAGGCGCCCCATGATGCCGAAATCGACCGCCACCAAGTGCCCTTCGTTATCCACGAACAGATTTCCGGGGTGCAGGTCGGCGTGGAAGAATCCTTCGCGCAGCGCCTGGGTGAGGAAGCTGCGCATCAGCGTCAGCGCCACCTCCTTGGGATCGCGGCCGGCGGCGCGTAGCGCTTCGACATCGCGCACCGGGACACCTTCGATCCATTCCGTCGTCAGCACACGCTCGGCGGTGCGGCTCCAGTCAATGGCAGGCACGCGGAAATCCGTTTCGTTCTGCGTGCGTTCGGCCAATTCGGAGGCCGCCGCCGCCTCCATCCGCAGATCGAGTTCGAGCGCCGTGGACTCGGCCAGCGTGTCGATCAGCGCCACCGGCCGCAGCCGCCGCGCTTCGGACGAAACCCGCTCGGCCAGCCGCGCGGCGAGAGCCAGCGCCGAAAGGTCGCGCGCGAATGCGGCCTCGATGCCGGGTCGCAAAACCTTGACTGCCACGCGCCGCGGCGGAATCTCCGTCGTCGTCGCCTCGTGCACTTGAGCGATGGAGGCCGCGGCCACCGGCTCGCCGAAGCTGGAAAACAGTTCTTCCACCGGACGGCCGAGCGAAGCCGCAACCGCGGCGCGCGCCTCGGCCGTCGGAAACGGCGGCAAGCGGTCCTGCAATCCTTCCAGCGCGGTGGCGATTTCATTGCCGACGATATCGGGGCGCGTCGCCAGCACCTGACCGAGCTTGATATGCGCAGGGCCCAGGCTTTCCAGAGCGCGCGCCAGCCGCTCGCCCGGTGCGCCCTCTGCGCGCCTGCTACCGAGCAACCGGCGCGCCAGCTTCAATGGAGTCGGAATGGCCGCTAGATATTCGCGCGGGATCAGCGCGTCGTGGTGGCCCAGCGTGCGGGCGACGGTCCAAAGCCGGAAGAAATTGGAAAGCGAACCAGCCATGTTAGATTTTCCACGCCGAATGCATCGCCGCGACGCCGCCCGTCAGGTTGCGGAACTGAACGCGCGACAGGCCCGCCTCTCCAATCATCTTGGCGAATTTCGCCTGCGGCGGAAACCGGCGGATGCTTTCCACCAGATAGCGATAGGCCTCGCCGTCGCCGGCAACAATCTGCCCGAGGGCCGGCAGCACGTTGAAGGAGAATTTGTCGTAGAGAAAATCCAGGCCCGGCGCCTGCACCTGCGAGAATTCCAGGCAGAGGAAGCGCCCGCCCGGCTTCAGCACGCGCCGCGCCTCGGCTAGCGCCTTGTCGATGTGGGTCACGTTGCGGATGCCGAAGGCGATCGTATAGGCGTCGAAGCTGGCGTCGGGAACCGGTAGCGCTTCGGCGTCGCCGGCGATCCAACTTATGGCGCCCTCGCCTTTCGCCCGCCGCACGCCTTCGGTCAGCATGTCGGGATTGATGTCGCACACCGTGATGTCGACCTCTCTGCCGCGTACCGCGCGCGCGATCCTGAGCGCGATGTCGCCGGTGCCGCCCGCCACATCGAGCACGCGCCAGCCGGGTTGCGGGTTCAGCCATTCGACCATGGCGTCCTTCCACAACCGGTGGACGCCGGCGCTCATCAGATCGTTCATCAGGTCATAATTGCGCGCGACCGAGGAAAATACCTCGCGCACCAGGCCCTGCTTCTGGTCCTCCGGCACGTCGCGGTAGCCGAAAGAGGCGGTATGATGGGGGTCGTTCGTCATGGCGTGACACTGTATGTCATCCCGGACGCAGAGCGAAGCGCGGCCGACAAGGATTAACGAATGCCTGAATTGCCCGAAGTGGAAACCGTGCGGATGGGACTTTTGCCCGTGCTGGAGGGCCACAAATTCGTCAAGGTGGAATTAAGGCGCGGCGATTTGCGCGCGCCTTTCCCCAAGGATTTCGCCAAGCGGCTGACCGGGCGGCGTGTGCGGCGGCTCAGGCGGCGGGCGAAATACCTGCTGGCCGAACTCGACGGCGGCGAAACGCTGGTGATCCATCTGGGCATGAGCGGACGCATGAGCGTTTATACGGACGGGCGCGGGCGCGCCGGCCGCGGCAAGCACGATCATGTGGTGATGGAGACCGACGCGCCTGCGCGCATCGTCTTCACCGACCATCGCCGCTTCGGTCTGATGACACTGATCGACACCGCAAGGATCGACGACGACAAGCTGTTCAAGGGATTGGGGGCCGAGCCGCTGTCCGACGAATTCGGCGCGGCTCACCTCGCCGGTGCCCTGAAGGGAAAAAAGACGCCGATCAAATCGGCGCTGCTCGACCAGCGGGTGATCGCCGGCATCGGCAACATCTATGCCTGCGAAGCGCTGTTCCGCGCCGGGATTTCGCCCAAACGGCTCGCTGCGAAAGTTCAGAAGCCGGCCATTGCCCCGCTCGTCCACGCGATCAAGACCGTGCTGAAAGACGCCATCAAGGCCGGAGGCTCCTCCTTGCGCGATTATCAGAAAGCCGATGGCGCGCTGGGCGAATTTCAGCACCATTTCGCCGTCTACGACCGCGAAGGCGAGCGGTGCCCGAAAAAGGGCTGCGGCGGAACCGTCAAACGCATCGTACAATCCGGCCGCTCGACCTTCTATTGCCCGAAGTGCCAGCGATAGGTCAGAGGCTTTTCGGCCGTTCCAGCGCCTTGCCGGTTTCGAGCAGGCTTTTCAGGCTCGCGAGGATCTTGGGCCAGCCTTCGGAAACGCCTGCGATGAATTTCGAGCCCGTCTTGTCGATCTCGTGGAAGATGGTCAGTTTCACGGCTTCGCCCGCCTGCTCGATGTCGAAGGTGCAGCGCGAATAGCCGTCCGCCTTCATTTCCGGCATGAATTCGTTGCGCCATTTGAGGACCAGCCGGCGCGGCGGATCGATTTCGAGAACCTCGCCGCTATCGGCGACGCGGCCGTCTTGGAACATCAACTTCCAGGGCGATCCAACTTTCCATTCGCAATCGGGCGTGACGCCGAACCAATAGGCGCGCGTGAATTCGGATTTGGTCAGCGCATCCCACAGCTTTTCCGGCGTCGTGCGGATATAGGTGACGTAGACGAATTTCTCAGCCATCGCTCTTCCCTTCCAGGTTTTTTTTGAGATCCGCGAGCGCCCTTACCCTATGGCGCTCGTATTTGCCGATCCACCGCTCGGCGATTTCGTTGATGGGAACGGGATTGAGATAGTGCAGCTTCTCGCGCCCACGTTTTTGCGTCGCCACAAGGTTCGCCGCTTCCAGTAACGCCAGATGCTTGGTCACAGCCTGGCGCGTCATTTCCATCTCCTTGCACAACGCTCCCAGCGTTTGTCCGTTCCTGGCAAAGAGACGGTCGAGCAATTGCCGCCGTGTGGCATCGGCAAGCGCTTTGAACACCGCATCCATGCTCATATAGGTAATATGCAACTAATTGGTTGCATGTCAAGCCACAGCGTAGAATGTTCTCGTCATGGGCAAGATTCGCATCACTGCACACATCGCGATCGACGAAAGCGAGATCAAGGAGAGCTTCGTTCTGGCGGCGGGACCGGGCGGGCAGAACGTCAACAAAGTCGCCAGCGCGGTGCAGTTGCGTTTCGATGTCGGCCGCTCGCCTTCATTGCTCGAACCGGTGCGCCAGCGACTGGCCGCGCTCGTCGGCCACCGGCTGACCAAGGACGGCGTTCTGGTGCTGATGGGACGGCAATTTCGCGACCAGATCCGCAACCGCGCCGAGGTGCGCGAGCGGCTCGTGAGCCTGATCCGCGCCGCCGCCGTGACGCCGAAGAAGCGCCGCCCCACCAAGCCGCCGCGCGCCGCCAAGGAAAAACGCTTGCAGCACAAAAAGAAACATGCGGAGCTTAAGCGTGCGCGCGCCAAGCCACACGGCGATTGATTTTTCGAGAGAGCGACAATGGATCCGCAGAACATTCTGGTGAAGACCGAAGGCGCCGTCGGCGTCGTCACCCTCAACCGGCCCAAGGCGCTGAACGCGCTCAGCTTGGAATTGCTGGACGAGCTGGCAACCGCACTGGAAGGCTTCGATGCCGATCCGGCCATCCACGTGTCCGTCGTCACCGGTTCGGCCCGCATCTTCGCCTCCGGCGCGGACATCAAGGAGATGACCTCGCAATCCTATATGGACATGTTCAAGAAGAATTTCTTTGCGGACGCGACGGACCGCATCGCCGCCATCCGCAAGCCGGTCATCGCGGCCGTGGCGGGCTATGCGCTGGGCGGGGGTTGCGAGCTGGCTATGATGTGCGATTTCATCATCGCCGCCGACACCGCTAAGTTCGGCCAGCCGGAAATCACGCTGGGCGTCATGCCTGGCATGGGCGGCAGCCAGCGGCTCACCCGCTTTGTCGGCAAGTCCAAGGCGATGGACATGTGCCTGACGGGCCGGACGATGGACGCGGCCGAGGCGGAACGCGCCGGCCTCGTCAGCCGCGTTGTGCCTGCTGCGGATCTTATGGCCGAAGCGATGAAGGCTGCCGCCAGGATCGCCGAGCAGTCCCTGCCCATCCTGATGATGACGAAGGAAAGCGTGAACCGCGCCTACGAAACGACGTTGGCCGAAGGCATCCGCTTCGAGCGGCGGCTATTCCACGCCATGTTCGCGACCGAAGACCAGAAGGAAGGCATGGCCGCGTTTTCGGAGAAGCGGAAGCCAACGTTCAAGGACAAATAAGTTGGCCCTGCTTACATAGTCGTCACGGCCGCGACGCTGCCGATTTTGCCCCGATCCGGCAGAAGCCGCGCGCAGCGCGATGCGGGGACATCGGGCAAGCGCGGCGACGAACCGGGCGGGCAAAATCGGCGCGTCCCGAAGGGTTTCGGCGAAAATCGCCCTCTGGGGCGTCGAAGCGCTCGACCGTACTCCCCGGTACGCTCTTCGCGCTTCTCCTGCCATAGAACGATTTTCGCACGAAACGCGGCTCGTGAGGACTATGTAAACAGGGCCTCAGGATTTGACCCCGGCGCGGGCGCGGGCTATACGCCCCGGCTCCAAGCGGAATTACAGGAAGACCTATGCCCAACATCGCCTCCGCCAAAAAGCGCGTGCACACCTCGGCCAAACGGGCCGCCATCAACCATTCCCGCAAGACCCGCATCCGCGGCTTGGTGCGCAATGTTGAAGAGGCCATCGAATCCGGCGACCAGAAGGCGGCCCTGGCGGCACTGAAGGCGGCCGAGCCCGAGATCATGCGCGGCGTCTCCAAAGGCGTGGTCCATAAGAATACCGGCAGCCGGAAGGTGTCGCGGCTGACCAAGCGCGTGGCCAAGCTGGGCAAGTGAGGCTTTCAGATTAGTTCTCTGGATTCTTTGCGGAATCTGGTCCAGAATGGGTCTGAAGGCGTTTCGGACCCGTTTTTATTTGTCCGTGGACTGAGCAACCGACCGTGCGACCGTTGTGCAGTGCGGCAAAAATGCGGTTGTCACGTAAGTGTCTGATTCGTTAAGGTTAGTGACCGTCAGTCTATTTTCCGCATGAAGAACATAGAGTTAGTACGGGTACGGATGAAAATTTTTCGACATAAAAGCGTCATGTTCATCTTTCGTTCCCTTGAACTCGAAACAGACTTGCGCTTATGGTTACCGCGTGGTGGCGGTACGAGAACAAAGATATGCCAAAGAAAATTAAAAATAAAACTGTAGTATTCGCCAGTTCTCGGCGTATGTCTCGGGCGAGTATCAAGTCTAACCCTTTGTGAAATCTTGAAAAGGTGAGTTCGGGCCGCGGGCGGATGATCGCGACCGCGATCTTTGTCGCAGGGCTGGGGCCATGGCGTCTGAGAACCTTTCTTCTGGATATGCCGGAGACCTGAGCGCGGCCGAGGCCTGGACCTTGCTCAGCGGCGACGAGACTGCCCGGTTGGTGGACGTCCGCACCGAGGCGGAATGGAGTTTCGTCGGCGTGCCGGACCTGTCGGGTCTCGGCCGCAAGGTTCATTTCGTGGAGTGGCAAGGCTTTCCCTCCATGGTGCAGAACTCGGACTTCGTGGCCAAGACCGGCGCCGCGCTGGGGCCCGACAAGAACGCCCCTGTGCTTTTCCTCTGCCGTTCGGGAGGACGCTCGCGGGCGGCAGCCATGGCCATGACGGCGGCGGGCTATGCACGCGCTTACAACATTGCGGGCGGCTTCGAAGGCGATCTCGATCGCGACCGCCACCGCGGCAGCAAAAGCGGATGGAAGGTCAGCGGCCTTCCCTGGACACAGACATAGGAGGAGGACATGCGACGAGGTGAGGCGCCGCGGGAACGGCGCACGGGAGGTCGATAATCCGGGCCACAGAAGCGTCCGGCACGACAACAACTAAAAAAATGGGCTTGCCGTACCGCAAGGGCGGACAAGCAGCGGGTGAGGGACATGGGACAATATTCAAGCAAGCCGACGGCAATGGACTGGTATGCGGTATGGGCGTGCGTGCGCGAAAGGCTGCGCCGCGAATTGGGCGACCCGGTGTTTGACGCCTGGATCGGACCGCTGACGCTGGATGGCGTCGATAAGGACGAGCTGCGCATCGGCGCGGCCAAGCCTTTCGTGCGCAACTGGGTGGCCAACCATTACGTGACGCGCATCGAGCGCGCCTTCAGCGCCGAAGGCGCCGAACCGGCTTCCTTGTCGATCGTGGTCTCCAATCCGCCCGCCGTCGCCGCCGGCGTCTCCAAGGAGCCCGTGCGCGTCGAGCCGCCGCCGGCGCCGGTTTCCTATCTGCCGCGCGGCGAGACCGAAGACGGCGCCGCGCCCAAAGGCCTGTGGACGCGAATGCTGCATCCCCAGCAGACCTTCGACAGCTTCATTCCGGGCACCGCCAACGAGTTCGGCCACGGCGCCGCGCGGGCTTTCGCGGAAGGCCACGGCGGCGACATTCCGCTGCTCTACATCCATGGCGGCTTCGGCTTCGGCAAGACGCATCTGCTGAACGCGGCAGCGCTCGAATTCCGCAAGCGCGGCAAGCGCGTGTTGTTCCTCCGCGCCGAGGATTTCATGCGCCATTTCCTGGGCGCGCTCTACCGCAAGGACACGCTCGCCTTCAAGGAAGAGCTGCGCAGCGCCGACGTGATGATCATCGACGATCTGCAGCACATCTGCCGCTCCACCGCGACGGCGTCGGAGTTCCTCTACACCGTCAACGCCTTCGCCGATCTGCGCCGCCGCGTGGTGATCGCCGCCGACCGCTCGCCTGCCGCCTTGGAAGGACTGGGCGCCGACATCAAATCGCGCATGACCGGCGGACTGGTGATCCAGCTCGACAAGCCGGACCGCGAAACGCGCCTCGCGATCCTGAAATCGCGCGCCGCGGAATTCACCCGGCTGCGGCCGGAGGTCATCCTGCCGGACTGCGTCCTCGAACGCATCGCCGACATCGACGACGCCAGCCCGCGCGAGATGATCGGCGTGCTCACGAAGCTGGCGACCTATGCCGACCTGACCAAGAAGCCGGTGACGCCGGAGATGGCCGAGGAAGCCGTGGGGCTGCGCAGCTCGCCGGGCGCCAAAACCTCGATCGAAGACATCCAGCGCAAGACCGCCGAGTTCTACAAACTCGACGTGAAGGACTTCTATTCGCCGCAGCGGGCGCGCCGGGTGGCGCGGCCGCGGCAGGTGGCGATGTATCTCGCGCGCAAGCTGACGACGCGGTCGCTGCCCGAGATCGGGCGGCGCTTCGGCGGACGCGACCACACCACCGTGCTGCACGCCTGCCGGCGCATCGAGGCGCTGTGCTCGGAGGATCCGCTGTTCAAGCAGGAGGTCGATTTCCTCAGCCAGATGCTGTCGAAGAGGATGTGACGACGCGCGAGTAGCGAGTAGCGAATAGCACCTGACCCCTTGCCTCCCCCCTTGCGGGGGAGGCGGATTTTCTCGCGCCACTTTGCGCAGGAAAATCGGTGGGGGGTGATGCCGCATCACTCGTCCGCTCTATCTTGTGTCCTTCGCTGTGACTTCACATCTCCCTGTGTAGTTGTTTTCGATTTTTCGAGGGTCCCCCCCTGACTCCACAAACTCGAATTCAAATCGAGATTTTTCGTGCTAACGCCTTGACGCAAAATCCGGATCGCCTTCGTACATTTCGCTCCTCAACCTGCATTTTCGCGACACCTGTTCGGCACGATAATTGTTGCGGAGTTTTTTTTGCAGGCCCCGGCACGCACGACTCCCGTTTCGCGAAATGCGAACTGCAAGGTTTGTGAGAATGCGTTCGTGTCGTAGTGCTCTCGGCCTCTGTTTTCCCGACCTCCAATCGTTCGTGCGGCCACTCGTGGCCAACGGCTTGAGGTAGGAATTAAAACCGCCATTTCAAGATGGTGCGGCAAAAAGTGCACGAGGTAACTGCGCAGCTAAGCGGGCGTGACGACAACTGCCCTCTAGCATAACGTGCAAGAGGGCAATTTGAGTTATCCGCCGAATGTCAGCAAAGCCCGTCATCTTCATCAGCTACAGCCACAAGGACGAGCCGGACGAAGTTCGTGACGACGAGGTCAAATGGCTGACTTACGTCCAAAAGTATCTTGCTGCGGCCGTAAAGGATGGAAGATTTGAAGTCTGGGTAGATCGCAACATGCCCTGCGGAACCGGATGGGATGCCGAAATCGAACGAAACCTGCATATTTGCGACGTGTTTGTTCTGCTTGTTTCGGAAAACTCGACGGCCTCGGACTACATCTTGGACAAAGAGATCAAGATCACCCGCGAACGGCAAGGCAAGGGTCAAAGCGTTCACTTCTACCCGATCCTATTGAAACCCACGCCGGAGGCTGGTCTCAGGAAAGTCACCGACAAGAACCTTCGCCCGCGCGACGGCAATGATTTGTGGAACTTCCCGCCACCCCAACGCGCAAAACAGATGAAGGAAATCGCCGACGAAATAGCGGAACTTGTCGAGCAAATTGGCAAAGCAAAGACTGCCGCTACACCGCCGAAGCCGCGTCCGTCTTCGGCAATCCTCGTCGATATTTCCAAACTTCCCGAAACGCCCTATGTCCGTCTTGTCGGCCGCGACGATGAGCTTGCACGGCTCGATGCCGCATGGGTTGATCCGAAGATCGACATCATTTCCGCTATTGCTGAAGGTGGCGCCGGCAAATCGGCGCTGGTCAACGAATGGCTCGCGCGGCTCCAGGCGCGCAACTATGGCGGCGCGGAAGAAGTGCTCGGCTGGTCTTTCTACAGCCAGGGCTCGAAGCAGCGCGCGACGTCCGCGGACAGCTTTCTCAACTGGGCGCTCGACAGGCTCAAGGTCGCCGTAGCCTCCAACAACGCGGAGGCCAAGGGCGAAGCCATTGCCGAGGCGCTGGCGAATCGCCGCATCCTTCTGGTGCTCGATGGGGTCGAACCGTTGCAGCATGGATTGGGTCCGGAATTCGGCAAGCTGAAAGACCCGGGCCTGCGCGCCTTGTTGCGCCGCTATGCGGCCATGCCGCCCAGCACCGGCCACAGCCTCATCGTCGTCACCAGCCGGGCCGCGATTGCCGATCTCGCCAAATGGAAAGCGACCGCCGCGCCCATCATCGATCTCGACAAACTGTCGGACGACGCCGGCGCCGACCTGCTCAAGGACAACGGCGTCTGGGGCACCGACAAGGACTTGAAAGCGGCGGTGACGGCGTTCGGCGGACACGCCCTCGCGCTCTCCCTGCTTGCCGGCTACCTCAAGGAAGCCCAGAACGGCGATGTGCGCCGCCGGGATCATATTCGCGGGCTGTTGGCGGATGCCGACAATCCGCGCCATGACCACGCGACACGCGTGATGGAATCTATTTCCAAAGAATGGCTCGGTCAGGACAGGGTGCTGAACGCGATCATGAACCTGATCGGCCTGTTTGACCGGCCGGCGGATGCGGGATGCCTGAACGCCTTGCGGCGCAAGCCCGAGATCGAAGGTTTGACGGAGCCGTTGATCGAATTGAGCGAGGAGGAATGGAACAAATCGGTCAACCGCCTGCGCGCGGCGCGGCTCCTGCTGCCGGCGGACCCGAAGGCGCCGGATGCGCTCGATGCTCACCCACTGGTGCGCGAGTGGTTCGGCGAACGACTGCGGCAGGCGAACGAGGCGGCGTGGCGCGCCTCGCATGGGCGGCTTTATGAACATCTGCGCGATACGACAAAGGAAGGAAAGAAGCCGACACTGGACGATCTCGCGCCGCTCTATCAGGCAATCCCTCATGGTTGTCGCGCCGGACGTCATCAGGAGGCGCTCAAGGAAATCTATATGAACCGCATCTGCCGCGCGAGGCCGGACGGCAGAATCGAATTCTATGCAACCAAGAAACTTGGCGCGTTTGGTAGCGATCTTGCGGCCATATTCTGGTTCTTCGACAAGCCATATGAAACGCCGGTGTCTTCTCTTGTACTAGGATACCAGTCTTGGGTGCTTGGTTTAGCCGGATACTCACTTCGGGCACAGGGGCGGTTCTCTGAATCGCTGCTGGCGAACCAAACAGGGCTGCGCATGGACGAAGACGCGGAAGATTGGTCCAACGCCGCTATAACTGCGTCAAATCTCAGTGAAACTCAATTGGTTCTCGGCGAAGTCGTCGCTGCTATCGATACAGCCGCACGTTCGGTCAAGAATGCCGATTGTAGCAAAGATTACTTTCAGATGATGAGCAAACGTACAACACACGCCGACGCTTTGCATGCCGCCGGACAGCGCAATGCCGCTGAGCGCCTGTTCGCTGATGCGGAGCAGCGACAACGTGAGCAGCAGACGGAATATCCCCTGCTCTATTCAATACAAGGCTATCAGTATTGCGACCTACTTATCGCCAAAGGTGATTGGACTGGTGCATGTGATCGGGCTATCCAGGCATTGGAATTGGCCAGGGCTGAGAGTCAGCTTCTCGACATCGCCTGCAATGGGCTTACCCTCGGCCGCGTTCATCTTGCGCTCGCACTTCACAACAAAGAGCGATCTTTGTCGAATTCCTGTGACGACGTGCGCACTGTCCTTATGCTACTCGATGGGACTGTCGAGGGTCTCCGCGCCGCTGGGCAACAACAAGAACTTCCCCGCGGTCTCCTCTCTCGCGCTGCGTTCCGTCGCAGCATTGCGGATTGGAAGGGTGCCACACGCGATCTCGATGAGGTCGAGGAGATCGCGGAGCCCGGGCCGATGAGGCTTCACCTGTGCGACCTGGCGCTCGAACGCGCGCGGCTGGATTTTGCGCACATCGAAGCTTTTGCTCCGCTTAACGGACTGCTGGAAGCGAACAATCCGCCAAAGCCAACAATGCTGAGCGACCAAGAAATCACGACTTTACGAGAGGACGCGACGAAACAACTCGCCATCGCGAGCGACCTGATCGCAAAATGCGGCTACCACAGGCGCGACGAAGAACTAACCGAGCTTCAGTTCGTCCTGCGCGGCGAGCGCCACTTCGCCGACTTGCCGCCGCGGGTTTAGGCATCCAACCGGACGATCAGGCAATCCCCCCACCCAATCCGCCAACGGCGGATCGACCTCCCCGCCAGGGGGAGGTGAAAGGTGGGGCCGAGCGCTTGACGCCCCCTCCGGCTCGCCGCAAACGGCTCGTCACCTCCCCCGCTTCCGCCTTCGCCAAGGCTACGGCGGACAAGTCGCGGGGGCGGAAAGACATCTCGCGGACGCCAAAATGCCCCCTCCCTAACCCTCCCCTTTCAGGGGAGGGAAACCCTTGCCAAAGCTGGCCTCTTGGGCCCGTGCCTGATATAATTTCGCACTTGAGTCCTTGGCTTTTAGAAGCTCAAGGAAATCAAGGGCTTCCGGGCACGCCGCGAGGGGACCGGAAGGGGCTTTTCTAGGAACCGCACGGCAGTCGAAAGAGCCATGAAAATCAACGTCGAACGGGGCGCTTTTTTGAAGGCGCTGAGCCATGTGCAAAGCGTCGTCGAACGGCGCAACACCATCCCCATTCTCTCGAACGTGATGATCGAGGCGGCCAAGGGCACGCTGAAGCTCACCGCCACCGATCTGGACATCGAGATCGTCGAAGCCATCCCGGCCGACGTGCTGAGGGGCGGCGCGGCCACCGCGCCCGCGCACATGCTCTACGACATCGTGCGCAAGCTGCCGGAAGGCGCGCAGGTGCAGGCCGAACTTCTTACAAGCGAAGGCGGACGGCTCGCGGTTTCCGCCGGCACGGTGCGTTTCGAGTTGGCTTGTCTGCCCAAGGAGGATTTCCCGCAGATGGCGGCGGGCGCCCTGCCCCACAAATTCCGCCTGGCGGCCGACGATCTGAAACGGCTGATCGACAAGACGCGCTTCGCCATTTCCACCGAGGAGACGCGCTTCTATCTCAACGGCATCTACGTCCACGCGGCGAAGGAAGCCAAGGCGAAGACCTTGCGCGCCGTGGCGACCGACGGCCACCGGCTGGCGCGCTACGAGCTGGAGCTGCCCGACGGCGCCACCGACATGCCCGGCGTGATCGTGCCGCGCAAGACGGTGCAGGAGCTGCGCCGCCTGCTCGACGACGCCGACGGCGCCATCGAGGTTTCGCTGTCCGACACCAAGATCCAGTTCGCCATGGGCGGCGTGGAGCTGACCTCCAAGCTGATCGACGGCACCTTCCCCGATTACCAGCGCGTCATTCCCGCCGGCAACGACAAGGTGCTGGCGCTGGAATCCAAGGAGTTCGGCCAGGCGGTCGATCGCGTTTCGACCATCTCGGCCGACAAGACGCGCGCGGTGAAGCTGGTGCTCGCCAAGGACAAGGTGACGCTGTCGGTGGTCAATCCGGAGTCCGGCACGGCAACGGAAGACCTCGGCGCCACCTACAGCGCCGCGCCGCTGGAGATCGGCTTCAACGCCCGCTATCTGCTCGACATCACCGGCCAGATCGAAGGCAAGTCGGTGCGCCTGCTGCTCTCCGACGCCGGCTCGCCCACCCTCATCGAGGACACGGACGACTCCCGCACGCTCTACGTCCTCATGCCCATGCGGGTGTGAGTTTGAACCGCGCGTCCGATCAGCGTACCCAGGTGTCGCCGGTTCCCGCGGCGCGCCTCGCCGTCACGCGCGTGCAGCTCACCAACTTCCGCTCTTATGCGAATGTGGAGCTCGCCGTCGGCATGCGCCCCGTCGTGCTCGCCGGGCCGAACGGCGCGGGCAAGACGAACATCCTCGATGCGATCTCGTTGCTCGCGCCAGGCCGCGGCTTGCGCGGTGCCAAGCTGTCGGAGCATATCCGCCGCGGGCCTTCCGCTCCTGGCGAAGCGCTGTGGGCGGTGGCGGCTACCGTGTCGCGCGGCGCGGAAGCCTACGACGTCGGAACCGGATTGATGCTCGGCGGCGAACGGCGCGCCGTGCGGCTCAACGGCGTGCCGGCGCAAAGCTCGGCGGATTTGGGCGAGATCGTTCAGATGACCTGGCTGACGCCCGCCATGGACCGGCTGTTCAGCGAGGGCGCGAGCGGACGGCGGCGCTTCCTCGACCGTCTGGTGCTCGGCTTCGATGCCGGCCACGCGCGGCGCGCGGCGCGCTACGAGACCGCGATGCGCGAACGCGCGCGCCTCCTGAAATTCGGCCCGCGCGATCCGCTGTGGCTGGACGGCCTGGAAGCCGAGATGGCCGAGGCCGGCTCTGCCATCGCCGCCTCGCGCGCGAAAACCGTGGCGCGGCTGAACGCGATGTTGTCCGAACGCGGCGAAGCGGGCGCCTTTCCCTGCGCTCTGTTGGCGCTGGAAGGCGAAGCCGATGCGCTGCTCGCCGAAGTGGGCGAAAGCACAGAGGCTGAGATGCGCGCGCGCTTCCAGCGTTTGCGCATCAACGACGCGGAAGCCGGCCGCACCACCTTCGGGCCGCATCTGAGCGACCTAGCCGTGCGCCACACGCAAAAGCGTGCCGACGCCCGCGAATGCTCCACCGGCGAGCAGAAGGCGCTGCTGGTTTCCATCGTGCTGGCCGACGCTTGGGAGCTGACGCGGGCGCGCGACGGGCTGGCGCCGCTGCTGCTGCTCGACGAAATTGCCGCACATCTGGATGTGCGCCGCCGTGCCGCCTTATTTGAGGAGATTATCGCGCTCGGCGCGCAAGCCTGGATGACGGGCACCGATCTGTCGCTGTTCGACAGTCTTTCGTCGCGCGCCGACATCTTCACGGTCGACAGCGGCCGTTTCGCGCATCAGGAGTAACCATATGCTTTCGTTGCATGCGTATCTTCTTTATTGCGGTCTTTATGCCATCGCCATCGCGGTGCCGGGACCGGGCGTCGTGGCCATCGTGGCGCGGGCGCTGGGCAGCGGTTTCCGCGCCACCGTTCCGGCGGCGATCGGAACCGCGGTCGGCGATCTCGTCTGGGTGTCGATGTCGGCATTCGGACTGGCAGTCGTCGCGCATGCCATGGGCGAATTCTTCCTGATCGTGAAGCTGGCGGGCGCGGCGTACTTGGTTTACCTCGGCTACAAATATTGGACGGCGCCGGTTTCCGAGATGGAAACGATCGTTCCGGCGAGCGCAAGTCAGGGGTTCTTTTCACAGCTTTCACTGACGCTGGGCAATCCCAAGGCGATCGCGTTCTTCCTTGCGCTGCTTCCGACGGTGGTCGATCTGAACCGGCTGAACGCCTTTGGCTTTCTGCAGTTATGCGCAGCGACCATCGTGCTGATTCCGGCGATCATGTTGTCCTACGCGGCGCTTGCTTCGCGCGTGCGCGGTTTCCTGGCCAGCAGAAAAGCGCGCGGCCGCCTGAACAAGGGCGCCGCCGTCGTCATGGTGGGCGCCGGCATCGGCGTAGCGGTGAGCTGATGAACATGCTTCCACTGCATTCCTATTTGGTTTTTCTTGGCGTCTATATCGTTGCCGCGGCGACGCCGGGCCCTGCCGTCATGGCCATCACGGCCCGCGCGCTGGGCAGCGGATTTCGCGCCGCACTTCCCATGGTCCTGGGTACGGCCGTGGGCGACATGGCCGTCCTGACGCTTTCGGTCTGTGGGCTGGCAGTGGTGGCGCAAGCGATGGGCCATCTGTTCGTGGCCGTGAAGATCGCCGGCGCGCTCTATCTGATTTACCTCGGATACAAGTACTGGACCGCGCCGGTGACAGAGCTTTTGGACAAGCCGGTGGACGCGCGCCGCGGCTTCCTGGCGCAGTTCGCGCTGACCATCGGCAATCCCAAAGCCATTGCCTTCTGGGTCGCCTTGTTGCCGGCCGTCGTCGATTTGCGCCAACTGAATTTGGCCGTCTATCTGCAGCTTGCGTTGGCTTGCTTCACGCTGACCCCTCTCATCATGGCGGCTTATGCGGCATTGGCCTCGCGGGTGCGCGGATTTCTGACCGGCATCAAAGCGCGGCGGCGCATCAACAAGGGCGCCGGCGTCATCATGGTGGGCGCCGGCGTCGGCGTGGCGGTGAGTTAAGGTGAGCTTATGAGCGAAGCGGCAAAACGACAGGCAGCGGAACAAGCTGCACAACAGGCTTCACAACAGGCCTCCGACGATTACGGCGCCGACAGCATCAAGGTGCTGAAAGGCCTCGACGCCGTGCGCAAGCGGCCGGGCATGTATATCGGCGACACCGACGACGGTTCGGGTTTGCATCACATGGTCTACGAAGTCGTCGACAACGCCATCGACGAGGCGCTCGGCGGCTTTGCCGACCGTATCGACGTGATCCTCAATCCCGACGGCTCCTGCACCGTGCGCGACAACGGCCGCGGCATCCCGACCGACATCCACGCCGGCGAAGGCGTTTCGGCGGCCGAGGTCATCATGACCCAGCTTCATGCCGGCGGGAAATTCGAGCAGAGCGTCTATAAGGTCGCCGGCGGCCTGCATGGCGTGGGCGTCTCGGTGGTCAACGCGCTCAGCGAACGGCTCGACCTGCGCGTCTGGCGCGACGGCAAAGAGCATTACATGCGCTTTTGCCACGGCGAGCCTCAGGCGCCGCTGAAGGTCGTGGGCGAGGTGAAGAACAAGCGCGGCACGGAAGTGACCTTCCTGCCTTCCACGCAGACCTTCACGATGACCGAGTTCGACTACGCCACCTTGGAGCACCGCCTGCGCGAGCTGGCGTTCCTCAATTCCGGCGTGACGATCTGGCTCGCCGACAAGCGTGGCGTGGAGCCGAAGGAATCCAAGCTGCATTACGAGGGCGGCCTGGAACAGTTCGTGCGCTATCTCGACCGCGCCAAGAATTCGCTGATCCCGAATCCGATCATGTTGATCGCCGAACGCGAAGGCATCACCGTGGAAGCCGCGCTCACCTGGAACGACAGTTACCACGAGAGCATGTTGATCTTCACCAACAACATCCCGCAGCGCGACGGCGGCACGCATCTGGCCGGCTTCCGCGCGGCGCTGACCCGTGTGGTCACGAAATACGCCGACGAAACCATGGGCGCCAAGAAGGACAAGGTGGCGCTGACCGGCGACGATTGCCGCGAAGGCCTCACCTGCGTCCTGTCGGTCAAGGTGCCGGATCCGAAATTCTCCTCGCAGACGAAGGACAAGCTGGTTTCGTCCGAGGTGCGCCCGGTGGTGGAAGGCGTGGTCATCGAAAAACTCGGCCGCTGGTTCGAGGAACATCCCGCCGAGGCCAAGGCCGTCGTCGGCAAGGTGATCGAGGCCGCGGCCGCGCGCGAAGCCGCACGCCGCGCCCGCGAGCTGACACGCCGCAAGGGCGCGCTCGACGGCGCCTCGCTGCCCGGCAAGCTTGCCGATTGCCAGGAGCGCGATCCGTCCAAGTGCGAAATCTTCATCGTCGAGGGCGACAGCGCCGGCGGCAGCGCCAAGCAGGCGCGCAACCGCGCCAACCAGGCGGTGCTGCCCTTGCGCGGAAAAATCCTCAATGTCGAGCGCGCCCGCTTCGACAAGATGCTGGCCTCGCAGGAAATCGCCACGCTGATCACCGCGCTGGGCACCGGCATCGGCAGCGAGGAATTCAATCCCGACAAACTGCGCTATCACAAGATCATCATCATGACCGACGCCGACGTGGACGGCGCCCATATCCGTACCCTGCTGCTCACCTTCTTCTACCGGCAGATGCGCGAACTGGTCGAGCGCGGACACCTCTTCATCGCCCAACCGCCGCTCTACAAGGCGGCGCGCGGCAAGTCGGAACGTTATCTGAAGGACGAGCACGAACTGCAGGATCATCTGATCGCCGAAGGCACGGCGGGCGCGGCCTTCATGCTGCACACGGGCGAGGTGGTGACCGGCGCAGACCTTGCGGCGCTGGTGGAGAAGGCGCGCACGGCGGTGGCGGCGCTCGACGGCTTCCCGCGCCATTATCCGCGCTTCGTGCTGGAACAAGCGGCCATCGCCGGCGCGCTCGATCCGAACATCCTGAACGACGCGGTGAAGGCCACCGAAGCGGCGAGCTATATCGCGCGCCGCCTCGATCTGTTGTCGGAGGAAACCGAACGCGGCTGGCACGGCGAGCCGACCCCCGACGGCGGCCTCAAATTCTGGCGCGAAGTGCGCGGCGTGCGCGAGGCCGTCGCCATCGACGGCGCGCTGATCTCGAGCACCGACGCGCGCAAGCTCGACCGCCTGGCGGGGGACCTGCAGGCGGCCTATCTGAAGTTCGGCATCCTGACGCGCAAGGACGAAACCCGCGAAGTGCGTTCGCCCAGCGAACTTCTGAACGCGATCTTCGAGTGGGGCCGCAAAGGCCTGACGCTGCAGCGCTACAAGGGCCTGGGCGAGATGAACCCGCAGCAGCTTTGGGAAACCACCCTCGACGACAACGCCCGCACGCTGCTACGCGTGAAGGTGGAGCACGCCGACGAGGCCGACGATCTGTTCGCCAAGCTGATGGGCGAAATCGTCGAACCGCGGCGCGAGTTCATCCAGGACAATGCGATGAACGCGGCGTTGGATGTGTGAGCGGACACCGCGTTCTCTTTTGTTCGTCATGGCCGGGCTTTAGACCCGGCCATCCGGCGAAACAAACAAGTCTACCGCCGTGCGGACGCACGGCGACTGGATGGCCGCCTCGAGGGCGGCCATGACGAATTAGGGGGAATGCTGCTTCACCACCGTGACGTGTAGCTCGATCTTTGCGTCCTTTTGCAGCGCTGCGATCACGGCAAAGAAGTTCCTAGCCTGTGGGTTTCCTTTCGGTCCAAACATTCGCATCAAGCTTTTGGGCGGCAGGCCGACCTTCTTGCCGAGCTTCTCAAAGCCGATGGTGGCGTTGATGTAGTCGCGTATGATGCTCTTGCCGACGTTGAACTCGTTCTGAAGAAACGAGTTTATTCCTTCGACGAACATGGCTTTGGCGAATCCCGGCTTACGCCGCATGTCCTCCAGGATGGTCGCCTTGAATTTGCGCGTCAGGGGCATCTTTCGCCCAAGTGCTTCACTCGTACTATTGGTACCGTATATGGTACCAATGGTCAAGGCTTACTTTTCGTCTTCCTCTTCCGCATCGCGCAACGCAGGCTTTGCACCCTCACGGCGGCGGCGGCAGCTTTTTCTCGCCCGCCTTCGCGCAAGCATAAATCGGCTCCGTTGTGCCGACCGCCTTCGAATCCCGCAGAAAGGCCAAGACACTCCGATTGCAGAAAAAGGCGCTGCTGCCGGCCTTGACCAGCGCATCGACCTCAGGCCCCGAGAAATCGAGGCTCGTTCCGCTGCGGGCGACGTCGCTCATCATGCAGTCGCCCTCGCTCTTGCCGCAGGCGGCGGGATCAAGCGCCGTCGCCTCACTCAAATCGTGGAAGGACACATGCGCGAAATAGTGTTTGACCTCGGTGTCCGCCTGCGGCGCGGCGCCCGCTGCCGGCGGCGTGCCGCAATGAAGCTTGGCCATCTTCGCCGCGATTCTCCTGGTCATGTTCTCGGCGGCCAGCATCGTCTCGAAGCCGTTCGCGTCGATCGCGGCACTGGTCGCCGAATTGAGGATGATGCCGAGGTCGGAGAGGGAGGACAAAGTGGAAACCTCGTTGTTGGGCCGTGCCTCGCCGTCAACGACAACGACGAGAAGTCTGCGCATCTGGTCGAGATGGACCCGGCAGGCGATGGCGGCGGACCGTTCCGTCCAGCCGCTCGAGCCGGGATCGCTGCCGAGACTCATGGTTACGGTGTTCATCAGGCCGCGCAGCGCCATGTTGTCCGCAATGCCGCCGTCCGCCAGATAGAGATATTTCGGCGGGCCCTGTTGCGGACCGGCGCCGCTGCCCCGGCTATAGGGATTGGCGCCACGCCCCTTATGCGCGGGGGACGAAGGCAGATAAGCGTCGGCGACTTCGGCGCGGGAATAGCGGCGCGACAATTCCTCCGGCTCCCCCGCATCCAGCGCGGCATCCACCCATGGGAGGCGGTGGCTATGGCAATAGCCCTGCAGATCGGCCTTATTTGCCGTGAAGTGGCGGTTTTTCAGCCGAATGGGAGAGAAGAGAAGCGGAAAGGCGCTCGATGCCGCAATGGCGTTCGACACCGGATAATCATCCACATCGGAACAGATGAGATCGAAATCGTCCTGGGTGAAGGTGAACGGTTGTTCGTTGCCGTAATCGGTCGCCTGGACGATCAAAAGCGGCCGCCCCTTCCTGGCAAGATCGCCGAAGCTGCGCGCGAAGAGCTTGTCGGAGTCGGACGAGAAATTGACCTCACCATAGATCTTCGCCATCTCGTCGTTGGTGCCGTAGTTCGGCAGCATCCACTGCCAATGCCAGGGTTCGAGGTAGATGGCGAAGAGATCGGCGAAGAAATCGTGCGTCAGGAAATTGTCGCGGTAATAATCGGGCGCGCCGGGCGCAGGAAACAGCGCATCGCGCTTGCTGGCATAGGCGGCAGCTGTGTACGAACCGCCGGAGACGCCGGAGATAACGTCGATCTCAGAGTCCAAGGGGCGGAGTGCACCCTCATCGTTCGGGACCTGCATGGCATGCGCCGCCTTCAGCGCGCCGTAGCCGAACGAGGCGGAGCGGATGCCACCCCCCGAAAAAGCGAAGACCACAAAGGTCTGTTGGGAGGTGCAATCCTTGATGTGATCGAGATCGTAACGCGGCGTGGCGGCGCGCTCGGTGCAGCTCGGGTCGCCGGGCGGGGCGTCCGCGGTGAGCGGCGCGTTCCGGACAGGCTTGTAGATGTGCTGGAGATTCGCACAGTTCGAGAGAAACACGCCCAGCGCCGCCACAGCGGCAAGGCGCAGTACTGGCCCGAGTTTCGTCATGATTGCCCCCCGACAATTCGCGTCATGATACCGCGAAAGCGGCGGGCCGTTCAATTTGCGCGGCCGAGCCGGCCGGCAAGGCGATGTCTTCGGGCAAATTGCAACTGACTATCAGATAGGCGGGCCGCGCCCTACTTCTTGCCCAGCTTCCGCTTCCGCATCGCCAGCGTGCGCAGGCGAAGGGCGTTCAATTTGATAAACCCGGCCGCGTCCTTCTGGTCGTAAGCGCCCTGATCGTCCTCGAAGGTCACGAGGTCCTTGGCGTACAGCGAATAGGGCGACGAGCGGCCGATGACGATGACGTTGCCCTTGTAGAGCTTCAGCCGAACGGTGCCGGCGACGAACTCCTGCGATTTGTCGATGGCCGCTTGCAACATTTCGCGCTCGGGCGCGAACCAGAAGCCGTAATAGATTAACTCGGCATAGCGCGGCATCAACTCGTCCTTCAGGTGCGCCGCGCCACGGTCGAGCGTGATCGATTCCATCGCGCGATGCGCCGTGAGCAAAATCGTGCCGCCGGGCGTTTCGTACACGCCGCGCGATTTCATGCCGACGAAGCGGTTCTCCACCAGATCGATGCGCCCGATGCCGTTGGCCTTGCCCAACTCGTTCAGCCTGGTCAGCAATGCGGCGGGCGAAAGTGCAACGCCGTCGATGGAGACCGCATCGCCCTTGTCGAAGCCGATTTCCACCACCGTCACCTTGTCAGGCGCTTCCTCGGGTGACAGCGTGCGCTGATAGACGATGGCGTCAGGTTCCAGTGCGGGGTCTTCCAGAACTTTCCCCTCCGAAGAGGAATGCAGCAGGTTGGCGTCCACCGAGAACGGCGCCTCGCCGCGCTTGTCCTTGGCGATGGGAATCTGGTGGCGCTCGGCGAACTCGATCAGCTTGGTGCGGCTGGTCAGGTTCCATTCGCGCCACGGCGCGATCACCTTGATGTCCGGCTTCAGCGCGTAATAGGTGAGTTCGAAGCGCACCTGATCGTTGCCCTTGCCGGTGGCGCCGTGACACACCGCGTCGGCGCCGACCTTTTCCGCGATCTCGATCTGCTTCTTGGCGATCAACGGCCGCGCGATGGAGGTGCCGAGCAGGTACACGCCCTCGTACACCGCATTGGCGCGGAACATGGGGAAGACGTAATCGCGGACGAATTCCTCGCGCAAGTCCTCCACGAAAATGTTCTGCGGCTTGATGCCGAGCAGCTCCGCCTTGGCGCGCGCCGGCGCCAGCTCCTCGCCCTGGCCGAGATCGGCGGTGAAGGTGACGACCTCCGCGCCGTATTCGGTCTGCAGCCATTTCAGGATCACCGAGGTGTCCAGCCCGCCCGAATAGGCCAGCACCACTTTCTTCACGCTTTTCGCAGCCACGATCTCATGTCCTTAAGGAATGGCGGGAATATACGGACCGCCGCCCGAAATGCCAGCGCCCTTTGCAAGGGCCGCAACAGTCACTATCTCTATTGCCGTCATGACCAGCCTGAAATTCGCCACCGCCGTCCACGTCATGCTGCTTCTGGCGCACGAAGGCGCGGATGCGCCCGAGCGCGCGGCGGCCTCGAGCCGTCTGGCGGGCAGCATCGGGGCCAATGCGGTGGTGGTGCGCCGGGTGTTGGCCGCGCTGGCCGCCGCCGGGCTGATCGCCACCAAGGCGGGCGCGAGCGGCGGTGCTTGGCTGGCCCGCAAGCCCGCCAAAATCCGCATAAGCGAGGTCTATGCCGCGGTGAAGGAGCCGCCCGGCCCGGGCTTTCGCCCCAAAGGGAACGCGGCTTGCCCGGTGGGCCGCGCCGCGCCCGGCGTGATCTGCGGCGTCATCGCTGCCATGCGCAAAGCTTCGGAAGGCGCGCTTTCCAAGCTGACCCTGGCGGATTTGCTGAAAAGGTTGGAAGCCGCGGCGCGGTGATGCTGGCCGCAGGCGGCAGCGCCCGCGCGGGCGATCAGCGACTCTTCTTGCGGCGGGGCGGCTGCGACGCCGCAAGGAGCCCAAGCGAAATCGCAATATCGTCAGCCTCCGCCGCACCAACCAGGATTGCATTCTCGATCCGCTTGAGCGTGCTTTCGGATTTCTTCGCAATAGCTTTCTTGCGGCGAACGATCTTCTTTCGCGGCGCGGCGGCGCGCTTGGTCTTGGGCGGCTTGACGGCTCTGCGCTTGGCAACGGACTTGCGAGGCAGCTTTGTCTTCCTAGCCATGTCAGTCTCCAGAATGGAATCGCTATTGACGCATAGCATAGCGCGCTACGATGGCATCCGTGCCAATTCGGCCGAACGCAGCTGCGCCATGCGTTCGCTCGCCCGCTGTTTGACGCTTTCGCTCTTGAGCTGGCCGCAGGCGGCCATGATGTCGCGGCCGCGCGGCGTGCGCACCGGCGAGGCGTAACCCGCGCGGTTGACGATCTCGGCGAACTTTTCGATCTGCGCCCAATCGGAACATTCGTACGGCGCGCCGGGCCAGGGATTGAACGGGATCAGGTTGATCTTTGCCGGAATGCCGCGAATGACGCGGACCAATTCCTTCGCATCGGCGAGGCTGTCGTTGACGCCTTTCAGCATCACATATTCGAAGGTGATGCGCCGCGCGTTCGACACGCCGGGATAAGCGCGGCAGGCGTCGAGCAATTCCTTGAGCGGATATTTCTTGTTGAGCGGCACCAGCACGTCGCGCACCTCGTCGCGCGCGGCGTGCAGTGAAATCGCCAGCGCCGAGCCGATCTCCTCGCCCGCCCGCTTGATCATCGGCACCACGCCCGCGGTGGACAGCGTCACGCGCCGCTTCGACAACGCCAGCGCGTCGCCGTCGGCCACGATGGCCAGCGCCGCCTTGACGTTCTCGAAATTGTAGAGCGGCTCGCCCATGCCCATCATCACCACATTGGTGACGCGTCTGTTTTCTCCGGTTGAGGGCCAATCGCCCAAGGTATCGCGCGCCACCATCACCTGGCCGACGATCTCGCCCGGCGTCAGGTTGCGCACCAGCCTTTGCGTGCCGGTATGGCAGAAGCGGCAATTCAGCGTGCAGCCGACCTGGGAGGAAACGCACAGCGTGCCGCGTCCCGGCTCAGGGATAAAAACGGTCTCGAATTCCTGCCCGCCCTCGCCGCGCAGCAGCCATTTGCGGGTGCCGTCGGAGGAAACCTGTTCGGTCACCACCTCCGGTCGCGCCAGCGAGAAGCGCGCGGCCATCTGGCCACGAAAATCCTTGGCGAGATTGGTCATCGACGCGAAATCGCGCGCGCCGTGGACATAGATCCAGTTCCAAAGCTGGCGCGTGCGCATCGCCGCCGCCTTCTGCGGCACGCCGACCGCAAGCAGCGCGTCTTTCAGAGCGTCAGGCGAAAGGCCGAGGATATTTGCTGCGGTGGTCATTGCACTTATAATGTCATCTGTGGGTGGTGATGTAATCTGGATATTTCTTCGTCATGGCCGCCCTTGAGGCGGCCATCCAGTCTTTGCCGTTCACTCCGCAAAGTGACTTGTCGCTGGATGGCCGGGTCAAGCCCGGCCATGACGAACTAAATGGGTTCTCAAACCGAACCACCGTCCATTCCCGGTCACGCAATGCCGCAGCTTCGACGCGGCTCGCCGGGGATGACAACCGCGGTTATTTCGCGCAAGCGTCATGCACCTTGTCGAGCATGGCCGACATGCCGCCGAGCGAATAGGTGTCCTTGGTGTGCGTGCCGCGCCGGGAAATGCCGCTGATCGTGATCGTGGAGCCGTGGCGCATCGTCTCCAACAGATTTGCTTCGTCGCCGGGGTCCTTGACCCAGGCGGAACCGCTCTTGCCGTCGTTGCGGGTGAAGAATTCCGTCTTCGAAGAGCCCACCTGCGCGATCACCGGCGCGCCGTCCTTGTAGGAGTAGCCGGGCACGACTTCCAGTTCGCCCTGCACCTTGCGGTCGGGCCAATCGCTGATCAGCAGATAGATCGGATCGCGCGTGACCTTCTTGGGCGCGATCGTCTTGGGCTTCGACAGCGCGTAGCAGACCCTGCCGCTGTCAGTCGTCGCCTGATAGGCGGACCAGCCCTTCGACACGCCCAGAAGGGTGGGCTTTTCGTCGGCTGCCGCGGGCGCGAAACTCGCGGCAATACAGCTGCCTGCCAAGGCAAGAATCGATGCAATGCGCGAAAAATCGGACATAAGACGCCGTCTCCCAAACTGACATGCCGCTGCCGCGCGGGTCGGCGCGGAGAATAGGGTCGCGGGCCGGGCCCGTCCATGCCAGAGGCCAAAAAAGTCGCAAGGCCGGTGTTAGAGCCTGCTGCGCCTATTCGCGCAAGCCATAGCCTATCGAAAACAACCGCCAGACGGTCACCGCCAGGATCGCGCACAGCGCCAGCGTGAGGGCCGCGCCGAAGGCTTCCGATCCTTCGCTGAAGCCGATCATCGCGTGGCGCAGCCCGTTTATGAAATAAAAGAAAGGATTTCCATAGGCGAGCCAGCGCAGCCAGGGCGGCAGCATGTTCACGGTGTTGAAGACGCCGCCGACGAAGGACAGCGGCGCGATGAAAAAGACGTTGAGCACGGTGAGCTGCTCGAAATTCTTCGCCCACAGGCCGACGATGATGCCCAGAAGACCGAAGATCGTCGATACGGCGATCACCCAGAACAGGAACTCCCAGATATTGTGGATCGTGGTCACGCCGAAAGCGGCGGCGATGACGAGGATGCCCAGCGCGGTCGCCACCGAACGCAGGATCACCACCGTCAGCGAACCCGCGATCATCTCCGCATAGGACAGCGGAGAAACTAGGGTTTCCTCGATGTAGCGCTGGAAACGCTGGAAATAGATCTGCGAGGTGGACTGCAGGAAGGCGGCGTTGATGACGTTCATCATCAGAATGCCAGGCAGCACGAACTCCAAATAGCGGTGACCGCCGATCGTGGCGATGCGCGGGCCGACGACGAAACCGAAAATGAAAATGAACAGCAGCGCGGAAATCCACGGCGCCAGGAAGACCTGGATCGGCACGCGCAGGAGGCGCGCCATCTCCCGGCGGATAATCGTCCAAAGACCGATCCAGTTGACCGTCATCGGAATCATGCGGCCCCCGCGATGTGTTCAGGTTCGGCCCCGGTGGCGGCGAGATAAGCGGATTCCAGCCCCTCGCCCGTCAGGAATTCCGCTTTCGGGCCGTTGCGCACGATCTTGCCCCTGCTGATGATGGCGATGTTGCGGCACAGCCGTTCCACCTCTTCCAGGTAATGCGAGGTCAAGAGGATCGTGGTTCCGTCGCGGTTGAGTTCCTGCAGATAGCGCCACAGGTCGCGGCGCAGCTCCACGTCCACGCCGGCCGTCGGCTCGTCGAGAATCAGCAGTTTGGGATCGTGGATCAAGGCGCGGGCCAGAATCACCCGCCGCTTGAGGCCGCCCGACAATTCGCGAAATTGCTTCTTCTGATGCTCGACGAGGTCGAAGCGCTCCATCAACTCGTCGGTGCGGCGCTTGCGCCGGGCGGCGTGCAGGCCGAAATAACCGCCCATCCATTCCACGATCTGGCGCGGCGTGGCGAACGGATCGACATTGTACTCCTGCGGCGACAAGCCGATCAGCCGGCGCGCCTCGCGATAGTCCTTCACGGCGTCGATGCCGAAGATTTCGATGGTGCCCGATGTCGGGGTGGCGATGCCGGTGACGCAATGGATGGTCGTGGATTTGCCGGCGCCGTTGGGCCCCAGAAAGCCGAAGAAATCACCCGGCTCGATGGTCATGGACAGGTCGTCCACCGCGAGCGTGCCGCGGCGATATACCTTACGCAGATGAGAGATGGAGAGGGCTGGAGTCATGGGCCGCAGGGAGTATCATGGCTACGCAGTATTTGGAAACGGCCATGCAAATTATACGCATCGGAATTCTTGGGGCGGCGCGCATAGCTCCCAAGGCGGTCATCGGGCCGGCACGAGACAATCCCGAATTCCAGGTCGTCGCGGTGGCCGCGCGGGACAAGGATCGCGCCAAGGCTTTCGCGGCCGAGAACGGCATCCCTTTTGTCGCGGACAGCTATTCCGCGTTGATCGCGCGCAACGACGTCGATCTTGTTTACGTAGCGTTACCGCCCGCCGGCCACGCGCTATGGTCCGTTGCAGCGGTGAAATCCGGCAAGGCCGTGCTGTGCGAAAAGCCGTTCGCCATGAACGCGGCCGAGGCGCGCACGATGGTTGCCGCCGCTGCGGACGCAAAGCAGCCGCTTGTGGAAGCCTTCCACAACCGCTTCCACAAGGTCATGCGGCGCGCCGTCGAGATCGCCGCGTCGGGGGAGTTGGGGCGGCTTGTCGAGGCCGAATCCGTGTTCGACGTGGAGATTCCCTACACGCCGAAGGAGCTGCGCTGGATCCCGGCGCAGGGCGGCGGCGGGTTGATGGACCTTGGCTGTTATTGCGTCCATGCGCTGCGCACAATTGCAGGGAGTGAACCCAAGGTCACGAGCGCAGACTGCACCATCGTGCGCGGCGTGGACGAAAGCACGCGCGCGGAGCTTCTCTTTCCCAACGGCCTGCGCGCCAAGCTGCGCACCTCGATGAAAGCTCCGGCATTCAAGGCGACATTGCGGCTCAAGGGCGAGAAGGGGTCGATGGACATCTCCAATTTCCTTGCGCCGCAGATGGGGTGCCGGTTCGCGGTGGAGGCCCAAGGCAAAACGCGCAGCGAGCCGACGGATGGGCCAGCGACCTATGACGCCCAACTCGCCCATGTCGGCGATGTGATGCTGCGCGGCGCCGTGCCGTTGACCGGCGGCGCCGATGCGATAGCGAATATGGCGTGCATCGACGCGATTTATGCAGCGGCGGGCTTCACGCGCGCGATTGAAGGCTAGCGGTCAGAATCTGACGGAATCACGACCCAGTTTGCGGGGCCGCTTTGCGCCGTCCATCGCGCGCGTCGGCCGATGGATCTCAGACGGACTAGCAGACGCATGCCAATGTGGCTGCAAATGCCCGCAATTCGACCTTCTTTTGTTCCATCGGGAACCAAGGGGCTCTTCGCGCGTTTCCTCTTTACGCAGGAGAAAGAGTTCAGGCAGGAGACAGCGATGAGCGATCTACGAGAATACGAGACGACCGGGGTGGAAACAGGAAGCTCCGGAAAGAGCGTCGGCACGCAGGAGACAACGACGAGCGGTCTGCGCGGATTCGAGACGCCTAAGGCGGAAACCGGAAACACCGGAAAGATCGTCGGCGCGCAGGAGACAACGATAGGAAATATGCGCGGATTCGAGCCGTCTGAGGGTGAATCGGGAAACACCGGAAAGATCGTCGGCGCAGCTCTCGTTGCGCTCATGATTGGCGCGGCAGGTGCTTACACCTATGCGACGGGAATGTGGAATTCGCCGCCCAAGCAAGTCGTGGCATCCCTCGTGCCCCCGGCAACAAGCTTGCCGCCCAGTGAGGTGCCGATGCAGCAAACCGTCCTTCCGCCGCTTACACCGGTGGAGAACACTACCGAACAAGCTTCGCCGCCGGTCAGAGCCACGCGGACGCATGTTCTCGCGCATGCGTCGCCGCACTCTCCAACTGTGCAGCCGTCCGAGAATTTCTCCGAGCAAGCCGCGCCGGCGTCCGTACCGCCGGCCGTGATTGTTCCCGTACAACCCGCACTGCTGGACACCAACATAGCGCCGCCCGCGATTGCGCCGTCACTGGATGCGCCGACGCAACCTGTGACCGAGCAACCGGCACAGACAGTGCCTGTGCAACCAGCGCCCCAGCCGTAATCGGGTAGTTGCCATCGATCTACGCCGCGGCGAATCTGCGCCGCGGCGATTTTCATGCGCGCGATTGAAACCTAGCGGCCCTTCGTGCGCATCATCGGCGCGCCCCATTTGTGCGGCGGGGGAATTTCGGGCGCTCGTCCGGGCGCGACCGGCCGACCCGGATAACCGCCGAGGCTGATCAGCCGGTCGTAGAGCACGATGGCGCCCGCCATGCCGACATTGATCGAAAAGCGCGTCGGGATTTTCACGACGAACTCGCAGCGCTTGAGCATGGCGTCCGACAGCGACGTGCGCTCTCCGCCGAAGACATAGGCCGCGCGCGGCGGATGACGGAAGCGCGGCAGCTCGGTCGCGTCCTCGGTGATCTCCACCCCCACCAGCCGGCAGCCGATAGGCAGGCGGAACTCTTCCACAGTGCGGAACTTATAGACCGGCAGGTCGCCTTGCGCGCGCGAGGTGTCGGATTGGGCATCCGACAGCTTCAGCTGGGCGTTGACGGTGAAGAAGAAACTTGCGTCGAACGCATGAGCGATGCGCAGGAGATTGCCGAGGTTCATCGGCTTGGAGATGCCGTCCACGCCCGCCGCGAAATAGCCGCGCATGTCGCCTCCGGTTGCGCTATGTAGCGTTCATAGCCCTCGGAGATGTTCTTGGCCAATCCCATCCTCGTCGAAATCACGCGTGGGTCGCTGGTGGAAAGCATCCACCGCGGGTCCATCGCCATTGCCGATGCCGAGGGCGCGATCCGATTCGCGCTGGGCGACATCGAGACGCCGATCTATCCGCGCTCCTCGCTCAAGCCCATCCAGGCGCTGGCGCTGGTCGAATCGGGGGCGGCGGAAGCGTTCGGGCTGAGCGATGAGGAAGTAGCGCTGGCCTGCGCCTCCCATTCCGGCGAGCCGATACATACGGAGCGCATCGCGGCTTGGCTGGCGCGTATCGGCTGTAGCGAGAGCGATCTGGCCTGCGGACCCCAGCCCCCGCGCCATGAACCTACTTTAGAGGACATGGTAAGACGCGGCGATAAGCCTACGAGAATCCACAACAATTGCTCCGGCAAGCATACCGGATTCCTGACCGTAGCGCGGCACTGGAACGTAGCGACCGCCGGTTACGAGCGCGTCGATCATCCCGTCCAGCAGGCGGTTGCCAAGGCGCTGCGCGATCTGTCCGGTGTCAATGAACTGCCTTGGGGCGTCGACGGCTGCGCCGCGCCGAACTTCGCCCTGCCGCTCGGCGGCTTTGCGCGCGCGCTGGCGAAGCTGGCGGGTGGACGGACGCCGGGGGCGGCCCGCATCCTTCGTTGCATGATCGCCCATCCCGAACTCGTCGGCGGAACCGGGCGTGCCTGCACGGTGCTGATGCGCGCCGCGGCCGGCCGCGCAGTGGTGAAGATCGGCGCCGAGGGCGTCTATGCCGGGATCGTCCCAGAGCGCGAACTGGGCATCGCACTCAAGATCGACGACGGCGCGCCGCGCGCTGCCGAGACCGCCATCGCCGCGATCCTCGACAAGCTTGGCGTGCTCGGCGACGGCGCGCGCGAATTTCTACGCGCGCCCGTCGTCAACACGCGCGGTGCGACCGTCGGCGAACGCCGGCCGGCACCGGCGCTTTCGGGGGCCGATCTTGCCGGACTTTAGGGCGCGGGTTGGTTTTTCTTGGCGTCAAGCGCCGCCTGGTAGGCCTTCTCCATGTCCGGCGTATAGCGCTCGATCTTGGTGACCCAGCAGCTATCGCCGCCCATCATTCCGGATCCGCGCATGACGATCTTGTCGCCGCGTTCCACGCACGAATCCCCCCCGCCACCGGGCGAACGGATTCCGACGGCCATGCTGTAATCGAGGTCCGCGCAATAGCCCGCCAAACCGAGCAGGTATTTGCGTCCGAACCTGTCGTTGACCACCAGCGAATGGTCGCCGTGCGTGCCCCATCCGTCGACATAGCGTTGCATCAAGCAAGCATCGTCGGCGGCGAACGCAGGCGCGGCCGCCGCCGCAAGAAACAGTGTCGCTGCGAAAAGTACGGTCTTCATGGCTCCCAATCCTTCTTGCACGTGGGCGCCCCTCTCCCATTCAGCATACAACGAATGCCGCGCTGTTTCGATCACTTTCAGGGCGCGGGCGTCACACCGTCTGCCGCCTTGGCGCAGCCGCGCGTTGTTCGCAAACTTGCCGTTACGTCGGGAAGACTTCATGATAACCCGCCCTTCGCGCCAGGGGGATCGGCGCGAGCCTTGCACTTCGCAAGTCGTCCACCCATTTTGACAAAAAAGGCATCAGGAGCGCCCCATGTCCATTCTCGGCTGGATCTTTTTCGGACTGATCACCGGCTTCATCGCCAGCAAGATCGTCAACGCCCGCGGCGAAGGCTGCTTCCTCAACATCGCGCTGGGCGTCGCCGGCGCGGTGCTGGGCGGCGCGATCTTCGCCTTCCTCGGCGAACCGGTGTTCTTCCATTTCAGCCTGTGGTCGATGTTCGTGGCCGTGCTGGGCGCGGTGATCGTGCTTTACATCTGGCACGCCGTGACGGGACGCACGACGCTCAAATAGGTTCTGGGGGGACCGTGAAGCACGATTTCGCCCGCCAGCTCCGCCGCGATCAAACCGATGTCGAACGCAAGCTTTGGTTCGCGCTGCGCGACCGCCGTTTCCACGGCTTCAAATTCCGGCGCCAACAACCCATCGGACCTTATGTTGCCGATTTCATATGCTTCGAAGCCAAGCTCGTCATCGAACTCGACGGCGGCCAACACGGTCTCGCCGAGAATGAAGCCGCAGACCGCGCCCGCACCAAACGCCTCGAAGCAGACGGCTTCCGCGTCCTGCGCTTCTGGAACAACGAATTGAATGACAATTTCGACGGCGTCCTCGATAGCATCTCATTGGCGCTTGGATTGCCGATTTAGCGCCTCTTTCCTTCTTCCCTTGTGGGAGAAGGTGGCGAGCGAAGCGAGCCGGATGAGGGGTTCGTTCCATACCCCTCACCCTCGAAGCGCTCGCAAACGCGCGCTTTCTCTGCTCTCTCCCACAAGGGGAGAGGGCTTATCGCGGCAGATAAATCTCCCCGCCGTGCTCGCGGAATTCGGCAGCCTTTTTCGCCATAGCGGCGCGGATTTCGGCGGTGGACATTGAATCGCTTTGTCCGCGCGCAGCGTCGCGCACTTCCTGCGAGATTTTCATCGAGCAGAATTTCGGCCCGCACATCGAACAGAAATGCGCCAGCTTGGCGCCGTCGGCCGGAAGGGTCTCGTCGTGGAAGGCTTCCGCGGTTTCCGGATCGAGCGCCAGGGCAAACTGATCGCGCCAGCGGAACTCGAAGCGCGCCTTCGACATCGCGTCGTCCCAGATGCGCGCGGAGGGATGGCCTTTGGCCAGATCGGCCGCGTGCGCCGCGATGCGGTACGCAATCACGCCCGCCTTCACATCGTCGCGGTCCGGCAAGCCGAGATGTTCCTTCGGTGTGACGTAGCAAAGCATGGCGGTGCCGAACCAGCCGATCATCGCCGCGCCGATGGCCGAAGTGATGTGGTCGTAGCCCGGCGCCACGTCGGTGGTGAGCGGCCCGAGCGTATAGAACGGCGCCTCGTCGCAGGCCGTGAGTTGGCGATCCATATTCTCCTTGATCTTGTGCATCGGCACATGACCGGGACCTTCGATCATCACCTGCACGTCATGGCGTTGCGCGATCTTGTTCAGTTCGCCCAGCGTTTCCAGCTCGGCGAATTGCGCCGCGTCGTTGGCGTCGGCGATGGAGCCGGGCCTGAGGCCGTCGCCCAGCGAGAACGCCACGTCGTACTGCTTGAGCAGCTCGCAAATCTCTTCGAAATGCGTGTAGAGGAAATTCTCCTGGTGATGCGCCAAGCACCACTTCGCCAGGATCGAACCGCCGCGCGAGACGATGCCCGTGACGCGCTCCGCCGTCAGTGGAATATGCGCCAGGCGCACGCCCGCATGGACGGTGAAGTAATCGACGCCCTGCTCGCACTGCTCCACCAGCGTGTCGCGATAAATCTCCCAGGTGAGGTCCTCGGCCACACCGCCCACCTTCTCCAGCGCCTGATAGATCGGCACCGTGCCGATGGGCACGGGCGAATTGCGCACGATCCATTCGCGTATCGTGTGGATGTGGCGGCCGGTGGAAAGGTCCATCACCGTGTCCGCGCCCCAGCGGATCGACCACACCATCTTCTCCACCTCTTCGGCGACGCCCGAGGCGACGATGGAATTGCCGATGTTGGCGTTGACCTTGGTGAGGAAATTGCGGCCGATGATCATCGGCTCGGTTTCGGGGTGATTGATGTTCGACGGAATGATGGCGCGGCCGCGTGCCACCTCGCTGCGCACGAATTCGGGCGTGATCTCGCCGGGGATGGCGGCGCCGAAGGAATTGCCGTCGGCGAGCGCGCTGCGGCCGAGGTTTTCGCGCGCGGCGATGAATTTCATTTCCTCGGTGATGATGCCTTGGCGGGCATAGTGAAGCTGGGTGACGTTCCTGCCCCGCTTCGCGCGCAGCGGTTTGCGCCCGGCGCGGTCGAATTGCGGGACGGAGAGAAGCTCGCCGGGCTTCAGCCCGTCGTCCTGCGGTTTTCGCGCGCGGCCTTCGTATTCCTCCACGTCGCCGCGGGCCAGAATCCAGTCGCGGCGGCGCGCGGCAAGGCCCTTCTCGATGTCGATGGCAACGCCATCGTCCGTATACGGACCTGAAGTGTCGTAGAGGCGCACTGGCGGCTCGCCGCCCGACAGCGCAACCTCGCGGAACGGCACGCCGTCGATCAGCAGCTTGCGCGAGCCGGGCAAGGGGCCGCGCGTGATGGTGACGGACTTCGGATTGAGAATGGGCTTGTTCACACGCCTCTCCCTACGCCGGTGCTGACCGGATCAGGTTCTAAGGGACTCGCACGATTGCGATCTCAGCCCGCATCCCCTTACATTCTTTATGGGATACAAGCGCCCCTGGGATAAGACGATCATCCGCCGAAGGCCGTCGGTGTCAAGTCGCCACTTGAGCCGGTTGGTGTAACAATAAACCGGCATAGCAACTAGCTCCGACGCGAGGCGACCGGCAGCCGCCACGCGCCACCTAACGCGGCAATCTGGCAGCGCCGGCTAATGCGAGATTAGCGCGCCGTTGTCGCAGGTCGCATACATGGGCTGATAGCAGCCGCCTTTTCCCTTCGGGCCAGGCGCGCAGAACGACATGTCGGTCGTGCACATCATGCCGTTCGTGCAACGGACGTGGGCGATGTCGTAACATCCTCCGGCGCCCCACCCGCCAGGCGCGCAGGCTGACATGCCCGTACTGCAGACCATGCCGTTCGTGCAATTGGCATAGCCCGGCGTGTAGCAGCCGCCTTTGCCCCACGCGCCGGAACTGCACACTGACATGCCGCTCGGGCACGTCTGGCCAGACTGAGATAGTGCCGGCGCGGCTAAGAACGCAACTGCCGCTATTGCTGCCATTAGTTTGATGAAATGCATTGGAGCCTCCACCCTAGTCCAAAGGAAGAAGGTTCCATGCTCGCCGTGCTCGATTCATTGACTTGCATCAACATTCACGGGCGTCACGACTGCGCGAATTGCTTGAACTCCGCGATCACGGCGCTGACCGCCGCGGCGACGAGCTTTTCGCCCGCTTCGGGATTGGCTTGCGACGGATCGGAGCCGATGCGCCCGTCGGGAAAGCGGCGGCGGTAATCCTTGGCGTCGGTGATCGGTCCGGTCGGCGCGATCTTCGGCGACATCGCCACGCGCTTGATCGCTTCGGGATAAGCGAACCAGGTGACGGAGACTTCGCTGGGCGTAGCGTGGTTGCCCTCGCCCTCCGGGAAAAGCTGTTTGCACAGATCCGTCACACCGGAAAGCTCCCACCAGTTGCGCAGCAGGCAGCGCAGCGGCGGCCGGCCCGATATTTCCGTGCCGAAGGTCACGCCGTGATGCATCGCCGAAAACGCCGCATCGATGGTGGCGATGTTGCCGCCGTGGCCGTTCAGCCAATAGATGCGCTCGAAACCGTGGCGCGCCAGCGATTGCGCCCAGTCGGTCATCGCCGCGATCATGGTGGAGGGGCGCAAAGTCATCGTTCCGGGAAAGCTCATGTGATGCTGCGATTGGCCCACATTGAATGTCGGGCCGATCAGGATGCCCGCCTCGTCGCCCGCGCGCCGCGCGATGATCTCCGCGCACAAGGCATCGGTGCCGAGCAGGCCGTTCGGCCCATGCTGCTCGGTCGAGCCGATGGGAATGAGAATGGCCTTGGATGACGCCAGGTAAGCTTCGATTTCGGGCCAGGAAGAGAGATGCAGTTGCATCACTTGCCCATTAAGGATTCGAGTCTTGCGAGCGCTCTCTTCCACGCCGCGCGTTCGCGTTCGACGTCGGACTTCTTCGCCAGCTTACCCACCTGGACCGCGATCTGCGCCTTGCCGCCAGGCTTCGAAGTGAAGTTGATCTCGAGCCGCGCGTTGTCGTTCCAGCTTGCGCGGAAGTATTTGTTGTCGGTCAGCGACGAAATCTTCAACGCGCCTGCCGGAAACCATTTCCTGCGCCGGTTGGCCTCGACCGTGGCGGCGTAAAGCGCGGCGACATTGCCCGCCACGGTTTTCGACACGCCGACCGAAAACCCGCCGGCGGCTTCGTGCTTGGCGCGCAGGCCCCGCGCGCGCTCGTATTCCACCGCCACCATCTGCTGCCACCAGGGACCGACGCGGCGGGTCTCCGCCAGCAACTTCGCGATTCCCTTGTGATCGAGCTTGGACGCACCAGCCTTGTCGAGCGTCTCGAACCACTGGTCCCAGCTCTTTCCGGTTTTGGCGATGACGGCAAGGTCGGACATCGCCGGAGGCTGTGCGCGCACCTGTTTTGCCATTCTCGAATTTCCTTCCGCCGGACTGCTCATGGGCGTCTTGAAGCCTCGGCTCCGCTCCGCCACAATGGAGTTAGAATAAGAGAAAGTAACAACCCAAGGAAAGTGCCATGAGTGATATCGTATTGCGCGTTCCGAAGGAATGGCAAAGCCGGGCGTTCATCGACGACGCCAAATACCAGGAAATGTACGCGCGCTCGATAGCCGACCCGGAAGGCTTCTGGCGCGAGCAGGCGGCGCGGCTGGATTGGATCAAGCCCTTCACCAAGGTGAAAAATGTTTCCTGGGACCCGGACAACCTTTTCATCAAATGGTTCGAGGACGGCACGCTGAACGTCACGGTCAACTGCATCGACCGCCATCTGCCGGCCCATGCCGACCGCGTCGCGATCATCTGGGAAGGTGATGACCCCAAAGACTCCAGGGCCATTACCTACCGGGAACTACACGATGAGGTCTGCCGCTTCGCCAATGTGCTGCGCCGCCACGGCGTCAAGAAAGGCGACCGCGTCACCATCTATCTGCCGATGATCCCCGAAGCCGCCTATGCGATGCTGGCCTCAGCCCGCATCGGCGCGGTGCATTCCGTCGTCTTTGCCGGCTTCTCGCCCGATAGCCTGGCGAACCGCATCCTCGATTGCGCCAGCACGGTCGTCATCACCGCCGACGAAGGCCTGCGCGGCGGCAAGACTGTGCCACTGAAAATCAACACCGATCTGGCGCTCACCCAATGCCCCGACGTGCGCCACGTGATCGTCGTGCGCCGCACCGGCAAGCACGAGCTGAAACATCCCGGCCGCGACGTCTGGTACCACGAAGCGGCGGCGCAGGTGCCCGCCGAGTGCGCGCCGGTGGAGATGAACGCGGAGGACCCGCTGTTCATCCTCTACACCTCCGGTTCGACGGGAAAGCCCAAGGGCGTGCTGCACACGACCGGCGGTTATCTTCTCTACGCCGCGTTCACCCACCAATATGTGTTCGATTACCACCCGGGCGACATCTTCTGGTGCACGGCCGACGTCGGCTGGGTGACGGGCCACAGCTACATCGTCTATGGTCCGCTGGCGAACGGCGCCACCACGCTGATGTTCGAAGGCGTGCCGAACTATCCGACGGCCTCGCGCTTCTGGGAGGTGATCGACAAGCACAAGGTCAACATCTTCTACACGGCGCCGACCGCGATCCGCGCGCTGATGCGCGACGGCGAAGCGCCGGTGAAGAAAACCTCTCGCAAGTCGCTGCGCCTGCTGGGTTCCGTTGGCGAACCGATCAACCCGGAAGCCTGGCTGTGGTACCACCGCGTCGTCGGCGACGGCCGCTGCCCCATCGTAGACACGTGGTGGCAGACCGAGACCGGCGGAATTCTGATTTCGCCGCTGCCCGGCGCGACCGACCTCAAGCCTGGTTCCGCTTGCCTGCCTTTGTTCGGCATCCTGCCGCAGATCGTCGACGCCGCAGGCACACCGCTGGAAGGTGCGGCCAGCGGCAATCTCGTGCTGCTCGATTCCTGGCCGGGGCAGATGCGCACCGTCTACGGCGATCACCAGCGCTTCGCGAACACCTATTTCCGCACCTATCGCGGCAGGTATTTCACCGGCGACGGCTGCCGGCGCGACGAGGACGGCTATTACTGGATCACCGGCCGCGTCGACGACGTTATCAACGTCTCCGGCCACCGGCTGGGAACGGCGGAAGTGGAATCCGCTCTGGTGGAAAACACCAAGGTCGCCGAGGCCGCCGTGGTGGGCTTCCCGCACGACCTCAAGGGCCAGGGTATTTATGCTTTCGTCACGCTGAAAGCGACCGAGCACGGATCGGCTACGTTGAACGAAGAACTGAAGCAGTTCGTGTCCCAGCATCTGTCGGCGATCGCCAAGCCGGATGTGATCCAGTTCGCGCCCAGCCTGCCCAAGACGCGCTCGGGCAAAATCATGCGACGCATTCTGCGCAAGATCGCTGAGGGCGATACCTCCAACCTTGGCGACACCTCGACGCTTGCCGATCCGGCCGTGGTGGACGATCTGGTCCAGCACGCCAAACACACGACTTAGTATCCTTTGGAATATTCCTCCATCGCCTTGGCCATCGCGATGTCTTTTTCGGTCACGCCGCCCGCGTCGTGGGTAGAGAGCGTCACTTCGATCCTGTTGTAGACGTTGAACCATTCGGGGTGGTGGTCGAGCTTTTCCGCCAGCAGCGCCACCCGCGTCATGAAGGCGAAGGCCTGGTTGAAATCCTGGAATTGAAACAGTCGGGCGATGGCGTCGCGGCCCTTGACCTCGCGCCATTCGGGAAAATCCCGTAAAAAGGCGGCGCGGGCGGCGGAATCGAGTTTTTTCATGCTTACTCCTTTGGGCTAGAGGCCATGGACTGGGTCGGCATCGAAGCACCTTCCATCGATGAGATCGAGCGGCTCGCGCGCGAGGCCTATGCCAAGCTGCCCGAGAAATTCCGCACCTTGTGCGGCGATGTCCTGTTCCTGGTGCAGGAATTTCCCAGCGACGAGGTCATGCGCGACCTGGACCTCGAATCGGAGTTCGATCTGTTGGGCCTATACCAGGGCTCGACCCTCGCCGACCGGATCGGCAACCGAGATCGGCCGGAACCGACGATGATCTTCCTCTATCGCCGTCCGATCCTGGATTATTGGGCGGAGCATCGCGGCACGCTCGGAGCCATCGTGCGTCATGTGATCGTGCACGAGATCGGCCATCATTTCGGCCTTTCCGACGACGACATGGAAGCGATCGAGGACGAGCCCTAAGAGCTATTTCAGCCGATAGGCCTTCTCGGCCCGGTAGATGCTGCCGTTGGCGGTGAGCAGGCTGGAATAGAGAATGAAACCATCGACCGCAAACGGCGCGCTCGCATACAGCGCGTGATCGGTGAGGAAATCCAGCACGTGCCCGTTCTGCGTTCCCTTGAGTTTGGCGAGCGAGACATGCGGCGTGTATTTGCGACCGTCCGCTTCCAGGCCGATGCGCTGCAGCGCGCTTTCGATCTTGCGTTGCAGATGGAGGAGCGCGTCGTTGGCCGCCACGCCCACCCATAAAGCATGAGGCCGCCTGCCGCCGAACGAGCCCACGCCCTTCAATTCCACCGAAAAAGCCGGCGCGGATATCGAGGCCAGTGCATCGTCGATGGCGGCCTTGTCGCGCCCGTCGACCTCGCCGATGAAGCGCAGGGTCAGATGAAGCTGCTCGCGCGTCTGCCAGCGCGCGCCCGGCACGCCGGTCTGCAGCAGCGCCAGCGACTGCGCCACGTCGTCGGGAAGCGCGATGGCCACGAACAGCCGCATTACCGCGTCCTCGCCAACTGTCCGAGCGGAAGCAGGCGGCGGAATAGGGCGACGACTAGCAGGTAGCCTGTGCCGCCCGCCGCAACCGCCGTTCCAAGCGTCGTCACGTCGTGCAGGAGCCCCAAATGCGGAACGATCTGTCGGCCCAGTTCCTCGCCGAACAAGGCGCCCGCGCCGGTCAAGACGGACGCCAACAAGATGGGACCGAGCGAGCGCCAGAAGACCGGGCTTACGGTCAACTGACCGCGACCCAAAGCCATCCAGACCAGCATGCCGACGTTCGCCCAGGCGCCCAGTGCGGTGCCGAGCGCGATGCCGACGGCGCCCAGATGGACGCCCCACACCAAGATAATCTTGAGCGCGATGTTGACGGCCACGGCGAGGATCGTCGCGCGCACCGGGCTTGCCGTGTCGCCTCGCGCGTAGAACGTGGCGCTGGTGACGCGCACCAGAACGAAGGCCGGCAGGCCGACGCCGTAAGCCGCCAAGGCGGCGGCGGACACGTCCGCGGCTGCGGCGTTGAAGGCGCCATGGGCGAAGATCGTGTGCATGATCGTGTGTGGAATGGCGAAATAGGCGGCCACGAACGGCAAGGTCAGAAGCAGACCCATCGCGGCAGCGCGGTTCTGGGCGGCGTTGGCGGCAGCGGCCTTGTTCTTGGCCAGCAGATTCGACATTTCGGGCAGCAGCACCGTGCCGAGCGCAATGCCGAGCGTGCCCATCGGCAATTGATTGATGCGGTCGGCGTAGTAGAGCGCGGTCAAATCGCCGGACGGCAGGAAGCTCGCGATGACGTTGTCGATGAAGAGGCTGATCTGGATGCTGGCCGAGCCGATGGTCGCCGCCCCCAGCGCCCAGAGAAATTCCCGCATCTGCGGCGTCCAGCGCGGCAATCGGATGTGCAGCCGCAAATGGCTTCTGGCGGCGGCCCAAGCGATGAACGCGAGCTGCATCACGCCGCCGAGAAACACGCCCCAGGCCGCCGCATAAGCGGCATTGGGAAACCACCGCGAAGCCAGAAGCGTCGCGATCATCGCGACGTTGAGCAGGATCGACCAAGCGGCGGCGGCGGCGAATTTTTCCACCGCGTTCAGCATCGCCGAAAGCTGCACCGAGGACACGGTCATGATCAGATAGGGAAAGGCGATGCGCGCCAGCGCGGTCGCCAGATCCATCTGGCCCGGATGCGCGCCGAAGCCGGGCGCCATGGCCATGATCACGTAGCGCATCCCGAGCAGCGCCGCGATGAGAAGGATCACCTGCGCCGCGACCTGCCAGGAATAGACTCCGTTGGCGAAGCTTGCCGCGGCGTCGTGGCTCTCTTGCGTGCGCATTTTGACGAAGCGCGGCAGGAAGGCGGCGTTGAAGGCGCCCTCGCCGAAAATAGCCCGGAAATTGTTGGGCAGCCGGAAAGCGACCAGGAAGGCGTCCGACATCGGCCCCGCACCCAGCACATAGGCCATGATGATGTCGCGCAAGAAGCCGGTCACTCGTGAGAGTGCGGTAAAGCCGGCAACGGTGAGAAGGCGTTTGAACATTATGGTTTTTGTCACAATCGTCCGAATCTGTCCGCAGAATCCCGCACTATCCAGCTTTTTGAAAGGAGGACTCCTTGATCCCGAGGCTCCCAAGCACGATATTAAGAGTGCGTTACGGCCCTTTGGGGCCGAAAGGAAGGATTCTCCATGGCGGACTACGACAATCGGATCATCCGCGGCCAGGCGGCCGAAGCCGGCGCACTCGACGCTGGTCTGCGCGCCTACATGCTGCGCGTCTACAACTACATGCTGGTAGGCTTGGTCCTGACAGGGCTGACCGCCTACAGCGTCTATTCGGTGGCAGTCACCACCGACCCGGCCACGGCCACGGCGACGCTGAAAAACGGCGTCATGCTGACCAGCTTCGGCGTGACGCTCTTCGCCACGCCGCTGAAATGGCTGTTCATGCTGGCTCCGCTGGGCGCCGTGATCTACATCAACGCCCGCCTGCAGCGGATGAGCGTGGCCGGGGCGCAATCGGCGTTCTGGATCTTCGCCGGCCTGATGGGCGTATCGTTTTCGACCATTTTCATGGTTTATGCGGCCGCCAGCATCGCCCAGGTGTTCTTCATCACGGCAGCGGCTTTCGGCGGCCTCAGCCTCTACGGCTACACCACGAAAACCAGTCTGACGGGCATCGGCTCGTTCCTGATCATGGGCGTGTGGGGCCTCATTATCGCGATGGTCGTGAACATGTTCCTGCAGTCGCCGATGATGATGTGGATCATGTCGGTGGCCGGCGTCGGCATCTTTGCCGGGCTGACGGCCTACGACACCCAGCGCATCAAGGAGATGTACTCCGTCGGCGACGACGGCACGCTGGCGGCCAAGAAGTCGATTCTGGGCGCGTTGGCGCTCTATCTCGACTTCATCAACATGTTCCAGTTCCTGCTTTTTCTGATGGGCGGCCGCCGCTAGGCAGCGTCAAAGTGAAAGGCCCCGATAGCGACATCGGGGCCTTTTCGTTTGCGCGTCATGCCGATCGCAGACCTGCACAATGTCGCAGCCTTGAAACTCTTAAATATTTTTCAGAATAAGTCACGAAACCGCCACGATTGGACCACCGCATAGCCGCACTCGGCAACGAAATTCCACCCGTCGGCTGGTCCGAACTGACGGACAGTCCTGCGACTAATCAAGCCCCCCAGCCCCCCAGTCCGGGGCGGTCCTGATCGGCCAGTCGACCTCTTTCTCTCCTTCAAAACCCGAGCTTGCGCATGAACGCGGCCATCTGGCCGAAGGCGCCGCCGACTCCGCCGGTAAGGATCGAAATGCCCGTGCCCGTGGCGAGCATCGACACGTCGGTGTCGGCGAGCAGCACCGACAGCGCGATGGCCGGCACGACGCAAAGCCCGCCGGCGATTGCCCCGCCCAGGGCGCCGACGACATAGCCCCGCCCGAAATCCATCCCGTAGAGATAACCGGCGCTGGCCGAGATCATCATCCGGCCGAACATGAAGAGATGGATCGCGACCCAAGGGAAGAAATGACCCGTCAGGGACAAGGCGATTTGCAGGATCGCCCCGATAATCGCCGCGCGCTGCAGGATACGGGTGTCGATCATGGCGTTTCCTTTCCTTTTCCGCGGCCGATGTCCCATTCGTAACCTTTTCGGGGTTGCGAGCCAAAGGCGATTTCTCTAAGGGGATTCGGGCCGTGACTCCTTCCCTTGCCCCCATGATCGAAATCGAAGGACTGACCAAGCGCTTTGGCGCCGTCACGGCGGTGGCCGGCCTCAGCCTCAAGGTCGTCAAGGGCGAGATTTTGGGATTCCTCGGCCCCAACGGCGCGGGCAAATCCACAACCATGAAGATGGTGACGGGCTATCTCGCCCCCACCGAAGGCAGGATCCGCGTCTGCGGCCACGACATCGAGACGGCCACCATCGGCGCACAGGCCTCGATCGGCTATCTGCCCGAAGGCGCGCCCTCCTACGGCGACATGACGGCGCGCCAGTTCCTCGCCTTCATCGCGGAGGTGCGCGGTTTCAAGGGAGCGGAGGCCAAGGCGCGGGTGAGCGGCGCGGTGGAAAAGACCGAGATCGCTCCCGTTCTCGACCAGCTTATCGAAACCCTGTCCAAGGGCTTCAAGCGCCGCGTCGGCCTGGCGCAGGCGATTTTGCACGATCCGCCGGTGCTGATCATGGACGAGCCGACCGACGGGCTGGACCCCAACCAGAAACATTCCGTGCGCGCGCTGATCCGCGCCATGGCGGCCGAGAAGGCCATCATCATCTCGACCCATCTGCTGGAGGAAGTGGAAGCGATCTGCACCCGCGCCGTTATCATCGACCGCGGCGCCATCGTTGCCGACGGCACGCCGTCCGAGCTTCTGGCGCGCTCGCGCTATCATAATGCCGTGACCGTGGTGCTGCCCGAAGGCGAGGCAAACGCGGCGGCGGCCAAGCTCAAGACGCTCGGCTCCGTGGCCGGCGTCGAAAAGAGCGCGCGGCTTGACGGCGCGGTGCGGCTGACCGCCTTCCCCAAAAGCGGCGCGTTGCTGATCGAGGCGGTGAGCGCGCTGGCGATGCGCGAAAACTGGAGCGTCAAGGAGATGTACGCCGAGCCCGGACGGCTGGACGAGGTCTTCCGCGCCATCACCACCGACGACGCCAAGAGAGCGAAGGCGGCGCGCGGATGAAACACGTCTGGCCCATCTTCAAGCGCGAGTTCGCCGCCTATTTCGCGACGCCGCTGGCTTACGTCTTCATCGTGATCTTCCTGTTCGCGATGGGCGTCTTCACCTTCTATGTGGGCCATTTCTACGAAAACAGGATTGCCGACCTGACTGTGTTCTTCGGCTTCCATCCCTGGCTCTATCTGTTCCTGGTGCCGGCCATCGCCATGCGGTTGTGGGCGGAGGAGCGCAAGAGCGGCACGCTGGAGCTGCTGCTTACTCTGCCCGTGCCGCTGTGGGCGAGCGTCGTCGGCAAGTATCTGGCAGCCTGGGCCTTCACCGGCATCGCGCTCCTGCTCACCTTCCCGATCTGGCTGACCGTCAATTTCCTGGGCCAGCCCGACAATGGCGTGATTCTGGCGAGCTATTTCGGCAGCTTCCTGATGGCGGGCGGATACCTTGCCATCGGCGCCTGCGTCTCGGCGGCGACCAACAATCAGGTCATCGCCTTCGTCGTCAGCGTGGTCGTCTGCTTCCTGTTCACGGTTGCCGGCGCGCCGCTGGTGCTCGATTTCTTCCACGCCTGGGCGCCGCAGCCGCTGATCGACGCCGTCGCCTCGTTCAGTTTCCTCACCCATTTCACGTCCATCACGCAGGGCGTGATCGACTTGCGCGACGTCGTGTTTTTCGGCTCGCTGATCGCGCTGTTCCTGGCGGCGAACGTCGTGATCGTCGACCTGACGAAGAGCCGGTGACGCTATGAGACCGCTCTCCCGCCGCCTTTACGCCATCGCCGCCATCGGGCTGGCCGCAGTGCTTTTCGTCGGCCTCAACATCGCCGTCGACGCCTCGCTCACCACCGCCCGCCTCGACCTGACCGAAAACGGCCGCTTCACCCTCTCGCAAGGCACGCGCCACATCATCGCCGGCCTGCAGGAGCCGATCATTCTGAAGTTCTTCTATTCGAAGAAGGTCGCGGCCGATTACGCCCAGACCCGCGCCTACGCCGACCGCGTGCGCGACCTGCTCCACGAATACGCCGCGCTGAGTCACGGCAAGATCGTGCTGGAAGAGGTCGACCCGCAGCCCTACACGCCGGCAGAAGACGAAGCCACCGCCGACGGCCTCACCGCCGCGCCGACCGATTCCGGCGATGTCGTCTATTTCGGCTTGGTCGGCACCAACCGCATCGACGGCAAGGAAGTCGTCTCCTATTTCACGCCCGAGCGGGAGCCGCTCCTCGAATACGACCTCTCCTCGCTGGTCTACCGCTTGGCGACGCCCAAGAAACCCAAGCTTGCGATCATCACGAGTTTGCCGCTGGACACCGGCATCGGCGGCATGGCGGCGGCGATGCAAGGCACGGCGCAGCCCTTCGCCATCTATCAGGAACTGTCCCAGACCTACGACACCGAGATGCTCGACCGCAATTTCGCGAGCATTCCTTCCGACGCCGACGTGCTGATGATCGTGCAGCCGGGCGCGCTGACCGAGCAGCAGAACTACGCCATCGACCAGTTCGTGCTGAAAGGTGGCCGTGCGCTGGTTTTCGTCGATCCCAATTCGGAGCTGGCCGGGAGCGCCGGCGGCATGGACCCGTCCATGTCTCCGCCGGCCTTCTCGTCCTTGCCGCGCCTGTTCCAGGCCTGGGGCTTGGGCTTCTACGCCGACAAGGTGATCGGCGATCTACAGTTGGCGCAACGCGTGCAGGTCTCCCAGAGCGGCGAGCCGGTCAGATACCCGGTCTGGCTGCATCTAGGCCATGACCAGTTCGACGCGCGCGATCCCATCACTGCGAATCTTCAGGTTCTCAATCTGGCGAGCGTCGGCGCGCTGTTTCCGCGCAAGGACGCGACCACGCATTTCGCGACTCTGGCCGGCTCGTCCGCACAAGCCTCGCTGCTCGACGCCGACGAAGTGCGGCTGAACGCGCGGCCGGAGGATTTGATGTCCGCCATCACGCCCAGCGCCAAGCCGTTCGCCATCGCCGCGCGCCTTTCCGGCCCGGCCAACACGGCGTTTCCGGACGGTCCTCCCGGAGGCGTCGGCGGCGAACAAATCAAGAGCGCGAAAAACATCAACGTCGTGGTCATGGCCGATACCGACATTTTCGACAACCGCTTCTGGGTGCGGCTGGGCAGTCTCTACGGCAAGCAGGTCGCGGCCCCCTTCGCCGATAACGGCGCCTTCGTGATGGACGCGGTCGAGAATCTGATGGGCTCGGGCGATCTGATCTCGCTGCGCACGCGCGCGACCGACGACCGACCCTTCACCGTGGTGCGCGAACTGCAGGCCCAGGCCGAGGCGCAGTATCAGCAGGAAGCGCAAGCTTTGCAGCTGCGCCTCACCGACGCCCAGCAGCGCCTGCACGATCTGCAGCAGGGCCAGGGCGGCAAAGCCGACAATGTCGCGCTCACCCCGCAGCAGCAGACCGAGATCGAACGCTTCAAGCGCGAGCTGATCCAGACGCGCGAACAACTGCGCGAGGTCCAGCACAATCTGCGCAAGGACATCAACCTTCTGGGCGAGTTCCTCGCTTTCGTGAACATCGTTTTCGTGCCGCTGCTGGTCGCAGGCTTCGCGCTTGTGCTCGCCGCCTTGCGCCGCCGGCGCCGCGCGCGCGCCATCAAGATGTGAGGGCGCGATGGACATGAAAGCCTTTTTCTCCGATTCGCGCCGGCGCAATCTCGCGGTGCTTGCCGCGCTGGCGCTCCTCAGCGTGCTTCTGGCGGTGCTGGCGCTCGACCGGCGCGCAGCCGAGGTGGCGCCGAAATATCCACCGCACGCCTTCTTCCCCGGCCTTGCCGCCAAGCTGGACGACGTCACGCGCATCCACATCGAATCCAAGAAGAACGGCGCCTTCGACGTGACCTTTGTGCCGATGAAAGGCTGGGTGCTGCCCGATCGCAGCAATTATCCGGCCTCGTTCGAGGAAGTGCGCAAGACCCTCGTCGGTCTGGCCGCGCTGCAGACCATCGAGCCCAAGACCGCGCGCCCCGACTGGTTCCACTACGTGGATCTCGACTCCCCGCCCAAGGGCGGCGGCGTGCTGATGTCCCTCAGCGACGACAAGGGCCGCGTGCTGGCCGCGCTGATCGTCGGCAAGAGCGAGGATATCGGCGATGCCTCGCAGTCCGTGGGTCTGTTCGTGCGCCAGCCTGACGAGGTGCAAAGCTGGCTGGTCAGCAGCCCGTTCGAGCCGCACGCCAGTCCGTCCGACTGGCTGAAGAAGAATATCGTCGACGTGGACCGCGCCCGCGTCCAAGAAGTCGACGTCCAGCCCATGTCGGGGCCCAACTACACGGTGCGCCGCGACAAGCCGAGCGATATGAATTTCGCGCTTACTCCCATGCCGCGTGGCCGCGAGCCGGCCGGCGCGAGTGCGTCCGAAATCGTGGCCTCCGCCCTCGCCGACTTCTCCTTCGACGACATCCAGCCCGCCGGGAATTTCGATTTCGATAATCAGGCTTCCCGCATCGTCACCAGAACCTTCGACGGGCTGATCGTCAGCGTGGATGTCGTCAAGCAAGGTTCGGATTATTGGGCCCGGGTCTCGGCCGACGCCGCACCCGGCAAGCCAGACGCCGGCAAGGAGGCCCGCGAGATCAACGCCTCTGCGCAGGGCTGGGCCTACAAGCTGCCCGCTTTCAAGGGGGCGCAGTTCATGGCCCCTCTCGAAAGCCTGCTGAAACCCCGCGAAACGGCAAAAAAGACAAACCGATAAGGATTTCCGCCCTCTTCACGGGGGGCTTAAATCGGCCGCGTCTTGGTGCTAATTCAGGACGCGCCAGCGATATGGTACCACCGCCTCAGAAAGGCTTGGGCCGAGTCGGGGCTGTTGTTTTCGGGTCCGGTGTGAGAGAAAACGCTGCGATGGCGAAGTTGAGGACAGGAATTGGACGGCCCTCCCGGCACCCGGCGAGGGCTTTTTTATGAAGTAACGATGAGCAGCAGAAAGTTGAAACGCGAACCGAAATACAGCAACGCAGGACCGTCATGGCCGGGCTCGACCCGGCCATCCAGAGTCCCTTCACGCGGGATGGCCGGGTTTAACCCGGCCACGTGCGCGCGCTCACTGGATGGCCGCCTCAAGGGCGGCCATGACGAAGGAATGTAGATGCCTAAGCGTACCGACATCCACACCGTTCTGATCATCGGCGCCGGGCCCATCGTCATCGGCCAGGCCTGCGAGTTCGATTATTCCGGCGCCCAGGCCTGCAAGGCGTTGCGCGCTGAGGGCTATCGCATCGTCCTGGTGAATTCCAACCCGGCCACGATCATGACCGATCCGGGACTGGCCGACGCCACTTATATCGAGCCGATCACGCCGGAGTTCGTGGAAAAGATCATCGTGCGCGAACGCGTCAACGTCCCGCCCGGCAAAGTCTTTGCGCTGCTGCCGACCATGGGCGGGCAGACCGCGCTCAACACCGCCCTTTCGCTGCGCAAGCGCGGCGTCCTGGAGAAGTACAATATCGAGCTGATCGGCGCCTCGGCCTCGGCCATCGACAAGGCGGAAGATCGCGAGCTGTTCCGTCAAGCGATGGTGAAGATCGGGCTCGACGTGCCGCGCGGCATCACGCTCAAAGGCTATCTACGCCACAAGAAGGATTCGGCCGGCACCTTTCTCTACGACGACGAGAACAATCCGGTGATGGAGCTGTCGCCGGAAGCCTTCACCCATGCGCTGCGGGCGCTCGACCATGTCGGCTTGCCCGCCGTGATCCGGCCCTCCTTCACGCTCGGCGGCACCGGCGGCGGCATCGCCTACAACCGCGAGGAGTTCTTCGAGATCGTCGAGCGCGGCCTGGACGCCTCGCCCACCAATGAAGTGCTGATCGAGGAATCCGTTCTCGGTTGGAAAGAATTCGAGCTGGAGGTGGTGCGCGACAAGGCCGACAACGCCATCGTCATCTGCTCCATCGAGAACGTCGACGCGATGGGCGTGCACACCGGCGATTCCATCACCGTGGCCCCGGCGCTGACCCTCACCGACAAGGAATATCAGCGCATGCGCAGCGCCTCGATCGCGGTGCTGCGCGAGATCGGGGTGGAGACCGGCGGTTCCAACGTGCAGTTCGCGGTCAACCCCGACGACGGGCGCATGGTCCTGATCGAGATGAACCCGCGCGTCTCGCGCTCCTCGGCGCTGGCCTCAAAAGCCACCGGCTTTCCCATCGCCAAGATCGCGGCCAAGCTGGCGGTCGGCTACACCCTCGACGAACTTGCCAACGACATCACCAAGGTCACGCCCGCTTCTTTCGAGCCGACCATCGATTATGTGGTGACCAAAATCCCGCGCTTCGCCTTCGAGAAATTCCCCGGCGCCGAGCCGCTGCTCACCACGTCGATGAAATCGGTCGGCGAAGTCATGGCCATCGGGCGCACTTTCGCGGAGTCGCTGCAAAAGGCGCTGCGCTCGCTGGAAACCGGCGTCACCGGTCTCGACGATATCCCGCTCGAGAACGACAAGAACACGATCCGCGCGGCGCTGGCGCGCGCCACACCCGACCGGCTGAGGCTCGCCGCGCAAGCCATGCGCTACGGCTTCCCGTTCGAGGAGATCGCGGCGATCACCAAATACGATCCCTGGTTCCTGCGTGAGGTCGAGGCGATCCTGGCGGTGGAAACCGAGGTGCGAGCGCACGGCTTGCCCGAGGACGCCGACGGAATGCGCCGACTCAAGATGATGGGTTTCTCCGACGCGCGATTGGCCAAGCTCACCGGCGTGAAAGAAAAAGACATCCGCGCCCTGCGCCATGCGCTCGGCGTGCGTCCGGTTTTCAAGCGCATCGACACCTGCGCGGCGGAATTCAAGGCGCTGACGCCTTACATGTATTCGACCTACGAAACGCCGGTGGCGGGCGCGGCGGAATGCGAATCGAGGCCCACCGACGCCAAGAAGATCATCATCCTGGGCGGCGGTCCGAACCGCATCGGCCAAGGCATCGAGTTCGACTATTGCTGTTGCCATGCGGCCTACGCGCTCTCGGAGCAAGGCTTCGAGACCATCATGATCAACTGCAATCCCGAGACCGTCTCGACCGATTACGACACCTCGGACAGGCTCTATTTCGAGCCGCTCACCGCCGAGGACGTGCTGGAGATCGTCGCCAAGGAGCAAGAGGTCGGCACGCTGGCCGGGGTGATCGTGCAGTTCGGCGGTCAGACGCCGCTCAAGCTCGCCAACACGCTGGTCGAAGCGGGCGTTCCCATCCTGGGCACCAGCGCGGACGCCATCGATCTGGCCGAGGACCGCAAGCGCTTCCAGATTCTGCTGAACAAGCTGGGACTCAAGCAACCGCGCAATGCCACCGCAATGACGGCGGAGGAAACCATCGCGGCCGCGCGCGCCATCGGCTATCCCGTCATCCTGCGCCCTTCCTACGTGCTGGGCGGACGCGGCATGGTCGTGGTGGGCGACGAGGAACAATTGAAGGCCACGCTTCAGTCCGGCGAACTGTTCCGCATCTCCGGCGACAATCCGGTGCTGATCGACGGCTTCCTGCACCGCGCCATCGAGATCGACGTGGATGCCATCGCCGACGCCACGGGCGAGGTCTTCATCGCCGGCATCATGGAGCATATCGAGGAAGCAGGCGTGCATTCCGGCGATTCCGCCTGCGCCATCCCGCCCCATTCCCTGAACCGCGACATGATCGCGGAAATCGAACGGCAGACCGTCGCGCTCGCCCGCGCCCTCAAAGTCCGTGGACTGATGAACGTGCAATACGCCACCCAGGGCAGCGATCTCTACGTGCTCGAAGTCAATCCGCGCGCCAGCCGCACCGTGCCTTTCGTCGCCAAGGCGATCGGCCTGCCGGTGGCGGCCATCGCCGCGCGCGTCATGGCGGGCGAGACGCTCGCCTCCCTGCCGCACACCGCCGTGAAATCGAGCCGCATTTGCGTCAAGGAAGCGGTGCTGCCGTTCGCGCGCTTTCCCGGCGTCGACACCGTCCTCGGCCCGGAAATGCGTTCCACCGGCGAGGTCATGGGGCAGGACATAAGCTTCGGTCGCGCCTTCGCCAAGAGCCAGATCGGCGCCGGGCTGAAGCTGCCGCTCGCCGGCAACGTCTTCATCTCGGTGCGCGACGCGGACAAGGAAGACGCCGTCAGGCCTTCGCGGGCGCTGATCGCCATGGGTTTTCAGATCGTGGCGACGCGCGGCACCGCCAGGACGCTGGAAGCGGCAGGGCTCAAGGTCCGCCAGATCAACAAGGTGCTGGAAGGCCGCCCGCATGTGGTCGACGCGATCAAGAACGGTGAAGTGCAGCTCGTCTTCAACACAACCGACGGTGCGCTGGCGCTGGCGGACTCCGCCTCGATCCGCCGCACGGCACTGACCATGAAAGTCCCCTACTACACGACCATGGCAGGGGCGGCTGCGGCCGCCGAAGCCATTGCCGCTTTACGCACGGGCTCTCTTGAAGTCACTCCGCTCCAGTCTTACAGTTTGTTTGCGCCCGCCCTGAGCGTGGGTAAAAAAGTCCAAGCGTGACAAAGATTTAGGGCAGACCTTCGCGACTTTCGCATCTGGCTGGGTTGCCTGCGCAAGGCGGGAGAGAGCGATTGTGCCATTAACGGGATTGTTGGTGACATGGAACGCATACCTATGACCGCCGCGGGCTACAAAGCCCTGGAAGAAGAGATCAATCTGCTCAAGACGGTCGAGCGGCACGCGGTCATCAGGATGATCACGGAAGCGCGCGCCCATGGCGATCTTTCGGAGAATGCAGAATACCACGCGGCCAAGGAGCGTCAGGCCTACATCGAAGGCCGAGTGATTGTGCTGGAGGACCAGCTCGGCCGCGCCGAGGTGATCGACGTCTCCAAGCTTTCCGGGACGACAGTGATATTCGGGGCGACCGTCACGCTCTGCGACGAGGACACCAAAGAACGGCGCACCTATCAGATCGTCGGCGATCTCGAGGCGGACGCCAAGAAGGGCCGCATCTCCATCTCCTCGCCCTTCGCGCGCGCCCTTATCGGCAAGGGCAAGGGCGACACGGTGGAAGTTTCCGCCCCGGGCGGCGCGCGGTCGTACGAGATTCTCAAGGTCGAGTTCGTCTGAGGCGCGTATCGCGATCGTGCCCGCGGCAGGCGCAATTCCGCCTCCGCATTGGCTTGTGTTTGCCTGACATGGCACGCTCGCCCTGGCGATTCAAGCGAGGAGCCCCGTGAGCACACCATCCGCCACCAAACGCGTCACCGAACTCACGCTGCGCGGGCTCATCCTCGGCGTTCTCATCACTCTCGTTTTCACGGCGGCGAACGTCTATCTGGGCCTGAAGGTCGGGCTGACTTTTGCCACCTCCATTCCCGCGGCGGTGATCTCGATGGCCGTGCTGTCGGCCTTCAAGGACACCTCCATCCTGGAGAACAACATCGTGCAGACCGTCGCCTCGGCAGCGGGCACGTTGTCCTCCATCATTTTCGTGCTGCCTGGCCTGTTGATCGTCGGCTGGTGGACGGGCTTCCCGTTTTGGACCTCGTTCTGGATCTGCGCCTCGGGCGGCGTGCTCGGCGTTCTGTTCACGATCCCCTTGCGCCGAGCGATGGTGACGACCTCCGACCTGCCCTATCCGGAAGGCGTAGCGGCGGCCGAGGTTCTGGAAGTGGGCGATCAGGCGCGGCAAGCCGCGGGCGGTCACGCCTCCTCCGACGCAAACGAAGGCTTGCTCGCGGTCGTCTATGGTTCGATTGCCTCAGCCGGCTTGGCGATCTTCGCGGCGACGCGCATCATGGCGGGCGAAGTGACGGGCTTCTTCCGGCTGGGTCCGAATTCGGCCAGCGGCTATGACATGGCTTATTCGCTGGCGCTGCTCGGTGCGGGCTACCTCGTAGGCCTTTCGGTCGGCATGGCGATGCTGCTTGGCCTGCTGATCGCCTGGGCGGGCGCGGTTCCGATCCTGACGGCGCTCGATCCATCCCACGTCGGATCGCTCGATGATTTCGTCACGGGCGTCTGGTATCACAAAGTGCGCTTCATCGGCGCCGGCGCCATTGCCGTGGCCGCGATCTGGACCTTGACGAGGCTGGCAGGGCCGCTGGTGCGCGGTGTGATCTCCACCTTGGCGGCGTCGCGCGGCAAGAGCGTCTCGGCGGACCTGCGCGACGTCGACATGTCGCCATTCTGGATCGTCATCCTCGCCGTCGTCTGCCTGATCGTGATCGCCTGGCTGCTGCAGGCGTTCCTCGGCACGACGCCGCTCGCAAGCCAGACCTTCGGTCTCGCAGCCACGGCCCTGCCCTTCATCTTCATCGGCGGATTCCTGGTGGCGGCGATCTGCGGCTACATGGCGGGGTTGATCGGCGCTTCCAACAGTCCGCTCTCCGGCGTCGGGATTCTGGCCATCATCTGCTGCGCCGTCTTGCTGATTGCGGTAGCCCATCCGGGCGCCGACACGCGCAGCGCGCTGGTCGCCTATGCCTTGTTCGCGACCTCCATCGTGTTCGCCATCGCCACCATTTCCAATAACAACCTGCAGGACCTCAAGACCGGCCAGCTGGTGGGCGCGACGCCGCGCGCACAGCAATGGGCGCTGATTGTCGGCGTGATCGCGGGCGCCGCCGTGATCCCGCCGGTGCTGAATCTGCTCGCCCACGCCTACGGCTTCGCGGGCGCCCCGCGCTTGGCGAGTGCGGTAGCGAAGCCTTTGGGAGCTCCGCAGGCGAATCTGATCTCGGCCTTGGCGCAAGGCGTGATCGAAGGGAAACTCGATTGGGGGATGATCGGCCTGGGCGGGGCGCTCGGCGCCCTGCTGGTGATGCTCGACGAGTTCATGGGTGTCCGCAAATGGCTGCGCCTGCCGCCGCTTGCGGTCGGCATCGGCATCTATCTTCCGATGTCGGCGACGTTGCCGGTGGTGATCGGATCGCTGATCGGTCACGTCTACGACCGCTGGGCGGAGCGCACCAAGTCGCCGGCCCATGCCAAGCGGCTGGGCGTGCTGGTGGCCTCGGGCATGATTGTGGGCGAGAGCCTGTTCGGCGTCGTGCTGGCGGGATTGATCGTGGCATTTTCGACGGAGGCGCCGTTGGGGCTGGCGCCGGCGGATTATGCGCCCGCGCCTTACGTCGGCCTCGCCGCGTTCGGTGGGCTGATCGCGCTGCTGTACGGCTGGATGATGCGCCGAGCGACGGCCTGATCGTCCATCCGTGCTATTTGACCCCCGGCCGTTTTGATTTGAGGCGCATGGTCTTATACTGAACAGGCTACTCAGGGCTGAACCCATGACGAACATCGCGCTCGTAGACGACGACGAGAACATCCTGACTTCGGTTTCCATGCTGCTGAAGCAGGAAGGCTATCAGGTCCGCACCTTCACCGACGGCGCGTCCGCGCTGGCCGCGCTCAGCATCACACCGCCCGACCTTGCCATCCTCGACATCAAGATGCCGCGGATGAACGGGCTGGAGCTGCTGCACCAGCTGCGCCAGAAAGTGGATTTGCCGGTGATCTTTCTCACCTCGAAGGACGAAGAGATCGACGAGCTGATGGGCCTCAATGCCGGCGCCGATGATTACATCCGCAAACCCTTTTCGCAGAGGCTGCTGCTGGAGCGCGTCAAGGCGGTGCTGCGCCGCGCCGAGCCGCCGGAAGGAAAGAAGGTGGCGCTGGTGCGCGGCAAGCTCGTGCTCGATCCTCAGCGTCACGAATGCACCTGGGACGGAAAACCGGTGCGGCTGACGGTCACTGAATTCCTGATCCTGCAATGCCTGGCGAGGCGCCCCGGCTTCGTCAAAAGCCGCAACGATCTGATGGACGCGGCCTACGACGACGAAGTCAATGTCGACGACCGCACCATCGACAGCCATATCAAGCGTCTGCGCAAGAAGTTCAAGCAGGTCGACGACAAATTCGAGTCGATCGAAACGCTCTACGGAGTCGGCTACCGCTACCGTGAGACGTAAGAAAACGACACCTGCCGCCGTCCCGAGCCGCGAGCCGAGCCTCGAAGAATGACGATGTTCGATTACACGCGCCCTTCGCGCCATTCCAGGCTGAGGCAGCGCATCATCATCATCAACATCATCGTCTTCCTGCTGTTGATCGTCGGCGTGCTGGCGGTGCAGTCGAGCCGCGAGGGCCTGGTCGACGAACGGCTCACCGGGGTCGAGGAACAAGCCCGCATCGTGGCGAATACGCTGGCCGAATACGCCACCGTCGGCGACACGCGCTCGCTCAAGGTCGACGACGCGGCGCCACTGCTGCGCGAACTGCTGGCGCCCACGCAATTGCGCGCGCGGCTGTACGACACCGACGGGCAACTCGTGATCGACACGCGCAACCTCTTGGCGCGCAACATCGTGCAGACCATGGAGTTGCCGCCAATCGACGATTGGAGCCGCTTCAAGCTGGCCGTCAGCCGCTTCTACGACGGCCTGATAGGCGTGCGTCCGTTCGTCAAGTCGGAGCCCTATTTCGAAGCGGGACGGGACGGGCGTGTCTACCGCGAAGTCGACGTGGCGCTGCAAGGCGACACCGCCTCGGCCGAGCGCGTCGACGAGCAGAACAAACTCGTCCTCTCCGTGGCCGTGCCGGTGCAGCGCTTCAAGGCCATCTACGGCGTGCTGTTCGTTTCCACCGAAGGCGGCGACATCGACGATATCCTGCGCCAGGAGCGCGCGACGCTGATCAAGTACTTCCTCTTGGCGCTCACGGTGATGCTGGTTTCCGGCTTCTACCTGTCGGGCACCATCGCCGATCCGATGCGCAAGCTCGCTGAGGCGGCCGACCGCGTGCGCCGGGGACGCGGCGGGCGGGAAACGCTTCCCGACATTTCCGATCGCAATGACGAGATCGGCGACCTTTCGCAGAGCCTTTCGGCCATGACGCACGCGCTCTACGACCGCATCGACGCCATCGAAAGCTTCGCCGCCGACGTGGCGCACGAGCTGAAGAACCCTCTTACATCGCTCAAGAGCGCGGTGGAAATGTTCCCGCGGGCGACCGACGACGAATCCCGCGTGCGGCTGATGAACATCGTGCGCGCCGACGTCAAACGCATCGACCGGCTGATCACCGACATCTCCGACGCCTCGCGCCTCGACGCCGAACTGAGCCGCGAGAGCATCGAACCCGTCGATATCTCCCGCCTGCTCGAGACCATCGCCGAAGTCTACCGTTTCATGGAACTGCCCCACGGGGTGAAGCTCGCGCTCGACCTTCGCTTGCCGCCGGACGCGATTGTCATGGGCCGCGGCGAGCGGCTGGGACAGGTCGTCCGCAATCTCATCGACAACGCCGTGTCGTTCAGTCCCGAAGGCGGCACGGTGGCCGTCTCGGCGTGGGTCGAAGGCGGCATGATCCGCATCACGGTGGAAGACGAAGGCCCCGGCATCCCGCCCGACAATCTCGAGACCGTATTCGAGCGATTCTACACCGAGCGTCCGCCGGCGCAGGGATTCGGCAAGAATTCCGGCCTGGGCCTTTCCATCGCAAGGCAGATCACCACCGGCCTGAACGGGCGCATCTGGGCGGAGAACCGCGAAGGCGGCGGGGCGCGATTCGTGGTCGAGCTGCCATGGGCGCGCCGGCCATGACGCAAAAGGCGAGCGTCAACGTCCATGCAACCTGTGTGCGAATGGACCGCGCCGGCGCCACCTTCGGTGCCCCCCGGGATGCAGGCGTTCTCCTGCTCGGCAACAGCAGTGCAGGCAAATCCGACCTGGCGCTCAGGCTGATCGCGCTGGGGGCCACGCTGGTCGCCGACGATCGGACCGATCTTTATGTCTGGGGCGGCAGGCTTTACGCCCGCGCGCCCGCGCGCCTTGCGGGCCTGATCGAGGTTCGCGGCATCGGCATCCTCAAGCTGCCGCATGCGCCCCGGGCGCGCATCGCTCTGGTCGTCGAACTGGGACAGGGCGCAGCGCGGCTTCCCGGCCATCGCTGCTACCGCCCGCCCGCCGCTCTGGGGCTGGCCGCGAATGCGGCGCCTCCAATCGTTAAAATCGCGCCGTTCGAAGCCTCCGCACCCGCCAAAATCGTTGCCGCTACGGCGGCTTGGGCACACGGCTTGTATCGCGACACTTTCAACCCTACTTAAAGCTTCCCTCGTGCCGCGGGATCGCTATCGTGCGCCCCGCAAACGGACACAATCATGATCGGCATCGTTCTCGTCACCCACGGCCGCCTGGCCCAGGAATTCATCTCGGCGATGGAGCACATGGCGGGCCCGCAAACGCACCTGCGCGCAGTCTGCATCGGCCCGGAAGACGACATCGAGCGGCGTCAGCGCGAAATCGCCGCGGCGGTGAAATCGGTCGATCTCGGCAAGGGCGTGGTGATCGCCACCGATATGTTCGGCGGAACGCCGTGCAATCTGTCGCTGACGCTGCTCGAGAAGGGCAAGATCGAGGTGCTGGCGGGGGTCAATCTGCCCAGCCTCATCAAGCTGGTCGACGCGCGCACTAAAATGCCGCTGGAACAAGCGGTGAAGGAAGCGATCGACGCCGGGCGCAAATACATGCGCGCGGGCTCCGCCGATCTTGTCGGCAGCGGGGTCTGAAGCCGATGTCCGACGCAGCGCCGCTTAGCGCCGTCGCCAGGATTACCAACAAACGCGGCTTGCATGCGCGCGCCTCCGCCAAGCTGGTGGAGGCCGCCTCCCGCTTCAAAGCCCACATCACGGTCAACAAAGACGGCCAGTCGGTCGACGCGCGCTCGATCATGGGCTTGATGCTGCTGGCGGCAAGCCTGGGGACCGACGTGGAAATCCGCGCCGCCGGCGAAGACGCCAAGGAGGCAATGGTCGCCATCCTGGCGCTGATCGCGGCCAATTTCGGCGAAGAGTGACTCGGCGTTTGGCGCGGTGCTTCCAGCGCAAGATATTGATATATAATTGTTTTCTGGCCTAACCCTTCTCTACCCCCTCCCTCTCAATTTTGTGGTTCAACGAGGCAGATAAAGATATGCGTATTTCTTTATATCCTTCTTGCTCAGCCCGTGGCCCGCTGCTATATCCGGCGCGTTTCTAAAGGATCGCTCTCCATGTCTGCTCCCCACGACTACGTCGTCAAAGACATCGCGCTGGCCGATTGGGGCCGCAAGGAGCTCGCCATCGCCGAGACCGAGATGCCCGGCCTGATGGCCACGCGCGCCGAATTCGGCGCGTCGAAGCCGCTGAAGGGCGCGCGCATCGCCGGCTCGCTGCATATGACGATCCAGACCGCCGCGCTGATCGAGACGCTGAAGGCGCTCGGCGCGGACGTGCGCTGGGCTTCGTGCAACATCTATTCGACGCAGGATCACGCGGCGGCGGCGATCGCGGCGGGCGGCACGCCAGTGTTCGCGGTCAAGGGCGAGAGCCTGAAGGATTATTGGGATTACACGCACCGCATCTTCGAATGGGCCGACGGCGGCACGCCGAACATGATTTTGGACGACGGCGGCGACGCCACCCTGCTCGTGCACCTCGGCGTGCGCGCGGAAGGCGGCGATGTGGCCTTTCTCGACAAGGCGACGAACGAGGAAGAGGAAGTGCTGTTCGCTTCCATCAAGAAGCGCCTGCAATCCAAGCCCGGCTGGTACGGCCAGATCGCCAAGAACATCCGCGGCGTGACCGAGGAAACAACGACCGGCGTGCATCGGCTTTATCAGATGGAGAAGGACGGCAAGTTGCTGTTCCCCGCCATCAACGTCAACGACAGCGTCACCAAGTCGAAGTTCGACAATCTCTACGGCTGCCGCGAGTCGCTGGTGGACGGCATCCGCCGCGGCACCGACGTGATGATGGCCGGCAAGGTCGCCATGGTCGCGGGCTTCGGCGACGTGGGCAAAGGCTCCGCCGCGTCGCTGCGCCAGGCCGGCTGCCGCGTGATGGTCAGCGAGGTCGATCCGATCTGCGCCCTTCAGGCCGCGATGGAAGGCTATGAAGTCACGACGATGGACGACGCCGCGCCGCGCGCCGACATCTTCGTGACCTGCACCGGCAATGTGGACGTCATCACCGTGGACCATATGCGCGCCATGAAGGACCGCGCCATCGTCGCCAACATCGGCCATTTCGATTCCGAAATTCAGGTCGGCGGGCTGCGCAACTTCAAATGGCACAACGTCAAGCCGCAAGTGGACGAGATCGAATTTCCCGGCGGCAAGCGCATCATCCTGTTGTCGGAGGGCCGGCTGGTGAATCTGGGCAACGCCATGGGCCATCCCAGCTTCGTGATGTCGGCGTCGTTCACCAACCAGACGCTGGCGCAGATGGAGCTGTTCGCCAATCCGGGCAAGTACCAGAAAAAGGTCTATGTCCTTCCCAAGCACCTCGACGAAAAAGTCGCGCGCCTGCATTTGGAGAAGATCGGCGTCAAGCTGACCAAGCTCACCGAAAAGCAGTCGGCTTACATCAACGTGCCCCAGTCGGGACCGTTCAAGGCGGACACCTATCGGTACTAAGTGGTGGAGCGCATTTGTCGAGAATCGGCGACTCTCCGTACCCGGATTTCCTAGTCCCCTGATTTGACTCGGAAATTGGCCATCACCCCCTAAAGATGGTCGTTTACACCACATTTCGTTTTTTACACTTTTTTAACCACATTCTATTGCGCGGATCGTTAACGCCCGTATCATCTTGATTCCACAGTGATTCGTCACATGTGGTGGGAATCGGGGGGATGCCGGGATGGGTCCCAAAATGGGACAAAACAAAAACCCGGGTGCCGGGGTCGCCATCCGAAGACAACGGTGCCTGGGCGCTGCGCTCGCCGCTTTTGCCCTGGCGGCCCGCCCCGCCTTGGCGTCTTCGTTCATCACCGGTCATGACGTCGTGCTGACGGCCATTGCCGCGGGTGCGGTCGCGATGGCGATCGCCGTCGGTCTGTGGGCCCTGGCCGAACAGAATGTCACGGCTCGGCTGCGCCGGTCGCTCAAGGTTGCCGGTGCGCGCACGCGCGCAGCCGTGGGTGAACGCGATGCGCTGCTGGGCGCGGCGCGCGAAGCCTTGATCGTCTGGGGCCGCGACGGCGCCGGGCCCTATTCCTATGGCGGCGGGGAAGCGCTGCTGGATTCCTGCCTGAAGGGCGCGCAAGCGACGGAATTGTCCACGGCGCTCGACGAGCTTAGCGAACGCGGCGCGGGGTTTGCCTTCACCGTTCACGACGCGTTGGAGCGAAGGGTCAGCGTGCGCGGGCGCGCGGTCGGCGGCATGGCGGCCGTTTGGATCGAACCCGAAACCCAAGCGGCGACGGGGCTCACGGATTTCCGCGCTATCCTCGACGCCCTGCCCGTTCCGGTCTGGCTGCGCGACCGCACCTTGGCGCTGGTCTGGGGCAATCGCGCTTTCCTCGCGGCAGCGGGTGCCGCCGATCTGGAGGCCGCAAACCGCGAACAGGTGGCGCTGGAAAGAACGGAGCGCGATTTGGCCGCCTCCGCGCGGGCGCAAAGCCAAGCGCTGGAGGCCAAGCGCTTCGCCATCGTTGCGGGTCAGCGCCGTGCGCTCGCCTTCACCGAAATGCCCGTGGAAGCCGGCGTCGTCGGCACGGCGAACGACGTGACTGAGGTGGTGGCCGGCGAAGCGCGGTTGCAGCAACATATCGACGCCCACACCGACACGCTCGACAAGTTGGCGACGGCGGTCGCCATTTTCGACCGCGACCAGAAACTGAATTTCTACAACCGCGCCTTCGCCAAGCTGTGGAATCTGCCGGAGACTTGGCTCGACACGCATCCGGGCGACGGCGAAGTCCTGGACCGCTTGCGCGAGGCCCGCAAGCTGCCGGAGCAGCGCGACTATCAGGGATGGAAACGCGAACGCCTCGCGCTCTATCAAACGGCGCGCGACTACCCTTCGGAAGAATTGTGGCATCTGCCCGGCGGCAAGACCTTGCGGGTGGTGGCGCAGCCTCATCCCTTCGGCGGCCTGACCTTCCTGTACGAGGACGTTACAGAACGCATCACTCTCGAAAGCTCCTACAACACGCTGATCAAGGTGCAGTCGGCGACGCTCAACACGCTGCAGGAAGGCGTCGCCGTGTTCGGCCCCGACGGTAAGCTCAAGCTGCACAATGCAGCATTCGCGAAGATCTGGGACTTGAACGCCAAGGATCTGACGGGCGAACCTCATGTGCGCGCGATCGCGGCGGGCTGCGCCGACAAATTCGGCGACACAACGGTCTGGGAGCGGCTGATCCAGAACATCGTGTCGGGCGCCAACGTGCAACGCGACATGGGCGAGATCGAACGCAACGACCGCACGATCCTTTCGATTGCGCTGGCGCCCCTGCCGGACGGCGCCACGCTGGTCACCTTCGCCGACGTGACCGACCGTTTCCGCATCGAAGGCGTGCTGCGCGAACGCGCCGAAGCGCTGGAAGCCGCCGACCGGCTCAAATCGGATTTCATCAAGCACGTGTCCTACGAGCTGCGCACGCCACTCAATACGATCTTGGGGTTCGCCGAGCATCTCTCGACCGAGGTGCCCGGACCACTCAACGAACGCCAAGTCGAATACATGCAGGCGATCGTCTCGGGGTCGAACACGCTGAAGAGCCTGGTCAACGACATTCTCGATCTGGCGCTGGTCGAATCCGGGGCGCTGCGGCTGGAACTCGAACGCATCGATTTGCATGCGCTGCTCGTCGACGTGGCGGCGCACGCGCGCGACTGGGCCGCGAAAGTGGGGCTGAGCCTGGACGTGGATTGTCCGGAAGATGCGGGACCGTTCCTGGCCGATGCGCGCCGCATCCGCCAGGTGATCTTCAACCTTCTGTCCAACGCCTTCAAATTCACGCCCAAGGACGGCGTCATCGTGCTCGGCGGGCGCATCGAGGGCGAGGACGTGCAGATTTACGTGCGCGACAACGGACCGGGCATCTCGCCGGAAGTGCGCGCCAATGTCTTCGAGCGCTTCTCCGCCAAGAGCACCGCCGGCCAGCGCGGCGGCGCTGGCCTCGGGCTGGCGCTGGTCAACCGCTTTGTGGAATTGCACGACGGCTGGGTGGAGATCGAAAGCGAAGACGGCACGCTGGTGCGCTGCCACCTGCCGCGGCGAATTCACGAGGAGCCGAAGCCGCCCGACGAAGAGCGCAAGATCGCCTAATCAGTGTTGACTCTTCGGCGTGCGCACGATGAGGCTGTCGAGGTCCGGCGTCACCGTGATCTGGCAGGACAGCCGGCTGTTCGGTCTTACGTCTTGCGCGAAATCCAGCATGGCTTCTTCCATCTCCTGCTTGGGTGGGAGTTTGTCCAGCCAGGCGGGATCGACATAAACGTGGCAGGTGGCGCAGGCGCAGGCGCCGCCGCAATCCGCATCGATACCGGGAATGAGATTCTTCACCGCTCCTTCCATCACCGACCAGCCGGCCGGCACGTCTACCTCGCGCTCCTTGCCGGTTTCATCGATGTATCTGATCTTGGGCATAAGCGTCCTCAGGCGATGCTCTTCATGGGAATGGAGGTGTCAGCGAGCCGCTCCGGCGCGATATGCGCGCGGTCGGCGATCAATTTGCGCCCGACAAGGTACTCCGACGGCGCGTTGATGGCTTCCACGGCGGCAACCGCGCCTTCGCGCAAATGAAACACGGCGAATTTGCGCGCCCTAGGATCGCCGCGCACAACGATCCGGTCGCCGGCGCGCGCCAGCCCGGCGATCTGCAGCTTCAGATCATATTGGTCGGACCAGAACCATGGCACTTCGCGATACGGCCTGGGCCTGCCCACCATCGCGTACGCCGCATGCTTGGCTTGGTCGATGGCGTTCTGCACGCTTTCCAGTCGGAGCGGAATGCCCTCGCGCCCGACATGCCAGGTGCAATCCCCGGCAGCGAAGATCGTGGGGTCGGCGGTTGCGCAATTCTCGTCGACGACGATGCCGTCCTCGCACGGCAGGCCCGCATCCTTGGCCAGTTCCATGTTGGGAACGACGCCGATACCAACCAACGCCAGATCGGCGGGATAATGCTTGCCGCCGGCGCGCACCGCTTCCAGCCAGCCACTCCCTTCGAAACCTTCCACGCCGGTGTTCAAGAGCAGCTTCACGCCGGCCGCGCGATGCACCCGCTCGAAGAAATCGGAAACCGGGCGCGACACCGCCCGCGCCATCACCCGCTCCAGCGCTTCGAACACCGTCACCTCGAGGCCGTGCTTCGCCGCCACGGCGGCGACCTCGAGGCCGATATAGCCGCCGCCCACGATCGCCAGCCGCTTGCCTTTCGCGAGGGCCGGGCGCAGCCGGTCCACGTCCGCGATGCTGCGCAGATAATGGATGCCAGCCAGATCGGCGCCTGCGCATCGTATCGGGCGCACCCGCGTGCCGGTCGCCAGCAGGAGCAGGTCGTAAGGCAGCGTGCGGCCGCCCAAGAGAGATACCGTCTTTGCCGCCCGGTCGATGGCCTGTACGCCGACGCCCAGGATCAGATCGCATGCCGATTCGCGATAGAAAGCGTCGGGCTTGAGAAACAGACGGTCGCGCTCGAACGTCCCCATCAGATAGGCTTTGGACAGCGGCGGACGCTGGTAAGGCGCAAAAGGCTCGTCGCCGACCATGGTGATGGCGCCGGAAAACCCCTCGGTCCGGAGGCTGACGACGGCCTGAGCGCCCGCCTGACCGGCGCCGATGATGACAATGTTCTGCGACATGACGATCCGGAAGAAAATTGGCGAAAGCGCAGCTAAGATGTCCGAGCGGGTCCAGGGAATCAATTGCTAGAACAAGAGCCATGAACGTGAAATCACAGGCTTTCACCATGCCGGTCCAACTCAGCGACCTTGCGGCTACCGAAGCACTTGGTGCGCGGATTGCCGCAGGCCTTGGCATCGGCGACGCGGTTGCGCTTAAAGGCGATCTGGGCGCCGGAAAGACCACTCTGGCGCGCGCTATTCTGCGCGCGCTTGGCGTGACGGAAAGCGTGCCGAGCCCGACGTTCACGCTGGTTCAGACCTACGAAACGGCGCGCCTTGCGGTGCGCCATTACGATCTCTACCGCATCCGAAACCCGCGCGAGATCGATGAACTCGGGCTCGACGATGCGCTGGACGAAGGCGCGGTGCTGATCGAATGGCCGGAGAATGCTGAGGGCCATCTGCCCGGCGATCTGCTTCATGTCGCGCTGACCACGACCGGGCCTGGGTCGCGCCGCGCCGACATCGCCGGACCGGTCCGCTGGGCGTCGCTTCTGTCGGGTGACGCCCTTGTCCGCTGAGCGCACCGAAGCCATGCAGGCATTCCTGACCCGCGCCGGATGGGGCGAAGCGGTGCGCATTCCCCTGCCCGGCGACGCCTCCACGCGGCGTTACATCCGCCTGCGGCTGAACGGCCGCGCAGCGCTGCTGATGGACCAGCCGCAATCGGCCGAGACCCCGGCCGCACCCGCGGGTGCCTCGCCCAGAGAGCGGCGCGCGCTCGGTTACAACGCAGTGGCCAGGCTGGCGGGGGCGGACTGCGCCCGTTTCGTCGCCGTTGCGAAGTATCTGCGCAGCAAGGGCCTCAGCGCGCCGGAGATCTCTGCCGACGCCGCCGCGCAGGGCTTCGTTCTAATCGAGGACCTTGGCGACGATCTGTTCGCCGATGCACTGGCGCGCGGCGCGGACGAGGGGGCGCTGTACGCGGCGGCGGCGGAAGTGCTCGCCAAGCTGCATGCCGACGCGGCACCGGGCGTGCTGCCCCCCGATAAACATTTGCACGCTTATGACGAGACCGCGCTTCTGGCAGAGGTCGACCTGCTGACGGAATGGTTTTTTCCCGTCGCGCTCGGACGTAAGGCTAGCGAAGACGAAACCGGGAAACACCGCGAACTGTGGCGCCAAGCGCTGGCGCCCCATTTGCGCGCGCCGCCGGTCTTCGTGCATCGCGATTACCATGCGCAGAATCTGCTGTGGCTGCCGGAGCGAAGCGGCGTGGCGCGCGTCGGGCTGATCGATTTCCAGGACGCCGTCGCCGGAGCCAAAGCCTATGATCTGGTGTCGCTGATCGAGGACGCGCGGCGCGACGTGCCGCCGGCCTTGGGCGAAAGCGCCGCCGCGCACTATCTGAAGGCCATGCGCGAGCAAAGCACTCCACTCGACACAATCGCTTTCGCGGAGGAAATGGCGGTGTTCGCCGCCCAGCGCAACGCCAAGATCGTCGGCATCTTCGCGCGACTGTTCCGGCGCGACGGCAAGGGGCGCTACTTATCCTATCTGCCTAGGGTTTGGTCCCACCTGGGCAGGGACCTCGAACATCCCGCGCTCGCCGCGCTCAAATCGTGGTATGACCGCGCCATTCCCCAAGAGGCGCGAGGCGTCCCGCGCAACGAAGGAGCATGACATGAGTTCACCCACGCGCGCGATGATCATGGCCGCTGGGCTGGGCACGCGCATGAGGCCACTGACCAACGATCGCCCCAAGCCGCTGGTGTCGGTCGGCGGCAAAGCGCTGATCGACCACGCCATCGACCGCCTGGTCGCGGCCGGCGTGACGACGGTCGTCGTCAATGTCCACTACAAGGCCGAGATGATCCAAGCGCATCTGGCCGGCCGCAAGGACGTGGAGATCCTCTATTCCGACGAAAGCGACGGATTACTCGGCACCGGCGGCGGCGTCGCCAAAGCGCTGGCATATTTCAGCGGCAAGCCCTTTTTCATCCACAATTCGGATACGATCTGGGTGGAAGGCTATGGCGCGGCGCTGGAACGCATGAAGGCGCGCTGGGACCCCGAGAAGATGGACGCGCTCCTGCTCATGGCGCCGATGGTCACGGCCATGGGTTACGAAGGCGCGGGCGATTTCATGATGGACAGCGCGGGGCATCTTTCGCGCGTGCCGCCAGGCCGCGTTTCGCCTTTCGCCTTCCCGGGCGTGCAGATCGTGCATCCGCGCCTGTTCGACAACCCGCCGAGCGGCGGCTTCTCGACCAACGTCCTATGGGACCGCGCCATCGAAAAAGAACGGTTGTTCGGCGTGCGCCTGGACGGCGTGTGGATTCACGTCGGCACGCCTGGGGCCGTCGCCGAGGCCGAAGAATTTCTGGCAGACCTTGCCCCGGCCGCCTGACATCACGCGGGGCGCCAACGTCTTCACCATCCCGGCGGGCGCGCCCTTTTCCACGATCCTTGCGCAAGGACTTCTGCGGCGCTTCGGAACGGACGGCCCATTCGCCCTCGCCGACCTCACGATCTATCTGCCGACGCGGCGCGCGGCGCGCGGCATCGCCGAGATCTTCGCCAGAGAAGCCGGCGGCGCGGCGCTGCTGCCGGACTTCAGGCCGCTGGGCGACGTGGACGAAGACGAGCTGCTGCTCGACCCAATCGCCAACGCGTTGGAGTTGAAGCCGGCCATCGCGCCGCTGCGCCGGCGCTTGCTGCTGGCGGCGCTGATCCGCCGCTGGAGTCTGGCGCGCGATTACGGACGGCTGAGCTTCGGACAGGCGGCAGGCCTCGCCAAAAGCCTGACGGCCGTCATGGACGAGATCGAACGGCAAGGCGCCGATCTGGAGAAACTCGAAGACCTTGCGCCCTTGGCGCTGGCCGAACATTGGGCCGAGGTCAAGGAATTCCTGTCGCTGATCCGAACAGAGTGGCCCGCGCTTTTGAAAGCCGAAGGCTGCGTCAATCCCGAAGCGCGCCGCAACGAAGCGCTGCGCGCCTTGGCCAAGCGGTTGACGACCAATCCGCCGGACCGCCCTGTGGTGGCCGCCGGTTCCACCGGCAGCATTCCGGCAACCGCCGAACTGCTTGGCGTCATCGCGCGCCTGCCGCAAGGCGCCGTCGTCCTGCCGGGGCTGGATCGCGATCTGGACGAGGACAGCTGGCAGCGGCTCGATCCCGGCCATCCGCAATTCACCTTGAAGCAATTGCTGGAGCGGATCGGCGTCGAACGCGAAGACGTCGCCGATTGGGTGCCGTCGGTCGGGTTGCCGCAGCGCGAGCGGATTCTGCGCGAGGTGCTGCGTCCGGCGCCGACGACGGACGCCTGGCGCGCGCTGGCCGACAGCGACGGATGCGAACTGGCGGCGGGGCTCGATGGGCTGACGCTGCTCGAAGCGGCCGATCCGGCAGAGGAAGCCTCCGTGATCGCACTGTTGCTGCGCGAGGCTTTGGAAACGCCGGCGCACACGGCGGCGCTGGTGACGCGCGATCGCGCCTTGGCGCGGCGCGTGACGGCGGAGCTTGGCCGCTGGGATATCGCCATCGACGATTCCGCCGGCCGACCGCTGGCGCAGACGGAGGTCGGCGCGTTTCTATGCCTCATCGCCGAAACCGTCGACAGCGGTTTCGCGCCGGTGCCGCTGCTGGCGCTGCTCAAACATCCGCTGAGCACGATGAGCGAGGACGCCGCCGTCTTCCGTGCGCGGGCACGCGAACTCGATCTGGTGCTGCGCGGGCCGCGGCCAGATTCCGGTTTGGCCGGCATTGCCGCGGCGATTGCCCATGCCTGCGACGAAGCGGGCGAGCCACTCAAGACATGGTTTGCGCAGGTGGCGCAGACGCTGGCGCCGTTCGCGGATGCCTTGGCGCGGCCCGAGGTCGCGATACGCGATGCGCTGGCGGCCCATATCACAGCGGCGGAGCGGTTGGCGCCAAATCAGAATCTGTGGCGAGGATCGGCAGGCACAGTCGCTCATCAGTTCGTCCAAGAGTTTTCCGAAGCGGCTGCGGATCTGCCGCCCATCGAGACGCGTTCCTATGCGGTGCTGTTCCGTGCGCTGACGGAAGAACCTTCCGTGCGGCCCCCCTTCGGACGCCATCCGCGCCTTGCCATTCTGGGACCGCTGGAAGCACGCTTGCAGCATTTCGATCTGATCGTGCTGGGCGGCTTGAACGAAGGCTCGTGGCCGGCGTCGACCGCCGACGATCCGTGGTTCTCGCGCCCGATGCGGCATACGCTTGGCTTGGAGCAACCCGAACGCGCCATCGGCCTTTCCGCGCACGATTTCGCGACGCTCGCGGCCGGCCCGCGCGTCGTGCTCACCCGCGCACTCAAGGCCGAAGGCGCGCCGACCGTGGCCTCGCGCTGGTTGCAACGTCTGGTGCAGCTCACCAGAGGTTTGAAAATCGAAGCGGCTTTGGCGTCGCGGACGCCTTACCGGCTGATCGCTGCGGCACTGTCCGATCCCGGCGCGCCCGAGCGGATCAAGCCGCCGGCGCCTCGCCCGCCCGTCTCGGCGCGGCCGCGCAAGCTCTCCTTCACCGAAATCGAAACCTGGGTGCGCGATCCTTATGCGATCTACGCCAAGCGCATCCTGAAACTCCGGCCGCTCGATCCGTTGGATGCGGAAATCGGCCCGCTCGAACGCGGAAGCGCTCTGCATCGCGCACTCGAGCTGTTCGTCCGCCGCTTCCCGCGCGAGCTGCCGCCCGAGGCTGCCGTGCAACTGGTCGCCATCGCCGACGATGTGTTCGACGAATTGGGCACGCCGAAAGCCACCCTGGCGATCTGGCGGCCGCGTTTCCTGCGCGCCGCGATCTGGTTCGTCGATCTGGAGCGCAAGCGGCGCGGCGCCATCGCCGAAAGCTTCGTGGAGATCACAGGCGAGCATGCCTTCAAGGGTCCGGCGGGAGATTTCACGCTTTACGGACGCGCCGACCGCATCGACCGGCTGAAGGCGGGCGGCGGCGTCATCCTGGATTACAAGACGGGCGTGCCGCCGACTGATCCGCAAGTGCTGAGGCATCTGGCGCCGCAATTACCGCTGGAAGGCGCGGTGCTGATGGCGGGAGGCTTCAAGGAGATCGGACCGCTCGACCCGGCGGAACTGATCTACCTCCGCATCACCGGCGGCGCGGAGCCGGGTGAATTCAAACCCGTCAAAACCGATGCCAAGGAGATCGCGCGCCAAGCGGCCGATCGGCTAGCCGGGCGCATTGCGGCGTTCGACGACGAGAACAAGGCTTATGAATCGCGCGTCGGGCCGCTCTTCGCCAAAAGGGAGGGCGACTACGATCATCTGGCCCGTGTGCGCGAATGGTCGGCCAGCGGCTGGCGGGGAGAAGGCGAATGAGCAAGGACGCGCTCGCCGCCTCCGATCCAAGGCGCTCCGCCTGGGTGGCCGCCAATGCCGGCGCGGGAAAGACGCACACGCTCGCCAATCGCGTGACGCGATTGCTGCTGGCCGGCGCACGGCCCGAACGCATCTTGTGTCTCACTTATACCAAAGCCGCAGCGGCTGAGATGGCCGGACGTCTGTTCGATCAGCTTGGCCGCTGGTCGATGCTGCCCGACGCAGAGTTGGCCGCAAACATAACAGCGGTCGGCGCCGAAATCGGCGGCAAGGAAGACTTGAGGAAAGCGCGCCGCCTGTTCGCCGACGCCTTGGAAACGCCGGGCGGGCTTAAGATCCAGACCATCCATGCCTTCTGCCAGTATGTGCTGATGCGCTTTCCATTGGAAGCGGGCGTGCCGGCCTCGTTCCGCGTGCTCGACGAACGCACCGCCCGCGATCTGATGGCCGAAGCGCGGGCGCGGGTGCTGGAGCGCGCCGGGTCCGGCGACACGCCGCGCGCGGCCGCCATCGCCTATCTGGCAACCCACCTCAGCGATTTCCGGCTCGAGCGCATTCTCGATGCGGCGCTGGGCTCCGACCGCAACAAGCTCGACGCGTTCCTGGCGAGGACCGACGATTGGAAAGGGCTGCTGCGCCAGGCGCACGGCGCCGATCCGAACGACACGGAAGAGTCCATCGCCGCCGCCTTCGCCTTGAGCCTGGACGCCGAGGAAACGACCTTGCGGGCTGCCATCGCTTGGCTGACCCCGGGCAGCACGACCGACACCAAGCGTGGCATGGCATTGGCCGTTGCCTTGGAAAATATAGATGCGCTCATGCGGCTTGAGGTCGTTCGGGGTGCCCTTCTCACCCAGGATGGAGCGCTTCGCGTCACTTTGGCGACAAAGGCTCTCGCGCAGGCCCGCCCCGATCTTCTTGCCTATCTGGAAGCGCTCGGGCGCCGTGTGCAGGAGTTCGACAACCGCTTGCGTGCGACGCACGCGGCGGCGCTCACTGAAGCCGCGCTGACCGTCGTCGATGCGGTCCGCGACGCCTATGCCGCACAGAAGCGCGCCCGCAGCGCGCTCGATTACGACGATCTGATCGTGGAAACGCACCGCCTGCTCAAACGCAGCGGCGCGGCGTGGGTGATGTACAAGCTCGACGAAGGCATCGACCACATCCTGATCGACGAAGCGCAGGATACCAGCGCCCTGCAATGGGACATCATCCAGAGCCTGACCGAAGAGTTCTTCGCCGGCGAAGGCATCGATCGGCCGATGCCGAGAACGCTGTTCGCCGTGGGCGACGAGAAGCAATCGATCTTCAGCTTCCAAGGCGCCGATCCGGCGCAATTCGACATCCGCCGCAGATTCTTCGCGGGCCGCGCGGAGGCGGCGGGGCGCGAATTCTCCTACGAGTTTCTGCAGACCTCGCGGCGTTCGGTGCCTGAGATTTTGCAGTTCGTGGACGAGACCTTTGCCGATCCCACGGCGCGCGAAGGCCTGACCTCCAGCAATCAGCAAATCGAGCACAAGGCGCTGCGCACCGGGGCGACCGGCCGGGTGGAATTCTGGCCGGCGTTGAAGCCTTCCGACGCGCCTGATCCCGATCCCTGGGACTTGCGCCCGGTCGATCTGGAACGCAGCGACAGCCCGATCGTGCGGCTGGCCGAACAAATCGCCGACAAGATCAAGGACTGGCTGGACCGGCGCGTCGCCCTGCCCGGCCGCAAGGAGGCGATCAAACCGGGCGACATCATGATCCTCTTGCCGCGGCGCGAACCGTTCGCCGGCGAAATCATCCGTAAGCTGAAGGATCGCGGCGTGCCGGTGGCGGGCGCCGACCGCATCAAGCTGACGGAACAGATCGCGGTGATGGACCTGATCGCGCTGGGCCGCTTCGCGCTGTTGGCGGAAGACGATCTTAATCTGGCGGCGCTGCTGCGCTCGCCGCTGGTCGGGCTCAGCGAAGAAAACCTCTTTGCGCTTTGCCACGATCGCAAGGGCACGCTGTGGCGCGAACTGGCGCAGCGGCACGAGGAGTTCCCCGAAACGCACGCTTTTCTCGCCGAGACACGGGCGCGCGCCGACCGCGTCCCACCGTTCGAATTCTATGCCCAGGCCCTGACCGAAGGCCGCATGAAGCTGCTGGCGCGGCTCGGCCCGGAAACGGGCGATGCGATCGACGAGTTCCTGTCGCTGGCGCTGGCCTACGAGGGCGCCAACACGCCGTCGCTGGAGGGCTTCCTGCACTGGACCCTGCGCGGCGGCGCCGAGGTCAAGCGCGACATGGAACGCGGCCGCAACGAAGTGCGGGTGATGACCGTGCACGGCGCCAAGGGCCTGGAAGCCGACATCGTCATCCTGCCCGACACCACCTCGCTGCCTGACAGCCCGGCGACCAAGGGACATCTTCTGTACACGGACGAAGGCGTGCTGTTCCCGCTTTCCGACAAGGCGGCGCCGGAAAAGGTCCGGCAGGCGAAAATGGCGGCGCAGGGCGAAACGCTCAAGGAGCACCGGCGCCTGCTGTACGTCGCGCTCACCCGCGCCAAGGAGCGCCTCATCATCTGCGGCTTCGAGAACAAAAAGGGCATCAGGGAAGGTTCCTGGCACCAGCTTGCGGAACGCGCGGCGAACGCGCTGGGGGCCGAGATCGCGCAAGGCGACGCCATGATTCGCGTCTTCGGAACCGCGTCCGTCGCCCCCGCCGCGAGCGAAACGGCAACCGCCCCGGAAACCATCGTGATTCCGGGTTGGGCGCGCACGCCGCCCAAGGCGGAACGTCCGTCGCCCTGGCTCATCCGCCCCTCCGCGGCGGCGGGCATGGACGAACCGGCGCTACCATCGCCGCTGGGACAGAATGGCGCGGCGCGCTTCCGCCGCGGGCTTCTGGTCCACGCCATGCTGGCACACTTGCCCGAGGTGGAACGCAACCGGCGCGAGGAAACAGCGCTAAGATTCCTGCGCGCGCGGGGGCTTGACGGAGCGGAAGCTATTCAATTGTCCGTGGAGACATTGGCCGTCCTCGACGATCCAATGTTCGCCGCCGCCTTTGCGCCGTCGAGCCGCGCCGAAGTCGCCATCGTCGCCGAATTGCCGGAATTGGGCCCAGGCGCACGCGTCCACGGCCGCGTGGACCGTCTGGCCATTGCCGGCGACGACGTTCTCATTGTGGATTTCAAGACGAACCGCCCGCCGCCCGCCCGCGAAGAGGACGTGCCCGGAATCTATGCAACACAAATGGCCTTATATCGTGCCGCAGCGGCAAGGATATTCCCGGGGAAGCGAATCGCCTGCGCGCTGGTCTGGACCGAAGGCCCCTCTCTGATGCCGCTGAGCGATGCCTTTCTGGTGGCGGAAACGGGCCGCGTTCGCGCGCGCCTTGACCGGGATGGGTCCGGTTCCTAGATATAGGTCTGTCACACGTGAGGAAATGCGTATGTCTTCGCCGATCAAAATCTCCGACGCGTCGTTCCAGAGCGATGTTCTGAATGCGAAAAAGCCGGTTCTGGTGGATTTTTGGGCCGAATGGTGCGGGCCTTGCCGCATGATCGCGCCCGCGCTCGACGAGCTGGCATCGGAACTCGGCGACAAAGTCACCTTCGCGAAGCTCAATATCGACGACAATCCGACCGTGCCGCAGAAATACGGCGTGCGCGGCATCCCCACCATGATGATCTTCAGCCAGGGCCAGGTGGCGGCCACCAAGGTCGGCGCCCTGCCCAAGTCGAAGATCAAGGAATGGATCGAGAGTTCGATCTGACTCGCCTTCGTCATGGCCGGGCTTGACCCGGCCATCCAGCAAATCAAAAGAGTCTTCCGGCGCGCGGACGCGCGCCGGCTGGTTGGCCGCCTCAAGGGCGGCCATGACGAATTGGGGGATATTTTCAGAGCGAGTTTTGTCTACGCCACGGCGGCATTGAGCGCAGCGCTGCGTCAGCCGTTCTCCGCCAACACCTGCCCCGCGAGGTAAAGCGAACCGCAGATCAGGATGCGCGGCGGCGGATCGTGCGGACCGATGCGCACCTGCGCCGCGATCTGCATCATGGCGTCTTCCACGTCCTCCGCAGGCGCGGCGTCGAGACCGGCGGAACGCGCGCAATCGTACAAGGCGCCGGCGCCGAGGCTTGCCTCTTCGCCGGGAATGTCGACGGTGACGATGTGGCGGGTAAGCCCGCGGAAGGCCGACAGAAAACCGACGGCATCCTTGGTCTTCAGCATTCCGCAAATGAGATAAAGCGGTTTTTGCGCGCGCTCCTCGAAATCCGCCATGGCGCGTGCCAGCGCCGCGGCGCCGTGCGGATTGTGCCCGCCGTCGAGCCAAACCTCGGCGCCTTCCGGCGCGGCGTCGATCAATGGGCCGCGCGACAGCCGTTGCAGGCGCGCCGGCCAATCGACGGTTTTCAGACCCTGTTCGATGGCTTCGTCCTTGGCCCAAGCGCCGCCGACGCGCCTGAGGCCAGCAATGGCCAGCGCGGCATTCTCGATCTGATGACGCCCGATCAGCCGGGGTAATGGCAGATCGAGCAGGCCGTCATGATCCTGATAGACCATGCGGCCGTGTTCCTGGTGGGCGAAGAAATCCTGTCCGAACACAAGGGCCGGCGCGCCCAGCGCGTCGGCGCGGCGCAGGATGACGTCGAGCGGCGCATCGTCCTGCGGACCTACGATCAAAGGCACGCCGGACTTGATGATGCCGGCCTTCTCGGCGGCGATGTCAGCGAGCGAGGTGCCGAGAAACTCGGTATGATCCAGGCCGACGGGCGTGATGACGGTCAGGCGCGGACGCGCGACGATATTGGTCGCGTCGTATTTGCCGCCGAGGCCCACTTCCACCACCAGCGCATCGGCGGGATGGCGCGCGAAGGCCACGAATGCCGCCGCCGTGGTGATCTCGAAGAAGGTGATGGGCTGGCCTTCGTTCGCCTGTTCGCACTCCAGCAGCAGTCCCATCAGCTCGGTTTCGCCGATCAGGTTGCCGGCCAAGCGGATGCGCTCGTGGAAACGCACCAGATGCGGCGACGAATAGACATGCACCTTGTGCCCGCCCGCTTCCAGCATGGCGCGGACGAAGGCGCACACCGAACCCTTGCCGTTGGTGCCGGCGACGTGAACCACGGGCGGCAGACGGCGCTCGGGATGCCCGAGTGCGGCCAGCAGCCGGAGAATCCGGTCCAGCACCAGATCGATTTTCTTGGGATGGAGCTTGAGAAACCGGTCGAGAACCGCGTCGCTCCCGGAGCGACTCATGAATCGCTTCCGGCCGGGGGCGCAGCGCGCTCGGCGCTGGCGACAATCACGGCGGGCCGCGTCGGCCGCGTCTTGGGCCGCGAGCGCTTCATCAGAAGATGCACCACGCGCGACAGCGTTTCGCGCATCTGGTGGCGATGAACGACCATGTCCACCATGCCGTGCTCGAGCAGATATTCGGCGCGCTGGAAACCTTCCGGCAGATGCTCGCGCATGGTTTGGGCGATGACGCGCTGTCCGGCGAAACCGATGAGCGCACCGGGTTCGGCGATGTGCACGTCGCCGAGCATGGCGTAGGAGGCGCTGACGCCGCCGGTGGTCGGATCGGTAAGCACCACGACGTAAGGCAGCCCCGCCTCGCGCAGCATGTCCACTGCGATGGTCACGCGCGGCATCTGCATCAGCGACAACAAGCCTTCCTGCATGCGCGCGCCGCCGGACGAGACGAACAGGATGAACGGCCGGCTTTCTGCCGCCGCAGTCTGCATGGCGTTGACCAACGCCTCGCCCACCGCCATACCGAGGGAGCCGCCCATGAAGTCGAAGACCTGCACAGCTACCATCACCGGCAGCCCGTCCAGCGTACCGCGCGCGGCGGCGAGCGCATCGATGCGCCCGGTCTTGGAGCGGGCTTCCTTCAGGCGGTCGCTGTAGCGCTTCTCATCGCGGAAGCGCAGCGGGTCGGGAGGGACTTCCGGCGGAATCAGTTCGTCGTAGGTCGCCCCGTCGAAGAGCGCCGCGAAACGCTCGGCCGCGCCGATGCGCAGATGATGGCCGCACTGCGGACAGACGTTCTGCGCCGCGATCAGATCGCGATGGAAGATCATCTCGCCACAGGCGGGACATTTCCTCCAGAGATTTTCCGGGGTGTCGCTCGTGCGCCCGCCGATCAGGCTTTTTATCCGTGGACGGACTAAATTGGCGATCCAGTTCATGGTGTCATTCTAGCTCCGCTGTCATGGCCCGCCTAGTGCGGGCCACCCAGGTGATGACCAACGCAACGGGCGACAAGAATATCCAGGTTCACCTTCGAAACCGGTAATGCTCCAACTGGTTGGCCCGCATTCGCGGGCCATGACAAGCCTTTTATTGACGCGCCGCATGCACGGATTGCGCCAGGGAAGCGCAGAATTCCAGCACCTCGCGGACGCGTTCAGCCTTTTCGCCGGCCGCCGCCAGCCGCTCGACGATGGCAGAGCCCACCACCGCGCCGTCGGCAAACGCGGCCACCTCCCCCGCCTGCTCGGCCGTCTTGATGCCGAAACCGACCACGCAAGGCAGCCCGCTCGCCGCTTTCACCTTCGCCACCGCCGCGTGCACGTCGCGTTCGGTGAAGCTCTTGGTGCCGGTGATCCCGGCGATCGAGACATAATAAAGGAAGCCGCCGGCGCCATCGAGCACGGCTTCGAGACGCACCTCGTCGGTCGTCGGCGTAGCCAGCCGCACGATGTCGAGGCCTTGGGCGGCAGCGGGCAGGCGCAGCACTTCGTCTTCCTCGGGCGGCAGATCGACCGTGATCAGCCCATCCACGCCGGCGTCGGCGGCATCCTTGGCGAAACGCGCGGTGCCGTAAGCGTGGATCGGATTGTAATAGCCCATCAGGACCAGCGGCGTCGTCCGGTCCGCCTTGCGGAAGCGGCGCACGAGTTCGAGCACTTTCGGCAAGGTCATGCCGGCTTTGAGCGCGCGCAAGGACGAAGCCTGGATCGCGGGGCCGTCGGCCATCGGATCGGAAAACGGCACGCCGAGCTCGATCAGATCGGCGCCGGCGGCGGGCAGCTTCTCCAGCAATGCCGTCGTCGTTTCAGCGTCTGGATCGCCGGCGGTGACGAACGGCACAAAGGCGGCGCGGTTCGCGGCTTTGAGTTCGGCGAAGCGTTGCGCGATGCGGCTCATATCTTCTCCCCCAGCGCGGCGGCGACGGAGAACACGTCCTTGTCGCCGCGGCCCGACAGGCAGATGGCGATCAGCTTGTCCTTCGCCATTTGCGGCGCCGCGCGCATGATGTGGGCGATGGCGTGTGCCGATTCAAGCGCCGGAATGATGCCTTCGAGCTTGCTCAACGCCACGAAGGCGACGAGTGCTTCCGTGTCGGTGATGGAGAAATATTTCACCCGGCCCTGATCGCGCAGCCACGAATGTTCCGGGCCGACGCCGGGATAATCGAGCCCGGCGGAAATCGAATGGGCTTCGAGCACCTGCCCGTCGCGGTCCTGCAGCAGATAGGAACGAGCGCCGTGCAGCACGCCGGGCGTGCCCTTGGACAGCGTGGCCGCGTGATGCTGTGTGTCCGCGCCTTCGCCCGCCGCTTCGACGCCGTGGAGTTCCACGTCGGGATCATCGAGGAAGGGATGGAACATGCCGATGGCGTTCGAGCCGCCGCCGACGCAGGCCGAAACGAGGTCCGGCAAGCGGCCTTCGCGCTCCAACATCTGGGCGCGGGTCTCGTTGCCGATCACCGTCTGGAAATCGCGCACCATTGCCGGATAAGGATGCGGGCCCGCCGCCGAACCGATGATGTAGAAGGTGTCGTGCACATTGGCGACCCAATCGCGCAACGCCTCGTTCATGGCGTCCTTCAAGGTGCGCGAGCCGGACTTCACGGTACGCACTTCGGTGCCCAACAGGCGCATGCGGAAGACGTTCGGCTTTTGCCGCTCGATATCGACTTCGCCCATATAGACGACGCAAGGCAGACCGAAACGCGCGGCGACCGTGGCGGTGGCGACGCCGTGCTGGCCGGCGCCGGTCTCGGCGATGATGCGGCGCTTGCCCATGCGGCGCGCCACCAGCGCCTGGCCGAGACAATTGTTGATCTTGTGCGCGCCGGTGTGCAGCAGATCT